>JAOASD010000007.1 GCA_025210265.1 Pelagimonas sp.
GCTTCAGACCCATCAGCGGGCCTGCGTCGCGCACGGGGCGGACGTCAACCTGCGAGCCGGGCAGGAAGGCAACAGCGCCGCCCAGGTCGACGGTGAAGCCGCCTTTGACGCGGCCGAAGATCGCGCCTTCGACGCGCTGATCGTCTGCGTAGGCTTTTTCCAGGCGGTCCCAGGCTTCCTCGCGGCGGGCCATCTCGCGGGAGATGACGGCTTCGCCACGGGCGTTCTCTGCTGCGCGCAGGTAAACCTCGACTTCGTCGCCAACTGCGATTTCGGGCGCTTCGCCGGGGTTTGCGAATTCTTTCAGATCAACGCGGCCTTCCATTTTGTAGCCGACGTCGATGATGGCCTGGCCCGCTTCGATTGCGATGACCTTGCCTTTGACAACCGAACCTTCGTCCGGGGTGTCCATTTCGAGGCTTTCATTAAGGAGGGCCTCGAATTCCTCCATGGTTGCGTTAGCCATGTGGCTTTCATTCCTTTACAAACGTTTTCTGGCCGGGTGGTTGTCTCCACCGGTCTGAATTGCCACCCGCGGATGCGGATGATTGGTCATGCTTGGCGACGGGTTGCCCCTGGCCACAGCGCGTCGGATCACAAACACACAAAAAGACAAAGGGCCGGAGTTCCCGACCCTGCCCGATCTGACACGTCCTGCGGTGTTTTCACCTTGCAGACGCTGCGCGAGATAGCGGTAATTGCCGAAAACATCAAGCAGCGAAGGGCCGGGAATGGCGCAGAACAGGGTCGAAATCAGGGAAATCACGCTGGATCAGGCCCTGGATGTGCGTCATCCGGTGCTTTGGCCCGATCTGACGCGCGACGATAATCGTGTGCCGGGGGATGAGTCGGCTTGCCATTTGGGCGTGTGCAAAGACGGGCGGATCGTTGCGGTCCTGTCGCTCTATCCCGATCCGATCGGCTGGCGGATCCGCAAATTTGCCTGCCTGCCCGCATATCAAGGCCAAGGCATTGGCACCGCCCTGATGCGCGCCGCGCTGCATAGAATTGACGTCAAAAACGGCCCGAAGGTCTGGCTAAGCGCGCGGCTGAGCGCAGTGCCGTTTTACCAAAGGTTTGGATTTGCCACATCCGGGGACAGCTACGACGTGCGCGGCGTCCCCGCGATAAGGATGATCCGAACAGCGCCTGCGAGCCCGCCGCAGGGCTAAGGCTCAGGTCCGGCGTAGGCGGATCACCACGTCGATCTTGGCGATTTCGGCCCCTTCGGGCGCTTCGGGCAGGCGGGTGATTTCCAACTGATCCGCCGGAGCGTCGGTCAGAATGGCATCATCTTCCCAGAAGAAATGCGGGTGATCATGGGTGTTGGTGTCAAAATAGCTTTTGGAGCCATCGACCATCACTTCCTGCATCAGACCCGCATCGCAAAACGCCTTAAGCGTGTTGTAAACCGTGGCCAAAGACACACGTTCGCCCGCATCGCGCGCCGCCTCAAACAGGCTTTCGGCGGTGACGTGACGGTCCTGCCCATCCCCGACCAGCAGCGCCGCAAGGGCTACGCGCTGGCGTGTGGGGCGCAGTTCCGAATGGGACAGCCAGTGCTGACCGCGTTCCTGTGCTTCCGACAACATGCTTGCATCAATCCTGTTCTTTCCTGGCCTATATAACGTCGCTTTGGGGTAAATTTCAAATCGAAACCCTGCGGCACAGCCATCCAGACCACGCAGCCCCCGGCACCGCCGCCCTTGCAAGCGACACAACCGCAGTGATAGAGGGGGCCGGACCCGCCGGGCCGTGCCCGCGGACAGATGAAAAACAATCAGATTTTGGGGGCGCCGTTCACATGGCAGACTATCCGACCAGCTTCAGCAAGGAAGATCTTCTGAAATGCGCCGCAGGCGAGCTTTTCGGTCCGGGCAATGCCCAGCTGCCGGCGCCGCCGATGCTGATGATGGACCGGATCACCGAGATTTCCGGCGATGGTGGCGCGCATGGCAAAGGCCATGTTCTGGCCGAATTCGACATCACCCCGGACCTGTGGTTCTTTGACTGCCACTTTCCCGGCAACCCGATCATGCCCGGCTGCCTGGGTCTGGACGGCCTGTGGCAGCTGACCGGGTTCAACCTTGGCTGGCGTGGCTGGCAGGGGCGCGGCTATGCGCTGGGTGTGGGCGAGGTCAAGCTGACCGGCATGGTGCGCCCGGATCGCAAGATGCTGACCTACAAGATCGACTTTACCAAGGCGATCCAGACCCGCCGCCTGACCATGGGTGTGGCCGATGGCATCGTCGAAGCCGATGGCGAAGTCATCTATCAGGTCAAGGACATGAAGGTCGCGCTCAGCGAAAGCTGACCGCCCCTTTGCGCCCGCAGCCCCGGCAGCATTATGGATACCGCACAAACCTGCGCCGATACGGTTCATGTTTATCCGGCGCTGCTGTTCCTGCTGGGCGCAACATTCACGGCGCTGAGGCTGAAACGCCGCAACCGGCTTGGCCTTGGCGCAACGATGCAGGTTCTGTTCGGGGCCAAACGGGTGCCCCGCGACCGCGTTTCCAGCATCCTGACCATCGCAACGCTGTTCCTGCCTTTGGGGCTGTGGCTGTATCTGGGCCGCCTCTGCACGCTGAGCGTCGCGATCCCCTCTTGACCCGCCCCACCCCTTGCGCCTAGAAGCCCCACGTCGCTGCGCTGCCGCGTGAGCCAGCCGTGCGCCCGTTCCACTATGGCGCCATCAGCCGACACGCTCATCTCCCGCACCCCATCACGCAGGGTTTGGAATGCGAAGGCCAGGACTGCCGGGACACGCCCGCAGACTTTGAGGCCCTGCAAACCCCGTAAGATCGCCCGCGGCAGGATGTCCGGCGGTCATCAAAGGACGTATCTTGTCTGATTTCGAAACGCTCGGCCTTGGGCCGAAACTGCTGGCTGCGATCGAACGCGCTGGCCTGTCAACACCCACGCCGATCCAGCAAAAGGCGATCCCGCTGGCCATGGAAGGCCATGACGTGCTGGGCCTGGCCCAGACCGGGACCGGCAAAACCCTGGCCTTTGGCCTGCCCCTGATCCATCACCTGATGGAACAGCAGGGCAAACCGCAGCCCAAAACCGCCAAGGCGCTGATCCTTGCCCCGACCCGCGAGCTGGTGAACCAGATCGCCGAAGGTCTGCGCGGCATGGTGCAGGGCACGCGGATGCGCGTGTCGACTGTTGTGGGCGGCCAGTCGATCAACAAACAGATCGCTTTCCTTGCCCGTGGCACCGACATTCTGGTCGCCACTCCGGGTCGTCTGATCGACCTGCTGGAACGCGGCGCCGTGGATCTGGGCCAAACCCGCCATCTGGTGTTGGACGAGGCCGACCAGATGCTGGATCTGGGCTTTATCCACGCGCTGCGCCGCATCGTTCCCCATCTGGGCAGCCCGCGCCAGACCATGCTGTTCTCGGCCACAATGCCGAAGAAAATGGAAGAACTGTCAGCCGCTTACCTGACGGATCCGAAAAAGGTGCAGGTCTCGCCTCCGGGTAAGGCTGCGGACAAGATCACCCAGTCCGTGCTATATATGGACAGCAAGGCCAAACCGTCCGAGCTGCGCAGCATCCTGTCGCGCGACCCCGATGCGCTGACGCTGGTTTTCGCCCGCACCAAACACGGGGCCGAGCGCCTGATGAAAGGTCTGGTCGCGGATGGGTTCAACGCCGCCTCGATCCATGGCAACAAAAGCCAGGGCCAGCGTGACCGCGCGATCAAGGCCTTCCGCGCGGGTGAAATCACCGTGCTGGTGGCCACCGATGTGGCCGCGCGCGGCATCGACATCCCCGGCGTGGCCTATGTGATCAACTATGACCTGCCCGAAGTGCCGGACAACTATGTCCACCGCATCGGCCGCACCGCCCGCGCGGGCCGCGAGGGCGAGGCCTTTGCCTTTTGCGCGCCGGATGAATTTGCCCTGCTGCGCCAGATCGAAAAACTGATGAAGATCGAACTTCCCACCGCCGCTGGCGAGCGCCCGACCACGGTCCCCCCGCGCAAACCCCAACGCCGGGGCGGCGGCCCGCGCCGCAAAGACGCCAACACCCACCGCAGCGCCAAACCGCGCCGCAACCGGGCCAAGAAATCGGCCTGATCCGGTTCTGATCTGATCCATTCCACCGCGTCCCGGTCCACAAACCGGGGCGCGGTTTTGTTTTGTCTGACACTCTCAAAGCCCTTGCGCGCTTGCATCTGCTTGCGCCCCCCTTCCCGCTTGCCTTACTAAGACCAAAGCAATCAAAGGAGGCCGCATGCGCCGTGTCGTCGTCACCGGACTGGGGATCGTCTCGTCCATCGGGAACAATGCCGAAGAGGTTCTGGCCTCGCTCAAGGCCGGGAAATCCGGGATCACCGCCAATGAGGCGATGAAGGAACATGGCTTTCGCAGCCAGATCGCGGGTGACATCAAGCTGAATGTCGCGGATCACGTGGACAAGCGCACGCTGCGCTTTATGGGGCCCGGCGCAGCCTATGCTCACATTGCCATGGGTCAGGCCATCGCCGATTCCGGTCTGGAAGCCAGCGACATCGTCAACCCGCGCACCGGTCTTGTGGCCGGCTCCGGTGGCCCGTCGACCAGCGCCATGCTGGCCGCGCACCAGACCGTGCTGAAATCCGGCGCGACCAAGCGGATCGGTCCGTTTGCCGTGCCCAAAACCATGTGTTCGACCGTGTCGGCGAACCTTGCCACGGCTTATCAGATCAAGGGGATCAACTATTCGATCACCTCGGCCTGCTCGACCTCGCTGCACTGCATCGGCAATGCCGCCGAACAGATCATGATGGGTAAGCAGGACGTGATGTTTGCCGGTGGCGGCGAAGAGCTGGACTGGACCCTGTCCTGCTTGTTTGACGCCATGGGCGCGATGTCTTCGAAATATAATGACACGCCGGAACGCGCCTCGCGCGCCTTTGACGCGGATCGCGACGGGTTTGTGATCGGCGGCGGCGGCGGCATTGTCGTGCTGGAGGAACTGGAGCGCGCCAAGGCCCGTGGTGCCAAGATCTACGCCGAAGTCACCGGCTATGGCGCGACCTCGGATGGTGCCGACATGGTGGCCCCCTCGGGCGAAGGCGGTGAGCGCGCGATGCGCGTGGCCCTGTCCACCCTGTCTGAGGATCGCAAGGTCAGCTATATCAACGCGCATGGCACTTCGACCCCGGTGGGCGATGTGGGCGAAATCGAAGCGGTCCGCCGCGTGTTCGGAGAAGGCAGCACGCCGCCGGTTTCCTCGACCAAATCCATGACCGGCCACAGCCAGGGCGCGACGGGTGCACAAGAGGCGATCTACTGCCTGCTGGCGCTGGAGCATGATTTCATCATCCCGTCGATCAACGTGGAAACCCTGGACCCGGCCCTGAACCCGGCCGAGATCGCCACATCGCTGGTGGAAAACGCGGGCCTGGATTCGGTGATGACCAACTCGTTCGGGTTTGGCGGCACCAACGGATCGATGGTTCTGTCGAAATATCGCGGGTAAGTCAGACAATTTGTCAGAAACTTAAGAGGGCCATCCGGAAACGGGTGGCCCTCTTGTGAGATGAAATGCCATGCAAATGAATGTCTAACAGGAAACGCGCAAAAACCGGGTAACTCGCAGTTTGAATGAGTGATTGGTGACAAATTTCCAGAGCTGAAACTACCGCCGGAAGATCCTGCCTTGGGGTCAGGTCCAATAAGTGGGTTATGCGCATTCTCATCCTGACATCGGCTCATAAAATGACAAAACACACGCCTATTTTAACTTATCAGGGCGATTTTATGAAAAATCTCAAAGGGGATCGACCCTCTCGCAAAGTCCAAAATTGGACGCCTCTATCTTGAGTGCGCGTCGCTAGAATAAAACGACCTGCGGCAACCTCAAAATCAACCACTCTGCCCTCAAGAGTTATGGACTGCCCTGCCGTCGGATCCACAATGTCCACCTCATCGTCTGCAAACCGCAACAGGGCGGAGGCAAACGCGTTTTCGATTGTTGACGGCATTACCCAAATCGCACCGTCTCCTGCTGTGGCTGCACGGACGTGCCAAGCAGATTCTGGCAAAGGCCCCGTTACAGCGTCACGCTCGTGGTAGATCGCAAGACTATCGTTTTTGAGCAGGAAAAGCGTGTTGACCGTCTCACTTCTAAGAAACGTGTCTGCGGGTAGTGAGTATATGCGATCATCTGCAAAGCGCCTAAGACGGTCATCAAACATCAACCCGGTTGCCGTTTGAATGTATTCAAATCGGTGATCTGGAAGCCGACTTGGGGGCACAGCCAGCCGTGCCTTGAAGATCAAACCGTTTTGATCTGCCGAAATCAGGCTCAGGGACGTGGCCTTCCCAATAAAGCTCGCGAATGTACCGCTACGCTCCGACACGCTGCTTCGTGGGAAAATTGCGGCGTCGGCTCCGCTTGGGGATACTACGTAGATGCCGTTGGCAGCAGTCATAGCAGTGCCACCGAATTTCGGGCTGAAACCTACATAGTATATTTGACCATCACTCCCCCAAATAGGGTCGCGGCGGACGAGGTCTGGCTGGTATGTCGTTACCTGGCGCGTAGTGTCAGTAGCGAGATCGTAGGTATATATGTTCCATCCGCCTTGCGACCTGTTGCAAAGCGATGATGACGGTTCGCAGAAACCTGCGAAGACAATGCGCGTTTTGGTTGAATCGTAGGTTGGATCTGCTGGCATGATGCCGGTTGGCAGCGTCAAACTCTTGCGAACCTCTAAATCTTCAATGGACAATAGCTTCAACGCGGCGTCTTTCTCGCCGCTAATGGCGACGAGGATGGTTTTGCCGTTTGGCGCCAAGTCCATTCCCGAAAAATGCCCGGTAGTCGAAATTAGGTAGTGAGGCTTGGTCTCAATCGCCGCCTGAAGGTTTGCGACATCTAAAGATGAATGAGTTTGGGCCTTAACTTGACTTGTTTCAATGGATATTGCCCCTAAAACCGCTGCGGCAATGCAGAGCCTGAGCGCCGGGTAATACAACCATGCAATAAGAGGATTAGAACCTAGACGAGTAAAGGACATTCTATCATTAATTTCCGCTGATCTATTTCATAGAAAGCTGACAAGTACGGAAGTACGATATCCAAAATAGTGGCTCTGTCACGTTCAAGCTGCGGGGAAAACCTGCAACGAGATAACCCTGCTGAACCCTCCATGATCAACCATTGCTTCCATTCAGCTCCATTTCCGTTATCAAAGGAATGCTTGGTTGGCTTTCAAACAGCATTCTGGGTTCCCTATTGACTGCTATTTTACCCGTAAACCTTGGTGTTTGGATATTCTCGCACCCTCATTATTGTGCAGATGCTTGAGCAGGCTCACGAGATCTTCCAGGTACAGTTCTTACCGAGGTTGAGGTGAAGGTCTGCACACTATCTACAGTTACACTGTGCATTATAGCACACCAATATAACGCCACCCATATTTCTGTTTATAATCAAAAATTTAATCCGAAACGGCTCAGAACTCATGTCCACTTTAAAGGGCAGCGCAACTACGCACAGCCCCCCAAAACTTGACCTCCCCCGCCATTCCGTACAGTTAAGGAAAAAACGCCGGAGAGGGCACATGACGATTTCACTCAATGGAAAACGCGGGCTGGTCATGGGTGTGGCCAATGAACGATCAATCGCGTGGGGCATTGCCAAAGCCTGTGCCGAGGCCGGGGCAGAGCTGGCCTTTACCTATCAGGGCGAGGCTTTTGGCAAGCGGCTGGAACCGCTGGCGGCAAGTGTTGGCAGCGACTTTATGGTTGATGTGGATGTGACCGATGATGCCAGCCTGGACGCGGCCTTTGACGCGCTGGGACAACGCTGGGACAGCCTGGATTTTGTTGTCCATGCCATCGCCTATTCCGACAAGACCGAGCTGACCGGGCGGATCCTGAACACCAGCCGCGAGAATTTTAAGAACTCGCTGGATATTTCGGCCTACAGCTTTATCGAGGTCGCGCGCCGGGCGCATCCGCTGATGAAGGACAATGGCGGCACGCTGCTGACGCTGACCTATATGGGCGCGAACCGGGTGACGCCGAATTACAACGTGATGGGGGTGGCGAAGGCCGCGCTTGAGGCGTCGACCCGCTATCTTGCCAATGATCTGGGCCCCGAGGGCATCCGCGTGAATGCGATCAGCCCCGGCCCGATGAAAACGCTGGCGGGGGCCGCGATTGGCGGGGCGCGCAAAACCTACAAGCACACCGATCAGAACGCGCCGCTGGGCGGGAATGCGACGCTGGAGGCCGTGGGCGGCACTGCTGTCTACCTGATTTCCGATGCAGGTGCCTGCACCACGGGCGAGATTGTCCGTGTGGATGGCGGTTTCCACGTGCTGGGTATGCCACAGGAAGAGCACCTGTAAGCGACAAACAAAAAGCGCGGCGGATCATATCTGCCGCGCCACATCCTCGGGCGCCAAATTTCGCCTGCGAAATTTCAAAAGCCTCACAAGGCTTTTGGCGGCCTAGGGGCAGGATGCATTGATTTCGCGCCACTGGTTTGGCAGATTTTGTCTGTGACGAGGCGCATCTGCGCAGGAACTCTTTTTGAATTTCAAGCAGCTGCAACGAAGCTCACAGGGAAAATCCGCCAAATCCTACGGACGACAAAACCGCTTCATCTCAGTGGCCCGAGCGATTTGAAAATAGCCCGCTATTCTCTGCATGTCTCACACCTCTGACATTTTGCGGTTTTGACGCCAGTGGGGTGAAATCAATGCATCCTGATCCTAGAACCACTGCCCCGGTTCCATCAGCCCCAGATCCAGCAATTGGCGCGAGTGCCATTCAAACGGCACCGAGTTGTGCCAGCGGAAATTGCGGATATCAAACGTGCTGCCCGGATTGAGTTTCAGCGCCTTGGCGGTGCGAAACGACACCACGGCCGAGGTCAGGTTGTTGTGCCAGGGGCAGGCATAGGTGTTGTATTCTTCGTCATTGAACGTGTGATCTTCGCGCAGCTGAAGCCCCGGTTTTGCCCGGAACAGCGCCACGCGGTCGATCTTGCGTCGCTCTTGCGGCACATGTTCCTCGTAGCGCCAGCGCAGCCCGCCAAAGAAATCCAGCTGGCGGTCTTTCGGGTGGTTGTGATTGGCGGGATCCTTGCGCGCCAGCGCGTAATAGCCCGAGCGATCCAGCCACGCGTCATCCAGCGATACGGCCTCGGGGGCGCGATCCAGATCACCTGCATACAGATCCACAACATAGCCCAGCATCGCATCGCGGCGTTCCTCGGCGTGAAAGGCCAGCAATTCGGTCACGCGGCGGCTCTCGCAAAACGGGTAGAACAGATATTCCGCATTGTAGCAGTAGAACATCCAGGTGCCTTCAGGTGTGGCGGCCAGCACCTTGTTCACATGTTGGGACAGGGTGTTTTCCACCCGCGGGTCATAGCCGATGCGGATCACCTTGCCCTGCAGGTCGCGCGCCAGCGGCACCACATCCTCGACAAAGACCAGCACCGTGGCAAAGCCCAGCTGGCGGTGATGGCGCAGGCAGGTGTCCAGCTCGGCCCCGTCCTCGGCAAACACCATGGCCACGGGCCCTGTCGCCAGTGCCTGACGTCCCTGCGCCAGAAATGCGTCTATGTCACGATACTGCATCGCGGCCTCCGTTCCCGGTCGTTCCCGAATTTTTGCCACAGACTCGGTGAAAAACTCGTGCATTGCAAGAAAGGGGGGATTCGCGCTATTGCGCCCCCTTGATACGTGCCCCGCAACATCCGCCCGCGCGACAGGATACCGACATGACCACGCCCAAGAAGCTTTTCATCAAGACCTATGGCTGCCAGATGAATGTCTATGACAGCGAGCGCATGGCCGAGGCCATGGGCGGTCAGGGCTATGTTCAGACCGACAGCGCGGATGATGCGGATATGATCCTGCTCAACACCTGCCATATTCGCGAAAAAGCGGCGGAAAAGGTCTATTCGGAACTGGGCCGCTACAAGGGGTTGAAGGCCGAAAAACCCGATCTGAAAATCGGCGTGGCGGGCTGTGTTGCCCAGGCCGAGGGCGAAGAGATCATGCGCCGTCAGCCCATGGTCGATCTGGTTGTCGGACCGCAAAGCTATCACCGCCTGCCCGATCTGACAGCCAAGGCGCAGGCCGGGGAAAAGGCGCTGGACACCGATTTCCCCGAAGAAGACAAGTTCGAGCATCTCAAATCCCGCCCCAAAGCCAAGCGCGGCCCGACCGCGTTTCTGACCGTGCAGGAGGGCTGTGACAAATTCTGCGCCTTCTGCGTCGTGCCCTATACCCGTGGTGCCGAGGTCAGCCGCCCGTCCGCCCGCGTCATGACCGAAGCCCGCGATCTGGTCGAACGCGGCGTGCGCGAAATCACCCTGCTGGGGCAGAATGTGAACGCCTATCACGGCCATGACAAAGGTCTGGCCGGGCTGATCCGCGAACTGGCGACCATCGACGGGCTGGAACGCATCCGTTTCACCACCAGCCATCCCAATGACATGGATGACGCGCTGATCGCCGCCCATGGCGACTGCGAAAAGCTGATGCCCTATCTGCACCTGCCCGTGCAGGCCGGCAGCGACAAAATCCTGAAACGGATGAACCGCAGCCACACCGCCGAACAATATCTGCGCTTGATCGAGCGCCTGCGCGATGCCCGCCCCGACCTGCACCTGTCAGGCGATTTTATCGTCGGCTTCCCCGAAGAAACCGAAGCAGATTTCCAGGACACCATGGCCCTGATCGAAGCGGTCAAATATGGCAGCGCCTTCAGTTTCAAATATTCCGAGCGCCCCGGCACCCCGGCGGCTGAACGCCCGCAGGTCGACGAGGCCGAAAAGGATGACCGCCTGCACCGCCTTCAGGCCCTGCTGACCCGCCAGCAGCGCGAATTGCAGGATGCGATGGTGGGCCGCGATGTCCATGTGCTGTTCGAAAAACCCGGCCGCCTCGAAGGCCAGATGGTCGGCAAATCCGAATATCTACACGCGGTGCATGTGGCCGCACCGACCCTGTCGCGCGGCGACATCGCCAAAGTGCGAATCGTCTCTTCGGGCCCCAACTCGCTGAAAGGCGAGCTGATCGCCTGACCCGCCACAGCCCAGACCGCCCATTCTGTGACCGCGCGCGGGATTGTTCGCAATCTCGCACCAATCCTGCGTGAAATGTTTCCCGATCCGACCCAATGTGCTCTGCTTTTCGCTTCACACGCGGGAATTGTTTGCTAATCTGTTGATTATAGTAAGTTTGCGCGTCTCCGCTGCCAAATCGGTTCTGGCGCGCTTGGGGGAAACAACCAACCAAGGGACAGAGGCTGTGGCAAATCGCATTTCCAAGGCCCTCGGCGCGCTTGCGCTGGCCGCCGTCACGGGTATCTCGGCCACCGCGCCGGTGATGGCCGACGGCACCGGGCAAAACGCACCGTTCATTTCCACACAAAACACCCGCACCATTCAGGGCGAACAGTATATTCCGGGCATCTGGGTTGATCCCGATGGCTGTGAACACTGGGTCATGGATGACGGGGTCGAGGGCTATATGAGCCCCCATGTCAACCGCAAGGGCATCCCGGTCTGCCGCCGGGGCAATGTCTGCGGCGTGATGAATTCCGACCAGTTCTTTGCCACGGACAGCTACCGGATTTCCAAATCCGGTCAGGCCCGCCTGGCCGAGTTCTTTCAGGGCGCATCGGCCACGGCCTTTGTGATCGCCGGTCACACCGACAGCCGCGCCAGCGACGCCTATAACATGAAGCTCAGCTATAACCGCGCCTTGTCCGTGGCCAAGGTGGGTCGTTCGGTTGGCGCACGCATTTCCGACATTCGCGGCTATGGCGAACGTATGCCGGTGGCCAGCAATGGCACCACCACAGGCATGGCCAAAAACCGCCGTGTCGAAATCATCTGCATCCGCTGATTGGGGGCCAAGACTATGACACTGACCAAACTGGCCTTTCTGATTGGCGCCGCAACCCTTGTGGCGGGCTGTGAACTGGGCGACGGCGTCGGCGCCTATGGCCCCGACAAAAGCATCGACCGCGGCATCGACAGCAAAGACCTGAGCCAGCTGAAGGCCGGCATCTGGATCGACCCGAATGGCTGCGATCACTGGATCATCGACGACGGGGTCGAGGGCTATCTGTCCGCCCGTCTCGACAAATATGGCAAACCGGTCTGTTCCGGCGCAGCCCCACCCACCGTCGCCACCGGCGATTTCAAAGGCGGCTCGACCTCGATCATCGGCGACCCGCTCTGATCTGTCGATCAGACCAAAAACCGGGCCGCGCGGGTTTCGCGCGGCCTTTTTCGTTTCAACCCGATGACAATCGCGCCGCACCGCTTGCACAGGACGCCGCCGCTTGGCACGATAGGCTATAACTTATGCGCCGGAGAGATGCGTGAATACGGGCACCCAGCACGAAGCCATCCTAGAATTCCCCGACAATCGTCTGCTGATTGATCTGTGCGGAGAATATGATCGCAACCTGACAGACATCGAAGCCCGCACCGGGGTGCAGATCCTGCGCCGCGGAAACCAGCTGGCGATTCACGGCGATCCCGAATCCCAGGCAGACGCGACCGAAGTGCTGCGCGCGCTCTATGAACGGCTGGAACAGGGGCGCGATGTCAGCAGCGGTGAAATCGACCGCCAGTTCCGCATGGGCGAGGACACAGGCCCCGAATCGCAGATGGAGATGTTCTCTGGCGGCAAGGTCGAAATCAAAACCCGCAAAAAGCTGATCGAACCGCGCACCGACGCGCAAAAAGCCTATGTTCAGTCGCTCTTTGCCAATGAACTGGCCTTTGGCATCGGCCCGGCAGGCACCGGCAAAACCTATCTGGCCGTCGCCGTGGGCGTGAACATGCTGATCAATGGCGAGGTCGACAAGATCATCCTGTCCCGCCCCGCGGTCGAAGCGGGCGAAAAGCTGGGCTACCTGCCCGGCGACATGAAGGAAAAGGTCGACCCCTACATGCAGCCGCTCTACGACGCGCTGAATGATTTCCTACCCGGCAAACAGCTGGGCAAGATGATCGAGGAAAAGACCGTCGAAATCGCGCCGCTGGCCTTCATGCGTGGGCGCACGCTGGCCAATGCCTTTGTTGTGCTGGACGAGGCGCAGAACGCCACCTCGATGCAGATGAAAATGTTCCTGACCCGACTTGGCGAAGGATCGCGCATGGTGATCACGGGCGATCGGACCCAGATCGACCTGCCGCGCGGCGTGGCCTCGGGCCTGGCCGATGCGGAACGCCTGCTGACCAGCATCCCCAACATCTCGTTCAACTATTTCACTGGCAAAGACGTGGTGCGCCATCCGCTTGTGGCCGCCATCATCGAAGCCTATGAGAAAGACGCGGAAACGCCTTAGGCTTCTTTGCTTTGAAAATACTCCTGGGGGTCCGGGGGCAACGCCCCCGGCTTGGCCATGCTGACTGATACGATCATCGAAGACGACCGCTGGGAACAGGCGGATCTGCCCGCCCTGGCCGAAAAAGCCGCGCAGGCCACGCTGGCCCATCTGGACATGGCGGACAGCTATGAAATCGCGATCCTCGCCTGTGATGACACCCGCATCGCCGCGCTGAACGGCGATTTTCGCGACAAACCCAGCGCAACCAACGTGCTGTCCTGGCCGTCTGAGGAACGCGGTGCCCCGGAGCCCGGCGGCGCGCCTTTCGCGCCCCAGGACGAAGAACTTGGCGACATCGCCATCGCCTATGAAACCTGCGCCCGTGAGGCACAGGACCAGGGCAAAACCATGACCGATCACGTGACCCATCTGCTGGTTCACGGCATCCTTCACCTTTTGGGCTATGACCATATCCGTGACGCGGATGCCACGCTGATGGAAGGGCTTGAAGTTTCCATACTTGGCAAACTGGGTATCGCAGACCCATATAGGGATATTGATGGGCCACAGGGCCTCTGACTGGAACAGGATTAATGGGCGATAACGACGGCTCGTCTAACGCAGCGCAGGGCGCGCAAAAGACGAGAGACATGAACGGAGATCCCTCCGCAGGCTTTCTGCGGCGGCTGTTTGGCCGCTCCGACAAACAGGACAGCACAACCGCCCCGCAAGGCGGGTCAGAACCACGCGCGCCCACGCCCCCCAGCCACGGCATGATCAACCTGCGCCGGATGCGGGTCGAAGACGTGGCCGTCCCCAAGGCTGACATCACAGCAGTGCCCATCACCACCACGCGCGACGAACTGGTGCAGGTCTTTCGTGACACCGGCCTGACCCGCCTGCCGGTCTATGACGGCACGCTGGACACCCCGGTCGGCATGGCGCACCTCAAGGATTTTGCACTGCGCTACGCCATGGGCGGCAATGGGCAGGATTTTGACCTGCGCGCCATGCTGCGCCCGCTGGTCTATGTGCCGCCTTCGATGACCATCGGCGTGCTGCTGACCAAAATGCAGACCGAGCGGCGGCATATGGCGCTGGTGATCGACGAATATGGCGGCGTGGACGGGCTGGTCACGATCGAGGATCTGATCGAGCAGGTCATCGGTGAAATCGAGGACGAGCACGACACTGACGAAGCCCAGCTATGGCTGCGCGAGGGCGAGGATTGTTATCTGGCGCAGGCCAAAACACCGCTGATTGAATTCGAGGCCGAGCTGGGCTTTCACCTGACCGATCACGAGGAAATCGACCCAGAGGAAATCGACACGCTGGGCGGTCTGGTCTTTATGCTGGCGGGCCGCGTGCCCGCGCGCGGAGAGATCGTGCGCCACCCCGCCGGGCCCGAGTTCGAGGTGGTCGATGCCGATCCCCGCCGGATCAAGCGCCTGCGCGTGCGTCTGACCCCCGCCAATGGCGGTGCGTCGGCGGCAATGCCCGAAACAGGTGACGCCAGCTATGGCTGAACCGGGCCGCGCTGCGCCTGGTGATCTCCGCCCCACCCCGCTGCATCGCGGTTTGCGCTTGCCCCTCGCTCTGGTGTCGGGGCTGGCCATGGGGCTGGGCACCGCTCCGTTCGAAATCTGGCCCGTCGCATTGTTGGGTCTGGTTGGGGCGTTCTGGCTGTTCCTGCGCGCCCCTGGCGGGATACTGGCCGTGGGCACCGGATGGTTTGTCGGGCTTGGCTATTTCGGCCTGTCCATGGGCTGGATTGTCGAACCATTCCTTGTGGATATGGCGACGACAGGCTGGATGGCTCCGTTTGGATTGTTGGGATTGGCGGGCGGATTGTCCCTGTTCTGGGCGCTGGCCTTTTGGGGCGCGTCCCATGCGCGGCGCTGGCCATTGGCCGCGCTGGTCCTGTGCTGGGCCGCAGCCGAACTGGCCCGCGCCTATGTGCTAACGGGGTTTCCGTGGGGGTTGGTGGGGTATCTGTTGCTGCCAACCTCAGCGATCCAATGGGCGTCGTTCATCGGACCGCATGGAATGACATTGGCCACGCTGGCCCTGTGCGCGGGTGCGGCTGGCGCGCTGCGGGATCTGCGGTGGCGGGATCTTCTGTCCATCAAACCCGTGCAATCTGAGGGGGGCTTTATCGCCTATGGGTTGGGCGCGGTTCTGTTTCTCGGCGGCCTGTGGCTGACCCCGCCCGAGCAGGATCTGAACGACCGCCCGGTGATCCGCCTGATCCAGCCCAACGCCGCCCAGCATGAGAAATGGGATCCTGACATGGTCCCCATTTTCTTTGAGCGGCAAGTGAACTTCACCGCTGCCCGCGCTGCGCCTGGCCAACCACGCCCGTCCCTGATCCTCTGGCCCGAGACATCGGTGCCGGTACTACTGGACAACGCGGGGCCGACTCTGGCCGCGATCTCTGACGCGGCAAAGGGCATCCCAGTCGCATTGGGAATTCAACGCTATGACCCCGGTCAGGGATATTTCAACACGCTGGCCTATCTGGACCCGCTGGGCGCGGTCAGCCAGACCTATGACAAACATCACCTTGTGCCGTTTGGCGAATACATGCCCGCCGCCGCGCTGTTCAAACGCTGGAATATTGCCGGGCTCGCCGCGCGCGCCGATGGCGGGTACAGCGCAGGCCCCGGCCCAGCCCTGCTGGATCTGGGACCACTGGGCAAAGCCCTGCCACTGATCTGTTACGAAGCAGTCTTTCCGCAGGATGTGCACCGCGCCCCGGCCCGCCCCGACCTGCTGCTGCAAATCACCAATGATGCGTGGTTTGGCGAATGGTCCGGCCCCTATCAGCATCTGGCACAGGCCAGAATGCGCGCCATCGAACAGGGGCTGCCCATGGTGCGCGTCGCCAATACCGGCGTGTCCGCGGTGATCGACGGCGCCGGACGCATCACCGCCCATCTGCCGCTGGGTGTTGCGGGTTTTCTGGATGCGGCGCTGCCTGCGCCCGCGCGCGTAACCTTTTATTCACGCACCGGCGATCTACCTGCTCTGTTACTTCTTATGCTTCTCGCCATTGGCCTTATTCGGGCCGAACGCCAGATTTCCGATTGACCCTGCCCGCGCGCGGGCGTAACGCCAAGCGATCAAACCACCGTCACAACGGCTTCCTGGCGTGGCGGTGTGGATCTTAATGGAGCACTTCCCATGTCCCGCAAGAACTACATCTTTACCTCCGAGTCCGTTTCGGAAGGCCATCCCGACAAGGTTTGCGACCGGATTTCCGACGCGATCCTGGATGCGTTCCTGGCCGAAGACCCGCTGGCCCGTGTGGCCTGCGAAACCTTTGCCACGACCAACCATGTGGTTGTCGGCGGCGAGGTCGGCCTGACCGATCAGGCCAAACTGTCTGAATTTATGCAGAAAATCCCCGATATCGCGCGGGCCTGCATCAAGGACATTGGCTATGAGCAGGAGAAATTCCACCACGCGACCTGCCAGATCACCAACCTGCTGCACGAACAATCCGCGCATATCGCGCAGGGCGTGACCGGCGAGCGCGGCGATGAGGGCGCAGGCGATCAGGGCATCATGTTTGGCTATGCCACCAATGAAACGCCCGAACTGATGCCCGCCCCGATTCAATACTCCCATGCGATTCTCCGCCGTCTGGCAGAGGTGCGCAAATCCGGGGCCGAGCCCCTGCTGCGCCCGGATGCCAAATCGCAGATCTCGGTACGCTATGAGGATGGCAAACCCGTGGGCGTGACCTCGATCGTGCTGTCGACCCAGCATGAATCCGAGGCGCAAAGCAGCGATGACATCCGTGCCATCGTCGAGCCTTATATCCGCGATGTTCTGCCCGACGGCTGGATTTCCGCCGACACCGAATGGTGGGTCAACCCGACCGGCACTTTTGTCATTGGTGGTCCAGATGGTGATGCTGGCCTGACCGGGCGCAAGATCATCGTCGACACCTATGGCGGTGCTGCACCCCATGGCGGCGGTGCGTTTTCCGGCAAGGATCCGACCAAGGTGGACCGCTCGGCCGCCTATGCCTCGCGCTATCTGGCGAAAAACGTCGTGGCCTCGGGCATGGCGGATCGCTGCACCGTGCAGCTGAGCTATGCGATTGGTGTGGCCAAACCGCTGTCGATCTATGTCGACACCCATGGCACCGGCGACGTTGCCCCCGCCGCAATCGAAGCCGCGATTCCGCAGGTCATGGACCTGACCCCGCGCGGCATCCGCACCCATCTGGGGCTGAACAAACCGATCTATGCCCGCACTGCCGCCTATGGCCATTTCGGCCGCGCCCCCGAGGCCGATGGCGGGTTCAGCTGGGAACGCACCGATCTGGTCGAGGCGCTGAAAAAAGCGGTCTGACCGGGATCAGCAGACACAGGAAACGCCCCGCCTTTGGTTGGGGCGTTTTTCTTTGCCCCCGCCACAGCGCAAGCGGCGGATCAAAGATGGACAGGCGCGGCACTTCCGGCTATGTGGCCCGGCCATGACCACCTCGAACAAGCATCCCGACGCGCCCTGGCGCAATTTCTATGGCCGCGTCCATGGCAAAACGCTGAAATCGGCGCAGCAGACCTATCTTGAAGAAGATCTGGCCGCGCTGTCCCCCGGAGCCGTGGACTGGGAAGCCAATCCCGATCGCGCACCGCTGGATCTGCAGGCGCTGTTTGGCGGCAAACCGGTCTGGCTGGAGGTCGGCTTTGGCGGGGGCGAGCACATGGTGCATCAGGCCGCGACCTATCCGGATGTCGGCATCATTGGCTGCGAACCGTTTATGAACGGTGTCGCCATGGCGCTTGGCAAGATCCGGCAGGCAGGTGTGGAAAATATTCGCATCCACCCCGGCGATGCGCGCAACCTGTTTGACGTGCTGCCCGAGGCCTCGCTGGACAAGGCGTTTCTGCTATACCCCGATCCCTGGCCGAAAAAGCGCCACCACAAGCGCCGCTTTGTGACCCAGGATCACCTGCGCCCGCTGGCCCGTGCCCTGAAACCGGGGGCGGAATTCCGTGTCGCCACCGACATTCCCGATTACGTGCGCCAGACGCTGGAGGAAGTGCCCGGCGCGGGGTTTGAATGGCTGGCCGAGGGGCCGGGCGACTGGCGTGATCCCTGGGGCGACTGGATTTCGACTCGGTATGAGCAAAAGGCACTGCGCGAAGGGCGCGTGCCCCACTATCTAACCTTCCGCCGGTTGGGATAGCGCGCTGGGGGCGCTGCCCCCGCCCCTTTCGGGGCTCCCCCGGAGTATTTTCAAAGAGAAGAAGCCCGCTGTCTGGACGCTAACGGTTCGGCGGTTTATCAGGCTGTTGACAGCGAATTGGAGGCTTCATGTCCGCACACGGCACACCCATCCCGATGACATCGCACAAATGCGGCCCGCTGAGCGGCGAGGCCCATGTGCCCGGCGACAAATCCATTTCGCATCGCTCGTTGATTTTGGGGGCGATGACGGTTGGGGAAACCCGCGTGACCGGGCTGTTGGAAGGGCAGGATGTGCTGGACACGGCCAAGGCGATGCAGGCCTTTGGTGCAGAGATCGAAAAGAAAGACGGCACCTGGCACATTCACGGCGTCGGGGTTGGCGGCTTTGCCGAGCCGGAAAACGTGATTGATTGCGGCAATTCCGGCACCGGGGTGCGGTTGATCATGGGGGCCATGGCGACCTGCCCGATCACCGCGACCTTTACTGGCGATGCCAGCCTGAACGGCCGCCCGATGGCGCGGGTCACGGATCCGCTGGCGCTGTTTGGCGCGAAATCCTATGGGCGCGCGGGCGGGCGGTTGCCGATGACGATTGTCGGCGCGGCAGATCCTTTGCCTGTGCGCTACGCGACGCCGGTGCCGTCGGCGCAGGTGAAATCGGCGGTGCTGCTGGCCGGTTTGAACACGCCCGGCGAAACCGTGGTGATCGAGCGCGAGGCCACCCGCGATCATTCCGAGCGGATGCTGGCCGGGTTTGGCGCGACCATCACCAGCGAAAACAGCGACGAAGGTCGGGTCATTACCCTGCAGGGCCGCCCGGAATTCACACCGCAGGATATCATCGTCCCGCGTGATCCGTCTTCGGCGGCCTTCCCGGTTTGTGCGGCGCTGATCACCGAAGGATCGGATGTGCTGGTGCCCAATATCGGGCTGAACCCGACCCGCGCGGGGCTGTTCTTTACCCTGCAGGATATGGGCGCGGATCTGACTTTTGAGAACATGCGCGAAGAGGGCGGCGAACCGGTTGCCGATCTGCGCGCGCGCTTCTCGCCCGATATGAAAGGGATCGAAGTCCCGGCAGAGCGCGCGGCCAGCATGATCGACGAATATCCGGTGCTGTCCGCCGTGGCGGCTTTTGCCAGTGGCAAGACCCATATGCCCGGCGTCAAGGAATTGCGCGTCAAGGAAAGCGACCGGATTGATGCCATGGCCGTAGGTCTGCGCGCGGCTGGCATCACCGTCGATGAGGGCGAAGATTGGTGGACTGTGCATGGTCGTGGATTTGGCGATGTGCCGGGCGGCGTCACGGTGCAAAGCCATCTGGATCACCGCATTGCCATGTCCTTCCTTGTGATGGGGATGGCGACGGAAAACCCGATGCGCGTGGATGACGGCCAGCCGATCGCGACCTCTTTCCCGATTTTTGAAACGCTGATGGGCGATCTGGGCGCCAAGATCACCCGCGCATGAGCGCCCGGACGGTCTCTGGCCTGGTGGCGCTGGCGCTGTTTCTGATGATGGCGCTGGCGTTGCAGACCTGCGTTGCGCCGCTGACGGCGGACCGCTTTCTGCCGCAGGCCAGCTGGGCCGGATATGACCGGGCGCAGCTGGGCGAGCTGGCTTTGGCCCTGCGCAGCGCGCCGTTTGGCGGGCGGCCCGATCTGGTCTATGGGGCCGTGGTCGGCCTGTTGGACAGCGGGTTTATTCTGGCGTTTGGCGCCTGGACCGTGATGTCGCTGGCCGGGTGGCGTGGCTGGGCGCTTGCGCTGGGATATGCGGCGCTAGATCTGGCAGAAAACACCCTTTTGCTGCAGGCGGTTGGCTGGTTTGGCGCTGCGCCTGAACTGATCAATGCAACGGATGCTGCCCTCGCCCCCGCCGCGTTTTTCACCAAGGTCAAGCTGCCGCTGGCGGCGCTGATCCTGATCCTGTCAACCTTGCCCCTGCTGCGCGCCCCGCGCCGCTGATACCGGAGGTTCCGATGCCGTTCACCATTGCTATTGATGGCCCTGCCGCTGCCGGAAAAGGCACGATTTCCAAGGCCGTGGCCGCCCATTTCGGCTTTGCCCATCTGGATACCGGGCTGCTGTATCGCGCGGTGGGGCGGCGTATGCTGGCAGGGGATGCCCCGATTGATGCGGCGCAAAGCCTGACCCAAGAGGATCTGGAGCGCGACGATCTGCGCACGCCCGAGGTCGCGCAGGCGGCATCCAAGGTTGCGGTGATCAGCGAGGTGCGCGCCGCCCTGCTGGATTTCCAGCGCGCCTTTGCAAGGCGGGCGGATGGGGCCGTGCTGGATGGGCGCGACATTGGCACGGTGATCTGCCCCGAGGCCGAAGCCAAGCTGTTCGTCACCGCCAGCGCCGAAATCCGCGCCCAGCGCCGCTTTGCTGAACTGGCACCGCAGGGGCTGGCCTCCAATCTGGACGAAGTGCTGGCCGATGTGCGCGCCCGCGACGAACGCGACATGAACCGCGCCGATGCGCCTCTGAAACCGGCCAAAGATGCGGTGATCATCGACACCAGCACGCTGGACATCGCCGAAGCCGTGGCCGCCGCCATCACAGCAGTTGACGCCCGCCGTTAGCCCTGTCGGCCAAATCCGGGTACAGGCATTTCCACGCCCCCCTGCCAGACCCGGCGCAGGGTCAGGCTGTCATCCAGCCAGACCATATCCGCCGGGTCGCCGGGGCGCAGATAGCCTGCGCGCAGCCCCATCAGATCAGCCGGAACCGCCCCCAGCATCGGGGCGAGCTGCGCCATCGGCAGGCCCAGCCCGTGCACCAGATTGCGCAGCGCCGTGGTCAGGTCCAGATCAGCACCGGCCAGCGTACCATCGGGCAGGGTCAGGTGCCCATCGCGCCGGCTCACACAGCGGCCATTCAGGGTAAAGCTCTGCGCAGGGCTGCCCGCAACGGCCATAGCGTCGCTGACCAGAAACAGCTGCCCCGGCCCCTGTTTCGCGGCCAAAGCCGCACGGATGGTTTCAGGATGGACATGGATGAAATCCGCGATCAGCCCGGCGTTAAGCGCCCCGCTGTTCAGAGCCGCGCCCACCAGACCAGGGCTGCGCGAACCCAGAGGGCTCATGGCGTTGAACAGATGGGTGACGCAGCGCGCCCCGGCCTGCGCCGCCGCCACTGCCTGTTCATAGCTGCAGGCACTATGGCCCAAAGACACCACAATCCCGGCCTGCACCAGCTGCGCAATCTGCGCCGGGGTCACAGTTTCAGGGGCCACTGTGACCATCAGCGCGGGCAGGCGCGTTACGGCCTCGCGCAGCAGATCCAGATCCGCCTGAGCCATGGGGCGAATCAAGGTCGGGTCATGCGCCCCTGCCTTGGGCTGCGCCAGATGCGGACCTTCCAGATGCAAACCAGCGATGCCCGGCACACCGTCCCGACAGGCAGCGGCCACCGCGTCAATCGCGGCGCGGGTCACATCGGGCGTATCCGTGATCAGGGTGGGCAGCAGGCGCGTCACACCCAACCCCAGATGGGCCTGCGCCATGCGGGTCAGGGTCTGAACCGTGGGCGCGTGATTGAACAGCACCCCATCTCCGCCATTCACCTGCAGATCGACAAATCCCGGCAGCAGCCAGCCCCCCGGCAGCGCCACGTTTTGCGACACAGGGGCCTCTGGGCCGGGCATCGTGACCTTTGGCCCTGCGATCTGCAGCCGGTCCAGCCACTGCGATCCGTCAAAAACCTGTGCGCCGGTGAAAAGCGTTGTCATCTCTGTTCCTGTGCCAATTGCAAAGCACCCTCCAGCGCGGTTGCCTGAGCTGCGCGCAGGCTGCGTTGCATCTCTGCTGGCAAATAAGACCGATAGGCCGGGCCGATCCCGCCGATCAGGCACAGCGCCTGCCCCTCTTGCCACCCAAGCGCCGTTAGCCCGCTGGCGACATATGCGGCCCCACGCGCCAATAAGGTCTCGGCCACGGCATCCCCCTGTTCAGCCGCGGCAACCACCTGCGGCGCCAATCCGGCAAAGTCGCGGGGGGCGGCGGTGCTGGCCCAGGTGAGGAGGTCAGCCACAGACGCAAACCCGTCGCGCAAGGCATGGGTCAAAGCGGTCTGAGATCCCCAGCCCTCGTCCACGCGCAGCGTTGCAGACAGCGCCTCGCGCCCCAGCCACGCGCCCGACGCCTCGTCGCCCAGAGCCAACCCATACCCGCCCTGAAACCGCGCGGTGCCCGACATCTGAACCCCCAGAAAAGATCCAGTCCCCAGCGCCGCAAACCCACCATCGCGCGCGCCCAGCGCACCGACCAGCGCGGCGCGGCGGTCCTCTTCGATGCGCGCATGGCGCAGCGGCAGCGCCTGGGCCAGCGCCGCGCCTATTTCGCTGGAAATCACCCCGGCCACGCCCAGATAGGCAGGCCAGCCTGCCAGATCGTCCAACCGCAGACCCGCCTGCGCGGCAAGCCCCTGCAACACCGACAGGATCGCAGTGCGCGCGCCTTCGAAATCGCTGCTGGCATTGCAGCCAGGGCCGGTGAACGTCACGCAACGCCCCTGCCACAACAGCGCCGCCCTGCAGGTGGTGCCCCCGGCATCCACGCCAATCACGCCTGTGTCCATGATGCTACCTCGCCCGATCTCTCAGATGTGCCGCATCTGCAGCGGGTTTCAAAGGGGGATTTTCACCAAACCGCTCAGCCCGGCAGGGTCAGCACGCTGGTCAATGTCGCGGTGGCTGCAAACACCGCCAGAACACCGCCTATTTCCAACGCAATCACCCGCGCCAGATGCTGCGCGGCCTGCGCATCCCCGGCCCGCATTGCTGGCACAAAGCGGGTCTTGTTGGCCGCAGCCAAGGTCAGGACACCGCCCACAAGCCCCAGTTTGATCAGCAGGGTCTGGCCATAGCCGGTCGTGACCACAGCCGCCAGATCTCCCAACAGGATCCGCGCCAGCACCAGCCCCGCCAAGATCAGCATCGGCACAACACCCAACGCGACCTGCCCAAAGCGATGCCCCAAACGGGCCGCCCGATCCAGATGTTCGGGCTGCAGAGACAGCGCGCGCAACGGGCCAAGGATCCCAACCCAGAATGCGATCCCCAACAGATGCAGCCCCAAAAGCAACCGCAGCCCCGTGATCTCTTGCTGCGGCACATGACCGATCTGCGCAAAAGACCACAGGGCGGCCAGCCCTCCGACAAGCGCCACAAGATCGCCGAACCGGGGCAGCAACAGCCCAACCAGAATCAGCACCAGCCCCGCCACGCGACAGGCCAAAGCCGTCCCAACCGGCGTTTGCCACAAAAGGCCCAGCATTTCAGGATCCGTCATCCCTGCGGCATCCCCGGTCAACGCCGCTCCGCGCAACATGAACCCAAGGACCGCCGCCACAAGCGCGGCCACGGCAAGCAAACCCGCCTGCCAGCGCATCCTGACCGCCAGCGGGGCCACAAGATCCGCGAAAACCAGCCGCGTGATCACAAGGCCGGTGGCCCCGGTGATCCCGACATACAGCACCAGCTTTGCCAGGATCGCCGCACTGCCCCAGATTTCAGGCATGGTCACTTGACCGTAAAGGAAAACGCGCCCTGCATGGCGTGCCCATCCACCCCCAGCCCGCGCCATTCCACACGATACAGCCCGGCCCCCTGCCCCGGAAGCTTCAGCATAAACACCCGGTCGAACCCGGTCTGCGCCCCAAGATCCAACCGCACCGGCGATTGATCCTGATAGTGCACACTCACCCGCGTCAGCCGGATACCATCAGCAAAGCTGAGGCTGATTTCCTCGGGGGGCTGGGCCATCACAGCGCCATTTTCAGGCGTGGTGCTGTCCACACGGGAATGGGCAAACGCCCCTGTTGCCAGGGACGCGATCACTGCACATGCGGCAAGATATTTCATTTGCGGGGGCTCCTTACTGAATGCCATTGGCGCGTTGAATATGCCGAATATAGGCGATGATCATAGACACATCCCCGCGGGTCAGCCCGGCGACCGGGGGCATATCCCCAAACCTCCAGTGGTGGCTTCTGACGCCCAATGCAACAGCCCGCTGAAAGGAGTCGTCCCCGTGGTGGCTGGGTTCGTAAATCACATGGACCAGCGGAGGCCCCACCCCGTCAACACCCACGGCATTCAGACCATGACACACGGCACAGGCAGTTTCAAAAATCTGCTGCCCGATAGCCGCAGGGCCGTCAATTGGCGGCACCTGAATGGCCACCAGCGCGCGCGCGTCAGGCTGTGGCACGTCAGCTGCAGCAGGGGTCGGGATATGGGGAGCAGGGCGTAGAAAGACAAAAGCAGCAGTGCAGGCCGCCACGGCGCCAAGGCCAATCAGGATATGTTTTCGGGTCATTGAGGGATCCTAACGAAGTGAAACAGAAACCAGCCGCACGGGTTTGGCGGCAGGGACAGGGCGTTCACGCCTGTGAACACCCGGTGGGATCTGAATCATAGGTTAGGCGGCCGGTCCGGGCTGTCTGGCCCAGCCAAAGCGACCAAAGACAGAACCTGCCAGATCACCCTCGTTTCAGGCCGATCCCCCTTTGGGGACAGCGGATGCGGCAAAAGCACAAGCGTATTGCACAACAGTGGGTTACAGCCATCATGCGCGATGCTTTCTGTGTCACTCGACGGCTCTGTGTACTGCGGTTTTATATGCTGCGCCGCGCCCATATGGTCCATATGAGAGGCCTGCTCGGGCGCGTGCAGATGCGTTTCGCACGCAACGGGAATACAGCCCGCCAACATCGCATGTGCTGCGCCGCCCATCCCGGTCAGGACGGTCAGACAGACAACAAACCATGCCAAAACTATGTTCCGAAAGCGCCTCACAGCAGAACGGTAGCCTATATACGCCCCCGACACAACGCTGGCTGCCACGGGGATCACCCGTCAAACCCACCGGCTGTTTTCCCGTGCCTGACAATCGTCGCGCTTTTACCCACATGCGTAATGTCTGCGTAATGAAACATGTCAGAATGGGCCACCTCAACACATCGGTAACACAACAGGTAACGCATCGGTAACGCGCCCCAGAATGGGCGCAAAGGTGAGGCCGATAGAAAAAGAGGTAAACCGTTGACCGATCGTCATCTATTCGCTGGTACCCGCGGCCGGACTCGAACCGGCACGGCCTATTCGGCCTAGAGATTTTAAGTCTCCTGTGTCTACCATTCCACCACGCGGGCGCCAGCGTGGCGACAATACCCGCGTGGCACGGAGTGTAAAGACGCTATAGATCCTGACCCGAGGGCCTCAGCATATGCCGTTCCGGCAGCCACGGGTTCAGCGCCAGTGCCGCGCGCAGGGCATCCTGTGCCTCGGCTTCGCGCCCAAGGGCAAAAAGCGAAAGCGCCCGGCCCGATAGCGCCCCGATATGGCGCGGGTTCAGCTCTAGCGCGCGCTCCAAATCAGGCAGGGCCGCAGCAAAATCCTGTCGCAGGAAATTGACAAAAGCGCGCTGGTTATAGCCTTCGGCGTAATGCGGACAGTAGCCGACCAAGGCGTCAAACCGGTCCAGCGCACGCAGAAAATCATAGCCCTCGCGCGCGCGCATCCCTTCGTTCAGGATTTCCTGACTGGGTTCATCCGGGGCCTCCGCCCACAGCGCCCACATCTGGTTCGAAATCTCACGCGCCTGCTGATCTGTCTCGGCCCCCTGCAATTGCGTGATCAGCCCGTTCAACGCAGAGGAATGATCCGGCACCTCAGGGCAGCCATCCGCAAACGCCCCCTGCGCCATAAACGCAAAAGGCAGGGTCAGAGAAAAAACAAGATGTCGCATAGGCATCAGTCTGGGCCGAATTGCCGATGGGTCAAGTCACATGACCGAGATCACCGCCCCGCCCACGGTCGGATCCAGGCGCAGCACAGCCCCCCTTCACCCCCGCGCCTCAGGCCAGCCCGTCCTCTTTCACCGCCTGCATCGCCACATAGGTCGAGGTCAGAGACACCCCAGGCAGGGTCGAAATCTTTTCCGCCAGAACCCGGCGATAGGCCCGCATGTCAGATGTCCTGACCTTCAGCAAATAGTCAAAATTCCCGGCGATCAGATGCGCCTGCTCGACCTCTGGGATCAGGCTGACCGCCTTGTTGAAGGCCTCAAGCGCGGTTTCACGCGTGTCGCTCATGCGGATCTCGACAAAGGCCACGTGATCCATGCCCAACCGGATCGGATCCAGGATTGCCCGATAGCCCCGGATCACCCCAGCCTCTTCCAACCGGCGCAGCCGGGCCTGGGTAGGCGATTTCGACAGGCCGATCCGTTTGGCCAGCTCTGTGATGGAAATGCGCCCTTCCGAGGCCAGCTCTGTCAGAATCGCACGATCAAACCGATCCAGATCTTCGATTTCCATTTTTCCCTCCAGATGGAAATTATTCGAACCATTGATCCTTTGATTTCCACAGTTCAATGAATTTTCCCGCTTGATACCGCTTAGGATGGGAAAAAAGGAAACTATCCCCCTCAGAGTGCGGAGCCCCGAAACCATGTCCACCATGACGCCCCACAGCACGTCCCCCCGCGATACGCTCCACCACAGTGCCTATGCGCATGAGGCCACGACCCTTGCCGGTCTGCGCAGCGTCGCCGCGCTTAGCCCAGAGGACCGCAGCACAATCAGCGCGCGCGCGGCGGATCTGGTGCGCGATATTCGCGCCAGCTCTGCCCCCGGTTTGATGGAGGTCTTTCTGGCCGAATATGGCCTGTCCACCGACGAAGGCGTCGCCCTGATGTGTCTGGCCGAGGCCCTGCTGCGCGTGCCCGACACCGACACGATCGACGCGCTGATCGAGGACAAGATCGCGCCGTCGGATTGGGGGCGGCATATGGGGCATTCGACCTCGCCGCTGGTCAATGCCTCGACCTGGGCGCTGATGCTGACAGGCAAGGTGCTGGATGATGATGCGCCCGGCCCCGTGGGCCATCTGCGCGGCGCGATCAAACGGCTGGGCGAACCGGTGATCCGCAGCGCCGTCAGCCGCGCGATGAAGGAAATGGGCGCGCAGTTTGTTCTGGGCGAAACCATCACCGCTGCCATAAAACGCGGCAAGGCGCAGGAGGCCAAGGGCTATAGCTATTCCTACGACATGCTGGGAGAGGCCGCACGCACCGAGGAGGACGCCAAACGCTATCACCTCGCCTATTCCCGCGCCATCACCGCGATTGCGCGCGGTGCCAAGGGGGATGACATCCGCGCGAACCCCGGCATCTCTGTGAAACTTTCGGCGCTGCATCCGCGCTATGACGTGCTGCAACGCGCCACAGTGATGGAACAGGTTATGCCACGCCTGCGCACCCTGTGCCAATTGGCGCGCAGCGCAGGGATCGGCCTGAATATTGACGCGGAAGAGGCCGGCCGGCTGGAGATCTCTCTGGATGTGATCGAAGAGGTCCTGTCCGAGCCCTCCCTTGCCGGCTGGGACGGGTTTGGCGTTGTGGTGCAGGCTTATGGCCAGCGCGCCGGGCATGTGATTGACTGGTTGTATACGCTGGCACAGCGGTTGGATCGCAAGATCATGGTGCGGCTGGTCAAAGGCGCCTATTGGGACACGGAAATCAAGCGCGCGCAGGTCATGGGCATTGACGGGTTTCCCGTCTTCACCAGCAAATCCGCCACCGATGTCAGCTATATCGCCAATGCGCGCCGCCTGCTGGGCATGACCGACCGCATCTATCCGCAATTTGCCACCCATAACGCCCATACGGTCGCGGCGATCCTGCACATGGCCAATGACCGCTCGGCATTTGAATTTCAGCGCCTGCACGGCATGGGCGAAACCCTGCACGCCCTTGTGCATGAACGCGAAGGCACGCGCTGCCGCATCTATGCGCCTGTCGGGGCGCATCGGGATCTGCTGGCCTATCTGGTGCGGCGTCTGCTGGAAAACGGCGCGAACAGCTCTTTCGTCAATCAGATTGTTGACGAAGAGGTCGCGCCCGAAACTGTGGCTACCGACCCGTTTGAGGCCATCCTGCACAGCAGCCTCACCAAAGGGCCGGATCTGTTTTTGCCGGAGCGGGCAAATTCCAAAGGGTTTGATCTGCGCGACGGGCCGGATCTGGCCCGGATGGATGCCGCGCGCGACGCATTCCGCAATGCGACCTGGCAGGTTGCTCCGCTGACCGCCGATCAGACCCCAGCGGGTGAGACAGCCGCTATCATCAACCCCGCCGATCCCGGTGATGTGGTGGGGCACGTGACCTGGGCCAGCGCCGCAATGGTCCAGGCCGCAGCCGGGGCCGCGCAGCCATGGGAGGCCACACCGGAGGACCGCCGCGCCGTGCTGAACCGCGCCGCCGACCTGTTTGAAACCCATTTTGGCGAGCTCTTCGCACTGTTGCATCGCGAGGCAGGCAAAACCCTGCTCGACTGCGTGGCAGAGCTGCGAGAAGCGGTGGATTTCCTGCGCTATTACGGTGCCAACACAAATGACGCCCCCGCGCGCGGGGTATTCACCTGCATCTCGCCCTGGAACTTTCCGCTGGCGATTTTCTCGGGCCAGATCGCGGCGACGCTGGCGGCGGGGAACGCCGTGCTGGCCAAACCGGCCGAACAAACCCCGCTGATCGGCACCCGCGCGGCGCAATTGCTGCACGCGGCAGGCGTGCCGAAATCCGCACTGCAAGTGTTGCCGGGCGCGGGCGATGTGGGGGCGGCGCTGACCTCGGATGCGCGGGTGGATGGCGTGGCCTTCACCGGCTCGACCGAGACCGCGCAGATCATCCACCGCGCCATGGCCGCACATCTGGATCCGGGCGCACCGCTGATCGCGGAAACCGGCGGGTTAAACGCCATGATCGTCGACAGCACGGCCCTGCCGGAACAGGCCGTGCAGGCCATCGTCGAAAGCGCGTTTCAATCTGCGGGCCAGCGATGCTCTGCCCTGCGCTGCCTTTATGTGCAGGAAGACATCGCCGACGACTTCCTTGAGATGCTGACTGGCGCGATGGATGCGCTGGTGATGACCAACCCCTGGGATGTGACCTGCGATCTGGGTCCGGTGATTGACGCCGAGGCGCGCGCAGACATTCAGGCCCATATCGAAACCGCGCGACAAGACGGGCGGCTGCTGCGCAGCTATCCTGCGCCCGATCACGGGCATTACGTGCCCCCGACCCTGATCCGTGTCGGCGGCATTGGCGATCTGCAGCGCGAGATCTTTGGCCCGGTGCTGCATGTGGCGCGCTTTGGTTCGGACCAGCTGGATCAGGTGATCGCGGATATCAACGCCACGGGCTATGGGCTGACCTTTGGCCTGATGACCCGGATTGATGACCGCGTGCAACATGTGACCGAGGCGGTCCATGCGGGCAATATCTATGTGAACCGCAACCAGATCGGCGCGATTGTCGGCAGCCAACCCTTTGGCGGAGAGGGGCTTTCGGGCACAGGACCAAAGGCAGGGGGGCCGCTTTATCTGGATCGCTTCCGCGCGCATCCGGCGAGGGCGCAGGGCGCGGACTGGGCCACGCCTGCCAGCGGCATTCAAGCTGCGCTGGACGCTGCACAAACCGAAACCGCCGCAACACGCACTGACCTGCCCGGTCCGACCGGCGAGGCCAACCAATATGGCACAGGCCCGCGCCAGCCGCTGCTATGCATGGGTCCGGGCGCAAATACCGCCCGCGCACAGGCCGAAGCGGTGCGCGCCCTTGGCGGCATCGCGGTCGCAGTGAACGGTCGCCTTCAGCCCAATGCTCTGACGGATCTGACCGGCTTTGCCGGGGCGCTGTGGTGGGGCGATATGACCACGGGGCGCGCCCTGCGCTCAGCCCTCGCCGCGCGACCCGGTGCCATCCTGCCCCTGATCACCGGCCTGCCCGATCGCGGCCATGTTCTGGCCGAGCGCCATGTCTGTATCGACACCACCGCCGCTGGGGGCAATGCCGCCTTGTTGGCCAGCGGGGGATGACGTGCAAAACCAGATTGGCAGACCCGACTTTCCGGGGCTTGACCCCAGAGGTCAAACTGCCACTCTGCGCCCATGTTTCCGATCCGTGATCACAACCCGTCGGGCCGTGTGCCTTATGTGACCTATCTGCTGCTGGTCGCGAATATTGCGATCTTCTTTGGCACATGGTCGCTGCATTCCGACCCTGCCGCCCTGCGCAGCCACTATATTGAGTTCGCCCTGATCCCCGCGCTGGTCAGTGACGGCTATGGCTATTCGGGGTTCCTGACCTCGATCTTTCTGCATGGCGGGCTGGCCCATCTGGGCGGTAACATGCTGTTCCTGTTCATCTTTGGCGACAATATCGAAGACGAAATGGGCCACCTGCCCTTTGCCCTGTTCTATCTGCTCTGCGGCGCAGCAGCGGGTTTGGCGCATTACCTGTCAGGGCCCGGATCACCGATCCCCACCGTTGGCGCGTCGGGGGCCATTGCTGGCGTCATGGCGGCCTATCTGCTGCTGTTTCCCAAAGCCAAAGTCGATATTCTGGTGATCCTTGTGATCATCATCCGCATCATCCCGATCCCCGCCTGGATCCTGCTGATCCTGTGGTTTGGAATGCAGCTATTTGGCGGCATTGGCACCTCGCCCGATCAGGGTGGCGTTGCCTATTGGGCCCATGCCGGGGGCTTTGTCATTGGACTGATCCTGACGCTGCCGCTCTGGCTGCGGCGGGGCGGCCCTGCCTTCTGGCGTGACACAAGCGGCCAGCCGCCACATCCCGAGGCCACATACACCCTGACCCGCAGCAACATCCCAAAGGTTCCCAGACGATGACCCAGACACCTGTAAAAGCCACCTGCCATTGTGGCGCGGTTGAATTGCGCGTCACCCTCAGCGATGGGCTGACCACGGCGCGGCGCTGCGATTGTTCGTTTTGCAGGCGTCGGGGCGCTCCGGCGGTGTCTGCGCCTTTGGGCGGAATCGAGGTGGTAAAGGGGGGCGATGTGCTGACCGAATATCGCTGGGGCACCGGCACCGCGCGGCACCGGTTCTGTTCGGTCTGCGGGATTTACATGTTCCACCAACGCCGGTCGAATCCAAATGAATACGGCGTCAACATGTACACAATTGAAGGCACCGAACCCAGTGATCTGGAGCCGGTGCCCTGGGTGGATGGCGTCAACCATCCTTCTGATAAATAGGTATTACTGCTTGCGCAGGATACGTGCGAACCCGTCAAACAGGTTGTTGTTGGCGCACAGCACGCTGCCGGTTTCAAACGGATCCTGATCGGGACGGATGCCTTCGATCAGGGCACCGGCTTCGCGGGCGATCAGCAGACCAGCGGCGATGTCAGTCAGGTTCAGCTCGCGCTCCCAATAGCCATCGAAACGACCGGCAGCAACAAAAGCCAGGTCCAGCGCAGGCGCACCCCACTGGCGGGCGCCGGCGCAATGCGGCATCAGATTGGCCAGATCGCGCACCATGGCAGGCAGGGTACGCTTGGTCGAATGCGGAACACCCGTGGCGAAAATCGCCTCTTCCATGCGAATCCGAGCAGAGACACGCAGGCGGTTGCTGTCATTCAGCCAGGCACCCTGACCGCGCTCAGAGTAGAACATTTCATCCTTGGCCGGATCGAACACAACGGCAGATACGATCTGGCCCTTGTGCTCCAGCGCGATGGAAATAGCGAAATGCGGCAGACCGTGCAGGAAGTTCACCGTGCCGCAGAGCGGGTCAACGATCCAGCGGCGGGTCGGGTCATCGCCTGCGATCTCGCCGCTTTCGCCGCCCAGCCAGCCATAGCTGGGGCGGGCCTCCATCAGTTCGGTGCGCAGGATCTCTTCGGCAGCCAGATCGGCACGGCTGACAAAATCCCCCGCGCCCTTGCGGGATGCCTGGAGGTTTTCAACCTCGCGGAAATCTTTGACCAAAGAACGACCCGCCTTACGCGCGGCTTTGATCATGATGTTGAGATTCGCGGTGCCCTGCATCGGATGGCCCTCATAGGAGATCAGGCCGCGCGTATACGCGGCCTGACAGGAATTGCCAAGGGTGTGCGTCGATCAGCGGTAAACAACGCCTTTTTCACCGACCGGCGCATAGGCCGCAGGGCTGCGATGGGCCCGATGCGCTTTGCCGGGTCGATCAATATAGGCACCCGCATTCGGTACGCCACAGCAGATCGCGCCACCGGCCATGACCGGCTGCAGCCCCTCGGGGCACATGTTGGGCGCATCATAGGCGTGCATCAGGAAATTCGAATTGGGGTCGTTGGTGGCGTCCCCGGTGTAGATATCGCTCCAGGCGAAGGCCGCGCCGCCCGCAAGGGTCAGCCCGCCCGCCAAAGTCAATGTCGCAACAATACGCATGATGTCCCCCATCGTGACAAAAAACCGTTATTTCCAAGCTATCAGCCGCGGCGCTGCTGTCAATTTTTTCCTGAGTATTCTCAATCGGCTCTGCGCAGTTTGCACTGCATCACGGCCTTATACGCAGCGCGCCAGGCGGACCGCACTGCTGCGGCTGCCGTTTGCGACCCCGCACCCAAACACAAATCAGGCATAGAAAAAGTGCGCCTCGGGGTTTCCCGAGGCGCATCACTCGCTACAATCCTTAGCCCTTGCCTCACCCCTGCCGCGCTTTAAAGCGCCGTTTGGGGGCGATTGGGACAGGGGAAACTATGTCTGTCCCGCCGGTGCATTTTTGGGTATCCGCCGTGCCATCACATCCACCCGGTGACCGTTGCAGTGACAATACGCCACCACACAGCCCAAGGCATGGGGAGAAACGCACCGCGCTTCCCCCGGAACGGGATCAGTAGATGTATCGGATCTGGTCAGTCCAATAGCGTTCAACCCGACGCAGCGCGGTGGTGATTTCATCGATTCCATCGACGCTCAGCACAGCTTTGCCCTGCAGGCCATCCGCATGGCGCGAAAACAATTCCGACACAATGTCCCGGATTTCGCGCCCGCGCTGGGTCAGCCTGACCCGCACGGAACGGCGGTCGATTTCGCAACGCTGATGGTGCATATACCCCATCTCGACCAGCTTTTTCAGGTTATAACTGACGTTAGACCCCTGATAGTAGCCGCGCGATTTCAATTCGCCCGCCGTGACCTCGTTATCACCGATATTGAACAGCAAGAGCGCCTGCACCGCGTTCACATCAATGATGCCCAGTCGTTCGAATTCATCCTTGATCACATCCAGCAGCAGCCGGTGCAGCCGTTCCACGAGGCCCAGCGCATCAAGGTAGCTTGTCATGAACCCGAGTTCACCGGGTTTGTTCATGGAGGAATGAATGCTCATTACCGTCTCCGCCTGTTCTTCTGACGGAGAGCATTCAGCGAAAAACCCCAAGATAGTGTTAAATGACCTAGACAATGCCGAAAATGCGATGGAAATTCCCCTTAAACCCGCATTTTCGGCCATTTCAGGGCTGGGCTGGCTGGTTTTAGCCTGCACCAAAAGCCGTACGGGCGATGTCGTCGATCATCGGCTGATGTGCCTCAGGGGCGGGTTTCTGCCCGGACAGCCACTGGTACAGATCCTGATCATTTTCATCCAGCAGCGACTCGTAGGCATCCAGTTCCGCATCGCTCAGACCATCCAGCCTGGCGCCGCTATAGCGGATCAGCAGGATGTCCATTTCCTTGGTGCCCCGGCGCATGGAGCGCATTTTTAACCGACGCAGGCGGGTGTCGCGGGTTTCAGCATGTGCCATGTCAGACCCCTTCCTGCAGCAGCAACCGCAGCTTTTTTTCCAGACGGCCCAGCCGTTCACTGTCTTCGCGCAGTTGCGCCCGCATCGCGCGGATTTCGGTCAGGATTTCGTGGCCGTCCGGCGGAATGGTTTCTTCTTCGGGGGTATGCAGCCCCTCGCCTTCGCCCAGCATCAGCCAGGGCATTGTGACATTCAGCAGGCCCGCCAGCTTGATCAGCTTGTTCGCGCGGGGTTCGGACAGGTCTTGTTCCCAGGCCTGAAGCGATTTGAGTTTGACCCCAAGGCGTTTGGCCAGGGTTTGCTGTGTCATTCCGGCCGCTTCGCGCGCGGCCACCAGGCGATCGCCGAAGGTTGCGGCCTCGGGGCCATACCAATCGGCCTCGTCCTGCGTTTCGTGCGGATCCTGAAGCTCGGTCATATTGTTTCTCCTGCGGCGGTGCGGGTCGTGGTGCGCAAACGGACGTGCAAACACCGGGGCTGGCCGCTTGATCGCCCTTGCGGCGCAAACTATGACAGACGGCGGATGTTTTCAAACCGGTGACTCTGATGTCTTTCCTCTCGAACACGCTGGAGCGTATCCAGCCCTCGCCAACCGTCGCAATTTCGCAGCTGGCCCGCGATCTGGCGACCGAAGGGCGCGACGTGATTTCCCTGTCTGCGGGGGAGCCCGATTTCGACACACCCGAAAACATCAAGACAGCCGCGATTGCGGCGATCACTGCGGGCAAGACCAAATACACCGCCCCCGATGGCATCCCCGAGCTAAAGCAAGCGGTCTGTGACAAATTCGCCCGCGAAAACGGGTTGAGCTATCAGCCCAGCCAGATCTCGGTCAGCACAGGCGGCAAGCAGGTGCTGTATAACGCCCTGCTGGCGACGCTGAATCCGGGTGACGAGGTGGTGATCCCCGCGCCCTATTGGGTCAGCTATCCTGACATCGTGCGACTGGGCGGCGGCGAGCCGGTGATCGTGACCGGCGAACGCCAGATGGGCTATAAGATCACGCCCGAGGCGCTGGAGGCGGCGATCACGCCGAAAACCAAATGGTTCATCTTTAATTCGCCCAGCAACCCGACCGGCGCGGGCTATTCCCGTGATGAACTGAAGGCACTGACCGATGTGCTGCTGCGTCATCCCCATGCCTGGGTGATGTCGGATGATATGTATGAACACCTCGCCTATGACGGGTTCACCTTTTGCACCCCGGCCGAGGTTGAACCCAAGCTGTATGAGCGCACTCTGACCGTGAACGGAGTGTCCAAGGCCTATGCCATGACCGGCTGGCGCATTGGCTATGCTGGCGGGCCAGAACCTCTGATCGCCGCCATGCGCAAGCTGCAGTCGCAATCCACCACCAACCCCAGCTCGATCAGCCAATGGGCCGCTGTAGAGGCGCTGAACGGGCCTCAGGACTATCTGGCAGAGCGGGGCGCGGCGTTTTTGCGTCGCCGGGATCTGGTTGTGGCCGGGTTGAACGCCTGCGCAGGCATCACCTGCCCGACACCCGAAGGCGCGTTCTATGTCTATCCCGACATTTCCGACTGCATCGGCAAGACCAGCGCAGGCGGGGCAGTGATCGAGAATGACGAGGCGTTCTGCACAGCCCTTCTGGCAGAACAGGGGGTTGCGGTGGTGTTTGGCGCGGCCTTTGGCCTGTCGCCCTGTTTCCGCGTCAGCTATGCGGCCTCGGATGAGGCACTGGCCGAGGCCTGCCGCCGGATCCAGACCTTCTGTGACGGACTGAGCTGAGGAGCCCGCGATGGCCACCGATCTGCCCGAATATTATTTCCGCATCCGTGACAACGGGGCGATTGTGTTTCGAGTCGATGCCGAGAACCGGCACCGGCGGATCGAGATGGATCAGATCGCAGTGATCAACCTGAACCGCGGGGATTACAAACCCCATGGCGACCGCCAGCTGTCGGCGGCGGATGAGGCAGCGATCACGCGCTGGATGCAGGACCGCAAGGCCCTGCTGACGCGGCGCGATGTGGATGACATTCTGCGCACGGTGGATCATCTGAACCTGACAGCAACCTGGGTGCAGTCCCGCGCCACGCCCGAAGAACTGGAGGAAATCACTGATGTCCTGCTGCTGGCGATGCATGATCTGCGCACGATTCTGGTGCGCAAAAAGGCCGAGCGACTGACCTCTGGCTGAATGTGGGGGCGCTGCCCCCGCGCCTGCGGCGCTCCCCCGGAGGTATTTTTGCCAAGAAGAAACACAAGTAGAAGCACTGGGCGCGTTCAGCGCGCGCCGACCACCCGGCTTTCTATTTCGCGGAACAGTTTCAGTTCCATGGCGCGGGCGAAGTCGCTGTAATCTTTGGCGGTTTCGACAAAGGCGCCGGGGCCGCGTTTGAGGTCAAACTGGTAGTGATCCAGAACCGCCGGGTCTGCATCCAGAATGGCAAGCCCGTTCACCGTAACATTCTGGAATGGGAAATGCGCATAGGCGCGGTCGGGCCAGAACCCATCATTGGTGATGCCGTCGCCGCTCACGTCGATGACTTTGCGGTCACAGGCGGGCGCGCGTTCCAGCATGGTGGCCCCAAAGCCCAGCGCAAAGCCCAGCGCCGTGGGAAAGCGGCGAAAGCTGCGTTTGGCCTGACGTATCTGGCCTGCTGCCTCGGTGATGTCCTCTGCGCTTTGCAGCAGGGTCCAGTCCAGCACGACGCTGTTCTGGTTACGCCCGCTCCATTCATAGACGCCCAGCGCGACCGCGCCGCCGCCCTGCAGGATCGCCGCCATCACATCGGGCGAGGTCAGCGCATCGGCGGTGCCATCGCGCTGGAGCTCGTATTCGATCTCGTCCACGCTGGAGGACACATCCATCGCCAAGAGCAGCGCAAGGCGGCAGTCCGCCGCCCGCACCTGCAGCGGGAGCAGCGCCAGAAGCGCCGCGCCCAGAAGGCTGCATCGCCTTATCAATGGCCCGTATTTTACCAATGGCCTGTGTTTTCCATGCTGGCCCATGGTTCCGCCGGGGCGAGGTGGTCGCCTTCCTGCAGCAGTTCGATGGAGATATTGTCGGGCGAGCGCACAAAGGCCATGTGGCCGTCGCGCGGTGGGCGGTTGATCACCACACCATTGTCCATCAGTTTCTGGCAGATGTCATAGATGTTATCGACCCGATACGCGAGATGGCCAAAATGGCGACTGTCGCTGGGCAGACCATCGTCACCGTCCCAGTTATAGGTCAGTTCGACCGGACAGTCCTCTTGCCCTTCGGGGGCCATGAAAACCAGGGTAAAGCGGCCCTTTTCATTGTCCCATCGGCGGGTTTCTTTCAGCCCCAGCAGGGCAAAGAAAGCCATCGTGGCCTCCAGGTCTTTGACCCGGACCATGGTGTGCAGATAGCGAATGGACATGTATCCTCCTGATCCTGTCCCGTCAGCGGCGGGGCGTTTCGCGGATCAGAATACCGACTTCAGCCCCAGCCGCAAATCTGTCCCGCGTGTTTCATACAGGCTGTAGTTAGAGCGCCGGTCGCGCCAGGACAGGCCGATTTCCGGGGCAAAGCCCATATAGTCCAGATCCGGCAGCAGAATATCGGCGCTCAGCCGCCATTGCCGGTCTTTGCGCGGGTCTGTCCAGGCATCATAGGGCGCGCTGTCATAATTGACCGCCTCCCAGGAGGCGCCAAAGCGCGGCATCATGCCGTGGATCGGCTTGGCCAGACCATAGCTGAGCCCGGCGCGCAGGGTATCACGCGCGACCAGCCGCGATTGCGAATCGGTGCGCGCCCCGGTCAGAGACATGGACAGGCTGCCATGGCTAAGCCTGCGGGTCAGTTGCGCGCCCAGCGATCCGGTTTGCTGATCACGCAGGGCGAGGTCATGGCGGTTTTCATCCTCCAGCCCCAGCGACAGGCGGCCGATCCAGCCCTCTGCGATGCGGTGCTGATAGGTCAGATCAATGCGGGTCGTATCGGACAAAAGCGCGCCGCCATACCAGCGGCGGGTCAGCCCCAGCCGGGTCTGCAGCAACTGTCCCCGATCCGCCCCCAGCCATTCGTGACCAAAGGACAGGCCGATCCTGTCCTGGGCAAAATCCCGCTCTTTGACATCCGGGACTTTGTCCTGCGCACCGGAATCAAAACGCACGCGCTCAAGGCCAGCAGACAGGCCCAGACTGATACGGGCGCGTGCGCTGACCGGAATGCGGTACACAAACCGGGCCTCTGCCGCCACGCGTGTGCCCGATAGCGGCACCGCAGACGGGTTCACAAAAGGCAACCCGCCAAAGGTGAACTCATTGCTGCGCGGCGCGCCATTGACATTGTTTGACGGCGCAGCGGACAGGTTCAGATGCAGACGCCAGGGGGTTGCCCGGCGCAACTGGCGGAAATCGCGCAGAGCGAGGGATTTCAGATGATCATCCGGCGCGATCTGAGCCGCATGGCGCAGCCAATATTGCGCAATCCCGTTTTGTCCGGCGCTGGCGCGGGTCTGCGCTGTGACAAGCGCGGAAAAGAACCGGTCTTTTTCCGCAGTGGCAGCGGTGCGGGCCTGTTTGGCTGCCTGATTCGCCTCTGCCATACGCCCCAGGTCGCGCAGAGCGCGGGTTTTCAGGATCAACGCAGCGGGATCATCCGGGCGGCCTTGCAGGATGCCCTCGGCCAGGGTCAGGGCTTCTTGGGGGCGGTTATGCTGCAAAAGCTGCGCGGTCAGATTGCGCGCAGCGTCCATGCTCAGCCGCGTTTCGGCCTGCGCGACAGAGGCCAAGGCAGTGACAAGCATGACCAACAGCCCAACGCGCAGCGCATGGCAAACAGACCGAAACAGCGACATCACCGCTTACCGTGTCGCAACAAAGCCGCCGGTTTCGCGGACTTCCCGCACGATGTAATCCCCCGTCGTGGGATCAATGCCCACCGGCCCGTCCCCTTCGACCACGATAATCCCGGCGACCTCTTCGCCATTGGGGCCAGCGAACAGACCTTCCCAGCTGCCGTTCATTTCCCGCTGCCCCAACTGAGGTCGCACGGTTGCCGTCGAACTGCTGATCGTCCAGTCATCGAAATTGATCTGGGCCGTGTGCAGCGCGATGTAATCCACATCATTCAAGCCTGCGACCTGAACCCCGTTGGCATCAAAGAAACGGCGATCCACGATCAGGCCTTCGACCGCCCCGACCGTATCGAAATCCTCGATATCCACATCAATCTGCGCAGTCCCGGCGACATATTGGATACTGGTGCCGCTATCCTCGTCAAGGATCGTCCGAACGCCAGCATATTCGCCGTTAAAGACATAGGATTGATTGGCATTGGGCAACGCGCCAGTGCCGTCCAGACGCAGCGCCGCAGCCCCGCCAAATCCGAACGTGATATAGCGATCCGTACCCGCGGTCACGACCTGGCTATAGGCGTTGTCGGACCGCCGGAAGACAGCGTAATATTCCGCCTGCCCCGACGTGTTGCGATAGGCACCAAAGCCAGACCCGGCAGAGGCCAGACCAGCCGTCCCCGCCGCATCCCGCGCATATTCCCCATCATCACCATCAAAGGGGATGTTGTTCAGCAGCAGCTCATCCGTATCGGGGTCATAAATGACCTCGTTCATCCGCAGATCCGCATTCAGATCCGCGCCAAACACATCAACCGAACTGGCCGCCCCAGTGCTGGGTTCGTCGGGCACATCGGTTGGCTGCTCTTCACCCACCAATGGCTGCTCACCCGTACCCACGCCCTCATCATTGCCCGAATCGAGCGCAGAGCCATCCAAAGAACATGCGGAGATTGCGCCCGCGAAAGCGAGCACAAGAAGATTGCGATACATCTGACTGCCTCAGGTCTTGCCCGTTATATTTTGGACCCAGCCTGCCGCGCGGCTGGGGCGCTTGTCAATTCCCGCCCGGATTGCGCCCTGAAAATGCTGCAGAAAGTCCCCATGTGAGGCAATTCCGCCGCTACCCGATCTGGGCTTTCCCCTGGGTTGCAGCCCCAGATATAGTCTGGACCGACTCATCTAGTGGCAGATCCCGCGCGGAAAGGACCCCATGCAGCAATATCTGGACGCCCTGCAAACCGTTCTGGACCATGGCCAGGACAGCTCTGATCGCACCGGGACCGGCACGCGGTCCTATTTCGGCCTGCAATGCCGCTATCCGCTGGCGGATGGCTTTCCGCTGGTCACGACCAAGAAACTGCACCTGCGCTCGATCATTCACGAACTGCTGTGGTTCCTGTCGGGTGACACCAATATCCAATACCTCAAGGAAAACGGCGTCAGCATCTGGGATGAATGGGCCGACGAGGACGGAGATCTGGGACCGGTCTATGGCCATCAATGGCGCCATTGGCCCGCGCGTCAGGGCCAGATCGACCAGATCGAGACCCTGCTAGACCAGATCCGCAATACCCCCGACAGCCGCCGCATGATCGTGTCGGCCTGGAACCCGGCGGATGTGCCCGACATGGCTTTGCCCCCCTGCCACACGCTTTGGCAAGTACGGATCATCGGCGGCAAACTGCATTTGCAGCTCTATCAACGCTCTGCCGATATGTTCCTTGGCGTGCCGTTCAATATCGCCTCTTACGCGCTGCTGGCGCATATGCTGGCCCATGTGACGGGATATGAACCCGGCGACTTTGTGCATTCCATTGGCGATGCCCATATCTATTCCAACCATATGGATCAGGTCGCCACGCAATTGACCCGCAACCCGCGCCCGCTGCCGCAACTGGAAATAAAACGGCAGGTCAATTCGCTGTTTGATTTCCAATATGGCGACTTTGCCTTTCACAATTACGACCCCCATCCGGGCATCAAAGCCCCGGTTGCCGTCTGAGGTTCCGACATGATCACACTCATCGCCGCCCGCGCCCGCAACGGAGCCATTGGCAAAGACAATGACATCCCCTGGCACATCCCCGAAGACCTCGCCCTGTTCAAACGCGAAACCCTGGGCGGGGCAATCATCATGGGGCGCAATACCTGGGAAAGCCTACCCTTCAAGCCACTAAAAAACCGTCTGAATATTGTTGTGTCGCGGGATAAAAGCCTGACCGAGCATGTCGTCGGATCGGTGGATGAGGCCATCGCACTGGCGCAATCACAGGGCTATTTCCGCATCTACGGCATCGGCGGAGAAAGCATCTACCGCGCACTCCTGCCCAAAGCTCACCGCCTGCTGATCACCGAGGTCGACACAGTGGTCGAAAACGCCGACGCCTATTTCCCGGAATTTGATGAGGGGGAGTGGAAGGAGGTTGCTTCGATGACGCTGGATAACGAAGCTACGGCGTGTAAAGTTCGAGAATTGCGCAGCATGGAATAAACCACGCCCAAGGCGATTGTTCCACGTTACTCAATGTAAATAGCGCCGATCCGAGGGGAGGCGCAAACGCGCCGCCCCGTGGGGGCGGATCGGCGCGGCGGAACGCTTTGCGTCCCGCGGCGTTCCCATTCCGCACGATCACCCCAACATCCCCTGTGGACACTTCCCCTCTGCCTCTTTCGCCACCCTGCCCCCCGTGCCATACTGTGCCCAACCCAATGACAAGAAGAACCCGAGCACGCCCATGGCCGACGACCTTTTGCACGCCTCTGACACCTCTGACTATGACGCCTCTTCCATCAAGGTTCTCAAGGGGATGGAGGCCGTGCGGATGCGGCCCGGCATGTATATTGGCGGCACCGATGAGCGCGCGCTGCACCACATGGCGGCAGAGATTCTCGACAACTCCATGGACGAGGCCGTCGCCGGTCACGCCACGCGGATCGAGGTCGAACTGCACGAAGATTACTCTCTGACCGTGCGCGACAACGGGCGCGGCATTCCGATTGATCCACATCCCGACGACCCCAGCAAATCCGCGCTGGAGATGATCTTTACCGAGCTGCACGCAGGCGGGAAATTCAACGGCGACGCCTATGAGACCTCGGGCGGTCTGCATGGGGTGGGCGCGACCGTGGTGAACGCGCTGACCGACAGTCTGGTGGTGCAGGTCGCCAAGAACAAGGAACTGCACGAGATCCGCTTTTCCAAGGGCGTGCCGCTGACCGGGCTGGAAAAGATCGGCGCGGCGCCCAACCGGCGTGGCACCACCGTGACCTTCCACCCCGACGCGGAAATCTTTGGCTCGCACAAGTTCAAACCCGCGCGGCTGCTGAAAATGGTGCGCTCCAAGGCCTACCTGTTTGCAGGGGTCGAAATCCGCTGGAAATCGGCCATTGATGACAAGGAAACCCCGACCGAGGCGACCTTTCATTTCCCCGGTGGCCTGTCGGATTATCTGACCGAAACACTTGGCACTTCAACGACTTATGCCGAAAAGCCGTTCAACGGCGTGGTGGATTTCAAGGAAAAGTTCAACACGCCGGGCAAGGTCGAATGGGCGATCAACTGGACCCCCTCGCGCGACGGGTTCATCCAGTCCTTCTGTAACACCGTGCCCACCCCCGAAGGCGGCACCCACGAGGCGGGCTTCTGGGCCGCGATCCTCAAGGGCATCCGCGCCTATGGCGAGTTGGTGAACAACCGCAAAGCCAGCCAGATCACCCGCGAAGACCTGCTGACCGGGGGCTGTGCGCTGGTCTCCTGCTTTATCCGCGAACCGGAATTTGTCGGCCAGACCAAGGACCGCCTTGCCACGACCGAGGCACAGCGGCTGGTGGAAAATTCCGTGCGCGACCATTTCGACAACTGGCTCGCCTCGGACACCAAATCCGCCGGGGCGATCCTGGATTTCCTTGTGCTGCGGTCCGAGGAACGCCTGCGCCGCAGGCAGGAAAAGGAAACCGCCCGCAAATCCGCCACCAAAAAGCTGCGCCTGCCCGGCAAGCTGACGGATTGTTCGTCCAAATCCCGCGAAGGGACCGAGATTTTCATCGTCGAGGGCGACTCGGCCGGGGGATCGGCCAAGGGCGCGCGCAACCGCGAAACTCAGGCGCTGCTGCCGCTTAAAGGTAAAATCCTGAACGTGCTGGGCGCGGCATCGTCCAAGCTGGGCTCCAACGCCGAAATCCGCGATCTGTGCGAGGCGCTGGGGGTCGGGCTGGGCGCTAAATTCAACATCGACGATCTGCGCTATGACAAGGTCATCATCATGACCGATGCGGATGTGGACGGCGCGCATATCGCGGCGCTTTTGATGACGTTCTTTTACACCCAGATGCGCCCGCTGATTGATCAGGGGCACCTATATCTGGCCTGCCCGCCGCTTTATCGCCTGACCCAGGGGGCGAAACGCATCTATGTGCCCGATGACGTGCAGAAAGAGGCCGCGCTGTCCAAAGGTCTGGGCGGCAAAGGCAAAATCGACGTGCAGCGGTTCAAGGGTCTTGGCGAAATGGACGCCAAAGACCTGAAAGAAACCACGATGAACCCCAAAACCCGCACCCTAATCCGGGTGACCATCGACGAAGACGAACCGGGCGAAACCGGCGATCTGGTCGAACGTCTGATGGGCAAAAAGCCCGAGCTGCGCTTTCAGTATATTCAGGAAAACGCGCGGTTTGTGGAGGAGTTGGATGTTTGAACCGTAAGTGCATCTGGGTATCTATTCAAAGGCTTAAGATCCACGAACTGGAGAGAACTCTCAGGCTCATGCACCAAGGCCAACCAAAATGGAGCGACAAGAATCAAGCACTCTGGAAAATCGAAGACGCCGCAAAACTTCAGCTTCTCAAAGCCGCCAAGCTGCTTTCCGCAACCTATCTAATCTTGTCTGCATTTAGGGCGGGAAACGATCTAAGCTTGGGCATCTTCGGTATTGACGCGTCCCTACCCGCAGGACATTTTTTGGCAATAGCCGGTTTATCATTCCACTTCTCATCATTAACTGTCTGCCACCTTTCGGCGGCAATGACCTTGCGCGCGAGACACGCCGGCAAGCTTTTAGCACCAGGCTTCTCGACTGGAATGTTCAACTTGCTACAAGAAAAAGAACCTCTAGCCCTTGCAATACCCGTTATTCCCAAGGGCTTCTTCACAGACAGACTGCGGGCAAGTGGTTTTCTTTCACTCCTAATACTATTTTCCTTATCCCTATTGTGCGTCCCCTACATTGCATATGGCGCATATTTGCACACATTTGGCATAGACATTGTGAACTCCGACACCACACAGTGGCATGAAAAATTAGCGTCCTGCGTAGCGATCATTGCTCCTATTTTCGCGCTTTTACAGATTCTAATTTACCACCTACCGCTTCCTTTCAAGAAAGATAGCCATTTTATTCGTTGGGGGATTTTACATAAGCTACCACCCCATGCATCAGACAAGGCAAAGTTCACCAGATGGGCTGGGGCTGACAGCAATGAGCAAAGCACTCGCCGCTAACCCCTTGCCAAGCCGCCCTGCCCCGCGCACTCTACCCCCATGCGTGTGTTCCTCCTCCTGTGCCTTTGCCTGATCGCCGCCTGTGGGCGTCCTTTGACTGACGCGGAAACCGCCTATCTGGATGCGCTTCAGGGGGACACGCTGGATGCCAGCAAAATGCGTCTGACCAACGGCCATTTCGCCGGGTCTTATGTCTATCAGATCCCGGTGCGCCCGCGCACGACCTGCCAGGAACGCATCTGGCCCCCGATCACCGAAAGCCGCATGGTCGAGGTGTCCCCGGCGGCCACGGTCCTGTTCAACAAGGTCTTGTTGCGCAAAGATATTTATCGCGAAGATCTGATGGCGGGCTTCCCCGAACAGCTTGATCTTTATCAGGCGATGCTACTGGCGCATGAGGCCACCCATGTCTGGCAATGGCAGAACCGCGCACGCACGGGATACCACCCGATCAAGGCACTGCGCGAACATGCCGTTCAGGCCGATCCCTACCTATTCGACCCCGAATCCGAGGCCGATTTCCTGTCCTTCGGCTATGAACAGCAAGGCAGCATTGTAGAGGAATATGTCTGCTGCCGGTTGCTGGACCCGGACGCGCCGCGCACCGCGCGCCTGCGTCACATGCTGTCCAAGGAAATGCCAGTCGGTGGGCTGGACGCGGTGCTGGGCAATACCCGTGTCCGCCTGCCCTGGGCCGGTGTCGAGTTGGAGGGGATCTGCCGCTGATACAGGAGGCGCGGCAGATCCCACGACAGCCCGTCAGACCACCGCGGTGAGGTGCGCCGCGGATGGGGAGGTCTGAAGCGGCCAGTCAACCGTCGTGCCATTGCGGCGCAGCTCCACAAGACCACGTCCGAAATGACGGGGATGGGCCTGGATCTGCATCGCGGCCCCGTCAAAATCGACAAACTCCATCTGTGCAGAGCGATTTTCCTGCCCCAGCTCTTCGCGCAGCAGCTGCAGCGCAATGGCTTCGCCAAGGCGCAGATCCTGGTGGGTTTCTGCCGGGAAATAACCGGATCCGGCCAGACGCCCAAGCGCAAGGTTGGACACCAGCAGGTCCAGCTCTGCCCCCAGAGAAATCGGCGCGCTCACCCCGTGCCCGACAAACATGCGCCGACGCCCGCTGGTCTGCAGCATGGCCTTTAGCACTGTGCCCAGCGCCCCGGCGATCACCGCACTGGACGCGCAATCCGCAGGGTGCAGGGCCTCGGCACGGGGGCCAAGCGGCAGAAACAGGCTGGTGTCATGGCGCTGCCGGGACCGATGTGCCCGGTTGGCGCGGCCCATCCAATCCAGCAAGTTCGGCGCCTGCCGTGACAGTTCCTCGACCGCCAGATGCAGATCCTGCCCTTGATGGCGGGCCTGTTCCTCACGCGCAAGGATCACCGTCATACGGGCCGCCGTGACCGCCGGACGAGACAGGCGGTCGCTGCGCAGCACGCCTTTGCACACGCTTTCCAGCGCGCGTTTCTCGGCCTCGGCCATCAGCGCAAACAGCCGCGCGCCCCGACGCCTCTCCGACACATCAGGCACCCCATTGGCAGGCCCAAAGGCCGGCATCAGGCCGGGGTCAAAAGCATCCCCTTCGGCCAGGCACGCCAGAGCAACCGCGTGAAAGGGCCGTGCAGCAGGCATATCGTGCACGCGCTCGGCCAGATCCATCGGTGTCCGCGGTCGCGGATAGGTCTGCGCCAGTCCCGGCAGCGCGAGCCCCGCACCGCTGTGCCGACAGGCCCAACCGATCCAATCCGACAAAGATGCACCTGCACCTGGCAGGGCCTGTGGCCCGTCAGAGGTACCCGTCACATGATCCAGCGCGAACAACACAGACAGCCCCCCGCGCCCGGACAAGGTCACACCGCTGGAAAACAAGGTTTTCAGGGTCAGCTGGCCATCTTCGTTCCAACGCGCGGCACGACGATGGCCAGCGGACCCGTCAGGCCCGGTCAGGGAGAGAGAGACGGGCCGACCGCTCACCCGCCCCGCCCCATTTTCGGGCAAAGCGCGACGATCATTCCAGGACAGGCTGCGCAATTCGCACAGCAATTCATGCAGGGTAAAGCAGTCCGTCTGGCCCGCGTTCGGCCCAGCAACGGCCACTTCGTGATGCGGGTCATCCAGGGCCTCCATCGGCACATCGGCAGACAGGGCCAGCGCGAAGAGTGCAGCCATATCCGCCGCAAGTTCTGGCCCCTTCAGTCGCAGCGACTGCGGTGTCGGCACGGGCGTTTTTGGCCCCGCTGCGCCCCCCGTGATCACCCGCAAGCCTGGCTTGCACGTGGTGCTTTTTGGCTCGGTCTGGATCGTCCCGCTGGTCATGTTTCCCCCGCTTCCCCGTCAAATATCCCTGATCCGACCCGCATCTTGCGCGCATCGGATGGTGTCACAGTGACCGGCCCACGTGATTGCTCCGTGAATAAAGTGCAAATTTCGCACAAAAACGAGCGGGGGTTCCGTCGTGAAACGTCAAATATACGTCAAAAAAGGCCCGTGCCGGGGGGGCTTTCGGGGCGGGGCGACAGTGATACAGACCTGCAGCCCCCTATTCAGGCCGCGTTTGCGCCTGTATCACGCCCCGGTCTTACAGGCCCAGCTGCCGCAGCAAACCGGCCGACGGCGCGCCTGTTACGGGCAGGCCATTCGCCGCCTCATATCCCCTGATCGCCGCTTCGGTCTTTTTGCCAAAGACGCCATCGGCCTTGCCCGCGTCAAACCCCGCCCGGCCAAGTGCCCGTTGCAGCGATTTCCGCCCCTCCAGCGTCAGACCATAGCGGTCCGTGCCAAAGGCGGTTTTCAGCGGCCCGCCCCCATTCAGGCGATCGGCCAGATACCCCACTGCCAGCCCGTAATTTTCCGACGGGTTGTAGCGCAGGATCATGTTATAGTTGTGATAGACAAGGAAAGACGGGCGGTTTGGTCCCATCGGCATTAGCAGCGCCGCGCTGCCCTGATCCGGCAGAGCGCCGCCCCGCGCCGCGCGCAGCCCCAGCGCCCGCCAATCAGACACGGCACGGCGATTTTTGCGCCCGCTCGGCCCGTCATAGCCCTGCGGGACGCGCACCTCGAGCCCCCAGATCTGGCCACGCCGCCATCCAGCCTTTGAGATGAACCGCGCGGTGGTGGCCATCGCATCCGTGGGGTCGTCGCTCCAGATGTCGCGGCGGCCATCGCCCCGGAAATCCACAGCATGATCCTGGAATGCGTTGGGGATCAGCTGCGTATGCCCCATCGCCCCGGCCCAGCTGCCCACCAGCTGCGCGGGACGGGCTTCGCCGGCCTCAAGAATGCGCAGGGCGTTCATCAGGTTGGCCTCAAAGAACTTACCGCGCCGCCCTTCCCAGGCCAGCGTGGAGGTCGCGGAAATCACCGGGATCTTGCCCCGCTTTGTGCCGAAATAGCTTTCCATGCCCCAGATCGACCCAAGGATATGCGGCGGCACGCCATAGCGGTCTTCGATCTGGCGCAGCATGGCCTTGTGCCGGTTGAACAAGGGCCGCCCAAAGGCGATCTTTTCCTCAGGGGCGGTGATGGCCAGATAATCTTCGAGATTGCGTTTGAACTCGGTCTGGTTGCGATCGCGTTCCACCACGCCCGGCAAAAACCCCTGTCCGCGAAACGCCGCGCGCAGGGTCGCATTGGAAATGCCGCGCGCCCGTGCCCGGTCTTGGAACGCTGCGACCCAGGCGTCATAGGACGCATTGGGCTGGGGGCGCAGACCGGGGTCCGTCACCGGATCGGGGCGCGCCACGCGCGGAGTGCCCCCATTTTGTGCCCCGACACAGCCCGCCAGCGCCACATTCAGCCCGCCCGCTGCCAAAAGCCGTGCAAAATCGCGTCGTTTCATACCCATATCCTGCCCCTTGGCTTACCTCTTACCCTGCGCCTGCGCGGCGCTTTTGACGCAGCCTAGCGCGTTCCCACCCCCACCGAAAGTCAGAGAAACCGGAACGGCGAGAAACCACCGCAAGCTCCGCTGGCACGGCCACACAACCCAAGGTAGTTGACCGCCGCCCCGTTTTCTGCGACAATACCGCACAGGAGGCCCATGATCGTGTTACGGACGGGTTTGTTTCTTTTTGGTCTGACGCTTGGGTTTGCCGCGTTCCGGCTGGCCGAAACCCTGATGGGCACGGCCATCCAGCAGGGCGATACCCGTGCGACCGTGGTGGTGTTTTTCCTTGGCGCAGTGCTTGTTCTGGCGGCGCTGCTCAGCCTGCGTCTGGCCGTGCGGCGTGCCCCCGAACAGGAGGGTGCCGAAACCGGGCCTGCCTCTTGATCTACTGACCCTTTGCCAAAGATTCACGTGAAGCCGCGCTTTGGGGATGCCCCCGGCGCAGGATCTGCCGTAAAACCCCATCCAGCGTCACAGCAGCAGGGAAAGCACATGATCACGCCGGATTGGATTGCCGCCGATTGGGGACAGAGCCAGCTACAGGTCTGGGCAATTCAGGGCACCGACACCGTTCTAGCGTCAGCAAGCACCCCCCTGACACCGGGGCACAGCGATCTGTCTGCAATGTGGACACTGATTGCGGATTGGGCCACACTGGCCAGCCCTGCCCCCGTTTTGCTTAGCGGCTATGACGGGACGGACATGAAACCGCTGAGTGTGCCCTGCCCTCCACCCAGCGCGGCGCAGGCGCATACCGCAGACCTTCCGCCCCACCCGCTACAGATGTTGCCAGATGTCATACAGGACAGCCCTCTGGATCGGCTGGGCTCTGCGCTGATCCGGGTCACAGGGTTTCTGGCGCAAGAGCCCGATTTCGAGGGCATCCTATGCCTGCCCGGCGCGCTGACCCGCTGGGTGCATCTCAGCGCCGGGGAAATCGTGTCGTTCCGCAGCTTTGTGGCTGGCGATCTGATCGCCGCGCTGACGCAAATGCCCGGCCTGCCCCCTATGCCGCAAGACCCGGACACCGATCCAGATCAGCCCAACCTGCTGGAGGCCGTGCGCGATGGCATGGCCAAACCTGCGCTGCTGGCCGCCCGCCTTGCCGGGATCAGCGCCGAACACAGCCTGAACCACAGCGCGCAGGCCCCGCAGCGCGCCCGGCTTACCGGGTTGGTGATCGGGGCGGAACTGTCTGCGGCACGGGCCTATTGGCTGGGGCAGGATGTGGCGGTTGTGCAAGAGGGGCATGATCCGCTGGCCCCGGCCTATCTGGCCGCGCTGCGCGATCAATCCGCCATGGCCCGCCCTGTTGACGGTCAGGTGCTGGCCCTGCGCGGGCTGTGCGCCACCCGCAATGCGGCCTCCTGACCTGCTGTTCACAGTTGTCCCGGCCCGCCTGTCTCTGTAATCACTTGGTCCAGCCTTTCCTGTCACCGCACAAGAGACCCCCGCCGCGTGCTTGATCAGCAGAACAAGAAATCGGACCATCTGGCCCAGATCCTGTCAGAGCGCATCCTGCGCGGCGCCCCCGCCCCGGATGAAAAGCTGCGGCAGGATGCGGTGGCACGGGAATTTGGCGTCAGCCAGGTCACAGTGCGCGAGGCCTTTCTGCAATTGGTATCGCAGGGTCTGGCGATCAGCCTGCCGCGCCGGGGGTTTTGCGTCGCGCCACTGGATCAGGGCGCGATTGACGAATTGCAGGTCATGCGCCTGGCGCTGGAGCCGGTCGCGCTGCAACATTCCGTGCCGCGCCTGACCCCGCCCCAGATCACCCAGATCGAAGCCCTGCATGACGCCTGTGACGCCGCCGAAACCGCCACAGCCTGGGAAGAGCACAATCGCGCTTTTCACAACGCCATCATTGCTGGCTGCGCCATGCCCCGGCTGATCGCCGAAATCGCCAATCTGCAATTGCTGAACGGGCGGCATTTTCACAGCCGTCAGGCTGTGCGCTGGCGCAAACGGGCCGACCCGGATCATGCCGCCATCCTGTCCGCCATTCGCGACCGCGATGCGGACCGCGCCCGCAGTGTGATGAAACGCCATCTGACGCGGCATTTCTAGATTTCTGACGCGTTTAACCCGGTTTCTGCGCCACCAGCCAGATCGGGTGATAGGTCAGGCTGACCCCCTTTTCCGACCCGAACTGCGCACGATACGCATCGGAAAACCGCGCAAGGCGGGATTTGGTCCAGGGGGCTTGTGCCCGACCATTCACTCCGGTGCGGCGCAGATGCTGCAACACATGTTTGGGGGTGTTGAACCATTGCACGTGATGCGCTGCCGCGCAGCTGATCACCGTAACATCTGCGGGCAATTTGGCCGCCAAGGCCTGTGCCGTGCACAACCCAGGGGCCTGCGCGCCCGACCCCAGCGCCGCCAGTTCGCGATACTGATCCGGGCCAAAGCCCGAAATCGCCAGCCAGCCCCCCGGCGCAAGCGCCTCTGCTGCCCGAGCCACCAGCGCGGCGGGATCGGCCAGCCATTGCACCATCGAGGCCGAGGCGATCAGATCAGGGGCCTCGGGCCAGGCAATCTGCTCTGCTGGGCCGGGCAGGAATTCGGCCCCCAGTTGATCCGCCAAGACCTGCGATTGCAGAGTCAAATCGTTCAGGACCAGACGGTCCGAGCTATAGGTTTCCGTCAGAAGACGGGTCAGATGGCCAGTGCCGCAGCCCAGCTCCAGCACGGTTTTGAAGTGACTGGGCGCTCCGGCCTGCTGCAACGCCTCGATCAGCCGCGCGGCAATGCGCGCCTGCTGGCCCGAGGCCGCGTCATAGCTGTCAAAGCTGCGGCTGAAGCTGCGCTGCACGCGATCCAAACCTGACTGGGTCATGCGAACCATTGATCCCAGCTTTGACCAGTGCGAAACGGCACATGAGGGGCGTTGACAGGGCGGATCACCTGCCCCTGATCCGCCCAGGCCGCGTTCTGCGCAGCGCCCGGAATGATCCTGTCGCGCGATGGGATCCAGATGCGGTCAAACGCGGTCTGCGGTGCAGACCCACGCGCAGCGATAGTGCGTAGTTCGGCCTGACGGGCAGGAATGTCGATCTGAGGGGCCGCCACGGGCAGGCCTGCGCGGCGGCAGAAATTGGCAAAGCTGGTGTCTGTCAGGCCAGCTGCGGTGGCCTCGACCAGCTCCGGCGCGATGCCCCGGTCGGCATCTGCGGGGTGCAACGTCCCGGCCACAGACACTTTTTGCGCCGGTTCCACCCCGTGCTGCGCCATCCAATGCGCCGCCGAGGCCACACCAAAGGAGAACGCCAGCAGCCTCAGGCGCTCATAGCCAGCGATCTCGGGCAGCGGGTCGTCCAGCGTGGTGAAATCCTCGACCACCAGCACATCACCCGCGCTTCTCAGCCCCTGAAACGGGACAGCGCCCAGCGCCCAGCCGGCAAAGACAAGGGTCAGCTCCCCCTGCCCGGTCTGACCCAGCCAATGGCGTTTCATCCCGCACCTCCGGCAAGGGCGACCATGGCCGATGTGACCTGGCTCAGCTCGTCGGGGGAAATCACGAAGGGCGGCATCGTATAGATATTGTGGTTGAACGGGCGCAGCCAGACGCCGGTTTCGGGGGCAAGGCGATGGGCGATCTCGGGGTCCACCACCTCTTTCATTTCGATCACACCGATGGCGCCCAGCACGCGCACTTCGGCCACACCGGGCAGATCGCGGGCGGGGGCCAGTTCACGGGCCATCTGCGCCTCGATCATCGCGGTCTGGGCCTGCCAGTCGCCCTGCGCCAGCAAGCCCAGGCTGGCCGCGCCAGCCGCGCAGGCCAGCGGGTTGGCCATATAGGTCGGACCGTGCATCATCACCCCAGCCGCGCTGTTGCCAATGCCCTGCGCCACGTCTTCGGTCGCCACGGTCGCGGCAAAGGAGATATGCCCGCCAGTCAACGCTTTTCCAAGGCAGAGGATATCCGGCACCACGCCCGCATGATCCATGGCAAACAGTTTACCGGTGCGGCCAAACCCCGTGGCGATCTCATCAAAGATCAACAGGATACCATGTTGATCGCACAGCGCCCGCGCGCCGCGCAGATAGTCCGGATGATAGAAATACATCCCCCCCGCGCCCTGTACGATGGGTTCCAGGATCAGCGCGGCGATGCTGTCGCTCTTTTCCTCCAGCAGCTGTGCCAGCGCGCCCAGCCCGTTTTCCACCGGATCGTTGGGCCAGTCCTCGCCAAAGCGCACGTCGGGGCGCGGCAGGAAGTGCTGGATCGACAGCGCGCCACTGAACAGCCCGTGCATCCCGTTGACCGGATCGCAGACGCTCATCGCTTTCCACGTGTCGCCGTGATAGCCGCCGCGAATGGTGGCAAATTCGAACCGCCCGGTGCGGCCCATGGCCATCTGGTACTGCACCGCCATTTTCAGCGCGACCTCGATCGAAACCGAGCCACTGTCGCAATAGAAAATCCGGTCCATGCCATCCGGCAGCAGGTTGATCATCTGCTGCCCCAGCGCCACGGCAGGTTCGTGGGTCAGCCCGCCAAACATCACATGAGGCAGCGTTTCCAGCTGCCGCGCCATCGCACCCGTGATTGCCGGGTGCCGGTGACCATGGATCGCACACCACCAGGAGGACATGCCGTCGATCATCTTGCCGCCATCTTCGCGGGTCAGCCAGACGCCCTCGGCCCCGGTGATCAGATGCATCGGGCCGGGGTTCAGCACATTGGTATAAGGATGCCAGAGATGGCGGGCGTCAAATTCCAGAGGTGTCACAGGGCGCTCCGAATTGCGTCGATGTCGATGGCTTTGAACGCCTCGGCCAGGCTGTCCCGGTTCAGGTCGGGAATCATCGGCAGGCGGCCAAGATGGCGGATATCACACATCTGGGCGATGGTCTCTTCGACATCAGGTTCCGCGTCGCCGACAAAAGCCACGCCGATCACGTTGCAGCCTGCATTGCGCAACGCCATCAGCGACAGGGTTGTGTGGTTGATCGTACCCAGTTTGGTGCGCGCAACCAGCACAACGGGCGCGCCCCAGCGCGGGAACATATCCAGAAAGAAATGCTGGCGGTTGAGCGGCACCATCAGCCCCCCGGCCCCTTCAACCACCAGCGGACCATCGACCTGCGGCAGGGCCAGCTGATCTAGGTCGATCTCCACCCCCTCATCCTCGGCCGACAGATGCGGAGAGGCCGGGCGCTGCAGCAAATACGCCTCTGGCAAGGTCTGAGCCCCGCTCAGCGCCTGTACGGTCTTGCTGTCCGTGCCGCCCTCGGTGCCCGATTGCACGGGCTTCCAATAGCGCGCGCCCAGCGCGGCGGTGAGGCCCGCGGCAAAGATGGTCTTGCCGATATCGGTATCGGTGCCTGCAACGATGACGGCGCTCATGGGGTCTCCTGCAATTGCTGGTTTAGAGTTTCGAACAGGTCGGTGATCTGCGCATGGCTGACATTGCCTGTGATCGAAAGGCGCAGCCGCGACTGGCCGCGCGGCACGGTGGGCGGGCGGATGCCCCGCACGTCAAAGCCATTGTCCTGAAGCGCCTGCGCATGGCGCATGGTGCGGTCATCAGCACCCAGAATGACCGGGATGATCTGGCTTTGCAGGATCGTGCCGGGGATGGTCAGGCGGCGCGCTTCGGCATGGGCGTGCTGGATGCGGGATTGGGCGGCCTCGACCAGCGCGGGCCTGTCCTGCAACGCCTTAAGCGCGGCGCGCACGATGGCGGCAGCAAAGGGCGCAGGTGCAGTGGCAAAGATAAAGGGACGCGCGCGATTGATCAGCGTGTCGATCATCACCTTGTCCCCCAACACAATCCCGCCCGAAGCCCCCAGCCCCTTGCCGCAAGTATGTAGGCTCAGGACATCGCAGGGCAAATCATGGGCAAAGCCCGCACCGCGCGGACCAAATACGCCCGTAGCGTGAGCCTCATCCACCACAAGGATGGCGTCCTGTTCCGCGGCAAGCTGGGCAAAGTCGGCCAGCGGTGGGACATCGCCCTCCATGGAATAAACGCTTTCGACGGCGATCCAGACCTGCCCGGTGCCGCCAGCATCGCGCCAGTCGCGCAGCGCAGCACGGGCCGCATCGGGATCGTTATGCGCAAAGGCGCGGGTCTGACCACGCCCGATGCGCATCCCTTCATGGGCACTGGCATGGACCAGCTCATCATGCAGAATCAGGTCTTCGGCAGCGGGCAGCGTGGAAAACAGCGCCTGATTGGCCTGAAAGCCCCCACCCATATATAGCGCCGCCTCGGCCCCGAAAAACGCGGCGGCCTCTGCCTCCAGCGCCTCATGTTCGGGGTGATTGCCGCGCAGCAGGCGCGACCCGCCCGATCCCAGCGGCACGCCGCGCGCCAATGCCTCTTGTGCAGCGAGGGTCAGAACCCCGGATTCCGCCAGCCCCAGATAGTCATTGGAGGCAAAATCCAGACCCGCACGCGGCAACAAGGCCCGGTGTCGATGCCGGGCCTTCAAGGTTTGTAACAGGGAAGTCAGCCGATCGGCAGCCTTCATTCAGCGGCATCCGCGCAGCGTTGCCCGCCCAGCGTTTCCGGGCGCAGGCCCAGCTTTTTGAACAGGATCACGTCGCTGTCTTCGTCCGGGTTGTCTGCGGTCAGCAGCTTGTCCCCGGCAAAGATCGAATTCGCCCCGGCAAAGAAACACATGGCCTGCATTTCATCCGTCATGCCGGAACGGCCCGCGGACAGGCGCACATAAGATGTCGGCATCATGATGCGCGCCACGGCGATCACGCGGACAAAATCAATCGGGTCGATCGGCTCGGCATCGGCCAGCGGCGTGTCGGCCTGCGGCATCAGCATGTTGATCGGCACGGATTCCGGTGCGCTGTCCAGATTGGCCAGCGTGACCAGCATGTCGACACGGTCCTGGGTTTCTTCGCCCATGCCCATGATGCCACCGGAACAGACCTTCATGCCCGCCTCTTTCACGCGGGCCAGCGTGTTCAGACGATCATCAAAGGTGCGGGTGGTGATCACCTTGTTATAGTAGCTTTCCGAGGTGTCGACATTGTGGTTGTAATAGTCGAGCCCGGCATCAGACAGCTGTTTCACCTGGATGTCATCCAGCATCCCCAGCGTCATGCAGGTTTCCATGCCCAGCGCCTTGACGCCTTCGACCATGGCGATGATCGCGGGCATATCGCGGGCTTTGGGTTCGCGCCAGGCGGCGCCCATGCAAAAACGGGTGGAACCAGCGGCCTTGGCTTTCTTGGCCTCGGCGATCACGCGCTGCACTTCGATCAGTTTGCTGGCCGACAGTTGTGACCCGTTGCGCGCCGATTGCGAGCAATAGGCGCAATCCTCGGCACAGCCGCCGGTCTTGATCGACAGCAACTGCGAGGTCTGGATCTGGTTGGGATCAAAGTTTTCGCGATGTACCGTCTGGGCGCGGAACAGCAGGTCCATCAGGGGCAGATCGTGCAGCGCCTGAGCCGCCTCGCGGGTCCATGTTTTAGGAGCGTCTGTCATTTTATCGATAATTTCCCCTGATCTCCGATTCCGCCGGAACTTTATCGATATAGCTCCGAAGCGCAAGGTTTTTGCGCCGCAGCATATCAGCCCAAGGCACAGCGGGCCCCATCCACAGACGGCGAAACATACATAGCCTGGGCGCGATCACACCCAGGCCGATGATCTATCAGCCCTTTCCGCGGGGCTTGCGTGGCGGGCTCAGCCGTTTGCCCGTGTCATGCGCCATGGCGCGGGCTTTGTTTTTCTTACTGCTGGGCTTGCCGACCGGGGGTGGCGGGCCTTTGGGCTTCCCGCCGGGTTTGCCCATTGGCTTGCCCATGGGTTTACCCCCACGATCCGGGCCTGCCCCACTGCGGCGCGGCGGCTCGCCGCCCCCTTTGCCTGGCTTGCCGGGTTTATAGGGCGCGCCGCGCCCCTCCGACCCGGATTTTCCATAGGGTTTGCCCGCAGGTTTATCGCCCGGCTTCCCCTTGCCAAAGGACGGTTTGGACCAGGATTTATCCGCACCATCGCCATCCCGCCCGCGCGGTTTGGCCTTATAGTCGGATTTATAATCAGATTTGCCTTTGTAGTCGGATGGCCCTTTGCCCTCTGACTTTGCCTTATCGTCGGATTTGCCCTTATAGGCAGGCTTGGCATCGGCATAATCGCGCTTGGGCGCGGGTTTTTCACGCGGCGGTTTCGAAGGGCTATCCTTCCACGCGGTCTTGCGATCGTCATGGCGCGGGGCCTGAGGCCGGTCGCCGCCATATTCTTTACGCGAGGGACGCGGCCCATCACGATCACCGCGATCCGGGCGACCGCCCTCACGCTTGCCACGATGGCCCGGTTTGCCACCGGGACGCGGGCCGCGCGGGCGTTCCGGGCGTTCCAACACCGGTGCTTCGGCCAGCTGGGTCAACTTGACATCCTCCAGTGCCATCTCGGGCCCCAGAGCCTCGACAAAGCGGGCCACACTGGTTTCGAGGATCTGCACAAAGCTTTGATCCTGCTGGACCCGGATCGCCCCGATGTCATCTTTGCTGAGGTTCCCGGCGCGGCACAGCATGGGCAGCAGGCGGCGCGGCTCGGCCTCGGCAGCGCGACCACCGGGGATGGCAAACCAGATGCTGGGGCCAAATTCCTTGCGCGGGGCGGGCGCGGCCTCTGCATCGGCCAGTTCTTCGGGCGCAGAGCGCAGCGAGCCGAACAGGCGCAGATAGGCGGCGGCCAGCTGTTCGGGGGTGAAGCCCTCAACCAGGTTGGCGACCATCTCGCGCTCGGACTCGTCAATCGGATCCTGCCAGGCGGGATCGGCGAACATGCGTTCCAGATCGCGGGTCTTGACCTCATCCGCCGAGGGGGGCGCGCACCAGTCCGCCTGCAGCTTGGCCATGGACAGGATGCGCTGAGCCTTGCGTTTGGAACGATGCGTCACAATCAGCGCGCTGACCCCTTTGCGCCCGGCACGGCCAGTCCGGCCCGAACGGTGCAGCAGGGTTTCGTGGCTTTTGGGCAGTTCCGCATGAACCACCAGATCCAGATTGGGCAGGTCGATGCCGCGCGCGGCCACATCGGTCGCCACACAGACCTGCGCGCGGCCATCCCGCATCGCCTGCAGCGCATTAGAGCGTTCCGATTGGGTCAGCTCACCACTCAGCGCCACAACCTGAAAGCCCCGATTGGACAGGCGCGTGGTCAGCCGGTTCACCATGGCGCGGGTGTTGGCGAACACAATCGCATTGGGCGATTCATAATAGCGCAGCGTGTTGATCACCGCATGTTCGGTGTCCCGTTCCGCCACCATCATGGCGCGATAGGTGATGTCGGCGTGCTGCTTGGTTTCGGCCTTGGTGACGACGCGTTCTGCATCACGCTGATAGCTTTTGGCCAGCTCAGCAATCGAAGGCGGCACAGTGGCGGAAAACAGCAGGGTCTGACGCTCGGCCGGGGCTTCGCCAAGGATGAACTCCAGATCTTCGCGAAAACCGAGATCCAGCATTTCATCGGCCTCGTCCAGCACAACGGCGCGCAGGGCGGACAGGTCGATGGATTCACGCATGATATGGTCGCGCAGACGCCCCGGCGTAGCGACAACAATATGCGCCCCGCGCGCCAGCGACCGGCGTTCGTCCCGCATATCCATGCCCCCCACACAAGAGGCCACAACCGCCCCGGCCTTGGCATACAGCCAGCCCAGTTCGCGTTTCACCTGCATCGCCAGTTCGCGGGTCGGCGCGATGATCAGCGCCAGCGGGGTATCCGCGCGCTCAAACGCCTCGCCCTCGCCCAGCAACCCAGAGGAAATCGCCAGACCAAAGCCCAGCGTCTTGCCCGACCCGGTCTGCGCGGAAACCAGCAGATCACGGCCCTGCAGTTCAGGCGCCATCACCGCCTGCTGCACCGGCGTCAGAGTGTCATAGCCGCGCTCTTCCAGCGCAGCGCGCAATGCGTTTTTCACGGAACGGCCTTCTTCTTTCTGGGGGTGTGCCCGACAAAGGCGCAGGGGCGATTTACGGATCAGATCCATGCGCGGCGGGAACGATAAAGGGCGCGTTTAAACCAGCGCCACCGGAATGTACAGCGCCGCTTTGACGCGCCCATCGCCGCCCACCGACATGACCACAGCCCACGCCGAGTCGCAGCCCAATCCGCCGGAAACCGCACACGCAAAACGCGATAAATATGCAGGGAACCGAATGACAAAAAGATGAAAACAGACGCAAAACCCCAAAAAACAGCGCAACTAAGGGGAGAAGGATTATTTAAATTAGATACTTAAATTTCCGTAAAATTAATATCAAATTTTATTGGCTTTCGCATAAAATGATACTAACCAGCGTCAAATTTCACGATTAACCTATTAACTACGATCAAATTCCTTGATGACGGGGGCCAAAATGGTTGACCACACTATGACGCTGGGCGGGGAAAATTACGTCCTGACATTCAACGATGAGTTTAACGCCAACCCCAATCGTTTTTACGAAGGTCACGGGTCTGGAGGCATTTGGGCCAGCTCGTTCTCTCCTCATCTTGAGGATGGGCGCTATATCGACCGCAACGGGGAAAACCAGTATTATGTTGACCCATCAGACAGCACCCTGCCGAACCCTTTTTCCACATCGTCAGGTCATATTTCAATTACAGCACAGGAACTTACCCCAGCCCAACAGGCTCTGACCAACGGGCAGAAATACAGTTCAGGCCTGCTAACAACCGAGCTGAGCTTTCATCTGGGCAGCGGCTATATCGAGATCAGCGCCGATATTCCTGATGAACAGGGTTTGCTGTCAGCTTTCTGGCTTTTGCCCGCAGATGGGGATTGGTCCTCGGAAATTGACGTGTTCGAAATCCTGGGTCATGACACGGATAAATTGCATACCAATCTGTGGGATGACGGCATCCCGGATCAGCAGACCATCACAATTCCAGGGCTGGGTAACGGGTTTCACACCTACGGGTTGCACTGGACCGACACGACAATTTCCTGGATCGTGGACGGAGTGACCGTCAGGCAGGTGCCCAACACCGTCACTGAACCGATGTATCTGGCGGTTTCTCTGGCGGTGGACACGACCTGGACAGGCAGCCCGGACGCCACAACGGATTTTTCGAACACGCTCGATATCGACTATATTCGGGTTTACGAACTGGACAGCGACCCAGATCGCAATGATGCGGTGCCAGCTGGTCAGGACTTCACCCCGACCGATCTGTACACCGGCACCAGCGCCACAGAGACCCTGTATGGCACACGCTGGGCCGATATTTTGGGCGGCGAGGATGGCAATGACACCCTGTATGGGCGCGAAGGCCGCGACAGCCTGACCGGTGCCGCCGGAGCCGACGCCCTATACGGCGAGCGCGGGCGCGATGAACTGACCGGCGGCGACGGGGCCGACAGCCTGATCGGCGGGCGCGGCAGCGATACGCTGGAAGGCGGGGCGGGCAATGACCACCTTTGGGGCGGCACCTATAGCAGTGGCTTTGGCGATGATGTCTTTGTCATGAAAACCGGAATGAACAGCGACTATGTCCATGATTTCAACGTCACCGACGACATGCTGGACCTGTCCACGCTGGGCGTGACCTGGGCGGATGTCTCGGCGGCGCTGACGGATCTGGGCTGGGCGACACAGCTGAACCTTGGGCATTTTGGCGGGTCCTGGGGGGATCAGATCTTTTTGATCGGCGTCGATGCAAGCGATCTGACCATCGACAATTTCGATTTCGGCCTGATCGCCTGACCCGCTCTGTTTTCCCACATCCACAGCACAGCAGGACCGGAGCGCATGGCCCTGCTGAGCCCCCATCACACAGTTGACCAGCCGGCCCGAAAGGCGCTTTTCACCGTTTTTTCCATCTGCTACACAACGCCCGTGGTTCCGGCCCCTTAGCTCAACTGGATAGAGCAGCCGACTTCTAATCGGCAGGTTGAGGGTTCGAGTCCTTCAGGGGCCGCCACTATTTTCCTCGCAACAGACCATCAGACCAGAACACGCCCATCAAACGCGTTCCCAAATGAAAACTGGCCCGCCAGAGACGGGCCAGCCAGACAGCCTTCAGGCCAATCGTCAGTCGTAGAGCACCGCCGCGACCTTGGGGTCGTCGATATTGCTGGCATCATAATAGTAGAACCCGGTGTCGATCAGCGCCGGGACGCTTTCCCCTTTCGACGCCAGGACCGCCGCTTTGACGGTTTCATATCCGATCCCGACAGGGTTCTGCGTGATCGCACCAGCCATCAGCCCGCTGCGGATCGCGTCTTTTTGCGCTTTGCCGCTGTCATAACCGATGATGACGATGTCTTTGGCCCCCAGTTCCTGCACACCATTCACAACCCCGATGGCCGAGCCTTCATTCGTGCCAAAGATCCCGTTCAGGTCGGGATTGGCGGTCAGGATGGCCTTGGTCACTTCGGTGGATTTCAAGTGATCGCCCTGCCCATATTGCACCGTCACCACATCAATGCCGGGATAGGCCGATTTGATGCGATTGACAAAGCCATCGCGGCGGTCGATGCCCGTGCGGCTGGTCTGGTCATGGGCAACAACGGCGACTTTGCCTTTGCCACCCAGCAGCTCGGCCATTTTGTCCGCGGCCATACCCGCAGCAAGCGCATTGTCGGTGGTGGCGGTGGCCAGCGGGATGTCGCTGTCAACGCCACTGTCAAAGGCGATCACGGGGATGCCTGCCTTGTTTGCCTGACGCAGCAAAGGCACAGCCGCCTGGCTATCAAGCGCCGCAAACCCGATCGCCGCCGGTTTATTCGCAAGCGCCGCGGCCAGCATGTCGATCTGGCGATCCACCATGGTTTCGTTATCCGGCCCCTCAAAGGTGATACGGACACCGTATTCCTCGGCCGCTTGCTCGGCCCCGGCTTTCACCGCCTGCCAGAACTGGTGCTGGAACCCTTTGGAAACCAGCGGGATGTACATTTCATCCGCCGCCTGCGCCATTGGCGCTGCGGTGGTGAGGGCTGCGGCGCTCAGGGCACCCAGGATAAAACGACGTGTCAGCATTTGATACTCCTCCGATTGATGTCACGTGTCATTGATTGATTTTGCGCGCGAACAGGATCCGCGCCGCCGGGCTCAGCCCGATTTCTTGCGCCGGACCATGTCCGCATAGACCGCCAGAATGATGATCGCGCCGGTCACAACGGTCTGCCATTCCTGCGCCACGGACAGGACGCGCAGACCATTGGTCAGCACCGCCATGATCAATGCGCCGATGATGGTGCCCAGGATCGTGCCGCGACCGCCCGACAAAGACGTTCCGCCGATGACAACCGCTGCGATCGCCTCTAGCTCATACCCAAGGCCAAGCGCCGGCTGGGCCGAATTCAGACGCGACGCAATCAGGATGCCGCCAATGCCGCAGATGCCCCCGGCCAGCGCATAAATGCGCATCTTCCAGGCGTCGGTGTTCACCCCCGACAGGCGCACGGCCTCTTCGTTCGATCCCAGCGCAAAAGTGTAGCGCCCCAGCACCGTGCGCCCCAGAATGTAAGAGGCCGCCACTGCAACAAGAAACAGGATCAGCACCCCGTTGGGGATCGGCAGCGCGGGGATGACCTCTCCGATCAGTGAGCCGCGCGAAATCTGGTCAAAGCCCGGCGTGTCGTTGAAATAAATCGGCCGCGTTCCAGAAATCACCAGCGACAGCCCCTTGAGGATCAGCATCATGCCCAGCGTGGCGATAAAGGGGGGGATCTTCATCTTGGCAACAAATGTGCCCGAACACAGGCCGCACAGCGCACCTGCGCCGATCGCGGCCAGAACGCCCAGCAGCAGCGGCATCCCAAGATAGGTCAGAACAACCCCGGCAACCACCGCGCAAAAGGTCATCAACGTGCCCACAGACAGGTCGATCCCCCCGGTGATGATCACCAGCGTTGCCGCAACCGCCAGCACCCCATTGACCGAGGTCGCCTGCAAAATCGCAATCATATTCGATGTCTGCATGAAATTGGGCGAGGCGATGGAAAACCCGATCAGCAGCGCGATCAAACTCGCAAAGGCCAAGATCTTTTGATAGGCACCGGAATCCCCCAACTGCGCCAGCGGGCTTTTCTCTTTTACGTCTGAAACGGTGGTCATTGGAGTGTCTCCGATACGCGCATTGCTGGCGCACGCTGTGTCGCCAGACGCATGATGTCCTCTTGGGTGGTGTCTTTGCCGCCGGGCAAAATGCCCGTCAGCCGGCCTTCGCACATGACCGCGATGCGGTGACTCAGGCGCATGATTTCCGGCAGTTCAGACGAAATCACGATGATGGTTTTGCCCGCCGCAGCCAGCTCTTCGAGCAACTTGTAGATTTCCGATTTGGCCCCGATGTCGATGCCACGGGTCGGTTCGTCAAAAATCAGGATGTCGCAATCGCGCAGCAGCCATTTGGCGATCACCACTTTCTGCTGATTGCCGCCCGATAGCAGCCGAACCTCTTGCGTATCCGACGGCGTGCGAATGCCCAATTGCCGGATATAGGCCTGAGCGGTCTCGGCCATTTTGGCTTCGTTCAGCACGCCACGCCCCGAAATGAACAGATCCAGAGAAGACAGCGCAATATTGTCCCGCACGCTCATGCCTGTGGCCAGACCGAAATGTTTGCGATCCTCGGACAGATAGCCGATCCCCGCGCGCACCGCATCGCTGGGCGCGCGGATTGAGACCTTGCGGCCATGCACCTCAACCTCGCCCCGCTCCAGCCGGTCAGCGCCGAAAATCGCGCGGGCGACCTCGGTCCGGCCCGCGCCCATCAACCCGGCAAAGCCCAGGATTTCACCGCGCTGCACCGAAAAGCTGACATCGCGGATTTCCTTACCCCGGCGCAGACCGGTCACGCGCAGCGAAACTTCGGCAGCCCCCAGATCCGGCACTTCAAGGGGCTCTTCGCTGACATCACGCCCCACCATCATCGCGATGATCTGACTGATCGGCGTGTCCTCGGCCCCCACCGTGCCGACATATTCCCCATCGCGCATCACCGTCACGCGGTCGGCGATTTGTTTGAGCTCATCCATTTTATGGCTGATATAGACGATCCCGACCCCTTCGGATTTCAGCCGCCGGATGATCGTGAACAGCTCGGCGATTTCTGCGTCATTCAAGGCCGCAGTCGGTTCATCCATAATCAGAACCCTGGAGCGAAAAGACAGCGCCTTGGCGATTTCCACCATCTGCTGTTTGGCAATGGTCAAAGTCCCGACCGGCACCCTTGGATCCAGATCCAGGTTCATCGACGCAAAGATCTGTGCCGCCTGCGCATTCAGGGCCGCATCATCCAGCCGACCAAAGCGTTTGCGCGGCTCGCGCCCGATGAAAATATTCTGCGCCGCGCTCAGATCGTTCATCAGGCTCAGCTCCTGGTGAATGATGCCGATGCCCAGATCCTGCGCCTCACCCGGCGTTGCGGGATTGACGCTTTGGCCGCCGATGACCAGATCCCCGCCGTCACGCTGATAAATCCCTGAAAGGATTTTCATCAGCGTGGATTTCCCCGCGCCATTTTCCCCCATCAGGGCGTGCACCTCGCCCGGCTCAATATCGAACTGCACCGTTTTCAGTGCGTGAACACCGGGGAAGTATTTTTCGATCCCCGTCATTTCGACCAGCTTTGACATATCCCCTCCCTTCCTGTTTGTGTGTCGCTCTCCCTCAGAGCGGCGCTACATCACCGCGCCGATCTGCCAGGGGACAAATTCGACCCCCCCAAATCCCAGCTCCTCACTTTTGGTTTGCCCGCCCGAGGCGACCTGAATCATCAATTCGAACAGCTCGGCGCCCTTATCCTCGATCGAGACCCCAGCGCCGACGATATCCCCGCAATTCAGATCCATGTCTTCGGACAGGCGGGCATACATTTCCGAATTTGTGGCCAGCTTGATGCAAGGCGTGGGCTGATAGCCCGACACCGATCCGCGCCCGGTGGTAAACACAATCAGATTGGCCCCAGAGGCCACCTGACCCGTCACGGAACAGGGGTCAAAACCGGGGCTGTCCATAAACACAAAACCGGCCTCGTCAATCGGCTCTGCGAATTTATACACCCCGCTCAAAGGTGCAGTGCCCCCCTTGGCCACCGCCCCCAGAGACTTTTCCAGAATGGTGGTCAGCCCGCCGCGCTTATTGCCGGGGCTGGGATTGTTGTCCATTTCGCCACCGTTACGGGCGCAGTAATCTTCCCACCAGCGCACGCGCTCGATCAGCTTTTCCCCGATTTCAACGGTCTTTGCCCGGCGGGTCAGCAGATGCTCTGCGCCATAAATCTCTGAGGTTTCCGACAGGATCGTCGTCCCGCCACGCCGCACCAGCAGGTCTGACGCATATCCCAGCGCCGGATTGGCCGTGATCCCCGAATAGCCGTCAGAGCCGCCACATTGCATTCCAACAGTCAGAGCACTGACTGGCGCGGGTCGGCGCGTGGCGGTATTGGCCTGCGCGGCAATCCCGGCCAGATGCTCCAGACCGCGTTCGATGGTGCGGCGCGTCCCGCCTTCGTTCTGGATGGTCATATAGCGCAGCGCCCCATCCGAGCGGATCTGACGCCCGCCCACCAGATCCCGCAGCTGCATCACTTCGCACCCCAGCCCAATCAGCAGGATGCCGCCAAAATTGGGATGCTGCGCATAGCCGGACAGGGTGCGGAACAGGGTCGCATAGCCTTCGTTTTCGCCTGACATGCCGCAACCGGTGCCATGCACGATCGGCACAATGCCGTCCACATTTGGGAACTGCTCCAGCAACCCGCTGCGCTCTGCGGCCTCGGCGATGAACCGCGCGACAGAGCCGGAACAGTTCACAGTCGTCAGAATCCCCACATAATTGCGTGTGCCGACGCGGCCATCTTCGCGGTGATAGCCCATAAAGCTGCGCCCATCCTGAAGCGGCGCAAGGTCGTGGGCGGCGCTGGCATGAGCATAGTCCTGCTGATGCGCGCCCATGCCCAGATTGTCCGAATGCACATGCGCCCCCGGTGCGATCTCGACCTTGGCCTGACCGATGATCTGACCGTAGCGCACCACATTTTCGCCCGCACGGATCGGGGCAACAGCGATCTTATGCCCCCGCGGGATCGCCTGAACAGTCGACCAGTCAAACCCATCCAGATGCGCCCCCTTGGGCAGATCCCGAAGCGCGATGACAACATTATCCTGGGGGTTGAGTCGCAACACACCACGCCCAAGATCCTGAGATTTATTGTCTTTTTCCAAGTTCAGCATGTTTTCTCTCTGCCAGCTCCCTTTTTTGCTAAACCCTGCAACAGGCACTTGTCAACTAACATGTTAGAATGGTAGATTGAGAACATGGAGCATTCAAACGATATTGACGCCACACGGCTTGCTGAAATTTCATCGCTGGACGGGTCGCTGGCCCAGCGCGTGTATCAGGCTATGAAAAAGGCCATTCTTGCCCTTGATTTCCCGCCGGGCGCGAATGTGCGAAAGGCCCCAATCTGCGAGCGGCTGGGCGTGTCCCGCGCCCCCGTGACAGAGGCCATCGCCCGATTGGCGGCAGATGGGCTGGTCGATGTGATCCCGCAATCCGGCACCCATGTGTCGTATTTTTCGATGGCAGAAATTCAGGAGGGCGTCTTTCTGCGCGAAGCCCTGGAACTAGCAACAGTGGCCAAGGTGTCGCGGGATATTTCCGACGATCAGCTGAAAAAGCTGAGCCGCAACATGCGCCTGCAAGAACTGTTGCTACAGGATGGCGACACGGATGGGTTCTACGAGGCTGACGAGGAATTTCACCATCTTCTGATGGAATTTACAGGCTTCACCCGCCTGCCGCATGTGGCGCAGACGGTGTCTTTGCAGGTCAGCCGCGCACGGCTTTTGCTGCTGCCCGCCCCCGGACGCGTGACCGAAACCCTAGAAGAACACCGCGCAATTTTCCACGCCATCCGCAATCGCGACGAACGCAGCGCACAGCAGGAAATGCGCCGCCATATCGGCCAGTTGCTGCCCCGCATCGAAGCCCTGCACGCCGCGAAACCCGCATTGTTCAACGAGACCTGACACAGGGAGCCCCCCATGCATACGTCACAGCTGCGCCTGCTCAACCAGCGCACGTCGCGCCCCGTTCCGCTGACTCAGCTGGGGTTTGGTGGCGCGCCACTGGGAAATCTCTATCGCAAGGTCTCGGATGCGGATGCGCAGGGCGCTCTGCACGCGGCCTATGACAGCGGCGTCCGTTTTTTTGACACCGCGCCGCAATATGGGTTGGGGCGGTCGGAACAGAGATTTGGCACCGCACTGCGCGAGATCGACCGCAACACCCTTCAGCTGTCGACCAAGGTCGGGCGGCTGCTGCTGGATTGCGAACCGCATGAGGTCACTCCCGAAGCCTTTGTCGACGTGCCGCAAAAACGGATCGTCTTTGATTACACCTATGACGGGGTGATGCGGTCCTATGAGGCCAGCAAACAACGGCTGGGGGTCGAGACTGTCGACATTCTTCTGGTGCATGATGTCTGCGCCTTCAGCCAGGGCAGTCAGGAAAAATCCGACGAAAAGCTGCGCGAGCTGTTCGACGGCGGTGGCTATCGCGCCCTGACCGAATTGCGCGACAGCGGGGAAATCGCCGCAATCGGAGCCGGCGTGAATGAATGGCAGGTCTGCGAAAAACTGCTGGGGATGGGGGATTTTGACGGGTTTCTTCTGGCCGGGCGTTACACGCTGCTGGAGCAGGAGGCGCTGGACAGTTTTCTGCCGCTTTGCGAGCAGCGCGATGTCGGCATCATTCTGGGCGGGCCCTATAATTCCGGCATTCTGGCGACCGGGGCCATCCCTGGCGCAAAATACAATTACGACACCGCACCCGCCCCAATCCTGGAGCGTGTGCGCGCCATCGAAGACATCTGCGCCGCGCATGACACCCCGCTGATCGCTGCAGCTCTGCAATTTGTTCTGGGCCATCCCTGTGTAAAAACAGTTGTCCCCGGCGCGGTCTCGGCCGCCGAGGTGCAGGCCAATGCCGCATTGATGGCACGGGTCATTCCAGCGGCCCTGTGGCGGGATCTGCGCAGCGCCGGGCTGATCCGACCGGACGCGCCACTGCCATCGGAGACCGCCGATGCTGCGTAACATCAATCCGTTGCTCTGCCCCGAATTGCTGCGTGCTCTGCGCGCCATGGGGCATGGGGATGAGATCGTCATCGCCGATGCCAACTTTCCCGCCACTAGCCTGGGCCCGCCCTGCATTCGCGCTGATGGGGCCAGCGCCACCGACATGCTGAGCGCCATTTTACAGGTTCTGCCGCTGGACAGTTTTGTCCCCGATCCGGTCCTGACCATGCAGGTCGTGGGTGCCCCGCAGGAAACGCCAGCGGTTGTGGCGGAGTTTGATCAGATCCTGCAGGACCAGGCCGACCTGCCCACCACCTGCCAAAGCCTTGAACGGTTTGCCTTTTACGACCGCGCAGCAACAGCATTCGCCGTGGTCCAAACCGGCGAAACCCGGCTTTACGGCAACATCATCATCAAAAAGGGCGTGATCGGATGAGACTGGATGCGCATCAGCATTTCTGGGCGCTTGAGCGCGGAGACTATGGGTGGCTGACCCCGGATCTGGCCCCGATCTATCGGGATTTCCTGCCTGCGGACCTGGCTCCGATCCTGAAGAAGTGGCAGATCGACGGCACCATTCTGGTACAGGCCGCCCCCAGCCTTGCCGAAACGCGGTTCATGTTGGATCTGGCCAAAGACACCCCCTTTATCAAAGGCGTGGTCGGCTGGGTCGATTTCGACTCTCCAGAGGCTGCTTCGCACCTGATCGACCTGGCCCAAGACCCTCATCTGGTCGGGCTCCGCCCCATGTTGCAGGATATAGAGGACAGCAACTGGGTGCTGCAGCCCCGCTTTGCCCCGGTATTCGAAACCCTCATCCAGCATGGTCTGGTATTTGACGCGCTGATCCAGCCGCGGCACCTAAGCGCCCTGCACCACTTGGCACAACGCCATCCAGATCTGCGCATCGTCATCGACCATGGGGCCAAACCCCATATCGCCAAAGGCACAGTGACCGGCTGGTCCGAGGGCATCACCGCGCTGGCACAGCTGCCCAATATTCATTGCAAACTGTCCGGTCTGGTCACAGAGGCCGGGCCGGACTGGTCTGAACCGGATCTTACCCCGTATCTGGCGCATTTGCTGAACTGTTTCGGACCCCAGCGCCTGATCTGGGGCAGCGACTGGCCGGTTTGCACCTTGGCCTCCAGTTATGACCGCTGGGTGCAGATCTGCGAAACCTTTCTGGCCCCGCTGCCGGACAGCGCGCGCGCCGCGATTTTCGGGCTGAACGCCGAACATGTTTACAACCTCAGGAGCTGATCAGATGGACCTTCTCGCCCTTGATCCCTCTGGGCTGTGGCTGGGGCGCGTTGACCGCCCCGGCATCGGCCCCTGCCTCGTCACACTGCGCAAAGGCGCGCTGTTCGACATCACCGACAAAGCCGCGCCCACATGCCGGGACATTCTGGAAATGGACGATCCCGCCACCTATCTGCGCAGCGCACCGGGCCATAGGCTGGACCCGGCAACAGAACCTGTGACCTGGCTTGCGCCCTGCGATCTGCAGGCGATCAAAGCCTGTGGTGTCACCTTTGCCGGATCCATGGTCGAACGGGTGATCGAAGAACAGGCCGGGGGCGATCCCGCCCGCGCCGCAGCCATCCGCGACCGCATCGCCTCCCGGATCGGGAACAGTCTGAGCAATATCACTCCCGGCTCTGAGGCCGCACAGCAGGTCAAAGCCGCGCTGATCGACGAAGGCCTGTGGTCGCAATATCTAGAGGTCGGGATCGGCCCGGATGCCGAAGTGTTTTCCAAGGCGCAGGTTTTGTCTTCGGTCGGACCGGGGGCAGAAATCGGGCTGCACCCCATGTCGACCTGGAACAATCCCGAACCAGAAATCGTCCTGGCGGTTTCGTCCAGCGGACAGATCCGGGGCGCGACCCTGGGCAATGACGTCAATCTGCGCGATGTGGAGGGGCGCTCTGCCCTGCTGCTCAGCAAGGCCAAGGACAATAACGGATCCTGCGCGATTGGCCCCATGATCCGCCTGTTCGATGACAGCTTCACCCTCGAGACCGTGCGCCAGGCCGACATCACGCTGACCGTGACCGGACCGGATGGCTTTGTGCTGAACGGCCAGTCGTCAATGTCACAGATCAGCCGGGATCCGACCGATCTGGTGCGCCAGACCATTGGTCGACACCATCAATATCCTGACGGGCTGATGCTGTTTCTTGGCACCCTGTTCGCTCCCACCCAGGACCGGGACACCCCCGGCGGGGGCTTTACCCACAAGCTGGGGGATCGCGTCACCATCGAAAACCCGGCGCTGGGGCAATTGACCAACACCGTCCGGCTGTCGACCGAATGCCCGGAATGGCGCTTTGGCGCGTCCCATCTGATGCGAAATCTGGCCGCGCGCGGCCTTCTTTGAGGACAAGGAACATGTTGACCGGAAACCATCTGATCGCGGGCACCTGGGTCGGCGGCGGCGCGCGTTTTGCGTCTGCCACGGCGCAAGAGTTCAGCGCAGGCACCGCGGATCACGTCGATGCCGCCGTCCAGGCCGCCGAAGAGGCCTTTGCCAGTTTTGGCTGGTCCACGCGCACAGAGCGCGCCACCCTGCTGCGCCGCATCGCCGATGAAATCGACGCGCGCGGTGCAGACATCACACAGATCGGCACTGCGGAAACCGGCCTGCCCACAGCCCGGCTGGAGGGGGAACGCGGGCGCACCACAGGCCAGCTGCGCCTGTTTGCTGATCACATCGAACAGGGCGACTATCTGGACAGGCGGCATGACCCCGCCCTGCCCAATCGCGCACCGCTGCCGCGCCCCGAACTGCGCATGATTCAGCGCCCGCTGGGGCCGGTCGCCGTGTTCGGGGCCTCCAATTTCCCGCTGGCCTTTTCTGTCGCCGGAGGGGACACCGCCGCTGCGCTGGCCGCAGGCTGTCCGGTGATTGTCAAAGGTCATCCCGCCCATCCCGGCACCGGCGAATTGGTGGCCCAGGCCATTGACGCCGTCATTCAGGCCACAGGCACCCATCCCGGTGTGTTTTCCCTGATCCAGTCCGACGGGATCGAGGTCGGCACCCGGCTGGTGCAACACCCGCTGATCCGCGCTGTCGGCTTTACCGGATCGCTTGCTGCCGGACGGGCCCTGTTTGATCTCTGCGCACAGCGGCCAGAGCCCATCCCCTTTTTCGGAGAGCTGGGCGCGGTGAACCCCATGTTCCTGCTGCCCGCCGCCGCCGCCAACCGAGCCGAAGACATCGGCACCGGCTGGGCCGGATCCCTGACCATGGGCGCAGGCCAGTTCTGCACCAATCCAGGCATTGCCGTGGTGCTGGCCGGACCCGATGCCGCCCGCTTTGGCGAGGCCGCACAGGCCGCTTTGGCAGACACCGCCCCACAGACCATGCTGACCGAGGGCATCGCTGATGCCTATCGCGCCGGCGCCCAGCGCGTGGCGGACAGCCCCTCGGCGCAGCACCTGATGGGGCAGCCTTGCAGCGGCCGGGAGGCGACCCCCCAGCTGTTTACGGTCTCGGCTGCGGACTGGCTGCAAGAGAACCCCCTGCAACACGAGGTCTTTGGCCCGCTGGGCATCATCGTCACCGCCTCTGATCTGACAGAGCTGCACGAGGTCGCGCGCAAAATCGACGGCCAGCTGACCTGCACCCTGCATTTCGACGCAGCCGACACATCGCAGGCCGCCGCCCTGCTGCCCCTGCTGGAACGCAAAGCCGGGCGCGTCCTGGCCAACGGCTTTCCCACCGGAGTCGAAGTCTGCGACAGCATGGTCCATGGCGGTCCCTACCCGGCCTCAACCAATTTTGGCGCGACCTCGGTGGGCACCCTGTCGATCCGCCGTTTTCTGCGCCCGGTCTGTTACCAGAACATCCCGGTCTCGCTGCTGCCCGAGGAGCTATGAACATGACACAGAAACTATCCGGCAAAACCGCCCTGATCACCGCAGCCGGTCAGGGGATTGGCCGCGCCACGGTTGACCTGTTTGTCGCCGAAGGCGCCCATGTGATCGCCAGCGACATCAACCCCGATACCCTGACCGATCTGGGCGCGCACAAATCGGTCACTCCTTTGGTTCTGGATGTGACCGATGCCGCCGCCGTCGAACAGGCCGCTGCGGATCTGCCGCCGCTGGACATCCTGTTCAACTGTGCGGGCTATGTGGCGGGCGGGTCGATCCTGGACTGCCCCGAAAGCGACTGGGATTTCAGTTTTGATCTGAATGTCAAAGCAATGTACCGCCTGATCCGGCTGACCCTGCCGGCCATGCTGGAACAGGGCGGCGGGTCGATCATCAACATGTCATCGGTTGCGTCTTCGGTCAAAGGGGTGCCAAACCGCTTTGCCTATTGCGCGTCCAAAGGGGCCGTGATCGGCCTGACCAAAGCCATCGCCGCAGATTTCGTCACCCAGGGCATTCGCTGCAATGCGATCTGCCCCGGCACCGTGGACAGCCCCAGCCTGCATGAACGGCTGCGCGCCACCGGCGATTACGACACAGCCCTGGCGGATTTCATCGCCCGCCAACCGATGGGCCGGATCGGCACCGCCACGGAAATCGCCGAGCTGGCGCTGTACCTTGCCAGCGACGCCAGCACATATACAACCGGACAGCCCTTTGCCATTGATGGCGGCTGGACGATCTGACCTAGAAAGGACAAGCCTATGAAATTGTTGCGTTACGGAGCGCCCGGCGCAGAAAAGCCCGGCCTGCTGGATCAGGATGGCCAGATCCGGGATCTGTCCGGCGTGATCGCGGACCTGTCCGGCGCGGCCCTTGGCGATGACAGCCTGGCCCGCCTGCGGGATCTGGACCCAGCCAGCCTGCCTATCGTCACAGACAACCCCCGCATCGGCCCCTGCGTGGGACAGGTTGGCAAATTCATCTGCATCGGCCTGAACTACGCCGATCACGCGGCTGAATCCGGCATGGCCCTGCCCGAAGAACCGGTGATCTTTTTCAAGGCGACCTCGGCGATCTGCGGCCCGAATGACGATGTGGAAATCCCGCGCGGGTCGGTCAAATCCGACTGGGAGGTCGAACTGGGCGTGGTGATCGGCAAGCACACAAAATATGTCAGCAAAGACGACGCCCTGGATCACGTGGCGGGCTATTGCGTGGTGAATGACCTGTCAGAACGGGATTTCCAGCTGCATCGCTCGGGCCAATGGGTCAAAGGCAAATCCTGCGATACATTTGGCCCGATCGGCCCCTGGCTGGTGACGCGGGATGACATTGCCGACCCGCAGGATCTGGCCATGTATCTGGAGGTCAACGGCCACCGCTATCAGGACGGATCCACCCGCACCATGCATTTCGATGTGGCCACGGTGATCTCGCATCTGTCGCAATTCATGTCGCTGCAACCGGGTGATGTGATTTCCACCGGCACCCCGCCGGGCGTGGGCATGGGGCAGTCCCCCCAGACCTATCTGAAACCGGGCGACAAAATGGAGCTGGGCATCGCCGGGCTGGGCGTTCAGACACAGGCTGTGATTGCAGGCTAAGCCCGGCTCAACCGCAGCCAAGGGCACGAAAAAATTACGGGCGCCTCGACCAGCGCCCGTTTTCTCACGCCACACCCGCGGACTGCGCTACAGCTGCGTGGTCATGAACAGGCTGAGCGGATCTTCGATATAGTCTCCGAACGGGGCGCAGGTCTGAAACCCCGCCGCTTCGTACAAGCGGCGCGCGGGGATAAATTCGTCTGTCGCGCCGGTTTCCAGCCAGGCAGAGCCCGCCCCGCCGTTGCGCGCCTCTGCCAGCAGATGATCCAGCAGCACCGCCCCCAGACCCTGACCGCGCCAACGATCCAGCGTATGCATGGATTTCAATTCAACCGCATCGCTGCCAAAAGGTTTCAGCGCCCCCACGGCGCAGACCTCGCCCCCTGGCATTTCCAATGCAAACACCCGCGCCCCGCTGGCCCGCAGCGCATCTGCGCTCATGACATGGCAGCTTTCTTCGGGGCTGGTTGCGCGCATCAAAGCATGGTGTCGCGCCAAAACGGCCTCGACCTGGGCATCCTGTCCGGTGACTTCGCGAATCTGAGGGGCGCGCGGCACGGCAGGCTCTTGGTGTCCCAAAGGCCCGCTCATCTTAGTGCGTCCAGGCGCCTTTGCGGTCCACAGCAAAGTTTTCCGCATAGCCGCGCGCGCGAATATTCGGGCGGCGTTTGTTCGGCTCCATCACCACCGCGTCGATCCCGTGGTCTTTGGCATAGGCCTGCGCGGCCTCTTTGCTGTCAAAACGCAGACGCAGCTGGCTGTTCATATCATCCGAGGAGGTCCACCCCATCAGCGGATCCACACTGCGCGGGCTGTTGGGGTCAAATTCCAGAAACCAGACATGGGTTTTGCCCTGCCCCGAGGACATGGCGGTCTTGGCTGGCTGATAAATGCGTGCGCGCATGGGCGACTCCCTCATTCGGCTGGAACCACGAGGTTTATGTGGGATTTAGCGCCGCAGGGCAAGGTCTGCTACCCCTGCAACCACCCCATCAATTCATCGCAATCATAAGAAACGCGCAGATTGTCCTGTTCCTCGACTTCGAACCCCGAAGCGGTCTGCTGGAACATCCGCATCATGCCATAGGCCCCGGCATCCGTCACCAGATAGGCCCGCCGCACCCCCGCGCGTTCGGGGTGGCGCGACAATAGAAACGCCCGCCCCCGGATTTCAGTGGATCCATATTGGCTGAAATCATGGCCCCGCATATCCCAAAGCGTCGGCAGGCGCGGGTCAAGCGCGGGATCTTCGCGCAGACGCATCAACAACAGCTTCAGCAGATCTTCGTTGATCCGACCTTCCATGCGTATCACCAGGATCTGCGTCCCCTGGTCGGGCTGCGTCAGGCGCAGATCCAACGCACCGCAGGCATTGCTGATGCGCGCACGGCCAGACTGGACGGCCTCAACCTCTACCTGTGTGATCGCATCGCGCCGGATTTCTCCCAACCTTGCGGAGCGGCCATCATCTGGGCGACGCCAGAACCGGGCCAAAGCCCCGATGACCCCGGTCGGCACAGGCCGTGTTGCCACGGCATCCGATTTGCGCAGACGCCGCCTCATCGCTGGGGCTCGGCCTGTTCGCGGCGCACCAATCCCAGCCCGGTCCCGCCCCTCAGCCAATCCAATGCCGCCAGTCGGTCGCACGTGATCACAAGCCCGCCCTCGGCCGCCGGGCGTTGCTGCGCCCCGAAATGACGCATCAGATCCACCACCCCCTGCGCAAGATCAGAGGGCAGCAAACAGGCCGCGCGCTGACGAGAATCGGGCAGCATCGAACAGATCGCGCTGATCAGCGCCTGACATCCCGGCTGTCCTCCGGTTTTGAAACACAGGCTGCGCAGATCCCACAACATCGGGAGTTTCAGGCTCCTGTCATCCATCCGGTGCAGGCGTTGGACAGTCTGCAAAACCATTTGCACATGAGGCCCGCCCTGAGGGTGGCACAACAGATATTGCACACCGCCTGGCAGGGCAGCCGCACCAATTTCAATCAAGCTGGCCGGGCTATGTGTCACTTTGGATCCTTATATTATGCACAAAAAGCATCTTTCGCACGTTATAGTTGATCTTATTTTCTCGACATACACATAAAATAGAATTATCACTTTCCAAACCCGGTTTCCGCCAACTGCCCGCACACCGTGCGTTTCCGGCAACAGCAAAGTGACAAACAGGTTTCTGCACGCTAGATCTTGCATCCCGGCACCGGCGCTCCAATTCTGTCTGTGCCCCTTTTGCACAGGTCAGGACGCCGATGCCCTACGCCCATTCCGACAAATCCGAAGCCCTGATGCATGCCCCTGCCCCCGATGTGCGCAGCCGGGAAAAGCTGGAGGGCGGCAAACGCTTTGTCATGAACACGGAGTTTGCCCCGGCAGGCGACCAGCCCACCGCGATTGCCGAACTGTCCGGCGGGATCGAGGGCGGCGAACGCGATCAGGTGCTGCTGGGCGCGACCGGCACGGGCAAGACTTTCACCATGGCCAAGGTGATCGAACAGACCCAGCGCCCGGCCATGATTCTGGCCCCGAACAAGACCCTGGCCGCACAACTATACGGAGAGTTCAAAGGTTTCTTCCCCGACAATTCCGTCGAGTATTTTGTCAGCTTCTACGACTATTACCAACCCGAAGCCTACGTCCCGCGATCCGACACCTATATTGAAAAAGAAAGCCAGATCAACGAACAGATCGACCGGATGCGCCACTCGGCCACGCGGGCTTTGCTGGAACGGGATGACGTGATCATCGTGGCCTCGGTCAGTTGTATTTACGGCATCGGGTCGGTCGAAACCTATGGTGCCATGACCCAGGATCTGCTGGCTGGCAACGAATATGATCAGCGCAAGGTGATCGCCGATCTGGTGGCGCAGCAGTATAAACGCAACGATCAGGCGTTTCACCGCGGCACATTCCGGGTGCGCGGCGACAGTCTGGAAATCTGGCCCGCCCACCTTGAGGACCGCGCCTGGAAACTGTCCTTTTTCGGGGAAGAACTGGAAGGCATCACCGAATTTGACCCGCTGACCGGGGAAAAGACCGACACGTTTGAACGCATCCGGGTCTATGCAAATTCGCACTATGTGACGCCAAAACCGACCATGCAGCAGGCCATGATCGGCATCAAGAAAGAGCTGCGCCAGACGCTGGATCGGATGGTGAATGACGGCAAGCTGCTGGAAGCGCAGCGGCTGGAACAGCGCACCAATTTCGATCTTGAGATGCTGGAGGCCACCGGCGTCTGCAACGGGATCGAAAACTATTCGCGCTATCTGACCGGGCGCGCGCCGGGTGAACCGCCCCCCACCCTGTTCGAATTTATCCCCGACCATGCCATTGTTTTTGCGGATGAAAGCCATGTCAGCGTGCCTCAGATCGGCGGTATGTATCGCGGCGACCACCGGCGCAAGGCGACCCTGGCGGAACATGGGTTCCGCCTGCCCTCCTGCATGGACAACCGCCCTCTGAAATTCGAGGAATGGGACGCCATGCGGCCCCAGTCGGTCTTTGTGTCCGCCACCCCCGCCGCGTGGGAAATGGAACAATCCGGCGGCGTGTTCACCGAACAGGTCATCCGACCCACCGGCCTCTTGGACCCCGAGGTCGAAATCCGCCCCGTGGATATGCAGGTCGACGATGTGCTGGACGAAATCCGCCGCGTGACCGCCGAAGGGCTGCGCACGCTGATCACCACCCTGACCAAGCGCATGGCCGAGGATCTGACGGAATATCTGCACGAACAGGGTGTCAAAGTGCGCTACATGCATTCCGACATCGACACGATCGAGCGGATCGAAATCCTGCGCGACCTGCGGTTGGGCGCGTTTGATGTGCTGATCGGGATCAACCTGCTGCGCGAGGGGCTGGATATTCCTGAATGCGGTCTGGTGGCGATTTTGGATGCGGATAAAGAGGGCTTCCTGCGCTCGGAAACCTCGCTGATCCAGACCATTGGCCGCGCCGCGCGCAACGCCGAGGGCCGCGTGATCATGTATGCGGACAAGATCACCGGCTCGATGGAGCGCGCGCTAGCCGAAACCAACCGCCGCCGTGCCCGCCAGATCGCCTATAACGAAGAACACGGGATCACGCCGGAAACGGTGAAAAAGAATGTCGAGGACATTCTTGCCGGTCTTTATCAGGGCGATACCGATCAATCCCGCGTCACCGCCAAGATCGACGACAAACATTCGGGCTCGAACCTTGCCGCAGTTCTGGAAGGCCTGAAAAGCGACATGCGCAAGGCTGCGGAAAACCTGGAATTCGAAGAGGCCGCCCGCCTGCGCGACGAGATCAAGCGGCTGGAAGCCGTCGATCTGGCGATTGCCGACGACCCGCTGGCGCGGCAGCAGGCGGTTGCCAAAGCATCGGAAGAGGCCGTCAAGGCGCAGGGTAGGTCCACGGCCGGGCGTCCGGGACAGCGCGGCGGGAATGTGAAGCGGCGCAAACGGTGAGCAAGGCTTAAACCAGTATTAACCATGCTTGGGCAAACTCAGGGGATGCAACATGGTGCCTCCCCTCTTTCGCCCGATGCGTGGCTGCGCGATCTGTTCACCTCAAAAACGGTGATGCAGGGCGGTGTGATCCGACGCAAGGCACGGGATGTCGAACGCTACGCCGGGATGGCGCGGTTCATGCGCGAGGTGCATCGGCGTGGATATCATGTTGCGGAAAACTCTGGCCAGTTGATCATCTTTTGCAACCGCGCGCCGGTGCGCTGGCTGACAGAGGCACCGCAAACGCTTTCTTATAAAGAAAGCGTGCCGAAATCCTTCAAGGATTTCGACGCCGGCGGCGCTGGATTTTAGGCATCGCCCTCAACGCTATGCGAAAAAGCATTCAATAAATCCAGCAATTGCTCGTATTTCTGATCTCCCAGCTGATCCCGAAACCCCTGCACGATCCGCATAGAGTGATCTTTATACTGATCCAAAACCCCCTGTCCGGCCTCGGTGATTTCGACCCTTTGCCGCCGCCTGTCTTCGGGATCGGTCATGCGCTGGGTCAGCCCTTTGGCATCCATCGTGCGTAAAATCCGTGTGAGGCTGGGCAGCAGCAGGCAGGCGCGTTCGGAAATCGCGGTCACATCCTGCGGGCCATATTGCGACAACACCCGCAGCACCCGCCATTGCTGTTCTGTCAGACCGGTTTCGGCCAGCATCTCGCGGATCGGGGTCATCGCGTGTTCGCGCGCGTGCATCAATGCGATGGGCAACGAACGAGAGACAGAGGGATATTTCTGAGACACGGGGAACAGATCCGGTTGCAACGCCGCTAAGCTATTGATTGCGATGTTAAAGAAATTTATTGACGCGGCAAGTTCATTTTACTTAACATGTGCATCAAAATAACCCGCGAGTCCCCATGCCCCATTTCCACATCGACTATTCTGGAAACCTGGAAGATCTGATTGACATCAGCGCCTTATGCGAATCCATCCGGGCCTGCGCGGCGCAGATCGACAGCTTTCCCATGGCAGGTATTCGGGTGCGCGCCATTCGTGTGGATCACTACGCCATCGCCGATGGTGATCCGAAACACGGCTTTGTCGATATTTCGATCCGCCTGCGCGCCGGGCGCTCGCCCGAGGTCAAAGAACAGGCCGCACAGGCCATCTTTGATTGCGCCCGCGCATTCCTGAGCACCGCCATGGCCAGCCATTCCATCGCGCTCTCGCTAGAGATGCGCGACATCGACCCCGCCCTGTCCCCCAAAACCGGCACCATCCGCGACCATCTGGGTCGCGGCATTTCGGAGACCTGAACCATGCCCACCCTCGCCGAAAACATGGCCACGTTGGACCGCCATCTTGCCCGGTTCAAGCAGACCGGCATCCTGAACCGCATCAATGGCGCAGACCACCCCGGCAGTGCAGGCACATTCCAAACCACAACGCCGGTGGACAAATCGGTGATCTGCGAGGTGGCCCATGGCACCGCCACTGATATCGACGCTGCTGCGGCTGCGGCCCATGATGCCTTTGCCGCCTGGCGCGACATGCCCGCCGCCCAGCGCCGCAAGATCCTGCTGGCGATCGCCGATGGCATCGAAGCCCGCGCCGAAGAAATCGCCCTGTGCGAATGCTGGGACACTGGCCAGACCCTGCGTTTTATGTCAAAGGCCGCGCTGCGTGGCGCTGAAAACTTTCGCTATTTTGCGGATCAGGTGATCCAGGCCCGCGACGGCCAGCATCTGAAAAGCCCCACGCTGATGAATGTCACCACACGCGTTCCGATCGGCCCGGTGGGCGTGATCACCCCCTGGAACACACCTTTCATGCTGTCGACCTGGAAAATCGCTCCGGCGCTGGCAGCGGGCTGTACCGTGGTGCACAAACCGGCCGAGGCCTCGCCCCTCACCGCCCGCCTGCTGGTGGAAATCGCCGAAGAGGCCGGCCTGCCCAAAGGCGTTCTGAACACCGTGAACGGGTTCGGTGACGAGGCCGGCAAGGCGCTGTGCGAACACCCGAAAATCAAGGCCATCGCCTTTGTGGGCGAAAGCCGCACAGGCAGCCAGATCGTCAAGCAGGGCGCTGACACACATAAACGCAACCATCTGGAACTGGGCGGGAAAAACCCGGTCATCGTGTTTGACGACGCGGATCTGGATCGCGCGCTGGATGCGGTGATCTTCATGATTTATTCGATCAATGGCGAACGCTGCACCTCGTCCTCGCGCCTGCTGATCCAGGACACGATCCGCGCGGAGTTCGAGGCCAAGCTGATCGAACGGGTGAACAAGATCAAGGTCGGGCATCCGCTGGATCCGGCGACCGAAATCGGCCCGCTGGTCACAGAGGAGCATTTCAACAAGGTCACCTCTTATTTTGATATTGCCAAAGCGGAGGGCGCGACCGTGGCCGCGGGCGGTGTGGCCACCGGGGACGCGGGCTATTTTGTGCGCCCGACCCTGTTCACACATGCCGACAACACCATGCGCATCGCGCGCGAGGAAATCTTTGGCCCCGTGCTGACATCGATCCCGTTCAGCACTGAGGAAGAGGCGCTGTCGATGGCCAATGACACCGACTATGGCCTGACCGGATATATCTGGACCAATGATCTGACCCGCGCGCTGCGATTTTCAGATGCGCTGGAGGCCGGAATGATCTGGGTGAACTCGGAAAATGTGCGCCATCTGCCCACGCCCTTTGGCGGGGTCAAGGCCAGCGGCATCGGCCGGGATGGCGGCGATTGGAGCTTTGAGTTCTACATGGAGCAAAAGCTTATCGGGTTCGCCACCGGATCGCATAAAATCACCCGGCTTGGGGTCTGACCCTGCCCTCACCTTCGGCGTCATTTTCCTTGAAGGAAAATGACCCTGAATTTTTCCAAAATTCAGCCCCCTTTCAGGAGCCTCTTATGCCTGTCCCCGCCCCCAACCTGTACCCGGATTTCAACACGATACGCCTGTCCCATGTCTGTCTGAATGTATCCGACCTCAGCGCATCCAAAACCTTTTACACCGACATCCTGGGCCTGCAGGTCACGGATGAAACCGACAGCCATGTTTATCTGCGCGCCATGGAAGAGCGCGGCCATCATTGCGTGATCCTGCAGAAATCGGATGATCCCGGCACGGTCGAGGTGATGGGGTTCAAAACCTTTGACGAGGCCGATCTGGACAAGGCCGAGGCCTATTTCCAGTCCAAAGGCCGCCCGACGCAATGGGTGGACCGCCCCTATCAGGGCCGCACCCTGCTGACCTCGGACAATATGGGCATCCCGCTGGAATTTTATCACCACATGGACCGGCTCGCGCCGATCCACCAGAAATACGCCCTGTATCGCGGGGTAAAGCCGCTGCGCATCGACCATTTCAACTGCTTCAGCAGCAATGTCGACGACAGCGTGGCCTTTTATTCCGATTTCGGGTTCCGCGTCACTGAATATACCGAAGACGAAGAAACAGGCCATCTGTGGGCGGCCTGGCTGCACCGCAAAGGCGGCGTGCATGACATGGCCTTTACCAACGGCACCGGCCCGCGGATGCACCATGTGGCGTTCTGGGTGCCCACGCCGCTCAACATCATCGACCTGCTGGATCTGATGTCGACCACCGGCTATGTGGACAATATCGAACGCGGCCCCGGTCGCCACGGCATTTCCAATGCCTTTTTCCTGTATATCCTTGATCCCGATGGCCACCGGATCGAAATCTATTGTTCCGATTATCAGACCGTCGACCCGGATCTTGAGCCGATCAAATGGGATCTGAAAGACCCGCAGCGCCAAACCCTTTGGGGGGCCGCAGCGCCGCGCAGCTGGTTTGAGCATGGCACCAACTTTGTCGGGGTCGACACACAGGACGCCGCGCTGCAGGCGACCCCCATCATCGCACCGTAAAAGAGGGTTTCATGGACTGGGACGACTTCGCCCACTGGGGCACCCATATTTCAAACTGGGCAGCAGACTATCACAAGACGCTGGCACAGCGTCCGGTCCGCGCCCAGACCGCCCCCGGCGAGATCGCCGCACAGCTGCCCCCGACCCCGCCAGAACAGGGCGAGGCCATGGCCCATATTCTAACGGATTTCGAACAGATCGTCATGCCGGGGATGACCCATTGGCAGCATCCCCGGTTTTTCGCCTATTTTCCCGCCAATGCTGCGCCGCCCTCTATGCTGGCGGAAATGCTGGTCACCACCATCGCTGCGCAATGCATGTTGTGGCAGACATCCCCCGCCGCGACCGAGGTGGAAACCGTCATGGTGGATTGGCTGCGGCAGGCCATGGGGCTGCCCGACGGGTATACGGGGGTGATCCAGGACAGCGCCTCTTCGGCGACGCTGTCGGCGGTGCTGACCATGCGCGAACGGGCCACCGGCTTTACCGGCAACCGCGATGGTGTGTCAGGCAAAGGCCATCTGCGCATCTATTGTTCCGATCAGGTGCACAGCTCGATTGATCGCGCCTGCTGGGTCGCGGGGATTGGGCAGGACAATCTGGTCAAGATCGGCACAACCGGCCCGACCCATGGCATTGACCCCGCCGCCCTTGAGGCCGCGATCCTCGCCGACAAAGCCGCCGGTTACACACCTGCCGGGATTGTCGCCATCACCGGCGGCACCGGGATCGGAGCCTGCGACGACCTGCTGGCCGTGTCCCGGATTGCGCAGCGGTACGGCCTTTACACCCATCTTGATGCAGCCTGGGCCGGATCCGCCATGATTTGCCCGGAATTTCGCACCCAGTTCTGGCGCGGAGCCGAAACCTATGACTCACTCGTCTTTAACCCGCATAAATGGCTGGGCGCACAGTTCGATTGTTCGGTCCAGTTTCTTGCCGACCCGCAGCCCCAGCTCGACACTCTGAAGATTGAACCGGAATACCTGAAAACCACCGGGGCGCAGGTCACGAATTTTTCGGAATGGACCATCCCGCTGGGCCGACGCTTTCGGGCGTTGAAAATCTGGTTTCTGCTGCGCGCCTACGGGCTGGAGGGTCTGCGGGACAGGCTGCGCAACCACGTGACCTGGGCTGCCGAGGTCGCCACCGCAATCGAACAAATCGAAGGCTTTGAAATCTGCACCGGTCCGATCCTGTCCCTGTTTTCCTTTCGCTGCCCCGGTGATGACGCCATGCAGCAAAGGCTGGTGGATGCGTTGAATGATGACGGGCGGATCTACCTGACACAGGGTATGTTCGACGGGCGCAAAATCATCCGATTTCAGGTCGGTCAGTTCGACACAACACGCGATGATGTGATGCTGGCCGCCGAGGTCATCCGCGATGTCTGGGAGAATTTGACATGAGATTCGCAACCTATTGCGCCGAGGGCGAAACCTTTTTCGGTGCCATCACCGAGGCCGGAGCCATCGCGCTGAACGACGCCTTTCCACAGCAAAGCAGCCTGTACGAGGTGATCGCCGCGGGTGCCTTTGCTCAACTGGCCAAGGCCGCCGCCGGGCGCGATGTGACCCACACGGATTTCATGTTCGAGATGGTGATGCCCGATGTCCGTCGCATCCTTTGCGTCGGGGTGAACTTTCCAGATCGCAATGCCGAATACAAAGATGGCAGCGCGCAGCCCAAATACATGTCGCTGTTCCCGCGTTTCGCCAGCGGCTTTACCGGCCATGACCAGCCACTGATCCGCCCGCCGGAAAACCACACGCTGGATTATGAGGGCGAGGTCGCCATCGTGATCGGCAAGGCAGGCCGCCGCATCAGCCAGGCAGATGCCTATGATCATATCGCGGCGCTGACCCTGTGTAACGAAGGCACGATCCGCGACTGGGTGCGCCACGCAAAATTCAACGTGACCCAGGGCAAGAACTGGGACCGCTCCGGCGCGATTGGCCCCTGGCTGGTGCCTTTTACCGATGCCGCCCAGCTGGATGATGCGCGCATTCAGACCCGCGTGAATGGAGAGCTGCGTCAGGATGATACGCTGAACCGGATGATGTTCCCGATCCGGCGCGAGATCGAATATATCTCGACCTTCATGACCCTGCAGCCGGGCGACATCATCGTCACGGGCACCCCCACCGGTGCAGGCGCGCGGTTTGATCCGCCGCGCTATCTGGAGCCGGGCGATGTGGTGGAAATCAGCGTCGAGGGCATCGGCACCCTCAGCAACACAATCGAGGACGAAGCGGTATGACACCCAAAGATCACGCCCGCGCCGCCGCCGATCTGTTGCAGGCAGAACAGACCGGTCAGCAGATCGGTCTTTTGACCCTGCGCCATCCTGAAATGGGTATGGATGATGCCTATGAGGTGCAGAACGCGATCTATCGCGCCAAGCTGGCCGAAGGGCGCAAGGTGATCGGCTGGAAAATCGGCCTGACCTCCAAGGCGATGCAATATGCGCTGAATATCGACATTCCCGACAGCGGGATCCTGTTTGATGACATGCTGTTTGAAAACGGCAGCACCGTGCCTGCCGGGCGCTTTATCCAGCCTCGGATCGAGGCGGAAATCGCCTTTGTCATGAAAGACGCGATTGGCGGGGCCGATGTGACCCGCGCCGATGTGATTGCAGCGACGGATTACGTGGCACCCTCGATCGAAATCCTCGACACCCGCATCCAGCGCAGCGACCCGGACACAGGCAAAGCCCGCACTGTGTTTGACACGATCAGCGACAATGCCGCCAATGCGGGGATCGTTCTGGGGCCGCAGCGCCACGCGGTAGATGCGTTTGACCTGCGCTGGGTTGGCGCGCTGACCTTCCGCAACGATGAGATCGAGGAAACCGGTCTGGGCGCGGGTGTGCTGAATGATCCGGTGCAAAGCGTCGTCTGGCTGGCCCGGCGCATGGCGCAATATGGCCAAAGCATCGCGCCGGGGCAGATCATCCTGTCGGGCAGCTTTATCCGCCCCGTTGAATGCCCGTCAGGCAGTGACATTCACGCCGATTTCGGCACATTCGGCAGTGTCGACATTCGCTTTGCCTGACCGGCTTCACGTGAATCACCAAAACCAGCAGGAGCCCCCATGCCCGCACCGCATAACCCGTTCAAAGCCGCGCTGAAGGCCGGTCAGCTGCAACTTGGCTGCTGGCTGGGGCTGGCCGATCCCTATATCGCCGAGATCAGCGGCTCTGCCGGGTTTGACTGGCTGGTCGTGGATGGCGAACATGCGCCCAATGACCTGCGTTCGATCACCGGGCAACTACAAGTGCTGGCCGCCTCGGACAGCCACGCGGTGGTGCGTCCGCCGATTGGCGAAGTCTGGATGATCAAGCAATTTCTGGACGCCGGAGCGCAGACCCTGCTTATCCCGATGATCGAAAGCGCCGAACAGGCGCAGCTGATGGTCGATGCGGTCACTTACCCGCCGCATGGCATTCGCGGGGTCGGCTCGGCGCTGGCGCGGGCCTCCAGTTTTTCCGCAATCCCTGATTATCTTGCCACAGCGCGGGATGAAATCTGCCTGCTAGTGCAGGTCGAAAACCGCGCAGGCATGGCGGCGCTGGATGATATTCTGAAGGTCGACGGGATTGACGGGGTGTTTATCGGCCCTGCCGATCTGGCCGCGGATATGGGATATGGCAACCAGACCAGCGCCCCCGAGGTCAAAGAGGCCATTCTGGACGCCATGCACCGCATCACCGCCGCAGGCAAAGCCGCTGGGATCCTCACTCTGGATCCCGAAATGCAGAAGGCCAGCCGCGACGCTGGCGCGCGGTTCATCGCGACCGAGATCGACGTGACCCTGTTGGCCAAAGGGATGCGCAGCGCAGCGAACCGCGCCGCGACGCAGCTAAAAGGCTAAACCCTAACGCAGCACATGCACCGCACAGGCGGCGTGCCGGACAACCTGGCTCGCCGTGGATCCCAGCAACAGATCCTGCATCCCCGGTCGATGCGAGGCAATCACGATCAGGTCGGTCCCGGCCTCTTCGGCCCAATCTAGGATGGTGCGGCCCGAATGCCCCCCGACAACCTGCGACACGGCACCGGGCACGGCGCTTGCCATGGCGGCCAGCTCAGCCGTGATCGCCGCGCGGGTCTCGGCCAGATATTCCTTGGGCAGGTAGTTCACCGCGTAACCCGGCACCTGTTCGATCACATGTAGCAACGTAATCTGTGCGCCCTCGGCGGCCAACGCACGGGCCACCCGGAGCGCCGCCTGCGCCTTTGTGTTGTCGTCTTCTTCAAACGCCACGGGGACAAGAATATTGTGATACATCTTGGGCCTCTCTTTGTTTTGCGTCTGTCCCCATCCTGCACCAACCCAGCCGCCTGCGCCTTGACGCAGGTCATGCCGTGCTTTCGCCACATTTTCGCCACCGCCGGGGCCTAGAGAAACAAAACGGGATCAGAAGATGCCACGCCGCACCGTTTCCACGCCAGAATGACAGCGAAGCGGGGCTTAGCTGCCGCCTGCGCGGCTGACATGAGGCCATCCCATGCGCTATCTGATCATCGGACACCCCGCCGACATGCCCACGCTTGACGCCGCACTGCGCGCCAACGGAACCCTGCTCAGCTGGCAAAACGCCGCCGATGCTCTGCGCGAATTTCTGACGCTGGGCCAGTATGATCTGATCCTGACAGATGGGCGACTGCCTGCGGGCCTGTCCCTGGCAGAGCTGGCGCGCAACCCCCGCCACGCGGCGCTGGCCCTGCGCGCAACGGCACCTGAACCCGCACAGGTTGCAGACTGGCTGGGGCATGGGGTCGATATGGTGCTGGATGCCCGCGCACCACAGGATGAAACGGCGGCCCGGCTGGCGGCGCTGGCCCGCCGGGCCCACGGGGCACCGCAACCCGATCTGGCACTGGGCCCTTTGCGGATTGACCTGCAGCAGCGCCGGGCGCAGGTCTTGGGCGCGGCCCTCTCGCTGCCGCCCAAAACCTATGAAGTGCTGGAATATCTGGCGCTGCGCCCCGGTCAGCTGATTTCACGCGACATGCTGACCACCCATGTTTACGGGTTCGAAGACGAACCCGATCCGCGCATCTTTGACGTCTATATCTGCAACCTGCGCGCCGCGCTGGATCAGATCGCAGAGTCGCTGCAAATCGACACGATCCGGGGCTGTGGCTATCGGTTGACCCTGCTGGATCCGGCCACGGATGCCTGCGCCGCCTGACCCGTTTTCCTTGACACTGCCACCGCCACGGGGCCAAACAGGAAGGATAAGAACAAGGCCGGGGCACAAACGCACCCGACCCAGACCAGAGCAGCCGCGCCAGCAGACAGGATCGTCATGACCAACAGTCAGCGTATCGAGGATTCGATTCGGGAAACCATCATCACCCGGCCCGACATCATCCTGGACGACAAGGATCTGATGCAGGCTCTGATTTCCGCCAATGAACGCACAATGGGCGGCAATATCGTCGATCTGCGCGGCATCGCTATGGAACGGCTTGAGGCCCGGCTGGATCGGCTGGAAGACACCCATCGCAGCGTGATCGCTGCCGCCTATGAAAACCTGGCGGGCACAAACCAGATCCACCGCGCCGTGCTGCGGATGCTGGACCCGATCGAGTTTGAACCCTTTCTGCATGATCTGGGCGGAGAAGTGGCCGACATCCTGCGGGTCGATGTGATGCGGCTGGTGCTGGAATCCGCCAATGGCGCGGCGGACAGCGCGCTGGACCGGCTCAACGATGTTCTGACCGTGCGCAATGCCGGGTTTGTCGATGCCTATGTGAATGAGGGCCGCGAAGCCCCGGCCCGCGCGGTCCTGTTGCGGCAGGTTCAGGCGGGCGACCCCGCGATCTATGGCGACAAGGCCGAGTGGATCCGGTCCGAGGCCTGCCTGCGGCTGGATTTCGGTCCCGGTCGCCTGCCCGGCCTGCTGGTCATGGGCTCTGAGGATCCGCATATGTTCACCCCGCAGCAAGGCACCGATCTGCTGGCCTTTTTCGCTGGCGTGTTTGAACGGGCCATGCGGCGCTGGCTGAGTTAAGCCGATGGCCGGCAGCCTGGCCATATCCCCTGCGGCCCGTGACGCGCTGCAAACATGGCTTGCCGCGGCCAAGGCGCTGAATGGCGCCTCGGACAACACTCTGCGCGCCTATCAAAGCGATGTACTGGATTTCATTGTCTTTCAAACGCTGCACCACGCCGCCCCACAGGGGCTGGCCGCGCTTGAACGGATCTCGATCACGGATATGCGGGCCTGGATGGCTGCTCTGCGGGCTCAGGATGTCACCGCGCGCAGCGTTGCGCGCAAGCTATCGGCGGTCAAAACATTCTACCGCTGGCTGGCCGAGCGCGAGGGCTACGAACCCACTGCCGTTCTGTCCGCCCGCGCCCCCAAATTCCAAAAGAAACTGCCCCGCCCCCTGTCCGAGGACGCTGCCAAGGCCATGATCGACACCGTCGGTCTGCAGGCGGGCGAAGGCTGGGTCGCGGCACGCGACATGGCGGTGATCACGCTGCTGTATGGCTGCGGGCTGCGCATTTCCGAGGCGTTGAACCTGAAGGGCCGCGATCTCCCTTTGGGCGAATCGCTGCGGATCATCGGCAAAGGCAACAAAGAGCGCATCGTGCCGCTTTTGCCCGTCGCCCGCCGGGCGGTAGAGGAATATCTGCAGCTGTGCCCACACCCGATGGAGCGCGAAAGCCCCCTGTTTCGCGGCGTACGCGGCGGGGCGCTGAACCCGCGTCTGGTGCAGAAAGTGACCGAAAAGGCACGGATGCAACTGGGCCTGCCCGCCACGGCAACGCCCCACGCCATGCGCCACAGCTTTGCCACGCATCTGCTGGAGGCGGGGGGCGATCTGCGGGCCATTCAGGAATTGATGGGTCATGCGTCGCTATCCACAACCCAGACCTATACCGCCGTCGACCAGGCCCATCTGATGAAGATCTACGACGCCTGCCATCCCAAGGCTTGACCCCGGCCTCTCCATTCCCCCTACTGGGATTGTCATCCCATAGGAGAGCGCCATGAAACTGCTGCGCGCAGGCCCATCCCCCTTTGTTCGCAAAGTGTTGATCACATTAGAGGAAACCAACCTGACCGATCAGGTGGAGCTGGTCGATGTCACCGCCTCGCCGCTGACCCCGGACCCGACCCTGACCGCCGCCAACCCGGTGGGCAAGATCCCCGCCCTGATGCGCAGCGACGGCCCGACCCTGTATGACAGCCGGGTGATCTGTCGCTATCTGGATCATCGCGCCGAAGCGGGTCTGTATCCCGAGGCCCGGATCTGGGACACGCTGGTGCTGGAGGCCACGGCAGATGGCATCATGGAAGCCGCCGTGCTGATCATCTATGAGGAACGCTTTCGCCCGGCGGAAAAGGTCTCGCTCGACTGGATCGAGGGGCAATGGGCCAAGGTCGCCCGCGCGCTGGACGCGCTGGAAACCCGCTGGGTCAGCCATCTGCACGGGCCGCTGGATATGGGGCATATCGCGGTGGGCTGTGCGCTGGGATATCTGGATTTCCGCCACGAGGTGCGCAGCTGGCGCACAGGCCGACCGGAACTGGCCCGCTGGTTTGATGGGTTCTCCGCGCGCGACAGCTATCAGGCGACGCAGCCCGAAGGCTGACCCAAAAGGAAGGCCCCTGGGCCTTCCTTCAGAAATGCGCAGTCGCGACCTGGGTCAGAAATTCAGCGAGATCCCGAAATTCAGCGCGTTGGTTTTCAGATCGGTCTGAAAGCTGCCGCCCTCGTCAAACGTGCCCTCATTGACGGAATAGGTGAACTGGTATTCTCCGAACACCGAAAACCGATCATTGATCTGATAGCTGGCCCCGGCCAGAACCCGCGCCGCAGGCCCCGTCACCTGAAATCCGTAGGTGCGCGACCCCGAGTCGTGATCCGCATCCACATGCGGAAAGGCGATGCCCAGCCCGCCGCCGATATAGGGCGTCACAGCGCCCCACTGCCCCGGCCAGCGGCGCATCACATTGGCGGTCAAAATGTTGTGACCATCGGAAAATTCCAGGCGGGAAAAGCCCAAAGCGTCCTCGACCTCGTCCGGGGCATAGGCTTTGGCATGGGTGTATTCGACCCCGAATCCCAGGGTTTCACTGGTCCACCATGTTGCGCGCGCCCCGTAATAGGGCGGGGCCTCAAAGGGGCGGCCTTCCCATCCCACCAGTTCGTCGTAATCCCCGCCACCATTGGGCAATTCACCGGAAATCCGGCTATGTGGAAGGGTTTGCCACCCTGCATAAAAGGACAGTTCGACTTCGGCCTGGGCCTGTCCGGCAAAAGCAGAAGCCATAACCAGCGAAACTGCGGTGGTGTAAATCAGGTGTCTCATGGGGAACCCGTTGATCGTGGAGCAGGCTAGATTAAGCACCTGCCCACCCCAGTTTCAACCGCGACACATCCGCGCTTTGATGCGCTAACGTCTTTTGTATGCTTTACGGCACCTGCGCTGAAAGCTAAATACCGCGCGGAATGGCGTGGGTTTCCTGCGCCATCTTGGATTTGCGGCCGATTCACTGGCCCCGCAGCAATGGAGAAATTCGTGTCACACGCAGAAGATCACGAAGGCACCCGCAGGGATTTCCTGTACTATGCCACGGCTGGTGCCGGGGCAGTCGCCACGGGAGCGGCCGTCTGGCCGCTTGTCAACCAGATGAACCCCTCGGCCGATGTGCGCGCCCTGGCGTCGATCCGTGTCGATGTGTCGGGCGTTCAGCCGGGCACTCAGCTGACCGTCAAGTGGCTGGGTAAACCGGTGTTCATCCGTCACCGCACCGGTGCCGAGATCGCAGAAGCCGCAGAGCAGGACGCTGCCTTCCTCGCCGGTGAGGCCGTCATCGACCCGCTGGCGCGCAACGCCAACCTGCCCGATGCCGCCGCTGACGCATCCGACGCCAACCGCACCATGCCTTCGCCCGAAGGCGAAGCGCCGCAGGCCTGGATCGTTCAGATGGGCGTTTGCACCCACCTGGGCTGTGTGCCGCTGGGCGATGCCGGTGAATACAAGGGCTGGTTCTGCCCCTGCCACGGGTCGCACTACGACCTGGCGGGCCGCATCCGCAAAGGCCCCGCCCCCGAAAACCTGCCTGTCCCGCCCGCCATTTGGGCCGACAGCAGCACCATCAAACTCGGTTAAGGGAGCCCAGCAAAATGTCCGGTATTCCGCACGACCATTACGAACCGAAGACAGGCGGCGAAAAGTGGCTGCACAAGCGCCTGCCGATCGTCGGTCTCGTTTATGACACCATCATGATCCCCACCCCCAAGAACCTGAACTGGTGGTGGATCTGGGGCATCGTTCTGGCCTATTGCCTGGTGCACATGATTGTCACCGGCATCGTCCTTGTGATGCACTACACCCCGCATGTTGACCTGGCCTTTGCCAGCGTTGAACACATCATGCGTGACGTGAATGGCGGTCACATGATCCGCTATCTGCACATGAACGGCGCGTCGCTGTTCTTTGTTGCGGTCTATATCCACATGTTCCGTGGCCTGTATTACGGGTCTTACAAAGCCCCGCGTGAAATCACGTGGATCGTCGGGATGCTGATCTTCCTGATGATGATGGGAACCGGCTTTATGGGCTATGTTCTGCCCTGGGGTCAGATGTCCTTCTGGGGTGCGACCGTGATCACCGGCCTGTTTGGCGCGATTCCCTTCATTGGTGAACCGATCCAGACCTGGCTGCTGGGCGGGCCTGCCGTGGACAACGCCACGCTGAACCGCTTCTTCTCGCTGCACTACCTGCTGCCCTTCGTGATCGCCGCGCTTGTGGTTGTTCACATCTGGGCCTTCCACACCACCGGGAACAACAACCCGACCGGTGTCGAAGTGCGCCGCGGTTCCAAAGCCGAAGCCAAGAAAGACACCCTGCCCTTCTGGCCCTATTTCGTGATCAAAGACGTGTTCGCGCTGGCTGTGGTGCTGGCCGTGTTCTTTGCCATCGTCGGTTTCATGCCCAACTATCTGGGCCACCCCGACAACTACATCGAAGCCAACCCGCTGGTGACGCCCGCACACATCGTTCCCGAATGGTACTTCCTGCCCTTCTACGCGATCCTGCGTGCCTTCACCGCCGATGTGTGGCTGGTGCAGCTGGTTTCCTTTGTGACCGGTGGCATCGTTGACGCCAAATTCTTTGGTGTGATCGCGATGTTCGGTGCCATCGCCGTGATGGCTCTGGCGCCCTGGCTGGACACCTCGAACGTGCGTTCCGGTGTGTATCGCCCGCAGTTCAAGTGGTGGTTCCGCATCCTGCTGGTCGACTTTGTCTTCCTGATGTGGCTGGGCGCCATGCCCGCAGAAGAACCCTATGCAACCCTGTCGCTGATCGGGTCCGCCTATTGGTTCGGCTACTTCCTGGTGATCCTGCCGCTTCTTGGTGTGATCGAAAAACCGCTGCCGCAGCCCGACACCATCGAAGCCGATTTCGACGCCCATTACGGCAAGGGTGACGCAGCTGGCACTCCGGCTGAGTAACGAAAGGACAACACAGAGATGTTCCGTAAACTCACCCTCTCGGCCATTGCGGCCCTGTCCCTGACCACCGGCAGCGCATTTGCTGCCGGAGGCGCCGGCCATATCGAGGATTTCGCATTCTCCTTCGAAGGTCCGTTCGGCAAGTTCGACGAACACCAGTTGCAGCGCGGTCTTCAGGTTTACACCGAAGTCTGTGCCGCCTGCCACGGTCTGCAATATGTGCCGATCCGCACCCTGTCTGACGAAGGTGGCCCCCACCTGTCCGAAGACCAGGTTCGTGCCTATGCCGCGCAGAATATCGAGGTCTATGACGAGGCTCTCGAAGATTTCCGCCCGGCCAAGCCGTCGGATCTGTTCCCGGCCAACACCGGTGCAGACGCCCCTGACCTGTCGCTGATGGCCAAGGCCCGCGCTGGCTTCCACGGCCCGTCCGGCACCGGCATCAACCAGCTGGTCAAAGGCATGGGCGGCCCGGAATATATTGCGTCGCTTCTGACCGGTTACACCGGTAAGGAAAAAGAAGAAGCCGGGACCACCTTCTACGAAAACACCGCCTTTCCGGGTGGCTGGATTTCGATGGCCCCGCCGCTGAGCGACGACATCGTCGAATATGCGGATGGTCACAAGGCTGACGTGCATCACATGGCCGAAGACGTGTCGGCCTTCCTGATGTGGACCGCCGAACCGAAAATGATGGCGCGCAAGCAGGCCGGTTTCACCGCCGTTCTGTTCCTGACCGTGCTGTCGGTTCTGCTGTACCTGACCAACAAACGTCTGTGGAAGCCGATCAAATACGGTCGCAAGGACTGATCCGGCTCACAGCCTGAAACACAGAAAGCCCCGCCTTGTGCGGGGCTTTTTCTTGTTTTGCAGGTCGATCAGTCGCCCAGATAGGCGCGCAGGGCCTCTGGCGGGTTTTGAAACAGATCCAGCGTTGCGCGCGGCGCATGGGCAATGCCATCCGCGACCAGCACGGTCTCCTCCGCAAAATCGCGTGCATCCTGCGGATCATGCGTGACCAGCAGGCTCAGCGCGCAGGACTGCGTGGCCATTTCCGCCACCAGCGCCAGCATCTCGGATTTCAACGCAGGCCCCAGCGCGGCAAAGGGTTCGTCCAGCAACAGGATGGGGCGCGCCTGCAGCAACACCCGCGCCAGCGCCGCCCGCGCCTGTTGCCCGCCCGACAATGCGCCGGGTTTGCGCGCAGCAAACTGGGACAAGCCCATGCGGGACAGCGCGTCAGACATCTGGTCTTTTTGCAAGGATGACAACCTGCCCCCATCGGGGCGCAGCGCCAGTGACAGATTGCGCTCGATGCTGAGATGCGGGAACAGGTTTTGATCCTGAAACAGCATGGAAATCGGACGCTCTGCCGGGGCCAGCGTGGTCAGCTCTGTTTCACTCCAAAGGATCCGGCCCTTTGCTGGGGCGCGGAACCCGGCGATCAGATCCAGCAGGGTGGATTTACCCGCGCCCGACGGCCCGATCACCGCCAGTTTGCGCGGGGCCTGCACGGACCAATCCGCCGTCAGTGCAAAATCGCCCTGCTGCAACGCGATGTTTTCAAGTGTCAGCACCCACGCGCCCTCCCCTGTCAAACAGCCAGAACAGCCCAAGACTGAGCCCCAGCAACAAAAGCGCCGCGCCCGCTGCGGCCTCCATCTGATAGCTGCCCATCAGGCGATAGACCTGCAGCGGCAGGGTGGCGCGGTCCGGGTCGGCAAACAGGGCAATCACGCCCAAATCGCCCATGGCCAGCGCAGCGGTCAACCCGGCGGCAAAGCCCATCGGTCGGCGCAACCGGGGCAGCAGAACAAAGCGCAGCCAAGCCATTGGCGTCAGGCCCAGGCTGGCCGCAATGCGGTGGTAATCTGCGCGGATCGCCTCGGCCTCCGGTCGCAAGATCCGCAGCGCAAAGGGCAGTGCCATAAGCGCGTTGACCACGCCTGTCACCGGCAGTGCCATGCTGAACGGGTTCACAAAGGGCCGCAGGATCAGGAACAGCCCGGTGCCCAGAACCAGCGGAGAAATCGCAATCGCCGCCAGCGACAGCAGCTCGCCGCGCCGGTGGCTCAGCGGCAAGGCCCAAGCGAGGCACAGCGCCGTAGACCCCAGCGCCACCATCAGCGAATGGCCCGCCGCCCGGTAAGTGTCAGCGCCCAGCAAGGGCAGCCCCTGCCCCCCTCGCGCGATCACCAATCCCAAGGGCAGCAACAGGAACACCGCCGCCAATGCGATCCAGACCCCGTCCCAAACCCGCGCCCGCAGGCTGCGCCCATCCCAGCGCGGCACTTGGCGGTCCAGACCCGCACCAAACCCCGCGCCCAGGGACACACGCCACGCCACGATGCCCGCCACCAGCGCCAATGCCAGCTGGATCAACGCCAACAGCGCCGCCCGGCCAAGGTCAAAATCAAACCGCATGGCCTGGTAGATCGCCAGTTCGACCGTCGTGGCCGACGGGCCTCCACCCAGCGTCAGCGCCACGGCAAACGAGGTCAGGCAAATCACAAAAATCACCGCGAATGCCCCCGGCAGGATGCGCAGGATCAGCGGCCCATCCAACACCAGGAACCGCGCCCGCGGCGTCAGGTTAAGACTCTCAGCCAGGCGAAACCGTTCGGCGGGGATAGCCAGCCAGCCCTGCAGCAACATGCGTGTTGCCAGTGGCAGGTTGAAAAACACATGGGCCAGAACAACCCCATGAAATCCATAAATATCAAGGCGCGGCAGGCCGATCTGGCGCAGCGCCGCATTCAGCATTCCTTTGCCACCGAACACCGCCAGCAGGCCCATGACCGCCACGATGGTCGGCAAAATGAACGGCGCGCCCAATAGCGCGATCAGTTGCGCGCGGCCCGGAAATTGCCTGCGCGCCAGGGCACCCGCCACGGGCACCGCAAAAAGACAACTAAAGAAAGCTGAAACAGCCGCTTGCGTCAGGGTAAAGCGCAACGCCTGCACGTCACCGGGCCGCAGGGCACCCAAACCCTCGGCCCGGATCAAGACCACGGTGATCGGCCCCAGTGTCAAAAGCACCAGGGCCAGACCCGCGATTATTGCGACAGCGCGCTGCGCCATGCCTCGATCGCGGTGTCGCGCAGGGCGGCGGCCTCATCTTCGCTGTAGAACAGCACTTTTTCAGGCAGGTCGAGCTGCTGGAACCCCTCGGGCCACTGATCCTGCGGCAGCGCTGCCGGGATCGACCAGTTGCCGGTGGCGATCATGCCCTGGAAATCTTCGCTAAGGATAAAATCCATGAATTGCTGCGCCAGTTCGGGCTGGTCGCTGCTGGCCAGTTTCGCGGCCAGTTCGACCATGAAATAGTGGCCTTCGGGGAAGATCGCCGCCTTTTTGGTTTCGTCGCCCTCGGCGATGATGTGATAGGCAGGCGAGGTCGTGTAGCTGAGCACCATATCGGCTTCGCCATCGGTGAACAGCCCGTAGGATTCCGACCAGCCGCGTGTCACAGTGACGATCTTGGGCGCCAGTTTCGCCCAGGCCTCTCCAGCCTTGTCGCCGTAAACCGACTGCACCCACAGCACCAGCGCCAGACCCGAGATCGAGCTGCGCGGATCCTGGATCACCAGACGCAGATCGTCGGGCGCGTTCAGCAGATCTTCGAAACTGGCTGGCGGAGTCGCCACGTTTTCGGTGTTATAAATGAACGCAGTGTGGCCATAGTTGAACGGCAGGAACGTGTCGTCGGTCCAGTCCAGCGGCAGGGTCAGCCCGGCCAAATCCGTACCATGGGGCGCGAACAGCCCGCTTTCGCGCGCCTTTTTCGTCACATCGGTGTTTAGTCCGATCACCACATCTGCCTCAGTCCGTTCGCCTTCCAGCAGCAGGCGGGGCAGCAAATCGCCGGGCTTGAACTGCAGATCACAGTCGCATTTCGCCTCGAACAGCTCTTCGATCTTGGGACCGGGGCCCCATTCGGAGACAAAATAATCAGGGGCGTAAACTGTCAGCGCGGTGCTGTCCGCCAGCGCGGTGCTGGCTGCAAACATTCCCGCGACAAAGGTGATGGCCTTCATGGCATCCTCCTGCTTGCGGCGTCGGGGCACGTGAGAATCAACCATGAGATTCGCGCCTTCCCTCCGCCGGTGTTAACCGGTTCAGGTTCAACGGGTTCGCGCGACACGACGCGCATCTCAGGCGGGTTTGCCCACCACCCCGAGCTTGCGGGAATCTAGGGCGCTCGTCCCGGCGCATCAAGCGTGAAATGGGTTGAGGCAAAGCGCGCGCTGCCCTAGGACAGATCGAAAGGAGACCCCGCCATGAGCCTCAACAGTTTTGGACATCTTTTCCGCGTCACAACCTGGGGCGAAAGCCACGGGCCCGCGCTTGGGGCGACTGTGGATGGTTGCCCTCCGGGGATCAAAGTGGACGAAGCCATGCTGCAGCATTGGCTGGATCTGCGCAAACCGGGACAGAACAAATACACCACCCAACGGCGCGAACCCGATGCGGTGCGCATCCTGTCCGGCGTGTTTGAAGGGCGCACCACGGGGACACCTGTACAGCTGATGATCGAAAACACTGATCAACGCTCCAAAGATTATGGGGACATTTCCGAAAAATTCCGTCCCGGCCATGCGGATATTACCTATTGGCAAAAATATGGGATTCGCGATTATCGTGGCGGCGGCCGGTCGTCGGCGCGCGAAACCGCCGCGCGAGTGGCGGCTGGCGGTCTGGCGCGGGCCGCCCTGTCACAACTGGCCCCCGAAATTTCGGTCACGGGTTACATGGTCCAGATGGGGCCGCATCACGCTGATCCCGCGCGCTATGATTTAAACGAAATCCCGAACAACCCGTTCTGGTGCCCCGATGCCACAGCCGCTGCGGATTGGGCGGACTATCTGGATGGGCTGCGCAAAAGCGGTGAAAGCGTCGGCGCGGTAATCGAGGTCGTCGCCCATAATGTTCCCGCCGGATTAGGGGCTCCGATTTATGGCAAGCTGGATACAGATCTGGCCGCAGCCTGTATGTCAATCAACGCGGTAAAAGGCGTGGAAATTGGCGATGGCATGGCCGCTGCGGCACTGACCGGCACCGAAAACGCCGATGAAATCACCATGGGTGAAGATGGGCCGGTTTATCACTCAAACCACGCCGGCGGCATCCTGGGAGGGATTTCCACCGGTCAGGATGTGGTTGTCCGGTTTGCGGTCAAACCGACCTCTTCGATCCTGACAACGCGCCGTACCATCACCAAATCTGGTGAAGACACAGAGATCATCACCAAAGGTCGGCACGATCCCTGTGTTGGCATTCGGGCAGTTCCGGTCGGCGAGGCCATGGTGGCCTGCACCCTTTTGGATCACCTCTTGCTGCACCGTGGTCAGATTGGCGACGCCGGCGGAAAAATCGGCTAATCCCGGCTCAAAACTCTTTCCAGATTTCCCCATTCGCCGCCTCGGCCACCACTGGATGCGCCGGGGCGCTGGGAGCGGCTGATTGCGTCGCATTATCCCAAGTCGCAAGCATATCCACCGCAACCGGAGAAGGTTCGATTTCAAGGTCGGGGCTGAACTGGCGAGATACGGGCGGCGCAGCCTGAGACTGTGTCGCGATCTGCATGGGGGATCCCTGTTTCTGCGCCGCGCCGACGCTGTCACCACTGGTAAAGCCCTTTAGCAGGCCGGCCAAATTGCCTGCCTCGCTGCTCAGCTGGCGACTTGCCTCGCTGGTTTGACTGACCATGGCCGCATTCTGTTGTGTAACCTTGTCCAGCTCGCTGACACCCACATTGATTTCCTGAACCGCACTGGACTGTTCCTTGGCTGAGGAGGCAATGGTGCCGACCATGTCGGAGACCTCATTCACGCTGGATACGATCTGCTCCAGTGTTGTTGCGGTTTCCTCGACCAGGGTTTCCCCATCCGCAACATGTTGTGAACTTTGTGCAACCAGCTCTTTGATTTCGCGTGCAGATTCAGAGGCCCTTTGCGCAAGGGAGCGCACTTCGGAGGCGACAACGGAAAAACCTTTGCCACTTTCGCCAGCACGGGCCGCTTCGACCCCGGCATTCAGCGCCAACAAATTTGTCTGGAACGCAATATCATCGATCACACCGATAATCGTGGTGATCTGATCCGACGATTTGGCAATAGCGCCCATCGCCTGGCGGGCGCGGTCCATCACTTCGCCCCCACGCTCTGCCCGACGACGGCCTTCGACCACCTTGTCATCCGCGCGCTGCGCTTGCTCTGAGGCGCTCTTCACGCTGCTGGACAGCTCTTCCAATGCAGCAGCGGATTGTTCCAGCGTGGCCGCCTGAACCTCGGCCCGGCGCGACATTTCGCTGGACATTCCAGACAGGTCGCGCGCGTTGCTTTCCACCGTATCCACAGAATGATGCAGACTGTCGACAAGACCACTCAGCGTCTGCGCCAATATGTTGAAATCCGCGCCCAGACGTACGTAATTCTCGCCTAGATCGCGCCATTCCCCTTCGGAAACGCGCTGCCCCATCTGGCCATTTTTAAGGGCATTCATAGCCCGCCCCATGGTTTCAAAAAGCGCAACCCGGCGGTCATTCATCATCATTTCGCGCGCGGTTTCAGCCTCTGCTGCGGCAAGCATGGCGCCCAGTTTTTGCAGACTGCGACATATTTCACCGATCTCATCGCCGCGCTTTGTATCGGCGACCTCGACCTCAAAGTTCTTTTGCGCGATTTGATTGATCGTGTCCGCAGCCCGCCGCACCGGCGCGGCCAGCACGCGCCCAAAGATAAAGGCCAACGCCCCGCCAATCGCCAGTGTTAGACCAATACCTGTCACGATGGTCAGCGTCACCTCGTCGATAATGACGAGCATTTCTTCTGTGACCTGTTCGGTTTCTTCCGCCAGCAGGTCCGCCTCGTGCTCCAGTTTCGCAAGATGGGATTGCAGCAATGGAATCACTTCGGAATTAAAGACACGCGCCCGTTCAAAGACCAGGTCTGTGCGGAACTCCGGGACACGCGCCAACAGCGCATTCACGTCTGTGCCAATCTTTTCCAGCAACGACAACAATTCGGGTTTGGCGGTGTCAGATGCATGTGTGTCGATCATCACCGGCCCGGCTTTTTCCACCGTTTTTGCAGCATTCAGAAGGGTTTGTTCAAACCGATCCAGCGCCGCCTCGTCGCCGCGATCCAGCAACAGCAGTTGTATCAGACCCGTATCCAGATCCCGGCGCAGCCTGATCACCACATGTTCCTGTGCGACAGCGTCCCCTTCATGCAAAACCGCCTGAGACATATGGCGATTTTCCCAGAACAGCACAGCTGACATAGCAGCAATCAAAACCAGAAATGCGCCGCCAAAAACAAACACCTGCATTCGTATTGAAATTTTCGACATCATGCCCCCCGAATAGACAGCAAGCCCCGACATATGTGTCAGGCAAATAGACAAACTCGGTCATATAAAACGGGAGGAATGTAAAAAATGGCTTCACGGATACAAAAAACCAGCCAGAAGTCGCGCTGATTTTAAATAAAGCCCAGGGGTAGCCCCAAATTAGCGGCTCTGAGACAGTTTGGACATCTGCACACACAGAATGCCAAGCGCAATGATCACCACCCCCAGAAGATCCCAGATCCGCAAAGTTTCCCCCAGCAGAGCCGCCGCAATCGCAACGCCGAAAAAGGGGTTCAGAAAATGAAACGTGGCGGCGCGTACAGCGCCGATGCGGTTGACCAGAAAAAACCAGACCAAAGTCGCCGCAAGCCCTGGCACAAGGGTCGTATAGCCAAACGCGACAATCAGGCTAAGCGACCAATCCAAATGGAAATTTCCAAATTCAACCACAGCTGCAAAAGGCCACAGAACCGCACTGCCGACCAGCATCTGCAGTCCGACAACCATCAGGAAATTTCCCCCCGATGTTGCACCGCGCAGGGACAGGGTTGCCACGGTCAACGCCACCACGCCAATCACGCAAAGCAGTACGCCAAACCCGTCAAAGCCACCGCCAAAACGCGCCCCCATGATCAGCGCAACGCCCCCTACCCCGGCCGCAAGGCCCAGCACGCTGAGCGGCCGCAGGCCCTCGCCCATAAACAGCCAGCCCGCCAGCGCCACCAAAAGAGGCATAGTCGACGCGATGATCGCAGCCAGAGAGGCCTCTACCGTCTGCATCGCAACGAAATTCAGGCCCAGATACAACGCGTTCTGACAAATCCCGAACAGAATGGTGGCCCGCCATTGCGGTGCGGTCAGGCGCCAGCTTTGCCCTAGCAACCGGGCGACCCCCACGGCCAGAAGCCCGGATAAAAGAAACCGAAACGCCAATGCGCTGACCGGTGGGGCCGAGGCCACAATAATCCGCGCCGAGGTAAAAGCAGACGACCACATGACGGCAAAGGCCAGACCCATGGCAAGAGAACGCATATCCATACCAGAACCCTAGCCTTCGAATTTCATCGGCAAAAGAGGGTTTCAAACCGCAAGTGTCACAAACGAAAAAGCCCCGCCTGACGCGCAGGCGGGGGAGTTGATGCCTTGGATGACACTCTCAAGGCACCGGCGGTGTAACCCGTTGTATTTCTTGATCAGTTAGGCCCCTCGGCCAGCTCCGCACGGATCTGCTGGCGCAGCAGATCAATTGGCACGGTTTTCCCGTCGCGCTTAAAGCACCAGTAGGTCCAGCCATTGCAGCTGGGCGCGCCTTCCAGCTTGGCCCCGACCTGGTGAATGCTGCCCTTGATGTCATTGCCGACCAGCGTACCGTCTGCGCGGATCTTGGCCTTGTAGCGGCCATTTGCGCTCCACAGCTCTTCGCCCGGACGCAGCATCCCACGCTCGACCAGTTGGCCAAAAGGCACACGCGGTTCAGCCCGCTTAGAAGTGCTGACCTTGAGGCTGGATTTATCAAACGGGCGAATATCCGCGATGCGCTGGCCTGCCACATCGCGATAGGCGGCTTCGCGTTCGATCCCGATGAAATCGCGGCCCAGCATTTTCGCCACAGCCCCTGTGGTGCCCGTACCAAAGAACGGATCCAGCACCACGTCACCGGGATTGGTCGACCCCACCAGAACACGGTGCAACAGGCTGGTCGGTTTCTGCGTCGGATGCGCCTTGTCGCCATTGGCGTCCTTTAGGCGTTCGCCGCCATTGCAGATTGGCAGAACCCAGTCGCTGCGCATCTGGATACCTTCGTTCAGCGCCTTCAACGCTTCGTAATTAAAGGTATATTTCGCGCCCTCGGACTTGCTGGCCCAGATCATGGTTTCATGCGCATTGGTGAACCGTTTGCCGCGGAAATTGGGCATCGGGTTCGATTTGCGCCAGACCACATCATTCAGGATCCAATAGCCCGCGTCCTGCATCGCGGCCCCGACCCGAAAGATGTTGTGATAAGAGCCGATCACCCAAATCGCCCCGTCAGGCTTGAGCAACCGGCGCGCCGCCTTGAGCCAGTCTCGGGTAAAACGATCATAGGCGGCAAAGCTGGAAAACTGATCCCAATGGTCATCAACCGCGTCCACGCGGGAATTATCGGGGCGGTGCAACTCACCCTTAAGCTGCAGGTTGTAGGGGGGGTCTGCGAAAATCAGATCAACACTGGATTCCGGCAGACTGTTCATCACTTGGATACAGTCGCCTTCAAGAATCGTGTTGAGAGGGAGCGCACGCGCGCCCTTCATCTTTGTTGTTTGTGTCATGCTCTGCCTCAGGTCCCGGCGTGTTTTCACGCTCGTTGGTTGCCCATAAATTTGAGTCAAAGCGGATTCAGGGTCAATTAGTTTATTAAATCAGCGTGTTACGTTTTACTCTTGCCACAACATATCGCGTACCGGCTTGAACGAACGTCTATGGTGTGGGGTTACCCCAAGATTTCGAAGCGCCGATTTGTGGCTTTTGGTCGGGTAACCGGCATTTGTGTCCCACCCATAATCCGGGAACTGTTGCGCGATCTCTTTCATGACATGATCTCGCCATGTTTTCGCCACAATTGAGGCCGCCGCGATGGAGGCACAGCGGGCATCGCCCTTGACCAGCGGCGTGGCCGGACAGGGCAACCCTTTGGGGATGCGATTACCATCCACCAGCACGTGATCCGGGCGAATCGGCAGGGCTTCAACCGCGCGGCACATGGCCAGCAGGCTGGCCTGCAGGATATTGATCTGGTCGATTTCCTCGACGGATGCCTGACCGATGCCCACCAGACAGCTTTGCCGGATGATGGGGGCCAGAAAGCCCCGTTTCTTTGCGCTCAGACGCTTTGAATCGGCCAGCCCCTCGGGCACCGATTCGGGCAACATTATGACCGCCGCCGCCACGACAGGACCGGCCAGTGGCCCACGCCCGACCTCGTCCACGCCTGCGACCTGCAGGCCCTGCTCCCAAAAGGGGGATTCGAATTCTAGCTGCATCGGCTCCATCGGCGTGTTGAAGCAGGTCACCCCTCGCAAGACAAGCCCGCAGAGCCGCGTCAGCTGGCGTCAAGAGAGATGCGCGATCTCGACATAGTTCCCCCGCGCCTGCGCCTGCTCTTGCGCGCCCTCAGCGCGCCCATGCACCACGTCGATCGGCTCCCCCTTGCCACGCACAGCCAGGCCAACCGAACAGGTCACACCAGGGGGATCCATCTCTGTCTTGAGCTGCACCTGTTCACAGATCCGTTCCGCAACATGGCGCGACACGATTCGCCCCGCGCCCTTTAGCCAGACAGCAAATATGTCATCCCCCAGCCGTCCAACGATGTCGTCCTTGCGCACGGCCCCGCGAATCACACGGCCAGAACGCGCCACCAGCCCATCTGCGACCACATCGCCATATCGCTCCCGAATCGCAGGCAGATCATCCAGCGTCACCCGCAACAAGGTGCCAACACCGGCCCGCATCAGCGCCGCTTCGAACCCGGCTCCATCCAGCAGGCCCGTCAGGGCGTCGGTCCGTTCCTGCATCACACGGGGGTCCAGCCGCGCGCCGATGCTGACCGCGACCTCGTTCGAGGACGACATCATCAATCCCAGACCATCGCGGTGATCAGACGGCATCGGGGTAAAGACACGCCGTTTCTGCATGGTCTGCATCACGTCGCCCATCGTGCCCACGGGCTCTGCCAGCGCGATCATGCCCGGAATCAGAAAGCTGAGCCCAATGGCAGAGGCAGTGACATACAGAATAAATTCCCGCGTGCGCAGGCCATTCAGCCCCATTTCGACCAGCACGAATGACATGACGGCCAAAGGGGGCAACAGCACCCCGACCACCGCCACCAGCACCAGCTTGGCCGCATAAGATGTTGGAAAGACTTTGTCCAAAGCCCGGTAGAGCCACATAACCGCACCTATTCCCGCAAAAACCCCTGTGATGTCGGATAAAATGTGCCGTGGGGATTAATGTTTGGTGAAAACTCATGTTTTCTTAGGGAAGGATTTTAGGCGTTTCATGTACAATTCAAAGGAGCCGCAGCAGCCCTCGGACCCGCCCATCGCAGCAGCCCCCAACACAGCCCCGAAACAGAACAAAGGCGCCCAAAAGGACGCCTTTGCCAAAAGTCTGAGCAATACAGGGCAGCACGAGCCGCCCTGCTTTGGCTCGGCCTGATTACATCATGCCGCCCATGCCGCCCATGTCGGGCATACCGCCGCCGGCTGCGCCGCCGTCTTTGGACGGCTTGTCGGCAACCATGGCTTCGGTGGTGATCAGCAGGCCAGCAACCGATGCCGCGTCTTCCAGAGCGGTACGGGTCACTTTGGCCGGGTCGATCACACCAAAGGAGAACATGTCGCCATATTCTTCGGTCTGAGCGTTGAAGCCAAAGGAGCTTTCGCCGCTTTCGCGGACCTTGCCAGCAACCACAGCACCGTCAACACCGGCGTTTTCGGCGATCTGGCGCAGCGGCGCTTCGATGGCTTTGCGCACGATGGCGATACCGGCGTTCTGATCGGCATTGGCGCCTTCCAGACCTGCCAGTGCTTTGCCAGCCTGAACCAGAGCAACACCGCCGCCCACGATCACGCCTTCCTGCACAGCAGCGCGGGTCGCGTTCAGAGCATCGTCCACACGGTCCTTGCGCTCTTTCACTTCGACTTCGGTCATGCCACCGACGCGGATCACGGCAACACCGCCGGCCAGCTTGGCAACACGTTCCTGCAGCTTTTCACGGTCGTAATCGGAGGAGGTTTCCTCGATCTGAGCGCGGATCTGGCTGACGCGGGCTTCGATCTCGGCTTTCTCGCCTGCACCGTCGACGATGGTGGTTTCGTCTTTGGTGATTTCAACCTTCTTGGCGGTGCCCAGCATGTCCATGGTCACGGACTCGAGCTTCATGCCCAGATCTTCGCTGATGACCTGACCGCCGGTCAGGATTGCGATATCCTGCAGCATGGCCTTGCGACGATCGCCAAAGCCCGGAGCCTTGACAGCAGCGATTTTCAGGCCGCCGCGCAGCTTGTTGACAACCAGGGTCGCCAGGGCTTCGCCTTCAACATCCTCGGCGATGATCAGCAGCGGCTTTTGCGACTGGATCACCTGCTCGAGCAGCGGAACCATCGGCTGCAGCGAGGACAGTTTCTTTTCGTGCAGCAGGATCATGCAGTCGTCGAGATCTGCAATCATCTTGTCAGCGTTGGTCACGAAATAGGGCGACAGGTAGCCACGGTCGAACTGCATACCTTCGACAACGTCTGTTGCGGAGGCGAGGCCTTTGTTTTCCTCAACGGGGATGACGCCTTCGTAGCCAACCTTCTGCATCGCGTCTGCGATCTGCTGGCCGATTTCGGCTTCGCCGTTGGCGGAGATGGTGCCAACCTGGGCAACCTCAGCGGAGTCTTTGACTTCGCGGGCCATGTCCTTGATGCCTTCGACGACTTTGGCGGTTGCCAGGTCGATGCCGCGCTTCAGGTCCATCGGGTTCAGGCCAGCTGCGACCTGCTTCAGACCTTCGCGCACGATGGCCTGGGCCAGAACGGTCGCGGTGGTGGTGCCGTCGCCAGCTTCGTCATTGGTGCGGGAAGCAACTTCCTTCACCATCTGGGCGCCCATGTTCTCGAACTTGTCTTCCAGTTCGATTTCCTTGGCAACCGACACACCGTCTTTGGTGATGCGCGGCGCGCCAAAGGATTTGTCCAGAACAACGTTGCGGCCTTTGGGCCCCAGGGTCACCTTGACCGCGTCGGCCAGGATGTTCACGCCTGCCAGCATCTTGGTGCGGGCGTCGGTATCGAACTTCACGTCTTTTGCAGACATATGCGTTCTCCTAATTCGTCAGGTTGTGCGTAGGGTCGGGCCAAAGCCCGCCAGATCCTCAGGCGATGATGCCCAGGATGTCGCTTTCTTTCATGATCAGCAGCTCTTCGCCGTCCACGGTCACTTCGGTACCGGACCACTTGCCGAACAGGATCTTGTCGCCTTCTTTGACGTCCAGTGCGATGCGGTCACCGTCATCGTCACGTGCGCCTGCGCCACAGGCCACAACCAGACCTTCGGCCGGCTTTTCCTTGGCGCTGTCGGGGATGATCAGACCGCCGGCGGTCTTTTCGTCGCTTTCCACGCGGCGAACCAGCACGCGGTCATGAAGCGGAGTGAATGCCATCTTCGAGTCTCCTTGGCTCAAAGTTAATTCCTGAAGCCCCGATCTGGGGCCGTTAGCACTCATCGGTTTCGAGTGCTAACGGCGAATAGCTAGGCAGAGCCAAAACCCGAGTCAACCGCGAATGCCCAAAAAAATGTCGCGAACCGTGCCACAGGCGGGGGCAAAATCTGCGGCGCAGATTTTCCAGCGCAGGGGGAAAGGGCAGCGCCCCCAAAGATGCCGCAGCGCAGCAAGATCACTCAAGGCTATGCGCCCAGTCCTTCAACCCCTGCCGCCCTGCCGCGCTGATCGCATAAACGCCGGTTTCAACCTTTTCGAACCAACCGTAATAATTGTTGCGCATCAGGGTGGTCGCCTTGGCCACCCCGGTCGCCTTGGCGACGATCGACCCTTTTTCCGGCCCGGTATTCACCAGATAGGCCGCGCAGGCCAGCGCATCCTGCCGATAGGCCGTGACGATCCCGTGCCGTGTCGCGCCGCCCTCGTTCGGATCGCCCCGCAGCCGGTCAAAAGCCTGCAGCATGGCCTCGGTCTTTTGCTTGTTGCGGCGCGGCGTGTAGGGGCCGGGTGCGCACTGCAGTTCGACCCGGCCATCCTCCAGCACTGTCAAAAACCCCAGCCCAAGCCGCCGGCACATCACCATGTTTTCACGCAAAGTGCGACGGGCCTTGCGCCCTTTTGGTTTGGGCACGGCCACGTAAACCTGATCGGTCAGGCGCAGCCGGGTGATCGCCTGATGATACAGCGACAGGCTCAACCGCAGCTTCAGCTCGACCACCAGCAGGTCTTCGCCACGACGCCCGACCAGATCCGCCGCGCCGACCTCGCCCTTGACCTCATAGCCCCTGGCCTCGAAAAAGGCCTTGAGCGGCGCATATAATTCCACTTCCCGCTGCATTTTCCCTGCCATGGCTGATCGCCACACCATGCCCAAACCATTGAGAAAGGCCAAGATGATCCGCCTGTTTTCCGCCCTTGCCGGCGCTGTTTGTTTCACCCTGTTCCTGACGCCCGCCGCCCAGGCGGCCTGCAATGGCACGGATCTGCGCCCGGATATGAGCACCGCGCAGATCGACTATCTGAACCAGCTGAAAGAGGGCCGCGCCTACCCCACCGGCAATCACTGGCTGGCGGAAAAGGAGGGCGAGGCGCTGCATCTGATCGGCACCTTGCATATCGACGCCCCTGGCATTGGCCCCGCCACCGACCGCCTGCGCCCTGTCGTCGAATCCGCCAGCACCGTGTTGCTGGAAATGACCGCCAGGGAAAAGGCAGACGTGCAGGCGCATCTGGCCTCCAACCCCGCGCTTCTGGTGCTGCAGGACACATCGCTGCCCGACGTGATGGGCGAAGAGGCCTGGACCACCCTGAGCGCGGCACTGCGCGCGCGGGGCATCCCGCCTTTTATGGCCGCAAAATTTCAGCCCTGGTACCTGTCGACCTTGCTGGGCATCCCCAGCTGCTTTGACCTGCAGGGGCTGGCCGCCAGCAAAGGTGTCGATGCAAGGATCGAAGCCATGGCCAATCAGGCAGGCATTCCCACCGGCGCGCTGGAACCGTTTGATGCCGCCATCGGACTGTTTGCGGATATGCCGCTGGCACAGCAGATCGACATGCTCCAGGTCGCCATGACACCCGAAGAACTGCAAGAAGATCTGTTCGCCACCCTGCTGGCCGCCTATCTGTCAGAGGATCACGTCGAAAGCTGGCTGGTCGGGCTGCCCCTGACGGAACATATCGGTGATATGGGCCGCGCAGAGGCCGAAGCCCTGTTCGCGGACTTCGAAAACCGCCTGCTGGTCAAACGCAACAAGGACTGGATCCCGGTTCTGGAACAAACCCTGGCCGACACGGATGGTCCCGTGGTCGCGGCCTTTGGTGCTGCGCATCTGGGCGGGGAGTTCGGCGTGCTGAACCTGCTGGCGGAGCAGGGCTATACCCTCACCCGCCAGCCTTTCTAAACCGACAGCGGTGGGTCACAGACCCATCCTACCCACATGCCGTAGGGTGGGTTTTTAACCCACCAACCGGATCAGGCCGCCAATCCGCGCCCTTTCAACAGCGCCTCGACCCCCGGCATCCGCCCGCGGAAGGCGGTGTACAGCTCCTCGGCATCGCGTGACCCGCCTGCAGACAGGATGAACTGCTCCAGCTTGGCGGCCATCTCCGGGTCAAACGCCCCGCCTGCCTCTTCAAAAGCAGCAAAGGCATCGGCATCCATCACCTCGGACCACATATAGCTGTAATAGCCGCTGGAATAGCCATCGCCCGCAAAGACATGGGCAAAATGCGGCGTGGCGTGGCGCATCCCGATGGCGCGCGGCATGCCGATGCTTTCCAGTACTTCAGCCTGTTTCTGCATCACATCACCGGGCGCGCTGCCCTCGTGAAACGCCAGATCCACCAGCGCCGAGGCCACATATTCCACGGTCTGGAACCCCATATCGTAGGTCGCAGCACCCAGCACCTTGTCCAACAGATCCTGCGGCATAGGCGCGCCAGTTTCCGCATGACACGCAAATTCGGCCAGCACTTCGGGCACTTCCAGCCAATGTTCATACAGCTGGCTGGGCAGCTCAACAAAATCACGCGCCACAGAAGTGCCCGAGATCATCTGATAGGTCACATCCGACAGCATCTGGTGCAGCGCATGGCCAAATTCATGAAACAGCGTGCGCGCATCATCATAAGACAGCAGCGCCGGTTCACCCTTGGCAAAGTTGCAGACATTTGTGACCACCGGGATCTGCACATCCGGGAACTTGCGCTGCGTGCGGAAGGCCGAGCACCACGCGCCCGACCGTTTGGAGCCGCGCGCAAAATAATCCCCGATAAAGATCGCGATCACCTTGCCGCCCCGCGACACTTCCCAGGCGCGGCAATCCTCGTGATATAGCGGCACATCCAGCGGCTTGAACTCCAGCCCGAACAGGCGGTTGGCGCAGGCAAAGCTCGCCTCGATCATGCGCTCCAGCTGGAAATAGGGTTTGACCTCGGCCTCATCCAGATCGTGCTCGGCCTTGCGCCGCTTTTCAGAATAATAGCGCCAGTCCCAGGCCTCCAGCGGACCGTCGATCCCGTCAGAGCGCAGCATCTCTTCCAGCAGTTTGGCATCCGCATCCGCCTGCGCCTTGGCCGGGCCCCAGACCTGCATCAACAGATCGCGCACGCGATCAGGCTGCCCGGCCATTTCGGTTTCCAGCTTGAACTGGGCAAAATCCGTATAGCCCAGCAGATTGGCACGCTCTTGGCGCAGTTTCAGAGTTTCGGCCGCGATACCGCGATTATCGGTCTCGCCCCCATTCGCCCCGCGCGCAGCCCAGGCCGCATAGGCCCGCTGGCGCAGATCGCGACGCGGCGAAAATTGCAGAAACGGCACAATGACAGAGCGCGACAGGGTCACAACCGGCCCCAGCCCGCGCTCTTCCCCCGCCGATCGCATGGCACCGATGACAAAGTCAGGCAGACCGCCCAGATCGGTTTCTTCCAGCTCCATGACCCAGTCGCGCTCATCCGCCAGCAGGTTCTGGGTAAAGGACGTGCCCAGCACCGCCAGCCGGTTCTTGACCTCTTTCATGCGCTCGGCATCCTCGCCGTCCAGCGCAGCGCCCGCGCGAACAAAATTGCGATGGATCAGCATCAACACCCGCTGCTGTTCATCGCTCAGATCCAACGTGTCGCGGGCCTCCCAGACCGTGCGGATCCGAGCAAACAGCGCGGTGTTGGAATAGATCGCCGAACTATGGGCCGCGAATTTCGGGGAATAGTCGCGCATCAAGGCCTCGCGCGCCTCATTGCTGTCCGCGCCCGCAATGTTGAAAAACACGCTGGCGGCACGGTCCAGATCGGCCCCGGTGCGCATCAAGGCCTCGATCGTGTTTTCGAATGTCGGGGCGTCGGGATTGTCGGCAATGGCGCGGGTCTCGTCCAGATCCGCCGCCATGCCCGCGTCAAAGGCCGGGCCAAAATCCGCATCGGAAATCGCGTCAAACGGGGGCAGCGCAAACGGGGTGTCCCAAGGGGCCTGCAGGGGGTTGCTCATGCATCTCTCCATCTCTTTGACAGAAAGCTAGGCCCGCGCCCCCTGCTCTGCAAGCTCAGGCCTGGGAAACCCCGCAACAGGGACAATCCGCGCGGCGTTTCAGGCGGATTTTGCGGGTCTCGCCCCAAAGCGCGTCATAGATCAACATCTCGCCACGCAACACCGATCCCGCGCCTGAAATCACTTTCACAGCCTCTGCCGCCATCATCGTGCCAATGACACCGGGCAAGGGGCCCAGCACGCCGGCCTCAGCACAGCTGGGGGCCAGTTCGGGCGCGGGGGCCTCGGGGAAAATACACTGGTAGCAAGGCGCATCATTGCCCGGATCAAAGACCGAAATCTGCCCTTCCCACTGGCTGAGCGCGCCAGAAATCAGCGGTTTGCCCTGCGCCACCGCAACCCGGTTCACCAGATAGCGCGTGTCGAAATTGTCGGTCCCATCCAGGATCAGATCATAATCAGAAAACAGATCCTCGGCGATCTCGGCGCTCAGACGGCGCTTATAAGGACGCACGGTGATATAGGGGTTGATGCCCAGCATCGCCTTTTCGGCAGAGAACACCTTGGGCATCCCAATATGGTCATCGCGATGGATCACCTGCCGCTGCAGATTGCCACTGTCGACCGTATCATCGTCGATCAATCCGATGGTGCCGACGCCAGCTGCCGCCAGATACAGCAACGCAGGAGAACCAAGCCCCCCCGCCCCGATCACCAGAACCCGCGCCTCTTTCAGACGTTTCTGCCCCGGCCCGCCCAGCTCGCGCAGCACGATGTGACGGGCATAGCGTTCCAGCTCGCCCTCGCGAAACTTGTCCGGTTCAGCGGGGGCCTCAGCAGCTTCCTTTTCTGTGGCGCGAGCCTTCAACCCCCGCACAAGACGCGCATACAGCAGGCCAATCACGACCATCCCGCCAAAGATCAGCCACGGCGCAGGGCTGCCCCCGGTCGACATGCGCAACGGGTGCCACGGGGGCAGGGTGAGCTGGATCAGCAACACCGCCGCGAACAAAATCAGCACAAGGCTCCAACGCGCGCGCATCGACGCGCCAACCATCATGCCAAGGACAAACAGCCCCGCCGCCAATCCCAGAACCAAGCCCATTCAGCGCCTCCCGGTCGACCCAAACCCGCCATCGCCGCGCGCAGTGTCATCCAGCGACTCGGCCAGAGCAAACCCGGCCTGCAGCACCGGCGCGACAACCATCTGGGCGATCCGGTCCCCATGTTCGATCACAAAAGCCTCCTGCCCCGCATTCAGCACAATCACCCCCAAAGGCCCGCGATAATCGCTGTCAATCGTGCCGGGTGCATTGGGCAGCGTGATCCCATGTTTCAACGCCAGGCCCGAGCGCGGCCGGATCTGCACCTCAAACCCCTGCGGAATCGCCATGCGCAGCCCGGTCGGCACCAGCCCCCGCGCACCGGGTTGCAAAACCACCTGCCCCCGGTCCGGCAGATTGGCACGCAGATCGGCCCCCGCCGCACCCGCACTTTCATAGGCAGGCAGGCCCAAAGACCGATCTGCCCCATCGTCCCACATCACGGTCAGGGTGACGGCAGCTGTTTCTTCGCTTTTCAAATACCCAATCCCCGCTTCACGCACTGCCCAGCGCATCGGCAATGCGCGCTGCCAACCGCCTTGCGACCTCATCCTTGCCCATCCGCTCCCAAGGCTCGGCCCCGTCCTCGGAAATCAATATAATTGCGTTTTCCGATCCGCCCATGATCCCGGTCGCAGGCGACACATCATTGGCGACGATCCAGTCGCAGCCCTTGCGCTGGCGCTTGGCCGTGGCATGGGCGACCACATCATCGGTTTCCGCCGCAAATCCGACCACAAGCCCCGGACGCCCCGTCGCCAGCTGAGACACCTCGGCCAGAATGTCGGGGTTTTCGGCAAATTCCAGCACCGGCAAACCGCCCGCGGTTTTCTTGATCTTGCTGTCGCTGGCCGAGGCCACGCGCCAATCCGCCACGGCGGCGGCAAACACGCCGGCATCCACCGGCAGCGCGTCATGAACAGCCGCGTGCATTTCACGCGCGGATTCGACCTCGACAACCGTCACGCCTTTGGGCCGCGCTGCATCGGCTGGTCCGGTGACAAAGATCACCTCTGCCCCGAGATCGCGCAGCGCATTGGCAATGGCCGTGCCCTGCGCGCCCGAAGACCGGTTCGCGATATAGCGCACGGGGTCAATCGGTTCATGGGTCGGGCCCGATGTCACCAGCACCCGCTTACCCGCCAGCGGCCCGGTGCTGAGCTTGGCTGTGATCGCCTCGACAATCTCCATCGGTTCGGACATGCGGCCCGGACCAAATTCGCCACAGGCCATGTCGCCGGAGTTGGGGCCAACAACCGTGACGCCATCCCCCTGCAGCAGCGCCAGATTGCGCTGCGTCGCGGGATGTTCCCACATGCGCACATTCATCGCAGGCACGATCATCACCGGCGTGTCCGTCGCCATCAAAAGGGTCGAGGCCAGATCATTGGCCAGCCCACCCGCCATCTTCCCCATCAGATCCGCCGTCGCCGGGGCCACCACCACCAGATCCGCCACGCGGCTCAGCTGGATATGGCCCATCTCGGCCTCTTTGGTCAGATCGAACAGATCCCGGTGCACCTCGGTCCCGGCCAGTGCAGACACGCTGAGGGGGGTCACAAATTCCTCGGCGGCGCGGGTCATGACCGGAGTCACCTCCGCCCCGCGTTCGCGCAGGCGGCGGATCAGATCCAGCACCTTATAGGCGGCGATCCCGCCCCCGATGATCAGCAAAACCCGTTTGCCTGCCAGCATTTCACCCTCCTGCGCAGCCCTGCCATCCCATGCGGCAAGGCCCCCGCACTATGCAAGTTGAAACCCGAAGGGCAAGCCCAAGACCCTTATTGGAACGCCGCGCAGGGGTCTTCGCGCAAAGCAGGCGGGCTAAATTCGGTCAGATCAAACAAACCGTCCGGCCCAGATCCCTCTGTTCCATCAGCCGCATGTTCCCCTTGCCCCAAAGCGCGCTGCTCCAGCTCCGGCGCCGCAAGGGCCAGCAAGGCAGGCGCGCCCCAATCCTTGCGCGCGTGACCATTGCCGGTGATGACAACAACGGCCCCGCCCTGCTGTTCATGGGCTTGATACGCCGCACGGGCCAAAGCCGCATCGCGCAGGCGCTGTATCCCCACCATCATTGGCAACAGAGTCTGCGGCAACGCATTGCAATGCGCCTCTAGCTGCATGTCTTCGCGAGCGGACTGCTGAGCCGCCGGCAGCTGATCCGTCAAACCAAAACGCGCCGCCCCGTCGCCAAATGTGTCTGCCACAGCGGCAACGATGCCCTCGGCCGCGCCATCCGTCACACGCCCCATCACCGCACGCGCCTTTTCACGCGGCACCGCCGCACCGTAATGCTCCGCCTCACGCGCGGCGCTGAACACCGGATAGTATAGCGCGAAATCAGGCCAGCCGCTTGTGGCCCAGCCCAGCAGCGCGGCCAAAGCATCCTGGTTGTCCCAAATATCTGGATCTGTCAGCCCATTCAGGGCCTCGGCCTGGTCAGGGGACAGCATTTCCCACACCACCGCCCGCGGGCCAGATGCGCGAATATACCACGCCTGTCTTAGATGATGTTCGGGATTGTCATGCACTTCGCCCAGAAACATCACATCCGCGCCTTGCATGTCCTGAGGCAACTGCGCCGCCGCCTGAGCGCGGTCAGAGAAAACAGAAAGAACGATCAAACAGCATAAAAAGACATTTTTCATGCCAAAAGGTTTCGCACCTCCGCCCCATGCGCTTCAAGAGCTTTTCGCATTTTTGCAAAACCGGCGACTTCCAGCTGGCGGATGCGCTCTTTTGATAGGCCCAATTCCTGCCCCAGGCTTTCCAATGTGCGGGGGTCTTCATTCAGGCGGCGTTCGCGCAGAATGAACCTTTCCCGTTCAGACAGATCCGACATCGCATCCACCAACCAATCACGCAGGGTTTCGCGATCACGGTCCAGATCAACCTGGGCCTGGCCGGGCTGTGCCGGATCCTCCAGCGCGTCAATCCAGGACCGATCCCCGTCCTCGCCCGTCTGCGGCGCGTTCAACGAAAAATCTGCGCCTCCCAGGCGGCCTTCCATCATTTCGACATCGCTCAGCCGGACACCGGTTTCCTGCGCAATCCGTTCCCGCAGAACCTGCCGGTCCAGCATTTCCCCGGACGAGGCCGCATCCCGTTCCAAACGCGCCTGAACCCGGCGCAGATTGAAAAACAGCGTTTTTTGCGAAGAGGTCGACCCGGTGCGGACCAAAGACCAGTTGCGCATGACAAAATCCTGCAGGCCAGCGCGGATCCACCACACCGCATAGGTCGAAAAGCGCACGCCACGGTCCGGGTCAAACCGATCCGCTGCCTGCATCAACCCCAGACCGGCCTCTTGGATCAGATCATTCATCGGCAGATTATACCGGCGGAATTTACCGGCCATGGAAATGGCCAGCCGCATATAGGCGTTGATCAACCTGTGCAGCGCGGCTTCGTCCCGGTCATCGCGCCAGGCCCGTGCCAACGCCTGTTCGGTTTCCGCATCCAGCAGTTCCGCCCGCATGGCGCGGCGTTTGAACCCAATCTCCTCGGCCTTCTGATTCACCATTGCGAATCTCCCCGTGATTTTCTGCCGTGTCATGAGGGCTACGCAGGAGAGAGCGGATTGGATCACCGAGGGGGGTATTTTTCCTTCTGACCTCGATCCCGTAATGCATCGACACCGCCCCCAACCTGTGCGGCGTTAACCAGATCTCAACCAAGATGAACCGATCCTGTCACCGGTTTATCCCGGAGAGAATGCATGGTCGCCCACGCCTATACAGTGGCCTTTGAAGGCGTAGAGGCCCGCACGGTCGAGGTCCAATGCGCCGTCACCGCAGGTATGCCCGCCTTTTCCATCGTCGGCCTGCCGGACAAAGCGGTGTCCGAAGCCCGCGACCGCGTGCGCACAGCCTTGTCCGCCATGGCCATCGCCCTGCCCTCCAAACGTATCACAATCAACCTGTCACCCGCCGACATGATCAAAGAAGGATCCCATTTCGACCTGCCCATCGCGCTGGGACTGCTGGCCGCGCTGGAGATCATTCCACGCGACAGCGTGGCCGATGCGCTGGCACTGGGGGAATTGTCGCTGGATGGCGCATTGATGCCCGTGACCGGGGCGCTGCCCGCCGCGCTGACCGCCGCAGAACAGGACCGCATCCTGGTCTGCCCCCGCGAATCCGGTGCCGAAGCCGCCTGGGTCGGGGATTGCAACGTGCTGGGCGCACGGAACCTGATGGACATTGTCCAGCATTTCAACGGCCAAACCGTGCTGTCCCCCGCCCGCCCCGGAGAAATCACAGCCCAACAGCCCCTGCGCGATCTACGCGATGTGCGCGGGCAGGAACGCGGCAAGCGGGCATTGGAAATCGCGGCTGCAGGGCGGCATCACATGCTGATGACCGGGCCACCCGGCACAGGAAAATCCATGTTGGCCGCCTGTATGCCCGGCATTCTGCCGCCGCTCTCCCCAATCGAGGCGCTGGAAACGTCGATGATCCATTCGCTGTCCGGTCTGCTGTCCGAAGGTGGAATCTGCATGGCCCGTCCCTTTCGCGACCCGCATCACACCGCCTCTCAGGCCGCGATCATTGGCGGGGGGCGGCGCGCTCTGCCCGGTGAAATCAGCCTGGCCCATAACGGCGTGCTGTTTCTGGACGAGCTGCCCGAATTTGCCCGCAACGTGTTGGACACGCTGCGCCAACCGATTGAAACCGGCGAAGTCATGATCGCCCGCGCCAGTGCCCATCTGCGCTATCCCAGCCGGTTTTTGCTGCTGGCCGCCGCCAATCCCTGTCGCTGCGGCTATCTGTCAGATCCGGCCCGCGCCTGCGCCCGTGCCCCGCAATGCCGCCAGGATTACATGGGTCGCGTGTCTGGCCCGCTGCTGGATCGGTTTGACCTGCGGGTGGAAATGCCTGCGGTCTCTGTCGCGGATCTGGAGCTGCCCCCTTCTGGCGAAAGCTCGGACAGCGTGGCGCAGCGGGTGGCCTCTGCCCGCGCGGTGCAAACCGCCCGGTTCGAAACCCATGACGGGCTGCGCACCAATGCCGACATTCAAGGCACGCTGCTGGACGAGGTCGCCCGCCCTGACAGCGAAGGGCGTGATTTCCTGACCCGCGCCGCCGAGCGCATGGGCCTGACCGCCCGTGGCTATCACCGGGTGCTGCGGGTCGGACGCACCATCGCCGATCTGGACGGCAGCGACGCAGTGCGCCGCCCCCACATCGCTGAGGCGCTGTCTTATCGGCTGGTTTCGGGCGATGGGTGATCGACAGCAGGCAGGGCCGCGATCCATGCCGCCAGATCACGCAATGTCTGACGCGCCTCGGGCAAGATGTTGTGGAACAAAGGCCAGACATGAGGCAGATCTTCTTCGATCTGGCAGGTGACGGGCACATCCTGCCCCCGCAAATGCGCCGCCATGCGCAACGCATCATCGCGCAGGATTTCGGTCGTACCCGCGCAAAGCCAGACCGGCCCGGCCTCCTCAAACCGCGCAAAAAGCGGGGAAACACGCGGATCTTGCGCCGAAGCCCCCTGCAGATACATATCCGCCGCATCCCGCACACGGGAGGCGGGTAACACCACATCCTGCGCCGCGTTTTCCTGCAGGCTGGCACCCGAAAATCCAATATCGCACAGCGGCGAAAACGCGAAAGCGCCCGCAGGGCGCAGGGCGCTACACTGCTGCGTAAGATGCGCAAACACCGCCAGCGCAAGGCCGCCACCGGCGCTGTCTCCTCCCAACACAAGACCAGGCCCCAACTGCTGCGCCACGCATACTGCATCATCAAATGCGCTGGGAAACGGGTGTTCCGGCGCGAGACGATAATCGGGCAGGACCACCTCCCAGCCCTCGGGCAGATCCATCAGCAGCCGCCCCAGCATCGCAGAATGGCTGCGCGCAGACCCGAACACATAAGCGCCGCCATGAAGATACAAGATCCTCCGACCGACCGCCACACCCCGCCTCAGACGCAAACAGGACACCCCGGCGACATCCATGCGCGCGACCTGCACCTGACGCGGCCTGCGAAAGAAAAGCCGCGCCTTGAAATCAAAACTGCGCCGCAGTCGTGCCGGGGCCTGCACCCGCGCAAGATAGGGCTTTTCAGTCAGCCGTAGCCAGGCATTCAGAGCAGGCCGGACAAGGCTCACGCCAGTTTGGCCTCGATCGCATCCCAAACCTTGGCAGCGATATTGACGCCATCAAAGCGTTCCAGCTCCTGAATACCAGTCGGAGAGGTCACGTTGATTTCCGTCAAATAATCGCCAATCACGTCGATCCCGACAAAAATCTGCCCATGCTCGCGCAGAACCGGACCGATCCGGGCACAGATTTCGCGGTCCCGATCCGACAGGGCGATTTTCTCAGGACGCCCGCCAACATGCATGTTCGAGCGCACCTCACCCGCAGCAGGCACGCGGTTGATCGCCCCGACCGGTTCCCCATCGACCAGGATGACGCGCTTGTCACCCGCAGTCACGGCAGGCAGATATTTCTGCATAATCAACGGTTCTCGGGAAAATCCGGTGAACAGCTCGTGCAGGGATGACAGATTGCGGTCCTCTTCGGTCAGACGAAACACACCCGCACCGCCATTGCCATACAACGGCTTCAGGATCACATCCCCATGCCGCGCGCGGAACTCTTTGATCGTCTGCAGATCCCGCGCGATCATGGTCGGAGGCGTCAGATCCGGGAAATCCAGAACCAACAGTTTTTCCGGGAAATTGCGCACCCAGAACGGATCGTTCACAACCAGCGCCTTCCCCTTCAGGCGATCCAAAAGATGTGTGCTGGTGATGTAATGCATGTCAAATGGCGGATCCTGACGCAGCCAGACCACATCCATATCAGACAGATCAACAACCACTTCTTCGCCCAGAACCGCGGGTGCGCCAGCCACCCGCTGCACCTGCATCCAATGGCCCCGCGCGGTGATCCGACCTTCGTCATAGGCCAGCATATCAGGCCCATAATAAAACAGCTCATGCCCACGCGCCTGCGCCTCTTCGGCAAGGCGAAAGCTACTATCTGCATTGATGTCGACCCCAAGAATCGGGTCCATTTGAAAAGCGATCTTCATCGTCATCCCCCGGATTTGCCTCATCAATGGCGCAAGCCCGAAACATGTGCAATGCGCTTACCACGCCCCCAGCGCGTTCTCGACAACTTGAATTTGGCCCCATTGATCAAATAGGGCCACGTCAAAACGCATCGGCGTCAGGGCACCCTGGGGGAAAAACCCCAAAAACTCCTCTGCCGCAGACAGGAGCCGCCGAACCTGTGCAGGACGCAGCGATTCAAGGGCCGCATCATGGGTTTTGCTTTGCTTGACCTCGACAAAAACGATGCCATCCCCATCCTGAAAAATCAGGTCAATTTCCCCGCCGCGACCACGCCACCGATGCTGCAGCAACCGATAGCCACGCCGTTCAAAATCGCGTGACACAGCCAGTTCCGCTGCCTGCCCGGCAAAATGGCTGATCTGACCGCGCGCCACACGCGGATTAACACCGGGGGACTCAAAAGGCAGGTCAAGCTGAAGATCGAGGGGCATAGATCACCTTTCACCAAAACAGCGCCGCCCTAATCGCCCCCGTTTTGGGCGGTCAGCCGCATCGCCAATTGATAGACCGGGCGCCGTTTCACGCCCAACCGCGCTGACACATAATCCGCAGCATCGCGTACCGACATGGTTTGCAACGCCTGTTCAACTTCGGTTTCTAAGTCAATTTCCCTAATTTTTGCCGAATCCCCTTTGCCGATCAGGACAACGATTTCGCCTTTGGCTGGGGTTGCATCGTAGTGCGCTGCCAGTTCGGACAGCGGCGCGGTGCGGCTTTCTTCGAATTTCTTGGTCAGCTCACGGCAGACAGTGGCGGGGCGGTCACCCAGCATATCCTGCGCGTCACGCAACATCGCGACAAGGCGTTTTGGGGATTCATAAAACACAAGCGTTGCTGGCACGGTCGAGACCTCTTGCAACGCCTTTTTGCGCGCGCCGGATGTGTTGGGCAGAAAACCGGCGAACAGAAACCGATCCGTCGGCAAGCCCGACAGCGTCAGCGCCGTGACCACAGCCGACGGCCCTGGTGCGCTGATCAGTGGCACCCCGACCTCTTGCGCCAGGGGCAGCAGATCAAACCCCGGATCTGAAATCATCGGCGTGCCGGCCTCGGACGCGTAAGCCAGGCTCATCCCCTGTTCCAGAAAGCCCTGCAGGCGGGGGCGCATCTTTGCCCCATTGTGGTCGTGATAGGCCAACAGAGGCCGGTCACGCAGCGCGATGCCGTGGATCTCCATCAGGCGGCGCAGGCTGCGGGTATCTTCGGCGGCCAACACATCGGCATCACGCAAAATATCCAGCGCGCGCAAGGTGATATCACGGGCGTTCCCGATTGGCGTCGCCAGCAGATACAATCCGGGCGTCAATCCGCCATTTTTCCCCTCAATCGTCACTGGACCCCTCATCTGGCTGGTCTATAGTCGCTGAGCAATAGCGCGGCCGGCCCAAGAGTGCCAGAAAATCACACGCATCCAGCCGCCGATCCGTATTCTGACCCGCTTTTAAATCGCGGCAGGTCCAAAAAAGTCGAGGGAGTTTTCCACCCATGTTTGCCCGTTTGTCCCCGCTGCGCAAAGCCGCCGCTGTCAGTGCCATCCTTGCATTGGCGGCGTGTGATGCCACGACGATCCCTTCGCTGGGGGGCGGGTCGGGCCAGCGGATTGACCCGGACAAGCCTATTCAGGTCGCGCTTCTGGTGCCGAAATCGGATTCGGATGCCGGGACGCAGGGCATTGCGCAGGCGCTGGAAAATGCTGCGCGCCTGGCTGCGGCGCAAAACGCGGGCAAGGCACAGATTGACCTGCGGGTCTACGATACGGCTGGGCAGGCTTCGACTGCGGCAGCCCAAGCGCAGCGCGCCGTGGATGAGGGGGCAAAGGTCATTCTGGGCCCGCTCTTTGGCGAAGCGGCCAATGCCGCGGGGCTGGCCGTGATTGATGAGGGCGTGAATGTTCTCAGCTTCTCGAACAACCCGTCGATTGCTGGCGGCAACGTGTTTGTTCTGGGCCCGACCTTCGACAACACCGCACGGCGTCTGGCCGGCTATGCCAAGCGTCAGGGCAAGAAAAACATGGTCATTCTATATTCCGACGACGTGCCGGGACAGTTTGGCAAAACCGCGATTGAACAGGCGGCGACCTCGAACGGGATCCAGATCCTGACCTCTGAGGGGTACCAGCTGTCGGTTGAGGGCGTGTCTGCCTCGGCTCAGAATGTCGGGCGCGTGGTCAGCCAGGCCGGTGCCGATACGGTGTTCATCACCACCGATGCCAATAACGCCGCCATGCCGATGCTGCTGAACATGCTGCCGGAAAATGGCGCACACAATGCCAGCACGCAGTTCATCGGCCTGACCCGGTGGGATGTGCGCCCCGATCTGTTTGATCTGCCCGGCGCGAACGGTGCCTGGTTCACCCTGCCCAATCGCAGCCAGCAAAGCGCCTATGAACAGGCCTATAGCAGCAGCTATGGCAGCGCGCCGCACCCGCTGTCTGGGCTTGCCTATGACGGGATCTCGGCCATTGCCGCGCTGGCGGGCCAAGGGCGGGGCGACGCTTTGACCGCGCAGGCATTGACCCGTGGCTCTGGCTTTAACGGCACGGGCGGTGTATTCCGCTTGCTGCCCGATGGCACCAATCAGCGGGGCCTGGCCGTGGCAACTGTGACAGACAAACAGGTGGTGATCCTTGACCCTGCCCCAAGCAGCTTTGGCGGCGCCGGCTTCTGAGCAGGCCCCAGACATGAACCGGATGCCGGAGAACCTGATCCTGCCGGCATCCGATATTTTTGACCTTCCCGCGTTGCGCAAACAGCTGTTTGACAGCTTTCCCGCCGATGCCAGCGAAGGCGAAATCCGCAAGCTGACCGTCGGCCTGCTGGCACAGGCGCAAAAGGACGGGCGCGCGGCCATCGCCGCGGCCTTTGAGGCCGAGCCCTTTGCCGCGCGGCGCATCACCCGGTCCTACACCTGGCTGACCGATGGCATGGTGCGCCTGACCTTTGAGGTCGCGGCCCAGCGCCTGCACCCTCTGAACAGCCCGACCGAAGGCGAACGCCTGAGTGTGCTGGCTGTGGGTGGCTATGGACGGGGCGAAATGGCCCCGTTTTCGGATGTGGACCTGCTGTTCCTGACCCCTTACAAAATCACCCCCTGGGCCGAGAGCGTGATCGAATCCATGCTCTATATTCTGTGGGATCTGCGCCTGAAAGTCGGGCATAGTTCGCGCACGGTGCGCGATTGCCTGCGCCTGGGGGCCGAGGATTACACAATCCGCACCGCGATGCTGGAAAACCGCTATCTGACCGGCGATGCCGCGCTGGCGGATGAACTGGAAACCCGGCTATGGGACGAATTGTTCAGCGGCACGGCCCGCGATTTCATCGAGGCCAAGCTGGAAGAGCGCGGCGCCCGGCATGAAAAGCAGGGCCAGCGATACATGGTCGAGCCCAATGTCAAAGAGGGCAAAGGCGGGCTGCGCGATCTGCAATCCCTGTTCTGGATCAGCAAATATGTGCATCGCACCGGGGATGTTTCGGAACTGGTGCGCAAAGGCGTGTTTCTGCCCGAAGAGCACGACACATTCGTACAGGCCGAACGGTTCCTGTGGTCCGTGCGCAGCCACATGCATCTGGTCGCCAAACGCGCGGTCGAACAGCTCAGCTTTGACATGCAGGTCGAGGTCGCATCGCGCATGGGATATAATGACCGCGGCGGGCGACGCGCGGTGGAATGGTTCATGCAGGATTATTTCCGCCACGCGACCTCGGTCGGGGATCTGACGCGGATCCTGCTGACCTCGCTTGAGGCAGATCACACCAAGGGCGCACCGCTGCTGGAGCGCATCTTCAAACGCCGTCGCCGGGTCAAATCAGGCTATAAGGTGGTGCATAACCGGCTGGCAATCAGCGATGATGCCGGATTTTTGTCCGATCCGCTGAACCTGCTGCGCCTGTTCGAGGAAGGGTTGCGCACCGGTCTGCTGATCCATCCAGATGCGATGCGCCTGGTCCAGGCCAATCTGGATCTGATCGACGAAGATATGCGCAAGAACCGCGATGCGCAGAAACTGTTCCTTGATCTGCTGCTGAAACACGGCAACCCGGTGCGCGCCCTGCGTCGGATGAATGAATTGGGCGTGCTGTCTGCCTTTCTGCCCGAATTTGCCCCGATCGTCGCGATGATGCAGTTCAACATGTATCACCACTACACGGTGGACGAACACACGATCCAGGTGATCCATCACCTGGCCGAGATCGAGCGCGGCGAAGTGGGCGAAGAGCTGCCGGTCTCGACCGAAATCATCGACACCGGGATCAACAGGCGTGTCATGTATGTGGCGCTGTTGCTGCATGACATCGGCAAGGGCCGGGACGAAGATCACTCGATCCTGGGCGCCCGCATCGCGCGCAAAGTGGCCCCGCGTCTGGGTCTCAGCAAGAAAGAGGCCGAGACCGTCGAATGGTTGGTGCGCCACCACCTGCTGATGTCGGACATGGCGCAGAAACGCGACATTGCCGACCCGCGCACCGTGCGCGATTTCGCCAAGGCGGTGAAAACCCGTGAACGGCTGGATCTGCTTTGTGTGCTGACGGTCTGTGATATTCGCGGCGTCGGCCCCGGCACCTGGAACAATTGGAAGGCCTCGCTGATCCGGGCGCTGTATCGCCAGACCCGGCGCGCCCTCGAAGGCGGGATGGAAGACCTGAACCGCGAGAACCGCGGCACCGAGGCGCGCAAGCTGCTGCGCGAACATCTGCCCAACTGGAGCACAGCCGAACTGCGTCAGGAAACCGGCCGCCATTATCCGCCCTATTGGCAGGGTCTGCATGTGACGGCCCATGTTGTCTTTGCCAATCTGCTGCGCGGCATTTCCGACGAAGAGGTGCAGATCGACATTCACCCGGACGAAGACCGCGACGCCACGCGCGCCTGCTTTGCCATGCAGGACCACCCTGGCATTTTCTCGCGCCTGTCCGGGGCGCTGGCCATGGTTGGGGCGAATGTGGTCGATGCCCGGACATTTACCTCTAAAGACGGCTATGCCACCGCCGCTTTCTGGATTCAGGACGCCGATGGCCACCCCTATGAAGAGGCCCGGATCCCCCGACTGCGCGATATGATCCACAAAACCCTGATGGGGCAGGTCGTCACCCGCGAAGCGATCCGCCCGCGTGAAAAACTGAAAAAGCGCGAAAAGGCGTTCAAAGTCCCCACCCATGTCACCTTTGACAACGAGGGATCGGAAATTTTCACCATCATCGAGGTGGACACCCGCGACCGCCCCGGCCTGCTGTTTGATCTGGCCCGCACCATGGCCAGTCAGAATGTCTATATCGCCAGCGCGGTGATCGCGACCTATGGCGAACAGGCGGTCGACACCTTCTACGTCAAGGATATGTTCGGGCTGAAATTGCATTCCAAAGTCAAGCGCGACCAGATCGAAAAGAAACTGCGCGAAGCGATCTCTGCCGGAACAGAACGCGCCCGAACCTAAGGGCAGGAGCGCCCGCCCTCCGCTTTCTTTGCTATCCACGATGCGCTAAGCCTGCGCAAAACAAAAGGTAGGGGCACAGATGAAACCGATCCGGCTGATTGCGGGCGTGATGACCGTGGGGTTCTGGACCCTGGCCAGCCGCATTCTGGGTGTCGCGCGCGAAATCATCATTCTGGCCCTGATCGGGCCGGGGCCGATGATGGATGCCTTTGTCGCCGCTTTCCGCCTGCCCAACATGTTCCGTCGCTTCTTTGCCGAAGGCGCGTTCAACGCTGCCTTTGTGCCGATCTTTTCCAAGAAACTGGAAGCCGATGAACAGCCGCTGGAATTTGCCCGCGACGCGTTAAACGGGCTGGCGCTGGTGCTGCTGGTGCTGACGGGCGCGGCGCTGGTGTTCATGCCCGCGCTGGTCTGGGCCACCGCCGGGGGGTTTGGTGGGGATGCGCGGTTTGACCTGACTGTGGGCTATGGCCGCATCGTCTTTCCCTATATTTTCCTGATCTCGCTGGCGGCGCTGTTTTCTGGCGCGCTGAATGCCAAGGGCCATTTCGCCGCCGCCGCCGCCGCGCCGGTTTTCCTCAATATCCTTGTGATCGGGGCGATGATCGCCGGGCATGTGCTGGGCGGAGAGATCATCCTTTGGCTGGTCTGGGCTGTGCCCTTTGCCGGGATCGCGCAGCTGGCGCTGGTCTGGGTCGCGGCTGAGCGCGCGGGTATCACCCTGCGCCCCGGTCGCCCGCGCCTGACGCCTGAAATGAAGCGCCTAGTGCGCGTCGCCGTGCCGGCCGCGCTGGCCGGCGGTGTCATGCAGATCAACCTGCTGGTCGGTCAGCAGGTGGCCTCGCATTTCGACAAGGCGGTGGGCTGGCTCTATTCGGCGGACCGCCTGTACCAGCTGCCTCTGGGGGTTGTGGGGATCGCCGTGGGCATCGTTCTGCTGCCGGACCTGTCGCGCCGCCTGAAAGCGCAGGATGACGCGGGTGGGCGCGCGGCCTTTTCCCGCGCGGGCGAGCTGAGCCTCGCGCTGACCATCCCCGCCTCGGTCGCGCTGGTCGTGATCCCTCTGCCGCTGGTGTCGGTGCTGTTTGAGCGCGGCGCCACAGGGGCCAGCGACAGCGCCGCCATCGCGCTGGCCGTGGCGATTTACGGGCTGGGCCTGCCGTCTTTTGTGCTGCAAAAAGTGCTGCAACCGCTGTTTTTCGCCCGCGAAGACACCAAAAGCCCGTTCCGCTATGCGGTCTGGTCGATGATCGTCAACGCCGCGCTGGCCATTGGTCTGGCCCCGGTTCTGGGCTGGTATGCCCCCGCCATCGCCACCACCGTGGCAGGTTGGATGATGGTTCTGTTCCTGGCACGCGGTGCGCGCGGTCTGGGCAGCGTGGCGCGGTTTGATGCGCGCTTTGCCGACCGGTTGTGGCGCATCTGCGCGGCCTCTGTCGTGATGGGTGTGGCGCTGTGGGGCGCGCATCAAGTGCTGACGCCCTGGCTGGCCCTGCCCTGGATTCGCGGGCTGGCTTTGACCCTGCTGATTGCGTTTGGCATTCTGGTCTACGGGCTGGCGGGGCAGATGCTGGGTGCCTTCCGCCTGTCCGAGATCAAAGGCGTCGTGCGCCGCAACCCCAGAGGCACATCATGAGCAGCACTGCCCTGATTGGTGATACCGAAGGTCTGACCGCGCTGGAAACCGCGGTGGCCTCGGCCCGCTCCGAACTGCTGATCGCGCTGCGCGGGCTGGACCCCCGCCGCGCACTGCACCACCCGAAACTGCGCGAGGCCGGGCTGGAAAACTGGGCCGATCTGATCGGCATCCTGACCCAGCGCGGCGTGGCGCTGCGGCTGCTGGTGGGCGATAGCGACCCGCTGCTGCACAGCGCAGACCACCGTGCGGCCTGGGCGGCCGCTTCGGGCTTTGCCGATGTGGTGCAGGGCAATGCGCAGATCCTGTGCGCGCCCCATGCCCACCGCCCCGGCGCGCTGTGGCATTGGCAGAACCGCGCGACACTCAGCGCCGCGCGCAAGGCGCTAGCGACCGAAGACCCCGCCCGCTTGACCCCGGTGCAACGCCGCGCCCGCGCGCATCGCCTGCCCGCCCATCCGCAGCGCCAGAACCACAGCTTTGTGCTGGTGGATGGCAAGCTGGCGCTGCTGGGCGCGCCCTCGCCCGATTTTGGACAGAAAAACCCCTGGCTGCGGCTGGATGATGCGGATTTCTGCGGTGCCTTGCGCGCCCATTTCGGCGCGCTGTGGGATGGGGCCATGTCGACCACCGGTCAGGATCAGACGCCGCTGGCGCAGGCTCCCGCCCGGTTCAGCGTGGCCACCATCCCGCAAAGCCGATCGGACCTGCGGCTGCTGCGCACCCTGTCGCGCCCGGACAGCCGGCTGCGCGCTGTGGACCCCAAACCGGGCCTTAGCGATCTGGACAGCGCCCTGCCCCGCCTGCTGAGGGGCGCGCGCCATAGCCTGTCGATCTGCAGCCCTGCGCTGACCGACCCGGATGTGATCGAAACCCTAAGCGACTGTGCAATCCAACAGCCCGAACTGGGCCTGACCCTGCTGGTCAATGAGCTGCCACCCGAGGCAGAAGCCCGCCTGAATGCTGGGTTCGGCCCGCGCCTGATCGGCGAATTCCCGAGCGAACGGGTCCAAAGCAGCGTGATCCTGATTGACGGGCAAAAGGTGATCTTTGGCTCACCCGCGCTCAGCCCATCCGGTCTGCGCTTTGACAGCGAGGTCGCCGCACTGATCAAAGACAGCGCGCTGGCGCAGCAGCTGCAACAGGCGCTGTTCAGTCTGTAACCGCGTTCACCCTCAATCGCGCCGGATCCGCGCGATCAGATGGCGCAGCCCGCCGGGCACCAGCAGGATGGACAGGGCAAATCCGGCGACAAACCCGCCAATATCCGCCATCCAGAAATAATCGGTGCCGCCAAACAGCCCCAGCACAAAGCGGATGCCCAAAAGCACCCCAATCATTCGAAACGCCCCCAGCTGCGGTGCCTGCGCCTGCCCAAGCCGCAGCCACAGCAGATAGGTGAACGCGCCGATCAGGGCAAAATCGCCGGGAAACGCCCCGACCAGCGGCAGCGTGTCGTCGCGCGTGATGCCAAACACCGCCGCGCCAACCACCGTGCCGGAAAAAAACAAAATCAGCATGGCAGTGCTGCCCATGGCCTCGGCCACCATTTTGCCCATGGCCAGCAGGATCACGACGCCAAACAGCGCGTGGCCCATGCTCCAATGCAAAAACGGATAGGCCAGCAGCCGCACCAGATGTTCCGGCGGGAACTGCCCGGTGGCCCACATCCAATCCCAGATCCGCGCGGAAAAGGCGAATTGCTGCACATAGGCCGCGCGCCAGCCAATCGCCTCTGGCCCGCCGATCAAGCCGCGCGCGCCCAGATTGAACAGCAGCTCGATCCCGAAAATCACCAGCGCCAGCGCCACCACCACCGGCGGCAACGGGTTCACCGGGCTTTCATTATGGGGATGGGTCATTGGCTTGCCTCCGGCCTGTCGCAGTTTCTTGACGCGCTTTGGGTCTAGGGATACGCCTGCTGCATTCAAACTTCCAGATGGAGATAAGCCATGACAGAGGGGGTCCAAACCTCTCCCGCCTTCACGCCGCGCGTCTTTTCGGGGATCCAACCCTCGGGGGGCCTTACGCTGGGCAACTACCTTGGCGCGATCAAGCGCTTTGTGGACAAGCAGGACGAAGGCATCGAGACAATTTACTGCGTGGTGGATCAGCACGCGATCACCGCCACCCTGTTCGACCCGGCCGTGCTGCGCCGCCAGACGCGCGAATTGGCCGCCGGGTACATTGCCTCCGGGCTGGACCCGGAAAAGTCGATCCTGTTCAACCAAAGCCAGGTTGCCGAACATGCTCAGCTGGGCTGGATCTTTAACTGTATCGCCCGGATGGGCTGGATGCAGCGCATGACCCAGTGGAAGGACAAGGCCGGCAAAAATTCGCAAAACGCCTCGCTGGGGCTGTTTGCCTATCCGGCGCTGATGGCAGCGGACATTCTGCTGTATCACGCCACCGAGGTGCCCGTGGGCGAAGACCAGAAACAGCATGTGGAGCTGACCCGCGACATCGCGGCCAAGTTCAACCATGATTACGGCGTGGATTTCTTTCCGATCACCGAACCGGTCATCGAAGGCGCGGCAACCCGCGTCATGTCGCTGCGCGACGGGTCCAAGAAGATGTCGAAATCCGACCCCTCGGATATGAGCCGCATCAACATGACCGATGACGCGGATGCGATCGCCGCCAAGATCCGCAAGGCGCGCACCGATCCCGATGCGCTGCCCTCCGAGGCAAAGGGCCTGGAAGAGCGCCCCGAGGCGCGCAATCTGGTCAATATCTACGCTGCCCTGTGCGAACAAAGCGTCGATCAGGTACTGGCGGATGTCGGCGGCAAACAGTTCTCGGAATTCAAACCGATGCTGTCGGATCTGGCTGTGGCCAAGCTGGCCCCGATCAGCAACGAAATGGCCCGTCTGATGGAAACCCCGGACGAGATCGACGCGATCCTGGGCCGCGGCGCAGACCGCGCCCGCGCAATTGCCGCGCCGATCCTGAAACAGACCTATGACATTATCGGGATGGTCCAGTCCTGATTGGGCCCGATCTGGCCTGATCAGATTTCGCCCCGGCTACGCCGGGGCGATCCGCGCGCCTTTGCTGCGCAAAGGCGCGCCCGGCGCTAACGATCTCAACCCAGCCCGTTCAACCACTCCCGCGCAGCGTCCTGCTCATGCAATGAAAAAGACCGCGCCACGATTCCCAATGCCTCGGGCATGGCCGAGCGGATCGGGCATCTCCTGATAAAGCAGCGGCATTCCGATCCCCTTCGGTCATCTTTACGATGCGGGCCGCCCGAACCCATCATAGCCCACCAGGCAGCGCGCGGCCAAACGCAGGCTGTGGCTGGGATCCTGCGCCGCGCGCGGCATGATCGGGTCATATCCGGCGCGCAGCACCGCCGCGATTTCCGGGCGCAGCACAACCTTGTCCGACACCACACCCAAAGGCGATTGCGTGGCAAACGCCTGATCCGACCATAGCAGCATGGATTGCACCACCTGCCCCAGCGCCAGTGTCTCTGCCGGCATGTCAGACAGGGATTTGTCCATACGCAGGAACAGGAAGCAGGCCTGGATCGCCCCGTCCTCTTCGAAACGGAAGGCCCGGTACTGGTTCGCCCCGGCCTGCTGCAGACGCGCGACCAGCGGCTCCAGCCCGTCGATCATGCGGCCCAGATCCGGCACAGCCAGCAATTCAGCCCAGTCGCGGAAAAAGAAGATCATGAAATTCGCGCCCAGCTCTGGGTCGGTTTCCGCAACTTCGTGGCTCGCCAGCCGGCAGACTGCCTCGACCGCGCCTTTGACCACCGACAGGGTCGCGTCATCCACACCAAAAACCACGGGCGCGATGGGTCGCCCCCAGCGGGCAAAGTGGTATTGGCCATCAGCGCGGGTAAAGAGCGCCTCGATCTCGGATCCCTGCAACACGTCTGTCTTCTTCTCTTTCGCAAATACTCATGGACCGGCATCTGATACCGGCGCACAGGTCATGCCAGAGCGCCCCGCGCAACTCAAGCGCAGGGGGCGGCGTTGCGTCTATTTGCCGAACAACTCGCCCTGTCCGGGTGCTTTGGGCGCCTGCAGGCCCAGATGCCGCCAGGCCTTTTGCGCCAGCATCCGGCCGCGCGGTGTGCGGCTGATCAGCCCCTGCTGCAGCAGATAGGGTTCGACGACCTCCTCCAGCGCATCACGGCTTTCGCTGAGCGCGGCGGACAGGGTTTCGATCCCCACAGGCCCGCCGCCGTAATGTTCGGCCATCAGCGTCAGATAGCGCCGGTCCGCCCCATCGAGCCCCAGCGAATCCACGCCCAGCCGGGTCAGCGCCCGATCCGCCAGCTCGCGGGTGACGATCCCGCCACCCTCGACCACGGCGAAATCCACTACCCGGCGCAACAGGCGCCCGGCGATCCGGGGGGTGCCACGGGCACGCCGCGCGATTTCCAACGCCCCATCGCCCTGCACCTGCACCCCCAGCTTGCGGGCATTGCTACTGACGATGGTTTCCAGTTCGTCGATTTCATAGAAATTCAGCCGCGTCGGAATGCCGAACCGGTCGCGCAGCGGCGTGGTCAGCAGGCCCAGACGGGTGGTCGCGCCGACAAGGGTAAAGGGCTGCAGCTCGATCCGCACAGTGCGCGCGGCGGGGCCTTCGCCGATCACCAGATCCAGCTCGAAATCCTCCATCGCCGGATACAGCACCTCTTCGACCGTGGCGTTCAGCCGGTGGATTTCATCAATGAACAGCACATCATTATGTTCCAGATTGGTCAGGATCGCCGCCAGATCCCCCGCCTTGGCCAGCACCGGGCCAGAGGTCATGCGAAAGCCGACCCCCAGCTCGCGCGCCATGATCTGCGCCAGCGTGGTTTTGCCCAAGCCCGGCGGGCCGTGAAACAGCGTGTGGTCCATCGCCTCGCCGCGCTGGCGGGCGGATTGAATAAAGACGCGCAGATTGGCGCGCGCCTCGGCCTGCCCGACAAAATCCTCAAGCATCTGAGGCCGCAGGGCGCGGTCGCGATCCTCTGGCAGGGGATCGGGGCGCAGGGTCGGATCCGGGTCAGTCATAGCTTATCCTTTGGGCTTATCCCTTGGGCGCAAGCAGCTTGAGCGCATCGCGGATCAGCGACGCCGCATCGGCATCGGGGGCTTCGCCCGCCGCCTGTGCCACGGCACCCGCCGCCTCGCCCGGTGCATAACCCAGATTGCCCAAAGCCGAGAGCGCATCCGCCTGGGCCGAAGCATTGTCCGGCGCGGCAGGGGCCTTGCGCGCGGGGGCGGGTTTGGCCGGGGCCGGGATATCCTCCAGCACATCGTCATCAGGGGCCGAGGGCTGGGCCGCGCCAGCAGCCCCCATGGCCATCACGGTCGGTGCCTTATCCTTAAGTTCGTTCACCACGCGCTGCGCAGTTTTGGGGCCAACGCCCTTGGCGACCTTGATCGCGTTCCAATCGCCCAGCGCAATCGCACGGCTGACCGCGTCCGGCCCCAGCGCGCCCAGAATGGCCAACGAGGCCTTGGCCCCGATGCCCTGCACGCTCAGCAGCAGGCGATGCCATTCCTTTTCCACCAGCGTCGGAAAGCCGAACAGCTGCAGCAGATCTTCGCGCACAACCAGATCGGTCCACAGCGCCGTGGCCTCGCCCGCGCCGGGCAGCGTAGCCAGAGTACGGTCCGAGCAATAGACAATATAGCCCACGCCGCGCACGTCGATCAGCACGTGATCTTCGCCCTTATATTCGATGCGCCCTGCGATCCGTCCGATCATGATGCCTTGATCCTCAGCTGCTGCGGCCCTCGGCCAGCCGTGTGATAATGGCACAGCGCAATGGCCAGCGCATCCGCCGCGTCGGGGCCTGCTAGTTTCACACCGGGCAATTGCAGGCAGACCATGTGCTGCACCTGCTTTTTATCCGCATGGCCCACGCCGACGATGGTTTTCTTGACATTGTTGGGGGCGTATTCGCCCACCTCGATCCCGTATTTCGCCGGAACCAACAGCGCCACGCCCCGCGCCTGCCCCAGTTTCAGGGTGCCCGCGCCGTCCTTGTTGACAAAAGTATGCTCGACCGCGGCCTGATCGGGCTCATAGCGGTGACACAAATCCAGCAATTGATCGTGCAAAGACAGCAACCGCAGCGCCAGCGAGTCGCCGCTGGAATGGCAAACACCATTCGCAATATGCCTGATTCGGCTGCCGTCAGCCTCGATCACGCCCCAACCAAGGTTCCTTAACCCTGGGTCAATCCCCAGAACCCTCATGCCTGCCTGCCATTGTTGCTTTGTCGCAACGACTAGCACGAAAGGCGAACATTGGCCAAGCGAAAACCGGTTAACGCCCGATTGCGACACCCAAAGGTCGCAATTGAAACCCGCCCCAAAATCCAGGCCAAAATTCGTCACAAAACACGCCATAAGCGACACGGAGCGCACGGGAATTTCGGCCTATTTCCGGGATGTTAACTATATTTTCTGCCATGCAGAAATTGCATATTTCCCATGCGCAAAGCTCACTTGTTGTGCGATTTGAAAACCCCTACCTGCCGGTTCAGAAATACGCCCTTTCGGCCCCTTATCTCGGAGTACAAATCATGGCCGCCTATGACCTGAACCGCAACTACGCCACCGCTCACACCGCCAACCGGATCGGATATTATATCGTGTCCGCCCTGTCGGCATTTGCCACGTGGAACGACGCCCGCAAAACACGCCAAGCCCTGTCGGCCCTGTCCGACCGCGAGCTGGAAGACATCGGCCTGATGCGCGGCGACATTGATTACGTTTCGCGTGACTTCTGAACGGTTCGCCGTCTAGGCATCCATGTAAAAAGGCCGCACCCACCGGGGATGCGGCCTTTTTCATTTGTGTCGCTTGGGGTCAGGTCCGATTAATTTGCGGCCAGACGCAGCGCACCGCCATCCTGCACCATGGGCTGCAGCAATGTTGCCAACCCCGCCGAGGCCGGATCAATCTGCATCAGAAAGGCCCCCGCCTGTTCGAACCCGCTGCCCTGTTGCAGCGCCGCCAGATGGGTCAGGTATTGATCCTCGCCCAGCCCGGCCAGAACAAAGCCTTTAAACATCAGGAAACCGGCAATCGCGATCATGGCCAGCCGCAGCCCCATGCCTGCGACTTTGCTGTCAGGCTGATGCGTGATCAGCCCGCTGCGGTCCATTTTGGTGATATACCCTTTTGACAGGCGCGCGTGCTTTTTCTGCAGGGCCTGGTGGCGCTTAACAAAGGCGCGTTGTGACTCGTCCATGGCAGACTCCGAACTCCGGCCCCCACCGGACAAGATGGAGTTTTAGGGGCCAATTGAGGCAAAATTGGGGCAACTGCCGCGAATTTTCCCCAAATTCGGCGCGCTTTATTCAGATTTCGCCAAAGTCAGAGTCACCCAGTCGCCAATCACATCCTGCCGATCCAGCGAAATGCCCTGTTCTGCATAGGCGGCGATGACCTCGTCGGCCTGACGGGTCAGGATACCGGACAGGATGGCCTTGCCACCCGGCGCCAGATGCGACGCCATGTCGGGCGCAAGGTCGATCAGCGGCTGTTTCAGGATATTGGCAAAGACCAGATCATAGGGCGCGCGGGCCGCCAGGGCCTCGTGACCAAAGCCAGCGGCCTCAACACAGGTGACCTTGTCGCTCAGATTGTTGGCGCGGACATTGGCCTCGGCCACTTCGACGGCGACCTCGTCAATATCGGACACGATCACCGGTTCGGGCCAGATGCGCGCGGCAGCCATGCCCAGAACCGCGGTGCCACAGCCAATATCGGCCACATTGCGGCCCACCATGCCGGCGCTGGCCAGACGGTCCAGCGCCTCAAGACAGCCCTGCGTGGTGCCGTGATGGCCGGTGCCAAAGGCCATGGCGGCCTCGATCAGCAGCGGCTCGGAACCTTCGGGGATCTTGTCGGCATCATGGCTGCCGTAAACAAAGAAGCGACCTGCCTCGACCGGGGTCAGTTCGCGGCGCACCTTGTCGACCCAATCGGTATCCGGCACCTCGGAAACGACAAAGGGTTTGGCGTCATAGGCGGCGGCCAGCAGCGCCAGCTCGACCTCGTTGGGTTCTTCAAGGAAATACCCCCCGACCTCCCAGGTGCCGCTGCCATCTTCGATTTCAAAGACACCAATGCCGGTGGGTTCCGGTTCCAGCCCTTCCAGCGCCTCTCCCAGCGCGTCGGCCTGGGCTTTCTCTGCGAGCTTGGTAAAGGCGGTGTAGGTCGTGGGCATGTCACTCTCCGGCAGCGTTTCGCGGCCTCTTACACCACGCAGCGCAGGCGCGTCACGCCCTATTCCGCCGGGGCCGCTGCAAAACGAGAAAACCGCGTTTCATTGCCCGGTTCGGGGTTGCGCGGGATCATCAGCGCCAGCGACAGGGACACCAGCGCCATCAGCGCCGCCAAACCGAACACCGCGCCGGGCGAAAGCAGCCACAGTGCGCCCAAAAGCGCCGGCAAAAACACCGCCGCGATGTGGTTGATGGTAAAGGCCACGGCAGCAGTGGGGGCGATGTCCTGCGGGTCGGCGATCTTTTGGAAATAGGTCTTGAGCGCCAGTGCCAGCGCAAAGAACAGGTGGTCCAGCACATAAAGCGCCGCCGCAAGGACCACGCCCCAGCCAAACCAGTAGATCCCGCCATAGGCCAGAAACACCGCGGTCAGCCCGATATATTCAAACACCAGCGTGTTGCGTTCGCCGAACCGATGCACCGCTTTGCCGAAATAGGGGGCCAGCACCATATTGGCGATCAGGTTGATCAGGTAAAGCCGGGTCAGCTCATGCACGTCGAACCCGAACCGCTCGACCATCATGAACCCGGCAAAGACGACAAAGATCTGCCGCCGCGCGCCCGACATGAATTGCAGCGCGTAATACAGCCAATATCGCTTGCGCAGCACAAAGGTTTTGCGCTGGGGGTTGGGGCTTTCGAATTGCGGGAAGGCCAGCGCGCAGTAGATCACGATCAACAGCGTCAGCCCGCCCGAAGCCATAAACACCGTGTTGTAAGACAGATCCAGCGCCTCCCAGGTGCGCTCGATCAGCAGATAGGCGACCAGCGTCGCGCCCGATCCGGCGGCAATCAGCCAGCCCAGGATCTGCGGCGCGCGCTCTTTGGGCAGCCATTGCAGTTGCAGGCTTTGGTTCACGGTCTCGTAGTAATGGAACCCGATCGAGCTAAACAGCGTCACGAATAGCAGCCCGCCCATGCTGGGGAACCACGCGGTAACAGCCGTGGCCACCCCCAACAGCGCCAGCGAGATCAGCGCCAGCACCTGTTCGCGCACGAACAGGATCACAAGGATCACACCAATGGCCAGAAAGCCCGGTATCTCGCGGACCGTGTGCAGCCAGCCGATGTCCTGTCCGTCAAACTGCGCTGCCTCGATGACAAAATTGTTCAGCAGCGCCGACCAGGTCGAAAAGCTGAGCGGCATGGCAATCGCCATAAGGAACAAAAGGGTCAGAGGACGGCGCCAGATCGGCAGATCACGCGCCGCGTGCAAGGGGATCGGTGTCATGCTAATCCCCTTACGCCTTTGCCCAGCGAAAGGCTACTGCCCAAGATCCGCCCGCATCCCCTGAGCCACCGCATCGTCCTCCCCCAGCGCACCGGTAAACCGGTAATCCACCTCAGAGAACCGGTCATTGGGGAACACATACAGCATACGAAAGCCGTCTTTTCCGGCGACAATCCCGTGCTCGGCCTCTGCAGGGATAAACAGGGCAATGCCCGGCCCTGCCTCATGCGGGACACCGTCGATTGTCACGGTCCCCGATCCCTCAAGACCGAAATAGATTTCGGCAGGGCCGTGGCGATGGGGTTTCAGCGTGCCTTCGGGGCCGAACTCTGCCACGCCCATCACCATCCCGGCGGTCTCTGTCTTGTCGGCGCAGAACAGGGTGCGCCAGCGAACCGTGCCAAAGGCCGGGTCTTCGCCGCCTTCCAGCGGAGTGTGATCGGCATTGGCCACCACAGGCATCCGGGCCAGCGCCGCAGCAAGTTGCATCTGAGTCATGTCAGTCATCGGGCACCTCCCTTTTGTCCCGGCTTCTTTCCCCGGCAGCAAGACGCGAATCAGCGACCCAATCACAGCGGTTTCCGACCTGCCCGTCGCTTTTGTTACGCTGTCAGGAAATAAATTTCTCCACAGGGTGCAATCGCGACAGCGCCTGTTCTGCCAGCGTCATGGCCGCCCATGGCCTGACCTGCGGCTGGGGTTTTGGCGCGCTTATGATCTGCATCAATGCGAATATGTTGTTACATAGGCAAACCACCCCAAAGCCAGCCAACGGAGACCCGCCATGGACATCGTCCCCCTGATAGAACGGATCGGAGAAAGCCCCACCGCCGCCCTGTTCGGGCTGATCACCGGCGTGACCTTTGGCATCGCCGCACAACGGTCGCGCTTCTGCCTGCGCGCCGCCACCGTGGAATTTGGCCGCGGCATGATGAAAGACAAGGTCGCGGTCTGGCTGCTGACCTTTTCCACCGCCGTCGTCTGGGTGCAGGCCGCACAGATGTTCGGCCTGTTTGATTCAGGCGAAGCGCGCATGATGGCGGTGCCCGGCAGCTGGTCCGGGGCCATTGTCGGTGGGCTGCTATTTGGCGCGGGCATGGTGCTGGCGCGGGGCTGTTCGGGGCGTTTGCTGGTGCTGGCAGCCACGGGCAACCTGCGATCCTTTGTGTCGGGGCTGATTTTTGCGGTCGTCGCACAAATGAGCCTGACCGGCTGGCTGTCGCCGCTGCGCGACTGGATCGCCAGCATGTGGATCACCAGCGGCGGCCGCAATCTGGACCTGCTGGCGACCATGGGTCTGCCACAGGCGGGCGGGCTGATCATGGGGCTGGTGGTTGCCTTGATCGCGCTAGAGCTGTCACGCCGCAACCAGATCGGCTGGACCCGGCTGGTCTTTGCCTCTGGTGTGGGCTTTGCGGCGGCGCTTGGCTGGGTGCTGACCTATGCGCTAAGCCAAGTCGCCTTTGACCCAGTTCAGATCGAAAGCCTGACCTTCACTGGCCCCTCGGCCAATATGCTGATGTTCTTCCTCGACAACTCCGCCATTCTGGAATTCGACATCGGGCTGGTGCCGGGGGTGGTGATCGGCAGTTTCCTGTCCGCCCTGCTGGCGAAAGAGCTGAAATTCCAGGGGTTCGAAGGCCCCAGCCCCATGCGCAACGCCATGATTGGCGCGGTGATGATGGGGTTTGGCGGGATGCTGGCCGGGGGCTGCGCCATTGGTGCGGGTGTCAGCGGCGGGTCGATCTTTGCGGGCACCGCCTGGCTGGCCCTGTTCTGCATGTGGATTGGTGGCATGGTCATGGACACGATCATGGGCGGGCGCGGCCAGCCCGCGCATGTGTGAGTTGCGCCCATAAAAAAGGGCGGCCCGGCCAGCCGCCCTTCTGCGTGCACGCATCAAAACCGTCAGCCCATCACAGTTTGAACTGATAGCTGGCTGGCACATACCGGAACCCGCTGTCGCGCGTTTCCACATAGCCCAGCGCCGGGAACGGCATGTGATAGCCGACAAAGGGCACTTTGTCCGCAGCCAGCATCCCCAACAGCTTGCGCCGTGTCGCCGCGGCCGCGGCCTTGTCCATGTCAAAGCGCACTTCCCAATCGGGATAGCCCAGCGACCAGACATAGTGATTGGCCGTATCCGCAAACAACAGCAACTGCCGACCCTCGCTTTCCAGCATATAAGTCATGTGCCCCGGCGTATGACCAAAGGCCGCCACCGCCGTGATGCCCGAAGCCACAGCCCCACCATCCTCAAGGAATGTCATCTTTTCCGCCAGCGGGCGCACATTCCCGGCAAAGCGTTCATTATCAGTGCCGTTCCAGTGGTTGTATTCCGCCGCGCCGGTCACGTAGCGCGCATTGGGGAAGGTCGCGGCGCCCTCATTCATCAGACCACCAATGTGATCGCCATGCATATGGGTCAGCACCACGACATCCACCTGATCCGGCGTATAGCCCGCCGCCGCCAGCGCCGCCGTGATCCCGTTGGCATTCAGACCGGTGTCAAACAGCACCAGCTCGGCCCCGGTATTGACCACGGTGGGGGTAAAATAGAACTGCGCCTGATCGGAGGGGATAAAGTTTGCCTCTGACACGGCATTGAATTCAGCCGCGTCCACATTGCGGCCAAAAATGCCCTGCACCTCGCCCACGGCGCGCGACCCGGCCAGCAGGGTCGTGACCTCGAACGCGCCCAGTTTCACGCGGCTATGGGCGATGCTGCTGGCGCCCATCATCTCGGCCTTGGCCAGCGCGGGACCGGCCAGCGCCGCGCCAAGCGGCACGCTGCTGGCGGCGATCAAGGCCTGACGGCGGGTCAGTTTCAATTGCGATTTCATCGACACTCTCCCTGTGGTGATGGTCAAAATCTAGGGCCGCGCGGCGTCTTGTCACGCCGCACGGCCCCGCATCACACAGACGTGTCTGGGTTTAGCGCATCCTCAGCTGCGGATTTTCCAGCCGGTTTTAAAGATCCACCAGATCACGCCAAGGCACAGCGCAGTGAACCCCGCGATCGCCAGCAAGGACAGGCCCACCGGCACATCCGCCATACCAAAGAACGCCCAGCGAAAGCCCGAGATCAGGTAAACCACCGGGTTGAACAGGGTGATCGTCTGCCAGATCGGCGGCAGCATCGAGATCGAATAGAACGACCCGCCCAGGAAAATCAGCGGCGTGATCACCAAGAGCGGCACCAATTGCAGCTGTTCGAAATTCCCCGCCCATATGCCGATGATGAACCCCATCAACGAGAACGAGATACAGGTCAGCACCAAAAAGGCCAGCATGGCAAACGGGTGCTGAATGCTGAGATCCACGAACAAAGACGCGGTGCCCAAAATCACCACCCCGATAAACAGCGCCTTGGTCGCCGCCGCCCCCACATAGCCGATCACGATTTCCAGGAAGCTGACCGGGGCGGACAGCAATTCGTAAATTGTGCCGATGAATTTGGGGAAATAGATCCCGAAAGAGGCATTGGAGATCGCCTGAGTGATTACGCTCAGCATGATCAGGCCGGGCACGATGAACGCGCCATAGCTGACGCCCTCGACCTCTTGGATCCGCGACCCGATGGCCGCGCCGAACACCACAAAATACAGCGAAGTCGACAGGACCGGCGACAGGAAACTCTGCGCCAGAGTGCGGAAGAACCGCGCCATTTCATTGCGATAGATCGCCTTGATCGCACCGAAATTCATGCTGCGCCCTCCTCTGTCGTGTGGACCAGCCCGACAAAGATTTCCTCTAGGCTGCTTTGCTTGGTCGAAACATCCAGCACGGCGATCCCGGCCTCGGAAAGGGCTGCCATCAGCCGGGCAATCCCGCTGCGCCCGCCCGATGTGTCATAGGTATAAACCAGCGCAGGCCCGTCGGGATCGTTGCGCAGATCGAAATCCGCCAGCGTGGCGGGCAGATCGGTGATCGGCTGATCCAGCTCGATCCGCAGCTCTTTCTGGCCCATCCGCGCCATCAGCGCGTCTTTCTTTTCGACCAGCAGGATGCTGCCCTTGTTGATCACACCGATCCGGTCGGCAATGGCCTCGGCCTCTTCGATGTAATGGGTGGTCAGGATGATGGTTACGCCTTCCTGACGCAGCTCTTCGACCACTTCCCACATGTCGCGGCGCAGCTCGACATCGACCCCGGCGGTGGGCTCGTCCAGAAACAGCACGCGCGGTTCATGGCTGAGCGCCTTGGCGATCAGCACCCGGCGCTTCATCCCGCCCGACAGGGTCATCACGCGGTTGTCCTTTTTGTCCCACAGGGACAGTTTGCGCAGGATCTGTTCGATCTTGGCGTCATCGCGTTTCAGCCCGAACAGCCCGCGCGAGAAACTGACCGTGTCAAAGACCTTTTCAAACGGTTCAAGATTGATTTCCTGTGGCACCAGACCAACCAAAGACCGCGCCTTGCGATACTCGGTCAGCACATCATGCCCGCCCACGCGGATCTGCCCGCTGCTGGGCTGGGTGATCCCGCAGATCGCGGAAATCAGGGTGGTTTTGCCGGCACCATTGGGGCCCAGCAGGGCAAGGATCTCGCCCTCTTCGATATCGAGCGTCACGCCGCGCAGCGCCTCGAACCCGCCATCATAAATTTTCCGCGCATCGCGGATTTCGACCATCGCCATGTCTGGTCCTCCTGTTCTGGCGGCCAAATTAAACCGGGCCATTCCATTTGCAATCCTGCGAAAATGCAGAGCGCCCATGCGCCAAACAACACTTGGCCCAGTTGCGATGTCGCAAAACTGGTCGCAAACGGGATGGACCCTGTCGCGCACGCGGTTTAGCCCAATCGCATGAGTGACACAGGATTGAACCGCCCCGGTCAGGGGATCATCTATATTTGTATTGGTGTTTTGGCGATTTCGATCAATGACTTGTTGGTCAAAAGCCTGTCCGGAGGCTATGCGCTGCACCAGCTGATGTTCCTGCGATCCTCAGTGGCGATCCTGTTCAGTTTCAGCTTTTTGTTCATGGAAGGCGGGCTGAAATTGCTGGCCACGGACCGGCCGTTTCTACACCTGCTGCGCGGGCTATTGGTGGTGGGTGCGAACATGACCTATTTCGCCGCCGTGGCGGTGCTGCCGCTGGGCCAGGTCACGGCGCTGTTCTTTGTGGCGCCGCTGTTCATCACGCTGCTGGCGATCCCGATCCTGGGGGAAAAAGTCGGCCCGATGCGGCTGGGCGCGGTGCTGGTCGGGCTGGCAGGTGTGGTCATCATGCAAGAGCCCTGGGCCGTGGATCTGCCCGTGTCGCGCACGGTGCTGTTGCTGCCGGTCGCGGCGGCGGCGCTTTACTCGCTGATGCAGGTCATGACCCGGCGACTGGGGGTCAAATCGCGCGCCTCGGCGCTGGCGATCTATATTCAGGGGGCCTTTTTGCTGGTCTCGGCGCTGTTCTACCTTGTGGCAGGCGATGGCCGCTATGCCGAAGGGGTCGAGAACGAAAGCCTGATCTTCCTGCTGCGCGCCTGGCACTGGCCCCCGCAAGAGGACTGGTGGGCGATTGCAGGGCTGGGCGTGTCCTCGGGCGCGATCGGCTATTGCCTCAGCGCGGCCTATCGCACGGCGAATGCGGCCACTGTGGCCCCGTTTGAATATTTCGGCCTGCCACTGGCGATCCTGTGGGGCTGGACCTTCTTTGACGAATGGCCCAGCGGCGTGACATGGATCGGCTGCGCGCTGATCATTGGCGCGGGCCTGTTCGTGTTCCTGCGCGAACAGCGCAGGGAACGCCCGATGCCCGGACGCCGGGGGCGCTGGGGGCGGCGCTAACCGCCCCACGCCAAAACGCGTTCAAAGAGTTTTGTCCAAATCCTTTGCAAGGATTTGCGCCGTCGCTCAGACCTTGCCGCGCACCGCGTCAATCATCAGCTGCACGTTTTCAGGATCCGCATCCGGGGTAATCCCGTGGCCCAGGTTAAAGATATGCGGCCCCTTGCCCAGCGCCTGCACAACCCGCTTGGCCTCAGACACCAGCGCATCGCCCCCCGTCACCATATGTGACGATGCGAGATTGCCCTGCACACAGCCCCCCGGCTGCACATGTTCGGCCACCCATTCCGGGGTCACACTGTTATCCACCGCCACACAATCGGCACCCGATGCCGCGTGGAAGCCGACATATTTCTCCCCCGCCTGACGCGGGAAGGCAATCACAGGCAGCCCCGGATGGCGCGCCTTCATCTCGCTGACAATCGCTTTGGCCGGCTCCAGCGCATAGCGGTCAAAATCCGCGCCCTGCAGCGAGCCCGCCCAGCTGTCAAAGATCTTCACAACCTCAGCGCCCGCCTGCACCTGCTGATCCAGATAATCCACGGTGCTTTCCACCAGCCGGTCCAAAATCTTTTCAAACAGCAGCCGGTTTTCCGCCTTCAGCGCATGTGCCGGGCCCTGATCCTTGGTTCCGCGCCCTGCAATCATATAGGTCGCCACAGTCCAGGGCGCCCCGGCAAACCCGATCAGAGTCGTTTCCTCCGGCAATTCCCGACGCAGAATGCGCACGGTCTCATAGACCGGGTTCAGCGTGTCGTGGATCATCTCGCCACGGCCCAGCTTGTCAAAATCCGCTTCGCTCTGGATGGTCGACAGGCGCGGCCCCTCGCCAGTGACAAACCACAGATCCATGCCCAGCGCCTGCGGCAGCAGCAGAATATCGGCAAACAGGATCGCCGCATCAAACCCATAGCGCCGGATTGGCTGCAAAGTCACCTCGGCCGCCAGTTCGGGATTGTAGCACAGCGACAGGAAATCCCCGGCCTGCGCCCGCGTGGCACGATATTCCGGCAGATACCGCCCTGCCTGACGCATCATCCAGATCGGAGGCGTGGGCAGGGTTTCTCCGGCCAGCGCGCGCAGGATGGTCTTGGTCATGGCGGTCTCCTTCACTCAGGGGTAGAGGCGGTGATAACAGTGGTCAAAAGCGGCAATATGGCAATTCGCGCCCCATTGCCACTGCCCATCACGCCGCATAAAGCTGATGCCATGACACAGGACCTGCCCACGCCCGAAACCACCTTCAAGATCGGCACACGCGGATCGCCCCTCGCCCAGGCTCAGGCGCATGAAACCCGCGACCGGCTGGCCGCGGCGCATGACCTGCCCCAGGATGCGTTTGAAATCGTGGTGATCAAGACCACGGGCGACAACCGCGCCATGATCGACGCGGACCGCCCGCTGAAGGAAATCGGCAATAAAGGCCTGTTCACCAAAGAAATCGAAGAGGCCATGCTGCGGGGCGACATCGACATCGCCGTGCATTCCTGCAAGGACATGCCCGTGGAACAGCCCGCAGGCCTGATCCTCGACTGCTACCTGCCACGCGAAGACGTGCGCGACGCCTTCATCAGCCCGCATTACGCCTCGATCCACGACCTGCCCCAAGGGGCCGTGGTCGGCACCTCCTCGCTGCGCCGCCGTGCCCAGCTGAAAATCCGACGCCCCGACCTGACAGTCGTGGAATTTCGCGGCAATGTGCAGACCCGACTGAAAAAACTGCAGGACGGCGTGGCCACCGCCACCTTCCTCGCCAAGGCGGGGCTCAACCGCATGGACATGCACGACGTGCCCGCCCATCCGATCGCGCCCGAAGACATGCTGCCCGCCGTGGCCCAGGGGGCCATTGTGATCGAACGCCGCGTGGATGACAGCCGCGCCGCCAAGATGCTGGCCGCGATCCACGACGCCGACACCGGCACCCGCGTTGCCGCCGAACGCGCCTTCCTTGCCGCGCTGGACGGGTCCTGCGAGACCCCGATCGCCGCACTGGCGGAGCTGAACGGCGATCAACTGCACCTGCGCGGCGAAATCCTCAGCCCAGACGGCAGCGCCTCACATGCAGGCGACATCACCGGCCCTGCCAAGGACGGCCCCGATCTTGGCCGCCAACTGGCCAAAGACCTGCTGGACAAAGCTGGCCCCGGCTTCTTTGACTGGCGCACATAACCTGCGCCAGCGCCTGCGTTTCTTCTTGGCAGAAATACCTCTGGGGTGAATTGGCCAAAGGCCAAGAGGGGCAAAGCCCCTCTCCCACCTCCCGCCCTGCCGCAGATCAGCCGATCTTCAGCACGATTTTCCCAATATGGGTCGAGGCCTCCATATGGGCATGGGCCGCTGCGGCCTCTTCCAGCGCATATTCACTGTCCATGACGGGCGCGATCTTTCCAGCCTCCAACAGCGGCCAAACCTGCGCGCGCAGCTCATCCGCGATGCGGGCCTTGGCCAGATCGCTTTGCGGGCGCAACGTGCTGCCGGTGATGGTCAGCCGGTTCATCATGACAAAGGCAAAGTTCAGCTCGACCTTGGGCCCCTGCAGAAACGCGATCTGCACCAACCGCCCCTCTTGCGCCAGCGATTTGACATTGCGCGGCAGGTAGCTGCCTCCCACCATATCAAGGATCAGGTTCGCTCCGCCCTCACCGCGCAGCACCTCGACAAAATCTTCGTCACGATAGTTGATCGCGCGTTCCGCCCCCAGATCGGTGCAGGCCTGGCACTTTTCATCCGACCCAGCGGTGGCAAAGACCCGCGCGCCGAAATGGCTGGCCAGCTGGATCGCAGTTGTGCCGATCCCGCTGGAGCCACCATGCACGAGGAATCGCTCCCCCGCCTGCAGCCCACCGCGCATGAACACATTGGACCAGACAGTAAAAAAGGTCTCCGGCAGGCAAGCGGCCTGATCCAGCCCCATGCCCGCAGGCACAGGCAGGCAATGGGCAGCAGGGGTGGCGACGCATTCCGCATAGCCACCACCGGGCAGCAGGGCACAGACCTGATCGCCCACGGCGGGCCAGTCCACACCAGCGCCCACGGCGATCACCTCGCCCGCGCCCTCAAGCCCAGGCAGATCCGATGCGCCTTTGGGCGGGGCATAGCTGCCCGCGCGCTGCAGCGCATCGGGGCGGTTCACCCCGGCATAGGCAAGCCGGATCACCACCTCGCCATGGCCCGGTTCGGGGATCGGGCGGCTGCACAGCTGCAGCACCTCCGGTCCGCCGGGTTCGGTGATTTCCATGGCGCGCATCTGGGTGGTCATCTTGGGATCTCCTCTCAACTTGGGGGCAAGGTGACCGATCCCACCGCGACGCGCAATGCGCATTCCGACGCTGTGACGCGGGTGCGCGGCGCTCAGACCGCGCGCACGCGGCGGGCGGATCCTGCCAGCACCGCACCAAAGCCCACGATCAGAACCACCACGCAGATCACCAGCAATTGTTCGTATTTGTGGCCCTCGATCAGCCAGGCCGACACAAAACCCGACCCGCGGGCAAAATAGGTCAGCGCGCCCAGCATCGCCGCCGCAAAGCTGACCAGATAGGCCCACAGCGCGACCTGTCGGCCCATCACCAGCCCCACCACCAGAACCGGCGTCAGGAACATCGAGGCCGTGCCGGACACCGCCACCGCGTCAAACAGGCTCTGGCTGCCCCACAGGGTCAGGCCTGCGCCGATCGCGGCAAACACGACCATGGCCGCCCGCCCGCCATTCAGGCTGCGCGGGGCGAGCTTCAGCTCTTCGACCACCAGCCGCGCGGCTGAGGACAGCGCCGAATCCAGCGTCGACAGGGCCGAAATCACCAGCGACAGCACCAGCGCGACAAAGATCCAGCCGGGGAACATCTGCGCCCATGTGCCGATCAGCTGCTGTTCGACTTCGGCCCCCACCAGCGCCGCCTGCACACCAAACACACCAAAGGCGAGGATGATCAGGGTCGACAGGATGAACGCATAGACAAAGCTGCGCTGGGTGGTTTTCTCATCGCTCAGAAACCCGCGATCCATCATCACCGGATCATGCACCGGGTAGGAAAACACCTGCAAAAACGCGACGATCAGCAGAACCCAACCATTATGGCTGCCTGCCACGCCCTCAGCGGTCACAACCGCCATCAGGTCAAATCCGGGCGACAGGATCAGCGCCGCAAAGGCCGCGCCAAACACAGCCATAAAGATCACCATCTGCGCCACATCGGTGCGCAGCGCGGCGCTCAGCCCGCCCCATGCGGAATAGATCAGCGCCAGCGCGCCGACCGACAGCACCGCGATGTCTTTCCAATCGGCCAGATCCGGCAGGATCGCAGCAAAGATCAGCCCGATCACCAGCAGGTTGGCAAAGACTTCGGACAGCAGCCGCAGCGCGATCACAAGGTTATAACACCCGTTGCCCACCGTTCCGAAATGATCGCCCAGCCAGTCCTGCACCGACCCCGCACCCTGCGCCCGCATCCGCGCCACGATAAAGCCGCCAGTCAGGAACGACCCGTAATAGGCTGCATAGGCCAGCACCCCGGCGCTGCCGTAATAATAGCCAAGGATCGCGGCATTCATCAGCGAGCGGGCGAAAATCCAAGTCGTCACCTGGCTAAGAACCAGTGTCCACAGCCCCGGCGCCCCGCTGCTGCCCTGCCCGTCAAAGAACCCCTCTGCCGTGACACGGCGTGGCGCAACCAGCAGGCTGACCGCCACAACAAGGGCAAAAAGGACAAGAATAGTGACTGGCTGCATGGCAGGACTCCGCGATTGGCTTTTCCTTGCCCTAGCAGTGCCCGGCGCAACGCCCCAGTGACTTTATCGTGAAGTCTCTGACATTTACGACCGCCCCGACAGGCTGCCTGGCAGGTCAGCGCCGCGTGACTCGGGGGCCCGGACGCGCTCGGCCAATTTGCCTGGCCCGGCCATCAGCCGCGACAGCAGCGGATTCGATTTCATCTGCGCTTTGATTTTTTCGAACCGCATCACATCTTCGATCCGGCGGTCCAGAAAGGCCCAGGTTGCCTCGGCCCCCGCAGTGTCATCGCCCAGCCAGAACAGCACGGTCGAGGAATAGACCGCCGACAGGGTGGCGCGTTTGGAATACCAGTTCAGATCGCGCGATGTGTCGCCCAGCGCGGTCCAGATCGCATCCGCCGTACCCCAGATCAGCTTGGCCCCCTGCGCAGCATTCATCGGCAGGGCAAACAGGGTCGTGCCACGGCGCACCGCTTCGCGATCCTCGACCGCCTCGATCCGGGCGCGGATGGCAAAGGCGACCCGATCCCGATAGCGCATCTGATCCAGATCGGTGTCGGCCAGCTGCGCAACCATCTGCGAATCGCCTTGCTGGTGATAGGCCACGGCCAGATCCAGCGCCCCGCGCGGAAACAACGCCCGCGCAACCACCGGATCGACCCCCGTATCTGCCACGGCCTCGCGAAAGGTCACGTCGCTCCACCCGTCAAAGGCCACATGAAACAGCGCGGCCTCGATCAGCTGTGTTTTCAGATCAGTCCCAGTGGAATCAGCAGAAAAATCGGACATGGCATTTCCTTTCACAGCCCAAGATAGTGCGCCACAGGCCCAAGGAAAACCGGGCATTTCGCCCGCCCACAGCGGGGCTTTGACAAATCCGGGAAACCGGTCTATACGGCGGCTTCCTGCAAATCCTTGCAACTCAACTTAGAAAGGTGGTGAAAACCACATGCAGGTCAGTGTTCGTGACAACAATGTCGATCAGGCGCTTCGTGCCCTGAAGAAAAAGCTGCAGCGCGAAGGCGTTTTCCGCGAAATGAAGCTTCGTCAGCACTTCGAAAAGCCGTCGGAGAAGAAAGCACGCGAGAAGGCCGAAGCCATCCGCCGCGCCCGCAAACTGGCGCGTAAGAAGGCCCAGCGCGAAGGTATGCTCTAAGCATCACGCTTCACACTGAAGTCAATCGACGACCCCCGAGGCAGCCGCTTTCGGGGGTTTGTCATTTTTGGCAGGGCGGTCAGTGGGGCAAAACGCTTTGCCGGGCGGGCACCTCACGTTATGGTTGCGGCTAATCTTTTCTGCACACCGGATTTCGCCATGCCCAACTTTGTTCGCACACTTGCTGTTTTGCTGATCGGTATTTTGATCGGCGTCGGGGCGTTGGCCCTGATCGCGCCGTTTTCGGCCACTCAGAAAACCGCCAGCGCGCCAGAAAAAGACATCCCTGCAGAAGAGTTTGACCCAAACGCTCTGGAGCCGACCGCCGCAGGCGGTGGCGAGCCCCTCGAAATACCGGTGATCACACCCGAAGACATCGCCGAAGCCCCCATGGCCCCAGAACCCGAACCAATCGTCCTGCCCGAACCGGAGGATGCGACCTATGCCGTACAGCGCGTCTTTTTCGGCACGAATCGCGAGATCGAGGACGACACCGACATTGGTCCGGTGTTTGGCTATGAACGCGGCGATGCGCTGCGCGTGGGGTTCCGCGACATCACCATCCCAAAGGACGCCCATGATGTGGGCGAGATCGAGCTGCCGAAATCGCTGACCGTGTTTTCCATCACCTTGTGGGAAGAAAAAGAAGACCCGGACCGCCATTTCACGGTGCTGGAAACCGCCGTGCTGAGCCCGGAGGAATTGCAGGCCATGGCATCAGAGGTCGCGCGCGGGGCAAAAACCTATCAGGGCAGCGCCTTTGTGTTCATTCACGGGTTCAACACCACGTTTCGCGCCGCCATGTTCCGCGCGGCGCAGCTGACCTATGATATGGGCTTTGACGGGCCGGCCTTTGCATTCAGCTGGCCCAGCGTCGGGTCGACGATTGATTATGTGGCCGATCTGGATGCGGCAGAAAATGCTGCGCCGCATATGGACGCGTTCCTGGATCTGGTTTTCAGCACGCCGGGGGTGGAAAAGGTCCATGTGATCGCGCATTCCATGGGAAATGCGGCGTTGAAAGACCTGCTGACCCTGCGCGGCACCAAGCTGTCCGAACGCAATGACAAGCCAATCGACCAGCTGATCCTGGCCGCCCCGGATCTGGACGCGGATGTGTTTGAGGGCATCTACGAACATTTCACCCGCGTGGCGCAGGGGGTGACGATCTATGCGGCCTCGACCGATCTGGCGCTTCTGGCGTCCAAATCCATCCGCAAGAATTACGTGCGGCTGGGGGATGTTGGCCCGGCGGGGCCGGTGGTTGTGCCCGGTGTGGACACGATTGATGTCAGCGCCGTGGGGACCGAAATCCTGTCGCTGAACCACAATATTTATGCCCGCAATCGCGGCGTGTTGGACGATCTTGCGCGTCTGATGCTGACAGGGCTACGCCCGCCGACCTCGCGGATGCCGACGCTGGAGGCCGTGACCAAGGACATCGGCACCTATTGGCGGATCCCGGAATAAGCTGGTTCAGCAGGGGCGGGGCTCTGCCCCCGTCCCTTCGGGCCTCCCCCGGAGGTATTTGGACCAAGAAGAAAGCGCGCTTAGCTGGGACCGACCATAAAGCAGGTGACCTGGCGCGCCTGCAGGCGGCGACAGGCAAGATCCGCCTGATCGCGTGTCAGCCCCATGAAATTGGCATCAAAGCCGCGCTTGCCCTTAACCACTTTGCGCAGAGAGCCATCCAGCGTCGCGGTTTCCATCAACGCGGTTTTCAACAGGACTTTTTCAGCGGCAAAGCGGCTGGGGTAACGACCGACATTCACACCCCAATGACGTCCGCCCGAGGTGGACAGGCGGGTGACAACCTCGGCCTTGCGGGCTTCGGTTGCGGGGGCACGGTGGGCGGTGCTCGCGGTCAGCACCGCAGAAGGGCGCGGTTTGGGTTTGGGCGAACTGCTGGGCGCGGTGGCTGACAGCTCAGGCGCCGGGGCAGAGGTATTCTGCACTTCTTTCAGAACAGATTCGATATCATCACTCAGCCCGGCGACCAACGGTGCTACGGTTTCCGGCGCAATCTGTGCTGAACCAGAGCGCGCGCGGGGCCGCAGCGAACGCGTCACAGCCGCCCGCGCCACGCGCACGGATTTGGCCCGCGTGCCGGGGGTGGAATTGGCGCTTTGCGCAATCACAACTTTCTGGCCACCCGCATCCTTGCCCAAGTAAGGCGGACGTTTGGGTTTGCGCAATGCGACACGCGTGGGCGCGCGCTTGAATCCAAGGTCAAGCAGCTCGGCCACGCGGGCATTGCGCGTCGCGGTGGAGCGGCCACCAAACACCGTGGCGATCACGCGCTCGCGTCCGCGCTCGGCAGAGGCCACAAGGTTGAACCCCGCCGCGCGGGTATAGCCGGTCTTGATCCCATCCGCGCCGCGATAACTGTTCAGCAGGCGGGTGTTTGTATGGGCCACGCGACGTACGCCAGCATCGGCGGTCTTACGCGAGAACAGGTTGTAATATTGGGGATAATCATAGATCATATGCCGCCCGAGGATGGTCATGTCGCGCGCGGTGGACAGGTGCCCCTGCTCGGTCAGACCATGAGCGTTGCGAAAGCTGGTCCGGGTCATGCCCAGCGCCTTGGCCGTGCGGTTCATGCGCCGGGCAAAGGCGGCCTCGGACCCGGAAATCGCCTCGCCAATGGCGGTGGCGGCGTCATTCGCGGATTTCACCGCAGCGGCGCGTACAAGATAGCGCAGCTTGATCCGCTGGCCCGCCTTCAGGCCCAGTTTCGAGGGCGGCTCTGCCGCGGCTTTGCGCGAAATACGGACCTTTGTGTCCATGGACAGCTCGCCATTCTGGACCGCCTCGAACGCAATATAGAGGGTCATCATTTTGGTCAGAGAGGCCGGGTGCAGCCGCGTATCCGCGTTGCGTGCGTGCAGCACCTTGCCGCTGCGTGCATCCATCACCATCGCCGCATAGGGGGCGGCGGCGGCGCTGAGCGGCACCAGAAGCGTAAGCCAAATCAATGTGATCAGATACAGGCCATAGCGGCCCGCCTGCCTGCGACATCCCGTCAGCATGTTTCGCCTATCTCTGCCTCGTGCCCCCGGTTTTCCGGTTGGGCGTTTTGATTAACCCGAGGGTAACACGAGGCCCGTTTCAAAGAAAGTCTGCAATGCGTTGATATTCCGGGATTTTGGTTAACAAATCCTTCCACATCTTGGGGCGCAGGGGGATTCACCCCCAAGACCGGCGATTAAGGCAAATTGGGGCGCAAATAAGGCAAAAATGAGGCGGCCAACTGGAGGCTAGCCGATGGTCTCAACCAGCCCGGACAGGCCCGAGAGATCGGCGATTTCACGGAATCGCGGCGCGTCCGGGGCTTCTGCATGTTCCAGATCCCAGCCGAGTTCATGCGGGACATACACGCCCCAGCCACCAGCCTGAATGGCGGGGATCACATCGGATTTCATCGAATTACCGACCATCATCGCCGCCTGCGCGCCCCCCGGTGTGGCGGCGAAAATCCGTTCATAGGTCGCGGCGCGCTTGTCCGAAACGATCTCGACCCCGTCGAACAGATCCCCCAGCCCCGATTGCGCCAGCTTGCGTTCCTGATGCAGCAGATCACCCTTTGTAATCAGCAGGATATGATGGCTATTGGCCAGTGCCTCGACCGCGCTTTGCGCGTGGGGCAATAGTTCGATCGGATGGGCCAGCATCTCGCGTCCGGCCTCCATCAGCTGACTGATCACGCTGGTGGGCACACGGCCTTCGGTCACTTCAATCGCGGTTTCGATCATGGACAGGACAAAGCCCTTCACCCCGAACCCGTAATGGCCGATATTGCGCCGCTCGGCCGCCAGCAGGCGCTGATCCAGATGGTCGCGTTCCGCGTGATCGGCCAGCAGGTCTGCGAATCGGTCCTGTGTCAGGTGAAAGAACCGTTCGTTGTGCCAAAGCGTATCATCCGCATCGAAACCGATTGTTTGCAAATTTTTCGGCATACTTGCCTCCAATCCCTGTCCGGCTGGCCCGCCCCCCTTTTCGTGGGGCGGATTCCGGCTATATAGATGGCCCGACACGGCAAATGCAAAGCGCGGCACCTGATGACCCATCCTCTCATGTCTGACTATGACAAGGCCCCGCGCCCCGTGGCGCAGTTCGATACCATGCGCCCGCTGGCGCAGCTCGACACCATACGCCCGCTGGCGCAATCGCAAGACACGCCCGATGATGGCGAAGGGGATCTGAGCGTCGCGCTCAAGACACGCCCCAAATCCAAGCGCCCGCCAATGTACAAGGTCATGCTGCTGAATGATGACTACACGCCGATGGAATTTGTTGTGCATATTCTGGAGCGGTTCTTTGGCATGACCCATGCGCAGGCGTTTGAAATCATGCTGACCGTGCATAAAAAGGGCGTCGCGGTTGTGGGTGTGTTCAGCCACGAAATTGCCGAGACAAAAGTGACGCAGGTGATGGATTTTGCCCGCCGGCATCAGCATCCGCTGCAATGCACGATGGAAAAGGAATAGGCCCGCGGGCCGGACCTCATGACAGTTGATAGACTTGAATTTGCCACCCGCTCGGGGCTGCAGCTGCCCGAGGGGCGGATCGCCCTTTTTGGCGCGCCCGGCGATGGGCCGACCCATGGGCTGACCGCAGATCAGTGCGAGATCATTCAGGGGTTCGCCCCCGATGTGGCCCGCTGGGAACAGCGCGGCTTTACCGTCAGACAAGCGCCCGAGGGCGACTATGCGGCGGCGATTATTACGCTGCCCCGCGCCCGTGATCTGGCCGAAGCGCGGATCGCGCAGGCGGCGGCATCCGTCGCGCCCGGAGGTCTGGTCGTGGTGAACGGGGCCAAGACCGACGGGATCGAGGCGATCACAAAGGCGCTGAAATCCCGCGTCACCCTGGACGGCCAGGTCAGCAAGGCCCATGGCAAATGCCTGTGGTTCAACGCCTCTGACGCGCTGGCGGGCTGGCAACGCCCCGCCATGTCACAAAATGCCGAAGGCGATATGACCGCGCCGGGGATCTTTTCTGCAGATGCGTCGGACCCGGCCTCGCGCGCTCTGGCGGCGGCGCTGCCTGCGAAACTCAAAGGCCATGTGGCCGATCTGGGGGCCGGTTGGGGCTGGCTGTCGCGCGAGATCCTGAAGCATGACGGCGTTAAGGAACTGCATCTGGTGGAGGCGGACCACGCCGCGCTGGATTGTGCCCGCGCCAATGTCAGCGACGACCGCGCGCGCTTTCACTGGGCGGATGCCACCAAATGGACCGCAGATCGCGGGCTGGATGCGGTCATCATGAACCCGCCCTTTCACACCGGGCGCAAGGCCGAACCGGCGCTGGGGCAGGCCTTTATCACCCAGACCGCGCGCATTTTGGCGTCGCACGGGCAGCTTTGGCTGGTTGCCAACCGGCACCTGCCTTATGAGCCCACACTGGCCCAGCTGTTTAAACAGGTGGATGAGGTTGCGGGGGATTCCCGCTTTAAGATCCTGCACGCGCAACGCCCCTCTCGCCGTGGGCGTTGAGATCGGGTAACAAAATCTGATCAACCTGAGAGTGAGGCCAAGCAGATGAGCTTTTCCATCGAAGGCAAAACCGCCATTGTCACCGGCGCCGCCAATGGCGTGGGCCTCGCCATCGCGCGCCATTTTGCCGACAAAGGCGCGAATGTCATGTTCGCGGATATGGATGAAACCCAGCTGGTCAAGGAATGCGCCGGATCGGGCGAGGATGGCAATATCCGCCATTTCGCCGGGGACCTGCGCGAACGCCTGACGCTGGCCAATCTGCTGTCCGCGACGCTCGATTCCTTTGACCGGGTTGATATTCTGGTCAATGGCGCGCGGCAGATGCAGGTGTCGGACCCGCTCAATCTGGATGACGGGTCGATGGAGCAGATGCTGAACCAGAACCTGATGCCCGCGCTGCGTCTGAGCCAGCTGGTCGCGAAACGCATGATCAAACAGGCTGAGGGGCAGGAAGAAGGGCAGGTTGGCTCGATCATCAACCTTAGCTCGATCGCGTCGCGGCGGGCCCAACCTGAATTGCTGGGCTATTCCGTGTCCTGCGCGGCGCTGGATCAGATGACCCGCGCCCTGTCCGTGGCGCTGGCCCCCAACCGGATCCGGGTGAACGGGGTGGCGTTTGGCTCAGTCATGTCGGCCAGCCTGAAAAACACGCTGAAAACGCAGCCCGATTACCGCGATGTGATCGAGGCGAATACACCACTGGGCCGCATTGCCGCCCCGACGGAACTGGCGCAGGCGGTGCAATATCTTGCCTCTGACGCGTCGGGGTTTGTGACGGGCCAGATCATGACGGTGGATGGCGGGCGCACCCTGCTGGACCCCGTGCAGGCCCCGGCGCACTAATCCGGCGCACGACCCCTTCCTTTGACCAAACGCCGCGTTGAGCTTGGCCACCCCCGTCGCTAGGGTGCGGACAACAGGTATATCAGCGCAGGAACAGGTCATGAGCGACGCAATGGACACCCAGAAAACCCGCGCCAGCGACTGGTTTCGCACCCTGCGCGACCAGATTGTCGCCGCGTTTGAAGGGCTGGAAGACAGCCATGCCAGCGGCCCCTTTGCCGATCAGCCCGCAGGCCGATTCGACGTCACCCCGACCAAGCGTCACAGCGATGATGGATCGGATGCCGGGGGCGGTCTGATGAGCGTCATGCGCGGCGGGCGCGTGTTTGAAAAGGTCGGGGTGAATGTGTCTACCGTCTACGGCACGCTGGGCGAACCCGCGCAAAAGGCCATGGCCGCGCGCGGTGTGCCGGGGATCGAGGCGGATCCGCGGTTTTGGGCCTCGGGCATCAGCCTTGTGGCGCATATGCAGAACCCCAATTGCCCGGCGGTCCATATGAACACCCGCATGTTCTGGACCCCGAATGCCTGGTGGTTTGGCGGCGGGTCCGACCTGAATCCCTGCCTTGAGTTCGACGAGGACGCCGCGCATTTCCACGCCGTGCAAAAGGACCATCTCGATCCGCATGGTGAGGGCCTGTATCCCGAGTTGAAAAAATGGGCGGATGAATATTTTTACATCCCGCATCGCAACCGCGCCCGTGGTGTGGGCGGGATTTTCATGGATGACCGCAACAGTGGCGATTGGGAGGCCGATTTCGCCCTGACTCAGGACATTGGCCGCGCCTTCCTGCCCGCCTTTGTGCCACTGATTGAAAAGCGCCGGGTCGCCGATTTTGGCGATGCCGAAAAAGACGCGCAGCTTGTGCATCGCGGGCTCTATGCGGAATATAATCTGGTCTATGATCGCGGGACCAAATTTGGTCTGGCAACGGGGCATGATGCCAATGCGGTGCTGATGAGCCTGCCGCCCATGGCCAAATGGGTCTGATCTGAGCGGGCTTTACCGCCTTCCCTGCCTCGGTTTCGGCTTGCGCGGCTTACCCGCCCCGACCGAGCGCATGGGGCTATCGACCTGTTTCCATTCGCCCAGGCCCAGCCCCTGCAGCGACCAGTCCCCAACAGACCAGCGCACCAGCCGCAGACAGGGCAGGCCCACATGGGCCACCATACGGCGCACCTGCCGGTTGCGGCCTTCGGTGATGGTCAGGCGCAGCCAGTGATCGGGCACGGATTTGCGAAACCGCACGGGCGGGTCGCGCTCCCACAGGTCTGGCGGGTCGATCAGCGCGGCCTTGGCGGGGCGGGTCATGCCGTCCTTTAGCTGTACCCCTTTGCGCAGGGCCTCTAGCTGGGCGTCCTCCGGGCTGCCTTCGACCTGCACCAGATAGGTTTTGGGGGCTTTGAATTTCGGGTTGGAAATGCGCGCCTGCAGCCGCCCGTCATCGGTCAGCACCATCAGGCCCTCGCTGTCACGGTCCAGCCGCCCGGCCGGGTAGACCCCCGGCACTTTGACATGATCGGACAGGGTGGCGCGGGGGCTGTCTTCGTTCCCTTTGTCGGTGAATTGCGACAGCACGCCATAGGGTTTGTTGAACAGGATCAGCATCAGCGGCGCTCGGCAAAAAAGGATTTCAGCAGGGCGGCGCAATCTGCCTCCGCCAGGCCTTCGTAGATTTCGGGCACGTGGTGGCATTGGCTGTGGGCATAGATCCGCGGCCCCTGCCCCACGCCGCCGGATTTCGGATCGCTCGCGCCGAAATACAGCCTGCGAATCCGGGCAAAAGAGATCGCCGTGGCGCACATCGGGCAGGGTTCCAGCGTCACATACAGATCGTGATCCGGCAGGCGTTCTGCCCCCAGCGCGGCGCAGGCGGCGCGGATCACCAGAACCTCCGCATGGGCGGTGGGGTCGTTCAGCTCGCGGGTGCGGTTGCCAGCGCGGGCCAGCACGGCCCCGTCCGGCGCAACCAGCACGGCACCCACGGGCACTTCGCCCCGTGCGGCGGCGGCGCGCGCCTCCTCCAGCGCCAGATCCATATGCGAGGTAAAGCTCATGCGCCCTCATAGCTGCCTCAGATAAGCTTTGCCAGCGCGCGGATATGGGATAAGGCAGGCGCCATGTCCGATCAGCGCAAAACCCCGACCAGCCCCACGCCCCAAACCCCGGATGGGGATCGCATCGCCAAGGTGATCGCCCGCGCAGGCCGCGCCAGCCGCCGCGAAGCCGAGCGCCTGATCAACGAGGGCCGCGTCAGCGTGAACGGCAAGGTCATCGACAGCCCCGCGCTGAATGTCACCGCGCGCGACCGGGTCAGCGTCGACGGCGTGTTGCTGGATCCGCCCGAAGACGCGCGGCTGTGGCTGTATCACAAGCCCACCGGGCTGGTGACGACCAATAGCGACGAAAAGGGCCGCGAGACCATCTTTGACCAGCTGCCCGAGGACATGCCCCGCGTCATGACCGTCGGTCGGCTTGACCTCAATTCCGAGGGCCTGTTGCTGCTGACCAATGATGGCGGAATCAAGCGCAAGCTGGAACTGCCCAGCACCGGCTGGCTGCGCAGATACCGTGTGCGGGTGAATGGCCGCCCACAGGACGCCACGCTGGACCCGCTGCGCAAGGGGATCGAGGTCGAGGGCGAAACATTCCAGCCCATGATTGTCGATCTGGACCGGCAGCAGGGGGCCAATGCCTGGCTGACCGTGGGCCTGCGCGAAGGCAAGAATCGCGAGATTCGCCGCGCCATGTCTCATATCGGGCTGACGGTGAACCGCCTGATCCGCGTGTCTTACGGGCCGTTCCAGCTGGGCGATCTGAAAGCAGGCGAAGTGCAGGAAGTGCGCCGCCGCGTGATGCGCGATCAGCTGGGGCTGGAGGCCCCGATCGAAGACAAACCCAAGCCGACAGGTCGCAAACCCCGCCCCGACCGCAAACCCGGCCGAAAACCCGGCCAAAGCATGGCGGGCAAGCCGGGCAAACCTGTTGGGAATCATGACAAACCCTCTGGCCGACCGGGACAAAAACCGGGGGTCAAGACCCCTGCCAAACCGGGCGGGCGCCCTGCGGGCAAGCCCGGCATGGGCACACAATCGGGGCCCGGTGGCCGCGTCTTCAAAAGCGGTGGCACTACGTCTTCCAAAGGCGGGCCACGTCGGGCGCGTTAATTCGGGCGCGTTAATCATGTATTGATTTAACCTCTGAAATTCCCGCGCTTTGCCCCGTTTTTGCCCGGATTCGCGGGCAGCTTTGGGCGCATGACCCTTACTGTGATCGCCCTCGCCATTCTGACCCTGTCCACAGCCCTTTTGCTGGGGAACCTGCGCCTTGTTGCACAGGACACGCTTTCGGCGCTGCGAACGTCGATCGCACAGGCGCGGGCCTCGGGGCAGATCCTGCCGCGCATGGCCTTTGCTGCGCTGTGGCTGCTGATCTTTGCCCTCAGCTATTTCTGACTGGGGAAGCGCCATGACAAACCCAAGCAAATTTATGGAACGCCAGGCCCTGAAATTGGTCCAAAAACTAATGCGTCAGGGGCTGAGGCGCGCTTTGCTTGGTGGCCTGAAACAGCAGCGCCGCAGCCGCGCAAAGCCCCACGGAACAGCCACGCCCCCGACGCAGCGCCAGCCCAGCGTGTTGCGCTCCGGCAAATTCTTTTCGCAGGCCAATATTTCGGGCTTTGACACCGGGCTGAGCGTGATGTTCCTGTCCGCCTTTCCGCTGCTGCTGTGGCTGCTGCACGGGCCATTCGGCAACGCGCTGACCGCGCTGTTCCTGATCGCCCTTTTAGGGATCGCCCTGCGCCTGATCGCCATGGGGCAAAAACGCCAGCGCGCCTATGAAAATGCCGAACTTGCCCTGGCCCCGCGCCTGCCGCTGAAACTGATCGGGTCCGGCCTGATTGGCCTGGTCGTGATGGTGCTGGCCGCCAGCCAGTTTGCAGAGGCCATGCTGCCGATGGTGCTGGGATATGTGGCCGCCTGTCTGTCGCTGCTGTCCTTTGGCATGGACCCGATTCGTGACAAAGGCCTGGACAACCCACATCTGATGGCCCAGCTGGAGGCCGACACGCTGCAGATCACCACTGACGACGCCCTGCTGGAGCTGACCGAGCGCGTGGCCGATCTGGGCGATGCCCGCCTGACCATGCGCAGCGACGCGATGCGCAACCGGGCCATGCAGCTGATCCGCGCCTTTGGGACCAACCCGGCCGATCTTTTGCGCATGGAACGCCCCATCGCCAAACTGACCGAGATCTTCGCCCTCGAAGTGGACCGTCTGGAGCGCGCCTGGGACAGTGACCGCCATGTTTTTGCCCGCCATCGGTTCGAGGCCAAGCTGCAGGTGCTGATGGACAGTTTCGAGGACCGCGCCCGCCGCAGCGGAGTGAAAGCCGGTCATGACGCCTTTGACCTTGAGGCCGATCTGCTGATCGACCGGATGCGGCAAGGATCCGCCGCCTGACGCCCCCAACACGCCCCATGATGCGCCAATGGTGGAATTCCCCCTGACCTTGGGGCCACTCTCCCCTAGCAAGCCCGCCTGTTTGACCTTAAGTTTCAGACAACCGCAGGCATTCCGGGGGTCGCATGTCCACGACGGCGTTGCAGAAATTTGCTTATGTTCTTTTGATCATCCTGCTGTTCGGGCTCAGTTCCGGCTGGCTGGGGGGGCTGTGATTCATGGCGCAGCGGTATGGCGGAAAATTCAGCCCGGAGGGCGCAACCGATGCGACCACCACGGGCAGCAAACCACGCAAAGCCAGCGCCTTTAAAGGTGCCAAAGTGGATCCTGTGGGCGCGCGCTCAAATGTGCTGTTCGTGCCGCCGATTGTGCTGGCGGCGACCTCTTTGAATGACGGGGCAATCGGGCTGGCCGTGGGCCTGGCCGGGGCCGCGGCGCTGGTGCTGGGCGCGTGGCTGCTGCGCGGAGGGCTGGAAGCGCAGGCCGCCTATGAGGAGCGCCGCGTCGCACGCCGCCCGGCCCTGCCACGCAAAATGCTGGCCGCGCTGTTCTGCGGGCTGGGCGCGGGCATCGCCGCCTATAGCAGCGAACCGGGCGTGATCGCTCCGCTGATCTTTGGCATCACCGCCAGCGTCCTGCATCTGGGGGCCTTTGGGCTGGACCCGCTTTCTGACAAGGGGATGGAAGGCATCGACACCTTCCAGCAGGATCGCGTGGCCCGCGTGGTGGACGAGGCCGAAAACCATCTGAGTGCCATGGCCGATGCCGTGCGCCGCGCCGGTGATCGCGATGTGGAATCCCGCGTCGAACGGTTTCAGGTGCAGGTCCGCGACATGATCCGCACCGTCGAAGAAGACCCCCGCGATCTGCCCGCCGCCCGCAAATTTCTGGGCGTCTACCTGATGGGGGCCCGCGACGCCGCGATCAAATTTGCCGATATTTATGCCCGCAGCGAAGACCCGCAGGCCAAGGCCAGCTTTGTCGCCCTGCTGGGCGATCTGGAAACCAGTTTCGACCAGAAAACCCGCGCCTTGCTGCTGGACAACAATGCCGACCTGACCGTTGAAATCGACGTGCTGCGCGACAGGCTGCAGCGCGAAGGAGTGCGCCTCGACCGGGGCTGAGTATTGATAAATGGAGGACCACATGTCCGAGACGACCCGTAAAAAAGCCGAGGCCGCGCTGGCCCAGGTCGAAGAGCTGAACGCCGTGATCCTGCCCCCCGCAGCAGAGGCCAACGCCGTGGTTCCTCTGACCGACGCCACCCCAGAGGTCAGCGAAGAAATCCGCACCCGCATGGACGAAATCGACATTCAGGACACCCAGTCCATTGTGTCCTTTGGCTCGGCCGCGCAGGCGGAATTGCAGGAAATCAGCCAGGCCATGCTGACCGATGTGCGCAACAAGGATGTCGGCCCGGCGGGGGACAGCCTGCGCGACATCGTCACCACGATCCGGGGTTTTTCCGTGTCCGAACTGGATGTGCGCCGCAACCGGTCCTGGTGGGAAAAGCTGATCGGCCGCGCCGCGCCTTTCGCCAAATTCACCGCCCGCTACGAAGAGGTGCAGGACCAGATCGACCGCGTCACCGACAACCTGCTGGAGCACGAGCACAAGCTGTTGAAAGACATCAAGTCTCTCGACATGCTGTATGAAAAGACGCTGCAATTCTATGACGAGCTGGCGCTGTATATCGCGGCAGGCGAGGCCAAGCTGGCGGAACTGGACGCAACCGACATCCCCGCCGCCGAAGCCGCCGTGCAAAATGCCGCCGAAGACGATCAGATGATCAAGGCGCAGGAGCTGCGCGATCTGCGCGCCGCGCGCGACGATCTGGAACGCCGCGTGCATGACCTGAAACTGACTCGTCAGGTGACCATGCAGTCGCTGCCCTCGATCCGTCTGGTGCAGGAAAACGACAAATCCCTTGTGACCAAGATCAACTCGACCCTGGTCAACACTGTGCCGCTTTGGGAAACCCAGCTGGCGCAGGCCGTCACAATCCAGCGCAGCGCCGAGGCCGCCGCCGCCGTGCGCGACGCCAATGACCTGACCAACGAGCTGCTGAAATCCAACGCCGCCAATCTGCGCGAAAGCAACAAGGCGATCCGCGAGGAAATGGAGCGCGGGATCTTTGACATCGAGGCGGTCAAACAGGCCAATGCCGATCTGATCGGCACGATCGAAGAAAGCCTGCAGATCGCAGACGAGGGCAAGCGCCGCCGCGCCGAGGCCGAAAAAGAGCTGAAGCAGATGGAAGCAGATCTGCGCGACACGCTGGCCTCGGCCAAGGCGCGCAAGGACGGTGTTGGCGACAACGCGGCCACTGCGGTTCCGGCCTCCTGATGACGCTTGGGTGGGGCAAGATGCGGCTGGCCATGCTGGCCGCCGGGGCTTTGGCGCTTTTGACGGGGTGCCAGACCTCCACGCTTGCCCCGCGCACAACCGCCGTGGCGCCGCAGACGCGGCCTGCATCGCTGGTGGCACCGGTGACACCCGCCGCGCCAACTGTGTCGCGTGCCAGCGCCGCGCTGGCGACCTATTACACGCGGGTGCAGGCGGATCTGCTGACACGGGGCCTGTTGCGCACCGATGGTGGCGGCCCGGACACGCAGTTCACCGACACGATGCTGGTGCGCAATTTCGAACGCATCGCCCTGGCCGAAGAATATCAGCGCGGGGCGGGCCTGACCCCGTCCTCAGGCGATAGCAGCGCAGTCAAGAAATGGCTGAAGCCGATCCGCGTCGCGGTAGAATTTGGCACGAATGTTCCCGCCGCGCAGCAACCAGGCGACCGCGCGCAGGTCGCACAATATGCTGCCCGCCTTAGCCGCGTGACCGGGCATCCGATCACCATGTCAGCGCGCGATGCGAATTTCCACGTCCTGTTCGTGTCCGAGGATGATCGCAGCTCCATCGCCCCGCGCATCCGTCAGATCGTGCCCGATGTGGCCCCCAGCGCGCTGCGCCTGTTCGACACGCTGCCCCGCGCGATCCATTGCCTTGTCATCGCCTTTTCAGAGGAACCGGGCGGGTTCGAATACGGGCAGGCGGTGGCCGTGATCCGATCCGAACACCCGGATCTGCTGCGCCAATCCTGCGTGCATGAGGAAATGGCCCAGGGCCTTGGCCTGGGCAATGACGACCCGCGCGCGCGCCCGTCGATCTTTAACGATGACGACGAATTTGCGCTGCTGACCAGCCATGACGAGATGCTGCTGAAAATCCTCTACGATCCGCGCCTGAAACCCGGCATGAGCGTCGAACAGGCCCGCCCGGTGGTGATGGAACGCGCCCGCGCGCTGGCTGGCAGCAACCCGATTTGACCTAAGGGAGAGACCCCAACATGCCCATTTTCGACTTTCTCCGGGGCCAGTTCATCGACGTCATTCACTGGACCGATGACACCCGCGACACCATGGTCTGGCGCTTTGAGCGCGAAGGCCATGAAATCAAATACGGTGCCAAGCTGACCGTGCGCGAAGGCCAGTCGGCGGTATTTGTGCACGAAGGCCAGCTGGCCGATGTGTTCACCCCCGGTCTCTACATGCTTGAGACCAACAACATGCCGATCATGACCTCGTTGCAACACTGGGATCACGCATTCCAGTCGCCCTTCAAATCCGAGATCTATTTCGTCAACACCAACCGGTTTACCGATCTGAAATGGGGCACCAAGAACCCGATCATGCTGCGCGACCCGGAATTTGGGCCGACCCGCATCCGGGCCTTTGGCACCTATTCGGTCAAAGTTGTGGATGCGGCGCGCTTTCTGACGGAAATCGTCGGCACCGATGGTGAATTCACCATGGACGAGATCAGCTTTCAGATCCGCAATATCATCGTGCAGGAATTCAGCCAGGCGATCAGCCGTTCGGGCATTCCGGTGCTGGATATGGCCGCCAATACCGGCGAGGTCGGCGGTCTGATTGCCAAGGCGATCAGCGGCACCATCGCGCAATACGGGCTGGAGCTGCCGGAACTTTACATCGAAAATATCAGCCTGCCGCCTGCGGTGGAAAAGGCGCTGGATGCGCGGACGTCTCGCGGGATTGCCGGCAATCTCGATGACCACATGAAATGGAAAGCCGCCGAAGCCATGGGCAAAGGCGGTGCCATGGATCAATCCATGGGCATGGGCTTTGGGGCTGGGATGGGCATGAACATGGCGCAGCAAATGGCGCAAAGCGGCCCCTGGGGTGCGATGCCTCAGACGCAGGCAGCCCCGCAGGCCGCGCCCATGGCCCCGCCCCCGCCGCCTCCGGTGGAACATGTCTGGCATCTGGCGGTGAACGGTCAGACCAGCGGACCGTTTTCAAAGGCAGATCTGGGGCGCATGGCGCAATCCAAAGAGCTGACCCGCGACACCCATGTCTGGACTCCGGGTCAGGATGGTTGGAAAAAAGCAGGTGAGGTGCAGGAACTTGCGCAGCTCTTCACCATCCTGCCGCCACCCCCGCCGCCCCCGGCGGGCTAGCCACAAAAGGATCCCTCGCCATGATGAACCGCCGCTCTGCCCTGAAATGGCTGCACTGGCTTAGCGCCGCGCTGATGCTGTGGTTCTTTCTGGTCGAACCCGAGGATGTCGAAAAGCTGGGCGGCGCGGCGCTGGCGACCCATGCCGGGATGGGCGTATTGCTGGGGCTGGTTGTCGGGATCTGGCTGGTCCTGTTTCTGCGCAAAGGGCTGGCCAGCCGCCCCGGCCCGAAACTGCCCGCCATCGCGAAAAAGGCGCATCCGGTCATGCATCGGGTGCTGTATTGGGGCAGCGCAGGCGTGGTGCTGAGCGGCGCATTGGCCGGTTTTGCCGCGCCTTATGTGATCAAAGCCTTTGGCCTGTTTCCGATCAATCCGGGGTTTGGCGGCAAGTCCATTCACGGGCTGATGGAGGAAATCCACGAGATCGCCTTTGACGCGTTGATGATCCTGATCGTGGCGCATCTGCTGTTCCATGTCTGGCGTCATTTCTGGCTAAAGGACAACGCGCTGCGGATCATGGTGCCCAAACCGCTGCATAAATGGCTATAACCTTTGTCGGCCCCGCGTTCGGGGCCGGTTCCTTCTCATTCTGCCGATATTCATAAATGACCACGCCTCCTCCCCCACCGCCGCCTCCTGCTGACAGCGCCCCCAAACCCACCGCAGAGCACCGCTTTCCCTGCAACCAATGCGGGGCGGATTTCCGGTTTGATCCCGGTGCCGACCAGCTGATCTGCGATCATTGCGGCGCAACCGACGCCATCGCCGGTGCAGGCCCCTGGGGCGGCGGCATCAAGGAACTGGATTTCCAGCGCGCCATCCAGAACCTGCTGCCGCTGCAGGAAATCGAGGAAACCCGCGTCACGACCTGCCCCAACTGCGCGGCACAGGTCGAGTTTGACCCGGATGTCCACGCCACCGAATGTCCGTTCTGCGCCACGCCCGTGGTGTCCGACACCGGCACGCATCGCCATATCAAACCGCGCGGCTTGCTGCCCTTTGGCCTGTCCGAAACGCAGGCGCGCGACGCCATGACCGATTGGCTGGGCAAGCTGTGGTTCGCCCCGAACGGGCTGCAGGAATACGCGCGCAAGGGCCGCAAGCTGACCGGGATCTATGTGCCCTACTGGACCTTTGATGCCCAAACCGACAGCGCCTATCGCGGCGAGCGCGGCGTGGTATATTACGAAACCCGCACCGTCACGCGCAACGGCAAGACCGAACTCCAACCGGTATCAAAGGTCCGCTGGACGCCGAAATCCGGCCGTGTGTCGCGCTTCTTTGACGATGTGCTGGTGCTGGCGTCACGGTCCCTGCCCAAACGCTATACCGACGCGCTAGAGCCCTGGGATCTGTCCGCGATGGAACCCTACCGCCCCGAATTTCTGGCCGGGTTCCGCGCCGAAGGCTATCAGGTCGATCTGGACGCGGGCTATGACGAGGCGCGCCAGCGCATGGACCGCGTAATCCAGCGGGACGTGAAATTCGACATTGGCGGCGACCGGCAACGCATCCACCATATCGACACGCAAGTGTCTGATGTGACGTTCAAACATGTGCTGCTGCCGGTCTGGATGGCCGCCTATAAATATCGCGGCAAAAGCTATCGCTTTGTTGTCAATGGGCGCACCGGGCGAGTGCAGGGCGAACGCCCCTGGTCGGCCTGGAAAATCACCTTTGCCGTGGTTCTGGGCCTGATTGTGGCCGCCGGGGTCGGCTATGTCATCGCTATGAACCAATAGGGGCGCGCGATGATCCTGTGCTGCGGCGAGGCCGTGATCGACATGCTGCCGGACACGGCCTCTGGTCTGGGGTTTATGCCCCATACCGGCGGTGCGGCAGTCAATACAGCGATTGCGCTGGGGCGGCTGGGGGTGCCTGCGGGCTATTTCGGCGGCCTGTCCACAGACCTGTTCGGCGCACAGCTGGCCGAGGCACTGCTGGCATCAGACGTCGATCTGTCCAAGGCTGCGCGCAGCGCCCGTCCCACCACGCTGGCGTTTGTGCAGTTAACAGACGGCCATGCGCGCTATGCGTTTTATGACGAAAACACCGCTGGCAGGATGCTGAGTCCCGCGGATCTGCCCGATCTTGGCGATGTCCGCGCATTGCTTTTTGGCGGGATCAGCCTAGCGCAAGAGCCCGCCGGCGCCGCCTTTGCCACGCTTTGCGCCGCAGATCACGGCCTGCCGGTCATGATCGACCCGAATATCCGCCCGGACATCATCCGCGATGCGCCCGGTTTCCGCCCCCGTCTGGAGGCCCTGCTGCGCCGCGCCGACATCATCAAGCTGTCTGACGAAGATCTCGCCTGGCTGGGCCTGTCCGCACAAAACCTGCTGGACAGGCATGACGCCCTGATCCTGATCACCAAAGGCGCAGATGGAGTCGACCTGCACAGCCGCGCGGGGCAGCTGCATGTGCCTGCCGCCCCTGCTTTGGTTGTCGATACGGTTGGGGCGGGCGACACCTTTAACGCCGGGTTTCTGGCCGGGCTGTCGCGGGCTGGATTGCTGTGCCGCAATGCTCTAAGGGACAGCGATCCGGCGGCACTCCTGCCCGCCATTCAGCTGGGCACCCAAGCCGCCGCCATCACGGTCAGCCGCGCAGGTGCCAACCCACCCTGGAGCCACGAATTATGAGAGCCCTGATCCAACGCGTCACCCAAGCCAGCGTCAGCGTCGCAGACGAACATATCGGCGCAACCGGCCCCGGCCTGCTGATCCTGATCTGCGCCATGCAGGGCGATACCGAAGCCCAGGCCGACAAGCTGGCGACCAAGATCTCAAAGCTGCGGATATTCAAGGATGACGAGGGGCGCATGAACCGCTCGGTCCTGGATATGTCCGGCAGCGCGCTGGTGGTCAGCCAGTTCACCCTGGCCGCCGATACATCGCGTGGGAATCGCCCCGGCTTTTCCACCGCCGCCGCACCAGCCGATGGCGAACGCCTGTACGAATATTTTGCACAGGCCCTGCGCGATCTGAACATCCCGACCGAACAGGGCCGCTTTGGCGCGGATATGCAGGTTGCGCTGGTCAATGACGGGCCGGTGACGATCTGGATGGATACCGACGCCTGGACCAAACCCGCCGCCTGAGCTTACCCGGTAAAGCCCGCCTCTTTGTGGCTACCATCACAGAACGGTTTGTTCTTTGAAGCCCCGCAGCGGCAGATAAAGGCGCGGCGCATTTTGCCAATGCCACGCCCCGTCCCGGTGGTCAGTTCCATCGGCCCGTCAATCTTGAGCGGCCCGTCAGGAATGGCTGTAACGGTCAGGCCGCCCTCATGGTCGATCTCGTCCTTGCTGGCCTCCGTCGCGGGCTCGCCGGTGGCGGCAAAGCCCGCTTTGACATGGGCGTAATCGCAAAAGGGTTTGTTGGCCGATTGCCCACAGCGGCACAGGGTGGCGCGGGTCATCTGTTCGTCACCCACCATCACATCCCCGGCGATCTCGACCGGGCCGTTTTCCAAAACGGCCACGCGGTTGATGCGCGGCGGCTGTTCCTCTGTCCCGCCATCCAACCGTGCAAAGCGCAGCGCGCCCGAAGGGCAGGTGCGTATCATGGCCGCGATTTCTTCGGCCGGGGCCGCATCTGGCGACACCCAGGGCCGTCGCCCCGGATCAAACACATGAGGCAGTTTTAGATAGCAATTCCGCGCATGAATACAGCGGGACATATCAAAGCTGATCTCGATATCGCGACCAGCATAGGTTTTGGCTGTGGGCATTTTGTCCTCCCTTTGGCTGCTTGAAACAGTAGCGCCAAAAAGCGTCAGGACAAAATATCGCCCGCGCGCAGGGCCTGTGCGCAGATTTCAAAAGGTCTATTGCGCCTCGGACACGACCAGCAAAGACCGCAGGATATGGCCATCCCGGCTGTCCAGGTAATAATCCCCTGACAGCTGATAAACGGACCAGCGCACCGGATCCCACCCGTTGTCCTCCAGATGCGCACGCGCCTCCTGCGCAGAGGCAAAGGCCAGACCACCCGGATAGACCCCGCCAAAGATCGGACCGAATTTCAGAACCTTTGTGCCGTTTTGCAAGGCTGAGGAATAGCTGCTGCGCTCACCGAGCGTGTAAATCGGAACATCGGGCGCATCCCGAACAAACACCTCGGTCGCAGCGATAAAAGATCTGACAGCCCAGATGCCAAGGGCAAGCGCCCCGATCCCGGCAATCATCCAAGTTTTTGTTTTCATGAAATCAAAACAAACCCAGCAGCACGTCAAATCATGGCTGTGTTTCTCTGCTTTGCAAATACCCTCAGCACAGGGCCTGAGGGGGCGCAGAGGGCTTTGACGCCCTCTGCATTTCCTATCACCATCTCAGGTTGCTCATGCTGTCAGACCTTCTGGTTCCGGCAGGGAGTTTGCGCGGCAGCAGGCGGTGAGGGTGTTTGCCAGGAGGCAGGCGATGGTCATCGGGCCGACGCCGCCGGGGACCGGGGTGATGGCGCCTGCGA
>JAOASD010000008.1 GCA_025210265.1 Pelagimonas sp.
CGGGCCGCCAGCTGGAACATTGGCACACCGGGTCGATGACCCGCCGGTCGCGCGTTCTGGACGCGGTGGAACCCGAGGCCAACTGCTCGCTGCACCCCAGCACGCTGCGCCAGATGGGCGTGGAGCCGGGCGAGATGATCCGCCTCAGCACCCGCCGGGGCAGCATCGAGATCATGGCCCGCGCCGACCGCGCCGTGGCCCCGGACATGGTGTTCGTGCCCTTCGCCTATGTCGAAGCCGCCGCAAACATCCTCACAAACCCAGCCATCGACCCTTACGGCAAAATCCCAGAATTCAAATTCGCCGCCGTCAAAATCGAAAAAATTGAGGGTCAGATCGCGGCAGAGTGATCTGAGCCACCAGAAAATCAAACACCCCGCCAGAGCAATCCGGCGGGGTGTTTTGTTTTAAGGATCGGCCTGGCAGCCGTCAGCGCCAGCTCACATCGCCCAGAAAGATATAGCCCGCGCCGTAGATCGTTTTGATCAGGCGGGGGTTTTTCGGGTCTTCGCGCAGTTTGGTGCGCAGGCGCGAAATCCGCACATCCATCGCCCGGTCAAAACTTTCACCGGCCGCGCCGCCCAGGCTTTCCTGCATCTGGGCGCGGGTGATCAGGCGTTTGGGGTTTTCCAGAAACAGGCGCAGCACCTCGCCCTCGGCCTGGCTGAATGGGGTTTCTGCGGCGGTCTCGTCTTCGAGCGTGAAGCGGTCGAAATGCGCGGTCCAGCCGTTAAACGTGGCGGTGTTGGCCGACACTGCGCGTTTGGGGCCGCGCAGGCGGGCGCGGATGCGGGCGACGACCTCGGCTGGATCAAAGGGTTTGATGATGTAATCATCGGCCCCCAGCTCCAGCCCGGTGATCCGGTCCTGCACCTGCGCGCGGCCCGAAATGATGATCACGGTCGCGCCCATTTCCAGCGCCAGCTGATGCACCAGGCTCAGCCCGTCGCGATCGGGCAGGCCCAGATCCACCAGACACAGATCCGGGGTGGTGCGGCGCAGGGCGGCCTCAAATTCGGTGGCGCGGGCAAAGGCCATGGTGCGATAGCCCGCCTCTTGCAGGGCCTCCGACAGCATGTCGCGGATCGCGGGTTCATCATCCAGAATGGTGATCAATGCGCTCATTCCGGGGGCCTTTCGCAGTTGAGGAAGGCCGCGAGGCCTTCGGCGGTGAAGGGTTTGCGCAGCACCGGCCCATGGGCGGCGGCGCGCTGAAACAGCGGATCGCTTTGTGGCAGAGCGGTCATGAAACGCAGCGGCAGGCCGTCCAGCCGACCGGTCAGATCGGTGCCGGGGGCGGGGCCTTCCAGGGTGATGTCGGACAGGACCAGCGCCAGATCGGGCAGGTCGTGCGCCAGGGTCAGGGCTTCGGGGACAGAGGCGGCCTCGGCCACGATCAGCCCCAGATCGGTCAACATGCCGCGCACGGTCTCGCGCAGCTCGGCCACGTCTTCGACCAGCAGGATCATGCTGCCGGGGGGCAGGGCTGCGGCGCTGGCAGGGCGCAGGGGCAGGCGCAGCGTCACGCGCGCGCCGGTATCGCCATTGGCCAGTCGCACGGATCCGCCCGCCAGTTTGGTCATGTCATAGACCATCGCCAGCCCCAGCCCCGAGCCTTCGCTGCCCTTGGTGGTGAAAAACGGATCCAGCCCGTGATCCAGCGCCGACTCGGAAAAGCCCGGCCCGGTATCGGTGACGGTGATTTGCAGCCAGGTGTCCTGCAATTCCTGCGTTTCGATGCGGATTCGCCCGCTGTCGCTGCAGGAATCGCGGGCGTTCAGCACCAGATTCAACAGCGCATCCTGCAACATGCCGGGGTCGGCCAGCAGGGCGCGGCGGGTCTGGTCCTCGATCTGCAAAGTGATGCCACGGGGCAAGGACGGCGTGGCCAGGGTCGCCAGATCGCTGAGAAACGGGGCCAGCAGGATCGGTTTGGGCTGCCAGCTGCGCTGCGAGGTAATATCAGCGATCCGCCCCAGCAGCGTCCCGCCGCGCCGCGCCGCCTGCAGGGTTGCGGCGATCAGCGGTTCGGCATCAGGGGGCAGGGCCATGCGCTCTAGTTTCGATTGCATCCCCAGAATGATGGTCAGCAGGTTGGAAAAATCATGCGCCATGCCCGAGGTCAGCTGTGCTGCCATTTCCCGCCGCCGGGTCTGTTGCAGGGCGGCGCGGGATTGGGTTTCTTCGGTCACATCCTGCGACAGGATATAAACGCCCGGTTCCACCGGGTCGGGGGTAAAGGACACGCGAATCCGGCGCGAAGACATTTCGTCAGAGAACTCAAACGTGCTTTGTCGCCCGGCCTGCGCCTGTTCCAGATGCGGGCCAACGCGGGAAAAGGCCTGTGCGCCCAGGGTGCTGCCGATATGTTTGCCCAGAATATCATTGGGCCGCCCTGGCATGACAGAGGACAATTTGCGGTTGGAGAATGTGTAACAGCCATCGGCATCGACGCGGGCGATATGGGCGGGCATCATTTCTGTTGTGGCGCGGGTGCGGGCCTCCATTTCCGCCAATTGGCGGCGGGCCTCTTCCAGTGCGGCATTTGTGGCGGCCAGCTGGCGGTTCGTTTTCGCCAGCTCCTCTGAGCGTTTCAGCACCTCTTCGGACAGCAGTTCCGAGCGCGTGCGCAGCAGCTGTTCCTGCGCTTTGGTTTCGGTGATGTCGGTATAGACCGTGACCCAGCCGCCTTCGGGCAGGGGGGCGCCTTCGACGCTGATGGTGCGCCCGTTCGACCTGGTGCGTTCCATGTAATGGGGCTGAAAGGCGCGGGCCAGATCCACCCGCGCGGCCAGAAACGCATCCATATCGTCGATTTCGCCATATTCGCCGCGCTCGGCCAGGTGGCGGATCACATCCTGAAAGCTGGCTCCGGGGCGCACCATGTTGTCGGGCAGGTCGAACATGGTCTGCATCGGGCGATTGATCAGCACCAGACGCAGGTCGCTGTCAAAAATCGAAAGCGCCTGTTGGATCAGGTTCAGCCCCGCCTGGGTCAGCGCCGGGATGCTCATGTGATGTCCTCCGTGCCTATGGGCTAACACCGGTTTTGTCCCGCGAAAACCCCCGGCGCGGCGTCAAATGCCCGTTGTTAGAATTTGTTAGGATTCGGAAATCTTGCGGAAAAAGTTGACGCCGAGGCTGGGCCTGCACCTAATGGGCGCAAGAATCGCACAGTCGATCGCGTCCATTTGGACAAAAGGAGAGTGCCGGGTGGAGGCCTGGCATTTTGGGAGGAAAAAATTTGGCGCATATGACCGAGGGCGTGGAAGGGCTGCGCTCTGTTCCCGCTTTGTTGCAGCGTAATGTCGAAAAGTTCGGCAATAGCGCAGCGTATCGGGAGAAGGAATTCGGGATCTGGCAAAGCTGGACCTGGGCTGAGGCCGCGAAGGAAATCGAGGCCCTCGCTCTCGGACTTCTGAACCTGGGGGTGAACCCTGGCGACCACGTCGCCATCATCGGCCGCAACCGTCCCACGCTGTACTGGTCGATGGTTGCCGCACAGATGTGTGGCGCGGTGCCCGTGCCCCTGTATCAGGACGCCGTCGCAGAAGAGATGGAATACGTGCTGGGCCATTGCGGCGCACGGTTCGTCATCTGTGCGGATCAGGAACAGGTCGATAAGGTGATCGAGATCCAGGAGGATCTGCACCAGTTCGAACACATGATCTATGTCGATCCGCGCGGGATGCGGAAATATGACCACTCGCGCCTGCACGAATATTCCCATGTGCAGAACCAGGGCCGTGCGGCCTATGACGAATATATCAACGAGCTGAACAAGCGCCGCGGCGCCTTGGGCTATGATGATACCTGCGTGATGCTGTATACTTCGGGCACCACCGGCAAGCCCAAGGGCGTGGTTCTGTCCAACCGCAACGTGATCGAGACCGCCAAGGCGAGCTCGGATTTCGACAGCCTGAACCATGATGACGAGATCCTGGCCTATCTGCCGATGGCCTGGGTCGGGGACTTCATCTTCTCGCTGGGGCAGGCCTACTGGACCGGTTTCTGCGTGAACTGCCCGGAATCGGCGGAAACGATGAAAACCGACCTGCGGGAAATCGCGCCCAGCTATTACTTTGCGCCGCCTGCGGTGTTTGAGGGTCAGCTGACGCAGATCATGATCCGCATGGAAGATGCCGGTAAGTTCAAGCGCAAGATCTTTCATCATTTCATGGCCCATGCCCGCAAGGTTGGTCCGCGCCTGTTGGAAGGCAAACCCGTGGGTCTGGGCGAGCGCCTGAAATATGCCCTGGGCGAAGTTATGGTCTATGGTCCGCTGAAAAATGCGCTTGGGTTTTCCAAGGTGCGTGTGGGCTATACCGCCGGTGAGGCAATTGGCCCGGAACTGTTTGATTTCTATCGCTCTCTGGGGATCAACCTGAAGCAGCTTTACGGTCAGACCGAAGCCACGGTTTTCATCACCCAGCAGCCCGACGGTGAGGTGCGTTCGGACACGGTTGGCGTGCCCAGCCCCGGTGTCGAGGTGAAGATCGCCGACAGTGGCGAGGTCTATTACCGCAGCCCCGGCGTGTTCGTGGAATACTACAACAACGCGGAATCCACTGCCGGCACCAAAGATGCCGAAGGCTGGGTTGCCACGGGTGATGCGGGCTTCTTTGAAAAGGATACCGGCCATCTGCGGATCATCGACCGCATCAAGGATGTGGGCAAAATGGCCGATGGCGGCATGTTCGCGCCCAAATATGTTGAGAACAAGCTCAAGTTCTATCCCAACATCCTTGAGGTGGTGGTGTTTGGTGCCGGGCGCGATCGCTGTACGGCCTTTGTGAATATCGACCTGACGGCGGTGGGCAACTGGGCGGAACGCAACAACATTGCTTATGCGTCTTATCAGGAACTCGCCGGTCACCCGCAGGTCATGGATATGATCCAGGGCCATATCGAGGAAACCAACCTGTCGATTGCGCAGGATGATATGCTGTCGGGCTGCCAGATCCATCGCTTCCTGATCCTGCACAAGGAACTGGATGCGGATGATGGCGAAATGACCCGCACAAAGAAGGTGCGCCGCAAGATCATTGGTGAGAAATTCGCTGATCTGGTGACCGCGCTGTATGACGGGTCGTCCGAGAGCTACACCGAGACCGAAGTCACCTATGAGGACGGTCGCAAGGGCAAGATCACCGCGACGCTGGAGCTGCGCGACACCAAGGTGGCACCGGTTGCGGCCAAGATGGCGGCGGAATGATGGGCCGCTTGTGCTGCGCACGTCGCCCCGCCCACCATCCCGCTGATCTCTTTTCCCGCGCTCTTCGCGCGGGGGAGCAGCCGGGCATGAGTATTTGCAAAGATAAGAAGACATGGACGCAGGTGAGGGCGTTGGCATGAAAGACACAGAAGGATATGTCACCGCCGACGGTCGCCAAATCGGCGGCACGTTGATGGAGCTGAAGAACATCACGCTGAAATTCGGTGGGGTGACGGCGATCAGCGATATTTCGTTTGACGTGCATGAGGGCGAGATCCGCGCCATCATCGGTCCGAACGGGGCCGGCAAGTCGTCCATGCTGAACATCATCAGCGGGTTCTACACACCCACCATTGGTGAGCTGTGGTACAAGGGGGCGAAACGGCCTCCGATGAAGCCCTATGAGGTGGCGCGCATGGGCGTGGCCCGGACGTTCCAGAACATCGCGTTGTTCGAGGGGATGACCGTTCTGGACAACGTCATGACCGGTCGTCTGACCCATATGAACGCGTCGATCGGGGCGCAGGCGCTGTGGTTTGGCTCGGCGCAGGCCGAAGAGATCGCGAACCGTGAAAAGGTCGAGGAGGTCATCGACTTCCTTGAGATCCAGGACATCCGCAAGACCCCGGTGGGGCGTCTGCCTTATGGTCTGAAAAAGAGGGTCGAGCTGGCGCGGGCGCTGGCGGCCGAGCCGTCGATCCTGCTGCTGGACGAACCGATGGCGGGGATGAATGTCGAGGAGAAAGAGGACATGTCCCGCTTTATCCTTGATGTGAATGACGAATTTGGCACCACGATCTGTCTGATCGAACACGATATGGGCGTTGTCATGGACCTGTCCGACCGTGTGGTCGTGATGGATTACGGCAAAAAGATCGGCGACGGCAGCCCGGACGAGGTGCGCAACAATCAGGATGTGATCGACGCCTATCTGGGCGTGTCACATTGAGGGGGCAGACATGATAAAAGACATCTTCATAACACCCTTTGCCGACATGGTGTCGGCACCGGACTTTTTGCTGCAGGTTCTGTGGGAAGGTCTGGTTTCGGGGATTCTTTACGCGCTGATCGCGCTGGGCTTTGTGCTTATTTTCCGATCCAGCCGTATCTTCAACTTTGCGCAGGGCATCATGGTGGTGTTTGCGGCGCTGACGCTGGTGGGGCTTCATGCCTTTGGCATTCCCGCCTGGATTTCGGTGCTGCTGACGCTGGGCGTCATGTATGTGCTGGCGCTGTCCATTGAACGCGTGGTGCTGCGACCGCTGGTTGGCCAGCCGGACATCATCCTGTTCATGGCGACCATCGGGATCACCCTGTTCCTGATTGGCGGCGGCGAGATCATCTTTGGTGGTGAAAACAAGGTCATGATCACCGAAGAGCTGGGCATTCCCACCGGTGACAGCGTGCTGGAACCCTGGGGTGGTCTGCTGATCCTGCAGCATCTGGACATCACCGTTGTGGTCGTGGCGACCGCGCTGGTGGCTGGTCTGCTGGCCTTCCTGAACTACACCCAGATGGGCCGCGCGATCCGCGCCCTTGGGGATGACCACCAGGCGGCTCTGTCCGTGGGCATCAGCCTGCAGACGGTCTGGGTTCTGGTCTGGTTCATTGCGGGCATCATCGCGCTGGTCACGGGCATTGCCTGGGGCGCACGCGCCGGGGTCAGCTTTGCGCTGGAAGTCATCGCCTATAAGGCTCTGCCGGTTCTCATGCTGGGCGGTCTGGAAAGCATCACCGGCGCCATCATCGGCGGTCTGATGATCGGTATCCTGGAAAAACTGTTCGAGATCTACTGGGGGCAGCCCCTGCTGGGTGGCAACACGGAAACCTGGTTCGCCTTTGTGCTGGCTCTGGTTGTGCTGCTCTTCCGTCCGCAGGGTCTGTTCGGGGAAAAGATCATCGAACGAGTATAGCGCAGCGCGGGGCGCGCTGCCGAAACCAGCCGAGGGGAAGGGTGGGCTGTGTCCCACCACCCCAAGGCCACGGTGGGTTGAAAACCCACCCTACCGAAAACCAACGCACGGGCCGGTGGCCCAAACGCAGGAAACACATGACATGCCAAAGCTGATTGCCATTCTGAATGTCATCGCCTGGTCGGGCTTTTGGGCCTTTGGATACCTGGCACTGACGGCGGATCGCGCAGCGGGCGGGTCAATGACAATCGCGGTGCTGCTGGCGGCCTTGGGCGCGGCAGCGGGAATGTGGGCCTGGCTTTGGCTGGTGCGGCATTCCGAAAGAACCGGTTACGCGCAACCCAGCGCCAGCCGACCGCGCCATGACGAGGATGACGCGCTGGCGGGCTGACATGGCCACATAGCGCAGGCGGTGCGACCGCCACTGAGGGAATACCGGTCCGTGGGCCGGGTAGGGAGGAGACGGGCCAAAGCGGCCCGGCATAAGGACGAAGACGGATGCTTTACAGAACCGCAGGTCAGTTCAAAACAAGTTACAAGGCCGATCAGGCCCTGTTCCCGGTACGCCAGGATGCCATTTTGCTGATGGTGATCATGGCCTTTGCCTGGGTGATCTTTCCGCTGACGGCGAGTGAATTCGCCTTTCAGACGCTGCTGATCCCGATCCTGATCTATTCGCTGGCCGCGCTGGGCCTGAATATCCTGACGGGCTATGCCGGTCAGCTGAGCCTGGGGACCGCGGCCTTTATGGGGGTGGGTGCCTATGCCTGCTACAAGATGGTCACGATCATGCCCTGGATGAACCCGATCGTGGCGATCCTGCTGTCTGGCGGTTTCAGCGCCGTGGTCGGTGTGATGTTCGGCATCCCCAGCCTGCGCATCAAAGGGTTCTACCTGGCGATTGCCACGCTGGCGGCGCAGTTCTTTCTGGTCTGGCTGTTTGAGAAATGGGCTTGGCTGTACAACTACAACGCCTCGGGTGCGATCCAGGTTCCGAACCTTGATATCTTTGGCATCTATGTGTCCGGTCCGCAGGCCAGCTCGATCGTGCAATATTACGTGGTGCTGTTCATTGTCTGCCTGATGACCATGCTGTGCATCAACCTGACCCGCGGCAATCTGGGCCGGACCTGGAAAGCGACCCGCGACATGGACATCGCCGCAGAGCTGATCGGCATCAACCTGATGAAGTCCAAACTGACCGCCTTTGCCGTGTCGTCCTATGTGGTGGGCGTGGCCGGTGCGCTGTTTGTCTTTATGTGGCGCGGTGCGGCGGAGCCGAACCTGTTCGACATTCCGCTCAGCTTCCGCATCCTGTTCATCGCGATCATCGGCGGTCTGGGATCAATCATGGGCAACTATCTGGGTGCCATCCTGATCGTCGGCCTGCCGGTTGTTCTGAACCTGGTTCCCAGTGCCATTGGTATCCATGTGGACAGCGCCCTGGTCGAGCACCTCAACATCATGATGGTCGGCAGCCTGATCGTGTTCTTCCTGATCGTTGAACCGCATGGTCTGGCCCAGCTGTGGCGTCTGATCCGCGAGAAACTGATTATCTGGCCCTTCCCGCACTAAGCGGGGCAGGCCACCCGAACACCCTATCAACCGAAGTGACAAGAATTCTCAGGGAGGAGATAACATGAAACACTTCACCAAACTGGCCGCAGCCGCGATTGTGGCAAGTGTGACAGCCGGTGCAGCCATGGCAGAGTCGCTCTATGCGCCGAACCTTGCCTACCGGACCGGTCCGTTTGCCGCCACCGGCATCCCGCTGATGAACGGTCAGGCCGATTACATGACCATGTTGAACGCCCGCGATGGCGGCATTGGCGGCGTGGCCATTGATTTCGAAGAATGTGAAACCGGCTATTCCACCGAAAAAGGCGTGGAATGCTATGAAAAGACCAAAGGCAAGGCCATCGTGACCCAGCCCTGGTCCACCGGCATCACTCTGCAGGTTCTGCCGAAAACCAATGTGGACATGATCCCGATCCTGGCTCCGGGCTATGGGTTCAGCCCGATGATGGAAGGCACCACCTTCCAGTGGGCGTTCAACATGCCGTCGGGTTACTGGGATGGTGCGGACATGATTGTTCAGTACCTGGAAAGCCAGGGTGATCTGAAAGGCAAGAAAATCGCCTTCCTGCATCTGGACCACCCCTATGGCAAAGAGCCCCTGCCGCTGCTGCAGGCCCTGGCCGAGCAGAAGGGTTTTGAACTGCTGCCGATCCCGGTTGGTCTGAAAGAAATGCAGAACCAGTCGGCTCAGTGGCTGCAGATCCGCCGTCAGCGTCCTGACAATGTGATCATGTGGGGCTGGGGCGCGATGAACGCCGGTGCCATCACCGAAGCGGTGAAAACCAAATATCCGATGGAAAACATGATCGGTGTCTGGTGGTCCGGCCACGATGCGGACCTGGCCATCGTCGGTGAAAAGGGCAAAGGCTATAAGTCGATTTCCTGGTCCTTCCCGAATCTGGATGCGCCGGTCATGGCTGACATCAAGAAACACGTTGTGGATGCCGGGAAATCCCAGTCCAACGAGACAGAGATGAAAGGCGTGTTCTACAGCCGTGGCATCCTGATTTCTGCGGTTCTGGCCGAAGGCATCTCTGCTGCGCAGAAAGAATATGGCGTGGCGGATATCAACGCCGAGCAGCTGCGCTGGGGTCTGGAAAACATCAACATGACCGCAGAGCGGATTTCCGAACTGGGTCTGGATGGCATGATCGCGCCCTTCGCGACCTCCTGCTCCAACCACACCGGTCATTCCGGTGGCTGGATGCTGGAATGGGACGGGTCTGCCTTTGTCAAAGTGTCTGACCACCTGCAGCCCAATGTCGAAGGCTACATGGCTCTGGCCGCTGAAAAAGCCGCCGAATATGCCGGTGCCAACGCACCCTGGCCTGTGAACGAAAACTGCGAGGGCTAATCGCCCTTGCCCCACCGGCGGCGTCTGTCGTCGCCGGTGGATCCCTGCCGGTCGGGTTATGATGGCAAACAAAGCGCCCGGTCACATGCAGGAAAGCCGAGTATTTACGCCAAGAAGAAGACAGGGCCTCGCGCCTTAGATCCCGAGGAACACCAATGCTGGATACGGCCAAAACCGACACGACCTTGCTGGAGGTCAACAATATCGAGGTGATCTACAATCACGTGATCCTCGTGCTGAAAGGGGTGAGCCTGACGGTCAACCAGGGCGGGATCACCGCGCTTCTGGGGGGCAACGGTGCGGGCAAGACGACCACGCTTAAGGCAATTTCCAACCTGCTGCATTCGGAACGCGGCGAAGTCACCAAGGGCAGCATCGTCTATAAGGGCGAGCGCGTGCAGGATCTGGATCCCGCCGCTCTGGTGAAAAAGGGTGTCATCCAGGTGATGGAAGGCCGCCATTGTTTCGAACACCTCACCGTCGAGGAAAACCTGCTGACCGGCGCCTATACGCGCAAGGATGGCAAGGGCGCGATCGCTGCGGATCTTGAGATGGTGTACAATTATTTCCCGCGTCTGAAAGAACGCCGCCGCAGCCAGGCGGGCTATACCTCGGGCGGGGAACAGCAGATGGTCGCCATCGGGCGCGCGCTGATGAGCCGCCCGGAAACGATCCTGCTGGACGAACCGTCCATGGGCCTGGCGCCGCAGCTGGTGGAGCAGATCTTTGAGATCGTGAAAGCGGTGAATGAAGGCGAGGGCGTGAGCTTCCTGCTGGCCGAGCAGAACACAAACGTCGCTCTGCGCTATGCCCATTACGGCTATATTCTGGAAAACGGCCGTGTGGTGATGGACGGCCCGGCCGCCGATCTGCGCGAAAACCCGGATGTGAAGGAATTTTATCTGGGCATGTCCGATGATGGCCGCAAGAGCTTCCGCGATGTGCGGTCCTATCGCCGCCGCAAGCGTTGGCTGGCCTAAGCGGGGCAGGGGCATGATCCGGGCGCTCTTTCTTGCGGTTTCGCTATTGGCCACGCCGCTTGCTGCGGAGGATCTGGTTCAGCGCGAGATCCTGCAGGAAAAACCGCTATCATGCAGCGCAGATCACGTGGTGATCATCTCGCGCCTGGTGCTGAAACCGGGCGGTCGGATCCCTTTGCACACGCATCCAGGGGATGAACACGGGGTGATTTCGGTCGGCGGACCGGTGATCTTGCCGAATGGCAAAGAGGTGATCTTTGCCCCCGGTACACCGGTCTTTTTCCCAGAAGGACAGGTGCATGGCGGCGTCACAAACAGCGGCGAGGCTGATTTGGAAGTGCTGACAACCCATGTGCTGCGCAAAGACGCGCCGTTCCAGACCGACGTTGAAAATTAGCGCGAAGCGACAGCGCCATAACCTAACAAACCGCGTGCGCTGGTGCGCGGATCGGCCCCAGCTGGGGCATAAAACGACTAGTCCCGCGGAGGGGAGACCGAGATGAGCACGTTTTTTGACGCTCTTGAAACCCGCAGCCAGGACGCGCGCGAGGCGGCCCAGCTGGAGGCGCTGAATGCGGCGCTGGCCAAGAACGGGATGGATCCGGTCAGCGATCTGGCCGCGCTGGCCACGCTGCCTGTGCTGCGCAAATCCGACCTGTCGGCGCGTCAGGCAGAGCAGGCCCCCTTTGGCGGGCTGCCCGTATCGAATGCCGCACATATCTTTCAATCGCCCGGCCCGATCTATGAACCGGGTGGGGTCAGCCATGACTGGTGGCGTATGGGGCGCTTTCTGGCGGCCTGCGGTATTGGTGCCGGGGATATTGTCCAGAACTGCTTTGGCTATCACCTGACGCCTGCGGGCATGATCTTTGAGAATGGCGCGCGCGCCGTGGGGGCCGCCGTGGTGCCCGCCGGTGTTGGCCAGACCGAATTGCAGGCCCGTGCGGCCCATGACATCGGTGTCACCGCCTATGCTGGCACCCCGGATTATCTCAAGATCATCCTGGAAAAGGCCGATGAGATGGGGCTTGAGCTGAAAATCACCCGCGCCGCAGTCGGTGGTGGGGCGCTGTTCCCCAGCCTGCGCCAGTATTACGCCGATCGCGGCATCACCTGTCTGCAATGCTATGCCACCGCCGATCTGGGCAATGTGGCCTATGAAAGCGAAGCGCAGGAAGGGATGATCGTAGACGAGGGTGTGATCGTCGAGATCGTCACCCCCGGTACCGGAGATCCGGTGGCAGCGGGCGAAGTTGGCGAGGTGGTGGTGACCTCCCTCAACCCTGACTACCCGCTGATCCGCTTTGCCACCGGTGACCTGAGCGCGGTGATGGACGGGCCCAGCCCCTGCGGGCGCACTAATATGCGTATCAAGGGCTGGATGGGCCGTGCCGACCAGACGACCAAGATCAAGGGCATGTTCGTGCGCCCTGAACAGGTCGCCCAGCTGGTTGCCCGCCATGACGAAATCGACCGTGCCCGCGTCGTGGCATCGCGCGATGGGGAAATGGATGTCATGACCGTGCGAATCGAAACCAGCGGGTCCGACACCGCCGCCTATGAAAAAAGCGTGACCGAGCTTCTGAAACTGCGCGGCAAGGTCGAGCTGGTTAGCCCCGGCGGTCTGCCCCGCGATGGTCTGGTGATCGAGGATGCGCGTAACTACGATTAAATCTGCGCTGCTACGAAATGAAAAGGCTGCCCTGTGACACTGCTCTGTCACACCGGGGCAGCCTTTTTCGTTTTAGGGGAGGCCGTGCGGGGGCTGGTTTTCCGTAGGGGGGGCAACCCACCACGCGACGTCTTTGAAAACGCGCCTGAAAACAGTCCCCAGAAAAGCAAAAGGCCACCCAAATGGGCGGCCCTGCCGAAACCGGAAGATCCGGTATGTGCGTCGTCTTCAGCCCTGGCGGGCTTTGAAACGGCGCTGCGTCTTGTTGATCACGTAGACGCGGCCCTTGCGGCGCACAACGCGGCAATCGCGATGGCGCTTCTTGAGCGAGCGGAGCGAGTTTGCGACTTTCATATAAGTCTCTCCTCTGTTCGCGGCGCGCGAGCGCCATGCGGTTGTTGCCGTGCTTTCTGGTTCGAAAACCAAAGAGCGATGAAATCCATGGTGGGCGATACTGGGATTGAACCAGTGACCCCTTCGATGTCAACGAAGTGCTCTACCGCTGAGCTAATCACCCATGTTATGGCCTGCGCTGCGGTTTACGTCCTGTTTTCAGCAAGGTCCACCCTAAAAGTGAACCGATTTTGAAAACCGAACCGCGTGTCGCTGCGCCGGTGGAGGGGTCTATAAAAGGAGTCGAAACAGGGATCAAGGGCTTTTGGCAAACAAAGAATCCGCGCTATGATTTTATTCAAAGGAGCGCCCATGCCGAACCCTGCTTTTGATCTGTTTTTGCCAAAGGTGACATCCTCTTGTGTGGTGTTTGCCTCGCCCCATTCCGGGCGGGACTATGCGGCGGATTTTTTGGCGGGGACGCTGTTGGATGATCATATGATCCGCAGTTCCGAAGATGCCTTTGTGGACCGTCTGTATGAAACAGTGCCGGATCAGGGGGCGCCGCTGCTATGTGCCCGCGCGCCGCGCGCCTATGTGGATCTGAACCGCGCGCATGATGAACTGGACCCGGCTTTGATCGAAGGTGTGCGCCGGGGCGGGCACAATCCGCGCGTCGCCAGCGGGCTGGGGGTGATTCCCCGCGTCGTGGCGCATGGCCGGGCGATCTATCGCGGCAAGATGCCCCGTGCCGAGGCCGAGTCGCGGCTGGAGCAGGTCTGGCAGCCCTACCACCACCAGCTGGAGACCCTGCTGGATCAGGCGCATCGCCAGTTCGGTCAGGCGATTCTGGTGGATTGCCATTCGATGCCCCGCGAAGCGGTGGAAAGCGCGCTCAAACCCGGCGGGCTCCGCCCTGAAATCGTTCTGGGGGATCGGTTCGGGGCCTCGGCTGCGCGCCATATTGTGGATGGGATTGAACAGGCCTTTAGTGCTGCGGGGTTTCAGGTGGCGCGCAACGCGCCTTTTGCCGGGGCCTATACGACCCAGCATTACGGGCGGCCTTCGAAAAACCAGCACGCCATCCAGATCGAAATCGACCGGTCGATTTACATGGATGAGAGCGCGATTCGCCCGCATTCAGGGTTTGAGGACATCCAGCAGCGTCTGCGCCAGGTGATTGCCCGGATCGCAGATCTGGGCCGCCCCGCCGATCAGCCGCTGGCCGCAGAATAAAGGTTACAGAATCCGGTCCAGCGCCGCCTGCAACGGGCCGTCATCGGTGATCTGCAGGCGCACAGGCAGGGTCAGAACCTTTTGCCGGAAACTGGCAGGCAGGCGCACTGCATCCTTTTCCGTTGTCACCAGCTGCGCCCCGATCAGGGCGGCTTCTTTTTCCAGACGGGTCATCAGAGCCGGTGTCAGGGGCTGGTGGTCCTCCAGGGCTTCGCCGCGTTTCACATCGGCCCCTAGGCTGCGCAGCGTGGCAAAGAATTTTTCCGGGTGGCCAATCCCGGCAAAGGCCAGCGCGGGCAGGCCGTCCCAGTCCATCCCGGTTTGCAGCGGCATCAGCGCGCCGCGCAGGCGGGGCAGGGGGATCTGTGCGCGCCATTGCGCCTCAAACCTCTCCTGCGCCGGGTCTGGCCCGATGGACAGCAGCAGGTCGCCCCGTGCCAGCCCAGTCGGGACCGGTTCACGCAGCGGCCCGGCAGGCAGGCAGCGCCCATTGCCAAAGCCCGCCACGGCGTCGACCACCAGCAGGGACAGATCTTTGGGCAGGCCGGGATTCTGGAACCCATCATCGAGGATCAGAAGATCTGCCCCGGCTTCTTGGGCAGCACGTGCCCCAGCGGCGCGATCCTTGGCCACCCAGGTCGGAGTAAAGGCGGCAATCAGCAGGGGTTCGTCCCCGGTGTCCTCGGCGCTGTGGCGGCGCGGGTCGACCTGCAGCGGGCCGGTTTCACGCCCGCCATAGCCCCGGCTGATCACATGCGGAGTCAGCCCGCGCGCCTGCAGCAACTGCACCAGCGCGATCACAGTCGGGGTTTTGCCGGTGCCGCCTGCGTTGATATTGCCCACACAGATCACCGGAATATCCGGGCGGAAATCCGCTGCGCGCGCCACACGCTTTGCTGTCGCGCGGGCCGTCAGCGCCGCCAAGGGTGCCAGCAGCCGGGCGCGCAGATCCGGTGTGTCGGGCGGGGTGAACCAGAAACGCGGTGGTCGCATCACGGGGTCTCCTGTGGGGGTGGGGGCGCAAAGCGGGCGCTGCGGCTTTCCTCCGCATCAAGGCGGTCGATCACCGTGGCAATCAGCCGATCCACCAGCTCTGCCCCCGAGGAAATCACATCCCAGCCCGCAAGCGCCATGCTGGCCGACAGGTCCGGGGCGATCAATGTCTGCACCGCCCCTGCCAGCGAATCCGAGTCGCGCACGATTCGCGCCGCGCCCGCATCCACCAGCCTGCCATAGGCGGGCAGATGCCGCCCGACATTGGGGCCATACAGGATTGCAGTGCCCTGGGCCGCGGCCTCATACGGGTCGATCCCGCCGCGCCCGCTGACCAGCGAGCCACCCAGAAAGCTGAGCGGAGCGATCTGGTACCACAGGGGCAGTTCATCCGGGGTTTCGGTCAGCAAAACCTGAGTGTTCTCATCCGGCATCTCGCCATCATCCCAATGGCAGATCCGCATCTGTTCGGCCTCGGCGCTGCGCAGGATGCGGGCGTGATCGTCCGGTTGGTTGGGCACAACGACCAGCAACAGGCGATGGGCCAGCCGGATGGCGCGGCGATGGGCGCGCAGCACGTCGCCTGCCTCTGGTCCGCTGATTCGCGCGGCAAGCCAGACGGGGCGCCCGGCAAGGCTGGTCATGACTTCGGTTTGCAGATCCTCTGAGGTGGGATCGGGCAGGGCCGTGTCGATCAGGGGGCCTCCGGGGCGCAGCCGTTCGGACGGGATGCCATGGCGGCGCAGATCGCGTTTCAACGGTTCACTGGTCAGGTGGATCTGGTCGAACAGGGCCAGCGTGGCCTGGCTGGGATCGGGCAACCAGCGCGGCGCGGGGCTGTGCCAGAGGCGCTCATCGGTCTGCAACGCGACCATCAGGCTGCCTGTGGCGCGGGTCGCGGCCAGCAGGGCCGGTCGCAACTCGGCCCCCGCCCACAAGCAGGCCGAGGGCGCGTGCTCCTGCAAAAAACTGTCCACATCCGGGCCGTTTTCCTGCGGCAGGCGCAGGCTGCGCAGCTCGGCGGTGTCGGGCACGGCCCCTGTGCCCAGCAGGGTCAGTTCAGGGCGCAGCAGTTTCAGCCGACAGCCCAGGCAGGCCAGCGCCCGCCCGGTTTCAGGACGGTCCGCATGGAGCCAGATCAGCGGAGGCCGATCGTTTGGCCTGGGATGCGCGGCCTGACCCGCAACCATGCTGCGCGCATTTGCAAAGGTCAGATAGGCCTGCAGGCTGAGCGTGCGTGTCACCACGGGCGGGCCTCATGCGCCGGCTGGCCGGTCAGGGTCATGTCAGGCGCTCCAGCAGGGCAGCATGAAGCGGCGCATTGGCGGCCAGCACCCCGTTGCTTTGCGGGGTTGGGTTGTTAAAGCGCAGCGCGCCGCCCTGGCGGTCTGTCACCTTGGCCCCGGCCTCTTCCAGCAGCAGGCTGCCTGCCGCAATGTCCCATTCCCAGCTGGGACGCAGGGTCAGCATCGCGTCATAGCGGCCCTCGGCCACCAGAGACAGGCGATAGGCCAGGGATGGCCTGTGCACGCGGGTCACATCCGGCAGGCCGCCGGGCCAATGGCGCGGTTCCAGCGCGGGGCGGGCGGCGAGGATCTCGGCCCCGCTCAGATCGCTGCGCGCACCTGCACGGATTGGTGCGCCATTCAGGGTGGCGCCTGCGCCGCGCTGCGCGGCATACATCCGATCCAGCATGGGCAGGTAGACCACCGCTGCCGTGACCTGGCCATCCTGCACCACGGCCAGCGCATGGGCCCAGCTGCGCGCGCCTTCGATAAAACTGCGCGTGCCGTCGATCGGGTCGATGATGAACACGGTGTCATGGTCCAGCCGGACACCGGGATCGGCGCTTTCCTCGGACAGCCAGCCATAGCCGGGGCGGGCAGCGCGCAGCTGATCCTCCAGCAACTCATTCACCGCCAGATCAGCAGCGGTGACAGGGCCAGCGCCATCATCCTTTTCGCGGATCTGCAGATCGCCCCCCTGATGCGCCTGCGCGACCTTGCCTGCGGCGCGGGCGGCGGTGATCAGCAGGTCAAGGTCACTCTCCGGCAAGGGTCAGCCCCTCGACCAGAAGCGACGGCACAAGGCGCGACAGCCACGGGCGCGCGTCATTGGCCGGAGTCATATTCTGCAGCATGTCGCGCAGATTGCCCGCGATGGTCACACCGGACACGGGATAGGCAATAGCCCCATTTTCCACCCAGAACCCGGCGGCGCCGCGCGAATAATCCCCGGTATTGGGGTTGATCGTCGCCCCGATCATCGAGGTCACAACCAGCCCGGTGCCCATCTGCGCAATCAGATCGTCGCGGCTGGCGCTGCCCTGGGTCAATTCCAGATTCCAGGGTGTCGGAGAGGGGCCAGAGCCCGTGCTGCGCGCCGCATTCCCGGTGCTGTCCAGCCCCAGCTTGCGCGCATTGGCCAGATCCAGCGTCCAGCTTTGCAGCATCCCGTCCTGCACAATGGCGCGGCGCTGGGTTGGCAGCCCCTCGGCATCAAACAGGCGCGAGGCGGCGGCGCGCGGGCGGTGCGGGTCTTCGATCAGATCCATGCCTTTGGGCAGCACCTGTTCGCCCATGGCATCGCGCAGCCAGGACGCGCCGCGCGAAATCGCGCTGCCATTCACCGCCGCCATCAGATGCCCGATCAACGAGGCCGAGATCCGTTCGTCAAACAGCACCGGATAGGCACCCGTGGCCGGTTTGCGCGGATTGGCCCGCTCAAGCGCACGGCGCGCGGCAGTTTCGCCAATATCCTCGGGGCTGCGCAGATCGGCCTGAAAGGCGCGGCTGTCGCCATCATAATCGCGCTCCATCGCCAGCCCTTCGCCGGTGATCGCCACACAAGATGTACTGCGCGAGGTACGCCCATAGCCCCCCGAAAACCCGTTGCTGGCGGCCATCCAGACCTGTCGCGCGGAATACCCGGCCGATGCGGCCTGCACCTGGCTGATTCCCTCCATCGCCAGCGCGGCGGCCTCGGCGCGGGCGGCATCCTCCTGCAATGCCTCGGGCGAAGGTTCGGGGCTGGGATCGTCCAGTGCCAGCGCGCGGCTGTCGCGCTGCGCGGCCAGCTGATCCGCATCGGCCAGCCCGGCATAGGGGTCTTCGGGCGCTTCCTGCGCCATGGCCACGGCGCGCTCGGCCATCATGGTCATGGTGCGCTCTGAAATATCCGAGGCCGACACCACCGAGCTGCGCTTGCCCAAAAAGACCCGCAGCCCGATATCGGTGCCCTCGGCGCGCTCCGCCTGTTCCAGCGCACCGCCGCGCACGTCGATGGACAGCGCCGCGCCGGTCACGGCAATCGCATCGGCACTGTCGGCACCGGCATCGCGCGCGGCCTTCAACAGCGCCTTTGTCAGATCTTCGGAAGAGGGAAACTGTGTCATATCGCGGTTCTGATCCCGTCTTGTTTGGTCTTGGTTTACTGCGTCATCGGGGCGGTGACCCCGACAATCGGCCCCATGCGCCGCCCCGCATCCGCGCGGCCCAGTTCCGGGCTGTAAAGCCGCGACACATTCCCATCCAGGAACAGCGCCTGCGGCAGCCCCAGCACATCGCGGAACAGCAGGGCAAAATCATGAAAGGTCACGGCGTTTTCGGAAATCACGAACACGGCGCGATCGCCCGAGGCACTGGTGCCCACCCCATTGCGGATATAGCGCGACGTGCTGTCAGGCAGGAACCGAGGGTGCAGCGCCCCATCAATCACCAGCATCGGGCCGGATTGGGTGGCGTCGCGGCAGTTGGGGCGTTGCTGCAAAAAGGCGCGGGTCTCATAGACACGCGCGCCGGTCTCATTCAGGCACAGCACCCCGTTGGGCAGCAGCCCGAAATTGCCCGGACCCGGCGTCGGGATGACCCGCATCTGCTGGGCTCCGTCCTCGACATAATGCCCCACCGGGGCGCGGTCCTCGTGATACATGCCCGCATTCATTGCGAATAACAGGCGCTCGCCCCGTGCGTTCAGATCGCTTTCCAAGGCGCTGAAATCACCAAAAGGCGTGCCATCCGCGTCGCGCAGGAACAGGCGCAGCTGATCTGCGGCAGGGTCGACTTCGCAAACCGTATAGCGATTGCCCTCATGGCGCAGCGGCTGACAGTCCAGCGCCGCCGCAGGGGCAGCGGGCAGGGTGGCGAGCAATGCCGCCAATAGGGTCAGCAACGCGCCCGCGCGCATCAGCTCTCGACATCGCGGCGCACCGCGTCCTGAGACATCAGCCGCTGGGTCGCCTCGAGCTGATCAAACGTGTCATCCAGATGAAACCGCAGTTCAGGCGCGAATTTCAGTTTCAGCCCGTGACAGACCGCGCGGCGGATCTCGCCCTTGTTGCGCTGCAACAGCGACAGCATGTCGTCCTGGCCCTCGCCGCCCAGCGGCACAACATAGGCCGTGGCCACCCGCAGATCAGGCGACACCCGCACATCCCCCACGGTGATCGAAATCCGGTTCAGGTCGGGATCGTGGATCTCCCCCCTCGAAAAAATCTCAGAGAGACGGCGGCGGATCATCTCCGCCACTTTCTTTTGCCGGGTCGACGGGCCGCGCGGTTCGGTGAATCTGTTCTTTGCCATGGTCCTGACTTAAGCCCTGCCGCGCCCTTTGCCAAGCGGCGCGACCCGCGCTATGAGGGCGAAACCGTCAGGAATGGAGACAGTGATATGATCGATCAGCCGGGTGTTGTCGTAACAGGGGTGTCAGGCCGCATGGGCCAGATGCTGGTGCGCCACGTGATGGACAGCGACCACCTGAAACTGGTCGGCGCGCTGGAACGCCCGGACCATGACTGGGAAGGCCGTGATCTGGGCGAGGCGATGGGCGGCGCGGCGCTGGGCGTCACCGTGACCTCGGACGCGCTCGAAGCGTTCTCCAAAGCGCAGGCCGTGATTGATTTCACCGCCCCCGATGCCACCGTCGCCTTTGCCGATCTGGCGGCGCAGGCGCGTGCCGTGCATGTGATCGGCACAACCGGGTTTGACCAATCCCATCTGGAGCGCCTCAAAATCGCGGCGCGCCACGCGGTGATCATCCGCGCCGGAAACATGAGCCTCGGGGTGAACCTGCTGACCAAAGTGACCGCCCAGGTCGCCGCCGCGCTGGACGCAGACTGGGATATCGAAATCGTCGAAGCCCATCACAACCGCAAGGTCGATGCCCCCTCGGGCACCGCTCTGATGCTGGGCGAAGCCGCCGCCGCCGGGCGCGGTGTCTCCCTTGACGATGTGTCGGATCGCGGCCGTGACGGCATCACCGGCGCGCGCAAACGCGGCGATATCGGGTTTCACGCCATTCGCGGCGGTGACGTGGTCGGCGAACACGAAGTCATCTTTGCCACCGGCGGCGAACGCATCACGATCAAACATCTCGCCTCGGATCGCTCGCTCTTTGCCCGTGGTGCACTGAAAGCCGCGCTGTGGGGGCAGGACAAAATGCCCGGCGAATATGACATGCTGGACGTGCTGGGCCTGAACTGAGGCCGGGCTGCGTGTAGCACGGTTGATTTGGGTATTTATAAAAGCAGAGAAACAGGCGCGCGCCCGTGCTTCTTTGCTTCAAAAATACTCCCGGGGGAGGCGCCGTAGGCGGCGGGGGCAGCGCCCCCATCCCCAGCTGATCAAAAATCGATCGCGATGCCTTTTTTCTCCCAATCGCCATAGCGAGCCGGGTCCGGGCCATCGCGACCGCCCAGCTCTTTGGGGGCGTCTTTGGCACTGGCTTCTGTCTGCTTGCGGCGCTCTTCGGCTTCGGCCAGGGCGCGCTGTGCGGCGGGGGGCAGGTCGCGGGGCGCGTCTGCGCCGGTCTCGGGCTGATCGGTCATGTGCTTTCCTTGAAACTGCGCTCTTGTTATAGGGCGGGCCTGTCGCGGGGCAAGCCCGCCTAGGTTTCGAGGCCCGTTTCATGTCCAGCACCCCCAGCCCCGCGCGCAAAGCCGCCATCCAGGTTCTGACCCAGGTTCTGGGCGAATCCCGACCCTTGGGCGAGGCGGTGGCGCGGCTGGACAAGCTGCCCCCGTCCGAGCGCGCGGCGGCGCAGCGTCTGGCCAGTGACACATTGCGCGGGCTGGAGCGGGCGGATCGCTTGCTGAAACCGCATCTGCGCAAGCGCCCCGGTCTGGTGGTGATGAATGCGCTGCGGCTGGGCACGGTCGAGCTGTGCCAGGGCGGCGCGGCGCATGGGGTGGTGAATGACATCGTGAATTTTGTCGGCGCGGGCAAGCGGACAGCGACCTATCGGGGCCTGACCAATGCGGTGCTGCGCAAGATCGCGGCGGACGGCCCTGCGGCCTGGGAAAAGTCCCGCATTCCGCGTCTGCCCCGCTGGCTGCGCGACCCGCTGGTCGAGGCCTGGGGCGCCAATGCGGTGGCCCTGATGGAGCGTGCGCATTACGCTGCCGCCCCGCTGGACCTTACCGCCAAATCCGATCCCGAGGCACTGGCCAAGGCCACCGGGGGTGAGGTGCTGCCCGGCGGATCGGTGCGGTTGCGTGACGGGGTGCAAGTCTCGGCCTTGCCGGGGTTTGAGGCAGGGGATTTTTGGGTTCAGGACGCGGCGGCGGCCTTGCCGGTCAAGCTGTTGGGCGATGTGGCGGGCCTGTCCGTACTGGATATGTGCGCGGCTCCGGGCGGCAAGACGCTGCAAATGGCGGCGGCGGGGGCCAAGGTCACGGCGCTGGATCTGTCGGAACAGCGGCTGGCGCGGGTGGCTGAAAACCTGCAGCGCACGGGCCTGCAGGCCGAACTGGTCGCGGGCGATGCGATGGAGCACGCAGGCCAATATGATGCGATCCTGCTGGATGCGCCCTGTTCGGCCACCGGCACGATCCGCCGCCACCCCGATCTGCCGCATATCCATCAGGGCGAAAAGATCGGCGAGTTGATCGGCCTGCAAGAGGCCATGCTGGATCACGCGCTGGGATTGCTCAAACCCGGCGGGCGGCTGGTCTTTGCCACATGTTCGCTGATCCCGGATGAGGGCGAATGTCAGATCGAAGAGGCGCTGTCCCGCCATCCTGATGTGAAGATTGTGAAACCCGAGGGTGACTGGATCGACCCGCTCTGGCGCAGCCAAGCGGGCGGATTGCGCCTGCGCCCGGATATGTGGGCGGCGCGTGGCGGTCTGGACGGGTTCTATATGGCGGCTCTGATCAAAGGCTAAGCAAGGCCGCGCCCGATCTGCTGCAAGGGGTCAAAGCAAGGTGACTTTGCCGCGCGCGGGCGTTAACCTTTGCGTGAACAAAGCCCCGGTCAACAGGGGCCGCGCCCCAGAACCGGGGTGCAAAGACGGGTGAGGCGGGCAAAGGGGCACAGCATGTCCGGGTTGGGAACTTGGCGGTCGCGGCAGGCGCGATTTCTGAACCGGGTACAGGCCCGAATGGCCGCGCGGGCGCGTCCTGCCACGGGCTTTGTGTCTCAGCCGGATCCTAGAACTGTCGGATATTTTGCCCGCGGGCGGCAGATGATCGCGGGCAATCTTATGTTTGCAGGCCACCTTGTGGCAGCGCCGGATCGCGCCCTGTGGGAACTGGACGCCCCGGATGACGGGTTTCTGGATGAGATTCACAGCTTTGCCTGGCTGGATGATCTGGCGGCGGTGGGCGATGCCAAGGCGCGCGCGCTGGCGCAGGACTGGCTGTGGGACTGGATCGCGCGTTATGGGCGCGGGGCGGGGCATGGCTGGACGCCGGAACTGACCGGTCGGCGGGTGATCCGCTGGATCCAGCACGCGCTGTTTTTGCTGCGCGGGCAGGATGCGGCGGCGGCCGAGGCCTATTATCAGGCGCTGGCGGCGCAGACCGTGTTCCTGTCGCGGCGCTGGCAGGGGACATCGCCGGGATTGCCCCGGTTCGAGGCTCTGACCGGGTTGCTTTACGCCGGGTTGTCCATCGAGGGGATGGAGACGCGAGCCGAACCGGCGCGACAGGCGATTGCCGCAGAATGTGCGCGTCAGATTGACGATCAGGGGGGCATTCCGACCCGCAACCCCGAAGAATTGCTAGAGGTCTTCACCCTGCTGACCTGGGCCAGCGCCGCGCTGGAAGAGGTGCACCAGACGCCGGAACCCGCCCATGCGCAGGCGATTGAACGCATCGCGCCCACCTTGCGCAGCCTGCGCCATTGCGATGGCGGGCTGGCGCGGTTTCATGGTGGCGGGCGGGGGCTGGACGGGCGGCTGGATCAGGCGCTTGCGGCCTCGGGGATCAAGGCGCGGCAGGCCGAGGGGTTGGCCATGGGCTTTGCCCGGCTGTCCAGCCCGCGCTGCACGGTGATTCTGGATGCGGCCCCGCCCCCCAAAGGGCGGGCTTCGGGGCGGGCCCATGCCTCGACCCTGGCGTTTGAACTGACCTCTGGACGCAGGCCTTTGATCGTGAATTGTGGGGCCGGGGGGCAGTTTGGTGAGGATTGGCGCCGGGCCGGGCGGGCCACGCCGTCGCATTCCTCGCTCAGCCTGCAGGGCTATTCCAGCGCGCGACTTGCACCCAAACGCTGGATTGGGCTGCGCCAGCGCGAATTACTGGAGGACATCCCGACCCATGTGCCGATCCAGCAGGCCAATCCGCGCCGGATGCAGCGGCTGGAGGCCGGGCATGATGGCTATGTGCGGCTGAACGGGCTGACCCATGCGCGCAGTCTGGAATTGCCCCGCGACGGGCGCGCGCTGCGCGGCGAGGATTATCTGGTCGCGCTGGACGGCCCGGCCAAAAAACGATTCGACAAGGCGATGGATGCGCAGCGCCTGTCCGGGCTGAATTTCGACATCCGGTTCCATTTGCACCCGGATGTGGATGCGGCGCTGGATCTGGGGGGCAATGCGGTCAGTCTTGCCCTTAGGTCAGGAGAAATCTGGGTTTTCCGCTACGAGGGCAAGGTCACGCTGGATCTGGAACCCTCGGTTTTTCTGGAAAAAGGCCGGATGCGGCCACGCGCGACAAAACAGATCGTTTTATCCGGGCGCGCAATGGATTATACGACACGCATCCGCTGGTCCCTGTCAAAGGCGCAGGACACGGCGCTTGCCGTGCGCGACCTGGCCACAGACGATCTGGACCAAGAGTTTCTGAGCTGACAAGAACGCCCGAAGGGAATGCCCCAAATGTCCGACCTCTATCCCGTGCGCCGCGCGCTGATTTCCGTATCCGACAAGACCGGCCTGATTGATCTGGCCAAGGCGCTGGAGGCGCGGGGCGTTGAGATCCTGTCCACCGGCGGCTCTGCCAAGGCGATCCGCGAGGCAGGCGTGGCCGTGCGGGATGTGGCCGATGTGACCGGTTTCCCGGAAATGATGGATGGTCGGGTCAAGACCCTGCACCCGATGGTGCATGGCGGCCTGCTGGCGCTGCGTGACAATGACAGCCATGTGGCCGCGATGCAGGAACACGGGATCGGTGGGATCGACCTGCTGGTGGTGAACCTGTACCCGTTCGAGGCCACCGTGGCCGCGGGGGGCGACTATCAGACCTGCATCGAAAATATCGACATTGGCGGCCCGGCAATGATCCGCGCGGCGGCCAAGAACCACGGTTTTGTCACCACGCTGGTGGATGTGGGCGATTACGACGCGCTGCTGGCCGAGCTGGATGCAAATGAGGGCCAGACCACGCTGGCGTTCCGTCAGCGCATGGCCCAGATCGCTTATGCCCGCACCGGCGCCTATGACGCGGCGGTCAGCACCTGGATGGCGGGTGCCATTGGTCAGGACACCCCGCGCCGCCGCGCCTTTGCCGGTGAACTGAAGCAGACCCTGCGTTATGGCGAGAACAGCCACCAGCAGGCGGCCTTCTACACCGATGGCTCGGGCCGTCCCGGCGTGGCCACCGCGCGTCAGCTGCAGGGCAAGGAGCTGTCCTACAACAATATCAACGATACCGATGCCGCCTATGAGCTGGTCGCCGAGTTCGACCCGGCAGAGCGCGCCGCCTGTGCCATCATCAAACACGCCAACCCCTGCGGCGTGGCCACCGGCGACAGCCTGATTGAGGCCTACCAAAAGGCGTTTGATTGCGACCGGACCTCGGCCTTTGGCGGGATCGTGGCGCTGAACCAGCCGCTGGATGCCGAAACCGCGACCAAGATCGTCGAGATCTTTACCGAGGTGGTCATCGCCCCCGGTGCCTCGGACGAGGCGATCGCGATCTTTGCGGCCAAGAAAAACCTGCGCCTGCTGCTGACCGACGCGCTGCCCGATGTACGCGCGCCGCTGACCGCCTATAAACAGGTCGCCGGTGGTTTGCTCGTGCAGGACAAGGATGTCGGCTATGTCGGCATGGAGGATCTGAAAGTCGTGACCAAAAAGGCCCCGACCGAGGACCAGATGCGCGATCTTCTGTTCGCCTGGAAAGTTGCCAAGCACGTGAAATCCAACGCGATTGTCTATGTAAAGGATGACGCGACCGTGGGGGTGGGCGCAGGCCAGATGAGCCGCCTCGACAGTGCCAATGTCGCCGCTGCCAAGGCCGAGCGCATGGCCAAGGAGCTGGGCCTGTCCGAAAGCCTTGCCAAGGGGTCGGCTGTGGCGTCTGATGCGTTCTTCCCCTTCGCCGATGGTCTGATGGAGGCCGCCGCTGCGGGTGCGACCTGCGTGATCCAGCCCGGTGGCTCGATGCGCGATGACGAAGTGATCGCCGCCGCGGATGAGGCCGGCATCGCCATGGTGTTTACCGGGATGCGTCACTTCCGTCACTGATCCTTGCGTGGGCTGACAGGCCCCGCATTTTGGGTATTTGAAAAGCAGAGAAGACCAGGGCGGCGCGCTGCTCTGGTCTTTTCTTTTGCCTTTATTGCTGGCGGCGGGCGGGGATCCGCGCAAAGCGGCGGTAAACAGGGGCTTGCCCTCAGCGCGCGCAGCAGGCATCCAAATGCGTAAGGATATGACAGGCAGGCGTGACGGCATGAGCAAGCAGGGCAGGGACAGCTATCAGGGCATCGGATTGGTCTGGTGGGTCGCCTTTGCGGTGTTTGTGATCGACCAACTGTCTAAAATCTGGGTCGTGCATGTGATGGATCTGGCCACGCGCCTGTCGGTTGATGTGCTGCCGCCCTATCTGAATTTCCGTATGGCCTGGAATTATGGTATTAATTTCGGGCTGTTGGCGGGGGACGCACCGCAGACACGCTGGATTTTGATTTCCGTTGCGCTGGGCATTGTGCTGTTCGTCACGGTCTGGATGCGACGGGATCCGCCCGGTCTGTTGGGGCTGATTTCCGGAGGGATGCTGATTGGCGGTGCGCTGGGCAATGTGTTGGACCGGGTGCTGTATGGCGCGGTTGCGGATTTTCTGAACATGTCCTGCTGTGGGATCGACAACCCCTTTGCCTTTAATATCGCGGATATTGCGATCTTTGCCGGGGCGTTTGGGTTGGTGCTGTTTCCCGGCGGCAAAAAGGGCGCGTGACGGCGCGGGCCGAATGCGCTAAGGCTGGGGCAATTATTGGTGGAGGCTGCGTTGCGGGTTACGCATCTTGTGGGAATGATGGCACTGATTGGTCTTGCGGCCTGCTCCGGGCGCGAGCGTGATATCACGTTGCACAACCTGAAAACCAATTCGGGCAAGCCTGAGGAATTTGCGATCACGCCGGGCAAACCGCTGAGCGCACCGGAAACCTACACAACCCTGCCTGCGCCGACGCCGGGCGGTGCCAACCGCACCGATCAGACACCGTTGCAGGATGCTGTGGCTGTGCTGGGCGGCAAGCCTGACCGGCTGATTGCGCGTGATGGCGCTCCGGCCAGCGATTCTGCACTGATCACAGCCGCCAGCCGCAATGGCCGTGACCCCGCGATCCGGGACCAGTTGGCCAGCGAAGATCTGGAGTTCCGCAAGCGTAATTCGCGTTTCACTTGGACGCTGTTGCCTGAGGATCAGTATTATCGGGTGTATAGAAAAGACTCCCTTGACCCGCAGCTCTGGCTGGAACGCTATCGGGCAGCTGGGGCGCAGACCCCCGCGGCCCCGCCTGTTGGACGCTGAATAACCGAGCATGATGCGTTGGATCCGCTCACGCTGGTTTGACGCTTTGGTTATGGTGACTTGAAGTTAACCAAAACCTCCGTACCTTTCCCCCAAATATGTAAAGGGGAGTAGGATGATCCGGCTGGTTGCCTTGTTTTTTGTGACGGCATGGGCGGCGTTGCCGCTGCGCGCCGCTGAACCCGACGATGGGATCACGCATTTCACCCTGAACAATGGGATGGAGGTCGTGGTGATCGAGGATCATCGCGCCCCTGCTGTTGTGCATATGGTCTGGTATCGGGCCGGGTCGTCGGATGAACCGCGCGGGCGCTCGGGGATCGCACATTTCCTGGAACATCTGCTGTTCAAAGGGACCGAAACCCTGGAGCCAGGTGAATTTTCCCGCGTGGTTGCGGCCAATGGGGGCACGGACAATGCTTTTACCAGTTATGATTATACTGGATATTTCCAACGGGTTGCGGCGGATCGCCTTGGGCTGATGATGCAGATGGAAGCTGACCGCATGGTCAATCTGCGCCTCACCGAAGAGGACATTGTAACAGAGCGCGACGTGATCATCGAAGAACGCAACAGCCGTGTCGAAAATGATCCAAATGCACTGTTTCGCGAACAACGCCGCGCCGCGCTGTATCTGAACCATCCCTATGGCGTTCCGATCATCGGCTGGCGGCATGAGATGGAAACACTGGGGATGGAGGACGCGCTGTCCTTTTACCGCCAGCATTACGCGCCCAACAATGCGATCCTGATCGTTGCCGGTGATGTCACCCCGGATGAGGTGCGTGCCCTGGCGCAAACGCACTATGCCCCGATCCCGGCGAACCCTGAAATTCTGCCACGAGATCGCGCGCAGGAGCCGCCCCAACTGGGCGAGCGCCGCCTTGTCTTTCGCGATCCCCGCGTGGCGCAGGCCTATGTGATGCGCAGCTATCTGGCCCCGGAACGCGACAGCGGGGCGCAGGACACCGCCGCGGCACTGACCCTTCTTGCCGAGCTTCTGGGCGGTGGGCAAACCTCTGCTCTGGTGCAGAAACTGCAGTTTGAACAGCAGGTTGCGGTCTATGCGTCGGCTTTTTACAGTGCGACCTCTCTGGATGATACCAGCTTTGGCCTGATCACGGTCCCGGCTCCGGGTGTGACATTAGAAGAGGCCGAGGCCGCGATGGACGCTGCCCTTGCCGAGTTCCTGTCAGAAGGCATCGACGAGGCCGCGCTTGCGCGTATCAAATTCCAGCTGAAGGCCCAGCAAATCTATGCCCGCGACAACGCGCAAAGCCGCGCTCGCCGCTATGGTGCGGCATTGACCGCTGGGTTGACGGTGCAGGATGTTCAGGACTGGCCCGAGATCCTGCAAAATGTGACATCGGCGCAAATTCTGGCCGCGGCCGAGCAGGTGTTTGACCGGCGCAGCGCCGTCACCGGCTATCTTATGGGCGAAGAAACCGCACAAGGGGGCGCAGGCGAATGAAGATGATCAAACAGCTGTCCGCCGCACTGGCTCTGGGTCTGATGACTTGGGCTTTGGCGCAGCCCGCGCAGGCGGAAATCGACATCGAACAGGTCACAACCCCCGGTGGGTTCAACGCCTGGCTGGTGCAGGATGACACCATCCCCTTTGTCGCGCTGGAACTGCGTTTTCGTGGCGGCGCATCCATGGATGACCCGGCCCGACGGGGCGCGGCCAACCTGATGACCGCCCTGTTAGAGGAAGGGGCCGGCCCCCTGGACGCCCAGGGCTTTGCCCGCGAGGCAGAGGCGCTCGCGGCGCAGTTCGACTATGACATCAGCGATGATGCACTTTCGGTATCCGCCCGGTTTCTCAGCGAAAATCAGGATGAGGCCGTGGCTTTGCTACGCCAGTCCCTGATCGCTCCGCGGTTTGACGCGGATGCCATCGAACGGGTGCGGGCCCAGATCCAGTTGTCGATTCGTTCAGATCAGCGTGACCCGGACGCGTTGGCCAGCCAGGCCTGGGATCGCTATGTCTATGGCGACCATCCCTATGGCAGCCCGCTGGATGGCACGGTCGACAGCGTGACGGCCCTGACGCGCGACGATCTGCTGACCTCTCATCGCGGTCTTTTGACCCGTGACCGCGCCTATATCGCCGCCTCGGGGGACATCTCGGCCGAGGCACTTTCGGCCCTGCTGGACGCGCTCCTCGCGGATCTGCCCGACAGCACGACCGCGCTGCCCGAAAAGGCCCAAATCGCGACCCGCCAGGGCATCAGCGTCACAGAGTTCGCAACCCCGCAATCCGTGGCGATTTTTGGTCACAAAGGCCTGCCGCGCGACGACCCCGATTTCTTTGCCGCCTATGTGATGAATGTGGTGCTGGGCGGCGGCGGCTTCGAATCGCGACTGATGCAGGAGGTGCGCGAAAAACGCGGCCTGACCTATGGGGTCTATTCCTATCTGGCGTCGCGTGATCTGGCGGACCTATATGTGGGGCAGGTGGCCTCGGCCAATGATCGAATCGCCGAAGCCATCGCTGTTATCCGGTCAGAATGGGCGCGTCTGGCACAGGACGGCGTCAGCAAAGCCGAACTTGAACAGGCGAAAACCTACCTGACCGGCGGCTACCCGCTGCGGTTTGATGGCAATGGGCGCATCGCCAATATTCTTGTGGGAATGCAGATGCAGGGGCTGGATCCCAGCTATGTCACCACCCGAAATGCCCAGATCGAAGCAGTGACATTGGAAGACATCCAGCGCGTCGCTGCGCGGATCCTGAAACCCGAAGATCTGCATTTTGTGGTGGTCGGCCAACCCACCGGGCTGGAGCTTGAGGCGGGGAACTGACCCCGTCTTCTCTTTGGTAAAATACTCAAATGCCGGGGGCGCAGCCCCCGGCCAGTCGGATCGCCAAAGGCGATCCGAAACAAAATCCTTTCAAAGGATTTTGCGCAAAAGAAAAGGCCGGGATCCTGTCCCGGCCTGTCGCATATCTGTGATATGAGGCTGGCTCAGGCAATCAGCCCGGCATGGACCAGCGCCGCATCCAGCTTGGCCCGTACAGGGGCGGAAACCGGCATCAAGGGCAGACGCGTTTCTTCTTCGCACAGGCCCAGCTTGGACATGGCGTATTTCGCACCATTCAGACCCGGCTCGGTAAAGATTGCCTGATGCAGCGGCATCAGTCGGTCTTGCAGGCTCAGCGCCTTGGCATAATCCCCGGCCAGGCAGGCCTCTTGCAGTTGTGAACACAGCGCCGGTGCCACATTCGCAGTCACCGAAATGCAACCGATACCACCCTGGGCATTGAACCCATGGGCCGTGGCGTCTTCGCCCGAAATCTGCAGGAAATCCGCCCCGCAGGTGATCCGCTGCTGACACACGCGCGCCAGATCGCCGGTGGCGTCTTTCACACCCACGATGCGCTCCAGCTTGGCCAGCTCACCCATGGTTTCCGGCGACATATCCACGACCGAACGGCCCGGAATGTTGTAAATCACCACAGGGATCTCGGCGCAGTCATGCACAGCGGTGAAATGCGCGATCAGACCGGCCTGAGTCGGCTTGTTGTAATAAGGCGTCACAACCAGCACACCATCCGCGCCGACGCGCGCCGCATGTTGGGTAAAGCGCACCGCCTCAGCTGTGTTGTTCGACCCGGCCCCGGCAATCACCGGGATCCGCCCGGCCGCCTGCGCCACAACGCATTCGATCACCGCTTCGTGCTCTTCATGGCTCAGCGTCGGGCTTTCGCCGGTTGTGCCCACAGGCACCAGACCATGGCTGCCCTGATCGACATGCCAGTCGACCAGACGTTTCAGCGTGTCAAAATCCACCGCGCCGTCCTTGAACGGCGTGACCAGTGCAGGCATCGACCCTTTGAACATGACACGCTCTCCTATTTTCTTCCGTCATTTCCAGTCAGAGAAATTCCGCCCATCACGGGCAAGGCCGCAGGATTGTGAGTTGAAGCACCCGCCGCCAGCGATATCCTCTGGATAGGGTCTATTCCTTTTCATCGCGGAAATTGCAAGATCATGTCTCGAGTTCTGGCGGCGCTGCTGGCGCTGAACCTCTTCTTTCTGCTGCCTGTGGCGGCTTTGGCGCAGGGCGAGGCGCTGGCGCGGGCCATGTCTGCGCTGCGCGACGGCGATTGGGCCGAGGCAAATATTGCCGCGCGGGGCGATGGGCGCGTGGCCAGTGACGTGATTCTCTGGCACGCGCTGCGCGACGGGCGGGGCGATGCGGCGCAGTTGCAGGATTTTCTGGCGCGCAATGGCGATTGGCCGGGCCTGCCTTTCCTGCGCAAGAAATCCGAAATCACGATCAGCGGGGCGTCAGATCGCGCGATTCTGACCTTCTTTGAAAACGATCTGCCGCAGACCGGCGCCGGGGCGCTGGCGCTGGCGCGCGCGCATCTGCGTGCGGGTGAGGACGGCGCGGCCGCCGCCGATGCGGTGCTGGCCTGGCGCACCCTGTCCATGAGCGCGGATGAACGCACTGCGTTTCGCGAAAGCTGGGGCCGGGTGCTGGCCCCGCATCACATCGCGCGGCTGGACATGGCCCTGTGGGAGGGCTGGGAAAGAAACGCGCGCGCGCAGATCCCGCTGGTGTCTGAGGGCTGGCAGAAACTGGCCGAGGCGCGTCTGTCCCTGCGCAACAGCGAAGCCGGGGTGGATGCCAAGATCGCCGCCATCCCCGCCGCTCTGGCCGACCATCCGGGGCTGGCCTATGAGCGGTTCAAATGGCGGATGCGCAAGGGCCGCCGCGCCGATGCGATCAAGCTGCTTTTGGAACGCTCAGACAGCGCCGAGACCCTGGGCGAACCCTGGGCCTGGGCGCGGGACCGCCGCAATCTGGCGCGTGACCGGATGCGCGATGGCGCGGTGCGCGAAGCCTATCAGATCGCGGCCAATCACCATCTGGTCGAGGGCTCGGATTTCGCCGATCTGGAATGGCTGTCGGGCTACCTTGCGCTGCGCTTTCTGGACCGTCCCGACCTTGCGCTCGTGCATTTCGAACGCTTTCGCGATGCGATCTGGACCCCGATTTCTGTCGGTCGCGCAGGGTACTGGCTCGGCCGCGCGCATGAGGCCCTGAACCAGCCCGATCAGGCACTGGCCGCTTATCGCGAGGCGGCACAGTTCCAGACCGCCTTTTACGGGCTGCTCGCCGCTGAACGTGCCAACCTGCCGCTCAACCCAACCCTGTCCGGGCGCGAGGATTTTGGCGATTGGCGGCAGGCCGATTTTACCAAGCGATCCGATTTCCAGGCGGCTCTTCTGCTGCTGCAAGCGGGCGAAGACGTTCTGGCCGAACGCTTTTTCACCCATGTGGCCGAAAGTCTGGACCGCACGGGCATGGGCCAGATGGGCCAGATGCTGATAGAGCTGAAGCGCCCTCATATTCAGGTCATGCTGGGCAAACGCGCGGCGAAATTCGGCTTTGAGATCCCAGGCCCTTATTACGCGCTGCACCCGGATCTGGTGAAACGCAAATTCCCCGTCCCGACCGAGCTGGTCCTGTCCATTGCCCGGCGCGAATCCGAATTTGACCCGCGCGTGGTGTCTGGTGCCGGGGCGCGCGGTCTGATGCAGTTGATGCCGGGCACAGCGCGCGAGGTCTCGGGCGATCTGGGGCTGGAATATCGGTTTGACGGGCTGCTGAGCGATCCGGGCTACAACGCCACGCTGGGCTCTGCCTATCTGGCCGAACTGGCGGATCAGTTTGGCGGCAATGCGGTGATGATGGCGGCGGGCTATAATGCGGGGCCATCGCGCCCGATCCGCTGGATGGACCGGTTTGGCGATCCGCGCAAAGGCGAGGTCGACATGATTGACTGGATCGAATTCATCCCCTTTGACGAAACCCGCAATTACGTGATGCGCGTCACCGAAAGCCTGCCGGTTTATCGCGCGCGGCTGGGGCGTGATCCGCTGCCCGTGCCGTTCAGCCAGGAACTGACGGGCAAAACCCTGCGGAGGGTTCGTTAACGCGCGGACTGCGCCTGCCGCTCGCGCCACAGGGTGAACAGCCCGGCGCCGACGATGATCGCGGCCCCGATCGCCACATTCGGGCGGATGGTTTCGCCAAACACTGTCACCCCCAGAATGCTGACAAAGACCAGCTGCAAATAGGCAAAGGGCTGGACCGCGCTGGCTTCGGCGACCTCAAGGCATTTGATCAGCAGAAAATGTCCCAGCACGCCGGAAAAGCACAGAACGATCATCCAGATCCAGTCGCCCTGCGCCATGGGTTCCCAGAACCAAATACCGGTCAGGGTCGCCACCACAGCCCCCGCCGTGCCGGTCCAGAAAAACGAGGTCATCGCCGCGTCCTTGCGCGCCACATAGCGCGTCATCAACCCGTATAGTGCGAACATCAGTGCGCCGATCAGCGGGATGATGGCATAGGGTGAAAACACCCCGCCCGAGGGCTGCAGCACGATCAGCACCCCGACAAAGCCCACTCCGATGGCCGCCCATCGCCGCCATCCGACCTGTTCGCCCAGCACCGGCCCCGACAGCGCCGCGACCAGCAGCGGGTAGCAGGCAAACACCGCGTGGCTTTCCACCAGCCCCAGAAACACAAAGGAAATCACCGTGACACAGATCTCCAGCGCCAGCAGCGCGCCGCGCCCGATCTGCAGTTTCGGAAAGGCGGTGCGGATCGTGACCCGCAACCCGCCGGGCTGGCGCGCGGCCAGCGCCGTGGCAAAGGCAGCAAAGAACCAGTAGCGGATCATCACCACCATCATGACGTTATATTCCCCCGCCAGATGGCGCGAGATCCCGTCCTGCATGGCAAACACAAACGTCGTCGCCGCCATCAACCAGATGCCGAGCGTCAGGTTTTGTTGTGCCATGTGCTGTATCTCTCAGGTTTTTATGGCACGGGTCATGTGCCTTTTTCGGCCATAGCCGGGCACACGGGTCACGTCCATTCCAGCAGCGACAAGGGCACGTCGTACATGGCCAGCGGCGGTATATGTCGCGGCGCTGCCGCCTTGGACCGTGTGGTGGGCGACCTCTGCCATCAGGTCTTCGCCCCACATCTCGGGGTTTTTGGCGGGGGAAAACCCATCCAGAAACCAGGCATCGGCTTTGTGGTCCCAGGCGGGCAGGCTGGCCCGCGCATCGCCGGTGATTATGGTAAATTCCAGATCGGGCAGGGTGATCCGGGTCTGCCCCCAATGGGGGGACAGTTCAGCCGCAAGGTCGGACAGATCGGTAAAGGCCGCCTGCGCACGGCGCATCTCCTCGGGCTGTAGCGGGAAGGCTTCGAATGTGGTGAAACGCAGAACGCCCTGCGTGCCGCTGGCGCGAAAGCTCTGCACTGCGGCCAAAAGGTTCAGACCGGTGCCAAAGCCCAGCTCTGCAATGTGGAACCCGTCGACAAAGCGCGCGGGCAGGTCATTGCCCTGCAAAAACACATGCCGGGTCTCGTCCAGCCCGTTTTCCAGCGAGAAATACGGATCGTCAAAGCGGGTGGATACCGGGGTTTCGCCGCGCCAATCGGTTTTGTGGCTCTGGTCTGCCATGGGGAATGCCTGTAGCTCGGGGTTGAATTGGGGTTTTGGCGTCGGAGAAGTGGAATGGCAAGCGTGGATGTGACCGTGCGCGGGGCAGGGGCCTTTGGCCTGTCGGTGGCCTGGGCCTGTGTGCAGCGCGGGGCCAGTGTGCGGGTGGTCGATCCGCATGGCGTGGGCGCGGGCAGTTCTGGCGGGGTGGTTGGCGCGCTGGCGCCGCATGTGCCGGAAAACTGGAACCCCAAGAAACAGTTCCAGCTGGAAAGCCTACTGATGGCGCAGGCGTTTTGGGATGGGGTGACAGAGGCAGGCGGCACATCGCCGGGCTATGGCCGCACCGGACGGTTGCAGCCCTTGGCCGATGCCGCAGCGGTGGACCTGGCGCGGGCGCGTGGTGAGGGCGCTGCGGATCTGTGGCGCGGTCAGGCCACTTGGCGCGTGATCGACGCCGCCGAGGCCGGGGATTTTGCGCCGCATAGCCCCACGGGCCTGTTGATCCATGACACGCTGACCGGGCGGCTGCATCCGCGCCAATCCTGCGACGCGCTGGCTGCGGCGCTGCGTGCGCGGGGTGTTGAGATCTGCACGGACGCGCCGGATCAGGGCGCGGTGATCTGGGCTGCAGGCTGGCAGGGGCTGCTGGATCTGAATGACGCGCTGGGGCGCAAGATCGGCGATGGGGTCAAAGGGCAGGCCGCGCTGTTGAAATTCGAGGCGCGCGATGCGCCGCAACTGTTTGTCGGCGGGCTGCATCTGGTGCCGCACGCGGATGGTACGCTGGCCATCGGATCGACGTCTGAGCGCGACTTTGACGACCCGACCGGGGTAGATGCGCAATGCGACAGCCTGATCGCCCGCGCGATTGAGGCCGTGCCTGCGCTGGCCGACGCGCCGGTCATCGCACGCTGGGCCGGTGTGCGCCCGCGCGCGCGCAGCCGTGCGCCTTTGCTGGGTGCCTGGCCCGGACGGGACGGTCATTTTGTCGCCAATGGCGGGTTCAAAATCGGCTTTGGCATGGCGCCAAAGGCCGCCTTTGCCATGGCCGATCTGGTGCTGGAGGGGCGCGATACCATCCCCGAGGGGTTTGGGTTTTCCGCGCTGTAAGACAACAAAAAAGCCGGCCCCCAAAAGGACCGGCCCTCGCTCTGTCGCAGGTCTGCGTTCAGTCGAACTTGCGCGAGGGGGCCAGCACCTTGGCCTCGCCCATCAGAACCTTTTTACCATCAACGCGGCAGGTGCAATCCAGTGTCACGCGGCGCTTGGCGACGTCGATGTCGATCACGGTCACTTCGGCCAGAACTGTGTCACCGGGGCGCACAGGGGCCAGAAATTTCAGCGTCTGGCCCATGTAAACCGTGCCATGGCCCGGCAGCTGTTCACCAATCACCGCCGAGATCAGGCCCGCAGTCAGCATCCCATGGGCAATACGCCCCTCAAAGATCGTGTCCTGCGCATATTCATCGTCCAGATGCACCGGATTGCGGTCGGTCGAGACCTGCGCGAACATTTCGATGTCTTCGTCGGTCACAACTTTGCGAAGATGGCGCGACATGCCCATCTCGATATCTTCGATACAGATCGTGCCGCGCGGAAGATTGTCCAACATCCTGCCCTCCTTGAGATCGCGTTGTGCGACCCTTGGGTAATAAAGAAGCTACGTCAAGCGAAGTTTCGAAACTTTATTACTTTGCAGGTGCAGAAAAATCAAGAGGGGAAAACCCTTAGGCCAATTGTCCAATCGTATATGTGGGCGCAATCATTTCCTTTTGGATATAGGCGTTTAGCGCGTCGGGGTCCGGGGCGGTGGTGGTTTTTGTTTCCGCCCGCGCCAGCCCGCCCGAGATGAACAGGGAATCAAGATCCTCGCCCATGGCCCCATCCACATCCGTATGCGGCCCGTCCCCGATGGCCAGAATGGCGCTGTCAGGCACATCCTTGCGATGCTGCGCCAGACGACGGCGCGCCAGATCGTAGATCGGCGGGTGCGGCTTGCCGAAATAGAGGCTCTCTCCGCCCATTTCCGTATACAGCTGCGCCACCGCGCCAGCACAAAATTCGCGCCGCTCGCCCCGGTCGACCACGATATCGGGGTTGGCGCAAAGCAGTTTCAGCCCTTTCTGCTTGGCAAAAAGCAGCTGGGGGCGGTTGACCGACGGATCCGCGTGGGGGTCAGCAGGGCCACAGCAGACGATGCCCTCGGCCTCTTCCAGCGGGACTTGCGAGATCGCAACCGGGTTGTCGAGCAGGTTCAGCGGCTCAAAGAAGCTCTGGTCAAATGCCTGCCCCATGAACCAGATTTTCTGCCCCACAGCGCCGGTGAACATGGCCGCGCGGGCGCTGTCGCCGCTGGTGGCGATGTCGTCATAGGCGTTCTGCGGCACGCCGATGCGCACCAGCTGTTTGGCGACCTCGTGCCGCGAGCGCGGCGCGTTGGTGACAAGGATCACACAGCCGCCATTGGCGCGATAGGCCTGCAGCGCGGCCACGGCGCTGGGAAACGCCTCGATCCCGTTATGCACACAGCCCCAAAGATCGACGAACAGCGCATCGTAATTGCGCGACACCTCGGCAAGAGAAGGGATGATCATGGTCATGGCAGGTGATCCGATCCGGTCAAGACAGCCCCGAAGGGGGCAAATAATTGGAAATCAGGACGCGCCCTGATTGCGTTCGACATAGGCGCGCATTTCTTCGGCATCCTGGCGCGCTTCGCGCAGGCCATCCATGGCGGCGGACAGCTCGGCCTCGGTCTGAGCCAGCTGGTTGGTCAGCTCGGCCTCGCGCTGCTGCAGATAGGTGATCGCCTGATCGCGGGTTTCCTCGGCCTCGTGCAGCTCCTGGCTCATGCGCTCCAGCTGGTCGACATCGGCCTGCCCGACACGGGAAAAGCGATGCACCAGCCAATGCGCGGCCCAGCCCAGGCAGAACGCCACGAATAGAATGATTGCGATGGCCATGATGAATTGGGTTCTATCCATCGGTGGTGTCCTCTGCTCCTTCGGCGGTGGTGTCCTGCTCCGCTTCTGCGGGGGCGCCGGTCGTGTCCTGTTCCTGCTGCGCCTCGGCGCTGCCCGTTTCTGCGACGGGATCTGTGGCGGGTTTCAGCAGTTTAAATTCAATGCGGCGGTTGGCTTCGCGGCCGTCTTCGGTGCCGTTATCGGCGATTGGGGTGGCCTCGCCATATCCCTGCACGGTGTAGGATGCCACAGGCACCAGCCGCCCGCGCAGCGCCTCAAGCACCGATTGCGCGCGGTCCTGGCTCAGCTGCTGGTTCATGACCTCGCGGCCCTGGCTGTCAGTATGGCCGCCGATTTCGATCGGGATGTCGCCGCAGGTTTTCAGCAGCTCGGCCAGTTCGTCCAGAATATCCTTGGCCGAGGCATCCAGCGTGGCGCTGCCCGGTTCAAAGGTGATTTTGCGGTCGCCGATAATGTCGACAATGCGGGCTTCGCATTCTTCGGGGGTGGGGATGCCCAGGCTGGGATCCAGCTGTTCCACATAGGTCACGTCGATGTCAAACCGCGCCCGTTCACCCAGCTTTTCGGTCAGCAGCGTGGCGATTTCCGAAGCGGCCTCGGTGTTGCCGGTATTTCCAGAGATGGTCAGCAGATCCGGTGTGACGGTCACGGCCCCGTTGGACAGTGCCCCCAGGGCCTCTAGCGCGGTGAGGGTGCGGACCGGCCAGTCCCGTGGCAACCCGTCATCGACCCGCGCAGCGGTATAGACCGCATCGGATCCAAACAGCGCGCGGGCATAGCTGTCTGCGGTCTGGCGCGCGACCTCAGAGGTCAGGCGGCCGCGCAGCTGCACCCCGCCTTCGGGGGCCAGCGTTGCGGTAAACTCCGCTGTGCCTTCGCTGTCTGCTTCAGGTGTCTTAGGCAGCACAGCCCGCAGGGCAAAGACCTGCGGCAGGGCGCTTTCCAATTCGCCGACGATGCGGTCAAACTGCGCCTGCGGCGTGCCCTCGGGGGCCTCTAACGTGATGTCTGCATTGGAAAATGTGACCGATCCGCCATCCAGCTGGGCCAGTTTGGAAATCGACAGCTCGACCGCGTCGGCCCAGCGGCGCGACGGCACACCCAGACCCAGCGTGCAGCTGGCTTTGCCGATCAGACCAGCGCGGCTGGCGGCGCGCAGAATGCGGTCGCGGGTGTCTTCGCTATCGGCGCTGCAGGCATCGAAATGCGCACCATTTTCATCCAGCACAAAGCGCAGTGCAAAAGGCGTGATCACCGGGCGCGGGGCGCTGATATCCATCGACAGGCGCAGCCCGTCGGGCTTGCGGCGCGACAGGGCGCTTTCCAGCCGGGTGCGGTCTTCGGCATTTTCGGTCATGGCCTTGATTGCCACGCGCTCGCCATCCACGGAAATCTGCGACCGGGGCAGATCGCGCAGCGCACTGACCGCATAGTCCAGCGCATCGGGCCAGCTGTCGGGGGCCGGGTAATCGGCGGCGTCCAGCAGGTCCGACACCTCGCCATCGCCGGCAATATCGCGGAAATCCTCCAGCAGCGCGTCGCGGTCGCTGGTGGTCGGGATCAGGCCAATGGCCGAGATCCCCGCATCATTGCGCAGAATTTCGATGGAAAAGCGCGGCGGGGCCAGATCCTCGGGGTCTTCGACCAACATCTGATCAATGACGCGGCTTGCATCCACCACACGTCCGGCACTGGCCAGCGCCTGAAAACGCGCGGCCTCGTCCGGGGCGGTGCCGATCAGAAAGACCTGCAACCCGTTTGTATCGACCTCAGCCCAGGTCAGTTCGGCGCGGTCCAATTCATTCAGCACGCTGCTTTTCGAGGCGGTTTCGACCATCCCGGCCGAAAAATAGGCGGCGACAAGGCTCAGCGCCCCAGCAGCAGCAAAGGGTCCGGCAAGTGTCAGAAGGGCGGAAAGGCGCATTTAGGCGAAAATCCAATGTGACGGTCACGTGACTGGTACGCTAGCCGTGCCAGTTTCGCAATCAGACCAGCGCCGCAGCGGCGAAAAACAGCACGGGGATCAGCCCGGCATCCCGGTTTGACCGGAACAGCAGCAGCAAAACCCCCGAATCTTCGGTGTTGAGGCGACGCATCTGCCACATCAGGTGCCAGCCCATGGCCCAGGGGCCTGCCAGCAGGATCACCAGTTTCAGGATTTCGCCCGAAGGCGCAGCCAGAATGATCGCCCCCCCCATCAACCCGACTGTCAGCACCAGAAACCGGGCCAGCCATTTTGGTGTGTTTTCGCCAAACAGGCGGGCGGTGGATTTGATCCCGATCAGCGCGTCATCTTCGGTGTCCTGATGGGCATAGATCGTGTCATAAAACAGGGTCCAGGCGATCCCGCTGAGATACAGCAGCACCGCAGGCCAGCCCAGACTGCCGGTATGCGCGGTCCAGGCCAGCAAAGCGCCCCAGTTGAACGCCACACCCAGGAACACCTGCGGCCACCAGGTGAACCGCTTGGCAAAGGGGTAGACCGCCACGGGCAGCAGCGACACAACCCCCAGCAGGATCGCCGCCGGGTGGAATGTCAGCAGGATAGCAAAGGAAATCAGCGCCTGCGCGCAGGCCCAGGCCAGCGCCTGTTTCGCACTGACCTGCCCCGAGGGGATCGGGCGCGAGGCCGTGCGCGCAACCTGCCCGTCAAAATGCCGGTCGGTGATGTCATTCCAGGTGCAGCCTGCGCCGCGCATCAAAAACGCTCCGATGGCGCAGCCGACAAAGATCCAGGCGTCCTCCAGCCGGGGCTGCCCATCGGCGACCATGGCCAGAAACAGCCCCCACCAGCAGGGCAGCAGCAACAGCCAGGTGCCAATCGGACGATCGGCGCGGGACAGGCGCAGATAGGGGCGCGCCCAGGCCGGGGCCTTGTGATCGACCCAATTGCCTTGCACCGCGTCGCTGACCTGGCCTTTGGCCTCTGGTCCTTCGGGAATCCCGGTCATATTGTGCGCCTCATGACAGCCAAGTTACGCCTTTACGTACAGCACCCGTTGGGGGAGGGACAACAGGTCGTGCTCGACCGTGCGCAGGCGCATTACCTGTTTGGGGTGATGCGCATGGCGGTGGGGGCGCATGTGACCCTGTTCAATGGCGCAGATGGGGAATGGCAGGCCGAGATCGCCGAGGCCAGCAAACGCGGCGGCACCCTGACCTGCCTGCAGCAAAGCGCGCCTTTGCAGATGCCGCCTGATTTGTGGCTGTGCTTTGCCCCGATCAAAAAGGCCCGCACTGATTTCATCGTGGAAAAGGCCGCCGAAATGGGCGCGCGCCGCATTCTGCCCGTCAGCACCGAATACACCAATTCCGAGCGCATCCGGCAGGACCGCCTGCAGGCCCATGCGGTCGAGGCTGCCGAGCAATGCGGCGGCACTTATGTGCCCGAGGTCGCGGCCTTGCAGAAACTGGACGCGCTGCTGGCTGCGCTGGGCGACCGCCGCCTGCTGTTTTGTGACGAATCCCGTCTGGGGCAGCCTCTGGATCTGCCGCGCGGCGAGGCTGGGCCCTGGGCGATCCTGATCGGCCCCGAAGGCGGGTTCTCCAGCGCCGAGCGCACGCGCCTCAGCGCCCTGCCGCAAGCCCATCCCATTTCCCTTGGCCCGCGCATCCTGCGCGCCGATACGGCGGCAGTGGCCGCTCTGACCCTCTGGCAATCCTCAATAGGAGACTGGACATGATCCGGCAGGCTGGCCCCGACGATACCGCCGCTATTGCGGGGTTCCTCGACACCCATATCGAAAGCTCGATGTTCCTGCTCAGCAATCTCGAATCGCTGGGCATCGGCAATACCGAACACCCCCATGGCACCGCCTATTTCCTGCGTGAAACCGGCGATGGGATCACCGGCGTGTTTGGCTGCACCAATGCGGGCTATCTTTTGTGCCAGCTGCCGGGGCTGGGCGCGACTGAGGCGCAGACCTATGCGCATCTGCTCAAGGGCTACACGCTGCGCGGCATGACCGGGGATGACGCGCAGGTGGCCACAGTTCTGGCGGCGCTGAACCTGTCTGACGACCAATGGGCGATCAACAAGGCAGAACCACTGTACAGGTTGGCGTTGGCGAATCTGACACCGGTCACGGCGGATCTGCGCGCGCCGCATCCGGGCGATCAGGAGCTGCTGGAACAGTGGTTTGCCGCCTATATGCGCGAAACCGGCACCGGGATTGATGGGCAGGCCGGGGAGCGCGCCCGCGCCGCCATCGGGGCTGATCACATCCGCATCATGACCGAGGACGGCACCCCCGTTGCCATGGCCGCAATCAATGCGCGCGCCGGGTCGGCTTTGCAGATCGGCGGGGTGTTTGTGCCGCCTGAGCTGCGCGGGGCAGGGCGCGCGGGGCGCGTGGTCTCGGCCCTTCTGGCGGAAAAGGCGCAGGGCATGGCCGACACCGCCATCCTGTTTGCCGCCAGCGAAGGCGCGGCCAAAGCCTATGAACGCATCGGGTTCCAAAAGATCGGTGCCTACCGCGTGGCCCTGTTGAAAACCCCCTACACTTTGGGCGCGCCCGCATGATCCGTCCCGAGGCAAGCGCCCGTCTGGCTCAGTACCGCGAGGCGCTGATCGGGCTGGCTGTGCTCTGCCTTGGCCTCTACTGGGCGTTTTTCACCGGGGGCGGGTTGCTGCATTGGATCGGCTACGGTGTGGCGGTGCTGGGCGCTGTGCTGACATTTGCGGGCTGGCAGCGGGCGCGCTTTGCCAGAGGCAAGGACGGTCCCGGCATCGTGCGGGTGGTCGAAGGACGAATCACCTATTTTGGCCCGCTTTCTGGCGGTGCCGCAGATCTGGAGGCGCTGAACCTGTTGTCGCTAGACCCATCCGCGCGCCCCGCCCATTGGATGCTGCACCAGCCGGGCCAGCCGGTTCTGGCCATTCCCACTACGGCTGAGGGTGCGGACACCCTGTTTGACGCCTTTTCCCATCTGCCCGGCATCCGAACCGAGGCCATGCTGCGCGCGCTGGAACGCGGCGGCGATCAGACAATTGTGATCTGGCGCAGCCCTGATGCGCAGCGAACCACACCGCGCCTGCATTGACACGCCCTGCATTTCGCCGCATGGCTTGAAATCCAATCGCAGGACAATCGGAGCAGGTGCATGTCCATACCCCAATCCGGCGGCGGCCCGATCGAACGGCACGAACAGCTGGCCGAATATCTCGCAGATGGCTGCAAGCCCAAGGATCAATGGCGCATCGGCACCGAACATGAAAAGTTCGGCTATTGCCGCGACACGCTAAAGGCACTGCCTTATGAGGGCGCGCGCTCTATCCTTGCCGTGCTGGAAGGTCTGCGCGACCGCCATGGCTGGGCCCCTGTGACCGAAGGCGGTCACCTGATCGGTCTGGAAAAGGACGGCGCGAATATCAGCCTGGAACCGGGTGGCCAGCTGGAACTGTCCGGCGCGCCGCTGGAAAGCATCCATCAGACCTGTGACGAGGTGAACCAGCACCTGTCCGACGTCAAAGCGATCTCGGACGAGATTGGCGTTGGCTTTATCGGGCTGGGTGCCGCGCCGATCTGGCAGCATGATGACATGCCGCTGATGCCCAAGGGCCGGTACAAGCTGATGGACGGCTATATGCAAGAGGTCGGCAGCGATGGCATCACCATGATGCGCCGCACCTGCACCGTTCAGGTCAATCTGGATTTCTCGTCCGAGGCGGACATGGTCCAGAAGATGCGCGTCGCGCTGGCGCTGCAGCCCGTGGCCACCGCTCTGTTCGCCAATTCGCCGTTCTTTGAGGGCAAGCCGAACGGGCATAAAAGCTGGCGCTCGCGCGTGTGGCGGCATCTGGATGATGCGCGCACCGGGATGCTGCCCTTTGTGTTTGACGAAGGATTCGGGTTCGAGGCCTGGGTGCAATATGCGCTCGATGTGCCGATGTATTTTGTCTATCGCGACGGGCAATATATCAACGCGCTGGGCCAGTCCTTCCGCGATTTTCTGAAGGGCGAGCTGCCCGCGCTGCCCGGTGAAACCCCAACCCTGTCGGACTGGGCCGATCACCTGACCACGGTCTTCCCCGAGGCGCGGGTCAAGAAATTCATCGAAATGCGTGGGGCCGATGGCGGCCCGTGGCGGCGTCTCTGTGCGCTGCCGGCCTTCTGGGTTGGCCTGACCTATGACCAATCCGCGCTGGATGCTGCCTGGGATCTGGTCAAAGGTTGGAGCGCCGAGCAGCGCGAAGAGCTGCGGGTTGCAGCCTCGATCGACGGGCTGCAGGCCGAGGTCGGCGGGCTGAAAATGCACGATCTTGCGCGCGAAGCGGTTGCGATTGCCGAATCCGGCCTGAAAGCCCGCGCCATGCCGGGTGCCGGTGGTCTGGTCCCGGACGAAACCCATTTCCTGAACGCGCTGAAAGAAAGCGTCGAAAACGGGCAAGTCCCCGCGGACGAGCTGCTGGCGCGTTATCATGGCGATTGGGGCGGGGATCTGACCCGGATCTATGGCGATTACAGCTACTGAATCTGCCCTCTGAGAAACAGAAAAGCCGGTTCCGCCTTTGCGCGAACCGGCTTTTTCTTTGGTGGAGTGTTGGTCTGGATCAGGCGGTCTGAGCCGAGTGAATCGGGCGTACCTGTGCCACGCGCTTGCGCCGGACCACGGGGCGGCGCGGCCGGATCACGTTTTGCGCTGCGGCTTCGCTGGTCGGGCCCTCCATGTAGACGGCAAAAGCGTTGTGACGCTTTTGGGGCGCGGTGGGCGCGGCGGCGTAGGGATTGCCCGCGCGCTTGCTGGGCAGCAGGGCGACCACGCCCAGAACCAGCCAGCCCATGATCGGGATCAGGATCCAGATCGCCAGCGCGCCGCTGCGCCCGGTATCGTGCAGGCGACGTACCAACAGTGCGGCTTGGGGGAGGGCAAACAGCGCCACCAGCCAGGTTGTCAGGAAATTCTGCACTGCGGGCAGCTCTGGGGCCAGGGCTGCCATGCTGCGCAGATCGACCAACAGCGTGGCCAGAACCAGCAGTGCAAACCACAGCTGCGCCATCCAGAATTCTGCCCGGCCCGAGCAGGTTTTGAAATCCAGCGCGCGCTGGAACAGGGAATCAAGGGCGGATCTTTGGTCGCGCATCTTATGCTCCGAGGGTTGTCACACCCTCAGAGTGGCTTTCGTAAAAGGCGAAAATTGGGCGGTCCTGCGGTAAGGTCTGGTTAAGAATTTGCCGCGCCCAAAGGGTCAATACCCGATGGCACAGCCATCCTTGCGCGGGTCCGAAGCCCCCTCCAACACGCCACTTTCATGAATGACGATGGATTGCGCGCCGCCCAGGGCTTCACGCGGGCGCAGGATCTTATGCCCCTTTTCCGCCAGCGCGGTGGCCGTGGCCGCGCTGTAGCCGTCTTCCAGCTTCAGCACCCCGGCTTCGGCAAAGCTGCGCGGGGCATCCAGCGCAGCCTGCGCATCCATACCATAATCGACCATATTCGTGATCACACGGGCATGGCCATTGGGCTGATACTGCCCGCCCATCACGCCAAAGGGCATGGTGACGCGACCATTTTCAGCGACCATACCGGGGATGATCGTATGCATCGGACGTTTGCCCCCGGCCATTTCATTGGGATGGCCTGATTGCAGGCTGAAACCCGCGCCGCGATTCTGGAACAGAATGCCGAATTTCTCACTTGCCAGACCAGAGCCAAACCCATGGAAAATAGAATAAATCAGGGAAACGGCCATGCGGTCCTTGTCGACCACCGTGATGTAGATCGTGTCCTTATGCACAGGTTCGGACGCAGCGGCGGCGCTTGGCATCGCAGCATTCATATCAATCAATGCGGCCAGTTGAGCGGCGGTTTCGGGGGCCATCAGATGCGCGCGCCGGGTCATGCTGTCCGCATCCGACAGGAACCGGTCGCGGGCATCATAGGCCAGCTTGGCGGCTTCGGCTTCGATATGGGTGCGCTCAGCGCCCAGAGGATCCATCGAGGCCAGATCAAAATGCGACAGGATATTCAGCATCAGATGCGCAATGATCCCCTGACCGTTTGGCGGATGCTCCAGCACATTGCGGCCTTTATACATTCCACCCACCGGGTCGCCGATGGTGCAGCGGGTTGCGGCGAAATCTTCGGCTGTGTGGACACCGCCCAACCCGTTGAGCGTGGCAAGCATGTCCTCGGCCACTTCGCCTGTGTAAAACGCATCCCGCCCGTCGCGGGCAATGCGGCGCAGCAGATCGGCCTGGGCGGGCAGGGCCAGCATATCCCCGACTTTGGGCGCGCGGCGCCAAGGCAGGAAATGGCGCTGCGCCGTGGGGGACAGGACCTGCGCACATTCGGCAAGGTCAAAGGCAACGCGCGGTGCGATGGGCACACCGCTGTCCATGTAGCGGATCGCGGGGGCAAGGCTGTCGGCCAGCCCCAGTTTGCCCCATTTGTCCGACATGGTGCAGAACGCATCGACCGCGCCGGGGAGGGTCACGGCCTCGGGGCCATAAAGCGGAACAGTGTCATGGCCGGCAGCGCGCAGTGTTTCGGCGCTGGCCGCAGCGGGCGCACGGCCCGAGCCGTTCACCGCCACGACCTGATCCGCAGGTGCGCCAGCGGGGGCGATCAGGGCAAAACAGTCGCCGCCCAGCCCGGTCATCTGCGGTTCGGCAAGGCCCAGCAGCACGGCTCCGGCAATCGCCGCATCCATGGCGTTGCCGCCCTGCTTGAGAATGTCGACAGCGGCGGCGGCGGCAATCGGATGAGATGTGGCGCAGATCCCGTTCGTTGCGTAAACCGCAGAGCGTCCGGGCATGTGGAAATTTCTCATCAGATCAACCTTTTGTCTTTGCCTGCTTTTCTGGCGCTCGCGAAACGATAGCGTGTCGCAAAGCGGCGTCAATCGTTGTAACGCCAAAGAAACGTGAAGTGACCTGTTCGGAAGGATAGTGCAAAGGCCTCGGCGCCGCGCACTGGGTGGGGGCTGATAACGCGCGGCACCGAGGGAAGCCATATGCAGCTACGGGATCACTTATCCGGGTGAAACTGGGCGGAAATAAGGTGCTGCCGGGGAAATTTGATGCGCAGGGGCGTCAGGCTGGGGAGCCGCCGTGGCGCATAAAAAACGCCCCGGTGGGGCGGATCTGGCCAACATCGTGGCCGATGGTTTTTCGGGAGAGGAAGCCTCGGTGCCGCGCACTGGGTGGGGGCTGATAACGCGCGGCACCGAGGGAAGCTATATGCAGCTACAGGACTATGTATGATGGGGGTTTGGGGCGTCTTTGCGGCAGGCCAGAGGCCATTTCACGTTTGTTTCGCCATGTGCGCAACCCTGCGGTGATATGCTCTGGCATTGATTGTATTTCGCTGTGAAATGCGCGCGGAAAGGCGGGTTTTTGTTTCCGTTGGCGTGATCGGTGCTGGGGGGGGAGATCAACGGAGGCGTGCCTGATCCGTTGATTTGGCTCGCAGCGGGATTGCGCAGGCAGGTTGGGATGCGCGCGTCATCGCGCGGCCCACTGCACCGTGCGTTTCAGGGGGGGGATCACTGAATACGGCGGTTTTACTGGTTACAATAGGTGGCCCGCTACATGAGACCGATGCCAAAACCGACGCAGCGCATTGCCTGACTGTTTGAGGTGTCGCTGGAATGCGCAAGGCAGAGCCGTTCTGTGGTCTGGATCAGCCTGCGTCTTCCAGCGGGAGGATGAAATCCAGGCGGTTTGTGGCCCCATCCCGACAATATCGGAGATCTTCGGTCAGGGACCGGATCAGAAACCAGCCAAAGCCGCCTTCGGGAAGGTCCTGTTCGGGGACGTCCAGATTGGCGGCCTTGCCTTCGGGCAATGTGCCGCCGGGCATTGGAAATCCCTGATCTTCGATTTTTGCGTGCATACGCGCGCCCTGAAGCACCATGTTCATGCGTATCTCGCCATCTGGTCGTTCTGCATAGGCGTGTTCAACGATGTTGTTCAACGCCTCTGCGAAAACCAGTTCCCATGTTCCCAGCGCGTCTTCTGCCAGGCCGCGCCCAGACAGGGCGCTGCGCAGATCGGCCAATGCCTCCCGCACGGCTTCTGGCGTGCTGGGAAGGGAGGCATTGAACCCGTTTTCATCCTGTTCGATCACATGCCGCATTGGCTGGCCCAATCCTCGCGATCAGTTAAGCGCCTGACCGGCGCTTTCGACAGTGTCATGGATGGCGAAAATCGAATCCATCCGGGTCATGCGAAACACCTTGTCTACGGTGGGGGATAGCGCCGCCAGTTCCAGTTTGCGCCCCTCGGGCATCAATTTCATGGCGGCGACAATCGCCCCCAACCCGCTGGAATCAATAAAGGAGACATTGGCCAGGTTCAGCACCACGCGTGCGCTGGCCCCGGTCGCGGCCTCGCGCATCTGGTCCTTGAACTGGATGGCGACGGCTGCATCGATTCGGTCGGCATCCACCGTGACCACATCGAGACCGTTCATATTGCTTGTACTCAGTTGCATCTGTTCTGACCTTCTCTGACCGATTTGTCATGAACCCTAGACGCCAATCCTTACTATTCAGTATGCATGGGCAGCATTGCAGAGGAGAGGGCATGAAACAGGTTGTTATCACCGGGGCGGCGCGGACGCCGATGGGGGGATTTCAGGGCGCATTCGAGGGCGAAACCGCCTCTGCGCTGGGCGGAAGTGCCATTCGCGCGGCCATGGAGCAGGCCGGCAACCCGCAGATCGACGAAGTGCTGATGGGCTGTGTGCTGCCGGCCGGTCAGGGGCAGGCCCCTGCGCGCCAGGCGGGCTTTGCCGCCGGTCTGGGCGAGGCTGTCCCGGCCACGACACTGAATAAAATGTGCGGTTCGGGTATGAAAGCGGCCATGCAGGCCTGGGATCGGCTGGCGCTGGGGCAGGCGGATCACATCGTGGCGGGCGGCATGGAAAGCATGACCAACGCGCCTTATGTCCTGCCCAAAATGCGCGGCGGTGCGCGGATCGGCCATGGTCAGGTGATCGACCACATGTTCCTGGACGGGCTCGAAGACGCCTATGACAAGGGCCGTCTGATGGGCACCTTTGCCGAGGATTGCGCCGAGAGCTTTCAGTTCACCCGCGAAGCGCAGGATGACTATGCGCTGGCCTCGCTGTCCCGCGCGCTAGAGGCGCAGAAAACCGGCGCGTTCGATCAGGAAATCGCTCCTGTGACTCTGAAAACCCGCAAGGGGGACGTGACCATTGCCGAGGATGAACAGCCCGGCAATGCCCGCCCGGACAAGATCCCGCAGCTGAAACCGGCCTTTCGCAAGGATGGTACGGTGACGCCCGCCAATTCTTCGTCCATTTCTGACGGGGCTGCGGCGCTGATCCTGTCCACCGAAGAGGCCGCCCTGGCCGCAGGTCAGCCGATTCGCGCTCGTGTCATGGGTCATGCCAGCCACGCGCAGGCCCCCGGTCTGTTCACCACCGCCCCGGTGCCCGCCGCGCAGAAACTGCTGGATCAGCTGGGCTGGACCAAGGATGACGTGGATCTGTGGGAAGTGAACGAAGCCTTTGCCGTCGTACCCATGGCCTTCATGCATGAAATGGGCCTGCCCCATGACAAGGTTAACGTGAATGGTGGCGCCTGTGCGCTGGGCCATCCGATCGGTGCCAGCGGCGCACGGATCATGGTGACGCTGCTGAACGCGCTGGAAAAGCGCGGGCTGAAGCGCGGCGTGGCTGCGATCTGCATCGGCGGTGGCGAAGGCACGGCGATTGCGATCGAACGGGTTTGACAGCAAACCCCATTCCAGCCCAAGGAAGGGTGCGCCTCGGCGCGCCCTTTTTCTTTTGCCGGAGCTCGCCCCATGCAGGTCAACTATGCCACGCTTGAACAGACCATCGCCGCGCTGACAGCAGGCGAGCAGGACGAAGTCGCCCTGATGGCCACGCTGGCCTGCGAAATTCATCATGCGGATCAACGCTTTGACTGGACCGGGTTCTACCGCGTCACCGAACCCGAGCTGCTGAAGATCGGGCCCTATCAGGGTGGCCATGGGTGTCTGGTGATCCCGTTTTCGCGTGGCGTTTGCGGTGCCTGTGCGCGCAGCGGTGCGGTGCAGCTGGTCGATGATGTCGACGCGTTTCCGGGGCATATCGCCTGCGCCAGCTCGACCCGGTCCGAATTGGTGCTGCCGGTGCGCAACGCGGCGGGCGACCTGCTGGGCGTTCTGGACATCGACAGCGATCAGCCCGCCGCCTTTACGGCCCAGGATGCCACCGCCTTGCAGGCGATTCTGGACAAGGTGTTTGCCCAGGCAATCCGCAGCTGACTTTGCTGGACAGGGTGCGTGAAAAAATGCTTTGAAATTTCACGCGCCCGTGCCAATCTTCCCCGCAAACAGGGGAGATCATGGGGTGAGCACAGAAAACGCCCGCAGCTTTGGTGCCGATCTGCGCGCGATTCGTCGGACGCGGGGGAGGACGCTGCAGGTTCTGGCGGATCAGCTGGGGCGCTCTGTCGGCTGGCTCAGCCAGGTCGAGCGTGACCTGTCGCAGCCCTCGCTCACCGATCTGCGCCAGATTGCCGAGGCGTTGGATGTGCCGGTTTCTACGCTTTTGCGCCATGAATCGACCCGCAGCGACGAAGCGGGCCTGATCGTGCGCGCCGACGCCCGCCGCCCTATCGGGGCGCGCATGGATGGGTTGGTCGAAGAGCTGCTGTCCCCCGATCTCACCGATGATTTCGAAATGGTCCACAGCTGCTTTGCCCCGCACGCCCACAGCGCAGGCGAGGTGCAGCGCCCAACGCAAGAGGTCGGCGTGCTGATCGCAGGCCAGCTGGATCTGACCATCGACGGACGGGCGTTTTCCCTACAGCCGGGGGACAGTTTCCGCATTCGGGGCGAGGCCTTTTCCTGGTCCAACCCCCATGACAGCCCCGCCATTGCGGTCTGGGTGATTGCCCCGCCGGTCTATTAAGGGCCCGGACATGCGTGAACAGGAGACCCGCCGATGACTGCCACCAAACCGATCAAAGGCACCTGTGCCTGTGGCGCTGTGCATTTTGAAACCTCTGCCCAGCCGGTCAAAGCCTCTTGCTGCCATTGCACCCAATGCCGCCAGATGTCGGGGCATTTCTGGTCCTCGGCGCAGGTGCCCGACACCGAACTGACCATCACTGGGCCAGTCAAATGGGTGACCCTGTCCCCCAAGGCACAGCGCGGCATCTGCCCTGATTGCGGGGCCTTTCTGTTCTGGCATGGCACGGGCGAGGACATGATCAGCTTTGCCCTTGGCGCGCTGGCGCAGCCGCATGACATCACGCTGGAAAAGCACATCTTTACCGCCGAAAAAGGCAGCCATTACGAGATCTGCGATGACCTGCCGCAATTTCCATAAACGGCAGGTCAACGCGGCGCGCCTACAGCCAGAAATCCGCCCAGCCGGGCAGGTCGTCGGTGGTGGCATTGCCCTGCAGATCACTGCCCGCGCCGCGTCCGGCATCCAGCAGATCCGCACCATCGCCCCCCGCCAGCGTGTCGCGCCCCGACCCGCCGCGCAGATCGTCCGCGCCGGCATAGCCCAGCAGCACGTCGCGCCCGGATTGTCCGTTCAACGTGTCCGCCCCGTCACCGCCAATCAGCAGATCGCGGCCCTTGCCGCCAAACAGCAGGTCATCCCCGTCCAAGCCAAGGATCGTGTCGTCACCGCCCTTGCCGCGCACCGTATCGTCGCCATCCATAGCATAGATCACGTCCGCGCCGCTGGTGCCGATGATCTCTTCGCCCTGCCAGGTACCAATGATCACGTTGAACTCGGGCGCGGGCGGCGGATCACTCGGCAGCGGCGTAAATTCATCATAGCCCGGATCGTCGGGGATATGGGTCAAAAAGCCCTGATCGCTGGCAAATTGCGCATAGGCCCCCGGCGCTTGCAACGTATCCTGCCATTCCACAGACAAGACCGTCGTATGGTCGCTGAAATTCGTGACCGCATCTGCCAGGGCGTAGGCTTCGGTGGTGAACAGGTTTTCCAGCAGGACAAAATCGACATTGTCGAAAAAGGCGGTTTCTTCGGCGGTGACGCCCTGCCCATTGTCCCAGCGAAGATAAACCCCGCCATTGATCGCGACAAAGGCATCGGGGTTGATCGCGTGGATTGCATCCGCGACGTCATTGACCAGCGCCATGGTGGCTTCGGCGCGGTCGATCAGGCTGGTGTCCCCCACATTGCCGCCATTCAGATAATAACGCGAAATATCGTCCAGAAAGACCCCGTCATAGCCCGCGTTGATCACCGCTTCGGCCTGGGCGATGACGATGGCGTGCCAGCTGTCGGGATCCCAGCTGCCATCGGGGTTCTGGGTTTCGTTGACGTAATCGACAATGGGCCCGTAGATGGTTTCGTCGGGGTTGTCGGGGGCGGGCAGATCGCCGCCCGCACGCGGTCCGCGCGCCTCGCCCAGCGGGTTGCTCAGCCATTTCGGCGCATCGGGATGCACCGTCCCCACATCGCCATTGGCGGGCAGCTCTCCTTCGAGCAGCATCTCGTCCGGTGTCACCCACCAATCCTGCCAGTAATCGCGGTAATGGTCGGTCACGGCGATGTTCACATAGCCCAGAACGGGCCGGTCATCGCTGGCATCGCCGGGCGTGTCATTTTGCTGAACCAGCCGCAGCTGGCGGGGCGTCAGCGTGGCGCTCAGCCCATATTCGGGATCGTCGCGAAAGGTCTGGCCGGTCTCGACCACGATCAGATCGTAATCGCTCTGGCGCAGTTGACCCGCGCGAATATCGGTCAGCCAGTACAGAAAATTCTGAATCATCACTTCACTCCTCAAATCAGGCCCGGTTGGGGCAGGGGCAGCTTAGCCCAACCGGACCTCTCAGCAAAAGGATTTGCCCGTGAACAGCGTGAATAGCAGCGCAGATCAGGCCCCCATCACCCTATTGGATGGCGGCATGGGACAGGAATTGGTGCATCGCGCGGGGGACCAACCGACGCCGCTTTGGTCGACGCAGGTGATGATGGATCATCCGGGGCTGGTGGCGCAGGTGCATGGCGACTATTTCGCCTCAGGGGCCAGTGTCGCGACCACCAACAGCTATGCGCTCCACCGTGACCGGCTGGTCAAGGCAGAGATCGAAGACCAGTTTGCCCCGCTTCTGTCCGCGGCCCTGAGCGAAGCCGCAGAGGCGCGCAAAGCCCATGGCGCAGGGCGCATTGCCGGGGCGATTGGCCCGCTTGGGGCCTCGTATCGCCCAGACATCCACCCGCCGGTGGCCGAGGCCGCGCCGCTTTATGCCGAGGTGGCCCGCCTGCTGGCTCCGGGTTGTGATCTGTTGATCATTGAAACCGTGGCGTCGCTGACCCACGCCCGCGCCGCGCTGCAAGGCGCGCTGGAGGCAGGCAAACCGGTCTGGCTGGCCGCCACGCTGGATGACAGCGACGGAACCAAGCTGCGCTCGGGTGAGGATCTGGCCGATCTGCTGCCCATCGTGGCCCAGGGCGCCAGCGCGGTGCTGGCCAATTGCTCGGTCCCCGAAGTCATGGGCACGGCGATGGAGATCCTGTCCAAAGGCGCTCTGCCCTTTGGGGCCTATGCCAATGGTTTCACAAAGATTTCTGACGGCTTTCTGGAGGACAGCCCTACGGTTGATGCTCTGACCGCGCGCAGCGATCTGGGCCCGGACCGCTATGCCGATCATGTCATGAACTGGATCGCGCAGGGGGCCACCATCGTCGGTGGCTGCTGCGAAACCGGCCCTGCGCATATCGCTGAAATTGCCCGCCGCCTGCGCGCGGCTGGCCATCCCATCGTCTGACCCTCGCAAACACCCGGAGGCCCCGCCATGAGCAAGATCCCCCAGCACGCCCGTGCCGTCATCATCGGAGGCGGCGTGATCGGCTGTTCCGTCGCCTATCACCTGACCAAACTGGGCTGGAAAGATGTCGTCCTGCTGGAACGCAAACAGCTGACCTCGGGCACGACCTGGCACGCGGCTGGTCTGATCGCCCAGCTGCGCGCGACGGCGAACATGACCAAGCTGGCGAAATACAGTCAGGAACTTTACGGCTCGCTTGAGGCGGAAACCGGCGTCGCCACGGGGTTCAAACGCTGCGGGTCCATCACCGTGTCGCTGACCGAAGAGCGCCGCGAGGAAATCTATCGTCAGGCCGCCATGGCCCGCAGCTTTGGTGTCGAGGTCGAGGAAATCTCGCCCGAGGAGGTCAAGGCCAAGTATGAGCACCTGAATATTGACGGTGTGACCGGGGGCGTCTACCTGCCGCTGGACGGGCAGGGCGACCCGGCCAATATTGCGCTGGCACTGGCCAAGGGCGCGCGCCAGCGCGGCGCGGTGGTGGCCGAGCGCACCAAGGCCACCGGCGTCACCCGTCAGGGCCGCCGCATCACCTCGGTCGATTGGGAAAACGAGGCCGGTGAAAGCGGCACCATCACCTGCGATCACGTGATCAACTGTGCGGGAATGTGGGGCCACGAGGTCGGCAAGATGCTGAACACCAATGTGCCGCTTCATGCCTGCGAACATTTCTACATCGTGACCGAGGGCATTTCCGGCCTGACCCAGATGCCGGTGCTGCGCGTCCCCGATGAATGCGCCTATTACAAGGAAGATGCTGGGAAAATTCTGCTGGGTGCCTTTGAACCCAACGCAAAACCCTGGGCCATGGATGGCATCCCCAAAGATTTCGAATTTGACCAGCTGCCCGAGGATTTCGACCATTTCGAACCGATCCTGGAGGCCGCAGTAAACCGTCTGCCGATGCTGGCCGAGGCGGGCATTCACACCTTCTTTAATGGTCCTGAAAGTTTCACTCCCGACGATGCCTATCATCTGGGGCAAGCGCCCGAGATGGACAATGTCTGGGTTGCGGCGGGCTTTAATTCGATCGGGATCCAGTCGGCGGGCGGCGCGGGCATGGCGCTGGCGCAATGGATGGAGAGCGGCGAAAAGCCGTTTGATCTGGGCGATGTGGATATTTCCCGGATGCAGCCGTTCCAGGGCAACAAAACCTATCTGTTTGAACGCTCCAAGGAAACGCTGGGCCTGCTATATGCCGACCACTTCCCCTATCGCCAAAAGGCCACCGCGCGCGGTGTGCGCCGCACCCCGTTCCACCAGCATCTGCTGGATCAGGGCGCGGTGATGGGCGAGTTGGCCGGTTGGGAGCGCGCCAACTGGTTCGCCAATGAGGGCCAGACCGCAGAATATGAATATAGCTGGAAGCGTCAGAACTTCTTTAACAATGTCGCCGCCGAACATAAGGCCGTGCGCGAGAATGTCGGCATGTATGACATGTCCTCCTTTGGCAAGATCCGCGTCGAGGGGCCGGACGCCACCGCCTATCTGAACTATGTGGGCGGCGGGCAATATGACGTGCCGGTGGGCAAGATCGTCTATACCCAGTTCCTCAATGTGAATGGCGGGATCGAGGCGGATGTGACCATCACACGCCTGTCCGAAACCGCCTATCTGGTGGTCACCCCTGCTGCGACGCGGATGGCCGATCAGACCTGGATGATGCGCAACAAGGGCGATTTCAACGTGGTGATCACCGATGTCACCGCCGGCGAAGGCGTGCTGGCCGTGATGGGTCCGAATGCGCGCAAATTGCTGCAGGCGGTGTCGCCGAATGATTTCTCTAACGCGGCTAACCCCTTTGGCACGGCGCAGGAGATCGAGCTGGGCATGGGCCTCGCCCGTGTGCATCGCGTGACCTATGTCGGCGAACTCGGCTGGGAAATCTACGTGTCCTCGGACATGGCAGGCCACGCCTTTGAGGTGCTGCACGCGGCCGGTCAGGACATGGGGCTGAAACTCTGCGGGATGCACATGATGGATTGCGCCCGCATCGAAAAGGGCTTCCGCCATTTTGGCCATGACATCACCCCCGAAGATCACGTGCTGGAGGCGGGGCTGGGCTTTGCGGTCAAAACCGACAAGCCCGATTTCATCGGCCGTGACGCGGTGCTGCGCAAAAAGGACGAAGGTCTGGCGCTGCGGATGGTACAGTTCAAACTGACCGATCCCGAGCCGCTGCTGTATCACAACGAACCGATCATTCGGGATGGTGAGATCGTCGGCTATCTGTCTTCGGGCGCCTATGGGCATCATCTGGGCGGAGCGATGGGTCTGGGCTATGTGCCCTGCAAAGGCGAAAGCGCGGCGGATGTGCTGGGCTCGACCTATGAAATCGACGTGATGGGCACCCGCGTGCGCGCCGAAGCCTCGCTGAAACCCATGTATGATCCGAAATCGGACCGGGTGAAGGCCTGATCTGACCCAATGACACAGGATGGGACGGGGTCTGCGCCCTGTCCCATCGCGCCCGGTTTCATCAAGACCTGTGCGCCTGGCATCACGAATATTCATGGCCATGCTGGTTTGTTTTCTTTTCCTTGATCCGCGCGCGTGATTACCCTCGCGATCAAGGAGACCCTCCATGACATCGCCAACCGATTCCGACAGCCCGCGCGGGCTTGCCTTTGCTTTGACGGCCTATTTTCTCTGGGGCTTTCTGCCGCTGTATCTGAAGCTGGTGGACCATGTGCCCGCAGCCGAGGTCGTGGTGCATCGTGTGCTGTGGTCCGTGCCCGTGGCAGGCGCGTTGCTGGTGATCACGCGGCGCACCAAAGACCTGCGCGAAGCCCTGATGAACCCGCGCATGCTGGGCATGGCCTGCATCACCGCCGCGCTGATTTCGATCAACTGGGGCATCTATGTCTGGGCCGTCGCCAATGACCGCACGATTGACGGCGCGCTGGGGTACTACGTGAACCCGCTGTTCAGCGTGTTGATGGGCGCGGTCCTGCTGGGGGAAAAGCTGAACCGGACGCAGATGATTGCCGTGGGGCTGGCAGGCATTGCCGTGGTCATCCTGTTTGTCGCCGCTGCGCGCCCGCCCTGGGTGCCTATGGGGCTGATGCTCAGCTGGGGCTTTTACGCTTATTTCAAGAAATCCCTGCCGATCGGTCCCAATCAGGGCTTCATGCTAGAGGTTCTGATCCTGTCAGTTCCGGCGCTGGCCTATGCGATCTATATGGGACCAAATGCCAATTTTGGTGCCTCGGCGCGGGATACCGCGCTGTTGGTCGGTTGCGGCGTGGTCACTGCCGTGCCGCTGCTGGTTTATGCGAACGGGGCCAAATTGCTGCGCCTCTCGACCATCGCGATCCTGCAATATGTGGCACCGACCATGATCTTTCTGGTCGCAGTCTTTGTGTTCAAAGAAGAGATCGACCCGGCGCGCATGGTCGCTTTCCCGTTGATCTGGGCCGCGCTTGTGATCTATTCCGTGCCACTGGTCCGGCAGATGCGCCGGGCCTGAAAGGGGCCATGGTCGAACAGAACGATATTTATAATCCGCCGCAGGATCCGATCACGGTGCTGCACGAAGACAGCGATCTGCTGATCGTGGACAAACCGGCCGGGCTGCTTTCGGTGCCGGGCAAAGGGCCCGAGCTGGCCGATTGCCTGCTGTCCCGGCTTGAGGCGGGCTTTCCCACTGTGCGGCTGGTGCACCGGCTGGACCGGGACACCTCGGGCGTGATGGTCTTTTCCCTGACGGCCCATGCACAGCGCCATCTGGGCCAGCAATTCGAGGCCCGCAAGGTCAAGAAAACCTATGTCGCGCGGCTGCAAGGGCAGCTGGAGCCCAAAGAGGGGCAAGTCGATCTGCCGCTTATCGTGGACTGGCCGAACCGTCCTAAACAAATGGTCTGTCACGAAACCGGCAAACCCGCCGTGACCGATTGGAAAGTGATGCGCGCGGATGAGGCGGAAACCCGCGTGCGCCTGTTCCCGCTGACCGGGCGCAGTCACCAGTTGCGGGTGCATATGCTGGCGCTGGGCCACCCGATCTTGGGCGATCCGCTCTACGCACCTGACACAACCATCGCGCATCCGCGCCTGATGCTCCATGCCGAAGAGCTGCGCGTAAACCACCCCGAAAGCGGTCGGGGTATGAAATTCCGCGCCAAGGCACCATTCTGAGCGCATAAAAAAGGGGGCGCTGCCCCCTCTGGCCTACGGCCATTCACCCCCGGGTGTATTTGTGAAAGCAAAGAAGCAAAGGCGCGCCTGGGCTTCTTCTCTTTGAAAGTACCTCCGGGGGAGGCCCGATAGGGCCGGGGGCAGCGCCCCCAGACCCCGTTTTTGTTTAGCCCTCGTTGGACCAGCCGCTGACGGATTTGACTTCGAGGAAGTCATGAATGCCCCAGCTGCCGCCTTCGCGGCCATTGCCGGACATTTTCATCCCGCCAAAAGGGGCACCGGCACCGCGGCTCTGGCCGTTGATTTCCACCATGCCCGAGCGCAGCACGCGCGACAGGCGATTGGCGCGGGCACCATCCTGTGTCTGGACATAATTGGTCAGGCCATAGGGCGTGTCATTGGCGATTTCGACGGCCTCGTCCTCGGTTTCGAATTTGAGGATCGCCATCACCGGGCCAAAGATTTCCTCGCGGGCGATGGTCATGTCATTGGTGACATCGGCAAAGATTGTCGGGCGGATATAGAACCCTTTGTTCAGACCATCGGGGCGGCCTGTGCCACCGGCGACCAGGCGCGCGCCTTCGTCGATGCCTTTCTGGATCAGACCCTGGATCTTTTCCCACTGGGCTTTGTTCACCACCGGGCCGATATGGCGGCCTTCTTCTGAGGGCACGCCGACTTCGATCCGGTTTGCCATTTCAGCCGCCTCTTCGACCACGCGGTCATAGGCCGAGGCCTCGACCATCATGCGCGAGGGTGCGTTACAGGACTGGCCGGTGTTCTGCATCATGTCCAGCACGCTGCGCTTGACCGCTTTTTCATCCGCATCGGCAAAGATCAGGTTGGCCCCTTTGCCGCCCAGCTCCAGGTGCACGCGCTTCAGCGTGTCGGCGGCGGCCTTGGAGATCAGGATGCCCGCGCGGGTCGAGCCGGTAAAGCTGACCATGTCCACATCCTTGTGGCCGGACAGGTCAGAGCCCACGCCCACACCATCGCCATTCACCAGGTTGAACACGCCTGCGGGGATGTCGGCAGCGTCCATGATTTCAGCAAAGATCATCGCGTCCAGCGGGCTTTCTTCGGATGGTTTCAGCACCATGGTGTTGCCCGCCACCAGCGCCGCACCAACCTTGAGCGTGACCTGGTTCATTGGCCAGTTCCACGGCGTGATCAGGGCGCAGACCCCGACCGCCTCGTGGATGATGCGATCATTGGGGGCGTGATCGCCAAGGGGGGCGTCCCACGGGAAATCCTTGGCCGCGCGGATGAAGTTTTTCAGATGCCAGAGGCCCGCGCCGACCTGGGCTGTGCGCGACAGGGAAATCGGCGTGCCCATTTCTGTGCTCATGGCCTGGGCCAGATCTTCGGTGCGGTTTTTATATTCCGCATAGACGCGTTCCAGCGCCGCGATGCGCTGTTCGACCGGGGTGGCCATCCAGCCGGGCAGGGCGGCTTTGGCTGCGGCGACGGCGGCGTCGGTGTCTGCTGTGCCGCCCAGGGAAATGGTGGCGCAGGGCTCTTCTGTTGCGGGGTCAATGACCTGGTAATCCCGGCCTGCGATCGGATCGACCCATTGCCCGTTGATGTAGAATTGCCTGTTCTCGATCATCGAAAACTCCCTTGAAACTTTGGTGCCAGCCGACCGCTTGGTCGGTCTATTTGCGGCACTCTGTCACCCCGCGCGCAGAGTCGCAAGGGAGGGGTTTACATCGCGCTGTGCGCCCGCATCTATTTTGGATAATCTCAGTTGAAAGCACTGCACTGGAAAGGATCTGCACATGGCTTTGCGCATCAATGACGAGCTGCCGAACTTGACCGTCACCACCGATCAGGGTGATCTGACCCTGCATGACTGGATCGGCGACAGCTGGGCGATCCTGTTCAGCCACCCAAAGGATTACACCCCGGTCTGCACCACCGAATTTGGCGCGGTTGCGCAGCTGGCCGATGAATGGGCCAAGCGCGGCACCAAGGTCATGGGCATTTCCGTCGATGGTGTCGAAGAGCACAAGGGCTGGAAAAACGACATCGAATCCGTGGCCGGTGCGCCGGCGGGCTTTCCGATCATCGCCGATGAGGATCTGACCGTGGCCAAGGCGCTGGATATGCTGCCTGCTGACGCCTATCTGCCCGATGGCCGCACCCCGGCGGATAGCGCCACGGTGCGTTCGGTCTTTATCGTTGCGCCGAACAAGAAGGTGCAGCTGATGATGACCTATCCCATGTCCGTGGGCCGCAACTTTGCCGAGGTGCTGCGCGCGCTGGATGGTCTGCAGCGCACCTATGAACAGCCGCTGGCCACCCCGGCCAACTGGGAAACCGGTCAGGATGTGATCGTGGCGCTGGCGCTGGATGACGCTGCGGCGGCTGAAAAATACGGCGATCTGGACATCAAGCTGCCCTATCTGCGCTTTGCCAAAAGCCCAGAGTGATCCCGGTTTTGATGATTTTGAAGGGGCGCCCTGACCGGGGCGCCCTTTTTCTTGGCTGCGTTTTTGTTGGCGCGGGGAATGGGTATTTTTGAAGCAAAGACGCCCCTGGGCGGTTGCCCTTTTTCCGCGCGCTTGGCACTGTGCGGCGCAGCGAACAAGTGGAGAACACGATGCCCTTTACCCTGGCCACATGGAACATCAACTCGGTGCGGCTGCGGGCCGGTCTGGTGGAGAAACTTCTGCAGGAAGAGGCACCCGATGTGCTGTGCCTGCAGGAATGCAAATCGCCGGTGGACAAGATCCCGCATGAACAGTTCGCCGCGCTGGGCTACACCCACATGGTGGCCAATGGACAAAAGGGGTACAATGGCGTGGCGATCCTGTCCAAGATCCCGATGGAAGAGGCGGGGCGCGAGGATTACGCCAGTCTGGGCCATGCGCGCCATATTGCGGGGCGGCTGGAAAACGGGGTGACGATCCATAATTTCTATGTGCCTGCGGGCGGGGATGTGCCCGATCGCGAGGTGAACGAGAAATTTGGTCAGAAGCTGGATTATCTGGCCGAGATGCGCGATGCGTTTCACGCCGATAAACCTCAGAAATCCATTCTGGTGGGGGATCTGAACATCGCCCCGCGTGAGGATGATGTCTGGAGTCACAAGCAGTTGTTGAAGGTTGTCAGCCACACGCCGATCGAGGTCGAGGCGCTGGGCGCGACGCAGGATGCGGGCGGCTGGGTCGACATCACCCGGCAGGATATTCCCGAGGGGCAGCTTTATAGCTGGTGGAGCTACCGGGCCAAGGATTGGTCGGCGGCGGATAAGGGGCGGCGGCTGGACCATGTCTGGGCGACACCGGATATTTCCAATGCCGCCCATTCCAGCAGGGTGCTGCGGGAGGCGCGCGGCTGGGAAAAACCCAGCGACCACGCGCCGGTTTTTGCGACATTTGACGTTTAGGTCGCAGTTCATGTCGCGCGGATGAGGCCCAGAGCGGCATCTGCGCTGGCAGGCGGGCTGCGCCCACCGGTCTAGCCATTCGCCTTTTTCCAGTCTGTCGCGAATTTCTGCACGATTTCCTTCAGCGCGCTGCGCGGTGTGTAATGCAGATTGGTCAGGTTTTCGCGCGCGCTGCCTGCCCAGACCGTGCTGGTCATTTTCAGATCGGGGTTTCTGACCAGCACGCTGTCTTCGGTCAGGGACATGGAGACGCTGAATGGGATGATGCAGCCCTCCGATTCCTTGCGGGCCGATAGGCGCACGGCCAGGGTGGGGGTGCCGGGAATGCGCGCGACCTCTTCTTTTGACAGGAAGCGAACCCCCGCCTGTCCCAGTGTTTCACGCACCATTTTGCCAAATTCTGCGGTCAGCGGGTTCCCGTCTAGGGCGGTGCTGTCGAAATACACACCTGGATGGTTGCGCAGTGGGGTGGATTTGTCTGCGGCGGGCAGGGCGTGCAGCTGAGCGGGATCGGGTCGTGCGATCACGTTTGGCGGGGGCAAACCCCGGATTGTCGCCATTCGGTTCAACAGCAGAGTTAGCGAGTTACGCTCTTTTGCGTTCAGAAACATGATGTTGCGCAGCAGGGATGTGCCACGGTTCTGACATCTGTCGGGGTGTTGGCAGCCCTCTGGCAGGCGCTGCGCCTCGACATAAATGGTTTCGCGCGCTGCAGCCGGGCCGGTTGGCAGGGACAACAGCCCGGCAAAAGCCAGAAACATCATACAAAAAGACAAAGCGACGCGCATGTTCGGCCCCGTAACAACAGGCAGGTGCGCGCAAGCCTAGCTTCGGAGGGTTAATCGCAGGTTATCCCGGCTCACTGGGGCTTGTGGGCTGTGGATGCGGGGGCCATATAGGGGACAAATTGCGCAATCAGGGGCAAAGACATGTTGGAACTGGGTGGGGCCGCGCCGGCCGCCGATCTGATCAAGGATATTTCCGAAGCCGAATTCATGGCTGAGGTCGTCGAGGCCAGCCAGCAGATCCCCGTGATCGTGGATTTCTGGGCACCCTGGTGTGGCCCCTGCAAACAGCTGATCCCCGCGCTTGAGGCCGCCGTAACCGAGGCGCGCGGCGCTGTGAAAATGGTCAAGGTCAATGTGGACGAGGCCCAGATGATCGCAGGCCAGCTGCGCATCCAGTCGGTGCCCACGGTCTATGCCTTCTGGCAGGGTCAGCCGATTGACGGGTTTCAGGGCGCGCTGCCGGGCAGCGAACTAAAAGCCTTTATTGACCGCGTGGTTGCGGCCTCTGGTGGCGATTCCTCTGGCGGGTTGGACGACGCAATCGCCGCTGCCGAGGAAATGCTGGACGAAGGCGCGGCCAGCGATGCGGCTCAGACCTTTGCTGCGATCCTTGGCGAAGACCCGGCCAATGCCAAAGCCTATGCCGGTCTGGTGCGTGCCCATCTGGCGATGGACGATCTGGAGCAGGCCGAGGCCATCCTGAACGGTGCCCCGGCGGAAATCGCGACCTCACCGGAACTGGAGGCCGCCTTTGCCCAGCTGGAACTGGCGAAACAGGCCAGCGACGCAGGCCCGATTGCCGAGCTGCGCGCGCAGGTCGAGGCCGACCCGAACAACCATCAGGCGCGGTTCGATCTGGCCCAGGCGATCTATGCTTCGGGCGATGGTGAAACCGCTGTGAATGAATTGCTGGAACTGTTCCGCCGCGACCGCGAATGGAATGATGGCGCGGCCAAGGCCCAGCTGTTCACCATTTTCGAGGCGCTCAAGCCCGAAGACCCGGTGGCGCTGAACGGTCGTCGCAAACTCAGCTCTCTGATATTTGCCTGAGCGCATTCCGGGGCTATCCTTTCTAGCATGAGCAAACTCCCCGATCTGCCGGACGTGATTCCGGTCTTTCCTCTGCCCGGCGCGGTTCTGCTGCCTCGGGCGCGCCTGCCGCTGCATATTTTTGAGCCGCGCTATCTGGCCATGCTGGATGATGCGCTGAAAACCGGCACGCGGCTGATTGGCATGATCCAGCCCCACGCCCATCCGGGGCGCGAGGGCGATGACGGGCTGCACCGGATCGGCTGCGCCGGGCGCATCACGCAATTTTCGGAAACCGAAGATGGGCGGTACATGATCACGCTGGCCGGGATTTCGCGCTTTCGGGTGGTCAAGGAGGTCGCGGGATTCACGCCCTATCGCCGCTGCGAGGTCAGCTGGCAGGGGTTCGAGCGCGATCAGGGCGGTACCGAAGCGGATTCGGGCTTTGACCGCGCGGCGTTTTTGCGCCTGCTGGACAGCTATTTCCAGACCCGCGAATTGTCGGCGGACTGGAAAACGCTGGAAGAGGCCGAGGACGAATTGCTGCTAAATTCCCTGTCGATGCTGTTGGAATTTGGCCCCGAAGACAAACAGGCGCTGCTGGAGGCGCCCAGCCTGACAACCCGGCGGGAAACCCTTGTGACCTTGCTGGAATACGCCCTGCGCGGCGGAGAAGAGGACATTGTGCAATGAGCGAGCAATTGTTTGACCGCCGGATGCTGGAGGCGCTGATCTGCCCCGTCACCCATGCGCGGCTGAGCTATGATGCGGAGCAGCAGGAATTGGTGAGCAAAGCCGCCAGCCTTGCCTTTCCGATCCGGGCGGGCATTCCCGTGATGCTGGTGGATGAGGCGCGCAAGCTGGATTGAGCGTGTACTCATCCTGCGGATGGTGGGTTGAAAACCCACCCTACCCAGAGGCGCGCTGGGTCACAGAAAATCTAGCGCGCGTTTAAAAATTTCCGGGTCCACATTCCCACCGGAGATCGTGCAGATCACCGCATCGCCCTTGATCTGATTCCCGTGGAACAGCGCGGCGGCGAGGGCCACGGCGCCTCCCGGTTCGGCGACGAGATTCAGATGTGCGAATGCGGCGGCCATGGCGCGCAGCGCCTGCTCTTCGCTGACCACAAGGCCCGGACCACAAAGCCGCTGCATGATCGGAAAGGTCAGCGCACCGGGGGAGGGTGTTAGGATGGCGTCGCACAGCCCGCCCGCGCTGGCTGCGTTCACCTCGTGCTGACCGCTGGCCAGCGAGCGGGCCGTATCGTCATAGCCTTCGGGTTCCACAGGGCGCACGCGCAGCCCCGGCGCCTTGGCCTCGCAGGACAGGGCGATCCCGGCGGTCAGCCCGCCGCCGCCACAGCAGACCAGCACATCAGCCTCTGACACGCCCATCTCGGCTGCTTGTGATGCGATTTCCAACCCGCAGGTGCCCTGACCGGCGATGACTTCGGGTTCGTCAAAGGGGCGGATCAGGGTCAGACCGCGATCCGACGCAATCCGGTCGCCGATCTCTTCGCGGCTCTCGCTGGCGCGGTCATACAGTACGACCTCGGCCCCCAGCGCGCGGGTCGCGGCGATCTTGGCTGCAGGCGCGTCCGAAGGCATGATGATCACCGCCGGTGCGCCATGTTCGCGCGCCGCCAGCGCCACGCCCTGCGCATGGTTGCCCGAGGAATAGGCGATCACCCCGGCTGTGCGCTGGGCATCATTCAGCGCCGACACTGCCGCCCAGCCGCCCCGAAATTTGAAGCTGCCCGTGACCTGCAGGCATTCCGCTTTGACCAGCACCCGCCGCCCGGCGATGGCGTTCAGCCCGTGGCTTTCCAGCAGCGGCGTGACCCGCGCCTGACCGGCAATGCGGGACGCGGCATTGGTGATGCGGGTGATGTCCATGCGGGCGGCTCCTGTTTTGCAGTTTTGCGCATGAGGGGACGGGGGCGTGGTCTTGTCAATGGGGGTGGTCTTGTGAATTGGCAAGCCTGCGCATAGCTTGCGCCCATGATTGAACGGCAGGCCCAGCAGGACGGACAGATCAGCACGGCGTTTTATTCGCCCTGCGAGACCTATCGCTATGGGTTGAGCCGGGTGTGGGACGCGGATGCAGGCAGCGTGTTGTTTGTCATGCTGAACCCCTCTACCGCGACCGAGATGCGCAATGACCCCACGATTGAACGCTGCCAGCGCCGCGCCACTGCGCTGGGGTTTGGCGGGCTGCGCATTGCCAATCTGTTTGCTTATCGCGCCACCAAACCCGAGGATCTGCGCCGCGCGCCCGACCCGGTGGGGCCGGAAAATGACGCGCTGCTGCGCGAGTGGTCCGGCAGTTGTGACATGACCATCGCCGCCTGGGGTGTGCATGGCACGCTGCTGGACCGTGCCGCGCAGGTTGCGCCGCTTTTGCGTGGGGATGTGCGCCATCTGGGCCTGACCAAACAGGGCCATCCGCGCCACCCGCTTTACGTGTCGTATCAGGTCGCCCCAACGCCCTGGCCACAGGAGGCCCGCCATGACGCAGCCTGATCCCGATCTGCAGGCGCAGCTGGACCAACTGACGCAGGAAGTCGCGCGGCTGAATGAAAACCGCTTTGTCCGGGCGCAAAATTCCTTTCTGGGTCTGGCGGGCATGTTCTTTCTGCGCGGGCTGTTTCTGGGGCTTGGCACGGCGATTGGGGCCACGGCGCTGGTCTCTGTGCTGGTGCTGCTGCTGGCACAGGTAGAGTTCGTGCCGATCCTGGGTGATCTGGCTGTGCGCATCATTGAGGAAATTGAACCGGCGCGCTGACATCCACGCGGTGCTGGGGCATTTCAGCCCATCGTTAACTCTGAGAGGCAAAATCCGTTGATTGCGGGGCGGGGGTCTGGGATACTGCCCTTGGTGCCTTGTGAGGGTTTGGACCATGATGTTTTTGGCCGGTCTTATGGGCATGATGGTGCTGGGCTCTGTTGCCTTTATCAGCACCCCCATGGCCGATGATGAGAGCGAAGATGACCTGACTGCGGACGGGTCTGCCGGTGGTGAGACCACGGGCGAGGCCGAGGGCAGAGGTGATGGCCTCTCCGATTACCTGTTTCCCGATGATGCAGACCCTGCTGATGATGCAGAGGGCGATGCGCAGCTGTCGCTGACGTCCTCGGCCAGCGATGGGCCAAGCGCGGCGGAACTGCAAGAACCCTCTTACGATCCTGATGCCGGCGATGTCGGGGGCGATACAGGGGCTGTGGACCCCAGCGGCGAACCCAGCGTGCTGGATGAGGATCTGCAGCCTGATCCAGATACCCCGCCATCCGAACCCTCGGATACGCCTGATGATGTGCCGCCTCCGCTGGAGGAACCCTCTGCCACCGATCCGGTGGAGGACGCACCTGTACCAGATGATCAGACCCCGCCGGGCGATGCCCCGCTGGAGGAACCTTCGGCCAATGGCGACCCGGAGCCCGATCCCTATGTGGTGATCGAAGAACCCGATTTCTTTTCCGACCCGGATGCAGAACCCTCTGTGCTGCCTGAAGATGAGGGTGAACAGGGCAATGACCCTGTGGACCAGTCTGTCACTGGGGATGGTGCCAGCGGGGCGTCGCCTTTTTCCGAAGTTGGGTTGATCAATCAGCCGGGGATCACCGCCGAAGGGGGCGATGGGTATGATCGTCTGTCAGGCTCAGATGCCGCGGATCGGCTGCATGGGCGCGGCGGGGGCGATCTGATCTCTGGGGGGCAGGGGGATGATGACCTGCGCGGCGGTGCCGGAAATGATACGCTGGATGGTGGTCCGGGCAATGACTCGCTGCATGGGCAGTCGGAACATGACCTGATCCTGGGCGGTGCCGATGATGATGCGCTGTTTGGCCATGCCGGCAATGATCAGCTGCTGGGGGGCGGGGGCAATGATGAATTGCAGGGCGGCCTTGGCGATGACGATTTGCACGGCGGCACCGGGAATGACGCGCTGCATGGGCGCGAGGGCGCGGATGAGCTGCGCGGCGGTTACGGCAGCGATACCCTGTTTGCGGGCTGGGGGGATGACCTGGTCTCGGGTGTGGAGCGCGACGATTCTGGCATCGACCGGGATGCGCTGGATTACCTGAATGGCGGCGATGGTGACGATACGATCGAAGTTGGCGCAGGGGATGTTGCCTCGGGCGGCGAAGGTGCGGATCTGTTCCAATTGGGCGATTGGATGGGCGCTGGCGGGGCCGCGGCACAGCTGATGGATTTTGATGCGGCTGAGGATCAGATCATGATTGTCTATGATGACAGCGATCCTGATGCAGACCCTGATCTGGAAATCCGTGTCAGTGATGCGGACCCGGCCATGACTGAAATCGTGCTGGACGGGGTTGTGCTCAGCGTGCTGCCAACCGAAGATGCCCCAGCAGAAGAGTCATTGGTCCTGGTGGGCGAGAGCGTGGCCAATCAGGTCAGCGGTCCCGCTTAACGGCAATTCCATAGTGTTTTCACTGGCAATACGCATGGGAATCGTCTATGCGCACACATCCGCTTTGGCGGAACCTCCACGGGCCTTGCTGGACGACATCCCGGCTTGTGCCATAACCCTTTGATCTGAAAAGGAGACCCCGATGTCGATCACTGCAGAAGAAAAAAATCGTCTGATGAAAGAATTCGCCACCAAAGAAGGTGACACCGGTTCGCCGGAAGTCCAGGTGGCCATCCTGACCAGCCGGATCAAAACCCTGACCGAGCACTTCAAAACCCACAAGAAGGACAACCACTCCCGTCGTGGTCTTCTGAAACTGGTTGCTCAGCGCCGTAAGCTGCTGGACTACCTGAAGGGCAAAGAAGAAGCGCGCTACCAGGACCTGATCAAGCGTCTGGGCATCCGCCGCTAATAAGCGCGGTCCCGGAAGCGAGGGACAGAACGCCCGCCTGGCATCAGGCGGGCGTTTTTTGTTGTTGGGATGATTGTTTGCCCGTTTAGGGGTGTCGGGCATGTTACACTTTGGGGTGGCTGGTGCGGCCTTAACTGGCGAAGCGCAGATCGCCCAGCTGGCCCGTCAGCGACATTTGCGCAGTCAGGCGAAAATCCAGGTTTTGGTCGCGGAACGGGAAACCCAACGTCAGTTGCCCGGATTGATCAACCCAGATTTCTGCCAGCTCCAGTGCTTGCCAGATCTGATCCGGTTTGACTGTGCCGGGTTCGGGGCGGTTGGGAAACATTTGTTTCCACAGCTCCGGTGCCTCGTCGAACAGCCATTCCGGCACAAAGGACGCGATGCGCGCATAATGGGCCATAAATCCGTTATGGATTGTATCCATATGCGTTCGAAGCCCATCCAGAAAGGCGCTGGTCGCGGCAAGCTTGTCCGCATCATGCGCAATTTCAATCAGGTCGAGTGTGATTTCGCGGTCTGCGCTGTCTCGCAGGATCGCCCGGCCCTCTTCCAAAGAGATCTTGCCGAAGCTTTTGGTTTTCAGCATTCTGCTCCTCCCAAATGCCTGTATGGAAGACTGTTATAAATAACAGTTCATTTCAGCCTAACCCAAGGTCGCAACAGGGCAAGGAAATTCTTCTGACACCTTTGTGAAACGGGCCGTGCCCTTGGCGCGGCGCATTCGTTTCGCAGGCCCATAGGGTTGCGATGGTTCGGGTTCAGATGGCACATCCCCATGCCTTTTCAGTAGAATGGGGTAAATTGCTTAAGAATTTCTTTCGCTCAGAAAACTCTGGGCAGGGGGCCGCCGGATCTGTCCTTTGCGCGAACATTGCTTTGCAAATGACGCAAAAACATGTATGGCGCGAACATCTGAGACGTGACGCTTTGTCCCCGGCGCATGGCATGATGAAGGGGGCGGCGGCAATGGGGCCGCCAATCAATCGGAGGACCGGGAGGGCCCGGAGCGCCTCCAAGAGGATACATGATGTTCAACGAAGTAAAGAAGAGCATGCAGTGGGGCGAAGAGACGCTCACACTGGAAACGGGCAAGGTTGCCCGTCAGGCCGACGGCACCGTGATCGCCACCCTGGGCGAAACCTCGGTCATGGCCAACGTGACATTCGCCAAACAGCCGCGTGAGGGCCAGGATTTCTTCCCGCTCACCGTGCATTACCAGGAAAAATACTATGCCGCGGGCAAGGTGCCCGGTGGCTTCTTTAAGCGTGAAGCGCGTCCGACCGAAAAGGAAACGCTGACCGCCCGCCTGATCGACCGCCCGATCCGCCCGCTGTTCGTGCCCGGCTTCAAAAACGAAGTTCTGGTCATGTGCACCGTGCTGAGCCACGATCTGGTCAATGACCCTGACGTGGTTGCAATGATCGCTGCCTCTGCCGCGCTGACCATTTCCGGCGCGCCGTTCCGCGGCCCGATCGCCGGTGCGCGCGTTGGTTTCGAAGATGGCGAATATGTCCTGAACCCGACTGTCGACGACATGCAGGATCTGCGCAACAACCCCGAGCAGCGCCTCGACCTGATTGTTGCCGGTACCAAAGACGCGGTCATGATGGTCGAATCCGAGGCCTATGAACTGACCGAAGACGAAATGCTGGGCGCGGTTCTGTTCGCGCATGAGCAGATCCAGCCGGTGATCGACCTGATCATTGACCTGGCCGAAGAGAGCGCCAAAGAGCCCTTCGATTTCGTCGCGCCCGACTACTCCGAGCTGTATGAGGCTGTGAAGGCCGCTGGCGAAGAGCAGATGAAAGCGGCCTATGCCACCTCTGACAAGCAAGAGCGCGTCGCCGCTGTTGCCGCCACCAAAGAGGCCATCCAGGCCGCTCTGAGCGAAGAGCAGCTGGCCGATGCGAACCTGGGCTCCGCGCTGAAAAAGCTGGAATCCGTGGTGCTGCGGTCCGACGTGGTCAAGAACAAGCGCCGCATCGACGGTCGTGCGCTGGATCAGGTCCGCCCGATCGTGTGCGAAACCGGCCTGCTGCCGCGGACCCACGGGTCGGCCCTGTTCACCCGTGGCGAAACCCAAGGGTTGGTTGTGACCACGCTGGGCACCGGCGATGACGAACAGTTCATCGACGCCCTGCACGGCAACTTCAAATCCAACTTCATGCTGCACTACAACTTCCCGCCCTATTCGGTTGGTGAAGTGGGCCGCGTGGGCTCTCCGGGTCGTCGTGAAATCGGTCACGGCAAGCTGGCATGGCGCGCGCTGCAGGCGGTTCTGCCCTCGGCAACCGACTTCCCCTACACGCTGCGTCTGGTGTCGGAAATCACCGAATCCAACGGCTCGTCCTCCATGGCTTCGGTCTGTGGTGGCTCGCTGTCCATGATGGATGCAGGTGTGCCGCTGAAAGCGCCGGTCGCCGGTGTGGCCATGGGCCTCGTGCTGGAAGAGGACGGCGATTACGCGGTTCTGACCGACATTCTGGGTGACGAAGATCACCTGGGCGACATGGACTTCAAAGTGGCGGGGACCGAAAACGGCATTACCTCGCTGCAGATGGACATCAAGGTCGCAGGCATCACGCCCGAGATCATGAAAACCGCCCTGGCCCAGGCCAAGGAAGGCCGTCTGCACATCCGCGGCGAAATGGCGAAATCCATGACCGAAGCCGGTGATTTCAGCGTCCACGCCCCGCGCATCGAGACCATGAACATCCCGACAGACAAGATCCGCGAAGTGATCGGTTCGGGCGGCAAGGTGATC
>JAOASD010000001.1 GCA_025210265.1 Pelagimonas sp.
GCCAAAGGTCATCAGCACCGGGGCCAGCATCGACAGGCCAAAGGGCACGATACGGGGCGCATGGGCGCGGGCGGCTTCTTCTTCGTAGATGTTGCGCTGAACCGCGCTCCATTCTGCGCCGCCGAACTCTTGCGGCCAGTTCTGCGCCAGCCAGCCGCGTTCTTGCAGGGCGGCGTGCCAGGCTTCCATATCGGCTTTGGTCAGCTCTTTGCCCAGACGCACTTTTTCCGAAACGGTTTTGTCCAGCTTTTCCTCAAGAAAGGCACGCACTTCGGCGCGAAAGGCCATTTCCTGTTCGGTATAGGCAAGATCCATATCCGATCCTTTCTTTAGTAAATTTCTACGAGACCGGCTGCGCCCATCCCGCCACCGATACACATAGAGACAACACCCAGTTTCGCGCCGCGGCGTTTGCCTTCGCGCAGGATATGGCCAACCATGCGCGCGCCGGTCATGCCAAAGGGGTGGCCAATCGCGATAGAGCCGCCATTGACGTTGTAGATGTCGGGATCAATCCCAAGCCTGTCGCGGCAATAGAGCGCCTGACTGGCAAAGGCTTCGTTCAATTCCCACAGGTCGATATCCTGCACTGTCAGCCCGTGGCGTTCCAGCAGGCGGGGCACGGCAAAGACCGGGCCGATGCCCATTTCGTCAGGCGCGCAACCTGCCACGGCAAAGCCTTTGAAGGCCCCCATGGGGCTCAGCCCCTGTCTGGCCGCGTCGCTTTCCGACATGACAACCACGGCTGCCGCCCCATCTGACAGCTGCGAGGCATTCCCGGCGGTGATAAAGCCGCCTTCGCGCACGGGATCGAGCCCCTGAAGGCTGTCCAGCGTGGTGTTCGGGCGATTGCATTCATCGCGGGTGACCGTGACGGCGCGTTCCGATACCTCGCCGGTTTCCTTGTCTTTGACCTGCATGACCGTTTCCATCGGCACGATTTCATCGGCAAACAGGCCGTTTTCCTGTGCGGCGGCAATGCGTTGCTGCGAACGCAACCCGTATTCATCCTGTGCATCCCGGCTGACGTCATATCGTTTTGCAACGATATCGGCGGTTTCGATCATCGTCATGTAGATGTCAGGCATATGCGCTTCCATCCAGGGATCGCGCACCTGTGTATTGGTGGGCTGCACCAGCGAGATGCTTTCCAGACCGCCCGCCACAATGGGGCCGGAGCCATCGGCTTTGACGGCCTGCGCGGCCATGGCGATGGATTGCAGACCAGATGAACAAAAGCGGTTCACTGTCATGCCTGATGTGGTGTTGGGCAGTCCGGCGCGCAGGGCGATCTGGCGGGCGATGTTGTGGCCCGTGGCGGTCTGCGGAAAGCCACAGCCCATGATGCAGTCTTCGACGCTGTCTGGGTCAATCCCGGCGCGGGCCACGGCATGTTGCACCACGTGTCCGCCCATGCTGGCCCCATGAGTGTTGTTGAACGACCCGCGAAAGGCCTTGGCCAGGCCGGTGCGCGCGGCGGAAACGATGACGGCTTGATCCATCACTCAGGCCTCCTTGTTGAGATCGTCAAAGCTGCGCCCTTCGGCGACCAGCTGTTTCAGCAGCGGGGCGGGTTCCCAGAAATGCGGGTTTTCCTGTGCCAGATCCTCAAGATCCTGCAGGATCTTGGGCAGCCCCTGCAGATCGGCCCATTTCAGCGGGCCACCGCGATAACGGGGAAAGCCGTAGCCAAAGAGCAGCACCATATCCACATCAAGTGGGCGGCGGGCGATGCCCTCGCCGACGATCTTTGCGGCCTCATTGACCATTGCAGCCATATAGCGGCGCATGATTTCTGCGGCGTCAAAGCTGCGCGGGGTCAGGCCTTTTTCCTGCCGCTCGGCTGCGATCAGTTCGGTCACGGCTGGGTTTGGGGTGCCGCCGCGCTTGCCCTTTTCATAGATGTAATAGCCGGTGCCGGTTTTCTGGCCAAAATGCCCGGCTTCGCACAGCTTGTCGGCATATTCGGTATCGCGCGCGCCCTTGGGCAGCCCTTCAGCGCGTTTGCGTTTGCGCACGGCCCAGCCGATATCCAGCCCGGCCAGATCAGAAACGGCAAATGGCCCCATGGGAAAGCCAAAGCCAGTGACGGCGGTGTCGATGTCAAACGGGCTGGCCCCATCCAGCACCATGTGATCCGCAGCGGCGCGATAGGTGGACAGAATGCGGTTGCCGATAAACCCGTCACAGACACCCGAACGCACGCTGATCTTTTTCAGCGCTTTCCCCAGCGCAAAGCCGGTGGCGACAACATCCGGCGCGGTCTGATCCGGCACGACGATTTCCAGCAGCTTCATCACATGGGCGGGTGAAAAGAAGTGCAGGCCAATCACATCCTGAGGGCGCGAGGTGGCGGCGGCGATTTCATTCACATCCAGATATGAGGTGTTCGACGCCAGAATGGCACCGGGTTTGCAGATGGCATCCAGTTTGCCAAAGACCTCTTTTTTGACGCGCATGTCTTCGAAGACGGCTTCGATCACCAGATCCACCTGCGCCAGGGCGCTGTAATCCGTGGCTGGTGTCAGCGCCGTTTCGGTGAGGGTGGTGAACTGATCCTGAGAGATCTTGCCGCGTTTCAATGCGCCTTGCAGGTTGCCTTCGATACGCCCTTTTGCGGCCTCGGCGGCCTCTGGGGACATTTCAAGCAGGGTCACGGGCAGCCCGGCCAGCAAAGCGGCTGTGGCAATGCCAGCGCCCATGGTGCCGCCACCGATCACACCGATGCTATCCAGCGCGCGGGGGGAAACACCTTTTAGCTCTGGCAGGTTTGACACTGCGCGTTCCGAGAAAAACGTATGGATCATGCCCTGACGCTGGTCGGTCTGCATCAGTTCGGTGAACAGGCGGCGTTCTTCCTTGATGCCCTCGGCAAAGGGCCGTTCCGAAGCGGCCTGCACACCGCGCACCGCATAGGCGGGCGACAGCTGACCGCGACCCTTTTTCAGCAGAGCATTGTAAGAGGCGTCCCAGTCGATGGCTTTGGGAGCAGGCAGTTCGCTGACTGCGCGGCGTGATTTGCCGTCTGAGAGCAGTTTGCGCGCAAAGGCCAGGCCGTTTTCGCGGGGGTCGCCTTGGGCGATGTCGTCAATGATGCCCAGACTCAGCGCTTCGCTGGCTTTGATGTGGCGCCCGCTTGAAATGGCTTCGATGGCCACCTCTGACCCTACCAGCCGTGACAGACGTTGTGTGCCGCCCGCACCGGGGATCAGCCCCAGATGTACTTCGGGCAGGCCCACGCGCGCATCGGGTGTGGCCACGCGGTAATGGCAGCCCAGAGCGATTTCCAGCCCGCCGCCCAGCGATACCCCATGCATGGAGGCCACCAGCGGTTTGGGGCTGGCTTCGATCCGGGTGCATAGATCGGGCAGGTTTGGTTCCATCAGCGGTTTGCCGAATTCTTTGATATCGGCCCCGGCGATAAAGGCGCGGCCCTGCCCCAGAATGACAATGGCCTGCACGGCGTCATCTGCTTCGCTGGCGATCACCGCATCTTGAATACCCTGCCGCACCGCCTGAGACAGCGCGTTTACAGGGGGATTATTGATGGTGATCAAGGCGATACCGTCGATCACCTCGGTTGTGACAACTTCCGTCATGGAATGTCCTTTCTTCGTAATCTAGTCGCGTCGCGCCAGCGATGGCGCGCGCCCCATGCGTAATTCCAGATCCCGGACCAGATCCCGCAGCGCTGGTCCGACTTCTTGTTCCATGCGGTCCACGCTAAGCCCGGTCGGGAGCGCGCCACAGGTAAAGGCTACAGGTGCCCCGTATTCCCCCGCGTAAAACGGTACGCTGACCGCGTTGATGCGGCGGGTGTAATGGGTGTCGGCTGGCGTGATGACAAAGCCGCGCGCCAGCAACTGGCCATAGCCTTCGCGGCGCAGCATATGCTGTTCGGTTGTCGGGGCCAGCTGGGCA
>JAOASD010000009.1 GCA_025210265.1 Pelagimonas sp.
AACTGCTCGGCCCCGGCCAGTTCACAGCTGAGCGAATCGCAGACGCGGATGGTCAGTGCGGGGGGCGGGGTCTCGCCCTCCTTCACGATGTCAAAATGCGCGTAAAAGCTTGCGACTTCCTGAATCTCGGCCATGGAAATGTGCATTTCTTCGGCCAAAGCCCGCAGATGCGCCGCAGACAGATGACCATGCGCGTCCTGGATCAGGTGCAGAAATTCAATCAGAAGATCACGGCGACGCGGCCGATCGCCAAGCAGCGCACGCACTTCCGCAAGCGCAAAATCCTCATACTGGCGACCCTTAGGACGCACACGCCCACGACCGCGACCAGATTTCCAAACACCTTTGGGTTCATCGAGTGACATACTGGATTCTTTTCCTATCGGGTTTTCTTTATGGTCAACATATTTTCATGTGGGTCAACATCGAAAATCGGTTTTTTTGACTCGGTTTTCGCGATTTTCGGACTTGGCGCGGGGGCTGTTCACTATCGGAAAATCAGATCAGTCACAGCAACGACAAGACGCGCGGCAATGCCGCGCGATCCAGGTCTCGTCAATAGGGAATCTGACCGAAATCAGCCGTCAGGCATCAGCAGGCAGGCCGCCAGGATCTTGCGCGTGTCATCATGCACGGACGGCTTTTCGCCGTTCCAGCGACTGAAATGACGATGCCCCTGCCCTGCGGCGGTCAACCCGCGCAATGTGGCCTGCGTTTCGCCTGCAATCAGGCGCAGACGGTGGCGCATATTGTCGTGATAGGTGTCACGGTGACGGGCCTCCATGCGCAGATGAAACAGCGAAGAGCGCGCGCGCGGGCGGATCTCCATCCGTTCAATATAGGCGTTGGAGTGCTGCCAGATCTGCAGAGCCCGGCGTTGCAGGCGTTCGGCCTGAACCAGACGCCCGTTCTGCACCAGCAGGGCGGCTCGGCTGGCCAGGGTTGCTGCGCGCCTTGGGTCATCCCCGGCAAAGGCAAGTCCGCAAATCAGGTCGGCCTGCCGGAACAGGCGGCGGGCCCGCGTCAGATCCTTGGCACAAAGCGCAGCGTTCCCTGCCTCCATCAGCCGTTCCCAGACCAGATCAGAGCGCCGCCAACCGCTGTCCTTGGCGACACGCAGCTCCGTGTCGTCGCGGTCAAAGCCCCAGATACGCGGCGCGGACATGTTCATTGTCATGTAGCTCATGTGCGGGTCCCTCCAGGGCTAGATTTCCGGTTTCCAGAACATAGGCATGATCCGCCAGTTCCAGCGCCAGTTCGGCATTCTGTTCGACCAGCACCACGGACAGGCCGTTGGCGTTGATCTCTTCGACAATCTGGGCGATTTCCTCGACAATCACGGGGGCCAGCCCCATCGAGGGTTCGTCCATCAGCAACAGCCGGGGTTTCGACATCAGGGCGCGCCCGATGGCCAGCATCTGCTGTTCCCCGCCGGACATGGTCTGGGCCCGCTGCGTGCGACGTTCCAGAAGGCGCGGGAAGCGTTTGAACACATCCTGCAGATCGTCTTCGACGCCTTGCTTGTCCTTGCGCAGAAACGCGCCCGTGCGCAGGTTTTCCTCGACTGTCATGTCGGGAAAGATCCGCCGGCCTTCGGGCACATGGGCGATGCCATGGGCGACGACCTTGTTGGCAGGCAGCCCGTCGATGCGTTTGCCCTCAAAGGTGATTTCCCCCTGGGTGATCGGCAGCATCCCGGACATGGCGCGCAGGGTCGTGGTCTTGCCCGCGCCATTGCCGCCGATGATGGTGACGATCTTGCCCTCGGGCACCTGAATGGAAATATCGCGAATCGCGTTGATCTTGCCGTAATTCGCGGCGATGCCCTTCATCTCAAGCAACATGGCGGGCGCCTCCCAGATAGGCTTCAATCACGGCGGGGTGATGGCGGATTTCCTGCGGGCCGCCTTCGGCGAGGAATTTGCCAAAGCTCATGCAGGTGATCTGATCGCACAGGCCCATGATGGCCTGCATGTCATGTTCCACCAAGAGTATGGTCATGCCATCCGCCTTGAGCCGGTTCATCAGGTCCATCATCTGGCGCGTTTCCTCGGGGTTCATCCCGGTGAACGGTTCGTCCAGCAGGATCACATCCGGGTGGCTGGCATAGGCCACGGCCATCCCCAATGCGCGCTGGTGCCCGTGGGACAGATCCCCCGCCCGTTCATCAAGCAGATCATCCAGACCAAAGAATTCCAGCGCCTCGCGGGCACGGGCTTCGGCCCCGCGCCGGTCCTCTTTGTCCCAGCCGATGATCGCAGCAAAGATATTGGGACGGAACGGCATATGCGTGCCCACCAATGCGTTTTCCAACACGGTCAGTTCGGCAAACAGGGTCGAGTGCTGAAAGGTGCGCACCACGCCGCGCCGGGCGACCTCGTACATTTTCAGCCCTGAAATATCCTCGCCACGCAGCAGAACCTGACCTTTGGTCGGGGTATAGAACCCCGAGATCATGTTAAAGGTCGTGGTCTTGCCTGCCCCGTTCGGGCCGATCAGCCCATGGATTGTGCCATGCTCGACCTTAAAGCTCAGATTGTCGACAGCGGTCAGACCGCCAAACTGCATGGTCAGGTTTTTGACCTCTAGGAAATTGGTCATTTCGCGGCCTCCTTCCTGGTGAATTTCTGCACGATGCTTTCCAGACCATTGGGCAGGAACAGGATCGACAGGATCAGGATCGCGCCGTAAATCAGCGGACGCATCTGTTCAAAGCCCAGCTCGCGCAGGACGATTTCGTTCAGCACGGTCAGCACGACACAGCCCAGGATCGGACCATAGAACGTGCCGGTGCCCCCCACGATTGCCCAGGTCAGCACGAACACCATCACTTCGATGTCAAAGCTGTTGGGGTTGATCGTGCCCACATAATGCGCCAGCAGCGCGCCGCCGATCCCGGCAAAGCCAGAGGCCACAGCAAAGGCCAGCGTGCGATAGGCGCGCAGGTTGACGCCAGACGCCTCGGCCAGCTTGTCCTGCCAGTGTACAGCGTGGAAGGTCAGGCCAACGGGGCTTTTCTCGATGCGCCACAGGATCCACAGGCAGATCGCCACGACGAAGCCAGCGAAATAGTAGTAGCTGACCGGTTCAAAGAAATCGAACTGGTAGAAGCCGATGGAAAAGTCGGGCATCGGGTCGATCCCCTTGATGCCTTTGGCGCCACCGAACGGGTCGCGGAACCGCTTCCACAGCAGGCGGATGATTTCCGCCGAGGCAAAGCTGCCGATCAGAAAGTAGAACCCTTTCATACGGAACAAAGGGAAGCTGAGCAGCACCGCCACCAGCGCGGCCACAATCCCGCCCAGCAGCATGGAGATCGGCACATAGACCCCCAGTTTCTTGGTCATCAGAGCCGAGGCATAGGCCCCCACCCCCATGATCACCACATGGCCCAGCGACCATTCCCCGGTCAGGGTCAGCAGCCGGTAGGATGTGACAAGCAGCACGTTGATCGTCAGAAAGACCAGGATCTCCTGCTGCGAAAAGCTCAGCCCGTGGGGCAGCGCGATCAGCGCGACAATGGCCAGCGGCCAGATCAGGAATTTAGGCACGGTCGACACTCCCAAACAGGCCGGTGGGCTTTACGATCAGCACCAGCAGCATGAGCGACAGACCAACAATATCCGCCAGAACACCGTCATAGAACGTGGTCACAAAAGTATGCACGATGGCATAGGCAACAGAGGCAACGATGGCGCCTTCCAGGCTGCCGACCCCACCCACGATGATCACGATAAAGGCGGTGACAATCACCGAATGGCCCATATGCGGGTTCACCGAAACCAGCGGCGCGGTCAGCGCCCCGGCCAGACCGGCAAGGCCCGCGCCGATGAACATGGCGATCCGTGCGGTCTGGGTGATCGAAATCCCCTGCAGCTCGGCCGCCTGCGGATCCTGAGCCGACGCGCGCAGCGCCCAGCCGAACTTGGTCCGTTTCAGGAAATACCACAGCGCAGACAGGAACACGATTGCCGCCACGATCACATACAGACGGGCCACCGGCAGACGCACCTTGTCGCTAAAGGTGATGACCTCTTGGGTGACAGGCGGGATATGTTCCATCCGCACGCCAAAGCCCAGCACGGCCAGCGCCTGCAGGATCATCAGAAAGCCGATCGAGGCCACAAGCCCCCCCAGCGGATTGTCCTTAAGCGGTCGGAACAGGGTCTTTTCCATCAATATGCCGAGCAACCCGACAAAGATCAGCCCCACGGCCACCGCCACGAAAAACGGCAGGTGCATGTCGGCATATAGCGCCACGATGCAATAAGCCCCCGCCATGAAAAGCTCGCCATGGGCAAAGTTCACCACCCCCATGACACCAAAGATCAGCACCAGACCCACCGCCACCAGCGAGATATAGCTCGCGGCGTAGACGGCGTTCAGCCCGGTTTGCGCCAGAAGTTCCAGCATTTGTTATTCTTTCAGATGCACGTTTCCTGTTGGCGCGGGACATATGCCCCGCGCCAGGCGATTTTCTGCGTGTGTCTAGGCGTGATCAGCCGCGCTGATCCCACATCTGGTCATAGGCCATCATGTGCTTGATCAGCAGATCGCCATGTTTGTCATACCAGTCGGGAATGCTGCGGAAGCCCTTAATCGTGGCTTTGCCATCCTCGATCGCAACCACAGGCCAGTCGCCGACCAGCGCATTGTCGATCCCAAACAGCTCTTTGCCCCACCATTTCGCGTCGCCAAAGGCATGTGCGCCGGTGCCATCGGATTTCATCGCTGCGGCCACCGCATCGGGATCGGCCGACCCGGCCTTTTCCGCCGCGGCCTTCCACAGATCCATGATCGAGGCATATTCCCAGCTGACCGCGCCCCACTGGCCCGGATGACGCTTGTTATATTCCGCGTAGAACCCGTTCGGGTCGTCGAAATTGATGTTGTCGCCATTCAGAGCCGGGTCGTCGAAATCCGGGAACTGGAACAGCATCCCTTCCATGAACTCCTTGGAGGTCTTGGAAATCATCTGATCGTAGAAATCCGCGGTACAGCTGATGATCTGACCGGTAAAGCCCTGCTGGAACAGCTGTTCCGCGATCGGGTGCACATAGTCGGAATAGCAGGTGTCCAGGCAGACGATCTGCGGGTTCTTGGACAGCAGACGGGTCACAACCGGCGCAAAGTCGGTCGTGGCCGGGTCAAACAGCAGCGGGTCGTCCAGCATCTCGATGCCAGCGGCCTCGAACGCGGCCAGATAGGTTGCAACCGAAGGCAGACCCAGCGCGTCGTCCTGCGCGCACATCACGGCGGTCTTCAGCTCGGGTTTGTTTTCGGCCAGCCACTCGACCGCGGTGACATTGTAGATCGGATGCACTTCGGCGGGGGCGATCAGGGTTTCGGTGTCCGGCGACAGGTCGCTGGGCAGCAGAGTCGAGAACAGCATCCCGGTCTTGTTCGCCACCGGCTGCACGCCCGGCCAGGTGTCCCCACCCAGCATCATGATAAAGCTGACGCCATCCTCGCGGATCAGCTTGGTCGCGCCGGTGCGCGCCTTGCCCGGATCATATTCGTTGTCATAGGACACGAATTCGACCTTGTAATTGCCATCGGCCAGTTTGATCCCACCAGCGGCGTTCACGCGCTCGGCCCAGATTTCACAGCCATCCAGGCCAGGTTTGCCCCAGGCCGCAACGGCCCCGGTCAGCGGCGCAAGAAAGCCGATTTTGATGGTTTTGTCAGCGGCAAGTGCAGCACCGGGCAGGCCTGCGCTGGCTGCCGTGACAGCGGTTGTTTTGAGAAACGCACGACGCGTAAAGCCACCCTTGGACATTTTTGAAAGCATTTTTGTGTCCTCCCTGTTTGAGGTGTCATGTCTCGGATGCGCCACCCGCGACGCGGATTGCGACATTTGCAAAATCAGCCAAGCATTTCCGGCCTTGGTTGAAGTGAACCAAAAGGACACCAGTTAGCAAAATTGGTCTGATTTCGGATCAACGCTAGCAGAGCATTGTATTCTCGCCAAGAAATTTTCTTTCCTGCCACTCCAACACCGAGGAATCTGGCCCCAAAGAGGGTTTGACGCTCGCAATTTGTGCAAAAATATGAGAACTGGATCAATGATTTAAACCAGATTGGCCCAAAATGGAAAAAAATCGGCCCGCCTGCCCCGCACTGGACCAAAAAACCGGGTTTTTCGCGGAAAATCACGGTGAAATTTGCACTTCACCGGCTGGATCACATAAAAGAACCAGCGCAGGATGACTCGGGCTGAACGCGGTCTGAGGGGCAGTATGGTGCAAGCAGGAGACAAGGTTATGGCCCTACAAGAGCATTCCATCGGCGCCACGGTTCAGGTGGTGATCGACACGCTCTATGCGCGCATCAAATCCAAGGAATACCCCAACGGGACGCGGCTGCCGTCGGAACGGACGCTGGCCTCGGATCTGGGTGTGGCCCGCAACACCGTGCGCGAGGCGCTGGATGTGCTGGAAAGCCGGAAAATCATTCGCCGCCGTGCGGGCTCGGGCAGTTTTGTGACGTTTCACTCCGAAAATGAACACAGCCCCGCCCTGGATTCCGTCGCCGCAGAAACCAGCCCGCTGGACCATCTGGTTGTGCGTGGCATTCTGGAACCGGAAATGGTGCGGCTGGCCGTGATCAACATGCCCCCCCGCATGATCGAGGATCTGGACGGCATCCTGTCAAGGCTGGAAGGCGTGCGCACCGACATCAACGAATTTATCCGGCTCGAAGAGGAATTGCTGCGCAAGATTGCTCAGGGAACGGGCAACCGGCTGCTGGCCTCGTGCTATTCTCTGGCGCTGGACGCCAGCCGGCAAAGCTTTCGCACCACGTTGCTGCGCCGTCTGCTGACGCCGATGCGCATTCAGGAATATCAAAAGCGGTATAATACGTTGTTCAACGCCATTGCGTCGCGCGATGTGGAAACCGCTGTGGAATTTATCAAACTCCACCTGACCGAAGAGCAAAAGCTGCTGCTGCAGGACGGCTGACCCCAGGTCACACCCCGCCCCGCGCCGTCAGAGGCATGGATTGCGGTTCGCTGCTCATCAATCTTTGTTCCCACAGCTGCCCCAGCGCGGACATTTCTTCGCGCAGGATGTCGCCATGGCGCTCCAGCCAATCGGGAATAGAGCCAAACTCGGCGATGCGGGCCTTGCCTTTGCGCATTTCCACCACAGGCCAGTCCCCGACCAGCGCATTGTCGATGCCAAACATTTCTTCGCCCCACCATTGCGCGGGTCCAAATGCGTGGGTGACATGGCCCAGCTGCTTCATCGCCGCCAGAACAGAGACCGGCCAGACGCCGCCCGCCTTTTCCACCGCCGCGTGCCAGATTTCAAGAATCGCCACATATTCCCAACTGACCGAGCTCCAGCTATCGGGAAAGCGACGGTTATATTCGTTAAAGAAAACATGAGGTTGATTGAAAAAGAACGCCTTTTGGCGCAGCATCGGATCGTCAAAATCCGGGAACTGAAACACCAGACCTTCTAGAAATTCGCGCGAGGTCCGGTCCAGCAGGCGCTGATAATTGTCCAGTGAGCAGGAAATGATCCGGCCTTTGTACCCTTTGGCAAAAGCATATTCCGTCATGGCGTGAACCATCGGCGTGGTGGCGGTACACCAGCACAGCAGATCCGGCTGCGCCGCCAGCATTTTATCCACGATCGGGGCCGGGTCAGTGGAGTCGGGCGCGTATCTCTGTTCTTCGACAATGTCGATCCCAGCGGCACGGAATGCCGCCCGATAGGTTGCCAGCGACGGCAGGCCAAGCGCGTCGGTCTGACTGCAGATCGAAACGGTTTTCACATCGGGATCGTTGCGGGCAATCCATTCCACCCCAGTGACGTTAAAGATCGGGTGCAATTCGCTGGGCGCAATCAGATACGGGGTGTCCGGGGACAGGTCGCTGGGCAGCAGGGTCGAGGTTAACACCTTGTGCCGCGTCAGAAAATCCCGCACCGGCGTGTAGGTATCCCCGCCCAGCATAAGCAGCAGTTTCACATCATGGGTATGGACCAGATAGCGGGCACCCTCCATCGCCAGATCCGGGTCATAGCCGCAGTCAAACGCATGGATGCGCACGGGGTAGCGACGGCCATTGATCAGCAGCCCGCCAACCCGATTCAGCCAGTCTTCCCAGATTCGGCATCCGTTCAATCCTGGCAGACCCCAGCTTTCGACAGGGCCGCTGAGCGGGCCGAGAAACCCGATATTCACGGTTTCCGCCATCCCCACAGTCAGTTTGGGCATGGCGCTGTTGACCGCCAGTCGATGTGCGAAACTTGAATTCACCATAGCGGTCTTCCCTGCCTGTGCTTTGCTCAACAGAAGACCAGTTTCAGGCCTGTTTCTGTAAATTGCAAGCTGGACACGCCTTTTGTCTTGACATCATCGGGGCGGCGAACCCTAACTGGACCAGACCAAAAGTACCAAAAAAGACTTATTGGTTTGGACCAATATCAAACCTAGGGAGGTTACATGTCCAACAAGCGAATCGCCATCATCGGCGCTGGCCCGTCGGGACTGGCCCAACTGCGCGCCTTTCAATCTGCTGCCAACAACGGTGAAGACATTCCTGAGATCGTCTGCTTTGAAAAGCAAAGCAACTGGGGCGGGCTTTGGAATTACACCTGGCGCACCGGTCTGGACGAGAACGGCGAACCGGTTCACTGCTCGATGTATCGCTATCTGTGGTCCAACGGCCCCAAAGAAGGGCTGGAATTTGCGGATTATTCCTTTGAGGAACATTTCGGCAAACAGATCGCATCCTACCCGCCCCGCGCCGTCCTGTTCGATTACATCGAAGGCCGCGTTCTGAAGGCCGATGTGCGCAAGTGGATCCGTTTCAATTCGCCGATCCGCTGGGTCGAGTATAACGAAGACAAGGGCAACTTTACGGTCACCGTGCATGACCATGAAAAAGACAGCACCTACAAAGAAGATTTCGACCATGTGATCTGCGCATCGGGTCACTTCTCGACCCCGAATGTGCCCTATTACCCCGGTTTCGAAAACTTTAACGGCCGCCTGGTCCACGCCCATGATTTCCGCGACGCGCGTGAATTTAGCGGCAAGGATATCCTGGTTGTCGGCTCGTCCTATTCCGCCGAAGACATCGGATCGCAGTGCTGGAAATATGGCGCGAAAACCGTCACCAGCTGCTATCGCTCGGCGCCCATGGGCTTTAAATGGCCCGACAATTGGGAAGAAAAGCCGGCCATGGAAAAGGTCGATGGCAACACCGTGTATTTCTCGGATGGCACGACCAAAGATGTGGACGCGATCATCCTGTGCACCGGCTACAAGCACTTCTTCAGCTTCCTGCCCGACGATCTGCGCCTGAAAACCGCAAACCGCCTGGCGGCAGCTGACCTGTATAAGGGCGTTGTTTTTGCCCATAATCCCAAGATGTTCTATCTGGGTATGCAGGACCAGTGGTTCACCTTTAACATGTTCGACGCGCAGGCCTGGTGGGTCCGTGATGCGATCATGGGCAAGCTGGAGATCCCCACGGACAAAGCCGCGCTGCTGGCCGATGTGAAAGAACGCGAAGAGCGCGAAGAAGCATCAGATGATGTCAAATACGCGATTCGCTATCAGGCGGATTACGTCAAGGAACTGGTCGCCGAAACCGACTATCCCAGCTTTGACATTGATGGCGCCTGCGAAGCCTTCTTTGAATGGAAGAACCACAAGGCCCAGGACATCATGGCCTTCCGCAACAATTCCTACAAATCGGTGATCACCGGCACCATGGCGCCTGTGCACCACACCCCTTGGAAAGACGCGCTGGACGATACGCTGGAAGTGTATCTGCAGAACTGATCCCTGACCCAGGCGATGCAAAATTGCCTGGGCCTCTTTGACTTGGCCCGCCCCTCTGGTGCGGGCCTTTTTATCGTTGCAGCATCGGGTGTGGCGGCATCCCGATATTTGCGCCTTTCCCATCATCGCGGCGATACGGGCCCGCCCCCCGCGGGATTGACACCCAAGCGCCGCGCGGGAATACCAAGGGCAGATTTTTCAGCCATAAGGGGCGCAGTATGCAGACCGTTCTGATCACCGGATCCGCCGGGTTTATCGGCTATCACGCGGCGCTGCGCCTGTTGGATGAGGGCCTTGCCGTGGTCGGGCTGGACGCCATGACCGATTATTACGACGTCGCGTTGAAAGAGGCCCGCCACGCCCAGCTGCGCGACAAGCCCGCCTTTACCGAGGTGATCGGCCGGGTCGAGGATCCGGGCCTGCTGATGCAGCTGTTTGAAACCCACAAGCCCGATTTTGTGATCCATCTCGCGGCGCAGGCCGGGGTACGCTATTCCATCGACAATCCGCGCTCTTACCTCGAAAGCAACATTGTCGGCACCTTCGAATTGCTGGAGGCCGCGCGCGCCCATCCGCCACGCCACATGCTGCTGGCCTCGACTTCGTCGGCCTATGGCGCAAACACGGACATGCCGTACCGCGAGGTGCAGAAGGCCGATCACCAGATGTCCTTTTACGCCGCGACCAAGAAATCGACCGAAAACATGGCGCATTCCTATGCCCACCTGTTCGATCTGCCGATCAGCATGTTCCGGTTCTTTACGGTTTACGGCCCCTGGGGACGGCCCGACATGGCGCTGTTCAAATTCACCAAGGCGACTTTGGAAGGCAAGCCGATCGACGTCTACAATCGTGGCGAGATGCAGCGCGATTTCACCTATATCGACGATCTGGTGCAGGCGATCCGGCTGCTGATGGATGCGGTGCCAACCCGCGATGCAGAGGCAAAACCGCATGACAGCCTGTCGCCTGTCGCGCCCTATCGCGTGGTGAATATCGGCAATTCCAATCCGGTGCCGCTGGGCGATTTCATCGCCGCCATTGAAAAGGCGCTGGACATGAAGGCCGAGCGCAACCTGCTGCCAATGCAGCCCGGTGATGTACCGGCAACCTGGGCCGATGCGACGCTGTTGCAGGACTTGACCGGCTACAGCCCCGCTTGTTCCATCGAGGACGGCGTGGCGGCGTTTGTGGACTGGTATCGCAGCTATTACAAAGTCTGATCCGGGTATTCTGGGGCGGTGCGGCCCACACCTGTCCGGCAACCGATCGGACAACGGCGCAAGAGCCCGCCAAACTGGCAGGCCTTTGCAAAAGGAAGCGGCGCTTGGATCAGGCCGGGGCGCGAATGCCCAGCTCTTGCAAGGCGGTCCGCGCGCGGTTTTCCCAGTCGCTGCGCATCTCTGCGCCCGAGCGATGGCGCAGACCCATGGCTTGCAACGCCTCGGCGCGGGGGGCATTGGTCGGGCCAAAGCTGGCGGACACACGCGGCCACCAATAGGCAGCCGAGGCTGCGATCTCGTCCGATTTACCCTCCTCAACCATACGCGCCAGACCCTTCGCGGCCAGCGCCGCGTGGTGGCGTTCGGTTGGGGCGATCTCGGCAAAGATCTGGGCTAGCGGCTGGTAGGACACTTTCTGGAAATCTTCCAGCTGGACCTCAACCGCGCGGCCCATCAACAGGTTCATGACCACGGAATCCACCCAGCCTTTGAGCGGGTAATTGAACACGGCAAGGCGCATATCGCTGGTGCCGCGCTGCGCGCCGATGTCACTGTCGCGCGGCAGGCGTTCCGCCCAGGGGTGGCTGTTGGCATAGCGCGCGGTGTTCACGCCGAACTCGCCCATCAGCGCCAGCACCTTTTCCGCGTGCTGCACCTTTTCGAACACGATGCGCGCGGCGGCGATGCGTTCGCGCAGACCGGGGGCGGTGTTGATCACATCGGCAAACCCCGCTGATCCCGCCATTTCCGAATCCACGAAACTGGCCATCAGTTTCAGCAGCTCGGCCCGATAGCGCGGCGGGACATTGGCGGGGCTGGTGAGCTTGCCCCCCTGAGCGAGATAATCTGCAACGGTCATGTCATCCATGGTGCCTCTCCTTTCCCTGACCCACGCCGGGTTCCGATCCGGTTACTGATCAAAATCCACGACAACCTTATCCGTGACCGCATAGGCCTGGCAGGACAGGACATAGCCCTTGGCCACTTCGTAATCCTCAAGCGCGTGATTGGTCAGCATCTCGACCTCGCCTTCCAGCACGCGGCAGCGGCAGGTCGAACAGACGCCAGCCTTGCAGGCATAGGGCGCGTCCATCGCGTTTTCCAAAGCGGCGTCAAGGATGCTGAGATCCTTGTCCATGGCGATGGTCTGGGTCGCCCCATCCAAAGTGATCGAGGCGCTGGCCTGATCCGCCTTCTGGCCCTGATCTGCACTGACCGCAGGGCGTTTGCGGCGACCCGGCTGCGCACTGGCGAACAGTTCGAATTTGATCTGGCTGTCCTCCAGCCCGTGATCGCGCAGCGCCTGCGCAATGCCCAGCATCATCGGCTCCGGGCCGCAGATAAACGCCGTGTCCGTGCTGGCCACATCAATCCAGGTGCGGAACAGCTGGGCGCATTTTTCCTCGGTCACGCGGCCAGTGAACAGGTCGATTTCCTGCGCATCGTTTTCCAGAATATGCACCACCGAAAGGCGCCCCATATAGAGGTTCTTCAGATCCTCGATTTCCTCGCGGAACATGATCGTGTTCACGGCGCGGTTCGCATAGACCAGTGTAAAGGTCGACTGCGGTTCGGTGCTGAGCGTCGTTTTGATCAGCGACAGCAGCGGCGTGATGCCCGACCCCCCGGCAAAGCCGAGATAGTTGCGTGCCTGCGCCGCGTCCAGCGGGGTGAAAAAGCCCCCCATGGGCGGCATGGCCTGCAGGGTATCGCCGGCTTGCAGCTCGGTATTGGCAAAGGTCGAAAAGGCGCCGCCATCAACCTGTTTGATGCCGACCTGCAGCACACCATCACTGGGGGCAGAGCAGATCGAATAAGACCGGCGCAGCTCTTCGCCGTCAAAATCGCGGCGGAAGGTCAGGTATTGCCCCTGTGTGAACTGAAACTCTTCGGGGCTGTCGGCGCGCAGGGTGACGACAACCGCATCGCGGATTGTCTTGCGGACTTCGGTGACGGTCAGATCTTGGAAACGGGCCATTGGTCCTCGCTCAGATACATTTGAAATAGTCGAACGGTTCCAGACAGTCCTTGCAGCGCCATTGCGCCTTGCAGGGGGTGGAGCCGAATTGCGACAGGCGTTCCAGGTGGGTTGACTGGCAGCGCGGGCAGCGGTCCGGGCCGCCGGCTGGTGACGGAGGGGCGATCCCGTATTCCTCCAGCTTGGCACGGCCCTTGTCAGACAACCAGTCGGTGGTCCAGGCGGGGGCCAGCTGCTGGCGGATCTCCAACAGCTCGATGCCCCGGTCGCGCAGCGCGGTTTCGATATCCATCGAGATAATCCGCGTGGCGGGACAGCCGGAATAGGTCGGTGTGACCGTAACCTGCAGCCTATCCCCCAGCCAGGTCACATCCCGGATCACACCCAGATCAACCAGGCTGATCACCGGGATCTCCGGGTCGGGCACGGCATCAAGCCAGTCCCAGATCTGTGCGACAGATGCCTGTGTCATGGCGGCCTCTACCCCTCTGTGCCTGCTTACCAGGTTGCGCCGGGATAGGCGCGTTGCAGCCACTGCATCGTGACCAGCATATGGCCCAGATGTTCCGTGTGGCGCTGGCCGGTGCGGCCGCCTTTGTGGTGAAAATCGCCCTCGGGGATCGTCAGCGTGGCCTTTTCCAGCGTTGCGCGCACGGTCGTATCCCAGGCCGCGCGCAGCCCGGCAGGATCCGGCGCAATCCCGGCAGCAACCATCGCGGCATCGCTGGCGTCGCTGTCAAACATCTCGCCAACATACGGCCATAGCAGATCCAGAGCGGCCTGCATCCGGGCATGGCTTTCTTCGGTGCCATCCCCCAGACCAATCACTGTCGCAGCCGAGCGTTCAAGGTGATAGGCCACCTCTTTGCTGGCTTTACCCGCAATCGCCGCAACCTGCGCATCCTTGCTGTCCTGCAGCTGCGTCAGGATCAAAGCCTGCCAGGCGTCAAACAGGAACTGGCGCATCAGAGTCTGGCCGAAATCACCATTGGGCAGTTCCAGCATCAGGAAATTGCGGAAATCCCAGGCATCGCGCAAAAAGGCCAGGTCATCGGCGCTGCGCCCCTGCCCTTCGACCTCGGCCGCAAGACCCAGCCACATCTGGGTCTGACCAATCAGATCCAAGGCTGTGTTGGCCAACGCGATGTCCTCTTCCAGAACCGGCGCGTGACCACACCATTCCGAAACCCGATGCCCCAGAACCAGCGTGTTGTCGCCCATCCGGCACAGAAATTCGAAAAAGGCGGCCTTATCAATCACCTCGGCCATCACATATGCCCCACTTCCTCGGGGATGTCGAAGAAGGTCGGGTGGCGATAGACCTTGGATTCAGAGGGCTCGTACAGCGGGCCTTTGTCCGAGGGCGAGCTGGCAGAAATATGCGCGGCCTCGACCACCCAGATGCTGACGCCTTCGTTGCGGCGGGTATAGACATCACGGGCATTCAGGATCGCCGTTTCGGAATCCGGGGCGTGCAGGCTGCCCACGTGACGGTGGCTCATGCCATGTTGACCGCGGATAAAGATTTCCCACAGGGGCCATTCTTTTTTCATGTTGTTCCTCGCTTTCGGCTGGGCGGCAAAAGTCTTGCAAAGACTTTTGTTCGATGTCCTTGCAGGACATCGCCCTCACTCTGCGGCGTGCCGTACCGCGTTTTTCTTTTCAGCATGGGCCAGCAGACCCTCACGCACCCAGGCCCCGTCATCCCAAGCTTTGTTCCGGGCATTCAGACGATCGGTGTTGCAGGGGCCATTGCCCTTGAGCACATCAAAGAACTCAGACCAGTCGGGTTCTGCGAAATCATACCCGCCTTTTTCTTCGTTCCAGGCCAATGTGTCATCCGGGATGGTCAGGCCCAGATATTTGGCCTGCGGCACAGTCTGATCGACAAATTTCTGGCGCAGCTCATCATTGGTGTTGATCTTGATCTTCCACGCCATGGATTGCGCGCTGTGCACGGATTCCTTGTCGGACGGACCAAACATCATCAGCGCGGGATACCAGAACCGGTTCATGGCATCCTGCGCCATTTTCTTTTGCGCCTCAGTGCCCTGGGCCATCTTCATCATGATGTCATAGCCCTGACGCTGGTGGAAACTTTCCTCTTTGCAGATGCGGATCATGGCGCGGGAATAGGGGCCATAGGATGTCCGCTGCAGCGGCACCTGGTTCATGATCGCCGCGCCATCCACCAGCCAGCCAACCGCGCCAATATCCGCCCAGCTGAGCGTCGGATAGTTGAAGATCGAACTGTATTTCATGCGGCCATCCAGCAGCATTTCGGTCAGCTCGTCCCGCGTCACGCCCAGCGTTTCCGCCGCGCAATACAGGTACAGACCATGGCCTGCCTCGTCCTGCACCTTGGCCAGCAGGATCGCCTTGCGCTCCAGCGTGGGGGCGCGGGTGATCCAGTTGCCTTCGGGCAGCTGACCGACGATTTCGGAATGCGCGTGCTGGCCGATCTGACGGATCAGCGTCTTGCGATAGCCTGCGGGCATCCAATCCTTGGGTTCGATCTTGTCATCCGCGTCAATGCGCGCCTGAAAGGCGGCCAGTTGTTCGGGATCGTCATTCGTGGCTTCGGATTTCACCATCTGAGCATACATGTCAGTGTCTCCCCTTATACACGTTCAAGGATAATAGCAGCGCCCTGGCCCACGCCCACACACATTGTGCACAGCGCGTAGCGCCCGCCGCTGCGTTGCAGCTGATAGGCCGCCGACAGCACAAGCCGCGCGCCGGACATACCCAGCGGGTGGCCCATGGCAATCGCGCCGCCATTCGGGTTCACATGGGCCGCGTCATCGGGCAGGCCCAACTCGCGCAGACTGGCCAGCGCCTGGGCGGCAAAGGCTTCGTTCAGCTCGATCACATCCATCTGGTCGATGGTCAGACCGGCACGGGTCAGCACTTTGCGAGTCGCTGGCACCGGGCCGATGCCCATGATGCGCGGCGCCACGCCAGCCGCAGCCATGCCAACCACACGCGCCATCGGGGTCAGGCCGTTGGCCTGCGCCGCTGCTTCACTGGCCATCAGGATCGCCGCCGCGCCGTCATTCACGCCCGAGGCATTGCCCGCCGTGACGCTCAGATCCGGGCCGTTCACGCCGCGCAGCTTGGACAGCTTGGCCGCATCGGTGCCGGGACGGGGATGTTCATCCGTGTCCACGACCAGCGGATCGCCCTTGCGCTGCGGCACGCTGACCGGGGTGATTTCATCGGCAAACAGACCGGCCTCTTGCGCGGCGGCCCAGCGGGCCTGGCTGCGCGCGGCAAAGGCGTCCTGATCTTCGCGCGAGATATTGTAATCCGCAGCCACGTTATCTGCGGTCTGAGGCATGGAATCCGTGCCATAGGCCGCGTCCATCTTGGGGTTCACAAACCGCCAGCCGATGGTGGTGTCATACACTGCATTGGCGCGGGTAAAGGCGCTGGTCGCCTTGGGCATGACAAAGGGCGCGCGGCTCATGCTTTCGACGCCGCCTGCGATGACCAGGTCATAATCCCCGGCGCGCAGACCGCGCGCGGCCATGCCGACCGCGTCCATGCCACTGGCACAGAGGCGGTTGATCGTGGTGCCCGGCACGTCCTCGGGCAGACCGGCCAGCAGCGCGGCCATGCGGGCCACGTTGCGGTTGTCTTCGCCCGCCTGATTGGCACTGCCGTAAATCACGTCATCCACGCTGGCCCAATCCACATTGGGATTGCGCTGTTTCAGCGCCTGGATGGGATGAGCGGCCAGATCGTCCGCCCGTACCTGGGACAAGCCCCCGCCATAGCGCCCAATCGGGCTGCGGGTTGCGTCACAAATGAATGCCTGGGTCGTCATGTTTCGCGTCTCCTCCGGGTGGCATTTGCCGACCGTGTAGTCGGTTTATTGTACCAGATGATTCGCTGCAAGCGATACGTTACCTATTTTTCATTTTATTGACGCAATCTGTAACACAATATCCCGCAGAAAGGACCACACCAATTCCAGCCGCAAAAGACGCGATTTTATAAAGGTCTGGGTCTGCCCCGCAGATGGGCGTGGATCTGCCGGAAAATGCTAGAGCGTGACGGCGCGAACAGGCAGCGATACACAAAATGCAAAGGGTCGATCTGTGTCATGGGAACCTCGGGGGCAGCGGGTTGCCCCCAGCTACACCCGGCATGTCACGGCAGGATGACAGTTTACGTTTGGATAACCTTGCCTTTACGGCACCAGAACCCACGCCATCGCAGGGCGACTAGAGCCCCTGAATACCGCGCAGAGTCAGACTGCAGACCAGCTCGGCATAATCTTCGCGCGCTTTTGTGCCTGACCCGGTATTCCACATGTAATACCAGTTCAGCATCCCGAAAACGGACATTGTGACGCCGCGCAGCTGGGCCTTGTCCTGACCCACCGTGTCGGGCGCACAGGCCTGAATCGCATCAGACACGCAACGCACCAGATCGCGCTGATAACTGCGCATCCGGTTCTGCTGATCCTCGGGCAAAGCGCCCATGGCGTTGATCTGAACCTGATGTTCGTGATCCTGGCCCTGATAGGCCAGCAGCACCGCACCGATCAGCTGACGCAGGCGCTGTTCAGGGGTGCCGGTGGCCTTCAGCCCGCAAATATCGTCGCGCAGCTTTTTCAGATAGCTGTCGAGGATATCCAGCAGGATCGCGTCCTTGCTTTCGTAATAGTGGTAGATATTGGCCTTGGAGATCCCGCATTCCCGCGCGAGCATCGCCATGGAGGCGCGGTCAAACCCCTCGGTGGCAAAGACTTTTGCCGCCTGTTTCAGGATCTGACCGCGCTTTTCCTCGTGGTCCTTGGCGATGGTACGCGCCATGAATTACCCCTTGTCCCGGTTGTCCAGCACACGCCGCGCCTTGCCCTGGCTGCGCTCTACCGCGCCGGGATCGCCGACGACGATCTCGGTGCTGACGCCAACCATATCCTTGATGCGTTTGGACAGCATCCGCGATGCCGCCGCGCGCGCCGCTTCGCCTGCCGCATCGGGCATGGCTTCGACAAAGACGCGCATGGCGTCCATGCGGCCGGATTTATAAAGTTCGATCTGATAATACGGGGCAAGGCCGCCGGTGGCCAGAACCTGTTCTTCGATCTGGCTCGGGAACACGTTCACGCCGCGCAGGATCATCATATCGTCGCTGCGGCCGGTGATCTTGGCCATGCGGCGCATGGAGCGCGCGGTGCCAGGCAACAGGCGGGTCAGGTCGCGGGTGCGATAGCGCACCATCGGCAGGCCTTCTTTGGTGAGGGTGGTAAAGACCAGCTCGCCCTCTTCACCATCGGGCAGCACCTCGCCGGTCACCGGGTCGATGATTTCCGGGTAAAAGTGGTCTTCCCAGATCACCGGGCCGTCCTTGGTTTCGACGCATTCATTGGCCACGCCCGGCCCCATGATTTCCGACAGGCCGTAAATGTCGACGGCATGCATATCAAAGGCGTCCTCGACCTCTTTGCGCATGGCGTCGGTCCAGGGTTCCGCCCCAAAGATCCCAACCTTAAGCGAACTTTCGCGCGGATCCAGCCCCTGCTTGTGGAACTGTTCAAGGATGTTCAGCATGTAGGACGGAGTCACCATGATCCCATCGGGTTTGAAATCCTGGATCAGACCAACCTGTTTTTCGGTCTGCCCGCCAGACATGGGCACCACGGTCGCGCCAAGGCGTTCAATCCCGTAATGCGCGCCCAGACCGCCGGTGAACAAGCCATAGCCATAAGCGTTATGCACCGTGTCGCCTTTGCGCAGACCAGCCGCGCGCAGGCTGCGCGCCACCAGATCCGCCCAATTGTCGATGTCATTTTGCGTGTACCCCACAACCGTCGGCTTGCCCGTGGTGCCGGAGGAGGCGTGCAGGCGGATAATCTCGCTCTGCGGCACGGCAAACAGACCAAAGGGATAGTTGTCCCGCAGGTCGTTTTTATAGGTGAAGGGGAATTTGGACAGGTCCGACAGCTGCTGCAGATCGTCCGGGTGCACACCTGCTTCGTCAAAGCGGGCCTTGTACATCGGCACATTATCATAAGCATGGCGCAGCGACCATTTCAGGCGCTCCAGCTGCAGCGCGCTGATTTCATCGCGCGAGGCGATCTCGATCGGATCCAGGTCGGATTTGTTGGGGCTCAGGTCTTGCATGGTGTCCTCCTCACCGGGTCATTCGTCAAAATGCTGGCCGGGGATCTGGCGCGAGACCCCCCGAAATTCCGCAATCACCGTGCCGGTCTGGTTGGTCACAGTGACATCATAGATGCCGCTGCGCCCAGTCACCTGGACCTCGCGGGCGGTGGCGGTCAGAACGTCGCCGGACTGACCCGGCGCGAGATAGTTCATATAGGTGTGCTGGCCGACAACAGTCTGGTTGCGGCTGTTGCAGGCAAAGGCAAAGGCGCTGTCGGCCAGGGAAAAGGTGATCCCGCCATGACAGATCCCATGCCCGTTGCAGTGATGCGGCTGAACCGTGATCTGCATCACGGCCCGGCCCTCGTCGACCTCAACAATGGACAGGCCCAGCCACTGGCTAGCCGCGTCGCTGGCATACATCGCCTCGGCGGATTTTTCCGCCCGCTCTTTCGGTGTCAGCGCCATCTGCTCATTCACCTTTGAAATTGGGCGCGCGCTTTTCCAGAAAGGCGCTGACGCCCTCGGCGTAATCGGCGCTTTCGCCGCAACGCTTCATGAAATCGGCTTCCATTTCCAGATGATCGGACAGGGTGTCCACGGCGGCTGCCTGAATCGCCTGTTTGGTCAGCGCATAGCCCAAAGTCGGCCCGGCGGCGAACTGAGCGGCCAATTTGCGGGCCTCGTCCATCAGGCTGCCATCGGGCAGAGCCTTCCAGATCAGGCCCCAGTCCTCGGCCTGTTTGGCGGGCAGCGGCTGAGCCGTCAGGGCCAGACCCTTGGCGCGGGCCTCGCCCAGCAGGCGCGGCAAATGCCAGCTGCCGCCGGTGTCGGGGATCAGGCCGACCTTGGCAAAGCTCTGAATGAATTTGGCGCTTTCGGCGGCCAGAACCATGTCACAGGCCAGCGCCACATTGGCCCCTGCCCCGGCGGCCACACCGTTCACGGCGCAGATCACGGGGAAATCGAGGCTGCGGATCAGGCGGACCAGCGGGGCATAGAAATTGCGCACGGTCTGGCTCAGATCCGGCGGGCCATCCATTTTCGACGGGTCGCGGTCGCCCAGATCCTGCCCGGCGCAGAAACCGCGCCCGGCACCGGTCAGCAGCACACAGCGCGCGCCACCGTCGCGGGCGGCCTCCAGCGCGGCGCGCAGGGCCAGATGCATCTCATCGTTAAAGCTGTTCAGCCGGTCGGGCCGGTTCAGCGTGATTTCGTGCCAGCCTTCATGCTGTGTGATCTGGATTGTCTCGCTCATGCCCTGCGCTCCCCCGGTATCCTCTTGCGGGCTATCTTGCATAAACCGAACGGTTGGTCAATAAATGGCGCAAGCAAGGGAGAAAGCCGCATGACCGTTCAGAATGTATCCAGTTTCGCCATGGGCCAGTGGATCGCCCCCGGCGCAGGTGCCCGCCCCATCGCCAGCGCCATTGACGGCAAGATCATCGCCCAGTCGGGCAATGACGCGCTGAATGTCGGTGACATGATGACCTATGCCCGCGAGGTCGGCGGTCCGGCGCTGCAAAAGCTGACATTTCACGACCGCGCCCGGATGCTTAAGGCGCTGGCGCAGGAGCTGAACAAACACAAAGACGCGCTGTACGACCTGTCCTACCTGACCGGGGCAAACCTGCGCGACCACGCTTTTGACATTGATGGCGGCATTGGCACGATGTTTGTCTATGCTTCCAAAGGCCGTCGGGAAATGCCTGATTCCCATGTATATATGGACGGCCCCCCCGAACAGCTAAGCCGCAACGGCACCTTCCTTGGCCAGCACGTCTGCACCCCGCTGCAGGGTGTCGCGCTGCATATCAACGCGTTCAACTTCCCGCTTTGGGGGATGCTGGAAAAGGTCGCGCCGACCCTTCTGGCCGGTGTGCCGGCCATCGTGAAACCCGCCACCGCCACCAGCTATGTGGCAGAGCTGGGTGTGCGCATCATGATCCACAGCGGCATCCTGCCCGATGGCGCGCTGCAGCTGATTTCCGGCGGCGTGGGCGATGCGATGGAAAACCTGACCTGTCAGGATGTGCTGAGCTTTACCGGATCGGCCTATACCGCCCGCAAGCTGCGCGGCCATGCGGCGATCCTGGACAACGCGGTGCGATTCGTTGCCGAACAGGACAGCCTGAACGCCTCGATCCTTGGCCCCGATGCGGTGCCTGGCACACCGGAATTTGACCTGTTCGTCAAAGAAGCCCATCGCGAGATGACCACCAAGGCCGGGCAGAAATGTACCGCGATCCGCCGCATGATCGTGCCCGAAAGCCATGCGCAGGCGGTGGCCGACGCCCTGTCCGCCAAGCTGGCCGCAACCCCCGTGGGTGATCCGCGCGACACGGCCAACCGCATGGGCGCGCTGGTCTCTGCCGATCAGAAACAGGACGTGCTGGAACGGGCCGAGATCCTCGCCACCGAAGCCACCCGCGTCTTTGGCGACCCCGATGGATTTACCCCCAATGGCGACCCGAACGGTGCCTATATCTCGCCCATGCTGTTCCTGTGCGAAAACCCCGATGCGGCGCAGCGCGTGCATGACACCGAAGCCTTTGGCCCGGTCAGCACGATCATGCCCTATCGCGATGTGGATCACGCGATGGAACTGGCCAATCGTGGCGGCGGCTCGCTTGTGACCTCGGTCATCACCCATGATGGCGATGTCGCCCGCAAAGCGGTGATGAGCGCAGGCGCCTGGCATGGCCGGATCTACCTGAATGACCGCAACTCCATGGCGGAAAGCACCGGCCACGGCGCGCCGATGCCGCATATGATCCATGGCGGTCCTGGTCGCGCTGGCGGTGGCGAAGAAATGGGCGGCGTGCGCGGTGTGAAACACTATATGCAGCGCACCGCGATTCAGGGCTCTCCCGATATGATCACCGCTGTGACTGGCCGCTGGCAGCCCGGTGCCGCCGAAAGCACTGCGGGCGCGCATCCGTTCACCCGCCGCTTTCACGAGCTGCAGATTGGCGAAACCCTGCACACCGCGCCGCGCACCATCACGCTGGAAGATATCGAACATTTCGCCCATTTCACTGGCGACACCTTCTATGCCCACATGGATGAAGACGCCGCCAAGCGGAACCCGTTCTTCCCCGGTCGCGTGGCGCATGGCTATCTGCTTCTGTCCTTTGCGGCGGGCATGTTCGTGCAGCCGGACGAAGGCCCGGTGCTGGCGAATACCGGTCTGGACGCTCTGCGCTTCATGCAGCCGGTCAGTGCGGGTGACGTGATCAAGGTGCGCCTGACGGTCAAGCACAAGACCCCGCGCAATGATGAATATGGCGAGATCCGCTGGCATGTGACCCTGACAAATCAGGAGGGCGCGCTGGTCGCGGAATATGAGCTGCTGACCATGGTCGCCTGTTGATCCGGCCTCAAAACCCATGAAAACCCTGAGGGCGATGCAGATAAGTCTCTGTTTCGCCCTCATTTTTTGTTCGGCCCTGTCCGGGCTTGACCCCATGCGCTGCCCGCTTATCGTGGCGCCATGCCGCAAAACACACCCTCCCCCGTGCCGGATCTGGAACCGCTGCTGCAGGCATTTCCCCTGCGCACCTGGTCGATGATCGTCACCATCATGGGCGACCTTCTGGCCAGCCCGCAGGACAGGATCAGCGGGCGCGCATTGGCGCATCTGACCGGGCGGATGGGCATTTCCGATCAGGCCTTGCGGGTCGCCATCCATCGGCTGAAGAAAGACGGATGGATTGATGCGCAGCGCGCGGGCCGCGGGTCGTCCTATTTCCTGACCCAAAGCGCCTGGCAGCGCACAGAACAGGCCCGACCGCGCATTTACGGTGCAACAGCCCCCGATCCCGGCCCCGCCTATCTGTTGGTTCTTGGCCCGGATGATCCAATACCGGCAGACGGGATCACACTGGCCCCGCGCTGCATCTTGCAGACAGGCCACCCCCCGGCGGACCGGGCCCGACTGGCACTGCCTTTGGCGCAAGCCGCGCTGCCAGATTGGGTGCAAGACCAAGTGCTGGGTCCAGAGATCCGGGAGGAATTGACCCGACTGGAGCAGATGGCCCGACAACTGGCCCACAGACCTCCGGCCCAAGGGGTCGACGCCTGGGCCGCCAGGCTGATCCTGCTCCATCACTGGCGGCGCAGCGTGTTGCGCCTGCCGGACCTGGCCGAAGCCCTGGGCCCAAAAGACGGCCCTGCGGCACGCTGCCGCCGCGCTGTTATCGGGTTGCTGGAAACCTGCCCTGCCCCCTCGATCAGCGCGCTGACGGCCAGCCTGGGCTAAAATTGTATTGATTCGCGGATCTTCTGCACAAATGCAGGCTGGACAATTCTAAGTTGTATGCTAAGATTGATCTGCGCCATATGGTTACAAATTTCGGCTTTCCCTTGCTGACAATTCTGTCATTATGGTTAACAGCTTACCGCGCAAGGCGCTGTGGATCCCTTTGGCCGATAGGCGCTTAGATCCCTGCCACACCATGCGCGGCCACATTTTTGGCGATATTGCGGGCATCTTGCTGCAGTATTCTGCCAACTGTGCCGTTTCGTGCCATAAAATTGCCCTGGTTCTTGCCAGAGGGATTAATAATCGCTAAGCAATCGTTAATCCCTTCGTTAATATTTTTCTCAAATTCTTAGAAGGGGCCAGATGCGACTTAGATCTCGGAGCACCAAAAATGGCAGTTTTTAATGACATCATCGGCACCACAGGTTCCGACCTTCTTCTCGGCACTGCCGATGCCGACAACATCGAAGCAGATGCAGGCAACGACATCGTAAACGGCGGCGAAGGCGACGACCTGCTGCGCGGTCGTGACGGTGACGACGGTCTGACCGGCGGCCTTGGCGACGATGCCCTGACCGGCAATGACGGCAATGACAGCCTGGTCGGCGGCCACGGCAACGATTATGCCTTTGGCGGCGCAGACAACGACACCGTGAACGGCAACCAGGGCGACGACCGCCTGTATGGCGATGCCGGCAATGACCTGCTGCGCGGCGGCGAAGGCAATGACCGCCTGTATGGTGGTGACGACAACGACCGCCTGTTCGGCGGCAATGGCAATGACTTCCTGAACGGCGGCGCGGGCGCAGACGAGCTGGATGGCGGTGCTGGCAACGACACCATGATCGGTGGCAATGGCGCAGACGACATCGAAGGCGGCGCAGGCAGCGACACCATCTATGGCGGTGGCGACAACGACACCATCGACGCTGGTGACGACGCAGACAACGTCCACGGTGGCGCAGGCGACGACGAAATCATGGGCGGTGCTGGCAACGACTATCTGCGTGGCGATGCCGGCGCAGACGAGATCGAAGGCGGCGCAGGCGACGACACCATGATCGGTGGCGCGGGCGCGGACCACTTTGTCTTTACCGACAACAGCGGCCAAGACCGTGTTGTTGATTTCGAAGCAGGCGTGGACAGCGCAACCTTCAGCTCCGACACTGGCGCAGTTTCCAGCGTCTTTACCGCCGGTGGCCACACCTATGTTGTGTTTGGCACAAGCGTTGTGGAATTCCGCAATGTCGAGCTGGAAGCGTCGGACTTCACCTTCGACCTGCCTGTGGCATAAGCCATTCTGGGACATCCCAGACATGACTCTGACGGCGCCGGATTTCCGGCGCCGTTTTCTTTTGCGCAAACCGGCGATTTTTTACCAATTCTGTATCCGCAGCCTGCGCATCCCGGCTTGGCGCTTGTTCGGGGGCGGGCGCAATGTTACCGCACAGCCAAACCCATAGATTAGGAAAGTGATTTCATGGCCCGCGAGGCAGCATTCCGCGAACGTACCACACGCCGTCTACGCATTTTAAAGGGCCGCCTGCGCCGCACCCTGCCCGGCGGCACACCGACCCATCGCAGCGTGTTTTTCCATATGCCCAAATGCGGCGGCACCTCTTTGTCCGAGGCGATGTATGCCACCGTGCCGTTCAACCATCGGATCGCGGTGCTGGACGCGGTTTCGACCCGGCGCGCGGCGGCAATGCTGTATCATGATCGGGATGAGACCTTTCTGTGTCACGAAGATCTGGACACCGGCCAGGAGGTGTTTGACCTGCGCGAAGCCATGATGCTGCAGCACATGGCCTGGGACAGCTGGCTGATTCACGGGCATGTGCTGTGGTCGGAAAAAGCGCATCGGTTCTTTGGTGATCGCTACAAATATGTGACCTTGCTGCGCGATCCCGTGGCCCGGACGATTTCGAATTTCCGTATGGGGCAGCGCAGCGGGCTGGTGCAGGGCGATCTGGATAGCTATCTGGACAGCGATGTGGCGCGCCGTCATGCGCGGGTTTATCTGCGGTATCTGTTTGGCAAAAACGACATCGCCGAAGACCAGCTGGACAGCGCCACCGCGCTTGCCTGTCAGCGCCTGCAGGATCATTTTGCACTGGTCGGGTTTCTGGACCAGTTTGACACCTTTGCTGACCGTTACCGTGAGATGTTCGGTGTCCGCCTGTCCATGGCGCGGCTGAACGCGGCCCCGTCCAAACAACCCGATTATACGGATGAACAAATGGCGCGGATTCGCGCGCTTTGTGCGCCGGATCTGGCGATCTTTGACCATGCAAAGGGCCTGAGCCAGGCCGCCACTGCCTGACCCATGGACGCCAGCGCACAGATCCCCAGCAGACCGGCCAACCCCGAAAGCGCCTTTTGGGGGCTGTTCGATTTTGGGCTATGTGTGCTGATCGTCATGGTGGCGGCAGATATGCTGACGCAGCTGGGGGCGATTCAGTCCCTTGTCTGGCTGATCTGCTATGCGGGCGTTTTGCTGCGCATTGGCCTGTCCTGGCCGTATTTCTTTGACCTGATGTCCCGCAATGTCGTGGTTCTGGCCTATCCTTTGGTTTGTCTGGCCTCGGTTTTGTGGTCACGCGACCCCAGCGGGTCTTTGGCCGGGGCGATCCAGCTGACCATGACCGCGTTGATCGCCATGTTTCTGGGCTGGCGCTATTCCCTGACAGTGCTTCTAAAGCTGCTGTTCTTTGCCTTGATGGCCGGGGTGCTTTTGTCGCTGTTGCATTGGGCCACCGGGATTTTCCCCTGGCGGGTGTACGGCGATGCCGGTGGTTTGCTGGGGATTTTCCGTCAGAAGAACATGCTGGGACAAAAGGCCGTGTATGGTGTGGTGGCTGCGATTGCGATTATCCTGCTGCCAGCGGCACGGGCATCGGCCCGGTTGAAACTGATTGCGCTGGTCAGCCTGCCCATCATCGTCTTTGCGATTGTGCTGTCAAAATCCATGACCTCTGTGGTTCTGATCCCACCGGCGGCGGGCCTGCTGCTGCTGCTTTGCCTGCATCGCATCCCCAAACGCGTGGCCTTTGGCGCGCTGTCCGTGCTGATCGTGCTGACGGCGCTGGGGCCACTTGGGTTGGCTTTTGCCGGGACGGATCCGCTGTCTTTGGTGCTGGATGCCACGGGCAAGGACATCACCCTGACAGGGCGGACATTGATTTGGCAGGTGGGCGGATCCATCGTCGCAGAGCACCCGATCCTTGGCGTCGGGTATCTGGCCTTTTGGAACACGCCCGAATTTGCCGCCGCGCAAATGGTGGTGCATCACGCCGGGGCCACGACCACACCTTCCTTCCACAATTTTGTGCTAGAGATCCTGGTCGGCTGTGGCGTCCCTGGATTGCTGGCCATGTTCAGCCTGCTTGGTCTGACTGCGCGGCGTTTGTTTCAGGTATACGGCGCGGACGGATCCGTATCAGCGGCGGCCGGGCTATCTATGCTGTCGGTTGTGATTGTGATGTCCCTTTTGGGGGCCAGCCTGTTTCGTCAGCATGAAATGATGATCCTGCTGACCATGGCCCTTTGCACCAGCGCCGGAGAGGACATCCATCGCGCGCGCGCCAAATCCTAGGCGTTAGCTGTCGGCAAACCGTGCCCAGGGGGCGGGCTGCCCGATCATGGTCTGCAGAGTCTCGACTTCGGGCGCATAAAAATCACGCAGCCGGGTTTTGGTCTCTGCCGTCATGGGTGCGATCACGCTGCGCAGTTCTTCGCGGTTGGCATCGCGCATCTGGCGGATGCCCGGCGCGGCCTTGACGCCTTCGACCACTTTCCCCAACCCTTTCTTGCGGGCAAAAGAGCCAACTTTGTACAGGGTCTCGCCCACCAGAGGGTTGCGATAGCGCACGCTTTCATTGGCCCGCTGATCCAGAAAATCCTCTAGCCGGGGCAGGCCCATCAGATCGGCCAGACGGTCGGCCATGGCCTTGCGGTCCTGATGGATGTCCTCCTGGAAAATCACATGAACGCGCTCTGCCGGGAAATGGTCCAGCCAGCGGGCCAGATGGGTCGCATAGCGCCCCTGCTCAAGATAGAGCGGATTGTTTTCCAGCGCGGTTTCAAACACCAGATTGTCGCCGCTGATATGACCTTTGCGCACCTCGTGCAGATGGTTCGAATAGGCGCGCGCCACCGGATCGCGCAGCGTCACCAGCACATGCAGATCCGGGTTATAGGCCGCGGCCCGCGCGGGCGCGTCGCTGTCGATGAAATATGAAGGAGAGATTTCGCCGCGATGCATCACCGGGGTCTGCGATGCAAAATGACGTTCATACCATTCATAGCCGCGATCAAAATAATAGCTGAAGAAGTCCACCTCCTTCACATCGCTGACCTGCACCTGCGGCATCTGCTGAAACACACCATATGCCCAGGTCGAGGCACATTTCTGCGCACCAATGCCAATGAATGTTGCCTGAAACGGTCGCATGTCAAAATCCCTCTCATGCCTGCGTTGCCTATGCCGGAAATAAAGGCGCGATGGAAGGCCGGGTTTCCGCCCAAGCCCCAGCACACAGGATTTACAACAGCGACGCCTAGGGCCTAGGCAACAACGGGCGCAGCGTGGCTTCGTCCAGCCCGATAAACAGCAGCGACTGATCTGGCGAAAGCTGCAGGCGCACCCCTTCGGGATCGCGTATGTATTGCCACTGCGCCGCCCTTTCCATCATCTCCTGCGACAGTGCAAGGCGGTTGCCAGGGCCAAACCCCTGCACAACGTCATGCCCATCCCCAACACCAATCGCGAGCGTCGCCGTGGCCTTTGGCGCAATCACATACAGATCGTCCCCAGCAACCCCCCGCAGCAGGATCCGCCGGGCACGGGCCTCAAGCCGGTCATCCCCGGCGGTGCCCGTCAGGCTGCGCCCCTGGGTCACAACCACCCCATGTTCAACATGGCGCGGCAGATCATAGGTGACATGCGAAATCAGCTGATCCAACCCGCCCTGCGGGCTTTCCTGCACCTGCGTCTCGCGATGGGCGACAAAATAAACATCCGGTCCGGCACCGCCCAGCATGACGATAGGAGCACCCCCATCGCTGAGCCGGCTGCCCACATCCTGCCCCACCAGCCGCCCTGTGCCCGCGTCATCGCGCACGCGCTTTGCGCTGAGGGTCGCATCGCTGGACCAGATGTCCAACGCCAAAGGCCAGCGGGTCAGAAATTGCCCGGCATTGAAATCCGCGATCTGCGCATCGCGAAACACGATGGTCTGCGGATTGCCCGGATCCGCCCCAGAGGCCAGCCAGACATCCGGCCCGACCTGCGTCAGCCGTGACAGAATATCGGCGGTATCTTCAAACGGATAGCCGCGCAGCTCTAGCAGATCATCGGCACCAAACCCGGAAATGATCTTATTGCCGATCCCGCGCGTCAGCCGCAGATGATCCCGCCCGCTGCTCAGCCGGATCAGATCCAACCCTGCACCCGGCACAATCAGATCATCACCCTGCGTATCCGTAATCACACTGTCCCGAGGATCCAGCCCCGCCCCGCCAGCCGCAAGATCCAGATGCACACTCGGCTCAAGCGCCAGCATCCGAATGCGCCGGATGACAAACGCATTCTGCGGGTCCAGCACCTGCGCCAAAGCCGCCTCTTCTGCGGGCCACCAACCGCCCCGCGCAGTGAACTGATCATTGGCGATCAGATACATCGGGGCCTGCGCATTGGGCGGCGTCGGCGCGCGATAGATCAGCCGCAGCGACTGGCGATCCGGGCCGAAATAAAACGACACATGCTGCGGCGTCCACAACGCGGCATACACGTGGAACTGGTCATAAATGCTGGTCTCGGGGTGGTGGCTGTCACGAAACTGGTAAATCGGCCCGTCCGGCCGCGACCGGGTATGCGACAGCGCCCCGCCGTCATAGGGATTGGCCATCGGCCCACCGCGAAAGAACAGCGCCGTGTTGAATTGACCGTCCCTGTCCGTGGGGGCCGAGATCCCCGCCCCATAGGCCTCGAACACGTCAATTTCGGGCGGCCAACCCAAACCGGCAAAGGTCAGCCAAAAGGCAGGCCAGCGGCCCTTTCCCCGCGGAATCCGGGCTTCGATTTCGAAATAGCCATATTGCTGGGCCCAGGTTTCGGCGGTGGTGATCATCCCGGTGGCATATTTGACCTGAGGCGCCTGCGCGCCCTGCCCGCTTTGGCGCATATAATCGTGCAGCGCGCGTTTAGGGCCATCGGGCATCTCAACCGTGCGCAGCGCCAGACCTTCGGGGACCGGCAGGATGGTCGCAGGCCAGCCCTGCGCATCTGCATCCGGCAACAGACCCTGATCCAGAAAAACCGTTTCCTGTGCATTGGTCATCAACCGTTTGCGGCGCGGCACAGTCGTCCAGACCCCCTGCCGCCCATCGAACCGCTGCAACCCCGTGCTGAAATCATCGTCCAAAACCGGCACGGTGCCATTTAGATCCGGGCCAGTCTGCGCGGCCAAAGGCACAGCCCCCCCCATCAGCCCCAGGCACAGCCCGATAAAAATGCAAAAACCCAGCGGGAAACAGCGTTTGAAATAAGTCATAGTCGCCTCATAGCTGAACCGCCCCCCCAACGTCACGCGTCAAAACAGGTAAACTCCGGCGCTGGCAAGGCTTTGCCGAAGCGATCACTTTACTTTGCGGGGCGGCTTGGCCATACGTTCCGGGACGGCGTGCCCCTCATTTATCCTGGTGCGTTCTCGGAATTTTACGGCGCATTTCTGCGCATTTGACAAGATTGATTGGACCATGACAGACCGCGACCAACTGATGCCGACCGTCAATTTGGGGGATGCGCTGCGAACCGCCTTTTCCGCGCTGCGGCGCAATTGGCTCATTCTGTTGCAATTCCTGATCGTGTTTGTCACGCTGGGTGTGGTCTATGCGCTGCTGGCGACCCCGGTTTATACCGCCCGTGCCGCTCTGTTGATCGACCCGCGCATCGCGCAATCCCCAGAAGGCAGTGAACTGTCCCCCGCCCTGCTGCAAAGCGACGGTCTGACCGTGGACAGCGAAGTGCACGTTCTGGCCTCGCGCGAGGCCACGAATCGCACGGCCCGCGCTTTGGGTCTGTTTGATGGCCCCCGCGATCCCTATGTGCCGGGCCTGAAAGACCGGGTCGTCAACCAATTGCGCAATTTTCTGTCCGGCGGCCCCGCTGATCCCGCGGGCCTGGCCCCCGAGGAACGCACCGCCCGCGACCAGGAATCCGTGCGCCGCGATTTTGTGCGCGGGTTGGAAGTGTCGCGCTCTGGGTCGTCTTATGTGATCCACGTGGCCTATACCTCGCCGGATCTGCAATTCGCGCCCAAAGCGGTGAACACATTGATCCGCGAATACCTGGCCCTGTCCAGCGAATCCCGTGCCTCCAGATCGCAGGGCATGACCGACTGGCTGTCCAGCCGGATCGACGAACTGGCCCGTGGCGTGCGTGAATCGGAAAATGCGGTCGCCGAATTTCGGCGCGAAAACAACCTGTTGGAAATCTCGGGCCAGAAACTGCCGAACGAGGTCGAACTGGCTGCCGCGACCGAAGCCCTGATCAAATATCGGGGCGATTTGCTGAGCGCAGAGGTCCAGATCAACCAGCTGCGCGAACAGATCGCCGCCGGCGATATCGAGGCCGTGAACCTGCCCGACCGCCAGCGCACCCGCGCGCTGGACGAATTTGAGGCACGCTATACCGATCTGCTGCAGAACGAACAGGAAGTCCTGCTGTCGCGCGGCGCGGACTCCCCTCTGGCGCTGAATATCCGCCAACAAAAAGCGCAGATCCGCGATTTGATCATCACCGAATATCAGCAGATTCTGGAACGCCAGGAAACGTCTTATGATGCGCTGCAGCGCCGGGTCTCTGCCACCGAAGAGCTGCTGGCCGGGCTGCGCGAACGCGCCTCGGAAGATGCGCGCAAATCCATCGTTCTACGCGGTCTGGAGCGCGAAGCAGAGGCCAAGCGCCAGCTATATGAACGCCTGCTTGAGGAATTTAACGCCACCGCGCAGCTGCCCAGCTTTGAATCCAACGCCGCGCGGGTGATTGCCTGGGCTGTGGTTCCCGATCGCAAATCTGCGCCCAATTCGAAACTGATTGTGGTGCTGTCGGTTTTTGCCGCGCTGGTTCTGGGATCCTCGGTCGTTTTCCTGCGCGAGGCGCTGGACAACACGTTCCGCCGCCCGGACGATCTGCGCGACCGGTTGGATCTGGGCTATCTTGGCATGGTGCCGACCTTCCGCAGCGATCGCAGCTCGGCCGCGCCGCGCACGGATAAATCCAAGGATCTGCCGCGCAAAACCCGCACCCTGCGCTTTGCCGTGGACAATCCTCGCTCGGTGACGGCGGAAACACTGCGCGCGGCACAGATCCAGCTGGCCTGGCAGGACCGCCAGGGGGACGGGCGCACGGGGGTGCCTACCGATGGCAAAGGCCGGGTTCTGGGCTTTACCTCTTCGCTGAAAGACGAGGGCAAGACCACAACCGCCACCAATTACGCCGCGCTGCTGGCCAGCCAGGGCGAAAAGGTGGTTCTGGTGGATCTTGATCTGGTCTCCTGCGGGCTCAGCCGCCACACCGCCCCGCTGCTGCCGCCGGAAAACCAGCTGTCCCACGCCTTGGCTGGACATGCGCTGGAGGCCAAACCCCAAGAGGCGTTTGACGGGCTGACCATCATTGCCAATTCCGGCGCGGAACCCATCCATGCCTCGAACCCGCGGGATGCGGCCCGCCTGGGGGACATGCTGCGCAAGCTGGGCGAAAAATTCGATTATGTGGTGGTGGATCTGCCGCCCATGCAGGGCCTGGCCGAGGCCCGCGCGCTGGCAGATCTGTGCGATCATCTGGTGCTGATGCTGCGTTGGGGCGCCACCAGCGAGGCCGAAGCCCGCACCGCCACCGCCCATCTGCGCAAGCTCAAGGATCGCGTGGCCGGGGTCATCTATACCCGCGCACCCATGCGCCGGTTCCTGTCCTACAATCGCCATGCTCTGAAGACATATTACTATTCGTAACGATCCACCGGGGCAAAAGCCGATGAAAACATTGGTATCCTTGCAGTATATCAGGGCGCTCGCGGTGCTTTTGATTCTGGTGCTTCATGCCTCTTTGCGCACTGGGGATGCCTTGTTCCACTGGGGCCGCGCGCATGTGGATCTGCTGAATGTTGGCGTCGACATGTTCTTTGTCGTGTCGGGGTTCATCATGTGGGTGATCGGCAGTCGCGCCGGAGAATCCCCCGGCCTGTTCCTGCTGCGCCGGGCCATCCGCATCCTGCCCCTGTTCTGGATCGCCATCCTAAGCTGGGCCTTTCTGATTCAGATTGGCCTGCTGGGGTGGATCACGCTGACGGCGGAAAATCTGGCGAAATCGCTGTTCTTTGTCCCGCATTTTCACCTGGACCAACCGGGCAAGATCTGGCCGATCATGATTCCTGGCTGGACCCTGACCTATGAGGCGTTTTTCTACGTCTTTTTCACCGCGATCCTGTTTGTGCCACTGCGCCTGCGACTGCCTGCGCTGGTCCTGTCCATGGGCCTGCTGGTCGCGCTTGGGTTTACCCTGAAACCAGAAGCCGCCCTGCCCTACACCTACACATCGCCCCTGCTGCTGGAATTTCTGGGCGGCTGTCTGGTTGGCGCGCTGTGGCAGGCCGCGCCGGGGGGGCTGGCGCGCAATGTGACTCTGCTGGTGCTGGCCATCGCGCTGTTTGTCTGGCTGGGGCCGCAGATCAGCTCGGCCGATTATGCGGACCGCGCGCTGGCCTTTGGTCTGCCTGCGGTGCTGTTCGTATCAGCCATTGTCGGGCTGGAACCTTATCTACCCCAGATGCGCCCGCTAGAGAAAATCGGCGATGCGTCTTATTCCATCTATCTGTTCCATCTATTTTTGCTGGATCCCATGCTGATGGTCTGGGTGCGCGTTCCTGCGCTGCACACACCCGCCACAGCGATTGTGTTTGTGCTGATTGGCGCGGTGCTGGCCACCCTGATGGGGCTGTTGATCGCCCGCCATATTGAATACCCGTTGCTTGGTTTCCTGAAACGTCATTTGATCACGGGCCGCCGTCGCCCGGTGGAGGTACAGCAAAATGGCTGATCAGGCCCGCAAACTGGTGGTGTTCGGCTTTGACCTGGCCGAAAATTCCCAGATCCGCCGGATCCGCGCCATGCGCGCGCTGGGGCATGAGGTGCATAGTTTCACCATGCGCCGTTCGGACATGAACGAAGGCTTTACGCCGGAATGGCCCAACACCCATCTGTTCCGCACCGAACATGAAAACCTGCCCAAACGCGCGGCTGTGGTGGCCGCCTCGATTGTGAAAATGCTGCCGCATCGGCAAAAGCTGCGCCAGGCGGATGTGATCTTTGCCCGCAATCTGGACATGCTGGCCATCGCCTGGGCCGCGCGCAAGCTGGCCGGGGCAACCCATGTGCCGCTGGTCTATGAATGCCTTGATATCAACGGCACTTTGGCACGCGAGGATAGCAAAGGCAAAGCCATGCGCGCGGCGGAAAAGGCGCTGCTGAACCGGTTGCAGATGCTGGTTGTCAGCTCGCCCGGTTTTATCCGCAATTATTTTGACCCGATGCAGGACTATACCGGCCCCTGGGCTTTGTGGGAAAACAAGCTCGCCGCCGGAGGCCCCCTGCCCCAGCGCCCGACCACCCGCAATGCGGTGGCCAGTGATGGTCCGATCCGGCTGGGCTGGGTCGGGACGATCCGCTGCGCGCCCTCGCTGAAACTGCTGACCGATCTGGCGCAGCGCATGGGGGCAGATGTGCAGGTGGATATTCACGGGGTGGTGCATCGCCACGCCCTACCCGATTTTGATCAGGTGATGCAGGCCAATCCGAACATGACCTGGCATGGTCCCTATGATTATCCCGGCGATCTGGCGCGGGTCTATCAAAGCTGTGACATGGTCTGGGCGCAGGATCTTTGGCAGCGCGGCAACAATTCCGACTGGCTGCTGCCCAACCGCATTTACGAGGCGAGCTGGGGCGGTTGCCCGTCGATTGCGCTTGGCGATACGGAAACCGGGCGGCGGGTGGCCTCGGATGGGCTGGGTTGGACCATCGACAGCCCCGACGCTGCCACGCTTGAGGCACTGCTGCGCAGCCTCTCTTCGGCGGACATTCAGGCGCGCGGGCAGGCGCTGCTGGACCGTGATGACGGGGATTTTGTGCAAACCGGTCGTGAAATCCAGCAGGTGATTGACCAGCTGACCGGGGCGCAGACCCTGGAGGATGCCGCATGAACGCGCCCACCCCGATCAAGGCCGATCCCGCCAGCGTTCTGGTGGCCATCCCCACCCTGAATGAAGCCGCACATATCGAGGCCACCCTGACCGCGCTGATGCAGGATAACCCTGACATGGCGCAGGTTCAGATCGTCGTCGCAGATGGTGGCAGCACCGATGCCACCCGCGAGATCGTGCAAAGCTGCAGCGCCCGCTGGCCCAACATCACCCTGATCGACAACCCCGACAAGTTGCAGGCAGCGGCGGTCAACCGCGTTGTGCGCAACCATGCCGGCCCGGATCACCGCATTCTGGTGCGGGTCGATGCCCATGCGGCCTATCCCGCGCGCTATGTTCTGGACGTGGCCGATGCGCTGCTGACCCGCGATGTGGCCGGGCTGGCCACGGTGATGGACAGCCAGGGCGAGAACTGCTTTCAGCGCGGGGCCGCCATGGCGATGGAGACAAAGCTGGGCTCTGGCGGGTCGGGCCATCGCGGCGGCACGGTGTCGGGCTATGTGGATCACGGCCATCACGCCGGGTTCCTGCTGGCGGCGTTCAATGCGGCGGGCGGTTATGACACCGGCTTTGTCGCCAATGAAGACGCCGAACTGGATTACCGCATCCGGTTGGCGGGCGGGCGCATCTGGCTCGATGCGGGGATCCGGCTGGGCTATGTGATGCGCGCGGCGCCTATGGGGCTGGCCCGGCAATATTGGCGCTATGGGCGTGGGCGGGCGCAGACCGTGTTCCGCCATGGCATCCGCCCCAAGCTGCGCCAGATGGTGCCGCCGGTGGCGGTGGTGGTGAACCTTGTGTCGCTGATCCTGTCCCCTGCCCTGCCGCTTTTGCTGGTCTTTCCATTGGCTTACCTGATGCTGTGCCTTGCGACCTCGCTGGCGCTGGCCGCCCGGCATAGCAGCCTCTGCGCGCTCTGGGCTGGCCCGGCGCTGGCGATCATGCACCATGCCTGGGGCGCGGGTTTCCTGATCCAGGCCCTGACAAAGCGAGGCCGCCCCGCATGAGGATCGACCTGCTGATCTGCACCTACCGCCGGGCCTCTATCGCCGACACACTGCGGTCCATTGCGATGGCTGAGATCCCCGATCCTGTCTCGCTGCGCATCGTTGTGGTGGATAATGACGACACCCCCTCTGCGCATGATCTGGTGACCCAAACCGCCGAGGAACTGGGGCTGAAACTCGACTATGTCCATGCCCCCGGCGCGAATATTTCCATCGCCCGCAACGCTGCGCTTGAGGCTGCCTGCGCCCCTTGGATTGCCTTCCTCGACGATGACGAAGAGGTCACGTCTGGCTGGCTGCCCGCCCTGATGGCGCGGCAAAAAGACAGCGGCGCGGATGGGGTGTTTGGCCCCTCCCACGCGATCTATCCAGATCACGCGCCCGATTGGATGGTCCAGGGCGATTTCCACAGTCAGGCCGTGGTGAAACGCGGCGGCGTGGTGCAGACCGGCCATACCTGCAACGCGCTGCTGCGCTGGGGCGACGCGCCCTGGTCCTCTGAACGGTTTGACCTGAAGCGCGGCAAATCCGGTGGCGAGGATACGGAATTCTTTTTCCGCCTGCACAGGATGGGTGCCAAATTCGCCATTGCCGAACAGGCCATCGTGACCGAACCCGTCCCCCAAAACCGCCTGTCGCTGGACTGGCTGCTGCAACGCCGCTACCGCATCGGGCAAAGCTATGCTGCATCGGCCAGCAGCCTGCTCGCGCGGATCCGACTGTTTGCCCTGGCCGGGATCAAAACAACCTATTGCCACCTGCGCGCGCTGCAAAAACGCGGGGATGCCGGGGGGCGCGCCTATTGGCTGATGCGCGGGCGGATGCATCTGGGCGTCTGCGCCGGATGCCTGAATGCCAGACAGGCGGATTTATACGGGGGCTAGGCCAAAACCCTGCAGAGAACACAAAAAGCGCACCCATATCAGGGTGCGCTTTGTCTTTTATACCAATGATTTGGCCTGTCTTATTGCGCCACCCGCGCGGCGGTGGTCAGCAGCGACGGGGTGATCTGACGGATCACCCGACCCCAGCGCGTCACCGGCTGTTCCGCGACAAAAATCACGTCATTCGGGCGCAGTTCAAACCGCGTTGCCAGCATGAAATTGGTCGCATCACGCCCATCCAGCTGCCAGGCCGTCACCGCCCCAAATTCCCGCGGATCAGACGAGCCGCGCAGCACATAGATTTCACGCACATTGCCCGTTTCCGTCGGCACACCGCCATTGGAATAGAGCGCATCCGCGAGCGACGCGGTCTTGCCAAATGGCAGCGGATAGCGCGCCTGTTTGCTGACCTCGCCGGTCAGGTAGACATAGTCGCGCTCGACCGAATCCAGCTCCAGCCGGGTCAGATAGTTTTCGCGCGCTTCGTTCAAATTTCCCCGGCGGATCGCCACCTCGGCATTCAGCTCGTTCAGGGCCTGAACGCGGGCGCGCTGGCGGAAATCCTGAATGCGGATCTGTTGTTCGAAATAGGCCTGCGCCTGGTCCAGCTCATATTCGCTGTCGACAAAGACACTGTCCCCGTCCTGCAGCAAAATGCGGCTCAGCCCGCGGCGCGAATACAGCTCGCGCAGGGGCACCTGATACAGCGTACCATCGCGGTAGATCCGCACACTGGCGTAATCCTGATCGGCCACCTGCACGCCGCCAGCACTGGCCAGCGCCTCGTCCAGATACAGCGGGGTCAGCGTGATCGGGGCCACACCGGGATTGCCGACAGACCCACCAATGCTGACCTTCTTGGAATTGAACTCTGCGACCTCAAGGCTAAAGGTCGGGTCGATCTGGTTTTCCACCAGACGCTGGAACAGTTCGGCCTCGGCCTCGTCCATGGTCATGCCACCGACATTCACGCGGCCCACATTGGGGATCGCAATCGCGCCGTCATCCTGCACCGTATAGCCCTGACGCGCATTTTGCGCGGCCAGCAGGCCGGACAGCTGTTCCACCGTGTTGCCACCGCGTGGCGTGGCCAGCAGCAGAACATCCCCGGTGCCAATGCGATAGGCGGCAGGCTGGGTTTTCGGCGGCAGGCGGGTTTCCAGCGCAACGGGCTTGCGTTCCGGGTCAAACACCGCCTCGGGCCCTGCCCCGGCCCCGCGCAGACCACTGCCGCTGCCAGCCGTCTGAAAGAACACACCGGGCAGCGTTTTCGGCCGATACGCATCCTGATTGGCCGCAAGCACAGTTTGCGGTGTCAGGCCCACAACCCGCACCTTTGTATCGCCGCCCCGCAGCGGGTTCACATCTGGCGATTGATACGCCACGCCACAGGCGCTGAGCATGGTCAAAAGCCCGGCAATTGCAGTCAGTCGGATCATAAATCGTGCCCCCTCGCGCGCCCGCGCCGTTGCGCGTGTTGATTATCGCCACCCTAAAGCCGCGCAGCCCGTGCCGCCACTGTTTTGCCCGGTCATTTGAGGAAAAATGCGAAAATATGATGCATCCAGGCCGCAGCACCGAACGCATCACACAGATCTGTCAGCGGTGGGGCCACAGCCCCAGCCAGTTTATTTTCCAGTGCGGTCCAGCACGGCACCGGCGGTTTTGGCAATGATGCCAAGATCGCCCGTCATGGACATGCTGTCGGCATAGGTCAGGTCCATGGCGATGCGTTCGTCATAGCTCACATCATTGCGACCAGAGACTTGCCACAGCCCGGTCACGCCCGGTTTCATCGCCAGATAGGCCGCGCGCGCCGTGCCGTATTTGTGCAGCTCGCTGCGTACGATAGGGCGCGGGCCGACCAGGCTCATCTCGCCCTTGATCACGTTCCACAGCTGCGGCAGCTCGTCCAGACTGCTGCGGCGCAGAAAATTGCCCAGCTTGGTGATGCGCGGGTCGTTTTCCAGTTTGTGATCACGGGCCCATTCGGCGGCGGCCTCGGGGTTTTCGCGCAGATAGGCCAGCAGGCGACGCTCTGCGTTGGGGACCATCGTGCGGATTTTCCAGCATTTAAAGACCTTGCCGTTGCGACCGATCCGGCGATGTCCGAACAGCGCGTCGCCCCCGTCGCGGCGCACCAGCAGCGCAAGCACCAGGACAACGGGCGCAAGCACCGGCACCAGCAAAAGCGCCAGCGTCAGATCAAGCGCGCGCTTGCCAAAGCGGGTGTACAAGGTTGCTTTGTCGAACTTGGTCGAAAGCAGGTCATATTCACTCGCCTGGGCCGTCTTGATACCGTTGCGGATCCCAATGTCGGTCATGGAACAATTCTCCAAATCAAATCCCGTAAGGGCTGGGCAGGGAACGAAAAACTATCTCAACAAATTTACCCAAATTTCATCCTTCGTATAGGTCAGCCTATCCGTTCTGTGAAGTAATTCCTGCCTTGGTAACCCCCGCGAAATACCCTCAAATACCCGGAATAAGCGAAATTTCTCCGACCGCCCTTATGGTCTGCCGCGCCGATCCGCACCGCAGACAAACCGTGCAATCAGGGCAATACCCTGAAAATTATAACCAAATCGCTGATTTTCTTCCTTTGGTGCGGCGCAGACGCGGCCCGTGGCCCTGCGCGCTTTCACCCAAAAGGAGAGTTCCGTTCAAAATGCATCATGGTTAAAAAATCAGCGGCGCTGCTGATTCCTACGCCGCTTTTGATGCTGCATCGCAGCGATTCGCACAGGTTCGCACGGGGCAGCAGCGCAGCCCACCGCCCAAAAGGACATATCGACATCAAATCCGGCTTGGTCATAGTGTCCCTGGGCATCTCATCCACAAGATCCTGTGGAAAAACACTTGCCAGAATCTCTGAAACGCGGCATTCACTTACGGTATAAAGTGAAAATAACGCCCCCAAGCGTAACTTACGCCAGCACAGGCACCGGGAGAGGCACCCGGAAGATCGCGCAACAGGGCAATCAGAGCGGATCGGCAGGCCCCCGGCCCCGTCCGTTAACAAAGTAGAGGGCAGGATGCGCAACAATTCCCGCATCGACAAGCTGGTCGGCACCCATGCCGCGCGGCTATCCGAACGGTTGCAAGCTCATCGCGAACAGCTGTTCCCCCCCCATGCGCGCAAGGCGCTGCGTCGGTTCACCTCGGGCGAGGCGGCCACGCTTTTGGGTGTGAAAGATGCCTATCTGCGCAAGCTCTCGCTTGAGGATAAAGGCCCCAAACCCCAGACCGGTCCCGGCGGGCGGCGGCTTTATACCGCCGAAGATCTGCTGGCCCTGCGCCATTATCTGGAACAGGGGGCCAAGACCCCCGGCACCTATCTGCCCGGTCGGCGCGAGGGTGATCACCTGCAGGTCATCACTGTGATCAATTTCAAGGGCGGGTCCGGCAAAACCACGACCTCGGCCCATCTGGCGCAAAAGGCTGCGTTGGATGGCTATCGCGTTCTGGCGGTGGATCTGGACCCGCAGGCCAGCCTGTCGGCCCTGCACGGGTTTCAACCGGAATTTGATCTGCTGGATGGCGGCACGCTCTATGATGCGATCCGCTATGACGATCCGGTGCCGATCCGCGATGTGATCCAGCGCAGCTATTTCCCGTCGCTCGACATCGTGCCGGGCAATCTGGATCTGATGGAATTTGAACATGACACCCCCCGCGCCCTGCGCGATCAAAGCGGCACCATGTTCTTTACCCGCATCGACGAGGTGCTGTCTCAAGTCGCCGATGATTATGACGTGGTGGTAATCGACTGCCCGCCGCAGCTGGGCTTTCTCACCATGTCGGCGCTGTCCGCCGCCACCGCCGTTCTGGTCACGGTGCATCCGCAGATGCTGGACGTCATGTCCATGTGCCAGTTTCTGCTGATGACGTCGAACCTACTAGAGGTCGTGGCCGAGGCCGGGGGCGATATGTCCTATGACTGGCTGCGCTACGTCGTCACCCGCTACGAACCGGGCGACGGGCCGCAGAACCAGATGGTCAGTTTCATGCGCAATATGTTTGGCGAACATGTTCTGAATCATCCGGTGCTGAAATCCACCGCGATCTCTGATGCTGGCATCACCAAACAGACCTTGTACGAGGTCGAGCGCAGCCAGTTCACCCGCGCCACCTATGACCGTGCGATGGACAGTCTGAACGCGGTGAATGGCGAAATCATGGATCTGATCCAACAGGCTTGGGGGCGCTGATCATGGCACGCAAGAATCTGCTCAAAGGTCTGATGGACGAGGCCCAGGGCAAAGCGCCCGAAACCGTGCCGGAAGAAATTCCCGAAACAGAGAAAACACCGCCCCGCACCGGGCGCTATACCAAAGGCGCGATTGGCGCGGTGTCGCAGTCCATTGCCGATCTCAAGGCGCGCTCGGTGATCGAAATCGACCCGTTCAAGATCCGCGGCGGCGGGCTGAAGGACCGGTTGGAATTTGACGAGGCCGATCACACACGGCTGATGGAATCGCTGCGCGCCTATGGTCAGCAGGTGCCGGTGCTGGTGCGTCCGCATCCTGAAAACCCAGATGAATATGTCATCGTTTATGGGCGGCGGCGGGTGCTGGCGCTGCAGGATCTGAAACAGCCGGTCAAGGCGCTGGTGCGTGATCTGGACGATGCCGAGGCCATCATGGCCCAGGGGCAAGAGAACTCTGCCCGCCGGGATCTCAGCTTTATTGAAAAGGCAAACTTTGCCCGGCAGATGGCCGAGGCGGGCTATGACCGCAAGGCGATCGCCGATGCGCTGAACACCGACAAGACCCTGCTTTCGAGACTACTCAGCATTACAGAGACTGTTCCCGTCGAAGTGATCGAGATGATCGGCGCCGCGCCGGGCATTGGTCGGGACCGCTGGGCGCGCTTTGCTCAGCTGTGGTCTCAAAGCGGATATGAGGCCGCAGATCTGCAGGCTTTCCTGTCCGTCCTACACCCAAGCGACGCGGATGACCGGTTTGAACAATTGCTGATCCGGCTGGAGAAAAAGACCGGGGAACGCCCTTTCACCGAGCCAAAGAAAGAAAGGCGCCCAGCACAAAAGCGCGATCTTTTGTCCGGTGACGGTGTGCGGCTGGGCCAGATGGTGGCCCGGCCCAAAGGTGTGAATATCGAATTGTCAGGCAAAGCCGCGCCGGGATTTGGCGAATGGCTGGCCGACAATCTGGAGGGGATTCACCGTGACTGGCTGAAAAAGCAGCGCGGAGAATGACGCGGGCCTGAGGCCCAGCGTGAACAAGAGCAGAGCAAGAAACAGGAGGCACAGAACGGCAAGGTACAGAAAAAAGAAAAGCCCCCCGAAACGCATTTCAGAAGGCTTCCCTAGGTATGTAGCAATTCCAAGGTAGCCGCGAAAGTTGACAACTGTCAACTCACAACCGATTCGGTTGGCAATATTTCTTTGCCTGATTTTCCTCGCCCGGTGAAAATTCATGGAACGACTGACAATGACGCCCTTTGGGCGGCAAATGGTGTCGGCTGGCCAAATCGCAGCACAGATCGCACCGCGCCCGACCGCCCTGCCCGCCTTTCCCAAATGGGAGCTTTTTCGCAACCTGACCGCCGCCCGCAAAACCTTTGGTCTTAGCGACCGGGATCTGGCGGTGCTGAACGGGTTGCTGACATTCTACCCAAAGGACGAACTGACCGCCGATGCCGGTCTGATTGTTTTTCCCTCGAATGCCAGCCTGTCCGAGCGCGTGCATGGCATGGCCGAAAGCACCCTGCGGCGGCATCTGGCCGCGCTGGTGAAATCCGGCATGATCCAACGCCATGACAGCCCCAACGGCAAACGCTATGCCCGCCGCGACAGCGATGGCAGCATCGCGCGCGCCTTTGGGTTTGACCTGTCTCCGTTGCTGCACCGCGCCCATGACATCACAGAGGCCGCCCGCACCGCCCGCGCGGCGTTGGAACAGCTGAAGCGGCTGCGCGAGGACTGCGTCTTGTTGGCGCGCGATGGGGTGAAGCTGCTGCTTTGGCTGCGCGAAACGCAAGGACTCGCGCTGGACGCACAGGATGACCTTTTGCGACTTGCTCAACGGACATTGCGGCGCAAACCCCGCCTTGACGATCTGACAGAACTCCGCGGTGCATTACAGTCCTGCCTGGAAAGCCTACAGGCCCATCTACAGCCGGTGGAAGCAGCTGAAACCAAAGCGGCAGATCGTGCCGAAACAGAAGAACTGAGCGGCAAAGACGCTGAAAATGAGCGGCACCATCAGAAATCAAATACAGAGTCTTTTGATCTTGAAAGCACAGAAAAGCAGATACAAAACCGCCTTGCCCTACCGCTCCCCTTGGTGCTGAAAGCCTGCCCGGATCTGAACACCTACCGACCAGATCCGATTTCCAATTGGTTGGAGCTGGTGGAAACTGCGGATTTTGTCAAAGGCATGTTGGGCATCACAACCGATGCCTGGCAGCAAGCGGTCAGCGTGATGGGCGCCACCGAAGCATCAATCGCCCTTGCCTGTATCTTGCAACGCGCTGATACGATCAAAAGCCCAGGTGGTTATCTGCGATGCCTGACCAGAAAAGCCCAAGATGGAAAGTTCAGCGCAGCCACAATGGTTTTGTCCCAGTTGACAGCTGTCAACACACGAGCGGCGTGACTTTGGGTGCCGGGGAATTAGGCAAGTTGACAGCTGTCAACGCCTATAGAACCGGACAGTATAGGACAAAGGAAAGGACGCGGCAGCAAAAGGCGTGACACGCCCCTGTGCGCCCTGTATCTCCGGGGCAAGAACAAAATAGAACCCGCGCGAAAAAGGCATTCCATGAACAAGGCAGATTATACCGCGCTGCAAGGCAATCCCCAAACACCGGGGCGTGGCCTGTTGGACGAGCGTGACGAGGACGTGCTTGATCTCGCCGGGCTCCTGGGCAGCCTGTGGCGCGGGAAATGGATCATTTCGGCGGTGATGGCGCTGGCTGTGCTGGCCGGGGGGTATTACGCCTATTTCGTGGCGGTCCCGACCTTTAGCTCAACCGCTGTTGTGATGTTGAACAACCGCGAAGAACAGGTTGTGGATCTCAACAGTGTGATCGGCGGGCTGTCCTCGGATTCTTCGGTTGTGAATACCGAGGTCGAAGTCCTGAAAAGCCGCAGCCTGATGGGCAAGGTGGTGGACCAGCTAAAGCTGATTGAAGATCCAGAGTTCAACACCTTCCTGCGCGAAGATACATTTGTTGAGCGCGTGAAAACCACGGTCAAACGACAGATCGGAATCCTGCCGCCCGAACCTGTTCAGGCTGTGCCCCAGGTGGAACAAAACCGGGCGCGGCAACGGACGATTGACCAGCTGATCGCCTCTTTGCGGGTGCGCAATGTACCGCAGAGCCTGGTGTTCCAGGTGACGGTCGAGACCACGGATGGAACAAAATCTGCGATGATCGCGGACACGCTGGTAGAGCTGTACATCCTGAACCAGCTGGAGGTGAAATATCTGGCCACCGAACAAGCGACCGGATGGTTGTCTGAGCGTGTGACAGAGTTGCAAGTCTCGCTTGAGGCGGCGGAGGCCGAGGTCAAAGCCTTTCGTGCCGAGACAGACCTGATCGGTCCCGAAAGCCTGGCCGCGCTGGAAATCCAGCTGAAAGAACTGCGTGAGCGGGTCACCGACACGGATATGACGCGGGAGGTCGCCGAGAAACGACTGCAGGCCCTGAGCCGAGCCAACACACCGCAAGCTCAGGCTGCTGCGAGCGGGGATTCACAGCTGGCCCGCTTGCTGCCCCGGATTGATCAGCCCAGCATCGCTCAGGCGTTTGAAACACGGTTGGTGCAAGTGCAGCAGCGCGCGCAGTTGGACCGGGATCGGGCGGGCACACAGCTTGCTGCGTTGATCCAGTCACAGGCCGCACTGGAAGAGCAAATCAAAGACCAAAGTGCCGATTTGATCACGCTGCAACAATTGACCCGCGAAGCCGAAGCCAGTCGGCTGCTATACGAATATTTCCTTGGCCGTTTGAAAGAGACATCGGTGCAGCAAGGGGTCCAACAGGCTGACAGCCGGGTGTTGTCCAATGCGGTGGTGCCCGTGCGCCCCGCCGCGCCACGCAAATCTTTGATCCTGGCGATGAGCGCGTTTTTCGGTGCGTTGCTGGGCGGGTTGTTGGTTGTGCTGAGGGAAATGCGCAACGATGCGTTCCGCACTGGCGACGATCTTGAACGCACGACGCATTATCCGGTGATGGGGCTGATGCCGTCGCTGCCATCGCGTCGACGTAAGGATGTGATCGCCTATCTGTCTGACAAACCGACATCTGCTGCGGCAGAGGCGGTGCGCAATCTGCGGACCTCTGTCCTGCTGTCAAATGTGGACAACCCGCCGCAGGTTGTGATGACCAGTTCGTCGCTGCCGGGCGAGGGCAAAACCACGGTGGCCTTTGCGCTGGCACATAACCTGGTTGGTATGGGCAAGCGGGTGCTGTTGATCGAGGGGGATGTGCGCCGGCGCGTGTTCCGCCAATATGTGGAAACCCCGCAAGAGGATGGTCTGGTGGCGGTGCTGACGGGCGCTGCGCGGTTGGACGATGTTGTGTTGCAGGATCCACGGATCGGGGCGGATGTTCTGCTGGGGGAAAAAACCTCGGCCAATGCGGCGGATCTGTTCAGCTCGGACCGTTTTGCCGAGGTGCTGGCAGAGGCCCGTCAGCTATATGATATGGTTGTGATCGACACGCCGCCTGTGCTGGTTGTGCCCGATGCCCGGATTATTGCGCAGCAGGTAGATACCCTGTTGTTTGTGGTGAAGTGGGATCAGACCCAAAAGGGTCAAGTCATTGATTCACTTAAACTTTTTGAAAGTGTCGGACGCCCTGTAAACGGGTTGGTGCTGAACCAGATCAACACCAATGGCATGAAGCGTTATGGCTATGGTGGGCGCTATGGTGCCTATGCGGCCTATGGGTCGAAATACTATACCAACTGATCTGCGTGACGCGGCAGGGCGGGCTGTTGCGCCTGCCCCGCGCGCTGGCTTTACCCTCTGATACCTGATTTAGCGAATGCTCTCTCGCGCATCGTCGTGTGGGTCGTCTGGCCCGCGCTGCCAAACCCGTATGCGAGGAGATCAGGATGGGCCTTCTGGACATCAACAATACCCGGCAGGTGCCGGAAAACTCGGGGCTGTCGATCCCCTATGGTCAGCTTTATGTCTATGTGGATGATACAGAGACATTGGCGCCGCTTTATTCGGACAATTCTCTGACATTCACCCGTGAAAACCCGATGGAGGCCGATCCGTCCGGGTCTTTTCCGACCTGCTATCTGGCGGATGGCGTGTATCGTCTGGAATTTCACAACCAGTTTGACCAGCTGGTGCTGAGCCTGCCCGGTGTCGTGGTGAATGACAGTCTGGATGAAACCGCCGGGGCGGGATTCCCGGATTTCCCGACTGTGACCGACCTGTTGAACAACGACAATCTACAGCAAAATTCCGCGTCCGAGCCAAACTATATCGAGCCCGGCTCGCTGCTGAATGTGACCACCGGGGACATCAGTTACCGCGTGACGCCCAGCGGTGCAGGGGACGAGCATCTGGCCACGGATGGTGGGCTGAAGCTGTATGTGAACCTGAACCGCTACGAGCTGAAGGCCGAAGCGTTTGGCGTGAAGTTCAGCGGCGATCCGCTGGATGCGGCAAACAATGCGCAGGCGGTGCAGGAGGCATTGGACTGGCTGCATGGGGAAGGGCAGGGCGGTCGTCTTAGCCTGGCCTCCGAAGGGCATATGGTTGTGAATGCGCCGATCGCCATGCGCTCGGGTCTGCATCTGGATGGGGCCGGGTCGCTGGTGGAAAACGTGCTGACCGCGGCGGACGGGCAGGGGCATCTGTCCCAGACCTGTCTGGTGCTGGGCAGCTGGGCCACGCAGGATGACAATGATTACACCTGGCGCCGTCTGAAATCAGTGGATGAGGGCGATATTTATATCGAGGCCGCCAATAACGGCACGGCCTGGACACAGGTTGGGCACGAGCTGGTGTTTGTGAATGCCACGGCGAATAATGTGCCCACCAGTTCCTTTGGGGATGGTGTGGATGGCCAGGGCGGTGGCAATGGTGATTACGACAGCCTGCAGACCCGTGTTGTCACCCGGATCGAAGGCAGCCGGATCTATCTGGACCTGCCCGTGACCGAAGGCATGGCGGCCGGTTCGGGTACGCTGGCGGATGTGAATGATCCGGCCACGGGTGGCTGGGTTGTCGATGCCAGCTGGGACAGCGTGGACAACACCCGCCGCAATGGTCTGATTGATCGTGGTGCGCGCCATGTGATCAGCCGCTTTACCGTCAGCGATCTGCATCTGAAGGCGCAGTCTGGCGTGGTGATGCAGCGCGGCGGGATGCATCGTGGTCAGATCGAACGCATTTCCGTGCGCCCTGCGGACACGGTGCATCAGGAATATGGCTTTGTCGCCAACCTGATGAGCTGGACCAAGCTGCGCGACTGGGAATCGCCCTTCTGGACCCGCGCGGTCGAGATCGCCGGTGGCTCCAGCTATTCGGACCTGTCGGGGCTGCGCATTTTCCAGCACCAGCCGCCAGGTGTCAGCCTGCCGACGCAGGAACATCTGATCCGTATCTGTGGCGAAAATTCGCGCCATATCACCGTACATGATTCACAGTTTGAACTGGGGATCCTGCAGGACAGCGTGTCCATGCTGCGGTTCAGCGGCGGGGCGCAATCGGTGTTCCGCAACAACAGTGTCACGGGGCAGGGGGCCAGCGCGGCCATCACCTTTGACGAAGGCGATTGGGGGCATTTTGTGCTTAACAACCGCTTCCGTGGCACGGCTGTGACCGGGATTGATCTGCGAGGGCAGGACAACCGCGTTGCGGGCAATGTGATGGAGGTCACCACCACCGGCAAAAACCTGCGGGTGAATGCCGAGGCGGATGGCTGTCAGGCGTCTGGCAATGATCTGCGCGACGGGATCATGCGGGTTGATGCGGATCCGGCACCGGGCAACCGGGCGTCTGTGCTGCGCAACAACCGCGGTGTTGTGTCGATTGAACGCTCGGGCCGGGCCGTGATTGCGGGCAACAGCAGTTCCAACTGGGAAGAGCTGGGGGCCCTGATCGACGCATGGGATGATGGCGCGACCAATTTTACCAGTTCCTCCACGCTTGGAATGCTGCATGATGCGCTGGTGATCCCGGCGGGGATGCTGGAACCCGGCACGCGGCTGAATTTCGACTTCGAGGGCGAGAAGGTCGGCACAAATGGTTTTGCCACGCTGCGCCTGGTCATGGCGATTGATGATGACGAAGATGATGTCGACATTGATGGTGATGACAGCGTCGTGACCCTGTTCAATTGGAGCTTTGGCAACAATGCGAATTTGGATGTGGCCGGTGGGGTCAATGTCACGATGCAGAACAGCACGTCGATCGAGTTCGGTGCCTGGGGTCTGACATCGGGGCCAAGCTATGCCAACAGCGCCGCGCCGGGCGGGCTGAATCTGACGGGCAAGCCGCTGCGGTTTGAATGGCGGGGCAGCACCTCTTCGGGGGCGGAACTGCGCCTGCATCGCATCCGGCTGAAGGCCGAGCGGCGTGGCTATGTCAGCGTCGGTGGCTAAGATCCCTCACTTGGGCGCATGACCTGACGGGGCGGGCAGCGGAGCATATCCGCTGCCCCTCTGTCGTTTGCGGGCAAAGCTGTGCTGGATCAGCAGGTAACACAGCCAGATCAGCACCAGATTGGTCAGGATCCGCACCACGCCCTGCGAAAAGGCGGCATTGGACAGGTTGGCCAGATCCAGCGCAAAGGTGAAATACAAAGGCGCGGCAAAGGCGCTGGTTTTCAGCACCGGATTCAGACTGTTGGGCACAAGCCGCAGCACATAGCCAAAGGCCAGCGCGGCCAGCAACATGCCGGGCAGGCCGAAATTGATCCAGCCTTCGTTGATGATGCTGGGCGGGCGCCCAGTGCGGATCACGCGGGCCTGCATGACCTCACCTTTGATCCGTTTGCCAAGGGACACATCCGGTTTTCCGGGCCAGACGGATCGCGGAATAGGCGCGGTGATCCATGTCAGATAGGTGCTGCCCAGCTGGTATTTCATCCGGTCTGGCACATGGGTCACGATATGGGCGGTGCCGAACAGGGACAGACCGTTGCCGCTTTCGGCGAGGGCCAGGAACGGGTTGGCAAAACTTTCGGCATCGCCCCGTTGCGCGGCACTGCGCAGGGCGGACATGGTGCCAAAGATCACCAGAACGGCCAGCGACGTGGCGATCAGGGTGCTGCGGCTCAGCCGGTTATGCACCGACAGCACGATCATCAGCCCCAGAATGGTGAACACCACAGACGAGCGCGCCGAGGCGATAAAAGGCAGGGCAAAGCTGATGGCGCAAAGCAGCCAGATCTGCCAGCGGATCCAGCGCGGCAGCACCTTGAACCGCCCCAGATAATAGCTCAGCACAATCAACATAAGCGGCACGCTGAGGCTGCCGATCATGCGCAGATACCCGGCCGAGGCATAGGTGACTTCGCCATTCGATACGATCTGCACGGCGCGTTTGCGCGAAATATCGGCGATGGAACTGGCCAGCCCGCCGGTGCGCTCGACAAACAGGGCCAGCGCGCCCAGTCCCAGCACCAGCCCCACGATGATGGCAAACTGAAAGCCGCGCGCGGACAGGCGATCCTCGCGCGGCAGGATGCGTTCCACCGGCAGGCGGGTCTTGCAGGCGGCATAGCCAAAGCCGACCAGCAGCATGGTCACCGCATAAAGCAGCGTGATCGGGATAAAATCCGCCTGGCTCAGGTCGCCCATCAGGATCTGAATGCGCCGGGTCTGGTCAAAGGTGATGAAATAGCTGGGCGCGGTGCAGCCGATCACCACAAACAGCGCCACCAGGTTCAGCGGGTCATATGGGGCCATGGGCCGATAGGCGAGCACAGGAAAGAAATACAGCGCGGCCAGCGACAGATGCCCCAGCGCGATCAGCTGCAACCCTTGGGTTTGGCTTAACAGGGCCAGTAAAAACCAGCCCAAAGCCAGGCCAAAATTGACCAGAAGAAAGACAAAAAGCACAGCGCGCATAGGCAGGGTGTAGCCGCGCCGCGCCCATGTGTCCAACTCAAAGCCCGTTCAACGCTGAGAACAAAAAAACCTGCCTGAAACACAGGCGCATATTCAGGGGATCCGGTTTATTTCTGCGATAGGCGATCGGTCAGGGTTTTCACAGTCTCAGGGTGTAATGTGTCCTGCATCTTGCGCGCTTTGGGCAGCAGCAGCGCCTTGATCCGATCGCGCAGCCCTGTCGGCATCAGCGGTTTGATCCGGTACAGGTAGACATCAGACGCAGCGATCCGGGCCAGAACCGATCCGCGCGGGATCACCCTTTTCCCGTCGGATGCGTTGCGATGGCTGTCTGCAACGCTCGCAGGCGCATCCACCCCCAGAAAAGCGCAGATCTGCGTCAGCGCGGCGGGGCGGTCGGCCAGATACTCCTCAAACGCCATGACCAAGACCTGCGCCTCGTCAAAATTCGCCCGCCAGGGGGCCAGCTGCCGCGCATATTGGCTGTAGGCGACATAGGTTTCGTCCTCCAGCACGGCGCGGTTCATCGGGCGCTGTTCGATCCCCAACCCCCACAAATGATGATACTGCGAGCGGATCCGCCGGATCGGGTCGCGGGTCAGGTAGATCAGCTTGACCTCTGGGCCCAGCACCCGCAGCGCGCGTTCTGCCACCCCGCTATGGGTTGGCAGTTTGGTATAGGCGGTGGAGGCCTCGCCACAAAGTGCCCCCTTGGGCGCGCCCGCGAATTTTGCCGCATAGGCGGCGCGGCCGGCATCGGTTTCGACCTCTGGATGGATCAGATCCTCGGGTTCTTTTTCCGGCGGCAGGTACAGGCCCGGCACGCGGGTCAGGTCTTCGTAAAGGGTTGTGGTCCCGGCCTTCATCGCCCCGATGATCAGGAAATGGGGCAGGGTCTGTTGTGCCGCGCTCATGTGGTTTCCTCGCTATATCGGCCCGAGCGGATGATCCCCCGGCAGGTCCAGAGCTGCGCCGCTACCAGCAGCCAGATCGACAGCGCCGTGCCCAAGGCCGCGCCAAGCGCGCCGAATGACGGGATCAGCGCCAGATTGGCCAACAGGTTCACCACCAGCGCCGCGGTGGTCATCTGGCCAAAGGCCTTTTGCCGCCCGGACATCAGGATAAAATTCGTTGTCGCCATGTTCAGCGCCGCACCCAGCTGCGCCAGCGCCAGAACCGCCAGAACCGGCCCGCCAGGTGCGTAATCTGCGCCAAACAGCCAGCTCATGACCGGGGCGGCGAACAACACCAGCGCGACGGCCATCGGTGCCGCATATAGCGTCGCAAAGCCAAGCGCGCCGAACAGCAGGCGTTTGGCCTGTTGGATTTTGCCCTGTGCGATGGCGGTGGAGATCCGCGCCGTCAGCACCGTGGACAGCACCGTCATGGGCGCGGTCAGCAGATAGGTCACGCGCAGCGCCGCGCCGTATAGCCCGACCTCGGATAGCACGGCCAGCGGTGCGAGCATCAGAACATCTGTCTTGTTCATCAACAGTTTGGATGACATGCCGACCAGTGCGGGCAGGGCGGTTTTCATCCAATGGCGCAGGCGGTAGCGCGGGGTTTGGCCTGCGGTTTCCGGCGGGATGTGGCGGCGCACCCAGAGGAACCCGGCCAGCACCGCCAGCACGCTGCCGCCTGTATAGATCAGCATTGCCGCCGCTGGGGTCAGCCCTCCACCCCAGAGCAGTGCAAGCCCGGCGCACATGATCACCGGGGGGATCATCTCGTCCAGCAGGATGCCGTTTTGCGGGCGGTGCAGCGCGGCCAGCATATTGCGCAGCAGCGCGCGAAACCCCATGGCGGGCAGCACCAGCGCGCCCAGCAAAAGCCCGTCATACAGCTTGTGATCGCTGCCCAGCCCCAGTGCCAGCAGCGCCAGCAGCGCCGCGCTGATCAGCGTGGCGATACCGACAATGCCCTGCGCCGCGCGCCACAGCCCGGCCAGATGGGCCCAGTCCTCATCCACGCGGTAGCGCGGGACAAAGCGTTGCAGCAGGGTCGGCCAGCCAAGCCCGCCGAGACGCCCGCCGATCAGCCCGACCCCCAGCGCAAAAGTAAACGCGCCAAACCCTTCGGGGGCCAGCACCCGCGCGGCCATCACCGTCATGCCCAGCTGCGCAAACCGCGCGGCCAGCGAGATGGCAAAAGACGGCACTGCCGCTTTGCCCGTGTCGGACCGGATCAGGCGCTTGAACAGGGTCATGACTGCTCCAGCGAAGATGTCAGGCGCTGATAGATCGCCTGGGCTTTGGCACGGGCGGCTTGTGCTTCGGGAGCCTGCACAGCCGCGGCAGCGCGGGCCTCGGCAGCCTGTTTTGCAGCACCCGTGATGTCAGGGCGCGAGGTGTCGCTGACCGCGCGCATCACCCGGTCGCGCGCATCCGGCGCGTCCAGACCGTCAACCGACAGGCCAAGGTCAAACCGGGCGTTCAGCGCGGCAATCACATCGCGCGGGCGGCGGGTCACATCCTCAAAACTGAACCAGACAAGGCCGGGCCCGGTCAGGGGCAGGGCGGTGCGATAAAAGGTGACAAATTCCAGATAGGCGGCGCGGGCGTCGATCTGATTGCCCGAATAGGTGAGGTAGCTGCGCACCGCGTCATCGGGATCGCGATACAGTACCATGGCAGGCACGCCCAGCCGCAGAGCCTGTTTCACATGGGCGGCGGCGTGGCTGTGATGGGCCAGCGCGATGTCACCGGGGGCGGCATGGCGCACCAGCGCCTCGGTCCAGGTGTTGGCGCAGCGGGGGAAACCTTCGATCAGCAGCCTTGTGTCGACGGTCACAACCGTATGCGGTTTGCGCGCCTTGCGGATCGGCAGGTACAGTGTCGGATGTTTGGAAATCCAGCGGCGCAGGGCGCGCGCGGGCGATGAGCTGCGGCGGATCATGTGGTCATTTCCTCGATCAGGTGCTGCAGTGCGGTCAGGTCGCGGGCGCGATGCGTGGCGCTGACCTCCAGCGCCGATTGTGAGGCTGCGTCCAGTACGCCCTTTGCCCAATCCGTTAGGATCGGCGTGGCGGCCTGCGCATAGCCCTGTTCAGGCAGCAGCCATTCGGCGGGCAGTTGATCGGGGATCGCGCCGCGTGGCGTGGCTAGAACCGGAGTGCCGTGTGCCAATGCCTCGTAAATTGTGACGGGCAGGGCCTCGTTTTTATAAAGCGTCGGGAACAGCAGCACGTCGCAGCGGTTTAGAAAGGCGGTTTTGTCCTCGCCATGCACGGGGCCAAGCCAGTGGCGATTGGGTTGCTGACAAAAGGTTTCGACGCGCGCGCGCAGCGTGGGGTCACTGATGGGACCGGCAATTTCGCAGCGCAGATCGGGGTTTGCGGCCTGCGCCTGTTCTACGGTCTCAAAAAAGGGCTCTATCCCTTTGGAAAGCGTGATATTCCCCAGAAAGCCAATGGTTTTCAGATGCTTGCGCGGTGAAATGTCAGCGGGGCAGGGGGCAAAGCCGCTATTGCCCAGCACGTGGATTTTCTCCGCCCCGTAAAGATCGCGCAGCCTCTTTGCCATGCCGTCAGAGAGCGCAATGTGATGGGCGCGGGTGCCAAGTGTCCGGCAGATCATCGCCATCAGCGGATCACGCTGATTGATGTAGGAATAGACATGGTGATGCAGCCAGACCTTGCGAAAGCCCAGCCGCAGGATCACCGCCTGCACCGCGTTAAAGGCCAGGCCCTTGCCCGCATCCGGGACAAAATAGGCGCTGCGTCGGCCCCGGCTGTGCAATGCGGCGCGCAGGCTGGCGGCGATCAGACCGGCCTGTTTGGTGGCAGACCAGCGCGCCCCGGAAAACCCGTGCAGATTGCGCACCGGCCACAGGCGAAACCCGGCGCGGACCGACAGCGCATCGGTCATGGCGGCGCTGACCACGGTCTGCCCCGTGACCGGCGGCGCCAGCACGACAATGGCGTCAAGGCCAGCGGTTACAGGTGTTCCTTCAGCCATGTGATCTCGGCTTCCTGTTCTTCCTGCAGCCGGTCCAGATCCAGCGTCACCATGCGATCGCGGATATCGCCAATCCCGACGCGGCCAAACAGGGCCGAGCGCGGGGAGGGCGTGAACAGCATCGCGGGATTGCCAAAGGCCAGTGTCGCCACGCAGGCATGGACCCGGTCCGACAGGGTGAAATCCGCATTGGCGTAGATGTTGATATAGGTCCAGGGCTCGTCCGAGGCGGTGGCGTTGGGCTGGCGATAGATCTTATGCGTCACATGCGGGAAAAACCGGTGTTCCGGGCGCACGACCATGCGGCCGTCAAACTCAGCGGGCAGTTTGCGGCGGTCAAAAAGATCGGCGAAATAGGCTTTGATCTTGCCCTTATGTGACGCCTCGTCCAGCCGCTTGGGCACGGCCAGATGCCAGTCGCGCCCCTCGATTTCCACCACGCGCGTGTTGAATTTCGGGCCGGGATCCTGTGCCAGAATTTCCGGTTCGGGATAGCGGTCAAAGTTCTTGGCGATGTAATTCACATCGGCGCGCTTGGCAAAGGGACGGGCGCAGCGGTTCAGGAACCAGCCGCTGTCGATCCCGTCATATTTTGGCACGCCGGGCAGCCAGTCCTTGAGAATGCCATAAGACCGGTCATCGCGGGTGGAGATCAGCGCGGGCGGGTATTCCTCAAGAAAGGATTTCACCGCCGCGATTTCGCGATCATGGAATTTGAAAAAGGCCGAGGACAAGAACACGACCTTGATGCCGCGCTGCTGGAAGGTCTTGAATAGCTTTTCCCAGCTTTGCCGGATCCAGCCATTCAGCACCGGCCCTTGCAGAACAAAGGTGTCGATATCCAGATATTGCAGGAAATCGACATAAGTGTCGGGGTTGCCTTTGAATTTATTGTGCAGCGTGCGGTAGTTGGGCTGATCCTGGAAAAAGCCGACCTGATCTTCGCCATAGATCCGTTTCAGCACATATTCGCCGCCGAGGTTGAAAAAGGCGTTGCCGACATTCTGCGCCCATTGACCGCCGACAAGGCCGACGCGGGGGGCGGGGGGATCCATCATCACTGGCATGAAAGGGCCTCGGTAAATAGGGTTTCGAAACGATCTGCCACGTTGGACAGGATGAAATTTTCTTCGGCATAGGCGCGACCGGCCTGACCGGCGCGCGCTGCGGCGTCGGGGTTGTCGCGATAGGCCAGCGCGGCTTTGGTAAAGCCTGCGATGTCTTCGGGTTCGACCACGGTGCCGGCGCCGGTGTCGCGCAGGATCTGTGCGGCCAGGTTGTCGCGCGGCGCGGCCAGCACGATGGGGCGGCCCGCACAGAGGTAAGACAGGATTTTTGAGGGCACAGAGAACGTGCCTGCTTCGCGCTCAATCACCGCCAGCAGCACGTCACCCGATGCCAGCACTTCGGCAAAGCGGTCAAAGGGCTGCAAGGGCAGGGGGCGCAGGCGTGGCAGGCTGGCGGCGCGTTCTTGCAGATGATCCGCGCCAACCCCGGCAGAGACGAGAACCAGCTCTTCGTCCGAGGACAAATCCCCGGCCAGTCCGGCCAGCAGGGCCGGGTTGTGTTTCATCGCCAGCGTGCCGGAATAGAGGAACCGGGTGCCATCGGACAGGCCTTGTTCGTGCGCCCAGCCCGTGTCGCGCGCCATCACGTCGATTTCGTCAATTGCGCCCCAATTTGGGATCACGGCAACCCGGTCAGACGGGATGCCCCAGCGGTCGGTCTGCGGGCGGAAGGCCTCGGTAATGTGCAGCACGCGGGCGGCGCGGCGCATCTGGCGGCGTTCCAGAAACCGGTAATAGGCACCGATGCCATGGCCAATGCCGGGCAGCTTGCGGGCCAGCAGGCGCGAGGCGGCGATGGAATAGAAATCCTGACACCAGTAGATGAACGGCACGTTCGACGCGGCGCAGGCGGCGACAAGCCCTTCTTGGGCTTCGGTCGGGGTATTGCCGGATATCACGATATCGGGGCGGTTCTGCGCCACCCATGCGCCCAATTCCTTGCCATAGGCAATGTCGCCGGCGCGGCGCTGGCGGAAATTGGTCTTGGAATAGGTCAGCCCCGCGCCCAGCGGCAGAAAGCCAAGCCCGTCGGGGTCGCCCGCGACCACAGCCATGCGGCCCTTGGGCCCGGTATCCCCGGCAAACCACGCATGGGTCACGCGATGACCGCGGCGGGCCAGTTCGCGCGACAGCTCGGCCTGGAACGGGTGGCCGGCAAAATCATGCAGCAGGATGTTCATGCGCCGAGACTCTCTGATTTCGGACCCGTTGCAAGCGGAAAGCGCGGTCAGGTCGACCTGGGCCAGCCCCATGGCCACCCCTGCCTCAGCCCTGATTGTGCTGGCGCGCCAGTTCCGACGCGATCCAGGCATAGGTTTTTTCCATGCCCGCGCGCAGGGTTTCCGACGGCTCCCATCCCAGCTTTTCCGCGATCAGGCGGTTGTCGGAATTGCGTCCGCGCACGCCTTCGGGGCCGGGAATGTTGTGGATCTTGATGTCTTTGCCAGAGATGTCGGCAACCATTCGGGCCAGATCGTTGATCGAAATCATCTCTTCGGAGCCGATATTCACCGGGCCCTCAAAATCGGAACGCAGCAGGCGCGTGGTGCCCTCAAGGCATTCATCGACATAGAGGAAAGAGCGGGTCTGCAGCCCGTCGCCCCAGACCTCGATTGTGCCGCCATCGGGGCAGGCCGCAACCTTGCGGCACAGCGCGGCGGGGGCTTTTTCCTTGCCGCCATCCCAGGTGCCTTCGATGCCGAAAATATTGTGATAGCGCGCGACCCGGCATTCCATGCCAAAGTTGCGGTTATAGGCCAGATACAGCCGTTCCGAGAACAGTTTTTCCCAGCCATATTCGCTGTCGGGATTGGCGGGATAGGCGCTGTCCTCGGCACAGTTGGGGTTGTCGGGGTCCAGCTGGTTATGTTCGGGATACATGCAGGCGGACGAGCTGTAGAACACGCGCTTGATGTTGCGCTTGTGGCAGGCGTCCAGCACGTTCAGGTTGATCGTGGCCGAGTTATGCATGATGTCGGCGTCGTTTTCGCCTGTGAACACATAGCCCGCACCGCCCATATCGGCGGCCAGCTGATACACCTCGTCAAAACGACGATCGACCACGGCGCGCACCACCGATTGTTCGCGCAGATCGCCGATGACAAAATCATCCGCTTCGGTTTCGGCATGTTCGTTGAATTTCAGGTCAACGCCGCGCACCCAGAACCCTTCGCGCTTAAGCCGTTTTACAAGATGTCCGCCGATAAACCCGCCGGCGCCAAGAACAAGTGCGGTTTTCATGAAAAGAACCCTGTTTGGTAAGATCGTGTTATGGTCGAATGACATCCCCCAACCCAAACGATTTCAAGCGGATCAGGGGCGCTGGTGCTTATCTCGGCGTATAGCCAAGGGGGGGGATCTTGGCCAGCCCTTCCCGGCAGCTCGACCCTTGGGAAAGGAGACAATTTGTGCCAGCTGCGTGAGAACAGGGCGGGGCGCGTAAAAAATTAACGCTATTTTAAAGGCTGGCTGTCGCGGCAGAGCCCTTTGCCACGGAAACAGCCTGAATTGGTCTTGACCGGCCTGCTGCGGGCGCGTCATGCAAAGCGGGTTATGACGCTTTCAGATCTGCTTTCCTTGCCGGACCTGTCCGATGGGTTTTTGCTGCCGGTCCAGCTGCACCGGCTGGGGACGGGTGTTATGGTGCAGGGGGGCTTTGATCCTGGGCGCTTTGCTCCGCAATTGTTCGATCAGCTGGGCGTGAATCGTCCCGACAGCCTGTCACGGGCGATTGACAAACGGCTGGCCGAATTTCTGGCGGGGCGGTGCATGGCGCAGATTGCGCAGGCCGGTCTGGGACATACCCCGCGCCCCGTCCTGATCGGAGCGGATCGCGCGCCGATCTGGCCCAACGGGATTGCGGGGGCGATCACCCATGCGCGCGGGCGCTGTGCCTGTTTTGCCGTGCCTGCGGGGCAGGGCGCGCCGGGGCTTGATACCGAACGGATCGCCACAGGATCGGCGCTGGATGCGATTTTGCGCATGACCCTGTCCGCCGACGAAGCCGACCTGATCCGCCAGGCGCAGGATGTGGCGCAAACCGCGACCTTGTGCTTTTCCGCCAAAGAAACACTGTTCAAGGCGCTTTACCCCACAGTGCGCCGCCATTTCGGGTTTTCCTGTGCAGAGCTGAAAAACCTGCCGGGCGACACGCAATTGCAGCTGGTCCTGGCCGAAGATCTGCACAACAGCCTGCCCGCAGGGGCGGTCTTTGACATTCAGTATCATCTGGCGGACGGGTATGTGACGACCTGGATGTTGCACCGACCCTGCGCCTAGGCCGCGCGGGTGCTCCAGCATTCAAACAGGGCGGCGGCATGTTCCGGGTCACGGTTTGACACCACCCGAAAATGTGTTTCCGACAGCGCGGCATCGCCGATGGATTGCGCGCCGCTGGCCAGCAGGATACGGCACCAATCCGCGCACCACGTGGCCAGACCTGTATGCCCCATGTCGCTGGTTTCAAAGGCCTGGGTGGCTTTGGTCAGCATAGCCCCATCCGACGCGGTGGCCGCATAGGCGCAGCCTGCAAGATACTGCAGCAGATGTGCTTCGTGTGAAGACGCGCCCTGGGCGGCCTGCAGCGCGGCCTTCAGCATCTCATGCCCGGTGCGCCTGTAAGGAATGCGCTGCTGCTGCGATGTAAACCCTGTGCTGCCCAGCAACAGAAAGCTGCCTTTGGCCCCAACCCCGTACCAGGATCCGCCCGAGCTGCTGATATGGGATTCAGCAGCGGCCAGCGCGCGGGCAAACGCATCCGTGCGGTTTTCCAACAGGTCTTTTAGCAATGGCAACATCACATGGTCCTTGACAGGTCTGAGTGTAAGTTAGGCCGCCAGGTGCATCGCGGCCAGTGCGGCAGGCGGGATCGACACAGCGGGCAGGGCACTTTCTGCCAGCAGAGGGCCATGCAGATCGTGACGGTGACGCAGCCCGGTCAGAATATCCTGGCTGACCTCAAAGGACGCGCAATAGACCGGGCGTCGCCCATATTCATGTGCGGATCCGTGCATATCGAAATCCAGCCCGGCACGGCGGTAGACACGGGACATGCAGGCTTCGAAATTTGACACCAACCGGGTCACGCCCAGATCGACCGCCATTTCACACAGGGCCACAAAAAGCAGGTTAAAGGCTTTGGCGGCATCGACCCCGTCCAGATCACGCAGGATCGCGGTTTCATCCACGCACATCCGGGTGCCTTCCCAGACATCGGGGCGGATCAGATCCTGATTGCGGCCATGGGTGGCGTGAAACACATCATGCAAAAGCGTCGGCCCCGAGGTCGGCAGCAGGCGCAGCCCGCCGTAAATGACCTGCTGATCTTCGCTGCACCAGATCAGATAAGTGGCGTCCATTTCATCATATTCATCTTTTTCAATTTCGCCTTTTACGGGTACGTCCCATTCCAGCTGATCAAAGAACACGCGTTTGCGAAGGCCGAAAAACCCGGTCAGAAGGGTTTGGTATTCCTGGTGTTGATGAGGCTGGATCGAAACAAACATCTTAGGCTCCTGCTGTTGGTGCCTTGACGCTATGCTTCTGTAATTGTTTGGAAAATTTCCCCGGATGGGCCCCTCAATCCGATCCCGTACAATTGTGGGGTTTCGGAAATTCTGGCTTTGTCTTAGGGTCTCGCGCCGCGCGCGGGGCGGGGGTGTCTCCTGTTTGCTGGGGCCTTAGGGGCGATGTGGGAAAGGTGTATCTGCAACCGAAAGAATATTGACTTGCGCCGGGATATGGTCATTCGTGCTGCTGCGAACAGGGTAGGGGGCAGCATGGTAAAAGGTGAAGATCTCATGGATTTGAGAAGCGACATCATTCTTGCGGGTTCGGTGCAGGAATCGATCGAACTTCTGACCGATTTTTTCAAAGTCGATTATTTTACGCTGCATCTGTTTCGCGGGGGCACCGATGTGGGCATTATCCCCTATGTGCGCACCAATTACCCGGCGGGGTGGGTGTCGCATTATCTGCTGAATGATTACGTGCGGATTGACCCGGTTCTGAAACATGCCGAATCCCATTTCGACCCGTTTTGCTGGTCGGACATCACGCTGGATGGGCCGCAATTGCAGATGATGCAAAATGCCATTGCAGCGGGGGTGGGGCAGACCGGGTTCAGCATTTCTCATGTTGATCCGTTCAGCCGCCGCAGCGTTTTGTCGTTTAACGCGCAGGAGGCCCCGGATGGCGACAGCTGGAAACCCTTTCTGGCAGAGAATGGCGATAAGCTGGGCGGCCTTGCCGCGGATTTGCATCTGAAGGCGCTGGCGGAAATCAATATCGAAGACGCCGATCTGCCACAGCTGTCGCCCCGCGAAAGCGAGTGTTTGAAATGGACTGCCGAGGGCAAGGCGCATACGGAAATAGCCATCATCCTGGGTCTGTCTGAACATACCGTGCGCAGCTATCTCAAGGTCGCGCGGATCAAACTGGACAGCGTGTCTTTGGCCCAGGCCGTGGCCAAGGCGTCTTCGATGGGGCTGATCTGAAACCCGTGTGATGTCAGGCATCTGTCAGGGCTCTGTCTAGGCTGCGGGCGATGGATGTCACAGCCCGAGCCGCGGCATCGCTGCTGCCGGAATACAGACAGAAATCATGCGGCAGATCCTCATGGTCTTCCAGCTGCATCAGCCGCCCGGCGCGGTGCAGCGCGGCCCCGAACCTGCGGGCTTGAGGGGCCAGAATATCCGCCCCCGCCACATGCAGCCCGACCGGGGGCAGGGCGCGCAGCTGCGTGCTCCACATCTGGCAGGGCACGGGCTGACCGGCGCAGAGCGGACGGATGAAGCCGTAGAACCATTCCATCATGTCGCTGTCCAGAAAATGGCCCTGCCCATGGGGATCATTGGCAGCCACCTGCAGATCCGTCACCGGATAGATCAGCTGCAGCGCGGTGATCTGCGGGCTTTGCATCCGCGCGGCCAGTTGCACCGCCAGCAGGCCACCCACACTGTCCCCCATCAGGGTAAAGTCCCAGTCGGGATACCTGGCAAGCTGATCGCGCAGGCGGTGTTCCAGCTGGTGCAGGATCGCGGGGCCAGGGGTGCCCGGCGCTTTGTCATAGTCCAGCGCCAGCACGGTCAGCCCGGTTTGATCGGCCAGCTGGCCCAGAAAGGGCGCAAAGACCTGAGGCGTATAGAACACCAGCCCGCCGCCATGCAGATAGATCACGCCACGGCGCGGGGCGGGGTTGGATGGCACGAGGCGCAGCCCGGCCTGATCCGGCAGGTCCGATACCGTGACAGTGTCGGGCAAAGCCGGCGCGTGGCGCGCCACCCAGGTCGCGGCGGCGCTGCGGCCAAAGTCGGCGGATTGGCGTGGATCGCCCTGCATCATAAAGCGGCGCAGGGTGGCAAGCCGTTTGAAATCCGGGTGCATGGGGTGTCCTTTCTCAGGCGGCGACATGGGTTTCGTGGGGCTGCACCCGTTGCAGGGCAAAGCTGTGCGGGCGGGCTTCGCCGCTTGTGTCAAAGGTGATCGGCCCCAGAACCGTATCATGGGGATGATGCGGCCCGGCAAAGCGCGCGGCGACTTGCAGGGCGGCGATGGTTTCCCAGAAATAGGCTCCGGTTTGGGGCTGAATGCGCTGGATCCTGTGTGCGACCGGGCCCATGGGTTTGGGACGCAGCGCGCCCAGAACCACTTTGGTCTGGGTGAAATCAACCCCGGCGCGCACCAGATCCCCGGCCAGGTCCGGGCAATCCGCATCATCGGTCAGGATCAGGCGGTGCGCTTTGGTCGCGCCAGCCAGCGCCAGCAACGGCCTGTACAGACCAGAGATCAGCACCGTGCCCGTCGCGGCGCGCGGGACAAACCGGTTGCTCGCGCGCACCTGTTCAACCACGCTGTTGCCATGGGCGGATCCATCCGACAGGGCCGCATGGATTGGCCCTTTTACCGCATCGCACAGCCACGCCACATAATCGCGATCCGTGTCGCAGACCCGGAATACGCCTTGATGGCGGGTCAGGTCGCTGCGGGTGGCGGCGGGCAGGATCAGTGGCAGCCCAGCCTGCGCATAAAGCGGCGCAGCGGCCATGGCGGCAGAAGAGGCAAAATGCCCGACCACAATATCCGGTTTTGCGGCGATGATCTGGGCCGCCGCCTTGGCCCCGCCTTCGGCACAGGCGCGGTCATTATACAGCGTGACAGTGACATCCGCCCCCAACGCGACCTGGCGGGCGGTCTCTACCGCGCGCAGAAATCCCGGTGTGTGGACGCTGATATTTAGGTCCAGACAGGCAACGCAGGCGATGGAAATCATAGCGCGCCCCGCTCCATCCAGCCTGACACCATCTGCTGCGCCAGCGCCGGGATATATTTGGCACCCCGCCCGGAAAATCCGCAAAACGCCCCTGCTGCGCTGTCTGACGGGGTGCGCAGGATAGGCAGGAAGTCCTCGGTATAGCCGTCATGCCCGACATGGACCGAGATCGGATCATAGGCGTCGCTGCCCAGCAGGGTTTTGCGAAACCCGGTATTCTGGCGCATGGCCTGATCGGGATCGACGGCCAGGTCTTCGGGGGTGGCGCTTTCGGCGGGTTTTGCGCCGCCCACATAGAAATGCCCGGTCTGGCCGGGGCGCAGATAACAGCCCTGCGCTTCGTCGATCAGGCACAGATTGGGGTGATCAGCCGATTTCGACGAAAAGCTGCTGAGCACGATGGACCGGGTGCGCACGGCCTCGGGCTGGTCCAGAAGATGCGGTGCAGCGCCTGTGGCAACGATCACGCGGCGCGCGCGGATCCCGCCAAAACCGGTTTCGACGCGCAGGTGATCGCTCTGCTGCCGAATGCGTCGGACGCGCACGCCCTCGATTGCGCTGGCCCCCAGAGACTGCGCCCGGTCGGTCAGCGCCCTTGCAGCAATGCGGGGGTTGATATGTCCGGCCTGCGGCTCCCAGATCGCCATACGCCCATCACGGGTATAATCCGGGTGCAGCGCGGGGCAGCGGTCGGCAATCTCGGCAGCGGGGACCAGGCGCATCCCGTGATCGGCATTGTCCTGCCGTTCCACAAACCTGCGCGCCTGTTCGATATTTTCGGGCGCAAGGAAATAGGCCAGCCCGATCGGGGTATATAATTCCGGGTGATCTGCGCCGAAATCGCGCCAGAACCGCAGCCCCGCGCTGGCGTAGTCTGCCAGTTCCGGCTGGGGATCATACACCCGCACCATGCCGCGCGAATGGGCCGTGGCACCGCCGCCGCCGACCACGTTGTCTTCGACCATCAGGGCGGACAGGCCCTGCTGCTGGCAGGCAAACAGCAGCGACGCCCCTGACAGCCCGCCTCCGATGATGATGACGTCTTCCATCACCGAGCCACCAGTTCAGGAAGCACCAGGTCCGGGGCTGCGCTGCGCGCCTGCGCTTCGGCGGCTTGATATTTGGCCACGTCTTCGCTGCTCCACCAGATTGTGTAGAAATGGAACGGCGCGTCTGAGCTGTTGCGCACAAAATGATCCATGCCGCGTGGGATCATCACCACATCCCCCTGCGAAATCGCATGGGATACACCATCCAGAATGACCTCGGCCTGGCCCTGCACGGCGATGAACATTTCGTCTTCGTCGCTGGGGGAATTGACATGGGCCAGGGTGTCATCGCCGGGGCGCACGATGCAATAGCCCCCGCCAAAAGGCGGCGTCACGCCGGGCCAGGGAAAGGTGCGGATTCCGTCCAGCCCATATTCAGTGTGCAGTTTGTCGGTCGAAAATTTACGGATCAGGTCCATGGGTCAGGCTGCCTTTTGAAAGCTGGAAAGAAGAGAGACAAAATTGTCGATGCTGCGCGGCGGGGTGACGCCCTCCAGCGCGGTTTCAAGATCCGCGTCAAAGCGGTCCGCAAAGAGCATGATCAGATCGACCACCATCAGGCTGTCGATCCCCAGATCCGCCAGCACAGCCGCAGGGTCGCGCAGCGCATCCGGGGTAATGTCGGGGCGACGGGTCTGGATTTCGGCGCATAGGGAATGGTGCAGAATGTCATTGGGCATGGCTCAGGGTTCCTGTTTCGGCGAACGTGCCGTCCGGGCGGATGTCGAATTGCGTGGCTTGGGAGTGTGTGGCGGCGCTGCGCAGGCGGGCCAGCAGGGTCTTTTCATCGGTTTTGCCACTGGCGCTGAGGGTAATGTCCTGCCCCTGCGCCCAGAGTGTCGGGCGCATATAGGCGGGCAGCTGCAGGGCCAGATAGCTGCGCAGGCGGGACAGGGCCTCGGGGTCGTTGGAAAACACGATCATCCCGATCTCTGGCCCGGCGGCGCGCGCAACCAGGCCAACCGCGACGCGTTCGATCCCCGGCAAAGACAGGCTCAGCTGGCGGATTTCGCCCAGATGGATGCGCTTGCCTTTCAGTTTGACCTCGTCATCGCGGCGGCCAATGAACTGGAGCGTGCCATCCCCAAGTCGCCGGCAGATGTCGCCAGAGCGGTAATAGCGCGTGCCATCGCGTTCAAAGATCACCTCGGCGGTCAGATCGGGCCGTTCGAAATAGCCGCGCATGACCAAAGGCCCACCGATGCACAATTCGCCCTGCGCGGCCTCCTGCCCATCCTCGTCCAGCAGCAAAAGCGTGACATCGCGCAGCGCCCGCCCGATGGGAAAGGCTTCGGCGCGTGTGTGATCGCTGTGCGTGATGTGGTGGCACAGGCAGACAATCGTGGCCTCGGTCGGGCCATAGGCGTTGATCACGCGGGCGTCGGGCAGGGCCTCGACCCAGTGATTGATGATCTTGGGGTCGCAGACCTCGGCCCCGGTCATGATCATGCGCAGATCCGGGAAGCTGGCGCTGCCAATGCTGGCCAGCGGGGTCGAGATCAGCGTCAGAATGGTCGAAACCGCGATCATATGGGTGATGCGCTGGCTGGACATGACCTTGCGGATCACCGCCCCGATATACATGCCGCGATACTGGTAGGAAAACGCCCCCAGAGACAGCGGCAGCAGGGTGTCTTCGATCGAGACATCAAAATGGAACGGCGCAAAGCTGAGCACCCGCGACTGCGGCGTGAACCGCAGCACCTCGTTATGGGCAACAAAATAGCGCGACAGGTTTTCATGCGTGATTTCAACACCTTTTGGCGTGCCGGTCGAACCAGAGGTAAAGATGATATAGGCCAGATCATCGCCTGCGCGCGCCGGGATGTCCCAGCGCGGGGGCAAAGCGGTGCTGCGGCGCAGGTTGTCAATGTCATCGGGTTGCAGGCTGGGATAGCCTGTGGCGGGATAGGTGCGCTCCAGCGCGATCACGTGGCTGGGGGCCACGCGGGCAATCAGCGTATCCAGCCGTGCAGCCGGGGCGTCCTGATCCAGCGGCACATAGACCGCGCCGCATTTCCAGATCGCAATCGCCACAGCGGGCATCAGCGCCGATTTGGCCGCCACCACGGCCACGCGGTCGCCGGGCCGGGTGCCACCGGCGCGCAGCCGGGCCGCGATGCGCCAGGCCAGATCATCCAGCTGGCGAAAGCTGAGCGTGACCTGCCCGTCGCTGATGGCCTCGCGGTCGGGGGTCTGCGCCAGCCCATAGGCCAGCAGATCCCCCAGCGGAAAAAGAGATGTCTGCTGGGTCATGCTGCTGCTCCGATCGGGGGCGTCGTCAGCGCCGGACGCTGGGAAACGGGCCAGGTGAACCGTTGTTTGGGCAGCTCTCTGGCGCCCAGATGGCGGTAGAATCCCAGGCCCATTTCATTGTCCGGCGGGGTCTGCCACTGGATCGCGGGAATGCCGCGCTCTGCGGCGAAACTTTCCAGCGTTTCCATCATCTTCTGCCCCAGGCCCAAGCCCCGCGCAGGCGGGCTGAGATACAGGCAATCCAGATAGACAAACGACGCGGCATCCCATGTGGAATAGTCGATTGTGGCGCTCATATAGCCGGTCAGCGTGTCGTCGACCTCCAGCACCCAGACCAGCAGGCGAGTGGCGCTGCCAAAGGCCAGGCGTTTGAGCGCCTCGGCCCGCTCGAACCCTTTTTCAAACGGAAAGCCTTCATAGGCGGCGTGGTCTTCGATCAGCCGGGTCAGCTGGTCCATATCGGTCGGTTTTGCCGGGCGGATCATCAGACATACCCCTCAAAGCCAAGGGCCAGATAATCGGCCAGAACCTCATCTGTGAGGGTGTCGGGCTTTTGCTCCAGCACCGAACGCACCCACAGGTCGCGTTCATATTTAAAGATCTCCAGTTCCCAGACGCAGGTGATCACGTTCAGATGATCCAGCGAGTCCATGCGCGGCGTGTCGCTGTCGAACTGATCCACCAGAAACGCCTTCATGCGCAGCATATTGGCGTCGTACCAGCTGTTCGTCAGGGTATAGAGCCCATCGCCCGCCCAGTGCAGGATGCCAAATCCGACCTTGTGATCGGTGTCCAGTTTGGGGTCGGGCAGACCGGGGGCCAGCAGGCTTTCGATCTTTTCCGGGCTGGGCATCGGCGGGGTGCCGTAATCCGGGGCCACCAGCGAATAGATCTTTAGCATGTGATCCCCGACCTTCTGAGTGCCAAGGAAGGAAACGCGGCGGGGGCTGTATTCAAACGCATTCATGGGTTTTGCTTTCTGTCAAAAGAGCGCCCAGAACGGGCATGAGAGGGGCGGCCATTTCGGCCAGCAGCCGATAGCCAGAGGCATGGGTGTCAGAGGGGGCGGTCTGGATCTGGGCAAACAGATCCATCACCGCGCGGGCCATGGCCTGCATGGAAAACGCATCCAGCCGGGTGGCGGCGCGATAGGCGATGGCCGGGGCGCTGTTTTGCCAGTCGGCCCGGTTGTCCCGGTTGTCCTGCGCGGCGGATGTCAGCGCCTGCGACACTGCCTTGCGCAGCGGGGTATAGCTGCTGTCGATCCAGTCCCGGAACGCCGCGAGCGAGAAATTCTCGGCCTGGGTTTCCGGTGCGTGCAGCGCGGTGAACAGGCGGATCGCATCCAGCGGATACAGGCCGGTCACATCCTTGATCCAGACCGCGTTGCCCCGGCTGGTGGAAAAATCATCACCATCCAGTTTCAGGAACCGGTTGGTGACAAAGCGCCCTACATCCGGCCCGTCGGGGTCACAGATCTGCTGCACCCCATAGGCCACCGCGTGGCTGTAGGAACAGTCAAAGCCAAGGAAATGCACCAGCTGGGTGTCCGGGCTCCACCAATCGGCAAAGCGGCCATGTTGGGGGGCATCCTCCAGATGGGCTTTGATCGCCGCGCGATAGCCCGCCAGCCCCATGAACCAGGTATGCACCGGATCGCCGCCAAATCGCGCAACGGGCAGACCGGCATCGCCGGGGCGGGTGATCGGCCAGCTGTCGTCCTGTTTGGCCAGGGCCTCGGCCAGATAGGCGCGCAGATCGTCGCGCATCCCGCGTTTGGCATGACGCGCGGCCAGCGCGTCAAACCGTTTGCCCAGATGCCAGACCTCGGCCCGCTGCGTGGTCAGCTGCATCGGTGTGCCACAGTTGATGCAGGTCATGTCGGTCATCAGGTAGGGCGTGGGCTTGGCCGCACAGCCTTCGCATTGCGATGCATCCGAGCTTTCGCCACAGACATTGCAATTGCCCCGGCCCCAGGCCTCGTGGCCCCATTTGGAACAGCTGGGACAGCGATGGACCTGCACCGTTTCGGTGGCCAGATCGTCGCTGATGCAGTCGAGATAGTGATTGACGCTTTCGGCAAACCACGGATTGTCCTGCGTGGTCGGGAAGGCATCAAATTCCACCCCGGCCAGTTCGGCGGACAGGGTGATCGCGCGCTGCATCTGGTGGCTGTATTCTGCCGGATCACGCCCCAGGGCCTCGGCCTTGCGGGGCAGATAGCTTTGGTAATCATCCGAATAGCAGACCATCAGAACGTCATGGCCCTGGGCGATCAGCTGGCGGCGCATGACATCGGCGGCCAGAAACGGCCCCGAAAGATGGCCCATATGCAGATCGCCATTGGGCGTTGGCGGGGTGACTGTCAGGATATAACGCGACATCTCAGGCTACCTTTTTGATCGCAGGGGTCAGGTCCGACGCGCCGGTCACAAAACCGCAGATCTCTGAGATGAAATCCGGGTCGGAATACAGCGCCAGATGGGTGGCATCGCCGGCAGAATGCAGCCGCGCGCCGCGGATCACGCCCGCGGCGTCATAGCTGCCTTGCGGATGGGCGGTGATGTCGCCCGTGCCCGTGAACAGAGCCGTGGGGCTGGTGATGTCCGGCAGCCAGCGCATCGGATCCTCTTTGACAAAGGCGCGGATCAGCCGGGCATAGCGGAACACTTGATCGGGGCTGCTGGTCAGCATCTGCACCAGATGGCGTTCTTGCGGCAGGGTCACGCTCATGGCTTCTTCGGCCTTGTTGGCGATGTCGCGCGTCACCAGCCGAACCATGGCGGATCGGTCCTCTTTAAAGACCGAATTGAACAGAACCCGTGCAATGGATTGTGACACGGCGACCTTGGGCATGATGGATTTCAGATTTTTCTGGAACGGGGTCAGCATGGCTTTGCGATGCATGAAACTGCCATTGATCAGCGACAGGTTGCGAATGCGGCGCGGAGCCTGATGGGCGATATAGCTGGCCACGACAGCGCCGGTGGACCAGCCCAGCAGATGCATGTCGCGCAGGCCCAGCACGGCGCAGATCAGTTCCCAGTCGTCGAAATGATCCTGCATCGCCACACCAAAATCCTGCGCCAGATCAAAGCCCCTGTCCGGCAGGCCCCGGCAATCCCAGGTCACGGTGTTCAACCCGGCACTGCGCAACTGAGTGATCAGCGGGTGCAGCACGGTGCAGGGCATTCCGTAGGCATTCACGATCACGGCGGTTTGCGCCGCCGGATCAAAATCGCGGTTCACATAGGCCACAACCGGCCCGCCGGATGCGCGCTGCAGCCGCATCATCCGCATGTCATCCATCAGCGGCCCCTGTCGTGCTTCGTTGCAGGCCGCCTCGATCAGGTTGAGAATGTCGATCTCATAGATCTTGTCGGCTTCCTCCAGTGCGGCCCCGTCAAAGACCTTGCGGTTTTCGGCCAGGGTGTAGGGGGCGAAAAAGGCCAGAGCGCGGTTCAGGGCGCGGTCCTGTTCGGGGATCTGGGCCGGGTCGCTGACACAGGTGATTTTCAGCCCCAGCCGGTCGCGCAGCGCGGCCAGCACGGTCGCCACCGGCACGTTTGACCCGCCGATAAACCGCGCGCGGGTTTCGCCCGCAGGGCAGGGCGCGGCGTGATCGGCCAGCATCGCATCCACCACGCGATCAACGTAAACCAGGTTCAGATCGCCGGTTCCGCAGAACAGCGTGACGGTCTTGCCGGGGCGGCTGTGCGCTTGCTTCATCAGCAGATGCAACACGCCATACAGCCCACTGCTGGACCCCGCGGGCAGTTTGCTGTCGCGGGCGCCGACAATGATGGTTGGGCGCAGGATCGACAGGCCCCAGCCATGAACCTGCCCGGCATCGGTCAGGATCTGTTCGGCGGCGCGTTTGCTTTTTTCATATGCATTGTTAAAGCCGCTTGGTACGGGCGCGGTGTCGGTCTCTGTGCAACGCGTTTCCCCCGCGCCGGTCACATAAGCCGTCGACACATGCCGGACCGATCGTACCCCCAGCCGTGCGGCCAGATTGGCCACCACATGTGCGGCTCCGATATTGTCCTGATGGCCTGCAGGTGACAGATCCGCCGCCACATGCCAGATTTCCTGGATCCCTGCGGTGGCCAGCTGCTCTAGCGTGGGCTGGTCCAGACCGGCCATATCCTGTGACAAGTCTCCGGGGACAATCGTGACGCGGTCGGCCAGGGCCTGCGGTGTGCTGTCAGAGCGGTTGATCGCGTGCATCGCTCGGGCCAGCGCCTGTTCCAACCGCACGGCCGGGGCGGTGTCGCCATCGCGCAGCAGGGCAAAGACCTGGCGGTCCCCCTGCGCGTCACTGCCCAGCAGGCGGGCCAGGAAAGCAGAGCCCACAAAACCGGTTGCTCCTGTGATCAAAATCGACATGTTAACTTCCTTTTCAGTGGGTTAGGTGATGTGCGCAGGGCGTAGAGACCGCCTGTGCAGGTGTCGTGGTCAGCCAATCTGCAACCAGATCGGCAAAGCGTTCAGGGGCAAGCTCTTCGGGCAGGTTATGGCCGGTTCCCGGCAGCGAGATATGCGTGACAGCAGGCAGGGCCTGTTCGAAATCGCGTCCCAGCGCAGGCGGCAGCCAGATGTCTTCCTGCCCCCACAGCAGCAGCACGGGCTGGTGTAGACAGGGCAGGTCTTTGACACGGGCAAAGCTGACGGCCTGCATCCGCGCAAACAGCGCATCGCGCGCGCCTTCGCGCAGCAACAGATCGTGATACCGGATGACCTGCGCCTCGGTGATGGTGCTGTCGTCAAACACAGCGTCCCGCAGGTTCTGGCGCACCACGATTTGCGGCGTCACGTTTTTCAGCATCGGCCCCAGCACCGGCAAAGCGGCGATTTGCCAGGCCAGCGGGCTGGGGGTGGGCTGGCCGGTCGGGGCCAGCAGGATCAGGCGCGGGGCCAGATCGGGTGCATCCAGCGCAAAGGTCCAGGCAATCTGGCCACCGGTGGAGTGACCCAGCAGGGCGGCGGGCTGCAGGTCCAGCGCGGTCAGAAAGGCCCCTAGCAGTGCCGTATTGTCGGGAATGGTGAACCCCGTGTCCGGCCCCGCCTGAGACAAGCCGCTGCCCGGCAGATCCAGCGCGATCACGCGATACCCACGCTGCGCCAGCAGGTGGGCGGGGGCGGTGAAAACCCCCTGATCCGCACCCGACCCATGCAGCATCACGACCACCGGGCCGCTGCCCTGATCGGTGTAATGCAGCCGCGCACCCTGAACGTCGATCCAGCGGGACGTGGCGGTTTCATAGGTCGCGCGCACCTGATCATAGGGCAGGTCTGCCCGGTACCCGGCGGCTCCAAGCGCCAGCACAGACAGCAGCGCCGCGCCGGCCAGTTTCAGCGGATTAGCCGCGCGCATGGCTTAGCCCTCCATGCGCTTTGGCACTGGGTTTCAGATTGGCTCGGGCGATCCGCGCCAAAGTGCCCAGGCTCAGCAACTGGTGCCATTTCAACACCCGTCCAAGGAACAGATGCAGACGATGAGCAACCACAGGATCGCGGGCCGCCGCGCGCGAAATCAGCGTTTCCAGCAGGTTCGGAGCCCGACCGCGCGACGCATCGCGGATGAAATATTCATGCCCGCCCAACTGCGATTTGTGCTGTTTGGCATAGGATTCCAGCGCCTGCGCCAAGCCCCTGTCCGACCCGATGGCGGGGCCGACGCGTTCGGCCATCCAATCCGCCGCCTGCAGCGCAAAGCCACAGCCAACGCCGGACATGGGGTCACAGGACATGCAGGCATCGCCCACCAGCGCCAGCCCGCGATAGCTGGCCGGGCGCCAGTAATCGTTCAGCTTGCGCATTCCGCGCATGTCCGAAGCCACCTTTGCGCCGCTTTGATCCGGGGCATTGGGCAGATCCTTGAAAAACGCCTCAAGCGCGGCGCGCCGGTCCTTGCCCCAATCAGCAAAGCCCTCTTCGGGGACAAAGCTGCACAGCATGGTCAGATCGCCATCAAACGGATAGGCAAAGCCCATGGTGCGCCCGACCTGCCAGAATTGCGCGGTCTTGCCAGTCTTGAGCGGCATGTTTTCGTAATAAGAAAAATACACGAACCGATTGTTTTCGCGCATCTTTGTCGGCACATCCGCCAGCCGCGCGCCGGGGCTGTTGCGGCCATCGGCCAGCACCACCAGGCGGGCTGTGCTGATCTGGGGCTGACCGTCGCTGTCCCGCCATTCGATGCCGCGATAGGTGCCGCGGTCGTCTGCGATCAGCCCGGTCAGCGTGGCCCCAAGGGCAAGGGTGATGTTGGGTTCGTCGCGCATCAGGTCGATCAACAGCGGGTCCAGCACCTTGCGCCGCACGGAATAGCCATGGGCAGTGGCCGGGTCGCCTTTGATCTGGTCCTTGATCCAGCCATGTTCGGTCCAGATTTCGGCGCTGTTCTGTATCGCGCCGGCGGCGTCCAGACGGTCTTTCAGGCCCAGTTTCTGCAGCACGGGCAGGGCGGATCGCTGGATAAAAGTGGTGCAGACCTTTTTGTAATCCGCATCGCTGCGTTTGCGGTCGATGGCCAGAACCCGCAGGCCCTGGCGCGCCAGCAGAACGGCGCTGGCTGCGCCGCCGACACTGGCCCCGACAACCACGACATCATAGGGTTGATCAGACATTGGTCAGTTCCTTTTCTGCGGTCAAAGTTACAGGGATCACGGGCGCAGGCCCCGCCAGCCCATCGGTGATCACCTTGGAGCGCAGCCAGAGCAGGCTGAACGACCCGGCATCGCCGAACCCATGGGTGGCTTCGCACAGCCCGTTCAGGAACACTTTGGGCGCGTCCGAACTGTCCGCCTGATCGGCAAAGCGCAGGCTGTAATCGCGGGCCACATCCACGCCGCCATCACTGCGATAGGCGCAGATCGGGGCGAGGTCGCGCATCAGCGGGTGATAGGCTTCGCGGGCATCGCCGCTGCCGAAATTGCGGAAACCGGTGGCAATCACGATGGCATCGGTGACATGGGCGCTGGGGGCGTCGGAATAGGTGTCGCGGGCGGTGATGCGCATCCGGCCTTCGGCGGTGCGGGCGACGGTTTCGATCTGGGTATTTGCGTTCAGCGTCAGCCGGGCATTGCCGGTGACTTTCTGTTCATACAGCACCAGATCCAGCGCCTGGATCACATCGGGATCTGCCGCGCCATAGTTTGACCGCCACAGCTCGGCCGTCATCTTTTGCTGCTTTTCGATCGGAGCGTCGTAGAAATAATCCACGAACTCAGGCAGATAGATCTGTTCGGTGAAAGGGCTTAGATCCTTTTGCTTGAACCCAAAGCTGCGGGCGATGTTGGTGATCTCCAGCTTGGGGTCGCGGCCCAGCAGGTCGAGGATGATCTCAGCCGCGCTTTGGCTGCTGCCGACTACGGTGACGTGGCGCACCCCTTCGGACATCCAGTCACGCGCATGGGTCAGGTAATCGGTCAGATGCACCACGCGATGCCCCAGATGCGGGGCCAGTTCCGGCGGAATGTTCGGGCTGCGACCGGTGCCGATGCTGACATTGCGGGTCAGGTAGGATTGACCGTCACAGGTGACGCGCAGCAGATCCGCGCCATCCACGGTTTCGCGACAGATCGAGGTCACGGGGCTGGCATAGGACACCACATGATCGAACTGCCTAGCGACCCATTTCACATAGGCCTGATATTCGCTGCGCGGCGGGTAATGCGCGTCCAGATTCAGGAAATCCAGTAGGCGGTTCTGGGCCTTCAGATAGCTGAGAAAGCCATAGGGGCTTTGCGGATTGCGCGGGGTGACGAAATCGCGCAGCGGGTTGTGTTGGATGTCGGTGCCTTCCAGCGCCATATCCGGGTGCCAGGTTGCGGTGTCCTGCGCCTCAAGGAACAGCGCGCCTGGCAGTTTGCCCTCTTCTTCCAGCGCGATGGCCAGGGCGATGTTGGAGGGGCCAAAGCCCACACCGATCACGTCATAGATCCGGTCGCCGATCGGGGAAAATGTGCCGTCCATCACGCCACCTCGTTCAGTTGGGGGCGCAGAACCGACTGCACTGCGGTTTCGATGATGTCGCAGGCCAGGGTCAGCTGCGCGCGGGTTGCGGTCAGCGGGGGCAGCAGTTTCAGCACCTCATCGCGGGGACCGCAGCATTCCACGATCAACCCCTGCGCGTAGCATTGCGCGCGGGTGGCCAACGCGTCCTTGGGATCGTCAAAGCGCAGCCCCTGCATCATGCCGCGCCCTTTGCGCTGCAGCCCGTTGCGCAGGGCGATACGGTCCAGCTGGGCGGTCAGCTGGATGATCTTGCCGGACAGATCCTCGGCAAAATGGCTGTCGCTCCAGAAATGTTCTAGCGCGGCGGTGGCGGTGACAAACCCATGGCAGTTGCCGCGGAATGTGCCGTTATGTTCGCCCGGCGACAGGGTGTCGACCGACGGGGTCAGCAGCAGCATGGACATGGGCAGGCCAAACCCGGAAAGCGCCTTGGCCAGCAGGATGATGTCGGGCTGTACGCTCATGGTTTCAAAAGAAAAGAACGTGCCAGAGCGGCCACATCCGGCCTGAATGTCGTCGACAATCAGCAGGGCACCATGGGCGCGGGCAATCGACTGGATCTTGCGCAGCCAGGGGCCTGAGGCCGTGTTCAGGCCGCCTTCGCCCTGGATGGCTTCCAGGATGATCGCGGCGGGGGCATCCACCCCGCTGGAGGGGTCGGACAGCAATTTGTCCAGGTAGTCTGCGGTATCGACGCCCTCGCCCAGATAGCCGTCATAGGGCAGGCGCGTGACGCCATCGCCGATCGGGTTGGTGTTGCCCCGGTGGCTGCTGGATCCGGTCAGCGCCAGCGCCCCCAGCGAACAGCCGTGAAAGGCGTTGGTAAAGCTGATCACATTGCGCCGGCCTGTGGTTTTGCGGGCGATTTTGATCGCGGCTTCGACGGCGTTGGTGCCGGTGGGGCCGGTGAACATGAATTTGTAATCCATGTCGCGCGGCAGCAGGATATGTTTGCGGAAGGTGGTGCAGAACCGTTCCTTGGCATCGGTGTGCAGATCCAGGCTCATGGCGATGCCGTCGCCGCGGATGTAATCGACCAGGCGATCCTGCAGGCGCGGTTCATTATGGCCATAGTTCAACGACCCGCAGCCGCTGAGAAAATCAAGATATTCACGCCCTTCGCCATCAATCAGGGTGCTGCCCCTGGCATGGGTGAAATTGGCGGGGAAGGCCCGGCAATACGTGGCGACTGAACTTTCGAAATGGTACATGGCGGTCCCCTTTGGACTGGTGAAGAGAGGCAATAGGCAGGTGGCGGGCATAGCGATGCCGGGCCTTCGAACCGGAGTTCGAAAGTGAGAAAAGGAAGACTCTGTCAGAAGGTGAGAGGATCGGCCCGGCCAGACAGGTCACGCAGAGGCGTGGTCAGGCTCCAGACTTGGCCCCAGATCTGTCCTCAGATCCGGGGTGCGGGCCGATCAGGGCGCGATCAGCAGCCGCAGACGACTTCGGTGCCGGGCCGCGCTTCGGCACCCTGGGTGGCATACCCATCGCGGATCCACCAATCGAGCCCGCCCATCAATTCGCGCACCTGAAACCCAAGGGTCATCAGTTTCAGCGCGGTTTTGGTCGATGCGTTGCAGCCGATCCCGTCGCAATAGCAGACATAGATCTTGGATTTATCCAGATGCGCCGTGCTTTGCTGGCTGATCTCGCGATGGGGCAGGTTGATTGCGCCGGGAATGGCCTCTTTGGCATAGGCGGCAGCGGACCGGCCATCGACGACCACAAGCGTGGTGTCCGGGGACTGCAGCGCCTCGTAGGTGTCCCATGAATCATATTCATAGGCCAGTTTCTTTTGATAATGCAGGAGTTGATCCATATCCATTTTGGTCTGTCCTTCGTCTGTGTCTGTCATTCATTCATCCGGCGCAGAGCATGTGCTGTCGCCACCTGGAGCAAAAGCTAGGGGATTCTGCGTCCTGTGTATATTCCACCGAAGCGGGGGTATTTTCGTAGTCCCTCAATTGAGGGGGTGGTGGGGCAGAGGTGCGGGGTTAGGGTGATCCTCGCGCGCATAATCCTGTAAGTTCATGTAAATGCTTTATATTTTCTGAGGTGTGTGGCGCGCTATGTTGACGCCAATAAAAGGAGCCCGTCGAAATGAGCCTTCGATTGCCCGAAATGCCACATGGTTTTCCACCGCCGATTCCGAATTGGGCGCTTTTGCAAAAAGAGGCAGAACTGCTGGGCGGTGCAGAACCTGTATTACAGGCGCCGTTGCGGGCGTTATTTCCAGAAAACGGGGCATTGGGGCAGGCGCTTGCTTTGCGCCTGGCCGAAACCTTGCAAAGCGATGATCTGCCCAAGGCCGCATTGCAGCGGCTGTTTGCCGAGGAGCTGGAAGAGGCGCCGGATCTGGAATCCGCGCTCTGTGCCGATCTGCTGGCCACACGCCGCCGGGATCCTGCCTGCGAATCCTATCTGCATGTGTTTCTGAACCTAAAAGGTTTTCTGGCGCTGCAGGCTCATCGCATCGCGCATCATCTGTGGCAGCAGGGGCGGGCGGCGCTGGCCTGTTATCTGTCCAATCGTGTGTCGTTGAAAATTGGCGTCGATATTCACCCGGCGGCCCGGATCGGGACCGGGGTGATGCTGGATCATGCGTCCGGTCTGGTGATCGGCGAAACTGCGGTTGTCGGGGATGACGTGTCTATTCTGCAGAATGTGACGTTGGGTGGAACCGGCAAGACCGGTGGGGATCGCCATCCCAAAGTCCAGCAGGGTGTCATGATCGGTGCCGGAGCCAAGATCATCGGCAATATTCAGATCGGTGCAAAAAGCAAAGTCGCGGCGGGCAGTGTGGTGTTGAAAGACGTCCCGCCCAATTGCACGGTGGCGGGGATTCCTGCCCAGATCATGCGCATTCACACCACGCGCCCTGCGCCTGCGGAAACGATGGATCAATCCCTGTGATGGGCGTCGTTGGCGTGGGTTTAATGTGAAAGGCGGCGCTGGTTTTGCGCGCCGCCTTTCGTTTCAATGTCTTACATTGCGGCTTTGATCTGTTTTACCGCTTCTTCTGTGCTCCAGACCGCATTCGCCATGTAGCGGAAATTGATCAGCGCGGCGAGATAGCCATCGCCTTCGGGCAGTTGTGCCGCGGCGGTGGCGTCCTTGACCACGGCGACCTCGAACCCGTCTTCCAGCAGCTCACGCAGATGGCTTTCGGTACACAGGTTGGCAGACATACCCGCAAGGATCACCTGATCGACCCCGGCCTTGCGCAGCTGCAGCGACAGGTCGTTTGTGTCGTTACCATAGACTTTGTGCGGCGAGGTGACGATGGTTTTGCCATCTTCGATGTATTTTTTGTATTGCGGCATCCAATCCGCGCCCGAGCCTTCGAACCCGTCCAGATTCAGGGGGCCTTTGCGATCGAACATGCCGATCTTGTGCATCAGCTTTTCCAGCGCGCCTTCGAATTTCCAGCCGTGATCGGTGGGGTAATAGTAATGCGGCGACACGGCGACGGTGATGTCTGCGCCCTTGGCGGTTTTGAACAGGGTTTCGATGTTCTCGACGGTGTTGTGTTCCTGAACACTGGCGCCGATCACGCCCCAGGTCACACCTTCGGGATGCAAAAAGTCGACCTGCGGGTCGGTCACAACCAGCGCCGCGCGGCTGAGATCCAGTTTCATGTCAGAGGGCGGCAGCGCGGGCTCTGCCGGGTCGGCATATGGGTTGTCGGATTTCATCGCCTCGGCAGGGGCCGCGCCCACCACCGCAGCGGCACCCGCAGCCGATGCCAGCAATCCCCCGCGCAGGGCGGCACGGCGTGACAGGCCATTTTTCTTTGGGTCTTGATCGTGACAATCACACATGGGTTCATCCTTCCTCGTGGTTGTGATGAAAGGAATATGGATGGGTCGATGTATCAGTTTGTCTTGATGGTGTATCTTTTGGTCAAAATAGGTATCAATTCGTCCTGTTTCTGATATGCCGTGGGCATGAGCTATGAACATGTGTTTGACCAGCTGGAGATCGCGCCCGACCCGTTTGCCGTTTGCGAACTGAAAGGGCGCTGCGATCTGGGTCTGGGGCAGGATGCCACGGCGACGTTGCATTATATCCTGCGTGGAACAGGCAGCCTGCATGTGCGCGGCGCGCCGGATATTCCTGTTGGGCCGGGGTGCCTTATCCTTGTGCCGGCGTTGCAACGTCATAGCCTGCGCAGCACCGGGGGGCACAGCACTCCGGTGCCGGACTGCAAACCGGCGGAATTGAATTTGCGCCATCTGCTAAAGGACGATGCGTCGGATCAAGAGGGCCAGTTGATTGCGCTATGCGCCCATGTGCGTGTGGGGCTGCGCGGGGCCGAAGATGTGATCGACCTGATACGCAACCCGATGGTGGAACGCATCGCGCCTGACTCTCCGCTGCGCCCGGCCATGGATTTGTTGCTGCACGAATTATGCCGTCCGGGGGCTGGCAGCCGGGCGATGATCCGCGCGGTTCTGACCCAGTGTCTGATCGAAATGCTGCGTCGCCGCCTGCAGGACGAGGATGGGGCGCTGCGCTGGATGGCGGCTTTGCGCGATCCGCAGGTCTGGGAGGCCTTGCGGGCGATGCTGGATGCGCCGGGCGATCCGCATACGGTGGACAGCCTGGCGGAACGTGTCGGGCTCAGCCGGTCTGCTTTTGCCAATCGGTTTTCTGCGGCCTATGGCAGTGGCCCCATTGACCTGTTGCGGGATCTGCGTCTGCGCAAGGCGGCGACGCTGCTGCGGGATACGAACATACCGGTCAAACGTGTTGCGCATCTTGTCGGGTTTAGCAGCCGCACGGCGTTTAGCCGTCTGTTTGAACAGCGCACGGGGCAAAGCCCGCTGCAATTTCGCAAGGATCACGCTGTTGGGCGGGCGTCCTGACTAACCTTTGGGTTATCGTCCTATCCGCAATCCCTGCGAGAACCGCCTTTGAACGCGCCTATCGCGCGCGCAGTCGTGGCAGTTCTACACCAACGTATTGGTTGCGAGGTTGCTGTGAAAATTCGTCACGAGGCCCCCGGCGCAGAGCTGGATTGGAAGGTTCAGGCCCCCCTGACGGTGGAAACACCGTCCGGGGAACTGGTGCGGGTCGACAGCTGGTCGCTGGCTGGGCTGGAATGGCCTGCTGATGCGCCGGATTGTCCCCGTACCGGCACATTATCCGTGCCGTTTCAGGGGGTTGATATTCGCTTTCCGGTCCGTCTGAACCCGCAGCCAAACGGCTCTATCGCGCTGGAGGGGCTGAGCGGGCGGCAGCGCGAAACGCTGGCCTTGTTTTACCGCTCGCTTTTGTCCGGGCGCATGGCCAGCAATGGTGAGCTGATCACCAGCCTCGACACGCCCGTCGATCTGGTTCCCATGGAAGAAACCGAAGAAGACCGTGCGATCCGCCCGACCCCGCGCCTGCCCCGGCTGCTGCGGGCGGTGTTCAACATGGCCGTCTATCTGGCGCTGGCAGGGGCGGTGATGGCGGTTGTCGGCAACAATATTTTCACCAGCCTGGATCGGATTGATATTCAGCATGGGCGCGTCATTGCGCCTGTTTCTGATATTTCGGTGCCGCAGGCGGGGGTGGTGGGGCGTGTTCTGGTGACATCAGGGCAGGTCGTGCCTGCAGGTGCGGTTTTGTTCACCCTGCGCGATCCCGAAACCGAAGCCCGCCTGGCCGGGGCGGAGGCCGATCTGGCTTTGGCCCAGGCGGCGCAGGCGCGGTTGCAGCAGGCCGGGCGGGATCTGGATCAGGCGCGCGCAGATCCTGATCCGGCGCGGCGCATGGCGTTGGCGGCTCAGCTGTTCCCGCGCTTTGTCCCACAGGGGGATTTTGATGCGGCGCGCCGGAACTGGCTGGTCTGGCGGGATCGCGGGCCGCAGCTGGCCGCGGCGCATGACCCGCTGACTCTGATCGCCGAGGCGCTGGAGATCGAAACCCAGCAGCTGCAGGCGCAGATCAGCGCATTGCAGACCCGCCGCGCCGGGTTGCTGGACTTGTTGCAGGCCGGGCAGATCACCGCCCCCGAGGCAGGCCAGATTGACCAGATCCTGATCCGCCCCGGTCAGATGATCACGCCCAAGACCCCGGCTTTGCGGGTCGAAGGACAAGGCGCGCGGGTCATGGTGGGCTGGGTGTCGGAACGCTTTGCCGAAACGGTTTATATCGGGATGCCCGCCACTGCGGGGTTCAATCTTGAGGGCGAAAAGCAGGATCTGCTGGGCACAGTCACCGATATTCAGGCTGGCGATCATCCGCAGCGCCCCGGAGAGTTCGGGATCCTGATCACCGTCACCGCGCAGGGGCTGAGCCCACAGGATAGCAGAACCCATCTGCGCATCGGTGCGCCGGTCAATCTAGAGGCCAAACGCCAATTGCTTTGGGATACGCGACAGTGGATCCGCGGCGTGGGTGCCGTGATCTGGCCGGGGCAGGGGGCGCATCATGACAGAGTATGAGTTCGACAAGGATCTGACCGCCCGCCTGCGCGAGATGCAGAAACCCCTGGGCAATTACTTGACCCGCTGGTCGCTGCCCAATGCAATTGTGTTTCTGGTGGTGTTTTCCGGTCTGCTCTGGCTGCTGACCAATGTGCCCAACCGCTATTTCAACCCCAGCGTTCTGAACGTGACCGTGGTGCTGGGCACGCTGGGCCTGTGGCGCTTTGGCTGGTGGTTCACCCATGCCATGCGCGCCCAGATCTATGCCCGCACCCGCTGGCCGGGGATGCGCAAACGGGCCGATGCGATCTGGCAGGCGGGCTGGCGGCCCAAGCAGCTGCATATCCAGATGACCACCTATTACGAAGAGCCCTCGATCACCAAGCGCGTGATCGGCTCTATCCTTGGCCAGATCCGGCGCGAGCGCATCCCCACCACGCTTTATATCGGCACGGGCAGCGCCTATGACGAAATGATCATCCGGGACTTTGTCGAAACCCATGCGCAGGACATCCCGGACGAGCTGGCCACGCTGGTTTTCATCCGCCAGAACCAGCCGGGCAAGCGCATGGCCATCGGATTGATCCTGCGCGCGATCTGCCGATCCGATCCCAGCCCCGATGATCTGGTGATTTTCATGGATGGCGACGCGCTCTACGGTCATGACGTGCTGCAGAAATGCCTGCCCATGTTTGCCGCCGATCCCGAATTGCAGGCCCTGACCACCGACGAAGAGGTGATCTGTTACGGCCCCCAATGGATCGCCCGCTGGCTGGACATGCGGTTCGCGCAGCGCCGTCTGGCGATGCAAAGCCACGCCCTGTCCGGTCGCGTGCTGACCCTGACCGGCCGGATGAGCGTGTTTCGCGCGCGCCATATTCTGGACCACCGCTTTATCCGCACGATCGAGGCCGACCATCTGGATCACTGGCTGTGGGGGCGGTTCCGCTTTCTGTCGGGGGATGACAAATCGACCTGGTATCACCTGCTGAGCGTCGGTGCCAAGATGACCTATGTGCCCGACGCCACGGTCTATACAATCGAGGTGATCAAGGAAAACGGCCTGATGCGGATGGTGCAGAATTTCCGCCGCTGGTCGGGCAACATGCTGCGCAACGGGGCGCGGGCCATCGCGCTGGGGCCCACCGCCATGCCGTTTTTCATCTGGTGGTGCGTGGTGGATCAGCGCATCGCCATGTGGACCATGATGGTCAGCCCGATCATGGCGGTGATGGGCAGCATGGTCGCGCCGGGCTATTTCTGGAACTGCCTGATCTGGGTGCTGTTTTCCCGCGTCGTGCTGTGCCTGTTCCTGTTCAATTACAGCCGCCGCGCCGATATGAGCTGGCCTTTCATCCTGTATCTGAACCAGGTCATCAATGCCTCGGTCAAGATCTACATGATCTTTCATTTGTCGAAACAGAAATGGTCGAACCGGGGCAACCAGTCATCGGGCGATGGGGGCGGGTGGTTTGAAACCCTGCGCAGCAGCGTGGCGAAATTTCAGCTGGTCACGGCGCTGTCGGCCTTTGTCACGCTGATCATGATTTATGTCGGGCTGATGGAAAACCCGTTCGGAGAATCCTCGACCCCGGCGTTTTAGGGCGCTGCTGTGGGCAAAGGCAGAGGTCAGAAAACGCTGTTGCCGATCTGTGTACCTTGTCATACTCGGCGCTATCGCATGAGAAATTCATGCGGAATCACCATGAGGTAAGCGCCTTGATGCGAGGCCAGAGTGACTGATCTTTGGGAAGGGCTGGCCAGAGCCGTCTGGCTGGTCGTGCAGCTGGATGCGGATCTGATCGAGATCTCGCTGCGGTCGCTGCACGTGACCCTGACCGCGCTGGTCGTGGCGTCGGCCATTGCGCTGCCACTTGCAGCGGTGCTGGCGGTGCGCCGGTTTCGGATGCGCCGTGCGGTGATTGCCCTGCTGAATGCGCTGATGGGGCTGCCGCCGGTGGTTGTGGGGCTGGTGGTTTATGTGCTGCTGTCACGGGCCGGGCCGTTTGGTGTGCTGGGGTTGTTGTTCACGCCCACGGCGATGGTGATCGCGCAGGTGATCATCATTGTGCCGCTGATTGCGTCAATCGCGCATCAATCCCTGCGTGAACTTTGGGCCGAATATCACGACCTGCTGATTTCAATGAACGTCACGCAGCGCCAGAAAATCGCCACCCTGCTGTGGGATGCGCGCCGGGCCTTGTTGACGGCGGCGCTGGCTGGGTTTGGCCGCGCGATTGGCGAAGTCGGCGCGATCATGATCGTGGGCGGTAATATCGACCACGCCACCCGTGTGCTGACCACAGCCATCGCGCTGGAAACCGGCAAGGGGGATTTTGCGCTGGCGCTGGCCCTTGGCTTTGTGCTGATCGCGCTGGCCATTCTGGTCAATCTGGGCATTCACTGGCTCAGCCGCACGGAACGGGAGGGCCGCTGGTGAGCACATTGTTCCCATTGCGCGCGGTCGGTGCAGGCACCAAGCGGCGCGGTCGCGTGCTGGTCGGTCCGGTGGATCTGACATTGGACGGGCAGGGGATCACCGCAGTGATCGGCCCGAATGGGGCGGGCAAGACGTCGCTGTTGCGGCTGCTGCACGGGGCGGCGCGGCTCAGCATGGGGCAGATCCATTGGGCGTGTCCGACCGACGAGGCCCGCCATCATCAGGCCTTTGTGTTTCAGCGCCCCATCATGCTGCGCCGGTCCGTTCTGGCCAACCTGACCTACCCGCTGACCATTCATGGCATGAACCGGGCCGAGGCCCGCGATCGGGCCTGTGACTGGGCACAGCGCGTCGGGCTCGCGCCGCTTTTGGATCGCTCGGCGCTGGTGCTGTCCGGGGGCGAGCAGCAAAAACTGGCCCTCGCCCGCGCCCTGATCACCCAGCCCCGGCTGGTTTTTCTGGATGAACCCTGCGCCAATCTGGATGGCCGGGCCACCGCCGAAATCGAAGCAATCCTGCACCAGGCCGCCAGCGCCGGCACTGCGATCCTGCTGTCCACCCATGATATGGGGCAGGCGCGCAGGCTGGCGCGTGACGTGGTGTTTCTGCGTCAGGGGCAGGTGCAGGAACACAGCCCTGCTCAGCAGTTTTTCAATACCCCGCAAAGCCCGTATGCGCGGGCCTTTCTGAATGGAGACATCGTGGAATGATGCGTTTTCTGTCTTTCCTGACCCTGATCCTTACCCTTTGCAGCACGGCTGCCCATGCGGCGGAGACGCTGCGCATGGCGGTGACGACCTCGTTTCACAATTCCGGCCTGGCTGAACAGCTGCTGCCGGAAATCCGCGAGGATCTGGACCTGGAGGTGCAGCTGCTGGTGGTTGGCACCGGGCAGGCGCTGAAGCTGGGGCGCGCGGGTGATGTGGATGCCATTCTGGTCCACAGCCGCACCGCCGAAGAGGCGTTTGTCGCAGAGGGCTATGGCACCCATCGCCGTGAAATCATGTATAACGATTTTGTCCTGATTGGCCCGGCTGCCGATCCGGCGGGGATTCAGAACAGCGCCAGCGCCTCAGAGGCCTTGCAGAGCATCGCCCGCACCCGCGCGGATTTTGTCAGCCGCGGCGATGACAGCGGCACCCACAAACAAGAGCTGCGCCTGTGGGCCGCTGCAGGTCAGGATCCGGCGCAGTTTGATCGCTGGTATAAATCTGTTGGCGCGGGCATGGGGGCGGCGCTCAATACTGCCTCTGGGGTGAATGGCTATATCCTGTCGGACCGCGCGAGCTGGCTGAATTTTGGCAATAAGGGCGGTCTGGCGCTGCTGTTTGCCGGGGATCCGGTGCTGTTCAACCAATATGCCTATCTGCCGGTGAACCCGGCGCGCCATGGCCATGTCAACGCAGAGGCGGCCGCACAGCTGGAAGATTGGCTGACCTCGCCCCGCGCGCAGGCGCTGATTGACGGGTATCAGATCCAAGGAGAAACCCTGTTCACCTTTAATGCGCGCTAGGATCACGTTTGCGCAATTCCCCGCCCGTCGGGTCAGATAGCCATGGCAGCCCCCTGAGCGCTGATCTAAACTGCGCAAAAGCCGGGGGGCTACGCCGTGCAGCAGGGTTTGCGTTACATTTTCTCCGTTCTGGCATTGGGTGTCGCCTGTGCTGTGCCGCAGGCTCCGGTCATGGCGCTGGACAAGGTGTCCCTGCGGGTCAGCGGCGATCATGACACGCTGAAAGACGCGCTGCGGGCCAGTTCCGTTCTGATGGATCTGGAAGGGTCCGGGGACAGCGCCCCGCGCGATATTCTTGCCGCCGCGCAAAGCGACTATGCCCGTCTGGTCGAGGCGCTTTATGCGCAGGGGTTTTACGGCGCTACGGTGGGGATCACACTGGATGGGGTCGAGGCCGCCAGGATTGACCCGTTCAGCCCACCCCCCCGCATCACCAAGGCCCGGATCACGGTTGATCCCGGTCCCGCCTTTCGCTTTGGCCGGGCCGAGATCGGCCCGCTGACAACCCCGCAAACCCCTGGGTTTCGCAGCGGTGCCCTCGCGCTGGCGACCGAAGTGCGCAGCGCGGCGCGCTCCGCTGTGGAAGGTTGGCGCGCTGCTGGTCACGCCAAGGCCCAGCTGGCGGATCAGCAAGTGCTGGCGCGCCATGATCAGGCGCAGCTGGATGTGGTGATCCGGGTCGATCCGGGACCACGTCTGCGCTTTGGCACAGCAGAGGTGGTCAGCGATAGCGCCGTGCGCGCGCCCCGCATTCGTCAGATTGCCGGGCTGCCCCTGGGGCAGGTCTATGCTCCCGATGCTGTGGACCGCGCGGCAGCCCGCCTGCGCAAAACCGGCACCTTTCAATCCGTCACCCTGCGCGAAGCCGATCAGCCCAACCCGGACGGCACTTTGGATATGGAGATCGCCGTCACCGACCGCAAACCCCGGCGGATTGGCGGCGGGGCCGAGCTGTCCTCGCTGGACGGGCTGCGGCTGTCCGGCTTTTGGTTGCATCGTAATCTGCTGGGCGGGGCAGAACGGTTCCGCATTGATGCAGAGGCCCGCCAGATTGGCAGCACCGGGCAAAACCCGGATGTGACCTTGTCGTTCCGGTTTGAAAAACCGGCGGTCTACGGGCCGGACACCCTGTTTTTCGCCCAGGCGGATCTGCGGTATCAGGATGAATCCGATTTTCTCAACCGCGAGCTTGCGCTGCAATTCGGCGCGGCGCGGGAATTTAGCCCGACCCTGACCGGATCTTTGGGCATCACTTTGCGCGCCGCGCGGGTGACGGACCGGTTCACCACACCGGACACCACCCGCGATCTGCTGAGCTTTGGTCTGCCAAGCAGCCTGACCTGGGACCGCAGGGATGATGTGTTGAACCCCCGACAGGGCAGCTTTCTGCGCGCTGAACTAGAGCCGTTTTATGAATTTCGCGCGGCGGAACGGGGGGCGCGCTTTGTTTTTGATGCGCGGGGCTATCAGCCGTTTGGGGACCAGACCGTGCTGGCCGGGCGGTTCCAGCTGGGCGCGTTGCTGGGGCCCGAGGCGGTGGATGCCCGGCCTGAGCACCTGTTTTATTCCGGCGGAGGCGGCACCGTGCGGGGCCAGCCCTATCAGTCACTGGATGCGGATCACGATGGGCTGCGGCTGGGCGGGCGCGGCTTTGTCGGGCTCTCGGGCGAGCTGCGTCAGGGGCTGACGGACAAGCTGGGGCTGGTCGGCTTTGCTGATGCCGGGTTCATCGGAGCGGATGGGTTTGGCGTGGGGGATTGGCATTCCGGCGCTGGTCTGGGCCTGCGCTATGACACGCCGGTTGGTCCGATCCGGTTGGATCTGGCGGGGCCGGTTGGCGGCACCACGGGCAATGGGTTGCAAATTTATATCGGGATTGGACAGGCGTTTTGACACGGGTTTTCTGGTCATGTCTGGTGCTGTTTTGCCTGTGCCTGCCGGGTGTGGGGCGGGCGCAAAGCAGCGCGGATGATCGCGGGTTTCTGCAGGGCTTGCTGGAGGATGCGCTGTCCGCGCCGGGGCGCAGCGTGCAGATCTCGGGCTTTTCCGGTGCGCTCAGTTCCCGCGCCGAGGTTCAGGCGATCACAGTGACAGACCCGGAGGGGGTGTGGCTGCGGGCCGAAGACGTGGCGCTGGTCTGGAACCGCGCGGCGCTGCTGTCCGGCCGGATCGAGATCGACGAAATCAGCATTGGCCAGCTGGATTTGCCGCGCCTGCCGCTGCCCGAACCCGGCGCGGATGCGCTGCCCAGCCCCGAGGCTCAGGGCCGCTTTGCGCTGCCGGATTTGCCGGTCTCGGTCGACATCGCGCAGATGGCCATCCGCCGGGCGCAGATCGGCGCGCCCGTTCTGGGAGAGCCATTTGAGGCCGGGTTTGAGGGCGCGCTGGCGTTGGAAAGCGGTGCCGGGCGGGTGGCGTTGTCTTTGACCCGGTTGGATCGTCCCGGCGCGGTGCAACTGAACGGGGCGTTTGACAATGCAACCCGCGCGCTGGTGCTGGATCTGTCTCTGCGCGAAGCCCAGGGCGGGCTGGCGTCGACCCTGCTGAACCTGCCGGGGGCCCCTGCGCTGACCTTGGAAGTGCAGGGCAGCGACCCGATTGATGATTTCACCGGTGCGCTGCGTCTGGCCAGTGCCGGGCAGGATCGGATCACTGGTCAGATCACGTTGAAAACCACAGCAGAGGGTCTGGGGTTTGCTGCGGATCTGGGGGGGGATCTGGCATCGCTGGTCGCGCCGGATCTTGCGCCTGTTCTGGGGCCGCGTGTGGCCCTGCGTGCGCGCGGTGTGCAGGGGGAGGGCGCGCTGCGGCTGCAGGAGATTGACCTGTCCGGGGCCGATTACGGGCTGCGCGGTGCGGTGGCGCTTTTGGAGCTTGGCAGTGATGCGGGGCCGCGGATCCTGCCGGATCTGACCCTGTCTGCACAGGATCTGACGCGCTTTGCGCCTTTGGTTGGGCTGGATCTGTCCGGTGCCGCAGATCTGACCTTGCAAGGGCAGATCGAACCGCTCAGCGGGCGCGGTGCGCTGACCCTGTCGGGGGGTACTCAGGATCTGCAAAGCGGCGTGGCCCAGCTGGATGGGCTGCTGCGGGGGCAGGGGGATCTGTCGCTGCACGTGACGCGCGATGAAACCGGGCTGCGCGCCGCCCCGCTGCGCATCGAAACGGCCAAAGCGCGGATCACCGGCAGCGCCGATCTGAAAACCGGTGCCAGCCTGGCGGATCTGACGATCCTTTTGCCGGATCTGAGCGTCGCCCTGCCAGAGCTGCCCGGCGCTGCGGAACTGCGCGCCAAGCTGCAGCAACAGGGGACGGTCTGGCAGATGACCCTGGACACCGCGCTGCCGGGCGAGGCCACCCTGCGCTGGCGTGGCAGTTTGCGTGACAATCGCCATCTTGAGGGCCAGTTGAGCGGGCGCATCGGGCGATTGGCCAGCTTTGCCCGGCTGACAGGGCAGCCCTTGTCGGGGCAAATGGATCTGACCAGCGATCTGCGCGCGGATCTTGTGGAGCAGTCGCTGGACATGCGCGCCGAGGGGGCGGGTTTCGCGCTGAAACTTGGTCTGCCGACGCTGGACACCTATCTGCGCGGCACCACCCGCTTTTCCACTGCGCTGACGCGGTCCGGGGCCGGGGCGCTGGATATTTCGGCGCTGGATCTGACCGGGTCGGGACTGCGCGCGGCGCTGTCCGGGCGTTTGGACCTTGCCAGCCAGAGCGCGGATCTGCGCTATAGTTTGGATATCGACGATCTGGCCCGCGCTTTGCCCGAGCTACCGGGCGCGGCACGCCTGCGCGGGACGGCGCAGCAGCGGGGTGCCTTGTGGCAGCTGAGTGCCGATGCCAGCGGCCCCGGTGGGCTGGCTGCGCAGCTGGGTGGGTCGGTCAACCCGACAGGTCCGGTTCTGGATTTGGCGATCACTGGCGATGCGCCGCTTGCGCTGATCAATCGCCATCTGAACGGGCAGGCCCTAAGCGGGGATTTGCAATTTGACCTGAACGCACGTGGTGCGCCCGCGCTTGCTGCATTGAGCGGTGTGCTGCGCCTGTCCGGGGCCCGCCTGTCCGTGCCTGCACAGAATATCACGTTGGAGCGTATGTCGGGCGACATCACCCTTGGGGCCGGGCGAGCCACTCTGGATCTGCAGGGCCGGGTGGACAGCGGCGGGTCGCTGCGGCTGCGTGGTCCGGTTGCGCTGAGCGCCCCGTTCGAAAGTGCCTTGGTGTTGAAACTGCGGGATGCGACCCTGCGCGATCCCAGCCTGTTTGAAACGGATCTGCGGGCGGATCTGACCCTGACCGGGCCGCTGCAGGGCGGCGCGCGCATCGGGGGCGACATCACGCTAGAGCGCGTGGAACTGGGCCTGCCCGCCCTAGGCCCGTCCTATTCCGCGCTAGAGGGGCTGCGCCATCTGAACCCACCGGCCAAAGTGCAGCGCACTTTGCGCTTTGCCGGGCTGGATCAACCGGCCGAGGCAGGCGCGCCCGTGCCGGATTTCCCGCTGGACCTGACGGTCAGCGCGCCGGGGCGGATTTTTGTCCGCGGGCGTGGGCTGGATGCAGAACTGGGCGGGGCGCTGCAGCTGAGCGGATCGACCAATGCGGTAGAGCCGTCGGGCCAGTTTGATCTGATCCGTGGGCGGCTGGACCTGCTGGGGCGACGGCTGACCCTGACCGAAGGCGCAGTGCAGCTGCGGGGCAGTTTCGACCCGGTGATCCGCTTTGTCGCGGCCACTCAGGTGGATGGGTTTGACTTGCAGCTGGCGATTGCGGGTTTTGCCTCGGCCCCGGAACTGACGGTCAGCGCGATCCCGGAGCTGCCACAGGACGAAGCCCTGTCGCTGTTCCTGTTCGGGCGTGACATCACACAGATTTCCGGGCTGCAGGCGCTGCAACTGGCGGCGGCGGTGCGCACCCTGTCCGGTGGCGGTCGCGGCGGGCTGAGTGAAACGCTGCGGCAGGGGTTGGGTGTGGATGAATTGGATTTCGCCACGGGCGAAGATGGCGCGACGCAGGCGCGCATCGGCAAATATATCTCGGACGAGGTTTATACTGATGTGACGGTCGAAAGCGGCGGTGCGGCGCAGATCAACCTGAATATTGATCTAAGCGACAGTGTCACTTTGCGCGGTCGCGTGGACAATCAGGGCGATACCGGCATTGGTGTGTTCTTTGAGCGCGATTACTGAATCCGAGCACTATGGGTGGTGTTATTTTACCATAACTCTGGTTATCAGCCTTTTTCGACCCTAGAGAGAGGTGAAATAAAATGAAACAGTTGGTTATGCGGCAGATTGCCCGTCCCTTCGTCCGTTCCATTGGGACCGTCGTGGTATCGGCGCTTGTCGCTTATGGCATTTCGGAGGAAGTG
>JAOASD010000010.1 GCA_025210265.1 Pelagimonas sp.
CGCTTCGATGATTGGCGCGTTGGTCATCGCAGCACCAATGCCAGGGCTAAAATCGCAAAGACGCCAATGCCCAGAAGTGCCAGTTTCAGCCAGGCGGCGATGCGCGGGTGGGCTGGTGCGGGGGCGGCATTGATGGTGCCCTGTGTGGAGTGTGAGCGCAGTCTGGGCGTGCGAGCGGTGGCCTGCACTTCGCCATAGGCCCCAATAAACCGCAGCGGAGGCGCGATGGTCAGGGTCTGGCTGTGGGTGTCAAAGGCGGTTGACGGCAGGATCACCACGCAGCCTTTGAGCGCGTTGATCATCGCCTGATCTGCCTTGAGATTGGCCGGATCCACCCCATAGCCATCGCGCAGATAGCCTGTCAGGCTAAGACCCGCCAGATCGCGCAGATCGACCACTTCGACAAAGGCGGCGCGCAGCTTTTCCGCGCCCAGCCCATATTTCAGCGGCCATTCGCCGGTGCCCGCCTGCACGGTAAAGCGTTCAATTGCCTCGGCGGGCAGATCCAGGTGGAACAGGCGCACCACCCCGGTTTCAGATCCGTTGATCGGGATCTGTGTCATACCATGACCTCAGAGGGGCGGGCGCGCAGGTTGCGGGCCAGAAGATCCATCGCCGCCATGCGCACGGCCACGCCCATTTCCACCTGATCCTGAATAACCGAGCGGTTGATGTCATCGGCCAGTGTGCCGTCGATTTCGACGCCGCGATTCATCGGACCCGGATGCATGACGATGGCATCTTCCTTGGCGTGGCTGAGCTTTTCCGCATCCAGCCCGTAGCGGTGATAATATTCGCGTTCCGAGGGGATAAAGCCGCCATCCATGCGCTCTTTTTGCAGGCGCAGCATCATGACCACATCGACGTCTTTCAGACCTTCTTCCATATTGTCATAGACTTCGACACCAAAGGCGTCGATCCCCGATGGGATCAGCGTTGGCGGGCCGACAAGGCGAATTCGGTTTTCCATCTTGTGCAGCAGCAGGATGTTCGATCGCGCCACGCGGCTATGGGCGATATCGCCACAAATCGCGATGTTCAGGCGGTGGATGCGGCCTTTGTCGCGGCGGATGGTCAGGGCATCCAGCAAGGCCTGCGTCGGGTGTTCGTGGCGGCCATCCCCGGCGTTCAGCACCGCGCAGTTGACCTTTTGCGCCAGAAGATCGACCGCGCCGGAATGCGGGTGGCGCACCACCAGCAGATCGGGGTGCATGGCGTTCAGGGTCATGGCGGTGTCGATCAGGGTTTCGCCCTTTTTGATCGAACTGGCCTGCATCGCCATATTCATCACATCCGCGCCCAGACGTTTGCCTGCGATTTCGAAACTGGCCTGTGTGCGGGTCGAGTTTTCAAAGAACATGTTGATCTGCGTCAGCCCCGCCAATGCATTGGCATGTTTGTCGCGGCGGCGATTGAAATCGACATATTGGTCGGACAAATCGAGGATCGTGGTGATCTCGTCGGGGCGCAGGGGCTCGATCCCCAGCAGGTGGCGTTGGTCGAAGCGCATCATGTCCTCATGGCTGGTCTTGGTCTTCATAGAAAGAGGGGGCGCTGGGGTAAAGAGGGAGTTAGGCCCTGCGCTGGAATGCGCTGTGTGTGGCAAGGCGTTGGGAATATGTAATCGGGCAGTGTTCTCCGTGTTTTCAATCGGCTAACATGTTGCGATGGAATCGGCTTTGGAATGGCATACGGCGCGGGCTTTGCTGGAGTGGCAGCTCGAAATGGGGGTGGACGAGGCGATCTCGGATGCGCCTGTGGATCGCTTTGCCGTTGAGGTTCAGGCCAAGGAACGCGCTGCCGAGAAAAAGGCGCAGGCACCGCAGGCCGGACCCGCGCGGGTCAAACGCCCCGAGATTGATCCGGTGGCCGAGGCGGAAAAGGCTGCGGCTGCGGCGCAGGATCTGGATGCGCTGAAGGCCGCGATGGCGGGTTTCGAGCATTGCGAGCTGAAAAAGGGTGCGCGCAATCTGGTGTTTGCCGATGGCAAGCGCGGGGCGCGGGTGATGTTCGTGGGCGAAGCGCCCGGACGTGATGAAGATCAGCAGGGCAAGCCCTTTGTTGGCCGGGCCGGGCAGCTTTTGGATCGGATGCTGGAACCGGTTGGGCTGCGGCGCAGTGAAAATGTGTACATCACCAATGTTCTGCCCTGGCGCCCGCCGCAGAACCGCGATCCGAAGCCGGATGAGATTGCCATGCTGCGCCCGTTTCTGAAACGGCATATCGCGCTGGCCAAACCGGATGTACTGGTGATTGTGGGGAATATTTCCTGCCAGGCGTTGTTGGGGAAACGTGGGATTACCCGGCTGCGTGGGCAATGGACCGAGGCGGAGGGGCGGCCTGCACTGCCAATGTTCCACCCGGCCTATCTGCTGCGCAATCCACCGGCCAAGCGCGACGCCTGGTCAGATATGCTGGAGCTGAAAGCGCGGTTGCGGGCGCTGGCCTGAGGCTGCGCTTTTTGCCCAATGGAAACCGGCGGATTGCGTGATTAGGTAGTGGGGAAGCCCGCCAGACAAAGGAACCCCCATGTCCCGCATTGATGAAAGCAAAGAGTTCATTCCCGTTCGTATCGCCGTGCTGACGGTCAGCGATACGCGGTCACTGGCCGAGGATCGTTCGGGCGATACGCTGGTGGCGCGGATCGAATCCGCCGGGCATCAGGTGGCTGCGCGCAAGATTGTGCAGGATGAACGCGGCTTGATAGCGGACCAGCTGCGCGCCTGGGTGGCTGACAAAGAGATTGATGTGATTATCTCGACCGGGGGCACCGGGCTGACCGGGCGCGACGTGACCGTCGAGGCCCATCGCGATGTCTATGAAAAGGAAATTGATGCCTTTGGGACAGTGTTTACCATTGTCTCAATGCAGAAGATTGGCACCAGCGCGGTGCAAAGTCGCGCCACGGGCGGTGTGGCCGGGGGCACCTATCTGTTTGCGCTGCCCGGCAGTACCGGCGCCTGCAAAGATGCCTGGGACGAGATCCTGCAATACCAGCTGGATTATCGGCACCGCCCGTGCAACTTTGTCGAAATTTTCCCTCGTTTGGATGAACATCAGCGACGGAAATGATCCGTTGCCGCGTTTAAGCCGTATCTTGAAAAATACAGTCGCGCTGACCCTGCCGACGCCGCGGAGATAACACATGCGCTTTTTACGCAAGAGCCTGACTGGCCTGTTCCTGATGTCTTTGACGCTGGGGTTGCTTGGCTATGCTGCCATTATGGTGCAGGAGGCCGTTCAGGCGCGGCTGGGGGAAGAGCCCCGCAAGCAGCGCGGGCGCGAACGGGTGTTTTCAGTGAATGTTGTGCCCGCAGAGTTTGGCGCGGTGACCCCGGTGCTGACTGTGTTTGGCGAAGTCCAAAGCCAGCGCACTTTGGAATTGCGCGCCGCCAGCGGTGGCGTGGTGATGGATCTGGACGCGGGCTTTGTGGATGGTGGGCTGGTCCGGCAGGGGCAGCTTTTGGCGCGGATCGATCCGGCGGATGCGCAATCATCGCTGGATCGGGCGGAAAGCGATTTGCTGGATGCGCAGGCCGAACAGCGCGAGGCAGAGCGCGCCATTGGTCTGGCCCGTGATGAGCTGACAGCCGCACAGGAGCAAAGGGATCTGCGCGATCAGGCACTGACCCGGCAAAAGGATCTGCTGACACGCAATGTGGGCACCTCTGCGGCGGTGGAAACGGCGGAGCTGGCGCTGTCTTCTGCGCGGCAGGCGGTGTTGTCGCGGCGTCAGGCGATTGCCAATGCAGAGGCGCGGATTGATCAGGCCGCGACCCGGCTGCGCCGCAGCGAGATTGCCCTGGCCGAGGCGCAGCGGCGCTTGGCTGATACCGAGATCCGCGCGGCGTTCGATGGGGCGCTGTCGGATGTTAGCGTGGTGGCCGGGCGTCGGGGTTCGGTGAATGAGCAACTGGCGCAGCTGGTCGATCCGGGTGCGCTGGAGGTGGCGTTCCGGGTGTCGACGCAGCAATATCTGCGGCTTTTGGATGATGCGGGCGCGTTGCGGCCTGCGGCGGTGAATGTGACGCTGGATGTTTTTGGCACTGATATTGCGGCCACTGGTCGGCTGACGCGGGAAAGTGCCTCGGTCGAGGCGGGGCAGACCGGGAGGCTGTTGTTCGCCCTGATGGATCCTGCGCCGGGGTTCAAACCGGGGGATTTTGTCACGGTCAGCCTGCAAGAGCCCGAGCTGCGGCGCGTGGCGCGGGTGCCCGCCACGGCGCTAAGTGCGATGAACCGTGTGTTGGTTCTGGGTGCAGATGATCGGTTGGAAGAGATTCCTGTGCAGCTGGAGCGACGGCAGGGCGATGAGGTGCTGATCCGGGCGCGGGGGCTGGCTGGCCGCGAGATCGTCACCGAACGCACCCCGCTTTTGGGCGCTGGGATCAAGGTCAAACCACTGCGGGCCAGTGGGCAGGAGGCCCCCAAAGCGCCGGAACTGGTTGAGCTGAGCGCAGAGCGCCGCGCAAAGCTGAAAGC
>JAOASD010000011.1 GCA_025210265.1 Pelagimonas sp.
CCAAGGTCAAAGCCGAAGTCGAAGCCCTCTGCGCCCGCTTTCCGATCTACCCTGAGCTTTGAGCCTGGCGCGCAAATTCCTAACAAGGAATTTGCCACCCGCAAATCAAAAGGGCCCCAAAAGGGGCCCTTTTTTATGTCGCGCGTGCAACGATCAACTGATTGGGCAGCGATTTCGGGTAGCCCCCGACTTCTACAATCTCAAACCCCGCCGCCGCTACTTCCTGCTCAAGCGTTCTGGCTGAAAGCATATGAACGGGTTTGGGGGCTTTGCCGACCAGCTGCATCCCCTTGATCAAAGGCCAGAACCAAGGTTTGCCCGCAAGGCACGGGGTTTTCGACACGAACAGCCCGCCCTCAGGCAGGGCCGCACGGGCCTGCGCCATCAGCGCCCGGCGATCTTCGACCAGATGCAACAGGTTGAAACACATGATCATATCATAACCAGGCGCGATGGCGGCCCCGGCCTCTGCCACCTCGAATGTCACATTGGAGAGACCCGGCAGTTTGGCCCGCGCCTCGCGGATCATGCCCTCTGAAAAATCCGTGCCGGTGATGCGCCCCGCATTCTCCGCCAGCGCCAGCGCGGTAGACCCCGTGCCGCAGCCCAGTTCCAGCACCGCCATGTCGCGACTCATCCAGTGGCGCACACGCTCCAGCGTGGCCTCGTATGACTCCATATTCCTGATTGGTTGTGCAGCGTATTTGGCCGAGATCCCGTCCCAGAACCCTTTTGCCTCTGCCATGATGCGCCCTTTCCTGCTGCCTGAGCCAATGACACAGATTTAGGCGCAACCTGCGGCCCCGAGAACCCGGCAATCTTGCAGGGGGCTCATGCGTTTGCGCATGGCCCCCTACGGATCAGTCTTGGGATCATTCTGCCGCGCGTTTGGGCAAAACCCAATCGGGGCGCGGGAAATGGCAGGTATAGCCATTGGGATGGCGCACCAGATAATCCTGATGTTCCGGCTCTGCCTCCCAGAAATCGCCAACGGGCTCCAGCTCGGTCACGACTTTGCCGGGCCAGAGGCCGCTGGCATTCACATCCGCAATCGTGTCCAGCGCAACCTGCCGCTGCGCGTCATCGACAAAATAGATCGCACTGCGATAGCTCATACCCAGATCATTGCCCTGCCGATCCACCGTGGTCGGATCGTGGATCTGGAAAAAGAATTCAAGGATCCGACGATAGCTGATCTTTTCCGGGTCAAAGTGGATCTCGATCCCCTCGGCATGGGTGCCATGGTTGCGATAGGTCGCATTTGGCACATCGCCCCCGGTATAGCCAACGCGGGTATCGGTGACCCCCGGCAGCCTGCGGATCAGATCCTGCATACCCCAGAAACAGCCCCCGGCCAGTACTGCGCGCGCGTTCATTCCACGTCCTCCACCTGGGTCAGATATTGGCCATAGCCTTCGCTTTCCATTTCGTCGCGATGGACAAAGCGCAGGGCGGCCGAGTTGATGCAATAGCGCAGCCCACCGCGGTCACTGGGACCATCGGGAAAGACATGGCCCAGATGGCTGTCGCCATGCAGGCTGCGCACTTCGGTGCGGATCATGCCATGGGTGGTGTCGCGCAGTTCGACAATGTGATCGGCCTCGATCGGTTTGACAAAGCTGGGCCAGCCGCAGCCGGATTCGTATTTCGAGCTCGACGCAAACAAAGGTTCGCCTGACACGATATCCACGTAGATCCCCGGTTCCTTGTTGTCCAGATAAGCGCCCGTGCCGGGCCGTTCGGTGCCGCTTTGCTGGGTGACGCGGAACTGTTCGGCATCCAGCGTGTCGATCACCTCTTGTCGCCGTTCATATTTCGCCATCTGCGGTCCTCCTGTGTCTTGTGCCTCATTAGATGGGCAGAAACGCGCGCTTGGCAATGGCATGGTAACATCGCTCACAAAGCGGTGCGGGCATGGTCACGCGGACAAACGCCCCACCGCCCAACGCGCCGCATCTGCCACCGCGCCATCGGGATCGTCGCACAGGCCCTGCACCACCGGGCGCAACCGCGCCTGCCCCGAATTGCCAATCGCATAGCAAACATTGCGCACAAAGCGATCCCGCCCGATCCGTTTGATCGGCGAGCCGGAAAAGAAAGTACGGAACCCAGCATCATCAAACTGCGCCAGCTCGTCCAGATCGGGGGCCAGCAATTCGGGCCGCGCGTGGTATTTCAACTCGGCGGCGCGCTCGGCGAATTTGTTCCACGGGCAGGCCGCCAGACAATCATCACAGCCATAAATCCGATTGCCCAGCCCCGCCCGCAGGTCCAGGTCAATCGGCCCTTTGTGTTCAATCGTCAGATAGGAAATGCAGCGCCGCGCATCCAATTGATAGGGCGCGACAAAGGCCTCGGTCGGGCAGACATCCAGGCAGGCACGACACGACCCGCAGCGGTCGCGCTCGGCCCCGTCCACAGGCAGATCCAGCGTGGTAAAGATGCAGCCCAGAAAGAACCAACTGCCCAGCTCGCGACTGACCAGATTGGTGTGCTTGCCCTGCCAGCCAAGCCCCGCCGCCTGCCCCAGCGGCTTTTCCATCACCGGGGCCGTGTCGACAAACACCTTGATTTCCGCAGGTTCATACGCGCCCGACTTTGCCGCCACTTCGATCAGCCAGCGCCCCAGCCGTTTCAGGCGTTTCTTGGCCACATCGTGATAATCGCGGTTCTGAGCATAGACGCTGATCGCCGCCTTGTCGGGATGGTCCAGAATGTCGCGCGGATCATGATCGGGCCCGTAATTCTCGGCCAGCATAATGACCGAGCGCGCCTCGGGCCACAGCGCATCGGGCGCGCCGCGCCAATGCATCCGTTCTTCCATCCAGCCCATCTGGCCATGCCGCCCCTTGGCGACAAACTCCTGCAGCCGCGCCATGACCTGTGGCACATCGCCGGGCCGACAGATCCGACAGGCAGCAAACCCCACCTGCCCGGCCTCGGCCTTTAGCTGTTGTGCCAGATTGCTCACGCCGCCCCCGTTTCTTCTTGGTCAAAATACTCGAAAAGACGGCGCAAGCCGTCAAAAATCGAGATCGGCGTAATGCGGCGGGGGCGGAAAGCCCGGCACCTGATCGGCCAGAATACTGCGAAAGGCCGGGCGCGACTTGATCTTGGCGTACCAGTCCTTGACCACTTCGGACCGGTTCCAATCCACATCCGAGATGTAATCCAGCGACGACAGATGCGCCGCAGCGGCAAAATCCGCCAGCGTCATGCTGTCCCCCGCCAGCCAGCGCCGGTGATCCAACAGCCAGGTCATGTAATCGAGGTGATATTTGATCGCCCGCGCGCCCGCTTTGACATTGCCACTATCCGGGAACCCCGCCTTCATGACCTTTTTGTTCACCCGCTCATAAAGCAGTTTCGAGGTCACCTCGTTGTGGAACTTGTCATCAAACCAGCCCACCAGACGGCGCACTTCCAACCGCGCATCGGGGGATTTCGGCATCAGCGCGGGTTCGGGGTATTTTTCCTCGATCCATTCACAGATGGCGGCGGATTCGGCCATCGTCTTGCCGTCCATCTTCAGCACCGGCACCTTGGCGCCGGGGTTGCGGCGCAGGAAATCGGCCCCCTGCTCCCAGTAACGCTCTTCGATCAGCTCACACTCGATCTTTTTCTCCGCAAGGCTCAGGCGCACTTTGCGACAAAAGGGAGAGAGCGGAACATGGTACAGCTTGGCCATCAAGGGACTCCGAAGGCGGGACGGGGAAACGCCTCTACTATCCGCTTTTACCCCGGTGTTTCAAGCAAAGGCCGCGCAGGGCAGGACCGGAAAAATCCCGCCCCGGCCAGAGTTTGCCGATCTATTCAAAACACTCCGCGCGCCCGTCGCGTTTGATCGTGGCGGCACCGTCCTGAATGCTGCGCGCGCGCTTGTCCAGAAAGGCGCTGGGACGGGCGGCATTGCGCTTTTTCGGGCTGGGCAGAACGGCGGCCAGCAGCGCGGCCTGACGCGGGCTCAGCTCTTCGGGGCCGACCCCGAAATAATGGCGCGACGCGGCCTCAACCCCGAACACGCCGCGGTCAAATTCGGCCACGTTCAGATAGACCTCAAGAATGCGGCGTTTGGACCAGACCGCCTCGACCAGAGGGGTCAGAACCGCCTCCAGCGCCTTGCGGGTATAGCTGCGCCCCTGCCAGAGATAGACGTTTTTCACGGTCTGCTGGCTGAGTGTGCTGCCCCCGCGCGCCCCACCCGCCGCAATCGCAGCGCGGATCGCCCGCATGTCAAACCCCCAATGGGTACAGAAATTCGCATCCTCTGCCGCGACAACAGACCGGGCCATGACCGGGGCAATCTGGTCAAAATCGACCCATTCGCGATCGACCCGGCCAAGACGCTGTTTTTCAGCCCAAACCGTGTGGGTTGTCGGCGGGTTCAGCCCGGCAAACACCACCACCGCCAGAAGAACCGCTGCCACCATTGCCCCTCCGATCCGCAAGAGCCACCGGCGCAGAAAGGCCACGGGCCGCCAGCCGCGTTTCCCTGCCTTGCCGCCTTTGGTTTTCTTGCCTGATTTCTTTGCCGCTGCCATGGGATCGGTATAGCGGTTCTGGCGGAAATTGGAATTCCCGGTCGCAGAGCGCGCGGTGATCGGCGCATGGCGCAAACAAAAAGGCCCAGAGCGTCCTCCGGGCCTTTTCGTCTCGCTGAACTCAGAGGATCACTCGGCCGGAACGGCCTCTGCCTCCTCAATCCCCAGCGGGTGCGGGATCTTGTCCAGCATCTCGGTCGGGCACACCTGCAGGAAGTTCGCCTTTTCCACATCCCAGTGCTGCAGAATATCGGCAGCCTTGTGGCTGCCGGTCTCTGCGGCGTGGGTTTCCAGCAGGCCTTTCAGCTGGGCTTCCCATTCCGGGGTGCTGACCGGGCAGGTCACCAGGCTTTCCATGTTCATCAGCTTTTCCGCCGCCCCTTCGGGGTCGTACAGATAGGCCATGCCACCGGTCATGCCCGCGCCAAAGTTGGCACCGATCGGGCCAAGGATCACGGCCACGCCGCCGGTCATGTACTCACACCCGTTCGATCCACAGCCCTCGACCACAACCTTGGCACCGGAGTTACGCACGGCAAACCGTTCACCGGCGCGGCCCGCTGCAAACAGGTGACCATCCGTGGCCCCATACAGCACGGTGTTGCCAATGATCGTGTTGTCATCCGCCTTCAGCGGCGACACCTGCGGCGGGCGCACGACGATCATGCCGCCGGACAGGCCCTTGCCCACATAGTCATTGGCATCGCCCGACACTTCGAGCTTCAGCCCCGGAGCAGCAAAGGCACCCAGCGACTGACCCGCCGAACCGGTCAGTTTGACGTGCAGGTGATCGGGCTGCAGCGCGTTGCGCATCCCGAATTTGCGCACGATATGCGACGAAGTGCGCGTGCCCACGGTCCGGTGCGTGTTCATCACCGAATAGGACAGCTGCATCTTTTCGCCATCCTCAAGGAAACGGGCAGCGTCGCGCACGATTTCCGCATCCAGCGTGTCAGGCACAGCGTTGCGCGGGCGGTCACGGTCATAGACGATGTTTTCGGACCCATCCACATGGATCAGCAGCGGGTTCAGATCCAGATCGTCCAGATGCTGCGACCCACGGCTGACCTGATGCAACAGATCGGCGCGGCCAATCACCTCTTCCAGCGATTTCGCCCCGATCGAGGCGAGGATCTCGCGCACTTCCTGCGCGTAGAAGGTGATCAGGTTCACGACCTTGTCGGCATTGCCGGTGAACTTGTCGCGCAGCGCCTGATCCTGAGTACACACGCCCACGGGGCAGGTGTTGGACTGGCACTGGCGCACCATGATGCAGCCCATGGCGATCAACGCAGCGGTGCCGATACCGTATTCCTCGGCGCCCAGCATCGCGGCCATGACAATGTCACGCCCGGTGCGCAGGCCACCATCGGTCCGCAGCACAACACGCGAACGCAGGTTGTTCATCGCCAGCACCTGATGCGCTTCGGTCAGGCCCATTTCCCACGGCAGGCCCGCATATTTGATCGAGGTCGAGGGCGACGCGCCAGTGCCGCCATTATGGCCGGACACAAGGATCACATCGGCTTCGGCCTTGGCCACACCGGCGGCAATGGTGCCCACACCAGAGGACGCCACCAGCTTGACGCAGACCTTCACGCGCGGGTTGATCTGTTTCAGGTCATAGATCAGCTGCGCCAGGTCTTCGATCGAATAGATGTCGTGATGCGGCGGCGGCGAAATCAGGGTCACACCCTTGGTCGAGTGACGCAGACGGGCAATCAGATCAGTGACCTTCATGCCGGGCAGCTGGCCACCTTCGCCGGGCTTGGCACCCTGCGCGACTTTGATCTCCAGCTCTTCACACTGGTTCAGGTATTCAGCGGTCACACCAAAGCGCCCCGAAGCCACCTGCTTGATCTTGGCCGACGGGTTGTCGCCATTGGGCTCGGGCACAAAATGCGCCGGATCTTCCCCGCCTTCGCCGCTGTCAGAGCGCGCGCCGATGCGGTTCATCGCGACGTTCAGGGTTTTGTGCGCCTCGGGCGACAGCGCGCCCAGCGACATGCCCGGCGTCACAAACCGCTTGCGGATCGCGGTGACGCTTTCGACCTGCTCGACGGGGATGGCTTCGCCCAGCGGCTTGATCGCCAGCAGGTCGCGCAGATGGATCGGCGGGTTCGACTGCATGGCGTTGGAATACCGCTTCCACAGCTCGAAAGACGCGCGGTCACAGGCGGATTGCAGCAGGTGCATGTTCTGCGCACCCCAGGCGTGGGTCTCGCCCGATTTACGGGACTTGTAGAAACCGCCAATCGGCAGCACGTCACGCACACCGGCAAAGCCCAGCGCGTGCACCTCTTCGGCCTTTTTCTGCAGACCGTTCAGACCGATCCCGGAAATGCGGCTGATCATGCCGGGGAAATATTCCGCAACCATGGCGCGGGACAGGCCCACCGCCTCAAAGTTCAGACCACCGCGATAGGACGAGATCACCGAGATGCCCATCTTGGACATGATCTTCAGCAGGCCCTGATCCACCGCCTCTCGGTAACGCGCGACGTTTTCGGTCAGGCTGCCATCCAGCAGGCCGCGTTCAATGCGGTCCGCCAGGCTGTCCTCGGCCAGATAGGCGTTCACAACGGTCGCACCGGCGCCGATCAGCACGGCAAAGTAATGCGGGTCAACACATTCGGCAGAACGCACATTGATCGAGCAGAAGGTCCGCAGACCTTTGCGCGTCAGATGGCTGTGCACCGCGCTGGTGGCGAGGATCATCGGGATCGCGACCTTGCCCTCATCGGAATGTTCGTCGGTCAGGATCAGGTGCCCGGTGCCAGAGCGCACGGCGTCCTCGGCCTCGGAACGGATGCGCGCCAGCGCCTCGCCCAGCGCACCCTGCCCGCCATCAGCCGGGAAGGTACAGTCGACCTCGACACAAGGGGAGTTGAATGCGTCTTTCAGCGCCGCGAACTGGGCGTTGCCGACAAAGGGGCTGTCCAGAACCAGGATCTCGGTCTGGGCGCTGCTTTCATCCAGCACGTTTTTCAGATTGCCGAACCGCGTTTTCAGCGACATCACGCGATATTCGCGCAGGCTGTCGATCGGCGGGTTGGTCACCTGGCTAAAGTTCTGGCGGAAATAATGGCTCAGCGGGCGGTACTTTTTCGACAGAACCGCGGAGGGGGTGTCATCCCCCATCGAGGCCAGCGATTCCTTGCCATCCTCGGCCATGGGCGACAGGATCTGCTCCAGCTCTTCGACGCTGTAACCGGCGGCAATCTGACGGCGGCGCAGCTCGCCCCCGCTGAATTGCGCGGCCTCGGTCACACCGGCCAGATGGGCCTCAAGATCGGTGATCTTACCGACCCAGTCGCCAAAGGGCTGGCTGGCGGCCAGCTTGTCCTTGATTTCCACGTCGCGGTACAGCTTGCCCTCTTTCATATCGACGGCAATCATCTGACCCGGCCCAAGCGCGCCTTTTTCGCGCACGGTGGCTTCGTCTGTGGGGACCATGCCCACCTCGGACCCGGCGATCAGCAGGTCATCCCCGGTCACGACATAGCGCATCGGGCGCAGGCCGTTGCGGTCCAGACCGCCACAGACCCAGCGGCCATCGGTCATGGCCAGCGCCGCCGGACCATCCCAGGGCTCCATCACTGAGTTGCAATAGCTGTACATGTCGCGCCAGGCCTGCGGCAGTTCCACCGCCTGCTTGGACCAGCTTTCGGGCACCAGCATGGTCTTCGCCATGGGCGCGTTGCGGCCCGCGCGCACCAGCACTTCGAACACCGCATCCAGAGCAGCCGAATCCGACGCGCCATTGGCGATGATCGGTTTGATGTCCTCGGCCATGTCACCAAAGGCACTGGAGGCCATGCGGATCTCATGGCTTTTCATCCAGTTGGTGTTGCCCTTCAGCGTGTTGATTTCGCCGTTATGGGCCAGCATACGGAACGGCTGGGCCAGCCACCATTGCGGGAAGGTGTTGGTGGAATAGCGCTGGTGATAGATCGCAAAGGACGAGGCAAAGCGGTCATCCTGCAGGTCCGGGTAAAATTCGCTGACCTGCTCGGCCAGCATCATGCCCTTGTAGATGATCGAACGGCAGGAGAGCGACGCAATATACAGCCCATTGACAGCCGCAGCAGCGGCGGCCTTTTCGATGCGGCGACGGATCACATACAGCTCGCGCTCAAAGGTGTCTTCGTCCACACCCTTGGAGTTCGAAATCAGGATCTGTTCGATTTCCGGGCGGGTCGCGTTGGCCTTTTCACCCAGGCAGTCGACCTTTACCGGCACATGACGCCAGCCATAGATGTAATAGCCCATGCGCAGAACTTCGGTTTCCACGATGGTCCGGCAGGTTTCCTGCGCGCCATGATCGGTGCGCGGCAGAAAGACCTGACCGACGGCAACCAGCTCATCCATGCGGGGCTTGTGGCCGGTGCGTTCGATCTGGTCATAGAAAAAGGACACGGGGATCTGCACATGGATGCCCGCGCCGTCACCGGTTTTCCCGTCGGCATCAACGGCACCCCGGTGCCAGATCGCTTTCAGCGCGGTGATACCCGCCTCGACAACCTTGCGCGAAGGTTTGCCATCCAGGCTGACCACCAGGCCAACCCCACAGGAACTGTGCTCTTCCGCTTCGGAATAGAGCCCGTTCTGCTCCATCCACTTGCGCTTGGCTTCTTCGTTTTTCACCCAATCGGCGTCAAATTTCGTCATGGTCTATCCTCCATGAAAGGCCCTGCGGCCTGATGTGTCTGATGCGCTGCGGCGGCGCCTGCCTGACCGGGTTGTCACCGGGGGCGCCTGCCGCGCGTGTTCGGAAAGTCCGGGCGGGGATCCCCTGCCCGGCGCTGGATCATTCGGCGGCGATGGCCGATTTGGCGTTCAGGTCAGCCAGGATCGCATCGGCGCAGTCGCGGCCATCCTTGATCGCCCAGACCACCAGGCTGGCACCACGCACGATGTCACCCACGGCGTAAACGCCGGGCAGCGCCGTCCGGCCCGAGGTGAACTCGGCCTTGACCGTACCCCAGCGGGTGACTTCCAGCTCGGGGCAACCCCAAAGCGTCGGCAGATCCTCGGGCTCAAAGCCCAGCGCCTTGATCACCAGATCGGCGGGTTCGTCGTAATCCGACCCTTCGATCAGTTCCGGCGATTGACGACCCGACGCATCGGGCAGGCCCAGACGCATCTTTTGCACGGTCACAGCATTCACCGCGTCCCCCTTAAAGCCCTTGGGCGCGGTCAGCCATTCAAACACCACGCCTTCTTCTTCGGCGTTCTGGGTTTCACGCTGCGAACCCGGCATGTTGGCGCGGTCACGGCGATAGAGGCATTTCACGCTTTCAGCGCCCTGACGGATTGCGGTGCGCACACAGTCCATGGCCGTGTCACCACCGCCGATCACGACGACCTTTTTGCCCGCGGCATTCAGTTCGCCGCTTTCGAATTCCGGCACGGTGTCGCCAAAGTTCGCCGCGCGGTTGGAGGCGGTCAGATAGTCGATCGCCTTGACGATGCCCTGCGCGCCCGAACCGGGGCCACCCAGATCGCGGCTTTTGTACACGCCGGTGGCGATGACCACGGCGTCATGCTGGGCGCGGATCTCCTCAAAGGACATGTCCTCGCCGATATTGCAGTTCTGAACAAAGCGCACACCGGCCTGTTCCAGCTGTTCGCAGCGGCGCATGACCACGTCTTTTTCCAGCTTGAAGCCAGGGATGCCGTAGGTCAGCAGCCCACCCGCGCGGTCATAGCGGTCATAGACCGTGACCTGCAGACCGGCACGGCGCAGCATGTCAGCAGCGGCCAGACCGCCGGGGCCGGCGCCAATGATGCCGACGCTTTCCTTGCGCTCGGACGCGGGGGTGATGGGCTGAACCCAGCCCTGCTCCCAGGCGGTGTCGGTGATGTATTTTTCGACCGAGCCAATGGTGACGGTACCATGGCCGGACTGTTCAATCACACAATTGCCTTCGCACAGGCGGTCCTGCGGGCAGATACGGCCACAGATTTCCGGGAAGGTGTTGGTGGCCTGGCTGGTTTCATAGGCCTCTTGCAGGCGGCCCGTTGCGGTCAGGCGCAGCCAATCAGGGATGTTATTGTGCAGCGGGCAGTGCGATTGGCAATAAGGCACGCCGCACTGGCTGCAGCGGCTGGCCTGTTCGGCTGCTTTTGTGGCCGCGAACTCTGCATAGATCTCGTCAAAATCCTGCTTACGCAGATCCGCACCCCGTTTTTCCGGCATCTGCCGATCGGTGGTCACGAATTTCAGCATCGGTTGCTTGGCCATGTCGCTAATGCTCCGTCAGGTCTTTGGTCGGGCCTATTTACAGAAGGGCCTCAGGGATTAAAAGTCAATTATACTGACCTATTTTGAAAAAATTGCGGGAACGGCGCAAAAAATCCCTCCACGCCACACGATTTAAGGTCCGATACGGACTTAAAATTCATCTTCCCTTTCTTTTTCAGGGTTTTATACAGACACTGGTTCTACCAAACGGGTTTCCCAGAATGAGCTTTACCTACCTTCTGATCCTGGCCCTGATTCAGGGCATCACCGAATTTCTGCCAATTTCCTCTTCGGGGCACCTGATTTTGCTGCCGAATCTGACCGGGGCCGAAGACCAGGGACAAGTCATCGACGTGGCCGTACATGTCGGCACCCTGTTCGCCGTCATGCTATATTTCCGCACTGATATGCGCGACGCCTTTGGCGGCATTCCACGCCTGCTGCGCGGCAAGATCGACACACCGGGCGCGCGGCTGGCCTTTCTGCTGGGGGTGGCCACGGTGCCGGTGATCCTGGCCGGGCTGTTCCTGAAAGTCACCGGGCTGAACGATATGCTGCGCTCGATCGAAGTGATCGGCTGGACGATGCTAGGCTTTGGGCTGGTGTTGTACTGGGCGGACAAAATCGGTGCCGAAGACAAAGTCACACAGGACTGGTCGCTGCGGGATGCGGTGATCCTGGGGCTGTGGCAGGCCATCGCGCTGATCCCAGGCACGTCCAGATCCGGCATCACCATCACCGGGGCGCGCCAGCTTGGCTATGCCCGACAGGATGCCGCGCGCATCGCGATGCTGATGTCCGTCCCCACGATCATGGCATCGGGCACATTGCTGGGGCTGGAAGTGGCGGGCACTGCGGATGCGCAGGCCGCACGGGATGGTGCCATCGCCGCCCTGTTCGCCTTTATCGCCGCATTGGGCGCGCTGGTCGTGATGATGCGCCTGCTGCGGTCGGTCAGTTTTGCGCCCTATGTGATCTATCGCGTGATCCTGGGCGCCCTGCTGTTGGGGATTGCCTATAGCTGAAGGCGCGCGGCCAAATTCCTGAGCAGGAATTTGAAATTTCCTGCGGAAATTTGGCCGCACACAAATCAGGTATCGGCAGGTTCCCACGGGCGGGTAAAGCTGCCCAGCACTTTGGAAATCGCCGTGTCGTCGGCCCCATTCCTGTCCAGCTGCGCCACCAGGCCGCGTTTCTTGTCATCCACGACGGAGACAACCCGCGCCGCGACGCCCTCTTTTGCCAGCGCATCGTTATAAACCCGCGCGATCGCGTCTTTGCGCAAATCGGGTTTGAACACTTTGCCCACGGCGGTTTTCGGCAGTTCCGGCAGGATGGTCATATGTTTTGGATGTGCCGCGCGCTCATGAACATGGACCTTGGCGTGTTCCATCAGTTCTTCTTCGGTCACGCTGGCCCCATCGACCAACTCAACAAAGGCGCAGGGCAGTTCCCCGGCATAGGCATCGGGCTGGCCGATGGCCCCGGCAAAGGCAACCGCCGGGTGAGTCAGCAGGGCCTCTTCGATTTCCGCCGGATCAATATTGTGGCCCGAGCGGATGATCAGATCCTTGGCCCGGCCTGTGATCCACAGATAGCCGTCCTCGTCCAGGCGCCCCAGATCGCCCGTGCGCAGATGCGTGCCCTGATAATACAGATCGGCGTTCTTTTCCGCCTCGGTATAGGTGTTGCCCGCCAGAACCCCGGGGTTGGAGACACAGATTTCCCCCACCTCGTCCACGGCGCATTCCACCGCCTCGCCTTCGACGGATTTGACGATTTTCACATCCACATAGGGCAGCGGGATCCCGGTCGAACCGACCTTTTTCTCGCCATCCGGCGGGTTGACGCTGACCAGACAGGTGGCTTCGGTCAGGCCATAGCCTTCGCAGATCGTGACGCCACAGCTGTCTTCGAACCGCTTGAACAGTTCCATCGGCATCGGTGCCGAGCCGGAAAACGCCGTTTTGACCGTTGAGATATCCGCATCCACCGGGCGCTGCATCAGGGCCGACACCGCCGTGGGTACCGTGATGACAAAGCTGATCTTCCAGCGTTCGCACAGCTTCCAGAAATTGTCGAACACCCCATCCCCGCGATAACCCGCAGGCGTGGGAAAGACCACATGCGCCCCGGAACACAGCGCCGCCATCAGGATCACATGCACCGCAAACACATGGAACAGCGGCAGCGGGCACATGATATTGTCATGTTCGTCAAACAGCAGGGTCGACCCCAGCCAGCCATTGTAAATCATGCCACCATAAGTGTGCTGGGCCACTTTGGGCATCCCGGTGGTGCCGCCCGTGTGAAAATACGCTGCGATACGATCCCCTTCGGAATCCTTGAATTGCAGCGTTTTGGGCTGGCGCGCGACCTCTTTGTTAAAGTTCAGATAATCCGCGTGCAGCTTGCCCTCCAGCTTGGGGCGCACCAGCGGCACGATCCAGCTTTTGGGTGGGGTCAGATAGCGGTTCAGGTCGATTTCCAGCACCGTCTGCACACCCGGCGCATGGCGCACGGCCTCGGCCACTTTTTGCGGCACATCGGTTTTGGGGAAAGGTTTCAGGGTCACAACCACCTTTGCGCCGGTTTCGCGCAGGATCGCCCCGATCTGTTCCGGTTCCAAAAGCGGGTTAATCGGGTTCACGATGCCCGCAACGGCCCCACCCAGCAGCGTTGTGATGGTTTCGTTGCTGTTGGGCAGCACATAGGCGATCACATCTTTTTCGCCCACCCCCAGTTCACGAAACAGATTGGCCGCCTGGGCTGTCCGGTCACGCAGATCCGCCCAGCTGAGCGTTTCGGCCTTGTCCTTGGCCCCGGAAAGCAGCTGATAGCTGGCGGCGGGTCGATGCGGAAACGCCTCTGCGGTGCGTGACAATTGCGCCCAAACCGTGGCTGGCACATCTCTATCTTCCCACGCCATCGCATTTTGAATGGCGTCGCGATCGGCCATACTTGCATAAGTCAAGCCGCAATCCTCCCTGTTTTTATGGCCAACAGTTTGGAAAGCTTTCGCCGTCGGCGCAAGGGGGCCGGACCCTACGGCAGGCAAGTCGTAACGCAGCGTTCCTGCGACAGCATGACGCGACTTCAGGCCAAAGCCGCAGGGGTCACTCTGCCGCCAGGCCTTCGGTGAATTGCAGTCGGGCCAGGCGCGCATATAGCCCGCCCTCAGCCACCAGATCGTCATGTTTGCCCATGGCAACGATCTTGCCCTGCTCCATCACCACAATCCGGTCGGCCTTTTTCACCGTGGCCAGACGATGCGCCACAATCAGCGTGGTGCGGTTTTCCGACATGGTGTCGACGGCCTGCTGCACCGCACGTTCGCTTTCGGCGTCCAGCGCGCTGGTGGCCTCGTCCAACAACAGCACCGGCGCATCACGCAGGATCGCGCGGGCGATGGCGATCCGCTGACGTTGGCCACCGGACAGGGTTACGCCACGCTCGCCCAGCCAGGTGTCGTAGCCCTCGGGCAGCGCAGTCAAGAAATCATGCGCGGCGGCGGCGCGGGCGGCGGCTTCGATTTCGGCATCGCTGGCATCGGGGCGGCCAAAGCGGATGTTTTCGCGGGCAGAGGCGGCAAAAATCACCGGATCCTGCGGCACCAGCGCGATCTGGCTGCGGAAATCGGCCCGCGCCATATCGGGCAGCGCAATCCCATCCAGTGTGACCTGCCCCGCCTGCGGGTCATAGAACCGCTGCAGCAGCTGGATCACAGTGGTTTTCCCCGCACCGGAGGGGCCGACAAAGGCCACGGTCTCGCCTGCTTCGATCCGCAAATCGACAGCATCCAGCGCCGACACGCCGGGCCGAGCAGGATAGGCAAAGCTGACCCCGTCAAAGCCGATCTCGCCCCTGGCCGGGCTTGGCAGCGCCACGGGCTGCGCCGGATCCTGCACGTCATCCTCGGCCTGCAGCAGCTCGACCAAACGTTCGGTTGCGCCAGCGGCACGCTGCAATTCGCCAAAAATTTCCGACAGCGCCCCGACGGCCCCAGCAACCATCACAGCGTAAATCACAAATTGCACCAGCGCGCCTGCGCTCATGCTGCCTGCGCGCACATCCCAGGCGCCAATCCATAGCACCCCGACAATCCCGGTGAAGACCAGGAAAATCACGATGGCGGTCATCAGCGCGCGGGTCCAGACCCGGCGGCGCGCGGCGTCAAAGCTCTTTTCCGTTACATCGGCAAAATTGGCGCGCGACAGGGTTTCATGGGTGTAGGATTGCACCGATTGCACCGCGCCCAGCGCCTCGGAGGCATAGCCCGAGGATTGCGCGATCCAGTCCTGGTTTTCCCGGCTGAGGCGGCGCAGTTTGCGCCCCAGCGTCAGGATCGGCACCACCACAACCGGCACCAGCAGCAGCACCAGACCGGTCAGCTTGGCCGAGGTCATGGACATGAACACCAACCCGCCGCTGAACAGCAGAATGTTGCGCAGCGCGATCGACACGGACGACCCGATCACCGACAGGATCAGCGTTGTGTCCGTTGTGATCCGGCTTAACACTTCGCCGGTCATGGTCTTTTCGTAAAAGGCAGGCGACAGGCCGATCACCCGGTCAAACACCGCTTTGCGGATATCCGCCACAACCCGTTCGCCCAGCCGTGTGACCAGCGCATAGCGCATGGCCGTGCCCACGGCCAGCAGCGCAGCAATGCCAAGGGCCGCGGCAAAATACAGGTCCAGAATAGCGCCATCTTCGACGTTGAAATTATCCACCACCCGGCGCACCGCCAGCGGCAACAACAGCGACAGGGTCGCAGTCAACACCAGCGCAACCAGCGCCGCCAACATCAACAGGCGATACGGTTTCAGAAACGGCCAGAGCGCGCCCAGCGATCCCAGACGCCGCGATTTCGCGCGGTCTTCTCCATCGGGGCCAGCGGCCGTGCGGTTTGAGCGCGCCATGTTGTCTCCTTCCGTCTTCACCGGGTGTTTTTGGCGGTCGGGACGCAGGTGGTCAAGCGGCGGATTTGACGCGGCGAGGCGGAAAGAAAAAATACATCTAAAAGGCGATATTCGCCCAAGAGTGATGCAGTTTCATAAGGATACAGGGATTTTTGGAGCGGGTAGCGGGAATCGAACCCGCACCTTAAGCTTGGAAGGCTCTTATGATACCATTTCACCATACCCGCGCCTGTAGGAACAGGTGATTAGGCCATGGCAAAACGGGCGTCAAGCCCGGTTCACGCCCAGTTTTGACCACGGCCCTGCGATCAGATCCGCCCTACCGGGTTTTCCTGTTCCCCTGCGGCCTTGGCCAGAAGGCACAGCCAGTCATGGGCGATGGTCGCGGCGGCAATGGCGGTGATTTCCGCGTGATCATAGGGCGGCGAGACCTCGACCACATCCATGCCAATCAGGTTCAGCCCGGCCATGCCGCGGATAAACTCCAGCGCCTGCCAGGATGCCAGACCGCCAGGCACAGGCGTGCCCGTGCCGGGGGCAAAGGCCGGGTCCATGCCATCCACATCAAACGAGATATAGACCGGCGCGTCCCCTGCCCTTTCACGCGCGATTTCAATCGCCGCATCAATCCCATTGCGATGGATCCAGGGGCTGGTCAGGATCTCAAAGCCGAAATCCTCGTCATTATAGGTGCGCAACCCGACCTGTGTGGATTTCGACGTGTCGATGATGCCTTCGCGCGCGGCACGCAGGAACATGGTGCCGTGATCCATTGCCACGCCATCATCGTCCCAGGTGTCACAATGGGCATCGAACTGGATCAGCGCCACGGGGCCGTATTTTTCCGCATGGGCCTTGAGCAGCGGATAGGCGATGGAGTGATCGCCCCCAAGAGTCAGCAATTTTGTCCCATTGGCGATGATTTCAGCCGCGTGGGCCTGGATCGCGGGGCGGATGGTTTCGGGGTGATGCGGGTCCAGATGCACATCGCCGTAATCCACCACGGACAGGCGTTCAAACGGGTCAAAGCCGAATGGAAAGGCCTTGAGCTCTGCCAGTTGAACCGAGGCGGCGCGGATCGCCTGCGGTCCAAGACGACAGCCCGGACGAAACGTCACCGCATTGTCAAACGGCACACCAGTCACGGCCACATCCACCCCGCTCAGGTCACGGGAATAATTGCGGCGCAGAAAACTGAGCGCCCCGCCATAGGTCATTTCATGCCAGCGCCCTTTGGTGCCATTCTGACGGCGAAAGGCCTGATCCCCGGCTTGGTCGGACATGTGTTGCGCTCCTGTAGCTTTGGTTCGTTTCAGGTGACGCAACTTGGCCGGGGTGGTCAAGATGTCGCGGCAGGGATTTGATCAAAAATCTTCGATCACTGCCTCGATCGGATCAGACCCGCTGGCGCGGTTGGAATTCACCTTTGGATCGACCCGGTGAAATTGCAGCGCATCGTCAGGGGCTGGGCGCATCAGGGGCGCAGCCCCGTGACCTTCTTCGCCCAGCCATTTGCCCCAATCCTTTTGCGCCAGAATAACGGGCATCCGGTGGTGGATCTGCGACATGGGATCATTGGCACTGCAGGTCACGATGGCGCAGCTGCGAAAGGACAGATCCCCCTGCTGCCAGTCCTGCCAGATGCCTGCAAAGACCAGCGGCCCGTCATCCGCTGGCCGGATATACCAGGGCAGGCGCTTGCCCGCGTCATCTTTGGTCCATTCGTAAAACCCGGTTGCGGGGATCAGGCAGCGGCGTTCGCGGCAGGCCGCGCGAAAGGCGGGCTTTTCGGCGATGGTTTCGGCGCGGGCATTGATCAGCAGCGGCCCGTCATTGGTCGCCTTGTACCAATGCGGCAGGAACCCCCAGCGCATCGCGCCCAGCCTGCGCTGCCCTGCCTCGACCCGGACCACATGGATCTGGTTGGTGGGGCAGACATTGTAGTTGGGGGTTTCGGGCAGGTCGTTGGCGGGCTCCGCACCAAACAGCCGCACCATGGCATCGGTGGGAAGGGTCACTGCCATCCGCCCGCACATGCTACCCCGCCCTGCGCAGTGCCGAGTACAACAGCAGCCCCCAATCGCCCAGTTCCCTCTGCACCGCGCCCCAGGCGGCACCAAAGGCCAGCGGGTCCATGCGCGTGGCCTGCGCGATCTGCGCAAGGCTGCGTTTGCCATCAATCCCCGCGATCAGGGGCGCGGTGGTCTTGGGCAGGTGCAGCGTGGTTTTCATTTCCTTCAACGTCACCGGGATCGGTTTGCCCTGCGCCACAGCGCGGGCTAGCCCCGCCGCAGGCACACCGCGCAGATGCGGGATCAATGCGCGGTTGCTGGCATTGGCGGGTTTGCGGTCGTCCTCGGACGGGACGGCATAGGCCACATGCATCTTGATGCTGCCGCGCAGCTTTTCCGCGACGGCCATGGCTTTGGCATCGCTCATCCAATCAGGCCGCGTGGTGATGCGCGTCAGATCATACAGCGCAGGCGTGGCAAAGCCCTGCAAGCGCCAGCCAGTGTCCTCCAGTGCGGCAAGCAGGTCGGGGATGTCATAGGCGCGGTCCTGCCCATGCAGCAGAAGATCGTAGAACCCGGCATCCGACGCCGCGTGATCGCCCAGATTCAGATTGGCCTTGAACGGGTGGCCTTGCGGCAGCGCATCGACAATTTTGCGCGCCTCAGCCAACCGGTTCTGCGGGTCAACACCCTGAAACAGCGCGCCAAACGCCTCTTGCAGCGGGTAAACGCCGGACCGGCCATAGGGCGCATAGACCATAAAGCCCAGCCCGCCCCCCGGTGCCAGCGCAGCGCGCAGAGCGGTAAAGCCCGCATTCGGGTCGGGCAGATGGTGCAGCACGCCGCAGCAGTCGATATAGTCAAACGCCCCGTAATCAGGCGCATCCAGCAGCGACCCGGTGTGAAAACTGATCTGCGTCAGACCGCGCGCCCTGGCGCGGGCCTCGGCCACGGCGCGCGAGGCGGTGGAGAGGTCGATATAGGTGATGTCATGCGGGACGTTGGCCGCGCTCAGCACCTGCGCCAGCTGGATCAGCCCGTCGCCGGTGCCGCCACCCGCGACCAGCGCCTTGAACGGTTTGGACCAGTCGCGCTGCCCGCCAAACAGGTGATGGTCGATTTCCAGCGGATGGCTGGGCGAGCCGGAAATCAGCCGTTTCTTTTCATCCGCAGGGTCGCGTTCGGGATAGGGGTAGGCTTCGTATTGTTCCTTGACCGAGACCATGGGCGCGCTTTCTGAAATAACCTGTGTTTGTGACAGCTTAGCCGCGCTTGCGGGCCAGTTCCAGACGGGCTTCGGCCATGGACATATCCTGAATGATGCGGCGGCGTTCGGTCCGGTCGGAACAATCCAGCAATTCGGCGCGCAGCCGGGCCAGTTCCTGTGTCAGCGCGACAGGCTCAGGCACCGCGCCGTTTTCCTTCATGATCCGGTTGAACACCGCGTTTTCGGGGTCATCACAGGGCGCAAGTGGCTTGCCCTGCCCCGGCAGGTTGTCAAAAGCGCCGTCCTTTTCGGCGGCGCGGATCTTGGCATTGATGAGGTCGATCAGCGGGTGGTCCATGCGGCGCATATTGGGGGCTCTGCCCCCGTCGTGCAAGCACGACTCCCCCGGAGGTATTTGGACCAAGAAGAAACAGGGCGCCCGGTGAGGGACGCCCTGTTCGGGATTATTTGGCGACGGTGATGCGGCCGTCGGTATAGGGCGCATAGCCGTTCTGATCCGCCAGGAATTCGGCGGTCACGTCGGCCAGGTCAGGGCCGTAATCATAGGCGTTCTGTGCATCGCGGAACATTTTGTAGCCGTCGCCGCCATTGCGCACGTAGTTGTTGGACACAACGCCGTAGATCTTATCCAGATCAATCGGCGCGCCGCCGACCATGACGTTGGAGATCCGGCTGCCGGCCTCGGCGCTGGGGGTGACGGTGAAGCTCATGCCGGCGACCTGCGGGAAACGGCCTTTGACTTCTTCCATCTGGCTAACGCCGTTTTCCAGAGCGGCCACGATCGTGGCGCCGCTGACCTCGAAAGTGGACAGGGTGTTCTGGAAGGGCAGCACGGTCAGGACTTCGCCCATGGTGACGTCGCCCTCGTCGATGGAGGCGCGCAGACCGCCGCCATTCTGGATGGCGATCTCAACGCCCTGATCCTTGACCCGGTCCAGCATGGCATCGGCAACGAGGTTGCCCATCGGGCATTCCATCACGCGGCAGACCGAACGGTCGCCGTCAATCGCGCCGTTGGAGGAGGCAACCACGCGCTTTTTCATCTCGTCAATGGGGCCAGCCAGCTCGGCCACGCGGGCTTTGATCTCGGCATCTTCGGCAACGGAGGCATCCAGCAGGATGGTGTCGCCGGTGGCGGATTTCAGCATACCTGCATCGTCAAAAGTCAGGGTGATGTGGCCGACATATTTGGAATAGGCATAGGCCTGCACCACCGGCACGTCGCCAACCATGGTCGGATAGGCCATTGCGCCTTCTTCGGTGTTGGAGAATTTGGTATGCGAGTGGCCGCCAATCACCAGATCAAGGCCCGACACCATCTTGGCGATTTCCATATCCTTGGTCACGCCCACATGGTTCAGAGCGATGATTTTGTTGACGCCATCAGCACTCAACGCGTCCACATCGGCCTGCAAGTTCTGGATCTCATCCGAGAAGATCACCGCATCCGAGGGGCTGGAGGTTTCCACCGTGTCCACAGCCAGCGCCGAGACAATACCGATCTTTTCGCCACCAACCTCAAGCACCACGTGATCGGCCACTTTGCCCGCCAGAATGTTGGACGAAGACACGTCGATATTGCCCGCGATCACCGGGAAGGACACGCCATTGACCAGCTTGGCCAGGCCTTCGTCACCATCGTCAAATTCGTGGTTGCCCACGGCCATGGCGTCAAAACCGATCTTTTCCATCATCTCGATTTCGACATCACCCTTGTAGGTGGTGTACATCAGCGAGCCCTGATACTGGTCGCCCGCATCCAGAACCAGCAGGTTCTGGCCGTCCAGCTCGCTGCGCAGTTGGTTGATCATGGTCGCAACACGGGCCACGCCGCCAAAGCATTTGCCCTCAAGGTTGTCTTCTTCCTTGCAGGTGCTGTCATATTTGTTGATCGGTTCGATCCGGCTGTGCAGATCGTTGATATGCACAACATGCAGCGTGTAATCGGCCGAGGCCGCGCCTGCAGTCAGGGCAAGGGTTGCGGTGGTGGCAAGGAAATTTCTGAGCATGAGAGCCCCCCTGGTACGTATCATTTTCTTTGATGTGCGAATGCTGCGCGCTCAGCCTGAGCTTGTCAAAGATTCCATCGGATCAACGGCTATTGCCCCGGCGTAACGCTTTGATGACGGGCACGGGGTGACGCATGGGCAGTTTCAGTGCGGCTTTGCTTGACCACCCGGCCTTGCCGGGGCATCACGCTGCTATGCTGATATACAAGATCCTCCGCGCTGATGAATGGGCCGATCTGCGGGCGCAGGGCCAGACCTCTGGCGCACCGGTGGATGTGGCGGATGGCTACATCCATTTTTCGACCGACACACAGGCGCGCGAAACCGCCGCGAAACATTTTGCCGGCGAAGGCGATTTGATGATCGCCGCCTTTGAAACCGACCGTATGGCGGATGCGCTGAAATGGGAGGAATCCCGCGGTGGCGCGCTGTTCCCGCATTATTACGGGCCGATGACACTGGACCATGTGGTCTGGGCGCAACCCCTGCCCCTGACGGCTGACGGGCATCTGTTCCCGGAAAACTTTGCATGAGCGACCCGGATCGGCATATCGACCCGACGCGCGCGCAGTTCGAGGCGTTCAAAGGCCTTGATCGCGACGAGCCCTGCGAGATGCTGAACCTTGTGCGCCTGCGCGATCGGGCGCTCTATCCTGACGGTCATACGCTGCAAGGCACCGGGCTTAGCGGTGCGCAGGCCTATGCCAATTATGGCCGTGACTCCGGCCCGGTTCTGGAGCGTGTTGGCGGCCAGATCCTGTGGCGCGGCACCTGGCGCGCTGGTCTGATCGGCCCATCTGATGAACATTGGGATCTGATGTTTATCGCCCGTTACCCCTCGGCCCATGCCTTTATGGCCATGGTCAAAGACCCTGAATATGCGCGCGCGGTGATCCACCGTCAGGCGGCGGTGCTGACATCGCGCCTGATCCGCTGCGCCCCCACTGAGACCGGAAAGGTTTTTGGATGAAACTGATGGAAAAGGCCGGGCTGGCCCTGTTGCACCGCACCGACCCCGAACGCGCCCATGGGCTGGCGCTGAAAGCCCTGCAAAGCGGGCTGGCCAGCGGCCCCGGACGGCTGAGCTCGGACCGGTTGCGTTGTTCTTTTGCGGGTCTGGACCTGCCCAACCCGGTGGGCCTTGCCGCCGGGTTTGACAAGAATGCCGAGGCCCTGTCCGGGCTGGCCCGCGCGGGATTTGGCTTTGTCGAGGTCGGCGCCGCCACGCCGCGCGCCCAGCCCGGCAACCCCAAGCCGCGCCTGTTCCGGCTGACCGAAGATCAGGCCGCGATCAACCGCTTTGGGTTCAACAATGAGGGGATGGAGGCAATTGGCGCAAGGCTGCAAAAGCGCCCCTCCGACATGGTGCTGGGGCTCAACCTTGGCGCCAACAAAGACAGCGAAGACCGCGCCGCCGATTTCGCCCGCGTACTGGCCCATTGCGGGGCGGATCTGGATTTCGCCACGGTGAATGTCAGCTCGCCCAACACCGAAAAGCTGCGCGATCTGCAGGGCAAAGAGGCGCTGGCCGCCCTGCTGGCCGGTGTGATGGAGGCCCGCGCCGGGCTGACCCGCCCGATCCCGGTCTTCCTGAAAATCGCGCCAGATCTGGACGCGCAGGGGCTGGAAGACGTGGCCGAGGTCGCGCTGTCCTCGGGCGTCGCAGGCGTGATCGCCACCAACACCACCCTGTCGCGCGAGGGCCTGAAATCCGCCCATAAGGACGAGATGGGCGGCCTGTCCGGCCAGCCGCTGTTCGAAAAATCCACCCGCACGCTGGCGCGTCTGTCGCAACTGACCGATGGCAAACTGCCCCTGATCGGCGTGGGCGGCGTTGGGTCGGCGGAACAGGCCTATGCCAAGATCCGCGCGGGCGCGTCTGTGGTGCAGCTATACACCGCGCTGGTCTATGGCGGCATCAGCCTGGTCGAAGAGATCGTAAAAGGGCTGGACGCACTGCTGCAACGCGATGGCTTTGCCACTGTGGCCGAGGCCGTGGGCACAGGCCGGGAGGATTGGACATGATCCTCTGGCACAACCCCCGCTGCTCTAAATCCCGGCAGGCGCTGGCCCTGCTGGAAGAAAAAGGCGTGCGTTTTGAGATCCGCAAATATCTTGAGGACACACCGTCAGTGACCGAGTTGGAAGCCCTGCAAAAGGCGCTGAACCTGCCGGCAATCGACATGATGCGCCCCAAAGAAGCGGCATTCAAAGAGATGGGCCTGAGCAAAGACATGGAGGACAGCGCCCTGCTGGCCGCTATGGCCGAACAGCCCAAACTGATCGAACGCCCGGTTCTGGTGAATGGCGACAAGGCCATGACTGGCCGCCCGCCGGAACGCATTCTGGAAATCCTCTGACGCACAGGCGGCGGGTTGGGCAGCGGTGGGTTAAAAACCCACCCTACCCTGCACTCAGAGCTTGGGCACCGGCTGCGCGCCCTGCGCATTGGCCACAAATTCGGCGATGCGCGCCGCGTCTTTCACGCCCGGCGCGCTCTCCACACCGGATGACACATCGACCTGCTGCACGCCCGTCAGGGACACGGCCTCTGCCACATTGTCAGGGGTCAACCCACCGGCCAGCATCCAAGGCCGCGCCCAGCGTTTGCCCGCCACCAGCCGCCAATCAAATGCCAGCCCATTGCCGCCGGGCAGATCCGCGCCTTTGGGCGGTTTGGCATCCACAAGGATCTGATCGGCGACCTGCGCATAACGTGCGACCTGCACCAGATCGCTTTCTTCGGCCACGCCCACCGCCTTCATCACCGGCAGACCGTAACGGGTGCGCAGCTCAGCCACCCGCTCCGGGCTTTCTGATCCATGCAGCTGCAACATATCCAACGGCACCGCATCGGTGATGCGATCCAGCAGATCATTATCCGCATTCACGACCAAAGCGACCTTGGCCAAGCCAACCGGCGCCAGCACGGCCAGCTCCGCCGCCTGCGGCACCGTCACATTCCGGGGCGATTTGGGGAAAAAGACAAACCCGCAATAGGCCGCGCGCGCCCGCGCCACGGCCTCAACATCCTCGGGCCGCGTCAGCCCGCAGATCTTTACCCGGATATCCATGCCCGGCCTGCCTCTTCTTCTTGGTAAAAATACCTCTGGGGGGAGCGCCAAAGGCGCGGGGGGCAACGCCCCCTCCCCCATAAAGTCAGGTCAGCTGGCCTGATCCAGCAGCGCCAGAACTTCGTCTTTGTCCTTGTCGCGCTCGGCCTGGGTTTTCTTCAGCTCACGCTCCAGCTTGCGCACTTCGCCCCCCTTGCGCGCAGCCTCGGCGCGGTGCTTGTGCTCGCGCAGCCACTCCGCCAGGTAGCCGATCACCAACCCCATCAGAGTGCCGATAAAGATCACCAGATACAAAGGCAGCTCGATGCTGAAATCAACCAGCCCCGCACCGGGGAAGGCCCGCAGCCCTTCTGGCAGCGTATTCAGCACGACCATCTGCCGGTTGCCCAGCGCCAGAGTCACAAAAATCACCGCCAGAGCGGCATAAAAAGCATAGCGAATGTAACGCATGGATCCGTCTTACTTTCCGTTGAGGCGGTCGCGCAGCAGCTTGCCGGTCTTAAAGAAAGGCACGTGCTTTTCCTCGACCTCGACGGATTCCCCCGTCCTCGGGTTCCGCCCGGTGCGCGCATCACGCTTCTTGACCGAAAAAGCCCCGAAGCCCCGCAGCTCGACCCGGTCGCCCCGAGCCATGGCATTGGTGATTTCGTCAAAGATCGTGTTCACGATCCGCTCGACATCACGCTGATAAAGATGCGGGTTTTCATCCGCAATCTTCTGAATCAATTCAGACCTGATCATGGCCGTAATCCCCCTGGATCCCCCCTGATCGCGCCCTGTCTCCGGGCGCTTATGTCTGAAAACTATAGCCACCGGATTGCGATAGCGAAACCTGCTAGTTTGAGGAAAATCCATGAGCGGCAGCAGTTTGCCACGGTTTCGGGCCGATTTCGCACGGAAAACGGCCCTCCTCTGCGCGAACAGGATTTTGAGCACAGCACCAAAGCCCCCAGAGACCACAGATGATTCGCCCCCGGCACAGGCCTGCACAGGCCCGAAAGACGCAAAAGAAAAGGGCCCCGCATCGCGCGAGGCCCTTCCCAAAATCATAAAAGCCGGCTGGCTTATTCGTCGCCCTTGAGCGCGGCGCCCAGGATGTCGCCCAGCGATGCACCGGAGTCCGACGAACCGTACTGTTCCACGGCTTCTTTCTCTTCGGCGATTTCGCGCGCTTTGATCGACAGACCCAGACGGCGGGTTTTCATGTCGATATTGGTGACGCGCACATCCAGCTTGTCGCCGGTGTTGAAACGCTCGGGGCGCTGTTCGGCACGGTCGCGCGACAGGTCGGAGCGGCGGATGAAGGACTTCATGCCTTCATATTCCACTTCGATCCCGCCATCTTCGATCGCGGTGACCTCGACGGTCACGATCGAACCGCGGCGTACGCCACCGGTGGCTTCGGCGAATTTGTCACCGCCCAGAGCCTTGATCGACAGCGAGATACGCTCTTTGTCGATGTCGACTTCGGACACAACGGCCTGAACCATGTCGCCCTTGCGATAGGACTGGATGGCGTCTTCGCCACGCTCGTCCCAGCTGAGGTCGGACAGGTGAACCATGCCGTCGATGTCGCCTTCGAGGCCGATGAACAGACCAAATTCGGTGATGTTCTTGACTTCGCCTTCGACCTGCGTGCCCTCGGGATGGGTTTCTGCAAACACTTCCCACGGGTTGCGCTGGGTCTGCTTGAGGCCCAGGGAAACGCGGCGCTTGGCGCTGTCGATTTCCAGAACCATGACGTCGACTTCCTGGCTGGTCGAAACGATCTTGCCGGGGTGGACGTTTTTCTTGGTCCAGGACATCTCGGAGACGTGGACCAGACCTTCGACACCGGGCTCCAGCTCAACAAATGCACCGTAATCGGTGATGTTGGTGACGCGACCCTGGTGGACAGAGGCCAGCGGGTACTTGGCGCCAACCAGATCCCACGGATCTTCCTGCAGCTGCTTCATGCCCAGGCTGATACGGTGGGTGTCTTTGTTGATCTTGATGACCTGGACCTTGACGGTCTCGCCGATCGACAGGATCTCGGACGGGTGGTTGACACGACGCCATGCCATGTCGGTGACGTGCAGCAGGCCGTCTACGCCGCCCAGGTCAACAAACGCACCGTATTCGGTGATGTTCTTGACCACACCGTCGACCGCCTGGCCTTCGGACAGGTTGGCGATGACTTCGGCGCGCTGTTCGGCACGGGATTCTTCCAGGATGGCGCGGCGCGACACGACGATGTTGCCACGGCGGCGGTCCATTTTCAGGATCTGGAAGGGCTGCTTCAGACCCATCAGCGGGCCAGCGTCACGCACGGGGCGCACGTCAACCTGCGAACCGGGCAGGAAGGCCACGGCGCCGCCGAGATCGACGGTGAAGCCACCTTTGACGCGGCCAAAGATCGCGCCTTCGACGCGGGCATCGTCTGCGTAGGCTTTTTCCAGGCGGTCCCCGGCTTCTTCACGGCGGGCCAACTCACGGGAGATGACGGCTTCGCCACGGGCGTTTTCTGCGGCGCGCAGGAACACCTCGACCGAATCGCCAACCGACAGGTCGGGCGCTTCGCCGGGGTTTGCGAATTCTTTCAGATCAACGCGGCCTTCCATTTTGTAGCCGACGGCGATGATGGCCTGGCCCGCTTCGATTGCGATGACCTTGCCTTTGAC
>JAOASD010000012.1 GCA_025210265.1 Pelagimonas sp.
GCGCGGCGCTTGCCAATCATCCGGGCATCGACAAAGTCTCCTTTACCGGGTCGTCAGAGGTGGGCACGCTGCTCGGCCATGCCACCGCCGACCGCATCGCCAAGCTGACGCTGGAACTGGGCGGCAAGTCCCCCACTATCGTTTTCCCCGACGCCATTGAAAATGGTCGTCTTGACAGCACGGCGCAGCAGGTGGCCAACGCCATGCGCTTTGCCCGTCAGGGCCAGAGCTGCACCGCAGGCTCACGACTGTTTGTGCACAAGGATATCTGGGATCAGCTCATGCCCAAAGTGGCCGAGAAATCCGCTGCCCTAAAGGTAGGCGATGCGCTGGATCCCGATGTGGATATGGGCGCGGTGGTCAATGCCGAACGCTATGGTGAAATCCGCGCCTTTGTTGCCCAGGCCGAGGCTGAAGGGGCGACTTTCCTGATCGGTGAAACACCCTCAGAGGATCCCGCAGGCTTTACCCCGAACCCAACGATCATCACCGGCGTGGACAACAGCTGGCGCATCGCCCGGGAAGAGGTGTTTGGCCCCGTCATGGTTGCCATCCCCTTTGAGAGCGAGGCCGAAGTCATTGAGATGGCCAATGACACGCATTATGGGTTGGCAGCGTTCCTGTTTACCCATGACATCAGCCGCATCACACGCCTGACCCGCGCGATTGATGCGGGCTGGATCCAGGTCAACCAGGGCGGAGGGCAGATCCCCGGCATGTCCTATGGTGGCACCAAGCAATCTGGCATGGGTAGCGAATACTCGATCGAGGGCGCGCTTGAGGCCTATACCTACCGCAAATGTGTCACCATCAATATCGAGGCCGGGGAATGAGCACCGACCGATTTGGCAATACCATTGATCCGGGCGTTGGCTATGCCCGGGGACATTTGCTACGTGGCTCAGCAGATGAGGTGCGCAGGCTGGCGCAGGCTGGTCGCGTGGCTGCGGATTTTGTTGCGCGCGAAGGTGTCGATAAGATTGCGATCTGCACCGGCAACCTGCGATTTTATCCCATCACTTCAGACGATCTGCCGATCCATTGCGAGGAATGGGTGGGGCCTGGGCTCTTTTCAGAAGAGCTTCGCCAGACCGCGATCGCGCATCTGGGCGGCCAAGGCCATGAGGCCGCTGCTGTCGTCAACCGCACCAGTGCCGGGATTGTGGCAACTGTTTTGGCCCACTCAAATCAGCGCCCCGTTGTTTCGCTGGTGGCATTGGGCGATCGCAGCCACGCCTCGGTTACGCGTGGCGCCAAATTGGCAGGCGTCGACGTCATTGAAGTGCATGATCTGGACGGGGTCAAAGCCGCACTCAAAGAGCATCAACCAGCCCTGACCGTGATTACGCCTGTGACTTCGGAACTGGCGATGCTCTCTGATGACCTCATGCACCAAGCCACAGATCTGGCGCGAACAGCTGGCAGTCTTGTGTTCCTGGACGATGCTTATGGCGCCCGGTTCCGTCCCGTTTTGCATGGCGGTGGGGCTTCGCTCTCGTTTGGTGCGGATCTTGTGATCACCAACGCCGACAAGGCAGGGCTATCTGGCCCCCGCGCTGGGGTGCTTTGCGGCTCTCCCGACGCTCTGGTTCCGGTGCAAGCCAAAGCCAGCGAGTTGGGCATGGAAGCCCGTGCCCCCATCGCGGTCGGTGCGATGCGCAGTCTACAGGGGTTCACCCCCGATCTTTTGATTCAAGAGGCTAAAGACGGTCAGGATCTTTCTGATGCATTGGCAGCTGCGCTGAGTAAAGAGCGTGTCTCGCGGTCGGCGTTGGGACCAAAGATTGCCGAGGATGACGTTCTGTCGTTTCTGCTGGAAATGGCCGGGCAGACTGAAACATCCCGCGTTCCGGCCGAAGCCGCGGCCGCTGTTGGCATGCTGCTTTTGCGCGACAAAGGGGTTGTCACGGTCAACACCCATGGCCAGCCCGGTGGGCGCGTGTCCATTCGATTGAAACCCACCACAGGGGCCGTTTCCCGTGTTGGCGGCGCATCGGCGATGGCCAATGCACTGTTGCAGGCGATGCGCGAAACTGCGGCCCATCTTGAGGACACAGCCTGGTTCGCAAACCTTCTGTTCGGAGAAGCCCAATGACCGATGGTGCATTGATCACTCGGCTCGACAATCGGTTGGATCAGCTTGTGAATATCGACATGGGCGAACGCGGCGTTGAGCATCTGTATGACGCCGCGCGTTCCTTGCAGGGCGGATCGCTTGTCGGAGCTGCGGCGGATGCGTTGATGGCGGTGCCCGAAGGCGGAACGGTCATCTTGACGACAGGCTCGGTCTCGCGCGCATGGATCACCCCGGAACTGGGTGAAAACGACGGCCCCTCTGGTGCGGCGGCGATTGCGCGTGCGCTGGTGCTGGAACGCAACGCCACCTGTATTATGCTGTGCGAAGAGACCTTGCTGAAGGCCATCCGAAACACCTGTCAGGCGGCGGGGCTGTTCCCTGTCACGCTTGAACAGGCAATGATCGCCCGCGCCGACAAAAGCCTCGCCACTATCGTTATGTTGCCCTACGCCACCGAGGATGAGGCGGGCAAAGCGCAGGCGCAATCCATGCTGGATGAGCTCAAGCCAGATCTTTTGTTTTCAACCGAGCGTGTGGGCCGTAACGAATATGGCGTCTACCATTCCATGCGCGGCATTGATTACGGTATGGGCCGCGCCCGCGTGGACTATCTGTTCGACGAAGCGTTGAACCGGGGCATTCCGGTGGTTGCAGTAGGCGATGGCGGCAATGAAATCGGTATGGGCAAAGTTGCGGATCACGTTAAGGCGCATGTGCCATATGGCGACAAGTGCCAATGTGGTTGCGGCGGAGGTATTGGCGCCGTGACAGGCTGTGACGTACTGGTGACAGCCGCCTGCTCAAACTGGGGTTGCACCGCAATCTGTGCGGCTATGGCAGCACGCGCGGGCAATCTCAGACTGCTTCACACTCCGGAACGCGAAGCGCTGCTGCTGGATGCCATGGTGGCCAATGGGTTGATCAACTCGACCCACGGCATTGTTGATGACAGTGTTGACGGTTTCCCCCGTGCCTCGCATATCTCTATCGCTGACCTCTGTCGCACCATCGTGAGCCGCGCGCTCTGACTATTTCTAGGGA
>JAOASD010000013.1 GCA_025210265.1 Pelagimonas sp.
ATCCCGTTGATCCCGTTGATCCCGTTGATCCCGTTGATCCCGTTGATCCCGTTGATCCCGTTGATCCCGTTGATCCCGTTGATCCCGTTGATCCCGTTGATCCCGTTGATCCCGTTGATCCTGACGCGGGTTCAGAAGAAGGCAACCCAAATCCGCCCCAGCCCGCCACAGGTGCCGAAGAAATCGGCCCCGGCCAGGATTACGGATATGTGCCCCCGGTGCAGATCTCTCCGGGACCGACCGAACAGGATCTGCCCCCCGTTCCACCGGAAACGCCTCCCAACCCTGCCGCGCAGGAGATGGAAGACACACCCGACACGGTGGTCATTTCCTCAGAGGATGGCAAACCCGCGCCAAAACCCGATAGCGGGGCTCTGCCAGATCTGCCGCTACAGCCTGACACAACGCCTCAGCTGCAGACGCCTGAGGCCCCCACGACCGGCGCAGCCAGCCAGACCGAAACCGGCGGTTTCCAGGCGCAGTATCACACGCTGAACATCCCGGCCCAAAGCCTGGCTGATGTGGATTTCACCGCCCCTGCCAACGCAGAAGGGCACGAGGACGCGCTGGATTGGATCGGTCAGGACGGCGCGTTGTGGGAGGGCGGCAACGCCGACCACGTGGCCGCGCAATATGATGGCCAGATCACCAGCGACGCAGGCGGCACCTATCGGTTTGACCTGATCGCGGATGATCATGCGCAGCTGTTTGTTGACGGGGTTCTGGTGCTGGACAGCCGCGATGGCGCATTTGAGGAACTGATGCAGGTCTCGCTGGATCTGCAGCCGGGGGTCCATGACATTCAGGTCCGCTATCTGGAACAGACCGGCGAATCCACCCTGTCGCTGGATATCACCCGCACTGCCGATCTGACTGAGGATGGCGCGACGCTGATGGCGCTGCTGTCCGGCGACCAGCCCGCATTCGAGGATCCGTGCGAAAAGGAGCTGGAGGCAGAGTTGATCGCAGAGGACGCCCTGCTCTAGCCCCGTTTTCTTTCGCGCGATGACTTGCTAAGGAGGGCAGCAAAGCAATTGCGGGGAGCGCAGCCCAATGACCGGTGTTCTGGCCAGCCAACAGATTGAAACGCTGATCGAAACCGGGGCGCTATCCGCCGCGACGGATTTTGTCGAGGGTCAGGTCCAGCCCGCCTCGCTGGATCTGCGGCTGGGCACCGTGGCCTATCGTGTGCGGGCGTCCTTTCTGGCCGGGCACGGGCGCAGCGTGGCACAGCGGATCGACGAATTTGAAATGCACCGCATCGACCTGACCGACGGCGCTGTGCTGGAAAAGGGCTGCGTTTACGTGGTGCCTTTGATGGAACGGCTGGCTCTGCCAGACGGGGTTCAGGCCATCGCCAATGCCAAAAGCTCAACCGGGCGGCTGGATCTTCTGACCCGTGTCATCACCGATGGGGGCACCGAATTTGACCGCATTGCGCAGGGCTATGCCGGACCACTTTACGCCGAAATCTGCCCGCGCAGCTTTTCCGTTCTGGTGCGCCCCGGAATGCGCCTGAACCAGATCCGGTTCCGTCAGGGTCGCGCGGTGCTGACCGATACCGAGCTGTCGCAGCTTCATGCAGAACAGGGGCTGGTCAGCGGCGGCGCGGCGGTGATCAGCGAGGGCTTAGGCTTTTCCGTCGATCTGCAACCCGGCCCCGGTGGGTTGGTCGGCTATCGTGCCAAACCCCATACGGGCGTGATTGATCTGGACCGGATCGGGCAATATGACCCGGCCGAATTTTGGGACCGGCTGACCAGCGATCAGGAACAGCTGGTGTTGGATCCCGGCGCGTTTTACATTCTTGTCAGCCGCGAGGCGGTGCATATCCCGCCGGGTTATGCGGCTGAAATGGCCCCTTATCTGGCCATGGTTGGCGAGTTCCGCGTGCATTATGCGGGCTTCTTTGACCCTGGCTTTGGCCATGCGGCGGCAGGCGGTGCCGGTGCGCGCGGCGTTCTTGAAGTGCGCTGCCACGAAGCCCCCTTTGTGCTGGAACATGGGCAGACCGTGGGCCGTCTGGTCTATGAGCGCATGTCACAAGCCCCGCGCCAGCTATATGGGCAGGGCATCGCGTCCAATTATCAGGGTCAGGGCCTGAAGCTCAGCAAACATTTCGCTGCGGATCTGCGCTAGGGCTAGAGTCAGGCCGCGCTGCGCTGCCCCGAGGCGACAGTCAGTGTGTTCGCAGGTTCCGTGCGCACGGCCAGCGGGTCGCCCAGAACCACCCGGTTTCGCCCCAGACGTTTGGCCAGATACAAGGCGCGATCTGCGGCTTCGATCGCAGTGGCCAGATCCGGTTCGCCCACCGGGTCAATCAGCACGGCCCCAAACGACGCCGTGACCGAACGCACCCTGCCCGGCAAGGGTTGGATCCCGCTTAACGCCGCGCGCAGCCGTTCCGCCAACGCCTCCAGCGCGACCTCATCGCGGGTCCGCGCCAGCACCAGAAATTCTTCGCCGCCCCAACGGGCCAGCACATCATCCATGCGCAGCTCTGCCCGCATCACGCGGGTGAGTTCGCGCAGCACATGATCCCCTGCGGGATGACCATATTGGTCATTGATATGTTTGAAATGGTCGATATCCAGCAAAATCAGGCCGATCCCTTCGCGCCCGCTCATGCCCAGGAACGCATCCACCGCCGCTTTGCGCGTGGCAGCGCCAGTCAGCATGTCATGGGCCGCGTCATGCAGCAGCGCCTTTTCCGTGCGGCGCGCGCGTTCCAACAGCCCCGCCAGGCGCCCGCCATAATAGACCAGCGCCAGCAGCAGCGCCGCGCTTTGCAGTGCCAGCAGCACAGGGAACAACCGATGCACCTGCCCCGCCAGCATCCCCGCCAGCACAGGGGCGACAACCGCCAGCACCAGCCAGACCCGCAGCAGCGCCCGCATCAGCCGTCCGGCCTGCGTATCCGCCAACAACGGCACCAACACGCTATGGCGATAAAATCGCATCAACCCGGCCAGCCCCAGCCCCGTCAGGATCAAAATGGCAGAGACCGTCATGGCCCCAAAAAACTGTGTCTGCCCCATCAGATAGCCCGACACAGCCACACCAGGCGGCAGCAGCACACAAGCCCCGGCCCAGAATGCCAGATCGCGGTTTTTACGCCGCAGCAACTGTGACAGGGACAAGCAGGCCAAAGCCGCAGCGACCATCCAGTCGCCACCGGAGGTCGTCACCGGGATCAGCGCGACCAGCGCCAGAAATCCGGCCCATAGCCGCAGCATATTGCGATCCGGCAAATCCAGCGGGTTTTGCAAAAAGCACAGCCCCCCACCGATCACCAGCGCCAAATCGACCAGCGGCGCGGTGTCAGGCAGTCGGCGCATCGCGGCGCTGAGACCGGACCAATCGCTGAGTGTGCCCAAAATCATCAGGGCGATCCCCGCCACAACGATCTGCAAAGCCAGCATCCGCAGGCGCATGGCAATCCGCACCGGCCCGCTGCCTGCGCTGTCTTCCTGAGGGCGGCGCAAAAACGGCCCGGACATGGCTTTATGTGTACTCATCAACCTGACGCGTCTCTACTCGCTGACCCCTGGGGCGTGCTGGACGTGACGGATACTTAACAATCCTTTACGAAGTGTTAATCATGAAGAAAACCTTATCGGCGGCGCGGAAACGAGACCTGAACTGCCCAAAACCTGACAGAATAAAACGACTAGTCTTCGAACAATTCCGACTGACCCTCGGTTGTTTCTTCCAAAACATCCGAATCACCCTCACCCAGACGGGGCGCTGCGGCCAGAGGACGGCTTTCCAAAAGACCCGCAGCCCGCAATTCGCTCAGCCCCGGAAGGTCGCGGGCGCTGGCCAATCCGAAATGGTCCAGAAACGCCTCTGTCACCACAAAGGTCACGGGTCGGCCCGGTGTCATCCGGCGGCGTCCAAACCGGATCCACTCCAGTTCCAGCAACTGATCCACCGTGCCCCGGCTGACCGACACGCCACGAATTTCCTCGATCTCGGCGCGGGTGACGGGCTGGTGATAGGCGATGATCGCCAGGGTTTCGATCGCGGCGCGGCTCAGCTTGCGCTGCTCCACGGTTTCGCGCTGCATCAGGAATCCCAGATCAGGCGCGGTGCGAAACGCCCAGGCATCGCCCACGCGAACAACCTGCACGCCGCGCCCTTCATAGCGTTTGCGCAGATAGACCAGCGCCTCGGCCGCATCCGACCCATGCGGCAGGCGGTCGTTCAATTCGCGCACGCTGATCGGTTCGGCGCTGGCAAACAGCACTGCCTCGACCATGCGTTCCTGTTCGGCCATGGGCGGGGCTTTGAACAGCGTGGCAGTATCTGCCGCGCCCTCTGTGATGTCGATCTCGTCAGTCACGACGGTCCTCTTTCTTGCGCAATTGGATCGGCATGAAGGTGTCCTCCTGCGCGATCTCAGCCTTGCCTTCTTTGACCAGCTGCAGCGCGGCGGCAAAGGTCGCGGCGGTGGCAGAGCGCCATTTCACCGGATCCTTGTCCCAGCCATCTGGCAGGTAGCTTTGGATATCGGTCCACTCCCCGGCAAAGCCGAGCAAGCCGCGCATCCGTTCCAGCGCCTCTTCCATGGTGAACACGCTGTCGCGGTCCATGACAAAGGGGCGGAATTCGTCGCGGGTGCGGATGCGGGCATAGCCCTGCATCAGATCGACCAGCGTGGCGGTGTATTGGATCTGGCGCTTGCGCTCGACCTGTTCGGGCAGACCGCGGGCAAAGAAATTGCGCCCCAGCTGGTCGCGCGCCATCAGCTGGGCGGCGGCCTTGCGCATGGCCTGCAGCCGTTCCAGTTGAAAGGCCAGATGCGCGGCCATTTCCTCGCCCGAGGGGCCCTCATCCGTGGGATCCGGCGGCAGCAGCAGGCGCGATTTCAGAAAGGCCAGCCAGGCGGCCATCACCAGGTAATCCGCCGCCAGTTCGATGCGCAGCGCCTTGGCCTGTTCGACAAAATCCAGATATTGCCGGGCCAGATCCAGGATCGAAATCGTGCGCAGATCGACCTTTTGGGTGCGTGCCATGGTCAGCAGCAGATCCAGCGGGCCTTCATAGCCTTCCACATCCACAACCAGCGCCTCCGCCGCAAGGCGGTCCTGGACGCTGGGGTCGGATTTTTCAATCGGATCTTGGGTGTCAGACATGCCGCGCGTGGGTTTGGACCAAAGCGTCAAACTCTGCTGCAAGGGCGGAAATGTCAAGATCGGGCGCGGGTTTACGCGCGGCCAGGGCGCGCTCTGCGCGGGTTTGTGCCGCCGGGCTCATGGCGCCCGTAGCATCAAAAATCGCCTGCATTTCAGACAGATCACCATTGCAGTGCAGCACGCAATCACAACCTGCCTGCAGCGCCGCCGCGCCACGCTGTGCGACCGTGCCCGACAGGGCCTCCATGCTGATGTCATCGGTCATCAAAAACCCGTCAAAGCCGATCTGGTCGCGGATGATCCCGATCATCTTGGGCGAGATTGTCGAGGGGCGGTCCGGGTCGATCGCCTCGAACACCAGATGGCAGGTCATGCCCAAAGGCAGATCCGCAAAGGGGGCAAAACCGGCAAAATCCACCGCATCCAGCGTGTCGCGCGGCGCGGAAACCCGAGGCAGCTCCAGATGGCTGTCCAGCGTGCCCAGCCCATGACCCGGCATATGTTTGATCACTGGCAACACGCCGCTGTCCAGATGCGCCTGCGCCACGGCACGACCCAGCCGCGTGACCTGATCCACGCTGTCGCCCAGCAGGCGGTTGCGCAGCACGGGATGGGTGTCCGGGCGCGCCACATCCAGCGCCGGGGAACAATTGCCATCAATCCCCAGATCCAGCAGCTCGGCGCTAATGATCTGGTAACGCAGCCGCAGGGCCTGCGCCGCATGGGTGCCAAAGCGCGCGACCTCGTCCAGTGGCGGCAGCCAGTCACGCACCAGTGGCGCGCGCATCCGCTGCACCCGGCCACCTTCCTGATCAATGAAAATCGGCGCGTGCCAGCCCACACTGTCACGCAAGTCGCTGCACAGCGCGCGGATCTGGTCGCGGCTTTCCAGATTGCGGGTGAACAGGATAAAGCCAAACGGGTTGGCGCGGGCAAAGAACGCCCGCTCGGCTGCGCTCAGCCGCAGGCCTTCACAGCCGAAAATCGCCGCGCTGAAGCCGCTCATCGGTTCAGCACAGGGATGCAATCGACATTTTGCGCCACAAAGGCCGCGCAAAAGCGGCGCGCATCGGACAGGTCGGCAAAGCCATGGGCGCGCAGGCGGTAAAACACCCGCCCACCAGAGCTGGCCTTTTGAATCACACGATCCTTGCCGTCCAGATAATCGCCAAACCGAGTTTCCAGCCGCTGCCATTCGGTGCGCGCGGTCTCGGCGCTGTCATAGGCACCGATCTGCACCAGACGGGTGCCGGCAGGCAGCGTATCGGCAGCGATTTCTCGAGTGGAGGGTTTGGACACGGCAATCACCGCAGCCGCCTCAGCCGGAGCCAGCGCCCGAGGCGCAGAGGCCGCGAGGCTGGCAGGGCGTAGATGCGGGCGCAGCGACCGGGCCAGCCCGTTACCTGCGTCAAGCCGCGCGGGGGCCGTGGCAGGCGCAGCAGGCACCGTCGCCCCCAACGCAGCCAGTTCCGTGATCACCGGCGCGCTATCGCTCGGTGCCAGATCCCCCAGCGGAGTCGCACCGGACACCAGCTGATCGACAAGCGCGGCCAGACCGTCATCTTCGGTCTCATTCAGCGGTGGGGCCGAGAGGTCAGGCGCAGGCTGCACCGCCACAGGGCGCGGGGCCTGCGCATCGGGATTGATCGGGATCAGACGGCCCTGGGCCACGTCTTCTTCGCCCAGACCAGCAGGGCGCGGGGCCAGAACCAGACGGTCCGCAGGCGGCGCGGCGGTGCCGATCCCGGCCACGGCATTCACCGCCAGACCCTGATGATCGGACAGCGTGCCACCCGGATTGTCCGGCGTGATCCGCATCGGGCCAGACATGGCCCGCACAACAGGCACGCCGCTGACATCGCGGGACAGAACATCATAGCCCCAGACCCCGACGCCCAAAATCAGCGCCAGCGAGGTCACCGCCCCGGCAATATTCACCAGTCGTCCGGTCTGCGCGCGCGGCTGCGCCGTATGCTGTTGCCGGGGATGCCCCTGCACCGACGCCTGCGGGGCGTGGCCATAGGTGTAATCGCTCATATCTGCCTCATCCGCCCACGAGGCCCGGACTCCGGTCAGGTACCCCAAAGGGCACCTGGTCCGTCATCCAATTCCACGCAGGTCACTGCTGCCTTGCCTGTTCGACCCGGTGGCGCGCTTTGTTGTTCAGCGCAATTCTTCCATCGGGGTCACGCCAAGGATAGCAAGACCGGCGGAAATGACAACCGCAGTGGCGCGGGCCAGCGCGATTTTCGCCTGGCTTGTGGCCGCATCGTCCTGCAGGAAACGCAGCGAGACATCGTCATTGCCGCGGTTCCACAGACCATGCAGCTCTGCTGCCAATTCGCCCAGGTAAGTGGCGATGCGGTGCGGTTCATTCCCGCGCGCGGCAATTTCCACAAGGCGCGGCCATTCGGCCAGCTTGCGCGCCATCATGATCTCGGCCTCATGGGTCATGCCCGACAGGTCAACGCCAGCCAGAGTGGCGTCCGAGACGTCAATCCCCTCATCCGCCGCCTTGCGCAGTACCGAACAGATCCGCGCATGGGCGTATTGCACGTAGAAAACCGGGTTTTCCTTGGACTGTTCCACAACCTTGTCAAAGTCGAAATCCAGCGGCGCGTCGGGCTTGCGCGTCAGCATGTGGAAGCGCGCCACATCCGCCCCGACCATATCCACCAGATCGCGCAGGGTGATGAACGTCCCTGCCCGCTTGGACATTTTGAACGGTTCGCCATTCTTGAACAGTTTGACCAGCTGGATCAGCTTGATGTCCAGCGGGGTTTTGCCATCGGACAGGGCCGAAACGGCGGCCTTCATGCGTTTGACATAGCCACCATGATCCGCGCCGAAAATGTCGATCAGCTGATCAAAATCACGTTCGACCTTATCAAAGTGATAGGCGATGTCGGGGGCGAAATAGGTCCATGCACCATCCGATTTCTGGATCGGGCGGTCGACATCATCGCCATGCTCGGTCGATTTGAACAGAGTCTGTTCACGGGGTTCCCAATCCTCGGGCTTTTTGCCCTTGGGCGGTTCCAGAACGCCGCGATAGATCAGCCCCTTGTCGCGCAGGCTGTCGATGGCTGCTTCGATCTTGCCCGTGCCATAAAGCGACTTTTCGCTAAAGAAATGATCCATATGTACGCCAAGCGCGGCCAGATCCTCGCGGATCAGGGACATCATCGCCTCGGTGGCATATTCGCGGATCTCGGCCAGCCAGACCTCTTCGCCCTTGCCGACATAGGCATCGCCAACCTTGGCCTTCAGCGCCTCGCCGACCGGGATCAGGTAATCGCCGGGATAGGTGCCGTCCTCAAACGCGACCTCCTGCCCGTGGGCTTCGAGGTAGCGCAGATAGACCGAGCGCGCCAGCACATCGACCTGCGCGCCACCATCATTGATGTAATATTCGCGCGTCACGTCATAGCCCGCATAGGCCAGCAGAGACGCCATGGCGTCGCCGACAATCGCGCCCCGCGCATGGCCCACATGCATCGGGCCGGTGGGGTTGGCGCTGACATATTCGATATTGACCCGCTGACCGGCCCCAAGGGTCGAGCGCCCGTAATCCTGACCCGCGGTCAGAATGGTTGCGGGCAGCGCCTGCCAGGTGCCCTGTGCCAGACGCAGGTTCAGAAAGCCGGGGCCTGCGACCTCGGCACTGGCGATGCGCGCGTCTTCGCGCAGCTTGGCGGCCAGCGCCTCGGCAATGTCGCGCGGTTTCTGTTTGGCCGGTTTGGCCAGCACCATGGCGGCATTGGTCGCCATATCGCCATGCAGCGGATCGCGCGGCGGTTCGGTTGTCACCGGGGTCAGGTTCAGCTCGCCCGGCAGGGCACCTTCGGCCTGCATTGCCTCGATCGAGGAAATGACCAGCGCGCGGATATCGGTAAAGAGGTTCATGTCATCGGCCTGTCTGATTTACCGCGGGTTTATCACCTGCTAGGTTGGGGTCAATCTTTCCGACCCGATCAGAATGCCTGAAACCGCGATTTCCCTGACCCTTTTTGCGCTGATTGCCCTGCTGTATTGCGATTTCGGCGGGGTGATTTCGCTGCGCCGCTGGTTGATGGACGGGATGATTGGCTGGCGCCGCAACGATACCCGCGGCAGCAATGCGCGCCGGGTGATGGGGCGGATCAGCTATGTGTTGGTGGCGGTGCTGCTGGTCGATGTCAGCCTGAACGCAGAGGCATCACCCTATCTGGCCGGTTTGCTGGTCGGCTATGCCTGTCTGCTGTTCGGGATGAAGATCCTGATGGTGCTGCTGGTCCTCACCGATCAAAATTTCAAACCCCAGCTGCCGCGCCTGTTTGGCGATATTGTGCTGTCTTCGCTGTTTACTATTGCTGTGTTTGGCTATGTGTTCAGCCTTGTGGGCATTCAATACACGCTGGACCTGCCGCCGGAGTATGCCCCGCGCAAAAGCGACTATTTCTATTTCGCTGCCGTGACCTTTTCGACCCTGGGATATGGTGACTTTGCCCCGGTCGCGCCCGGCCCCGCGCGCAGCATCGCAGCGTTTCTGGCGGTGTTCGGCAATCTGCATCTGGGTCTGGTGGCGGGCAGCCTGATGGCGCTGCTTAACCGCAAATAGCCCGCGCGCGGCAGGCTGAAGGGATCTAAACGGGTTTGAAACAGGCCGACGGTTTCAGGCTGCACGCGCTTAGCGCAGAACCACCACGGCAATGGCCAGGCAGACCAGCACCAAGGACACCGGCAGGGCCAGATTGACAGAGAGCTTGTCCCAGACTTTTTCAGACATGTCGTGACCTCCTTTCCGTTGTGTGCATTAGACTTAGCACAGCGCGCCGCGTTTTTCAACCGAGCCACCGCGCGCTCGGCAGCCCATCAGGCGCCGGGCGGCACCAGCGCCAGCACCCGCGCATCGGCCCCGCCGCGTGGATCCTGCCCCGGTGCAATCCAACGCAGCACCGCGCCGGTTTTCTCAGCCAAAGCAATCGCTTCGGGGTTCTTGGCGCGCCAATCCTCGACGGTGAACGCGTCGCTCAGCACTGTGACCCGCAGCTCCCAGCCCTTTGTGATGCGGGCATTCACCTCAAAAAAGCTCTCATCCATGGCCAGCGCCTTGCCGCCCAGTGTGACCGGCAGCGCATGGCGGGCGCTGGCCTCGCGCACGCGCTTGATCTGATAGACATGATCGCGGCCAAATTCCGGCGCCAGATCCGTGGCGACCAGCGTGTTATAAGCGTCATTATCCGTGGCGCAGATCAGGGTCTCATAAGCCACGTGATCAATGCGATGCTCGGCCGCCTCTGACAACAGATCGCCATAAAACACCGGCAGACCGGCCTCACGCGCGCCGCGCAGATGGGCGTGGTTGGGATCGACGATCATCACCGGCAGTTCCAGCTTTTGCAGCGCCTGCCCCAGCGCCACCGACCAGCGCGATCCGCCCAGGATCAGCACCCCCGGCGCGCGCGCCGCCGTCAGGCCCAAGGCCCGCGCCACCGGTGTCAGTGTAAACCCATGCAGCACCACCGTCGCCGCCACCAGCGCAAAGGCCAGCGGCGCAATGCGGCCCGCATCCTCGACCCCCAGCGCCACCAGCCGTTCACCAAACAGCCCCGCCACCGCCACCAGCACCACACCGCGCGGCCCGGTAAAGGCCACCAGCAGGCGCTCGCGCCACGGGATATTCGTGCCCAGCAACGCGATCAGCACCGGCAAAGGCCGCGCGATGCAGATCACCGCCAGCACAAACAGCGCCGCGCGCAGGTCCAGCGTGGCCAGCAGCTCCAGGCTCATCCCCGCCGCCAGCAGGATAAACACCCCCGAGACCAGCAACACCGTGGCGTGCTCCTTGAAGCGCAGCAATTCGTGATAGCTGGGCAGGTTCGCATTGGCGATCCAGATCCCCATGATCGTCACCGCCAACAAACCGCTTTCGTGTAACACCCTGTCAGACAGCGCAAAAACCGCGATCAGCGTCACAAAAAGCACCGGGACTTTCATATATTCCGGCACCAATCCGCCGCGAAAAGCCCGCGCCACACCCCAGCCGCCAAGCGCCCCCAGAAGGCTCGCCACCGCGATGCCCAACGCCAGAATCCCCGCCGCATGGCCCAGCCCTGTCGCGCTGTTCAGAACCACCACGACCTCAAACGCCAGCACCGCCGCCAGCGCCCCCACCGGATCGTTGACGATGGCTTCCCATTGCAACAATGCCGCCGGGCGTTTCGCCAGTTTCGCCTGTCGCAGCAAGGGCGCGATCACCGTCGGCCCGGTCACGATCATGATGCCGCCAAACACCGCAGCCCCCGCCCAGCCAAGCCCCGCCACGTAGTGCAACACCAGCGTGGAGGCCAGCCAACCCAGCGGTGCGCCGACAATCACCAGCCGCTTCACGCCAAGCGCCGCGTCGCGCAGGGAATGCAAGTTCAGGGACAATCCGCCCTCGAACAGGATGATCGCCACGGCGATGGCCACCATCGGGCTCAGCATGTCTTTGAATTGCGCGGCTGGGTTCAGGATTCCCAGCACGGGGCCGACCAGTAGCCCGGCTACCAGCATCAGAACAATCGCCGGCAGGCGCAAACGCCAGGCCAGCCACTGGCTGCCCACGCCCAACGCGCCGACCAGCGACAAGGCCATGACCGGGTCCAACAGACCGCTTTCCTGTGCGATGGCCACCTGCCCCACTCCTTACAAAACGCACCCGCACAAAGCGGGGTCAAAAGACCCTAAGCGCAGCATGGACCGCAGGGCAACAGACCGCCGGAGGATCAGACCCCATCCTCCAGCGCATCGGTGCCGGTCAGCCTGGCGTGGATCTGCAGCGCAAAGCGATCGGTCATCCCGGCGATATAATCGGACACAAGCCGTGCAGTCGCCAGTTCGTCGCCCGAGGCACGATCAACCTCAGGATGCCAGCGATCCGGCATAAGATCCGGTTGCGACAGGAAGATCGGGAACAGATCCTCAACCACTTTGGTCACTTTGGCCCGCTTTTCCATCACGCTAGGGGCACGATACATATTGGAAAACAGAAACTCACGGATCTGACGCAGATCGCGCCACATCTTGTCCGAGAACTGGATCACAGGGCGCCCCAGATCCCTGATTTCCTGTGCATTTTTGCAATTCGACTCGGTCAGGATCGCGCGCGAAAAATCAATCAGATCACCAACCATGGCACCAAAGACCCGGCGCAGAGCTTCGTGTCGGCGGCGATAGGCATCGGTGTCGGGATAGGCGCGGTCGACCTCGGCATAGGCTGGGCCAATGATCGGTAGATCGGTGATCTCGGCCTCTGAAAACAGCCCGGCGCGCAGACCATCATGCAAGTCATGGTTGTTATACGCAATGTCATCGGACAGCGCGGCAACCTGCGCTTCGGCGCTGGCATGGGTGTGCAGTTCCAGATCATGCCGGTCGTTATACCCGGCCAGCGCATAGGGGATCTCGCCCTGCAATTTCCCCGCAGCATCCAGCGGCGCGACCGGGCCGTTATGCTTGGCGATCCCTTCCAGCGTGTCCCAGGTCAGGTTCAGCCCGTCAAATTCCGCGTAATGACGTTCCAGAGAGGTCACGATCCGCAGCGCCTGCGCATTGTGATCAAACCCGCCATAGGGTTTCATCAGCGCATCCAGCGCGTCCTCTCCGGTATGTCCAAAAGGCGTGTGACCCAGATCATGGGCCAGGGCCACCGCCTCGGTCAAATCGCGATTCAGGCCCAAAGCGTTGGAAATGGTGCGCGCGACCTGCGCGACTTCGATCGAATGGGTCAGGCGGGTGCGGTAAAAATCGCCCTCATGTTCAACAAAAACCTGGGTCTTATGTTTGAGCCTGCGGAAACTGCTGGCGTGAATGATCCGGTCACGATCCCTTTGAAAACACGACCGAAAGGCGCTTTCTTCTTCCGCAACCAGCCGACCGCGCGCCTGATGCGGGTCGCAGGCATACGCTGCTGATATCACTTGATCCATCCTTGCCGCTGGGGGCCTCAACACCTATATTCGGCAACGCCCACACGGAAAAGTAAAGCGATATCAGCGCAAGAGGCCCAAAATGCAGCTGCCCCCCAAAGTGACCCCCCGCGCCTTTGAGCGCCTGGCCGAGATTGGCGCAGGTGATCAGGGCAAGGCTCTGCGCGTCGCGGTGGAAGGCGGCGGGTGTTCGGGCTTTCAATATGACATCAAGCTGGATGATGCGGCGGATGAGGATATGGTGCTGGAAGGGTCTGGCGAACGTGTGGTCGTCGACCCTGTTTCGCTGCCATTCCTGGCCGGCGCTGTGATTGATTTCAGCGAAGAGTTGATCGGCGCGCGGTTCACCATCGACAATCCAAATGCCAGCAGTTCCTGCGGCTGCGGCACCTCTTTTTCGATGTGAACCCAATCCAATTTTACAAATAAAAATAGCCCCCTGCGGGGCTATTCTCATGTGATGCATTAAGCGCTAGGCGCTATGCCCGCGTAGCCGGGCTAGGCTGTCTTCGACCACCAGCCACAGGCCGGATCCGATCACCAGCGTGACACCAAAAATGGTTGCCATGGCAGGCACTTCGCCAAAGGCCAGAAGACCGATCAGCACCATCCAGACAAATTGCAGGTTCATCAGCGGCAGCGCCACATAGGCGGGCAGCAGGCGCATGGCCTCGGCCGCAACATAACGCGCGCCGAACAGGAACCCGGCGTAAATGGCGACCCAGGCCAGATCTGCCGCGCCCATGGGTTTCCAGACAAAGGGCAGTGCCACGGCCATGCTCAGCATCAACGCCAGATTCGGCCAGAAAACCTGCGCCAGCGGCGCGCGTTCGACCTTGGCAATCTGGCGCGCCAGCAACATGGACAAGCCGCCAGTCATGCAGGCCAGCGCAGCCCAGCCATGCCCCGCCTGCACACCGGAAAACCCGCCCGGCATCAGGAACAGCACGCCGCCAACCCCCAGGAACAAGGCCGCCCAGGCGGTTGGGCGCGGCGCTTCACCCAGGATCGGACCGGACAGCGCCGACGCAAAAACCGGGATCAGCGCGATAAACAGGAACACATCGGCAAAGGGCAACAGGCGGAAGGCCATAAAGAAGGCCAGCGAGGCGACCACTGTAAGAATAGCGCGTAACCCCATGACATTTTTAGATTTAACGTGCAGCGTTTCGTCACTTTTGAAGCGCGCGGCCAGACCGGAAAAGCCACAGACCAGCGCGGCAGACAAGGCAAAGAGTTGCGGCGCCTCATAGCCTCCGGCGATCAGTTTGGTGATCCCATCCCCGGCGGCCATCATACCGGTATACAGCACAACCAATGCACCGCCCGCGATTGCGGGGTTTTTAAAAGACCCAATCATGCGCCACCTGCCCGAGCAAAGCCCTCAAAAAATGCGTCAAAATGGGATGAGCTCGCTGCGGCGATTTCCAGCATTTCGCGGGAATCCTCCGACAAGGTCGGGGCCATGCGGCGGCGCATCACGTCAAAATCGGGGCTGCGCTGTTCTTCCAGCGCCATAATGGCCTGGCTGATTTCGCGCAACGCCAGCCCGGTGCGCGCCGCACGGTCAAACCGCACCCGCCCATCCGCCAGCGGCACCCGAAACGGTTCGCCGCCAATTATAGTGTGGTGCCAGTTGCAGATCAGAAATTCGTGGTAATCGTCGTTGAGGCTGACAAAATCGCCCTCATCCGCCGAAAAATGTGCGGTTTCCTGCGCCAGCCAGGCGGTCCAAACAGCCGGAGGCACCTCGCCCGCATAGCGCATGGCGATGCATATTTCCGCCAAAAGATCAGCATTTTCATCCAGAAATGCCGTCAAACCAGCAAAATGCAGGCTTTGACAAGCCTCGGCATCAAGGTGCGGATCGACCCGGCCATATTCACTTAGGTAAAACACGATATGGGTCAGTTCATACGCTGCCTTCTTATTTGGCAAGGCAAAAGTCGCGCTACGGTTGATAAAATTGCGCAGACGATCACCCAAACCGCGATCTCGCAGAGGGTCGACACCGCGTCGCGACATCAAACGGCAGGCCTCGGCGCGCTGCAAATCGGACAGCTCGGCCTTTGCCAGACCTTGTTCATTTGCGAAATCCACCATTCTCTGCGCCATATCGCCGGGCATTCCCAGCGCCTCCATGTCGAGAACAAGTGACAGCAGAAAACGATAATATTGTGGAAAGAACTGCAGGCGTTTTTCGGCATTTTCATAAAAAGCCTCGTGAACCTGCAGGGCGGTCTGGGGCACCGGCAGGCCGGTGCATTCCAGAATATTGAGAATTTCGGCATTCTCTTTCAGCCAGAACACATCTTCTCCGGTTCTGCGATGCGCGGCAAAGAGGGCCAGAAGCGCGGTCACCCGCGCCTCCATAGGCAGAATCCGGGACGGAACGGTCAGCTTGACGACATTATTCATGGGTCTCTCCTCTGAGATTGCTCAGCGAAGCGGGTGATCCGCCCCGCCCGGGTTCAGCAGGGTTCAGGCCTTGGCCGGGCCGGACCAGGAGACAAAGGCTTCGACGGCATCGCCGGTTTCGGCTTTGGTGGCCTGCGGACCGGACCAGGAGACAAAGCTTTCAACTGCATCACCGGTTTCGGCGCGGGTGTCGCGGGGGCCGGACCAGGAGACAAAGCTTTCAACCGCATCACCGGTTTCGGCGCGGGTGTCGCGGGGGCCGGACCAGGAAACAAAGCTCTCAACCGCATCGCCGGTTTCAGCGCGGGTGTCGCGGGGGCCGGACCAGGAAACGAAAGCCTCAACCGCGTCGCCGGTTTCGGCGCGGGTGTCGCGGGGGCCAGACCAGGAAACAAAGCTCTCAACCGCATCGCCGGTGTCCGCGCGGGAGACGCGCGGGCCGGCCCAGGAAACGAAGCTCTCAACCGCCTCGCCGGTG
>JAOASD010000014.1 GCA_025210265.1 Pelagimonas sp.
CCCCCCCCCCCCCCCCCCCCCCCCCCCCCCCCCCCCCCCCCCCCCCCCCCCCCCCCCCCCCCCCCCCCCCCCCCCCCTCAAGGGCTTTCTTAGATTTTGAGGCTTACTTCTGTGACGGGAGTCAGCATTCCAATTTGGAAGAGTTTTTTATAGCTTCTTGCCGGGATTTCAAAGACTTCCGCAATGAGAAGGTGCACAATTCCTTTGCGATTAGCCTGGATGAGCACGCTCAAGTTCTTCCAATGGTATTTCGTATTTTGGATGTTATGTCCGCAATTGCGACGAGCAATGTCATCTATCAACCGCGTCGGCTGGGTAGGAGCTGGATCGTCGATGGCACCTTGTTAAACGATAGATTTCCCAGCACGCAGCAAATTGAGGTCAGTGAGGATGAATTTGGCATTGTAGGAGGAGAGAACTTTCCAACCGAGGGCGTTTTGATGTCCCTTCCGCTCGTCGGTTTCTTTAAGCTAAATAATCATTTTTGTGTCACTCGGGATGAGGCTACTCGCACGTCTAAGCTCGAATTCAAACCTTGGTTTAGAGACTGACTGAAATGGATACATTGGTAACCTTCTTTAATGCACACGCTTCATTGATCACGCAGTTCATCTTGGCTGTCGTTGGCGGCGGTATTATTTCGGCGTATTTGACCGAAAGGTGGACGCGGAGGCGGGAGCGCAACGCATTGTTTGTTGACCACCTAGCTCAGCTCATTCGAAGCTATCATGGATATGTTCGCGCACTAAACCAACCGCACTCGCGTCGTTCGGCACATGAGTTGGATCAAGCGCATGCTTCATTATACGCGGAAGCCAAATTGCTAGGCCTTTCTGAGCTCCTTAGTACTGAAAGCGAAGAGTTTCTTCAGCTAGCTGATGATATGTTCAAAGTTCGAAGGAACGAGGCGGAAACGAAAGTTGAAATTGAAGCCGACCTAAAACCAATTTTCTCGCGTTTTGGGAACACATTGGATCGCGTACAGGAGAAGCTTAGAAGGTCAGGTGTTTTCTGAGTTCAATTAATGAGTGTTTCGGCAAACGTTTTTTGACTTTGATTGATTTGATGCCTTGGCATGACATGTCCATGCTCCGATCTAGCACAGGCTTAGCGCAATTCGGTTTAGACCCAACAATATTAACGAGTTAACCCGCCGTGACGCGCATTGAAAACCCACTGCTCTATAAGGATTTGTTTCGCCGCTTCCCAAAAGCGTAACCGTATATACCCATGCAACACGACGAAATTCCGTCTGTTGACCGAGAATCCAGATTCCCGGAGGCTGATGCACGAACAGCGCTTCCGTAGCTAATCTATTGCATGGAACAGACTGAATCTCAAAGAAAAGTACATTCTTCTCGCTGTATTGAAACGAGCTTTGGGGCCAGTTTTTGTCCAGACTCGAGCGTGGAAACTCTAAACTTGCCGCCTAGTGAAACACCTCCGAAAACGCTAATCTGAGCAAGCGCCGATGACTGGTGGATCGTAAGCGCCCGGTTTCTACCGCAGTGGCTGTTTCTTGACACGTTCGATGATGTCCGGCTCGTCGGCGAAGTCATCGAGGAAGCTGTGCCATTCATTGATTGAGACACGCGCGTTTGCGAGCATGTCCTGTAGTTCTTCGATGCCGTCACCTGTCAGCGCGGTGATGTAGTCTTCTTCGCCTGTTTGGACGCTGACGATGTTGCCGTAGGTCAGGTTGTAGTCGTTGCTGACGATTGCCTTGAGAAGCTCTTGATCCTCGCCCAACCGGTTGGCGACATGTTCGATGGAACAGACATAGGTCAGTGCAGCCATCACGCTGCCCGACTGTTTGTCTGGGTTGCGGGCTTCCAGCTCCAGGGAAGCAACTCGTCGAGCCGGTTGATTTTGTGATCGTGGATGCGGCTGATGATGTCTGTCAGGTAAGCACCGGCATCACCACAACCTGAGTTTTCCGCTGCCGTTGAGGCAGACGCACGTGTATCTGCCCTGTGCGCCCCTGCACATCGGCCACGGTCAAAGCCAGCAGATCGCTGGCGCGCAGCAGCGTGTCCAGCGCTGTCCCAAGCAACGCCAGATCGTGCCAGTTCTCTTGGCGACGCAGATACTGCTCCAACTGCTGAATGTCCGTAAGCGTGAAAGGACGTTTCTGCCCCACAATCCGCCCTCGGTTCCACGCCCGTTTTTTTGGTGGCCTGAGGGCCGTCATCGTTTTCAGGGGTTAAGCTTTCGCTGCTGCCAAAAGCGAAAGCTATTTTAGTGAGTAACAGTCTTGGTTGCCGGGTGTTCCGGTCGCCCTGCACAGGAGTCCGCTAGATGGAACAGCCACCAAAACCTCCCCTTAAGCCTACGCGCGGTTTCGCTTTTGGCAAAAGCAAAGGTCGATTTTTGTTTGAAGATTTATTTGGAGCAGTCGAACCTACTCGCTGTCGTCAGACAACTCCACCAAACGGGCGGCTTTGATATAGTCCCAGAAACGGTCAAAAGCGTCTGACAAAGAAAACTCAGGCTCTGCTACCAGCCCGAGAACCGCGCCTTGCTCCGGCGGGTTTTGTTCACCCGTGATCAATACCCGTAGCCGCTCCAAAAGCTCAGCGTCGGTCAAGTCTGCCGCTGGTTTGGGCGTGAATCCAAATTGCCGTTGTACGGCTGCTGCGGCGCGATACCGCTCTGCCTGATCCTGAGCGCAAAGCGAGACGCCTCTGGCTTTGGCGTCCTGCCAGTCCTGCTCAAGCCGGGCCGAAATGGCGGCTGCCATACGCTTGGCTTCGGTGAAGTCCCCAGTCTTGAGTGAAAAACTGATCAGAGGCTTGCGCTCTACATCCGCGAACTCGCGCGGGACGGAGCGATAGTAGTGCCACCAGCGACCTTTCTGCTTGAGATGTGTGCCCCACATGAGACCGGATCCCTTTGTCCAGAAATTGTCCAGACTGGCCTATTCCAGCTGAACGCGGGATCACGCTACATTGAATGAAATCAGCCACTTAGGGGCGGGGTTCCGTCGCTATCTTGGACTAATGGTGCCCGGGGGCGGAATCGAACCACCGACACGAGGATTTTCAATCCACTGCTCTACCCCTGAGCTACCCGGGCACTGGGTGAAGGCGTCGCCTTCGGGTGAGGGCGGTCTAATGGTTGTTCGGGGGAGTGTCCAGAGCTTTTTTGAAAGTTTTTTTCTTTTATCTTGAGCGGGGTTGCGCCCGGCTTTTCAAACCTGCCGCAGGGGGCTACATCTGATCCTATGGCGCTTGTTTTTGACAATCTTCGCAGCTTTCTCGATCATGGGTTTGACGAGGTGATCGACGTGCGCAGCCCGGCTGAATTTGCCGAGGATCACGTGCCTGGCGCGATTAACCTGCCCGTACTGGACAACGAAGAACGCGCCCGCGTCGGCACGATCTATAAACAGCAATCCCCGTTTAAGGCGCGCAAGATCGGGGCGGCGCTGGTGTTTCGCAACGCCTCGGACCATGTGGAACATACGCTGTCTCATCACGAGGGCGACTGGCGGCCGCTGGTCTATTGCTGGCGGGGCGGGCAACGATCCGGGTCGTTTGCCTGGTTGCTGCGTGAAATCGGCTGGCGGGCGGAGCTGGTGCAGGGCGGTTATCAACGCTATCGGCGGTTGGTGAACCAGGCGCTGTATCAGCAGCCGCTGCCGCATCGTCTGGTGATGCTGGGCGGGCATACAGGCACGGCCAAGACGGCTCTGTTGGCGCGGCTGCGGGCCCGTGATGTGCAGGTGTTGGACCTTGAGGGGCTGGCTTGTCACCGGGGGTCTTTGCTGGGGGCGATGCCGGGCGGGCAGCCGGGGCAGAAAGGGTTTGAAACCGCGCTTGTTCAGGCGTTGCATCGGCTGGATCCCACGCGGCCCGTGCTGGTCGAGGCAGAAAGTTCGAAGATCGGAGAGCTGAACCTGCCACCCGCCTTGTGGGAGGCCATGAAGCACGCCCCCTGGATTACCGTGTCGGCCCCATTGCAGGCGCGCGCGGCCTATCTGGCCGTGGCCTATCGCGATATTCTGGACGATGCAGAGCGCCTGCGGGCGCGGTTGCAACCTTTGCGGTTTCATCGCAGTCACGCGCTGGTGGATCACTGGGAAAGTTTGATCGCCTCGGGGGATCGGCTTGGGCTGTGTGCCTCTCTGGCGCGTGACCATTACGATCCGGCCTATACGAAATCCATGCGGGCGATTGCGCCGCGGATTTTGCATCAATTTGACAGCCCGACATTGGACGTCGCCGGTCAGGAGGCGCTGGCAGAGCAGATCGCAAAGGCTCTGGTGCCTCTCGCTCAGTCGAACGTGATCTGACCCGCCTGATCCGTGATCTGACCGATATGGGCGGCATGATAGCCTGCGTCCTGTAGGGCGGCCAGAACCGGGGCCGGGTCGCCGGGGAGCGCGGCCAGCAACCCGCCAGCGGTTTGTGGATCGAACATCAGATCGGTTTCGGGCTGGCCCCCCGCATGGGGCAATTCGGGATGTGCCCCGGCATGGGGCAATGCGGGATGTGCCCCGGAATGGGGCAACAGGGCCCGGTTTTCCGGGTAAAGGGTCGAGCGTATCCCAGCGCGGGCCAGATCCAGCGCCCCTTGCATCAACGGAACGCGCGTGGGCCACAGGTTGGCCCCGACCTGCGAGGCTTCGCAGATATTTAACAAATGCCCAGCCAGTCCGAATCCGGTCACATCAGTCATCGCCCGTGTGCCTGCCTGCGCCAAAATGGTCGACGCCCGCCCCTGTGGTTGTTGCATCTGGGCCAGCGCGGCCATGACATCCGCGCCGTGGGCGGCCCTGGCCATTTCTGCGGCCATAATCACCCCGGATCCCAGGGGCTTGGTCAAAATCAAGGCATCTCCGGCCTGCGCTCCGGCTGTGGTGATCGGGGCGGTCTCGCACAGCCCTGTGACCGTAAAGCCAAAGCTCCATTCGCTGCCCAGACTGCTATGGCCGCCCAAAAGTGCCGCGCCATTTTCTGCCAGCAGGCGCTGTGTGGCGTGCATGATTTCGGTCAGGCTACGCTCTGCCAAAGCGGGCGACATGCGGGGCAGGATCAGGTTTGCGGTGGCTCCCTGCGGCACGGCCCCCATGGACCACACGTCGCCTAATGCGTGTATAGCGGCGATCCGTACCATCATCACCGGATCGTCCACCAGCGCGCGCAGATGGTCTGTGCTGATCACCTGCCGGTGTGTGCCAAAGTTCAGGACCGCAGCATCATCACCGGGGATCTGTTCGACATCCGCGCGTGTGGAGGCAGGGAGGCCGGACAGGGCTGTCGCCAGCGCCCCGCGCCCCACCTTTGATCCGCACCCGCCGCAAAAGGGTTTGTCGCCAAGGGCCTCAACACTGCCGCTGGTCCGTTCTTTGGGCAAGGCGGCTTGATCCATTTGCGGCAGCTCCCGGAACTGGTCCATAAAGGTCCGGTCGATGTGGTCCTTCCAACGCCAGAGCAAGGGGCCGGAGAACGTCATGCCATAGCGGTCGGCCAGGGCGGATTTGTGCCCCAAAGAGATCAGTTTCAGATAGTCTTTTTGCGGCTTGTATGCGCGCATTTTCTGGGTGCCGCGCAGGGCGGCCCGTAGGTTTTCAAACAGGATTGGGGCTTGGCGCACCGCATAGACCCCGGCTTTGGGCCGAGGGGCGAATTGCATGTGCGCACAATCCCCGGTTGCGAAAATCGCGGGGTCCGAGCTTTGCAGGAAAGGATTGACGGTGATGAACCCGTCATGCAGATCAAGCCCGCTTTGCGCCAGCCAACCATGGGGCTGCGCGCCTGCAGCGCCGGTGATAAACGCGGCATGGATGTCAGGGGCATCTTCCATCACGATGGTCCCTGCGCGGATCTGTGCGATCCGGGCGTTTTCCACCAAGATGATCCCCAGCGCACCCATTGCATCACGCAGACGCCGGGCAGAGCGGTGCGGCAAGGCTGCCAGCACGGCCCCACGGTCGATCAGATGAATGGTGGCGCTGCGGCGATCCCGCTGCATGGCATGGGCAAATGCCATGGCGATTTCCGCCCCGGCCACGCCCCCGCCAATCACGGCAATGCTGGCGGGGCCGTCGCCCGCGCGGTACGCGGCCCAACTCTGGGCGAAAGTATCCAGCGGCTTGGCGGGCACGGCATGGTCTGCAAAGCCGACAAGATTGGGCATTTCGCTGGTGATGCCCACATCAATTGACGCCACATCAAACCCGATCGGAGGACGGTCAGGCACATGGATCTGCCGCTGTTTCAGGTCGATCCCATCGACCGCGCCCAGGATCAGACGCGCGCCTGCGAAACGGGCCAGTTTGACCAGATCAATATCCAGCGCGTCGCGTGTGTAATGTCCTGCCAGATGGCCCGGCAGCATACCTGAATAGGGGGCGGTTGGGCCGGGATTGATCACGGTCAGGCGCGCGCCGGCCAGCGGGGTCATGCCCCATTTGCGCAGCAGCAACGCATGGCTGTGGCCGCCGCCGATCAGAACCAGATCCTTTGACAGGGGCAGGGGGCTGGGCGTCATGGCTATATCCTTTGAGGCGCGCCCGATCTGTCGCAGCCACCGAGGCCAAGCGCAAGACGCCTTGTGGTCACATCACCGTGCCCGTCCTGAGCCTAGAACAATTCAATGCCTGCAGGCTGTGGTGGAGGCGGCGGCGGTGGCGGCAGTTCAGGTTCCAGATCGCCAGTGACCATCAATTGTCGGACCACGCCGGTTGTGGGCCAGAACCGTATCCGCCGTGCCGAAGTGCCACCGACGCTTTCTGCCAGGCAGGTTATGTCTTCTTCGGCCAAAAAATTGCGGGCAAATTCGATGTTTGAGGCACCGATATTGCGCAGGTTGCCGATCATGCGGGCGCCACCAAACATTTTCGCTTCCAGCCGATCGCGCGCGGCCCCGCGTTTCAAAAGGCCGTTGATCAGCAATTCCATAGCATTGGCACCATAGCGCATATTGCCGGTGTCGTCCCCTTGGCCGCCGGGCAAAAGGAAGTGGTTCATGCCGCCAATCCCGCGCGTCCGATCGCACAGGCATACAGCGATGCAACTGCCCAGAACCGTCGTCAGGACCGCGTCAGGGGCGTCGGAAATGGCGAAATCCCCTTGTATGACGTTGATAAACCGCTCCTTTCTGTGGGTCATGATCTGGCCCTTTCCATGTGGGGTGTGGGGCGTATTGGAAGAGCCTGAAGCGCGCGCCCAATCTGGTTCAGTGGCAGAATTTGACTGGCGGCTCCCAGCTCTGTCGCGGCGCGGGGCATCCCGTACACGACCGAGCTCTCCTGATCCTGCGCAATTGTGTGGGCTCCGGCGCGGCGCAGCGCCAGCAAACCGTCTGCCCCATCGCGCCCCATTCCGGTCAGCAGGGCTGCTGTGACCTTGGCCCCCAAAGCGGTGCCTGATCGAAACAGCATGTCGACAGATGGCAGATGCCCGGACACGGGCAGGCCGTCCACCAGGGCGCATCGCAATGGCCCGCGGTCTGAAAGGGTTAAATGGCGTCGCAGTCCGGCGCCGATATGGATGTGACCGTGTTCCAGAGGCGCGCCGTCCTTGGCCAAAGAGACATTGGCATGGCATTGGCGATCCAGCAGCGCAGCCAGACTTTCACCAAAACCCGCGCCCGTATGTTGTACAACAAGGGTCGGTGGGCAATTTGCGCCGAATTGGGAGAGAACAGAAATCAGTGCGTCGATTCCGCCGGTGCTGGCACCGATCAAAATAACAGCGGGTTGTCCCGTGGCCGTTTTAGGGGGCACAGGCGCAGCCAGTATCGGTTTCGCACGGGTTTGCCTGTGTCCCGCTATGGTAGACTGGGGGCGTCCGGTGAGCGTGGCCTGCAATGTCGCGCTGAGGTCTCGCCGCGATGACGTGGCCGGAAGTTGAGGGAGGCCGATGTTCTGAGCCGTCTGGCCGCCGTCCAGAGAAAGGACCAGCCATTTCACATTGAGCGACGTGAACAGTTCATGCATGGCGGCGAATTCTGTCTGAGCTGCCAGATCTGATGAAATCACCACCAGGCGGGGCAGGTGTGCTTCGACCTCATTGAAGGTGTTCATCAGATCGGCGGTGCAGGCTGCGAGGTTGGCCGAGGGGATCATCCTTATTGCGGCGGCGACTTGATCGCGCAGCCTGTCCTGAGAGATCGCCAGGATGATCGTGTGGGGCTTCAAATTTAGGGGCTCCTGATAATGGGGCGTGATGTGCAAAAATGTCGGGGGCTAGAACAGCTCTGCTTCCCCGCTGGGGGGCGCGCCAGCCGCACGGCCCCTCAGACGCGAAGCCATATCCCGGAGTGGGATGGCATCTACGGCGTCGCGGACGCATATTCCAAGGTCGGTCGAGGCCGTGCCGGACAGGTGGTCCAGATAGTCGGACAGCGCGGATATGGATTGGTTCAGGAAGTCCACGTCCTGCAAGGTGCCAATCGAATGCGCATCAAGTTCGACATCTGCGCGTTCATATAGGGTTTCTAGGGTGCTTTCCAGGCGCACCAGCCGGTCTTGCAGGCCGCGCAGTTCCCCCGCGACCCGCCCGACTGCCAGTGCATAGGTCTGGAATTCTTTGCCGGGTGTTGTCATAGACGCCCCACGACGCTCTCGATGCATTGGCGCATTGAGGCAGAGGAAAAGGGCTTTTTGATCATATTGTTGAGGCCCAGTTTCTTGGCTTCTGATACGATTTCCGGGGTGGGGCGGCCGGTTACCAGAATGAACCCCATTTTTTGTGTGGCTGGGTTTTCGCGCACAGCTTTGAGTAAACCAAGCCCATCCAGCCCCGGCATGTTGAAATCGGACAGAACCAGATGCACCGGATTTGACCCCATGCGTTGCAGGGCTCGACGCCCATCATTTTCGGTGATGTAATTGCTGATGCCAATATCATCGAGTGCCTGCGTGATCAGGCCCCGGCTTGTTGCCATGTCGTCTACAACCATGACGCGGAGGGAATCTTTCAGTCCCATTTTACTCTCCTATCAGTAGGAAGGCGCGAATGCGCGATTTTTCGATAACTTGTGACGCCGGCTGCCTCGAGCTGTGACAATGCGCTGCCCGAGACACGTTCTGAATGGCCGATGAACAGAAACCCTCCGGGATGCAGCATGTCGCAAAAGCGTTGCCAAAGTGTCTGTTGGGTTTCCTGATCAAAATAGATCGCAACATTTCGGCAGAAAATCGCATCAAACGGCCCCTGGAACGGCCAGGCTGCGATCAAATTGAGTTCGCCAAAGGCGATGAGGTCGCGCAGATCTTTGTGCATGGAGACCTGTCCAGGATGAGCCGCGTCTGTCTGAACCCATTTGGAGGCATAGGCTGCCGGAACCGACTGCACCTCCTCGGCGCTATAAAGGCCATTGCGAGCTTTTTGAATGATTTGCGGATCTATATCTGTGGCCAATATGCGGAGATCCTGCCGCGCCGGAGGGGGCAGGCTGTCCAATGCAGTCATCGCCATGCAGTATGCTTCCTGACCGCTGGAACAGCCTGCGGACCAGAGCCGGATCCGTCGGCCACGCTCAGCCGCGTCTTGCAAAGGGGATAGGCAGTCGGCTTTTAAGGTTTTGAAATGATGTTCTTCGCGAAAGAAGGACGTCACATTTGTTGTGAGCGCCGAGATCAGCTCTTGTTTCTCATTGCTCTCTTCGGGGCGGCTGACAAGATCCAGATATGCGGGAAAACTGTCGACAGCGCGGTCTTTCAGTCGCCGACTGAGCCGAGAATAGACCAATGGTTTTTTGCTGGGGGCCAGGCTTAACCCGAACTCACGCCTTGCCAGTTGGGCCAGCGCGTCGAAATCAGCGTCGCTGAACGGGATCGCCTTGGCCGCAGATATGTGCTGCAGGCTCATCCGACCGCTCCTTTGTCGGCCTCCAGAACCGCATCCAGATTGACCACGCGCACCATAGAGTCATCTACAGAAATCATGCCCAGAATGCTGTGTCGAGTGGCCTCTGATTTGATGTCAGGGGTTTCCTGAATGGCGCTTTTTTCGACGGAAAGGATTTCCGAAACGGACTCCACGAGTAAGCCGATTGTGGTGCCTTCTACAGTTGCAACAATGACGACATTGCGTTCATTTGCAGGGGTCATGCCCAGGCCGAACCGCGCAGCCAGATCAAAGATTGGAATGACCGCGCCGCGCAGGTTCATCACCCCCAGAACATCTGGTGGCGTATGCGGGAGCGCGGTGACGGGGGTCCATCTTCGTATTTCTCGAATTTGTGTGATTTCGAGGCAAAAACTTTGTCCGCCTGCAGAAAAGGTGATGAATTCGAAAAGGGTATCTGTACGGATTTCAGCGGCTTCAGCCATGATGAAGCTCCATTCTGGGTTGCTTTGCAAGGGGGTCAGAGGCCGTGCTGTGCCCCAGTTTAATCAGTTCTTCCGGGTCCAGGATCAGGGCGATTTTTCCATCGCCAAGGATCGTGGCCGCGGATACGCCGGGTATTGCGGTATAGTTGCTTTCCAGGCTTTTAATGACGACCTGCCTTTGATCGTGGATTGCAGAGACCCTAAGGGCCGTCAGGCCATGAATCTCTGTCGAAACCAGCAAGAGAATGCCGGTCCGGTTTTGGCGTTGCTGCGCGCTTAGGCCGAGCGATGCAGCAACATCCACGATCGGGATATAGCTGCCGCGCACGCTGATGAGCTCGCTGTCTGTGCCCAGCATGTGAATGTCGCTGGCACTGGGGCGGATCGTTTCCAGAATGGAGGCGATGGGAATCACCATGGTTTGATCGCCGACTGAAATAACGAAACCGTCCATGACTGCGAGTGTCAGGGGCAATACGATGGTAAAAGTGGTGCCTTTGCCGGGTGTTGAGGTGATGGAAACCCGTCCGCCAAGCGCCTGTACCGCGTTTTTGACGACATCCATGCCAACGCCGCGTCCTGACAGGTTCGACACCTGACCTGCAGTCGAAAATCCAGGTAGAAACAAAAGGTTGTCGATTTCAGGCTCGGATAATTCGGCATCCGCTGCAACCAGCCCCTTTTCGATCGCTTTGGCGTGAATGCGTTTGCGATCCAGCCCTGCGCCGTCATCTGCGATTTCGATGAACACGCTGCCCGAGCGATGTGACGCGGAGAGCCGGATTGTACCTGTGGCATCCTTTCCTGCTTCGGCCCGCCCCTCGGGGGATTCGAGGCCGTGATCGACCGCATTACGCACCATATGCGTTAAAGGGTCAGCCAGACGCTCGATCACCGTTTTGTCCACCTCGGTTGAATCGCCGACTGTGACCAGTTTGGCCTTTTTGCCGGTGGCGTCCGAGGCTTCGCGTACGATGCGAGACATGCGCTGGAACAACGGTTTGACCGGTTGGGCGCGGATTGCCATCACCCCTTCCTGAATGTCGCGGGCCAGAAGTTTGTAGGCTTCGAGCTCGTTTGTCAGGTGGGCGACGGTTGGCAGGTCCAATTCCTCGATGCGCTGGGCGATCATGGCCTGGTTGATAATCAGCTCTCCGACCGTGTTGATCAGTCGATCCACACGATCAAGATCCACGCGCAGCGTGGGTTTCGGGCCGCGATTTTCCCGTGGCTGAGGGCGCGCTGCTGGCGGCGGGGTGGCCGCGCCTGCAGGGGCCTCAGCCTTGGCCGCGGCCTCAGGCTTTTTTGCAGTTTCAGCAACCTCCTCAAGGGGAGGAGGCGCGGTTTGGGTCGGGGATGGGGCGACTGCGGCAAGTGGTGCTGCCGGTGCGATGTCGCTGATGTTTAAAGAGGGCGCTGGCGCGGCCGTTGTCGTGTCGACCAGTGAAATTTCAAGTTTGCACAGCCCTTCCACAAATTCGAAAACTTCGTGCAGGCTTGTCTCGGACTCGCTGGTCACAAGGTCCAGAGACCAGCTGATTGCTGCATCATTTGGGTCAAAAGCATCAAAATCGGGTAATTTTTCGAGATGCGCAGAAACCTTGAGGTCGCCAAACTCTGCCAAAGCGTCAAATAATAGCAGCGGTTCATGCCCGTTTTCGTAAAGCGTCCGCTCTGGTTCGAACAGGATGTGGAAGTGGTGGGGCCCGTCGGTTTCGGTCTCGGCGGCGATTTCAATGGCGGGAGTGGCATCGAAGTCGAGGGTCAGGGCCTCGAAAACAAATTCTTCTTCTTTGCTTTCAGGTCCAAGATAGGCTTCCAGTTCGGTGATGACCGCGCTTTCGTGCCCTTCTTCCAGATCGGTTTCATCGCGCGCGGCAGCGACCAGATCGTTGAGTATGTCACCGGAGCGATGGAACACTGCGATCAGTTTTTCATCCGCTTGAAGGTGCTTGTCCCGCAGTTTGTCGAGCACGGTTTCAAAAGTATGCGCGAAATTGACCAGGCGATCCAATGCGAAGGCCCCGGCACCGCCTTTGATAGAGTGAACAGAGCGAAAGACGGCATTTATGACCTCAAGATCTTCTGGGGCGTCTTCAATCTGAGAGAGGCCTTCGACCAGCGCCTCAAGCAGTTCTTCGCATTCTTCAAAAAATGTATCGCGAATAGACCCGGACATCAGCTTACATGCCCCGTCAGACGTTTCAGAACCCCAACCAACGAGGCATCGTCAAAAGGTTTTACAATCCACCCGGTTGCACCGGCGCTGCGAGCGCGGGATTTCAGGTCGTCGGAACTTTCGGTTGTCAGAACAAGGATCGGAACATTGGTCCGGTTGGGGCCGGAACGCAGCGCGTTGATTACGCCAAACCCATCCATGCGGGGCATATTAATGTCGGTGATGACAATGTCTGGATCGACATCGGGAAAGACTTCGACGCCTTCCTGTCCGTCTTCTGCGGAATGAAATTCAAACCCTGCGCCTTCTAGCGAAACGCGCAGAAGATTGCGGATGGTGCGGGAGTCGTCGATGGCAAGCACTTTGGTGCTCATTGTGCGGGCTCCTTGTCAAAATGATCTTGCGCCAGACCCAGCCGTTCCAGGCCCTGACGAAAAGTTGGGGTCATGTCGGTAATTGCAAAGTCCTGCCCGTCACGCTGCCATTGGCGCTGCGCCACGAGCAGCATTTGCAGCCTGTGGGAATCCAGTCGGGTCACATCACGGGCAGAGATTGTGACCGCAGCGTTGCGTGCATTTAGGAGGAAAGGGACCAAGGGATCTTCGCCAGAGCGGGCGCGACCTGCCCCAAGCGCAAGAAAATTTACATCCGTCATCTTTAAACAAACCCCTCTTGGTGTCGGCGGGCGGGTACCGCGCTTACGCCAAACTATTCACGTGGTGATTTGTAAGAAGGATTAGGGCTGCACCCTTAACAAAGTGTTGGGTGGAGTGATGTTTAGGGGTATTCTATTCAGTGTCGGGGCGAAGGCGATTTCAGATTAATTTTTCTCTGCAGGGTGTTGTTTTAATATATCTTTTTGATTTTGAGCGTGTCGTATTTTTTGCCTGATTGATAAAATTGTGTGCAACTTGATGGTTCACGAGGTGCGCATGTAGGTGAGGTGAGTGAATCCCCTCACTTTTTCATTTTTTAGCAAATACTTATGCGTTTAAGTTAATGCTTTGCGTCAACTTTCCCGAGGCCCGGAAAGCCTGCAGGACGGCTCTGGTGGCGCTGACAAGGGGGTCATGCGTATCTTGTAAAATCTGAACGCGATCAAAGCGATGCGGGTCGATCTTTACAGCCCTGCGCAATGCGTGGCCAAAAGCCATGCGTAGCTCTGTTCCAATGTTGAATTTGCAGATTTGTGAATTCTGCGACAGGTATTGCCGCTGCTCAATTGGGACACCTGACCCGCCGTGAATGACCAGCGGCACGGGTGTCAGGGCCTCGATGGCACGGATGCGCGCGACATCCAGACCGCCCTCTTTGTCCTGCTGCAAATGGACATTGCCAACGGAAATCGCCATGGCGTCCACACCGGTTTCGGTCGCGAATTGTGCAGCTTCGTCTGGGTCGGTACCGTTTGACCCTTCGCCGCCGGAATAACCGACAAAGCCGATTTCCCCCTCGCATGACACACCTGCCGCATGGGCCATTTCGACAATGGCGCGGGTTTCTTTTATGTTTTCGGCCAATGGCTTGCGCGACCCGTCAAACATGACAGAGGTGAAGCCGCTGTCGATGGCTTCGCGACATTCGTCCGCCGTGTAGCCGTGATCCAGATGGGCCACCACCGGGACGCTTGCAGCCTCGGCCAGGTGGCGGAACATTTTGCCAAGGATCGGCAATGGTGTGTGGGCGCGGCAGCTGGGGCCAGCTTGCAGGATCACGGGGGCGTTTTCTGCTTCGGCTGCAGCCACATAGGCGCGCATGTCCTCCCAGCCAAGGGTCACGAGGCCCGCCACCGCATAGCCATCGCGCAGGGCGGGCTGCAGCACGTCTTTTAATGTCACAAGGGTCATTTGAACTTGGCCACCATATCCATGATTCCGGGGATCGTGTGCAGCTGATCCGCGTGGGTCGGCTGGAAATATTGTTTCAGAGACCGCTGACTAAGCCCGCCCAGAATGGTGAAATAATACATCTGATAGCCGGGCAGAACACAGCAGGGGTGATAGCCCTTGTCGATGCAAATCGTGGAGCCATCCATGATGTGATAGGCATCGCCGGGGGCGTTGTCTTCGCGCTGGAGCATCTGCAAACCGCTGCCATGGCTGGGTTTGAAGCGGAAATTATAGGTTTCGTCATGGCGGCTTTCGATCATCTCGCCCGCCACGTCCCAGCGGTCTGTATCATGCTTGTGGCTGGGAAAGCCGGACCAGCCGCCTGCGCCCACGGTGAACAGTTCAGACACCAGCAGGCGGCCAACCTTGCCATGTTGGTTCGCACCCAGGATGTGCTTGATTTTGCGATGGGTTTTTGTGTCGTCAGAGCCGTATTGCACCAGATCCAGCTCGGGCACACGCACATCGAATGGCTCAAGCACCTGATCGAATTTCGCCCCGGCGACAAAGATTTCGGCGCGCTCGGATTTGCAGGTCAGGCGTACGGGGGCACCTACTGGCGCATAGACCCCTTCGGGATCGCCGTCCCAGACATCTTCGCCGCGATGGCCCAGATCAGGAAATTTTGCGCCATCGACATCCACATCCACAGTACCGGTCGCAGGTACAATGCAGGTTTCATAGCCGGGCAGGGTGTAATCAAAGGTCTCGCCTGCGCGCAGCTTAACGATATTGAAGTAATTCAGCGGTACCAGTTCATTGTCGACATCAACGATGGCCCGGTTGCCATTGTCATGGGGCGGGATGTGCATCTGATGCTCCTTTTCTGGTCTGGCTGGTTCAGGGGTGGCTAGGGCCGGGATGGTTGGTCAGGAAGATGGTTGGTCAGGAACTGGTCCAATTCGGCGATGTCGGGCATGGCACCGGCGCAGCCCGGTTTTGACACAGTGATCGCGGCACAGGCGGATCCGCGCAGCACAGCGTCGCGCAAATCGCGCCCTTGGGATAGGGACGCAAGCAGGCCAGCCATAAAGCTGTCACCCGCGCCATTGGGTTTCACTGCGGTGACCGGGTAAATCCCGGTGCGGATTTCCGCATCGCCGGTCAGGGTGATCGCGCCCTCATGACCCATTTTATAGATTACCAGCTTGCCCCGCGCAGCCAGATCGCGCGCCTTGTCCAGCCCCTTGTCGATACCCCCGGCCATAAAGCCGAACTCTTCGTCATTGCCGACAATCAGGTCGCTGGCCTCGCCCGCGCGGGTCAGGATTTCGGCGGCGACCTCGGGCGATGGCCAGCTATAGGGGCGGTAATCAATGTCGAAAATCACCGGCAGGCCAGAGGCACGTGCCAGGTCAAAGGCGTGAAAGGTCGAGCTGCGCGAGGGCTCGGCGGCAAAGACCGTGCCGGCGGTGATCAACGCGCCGAAGCGGCTGTAATCGACCTGTTCAACCTCTTGATCGGTCACCTGAAAATCCACCGCGCCATTGCGGTAGATCACGTTCTGAAAATCTTCGATGCAGCTTTCATACAGCGCAAGGGACAGGCGATATTCGCCGCCTTTCACGGTCAGATAGTCGGTACCGACGCCATAATCCTGCAGCCGGTTCACTGCAAAGCGCCCCACCGCATCATCAGAGATCGACGTCACCAGCGCGGCCTCGCAGCCCAGCTTGATCAGCCCGGCGCAGATATTGGCGGACGACCCGCCCAGATCGGCGCGAAACTGTTGTGCATCCACGGATTTCACCCCGATTGGATCGGCGAACAGGTCCATCCCGGCGCGGCCAAAGACGACAAAGCGCCCCTGTTTGATGCCCTCCAGCAGAGCCTGCATCAGACGCCCCTCCGCTGGCGCACGCGGCTGGATTCCCAATCCGCATGGGCTTTGCGCACGTTTTCGTCCTCGGACACTTCGGGCGTGCCGCATTCCCACCAGGCATGGCCTTCGGTGGTCCAGCCCTCATAGGGGTCGACCTCCATCACGATCACATGGGTGCGGTCGCTGGCCTTGGCGCGCTTGAAGGCCTCGCCAAGTTCAGCGGGGTTGGACACCTTTTCGGAGACCGCCCCCATGGACGCCGCATGAGCGGCAAAATCCACCGCGAAAGGTTTGGGGATGGTGGGGCAGTCTGACAGAAGATTGTTAAAGCTTTGATTGCCGGTGTTGTTCTGCAGCTTGTTGATGACCGCAAAGCCGCCATTGTCCAGCACCAGAACAATCAGTTTCTTGCCGCTTAACACGCTGGAATAAATGTCAGAATTCAGCATCAGGTAGGATCCGTCGCCGCAGAAACTGATCACATCCTGATCCGGTTCCTGCTCGGCCTGCGCGATGCGCGCGCCCCAGGCTCCGGCAATTTCATAGCCCATGCAGGAAAAGCCGAACTCTACATCCACAGTGCCGGTGTCCAGCGTGCGCCAGTTGGCCGTGACCTCGGCAGGCAAGCCCCCGGCGGCGGCGACAATACGGTCGCGCGGATCGCACAGCGCGTTCACAACGCCAATCGCCTGCGCATAAGAATTGGGGCGGTTGCCGGGTTTCACATTCTCGGCCACATAGGCGACCCATTTTGCGCGCGCGCTTTGTGCGTCGCTGACCCAATCCCCCGGCGCGGCATATCCCTGCGCGGCGGTGCCAAGCGCGGCAAGTGCCAGTTTGGCGTCACCCACCACGGGCAGGGACATGTGCTTGCCCGCATCGTGCCGTGCCGCATTGATCGAGATGAATTGCGCATCCATGGCAAAGGCGGTCCAGGATCCGGTGGTGAAGTCCTGCAACCTTGTCCCAACCGCGACGATCACATCGGCCTGTTCGGCGATCAAATTGGCGCTGTCCGATCCGGTCACGCCGATCGGCCCGATATTCAGCGGATGCGTGTCCAGCATGTTGGCGCGCCCGGCGATGGTTTCGACCACGGGGATCTGATGTGCCTCGGCAAAATCGGTCAACTCTCTGACTGCGCGGGAATATTGCACGCCGCCCCCGGCAATGATCATCGGGCGCTTGGCGGTTTTCAACAGAGCGGCGGCTTCGGCGATTTCATCGGTATCCGGGGCCTGACGGCGAATGCGATGCAGCTTTTTCTCAAAGAATTTGACCGGATAGTCATAGCTCCAGCCCTGCACATCCTGGGGCAAGCCGATAAAGGCAGGCCCGCAATCGCCGGGGTCCAGCATGGTCGCGATGGCGGCGGGCAGGGATTGGATCACCTGCGCCGGGTGGCTGATGCGATCCCAGTAGCGCGCGACCGGTTTGAACGCGTCATTCATGCCAAAGGTCGGGTCGTTGAAATTCTCCATCTGCTGCAGCACCGGGTCGGGCAGGCGGGTCACATAAGTGTCGCCGCATAGCAAAAGCATGGGCAGCCGGTTCGCATGGGCCAGCGCCGCCGAGGTCACAAGGTTAGATGTGCCCGGACCCGCGCTGGCAGTGCAGAACATAAACCGCTGGCGCAGCCATTGCTTGGCATAGCCTGCCGCGGCAAAGCCCATGCTTTGTTCGTTCTGGCCGCGATACAGCGGCAGTTCGTCCTGCATTTGATACAAGGCTTCGCCCAGGCAGGGGACATTGCCATGGCCGAAAATCCCAAACCCACCCCCGCATAGGCGCATTTCCTGCCCGTCAATCTCGATGAATTGATTGGCCAGCCATTTTACGATGGCCTGGGCGGTGGTCAGCCGGAGGGTTGGCTGCATCTGATCGTTTGGCATGGGATCCCCGTGATTTTCCCGCAGAGGGCGGGATTGGATCTTGTCTGGTCTCGATTCCCAAGATACAAATTTTGCAACCGGTTGCAAATTGATTTTCCGCGCGGCGTCAAAGAGGCGCAGCGCGGGCCGGAAGGGAGGGGCGAAAATGAGGGTGGTCACGGGTGAAATCGGCATCGGGATTTGTGGCGGTGGATATATGGGCAAGGCCCATGCTGTCGCCATGTCTGCGGTTGGGGCCGTGTTCAATACGGCGTTGCGCCCCCGTCTGGAAATGATCTGTGCTGCTTCCGCGCAAACTGCGGATCGCTATCGCGCGGCATTCGGGTTTGCGCGTGCCACTGATGATTGGCGGGTTCTGGTGGCCGACCCAAAGGTGCAGGCCATCGTGATCGCCACGCCACAACAGTTTCACCGCCAAATCGCCGAGGCCGCCTTTGCCGCCGGTAAGCCGGTGTTCTGCGAAAAGCCCCTAGGCGCGTCGCAGGAGGACAGCCGCGCTATGACCGCCGCAGCTGAGGCTTCGGGTCAGGCAAATATGGTGGGCTTTAACTATATCAGAACCCCTGCCAGCCAATATGCCCGCCAGTTGATCGCCGAAGGGGTGATTGGCGATATTACAATGTTCCGGGGCGAACATACGGAGGATTTCCTGGCCGATCCCTCCACCCCTGCCAATTGGCGCACGCAGGGCGTGGCGAATGGCACGATGGGGGATCTGGCGCCCCATGTGATCAATGCTGCGCTGGCCTTGATCGGGCCGATCACCCGCGTCATGGCCGAGGTTGAAACCGTGCATGGCACCCGCCTCGGCGGTGCGGTGGATAATGACGATCACGCTCAGATGATGTGTCGGTTTGAAAACGGCGCGTTGGGGGCGATCTATGTGTCGCGTATCGCGACCGGGCGTAAAATGGGCTATGCCTATGAAATCACGGGAACAAAAGGCGCGATCCGATTTGATCAAGAGGATCAGAATGCGCTGTGGTTGTATCGGATGGAGGGGCCGGAGGCCACGCGCGGCTTTACCAAGATCCTGACCGGCCCCGCCCATCCTGATTACGCATCGTTTTGCCAGGGGCCGGGCCATGGCACCGGCTATCAGGATCAGATCATCATCGAGGCGCGCGATTTCCTGCAGGCCATCGCTACTGGTGACCCGATCTGGCCGACCTTCCGCGATGGGCTGGAGGTGACGCGCGTGGTCAGCGCCGCGCTGGCCGCGTCCAAGGCCGGGCGCTGGCAGGATATTCAGGATTTCTGAGGGGAACAGGAGATGGGGATTCAGATTGGCAATGCACCCTGCAGCTGGGGTGTGGAATTTGCGCAGGATCCGCGCAATCCGCCCTGGCGCAGGGTGCTGAGCGAATGCGCCGAGGCAGGGTATAAAGGGATCGAGCTGGGGCCGGTTGGGTTTATGCCTGAGGATCCCGTGGAACTTGGCGAGGCACTGGCCGAGTTCGGCCTGCAGTTGATCGGCGGCGTGGTGTTCCGCCCCTATCACGACCCGGCGGCTTGGGAGGATGTGCTGGACGCCACGCACCGCACCTGCAAGGCACTGCGGGCCCATGGGGCAGAGCATCTGGTGCTGATCGACTCGATTTCACCCCGCCGCGCGCCCACTGCGGGCCGTGCCAGCGAGGCCGAGCAGATGGACACATCCGAATGGCAGGGGTTTCGCGACCGGATTGCAGAAAGCGCCCGCATCGGGGCCGAGGAATACGGGCTGACCGTGGGCATTCACGCCCATGCGGCGGGTTTCATGGATTTTGAGCCAGAGCTGGAGCGCCTGCTGGACGAGGTCGACGATACCCTGTTGAAAATCTGCTTTGACACGGGCCACCATTCTTATGCGGGCTTTGACCCGGTGGCCTTTATGAAACGGCATATGGGCCGGATTTCCTATATGCATTTCAAAGATATAGACCCAAAGGTGAAGGCGGATGTGATCGCCAAGCGGACCGGGTTCTATGATGCCTGCGGGCAGGGGATTTTTTGCAAGCTGGGGCAGGGGGATGTGGATTTCCCCGCCGTGCGCCAGCTGTTGCTGGAGGCTGGGTTCGAGGGTTGGTGCACCGTCGAACAGGACATTGACCCGACGCAGGACGTGACCCCGCTGGCGGATAACCGCGACAACCGCGACTATCTGCAAAGCATCGGATTTTGACGGATTGGTGGGTTGAAAACCCACCCTACGGAAGGGCTTGACCATGACGAAACTCAAATGGGGCATGATTGGTGGCGGCGAAGGCAGCCAGATCGGCCCGGCGCATCGGCTGGGCGCTTTGGCCGACGGGCAGTTTGAATTTACCGCAGGCGCGCTGGATCACCGGCCAGAGGTGGGGCGCGACTATGCTCAGCGGCTTGGCATCGCGGCGGATCGCGCCTATGGCGACTGGACCGAAATGCTGGCGGGGGAAAAAGACCGCGACGACCGGATCGACCTTGTCACCGTCGCCACCCCCAATGCCACGCATTTCGAAATCACCAAGGCGTTTCTGGAGGCGGGGTTTCACGTGCTCTGCGAAAAGCCCATGACCATGAGCGTCGAAGAGGGCGAGGAAATCACCCGCATTGCCGAAAAATCCGGCAAGATCTGCGCGGTGAATTACTGCTATTCCGCCTATCCGATGGTGCGTCAGGCGCGGGCTATGGTGCGCGCGGGCGAGATCGGCAAGGTGCGCCTTGTGGTGACCAATTTCAGCCATGGCCATCACGGCGATGCCACCGATGCGGACAACCCACGCGTGCGCTGGCGCTATGATCCGGCCATGGCGGGCGTGTCGGGGCAATTCGCCGATTGCGGCATTCACGCGCTGCATATGGCCAGTTTCATCTGTGATGATCAGGTGCGCAGCCTGTCTGCGGATTTTGCCTCGACCATTCCGTCGCGCGTGCTGGAAGACGACGCGATGGTCAATTTCCGCATGGAGGGGGGCACGGTCGGTCGGCTCTGGACCTCGTCCGTGGCAATTGGCCGTCAGCATGGGTTTGACATTCAGGTGTTTGGCGAAACCGGCGGGTTGCGCTGGGCTTCGGAGCAGCCCAACCAGTTGATCTATACGCCCGTCGGCGGGCGCACTCAGATCATCGAAAAAGGCGAAGCCGGCCTGTATGAGGACGCGCAGCGCCTGTCCCGCGTGGCCATTGCCCATCCCGAGGGGTTCCCCTTGGCGGTGGCCAATATCTATTGCGATCTGGCTGATGCGATCCGGGGCGAAACCCGCGATGGGTTGCCTGGTGCTGCGGATGGTCTGCGCTCTATGGCGGCGGTGCATATGGCGGTTCAGTCGGCTGAACAAGGCGGGGCCTGGCTGGACGCGCGCCCGCCGATGTTCCGGTAAGTGCCTGAAATCAAAAGCGCGCCTGCTACAGGGCGCGCAGCGTGCCGCGTTCGATCACCGTGCAGGGAAAAATCCGCGCCTCTGGATAGCGATCAGGTTCGTCCAGCATCGCGACCATACATTCAATCGACGAGGCGACGATCTGGCGGATTGGCTGATGGATCGTGGTCAGGTTGATATATTCCCAGCCCGACATCTCCATGTCATTCAACCCAATGATGCCGATGTCCTGTGGCACGCGCAGACCCGTGTCGCGGATCGCGGACAGCGCGCCGATGGACAGAACATCGTCACCGCAGAAATAGGCTTCGGCGGGGTCATTCTGCAGCAGGCGCAGCATTTCGGTGCGCCCGGCGTCAAAGGAATACGCACTGGCAAAACTGTCTGTTGTCTGGATGCCGGGATGCTGCGCCATCTCGGCCATAAAGCCTGCATGGCGATCCTGGGTCGAGGTCGCGGTGATCGGCCCGCCCATAAACCCCACGCGCTGATAGCCCCGCGCCATCAAGCTGCGCGCCGCCATGCGCCCGCATTCCATATTGTCGATGCCGACCACATGCACGGCTGGGCTGCTGGAAGATCGCCCGAAACTGTGCACAACTGGCACACCCGCATCGCGAAACGCCTTGGCAAATTCCGGGGGCAGGGTGGAGGACGCCACAACAACCCCATCCACCGAATATTGACGCAACATGCGCACGGAATTTTCGGGCTCTGTTTCGTCACTCAGATTGACCAGCAAAGGGCGCAGCCCCCGATCCTGCAACCCGCGGGTGAACAGGTCAAAGACCTCCAGAAAGATCGGGTTGTGAAAGTTGTTGCTGACCAGGCCGATCAGCTTGGTCCGTCCCGTGGTCAGAGATGAGGCCAGCGCATTCGGGCTGTAGCCCAGTTCGCGCGCGGCTTTTTCGACCTTGCGCCGCATCTTGTCCGAAACTGAGGCCCCATCGGTGAAAGTTCGCGACACAGCTGATCGGGAAACCCCGGCGCGTTCGGCGACATCTTTCAAGGTGACAGCCATGGTGTGGACCCCTGTTTTTGGTGCGGCCTCTCATATCGTGATCGCGGATTAGGTGCAGCATGAATTCCTTAACAGAAAAATGCAACCGGTTGCATTTTGGTTTGTTTCCAATCTGGAAACCGATTGGTGCGACACACTTTTGACGGGAAAGTTGCGTATCCAATAAAATTTGGTGAGAATGCACCAAGTATTTACGACTTTATTGCTGTTCTTTGACCAGTGCTTTGAAACGGGGCCGCGACGTTTGTGACGCAATGCCCTCAGCCAGGGGTCGCGCATATGCCAGTTATTGAGATCGGGGGGGATCTGAACATCGTTGCCCATCAGGACGACGATCTTTTGTTCATGAACCCGGATATTCTGCACTCTATCGAGGCGGGCACACCCGTCACCACTGTCTACCTGACGGCGGGGGATGCGGGGTTGGGGCAGGCCTATTGGGACGGGCGCGAAGAGGGGGTCAAGGCCGCCTATGCGCTGATGGCCGACAGTGACGCGCCTTGGGTTGATGAAATCGTGACACTGACCCTGCCGGGCGGGGATTTTTCTATTTCCAGCAGTTACTTGTCGGACGACCCGGATATTCGCCTGTATTTCCTGCGCCTGCCCGACGGGGCCGGTTTGCTAAGCGATGAAGAGGCGCAGTCGCTGGCCCGGCTGGCAAGCGGTGCCTTGCCAGAGGTCGCCACGGTGGATGGCCAGCACAGCTATGGCCGAGAGGATCTGGTGGATCTGTTGAGCGCAGTGATGGATCTGCACGCCCCCACGCAGTTCCGGCTGCAGATCGACACTGGGCCTTATGCGTCGGGCGAGCACACGGATCACATCGCGACCGCGTATTTTTCCGAAGCGGCGTTGGCCGATTATCAGGGCAGCGACTACACCGTCACGAGCTATGTGAATTATCAGTCCAGCGGGCTTGCGCCGAATCTGGAGGCGCAGGACGCGGCGCGTGCGCTGGAGATCATGGAGCGTTACGCCGAATATGACCCCGGTGTGTGGGATGAAGAGGGCGGGCTGCACCCGACCTACGCGGCCTGGACACAGCGGCAATATGTGGCCGAGGAATATGTGGTAGGCGCGCCGGACCCAGAGGACGTTACTGACCCGCCGGACGACATGCCACCGGACGTGGACCCGGCAGAGGACACACCGCCCCCTCCGGCAGAGGAGCCCCCCTCGGATCCGGTTGCGGGGCCAACCCCGATCCCCGCGCCGCCGGATCTGCCCGCCATCGCCTATGGGTTGGACGGGCCTGATGCCTTTCTGTTTGAAATCGACCCGGCCACGGGGGAGATCAGCACAAAGGATTGGTTCACCCCGTCCTTGGATGATGCCTGGGATCAGGATGAGGATTACATTTATGAACTGACCCGCGTGATCCTGCCTGCCACGGGTGGCGAAGCGATCCGGCAGGAGATCCGTTTGGATACGCTTGCCGAAGGTGTGCTGAGCGCGGAGCTGGACAGCCCTCCGCCGGACTCTGATCTGCCTGATGCGGACGCGCCCGATCCAGACTTGCCCGATCCTGACTTACCTGACGTGGACCCGCCTGCTGACGACACGCCTGACGATGACCTGCAGACGGACGACGCCCCGGCGGATCTCCCCAGTGATGTCCCGGACACACCAGAGACCCCAGCCCAAGACCCTCAGCCAGATATGTCTGGCGCTTATGTCTATGGTCTGACCGGCCCCGATGCGCTGCTGTTTGCGATCGACAGCAACACCGGCGCGATCACCCCCAAAGATTGGTTCATTCCCAGCTATGACGACGCCTGGGATGTGGATGAAAATCATATTTACGATGTGACCCGCATCGCGCAGCCTTTGGATGGCGGGGAGGCGCAGTATCAGGATCTGCGGTTTGAGGTCACGCCGCAGGATGTGCTGCAACCTCTGTCAGAGGGTGCTGGGCTGATGGCGGATTTGGCAGAGCAGGATCTGCCCGTGGACCTGTCGGTGGATCGGTCGGAAGACGAAAGCGAAGCGCAGCTTGATATGGTGCTCTGATCCCTGTCGCGGGGCTGTGTGTGTGCAAAGTGTTAAAGGCACAAAAGAGGGGGGCGCATAAGGGGGCTTTGCCCCCGCCCGCCTGCGGCGGACTCCCCCAGAGGTATTTTTAAAGAGAAGAAGACCAGGCAGAAAAAAGGGGCCGGGCGCGGGATAAGGCGCGCCCGGCTTTTGTTTGATCAGGCGGCCTGATCTTTGGTTTTGTCAAACCGCGCGTAGAAGCTTTGACCCTTGCTGGCCATGTCGCGCAGCAGGTCGGGGCAGGTAAAGCGCGGACCAAAGGTTTCGGTCAGCTGGTCGCAGCGTTCGGCGGCGTAGGGGGTGCCGATCATGTCGAGCCAGCTGAGCGGACCACCAGACCAGGGCGCAAAGCCCCAGCCGAGGATCGCACCGACATCGCCTTCGCGGATGTCCATCAGCACGCCTTCTTCCAGGGCGCGCACGGCCTCAAGGCATTGTGCGAACAGCAGGCGATGCTGGACATCGGTCACAGAGGGCTGTTCGTCGCGCTGCGGGTATTGCGCGGCCACAACCGAAGACAGGCCGGTACGCTTGCCCTTTTCGTCATAATCGTAAAAGCCCGCAGCGGTTTTGCGGCCCAGGCGGCCCTGTTCTTCCATCCAGAAGATGACCTCGTCCACTTCGCCATCGGGATAGGCATCGCCCATGGCAGCGCGGGTGGCGCGGGCGATTTTTGCCCCCAGATCCACCGAGGTTTCATCGACCAGCTGCAGCGGGCCCAGCGGCATCCCCACCATCTTGGCGGCATTCTCGATCAGGGCCGGGGCGACGCCCTCTTTGACCATGCGGATGCCTTCGTTGATATAGGGGATGATGCAGCGATTGGCGTAGAAGAAGCGCGCGTCATTGACCACGATCGGCGTTTTGCGGATCTGGCGGACATAGTCCAGCGCCTTGGCCACGGCGCGATCACCGGTGCCTTTGCCTTTGATGATTTCCACCAGCAGCATCTTTTCCACCGGGCTGAAGAAGTGGATCCCGATGAAGTTTTCGGCATTCTTGCTGGCCTTGGACAGATCCGTGATCGGCAGGGTCGAGGTGTTGGTGGCAAAGATGCAGTCATCGGAGGTGACCGCATCGACCTGGGCTGTGACCTCGGCCTTGATTTTCGGGTCTTCGAACACGGCCTCGATGATCAGGTCGCAATCGGAAAGCGCATTGTAATCGGTGGTGGCGGTGATGCGCGACAGCAGGGCATCGGCCTTGTCCTGGGTGATCTTTTTGCGCGCCACGCCTTTGGCTGTGTGGGCCTCGCTATAGGCTTTGCCCTTGTCGGCGGCGGCCTGATCGCGGTCCAGCAGCACGACCTCGATGCCAGCCTGCGCACTGACCAGCGCGATGCCCGCGCCCATCATGCCAGCGCCCAGAACGCCGACCTTGCTGACCTTTTGGTCGGGCACATCGGCGGGACGCACCGCGCCTTTTTCCAGGGCTTCTTTGTTGATGAACAGAGACCGGATCATCGCGCCCGAGGACGGGTTCATCAGCACATTGGTGAACCAGCGTGCTTCGATGCGGATGGCGGCGTCAAACGGCACCTGCGCGCCTTCATAGACCGCGCTGAGCAGCGCCTTGGCCGCCGGGTACACGCCCTGGGTTTTGCCATGTACCATGGCCGAGGCACCAACAAAGGTCATGAAACCAGCGGGATGATAGGGTTCGCCGCCGGGCATTTTATAGCCCTTTTCGTCCCAGGGTTTGACGATTTTCGGTTCAGAGAGCACCCATTCCTTGGCTTTGGCCAGCAGATCTTCGGCGGGCACGACCTCGTCCACGACACCGGCCATCATGGCCTTTTTCGGGTCGTTCAGTTTGCCTTCCAGCAGCAGGGGCGATGCGGCCATGGCGCCCATTTTGCGCACCAGACGGGTGGTGCCGCCAGCGCCGGGGAAGATGCCGACCATGATTTCCGGCAGGCCGATTTTGGCCTTGGGGTTGTCGGCAGCAAAGATCCGGTGGCAGGATAGCGGGATTTCCAGGCCGATCCCCAGCGCGGTGCCGGGCAGGGCAGCGGCAATCGGTTTGCCGCCCTTGTTTTTGTCATCCATGCCACCGCGCTCGATCTTGCGCAGAATGGCGTGCATCCCCATCAGCCCGTCAAACAGGCCCTGCGCGGGATTGTCCCCGGCGGAGTCTTTCATCTTGGCGATGACGTTCAGATCCATGCCGCCGGCGAAGGTGTCTTTGCCGCTGGTGATCACGATGCCTTTGACCGCGTCATCGGCCAGGGCGTCATCCACCAGCGATTCCAGAACGGGCCAGGCTTCCATTGTCATCACGTTCATGGATTTCTCCTGGACGTTCCAGGTGATCACGGCGACGCCATCGGCGCCTTTTTCCATGGTGAAATCAGTCATCTTAACGATCTCCCTTAAGGGTATGTCTGTGCCGCCCCTATGGGCGCGGCTGTGTCTGGGATGCGGGCGCGGGTCGCCCGGCATGAAATCTCAGGTTTTGGGGGCCGGGGCAGGGCGGGCCTGCGCGGCGCAGCTTTGGGGTTGGGCTGTGTTTGGTGCCCGCAGAAGTCCCGGCACCAGCAGGCGCAGGTGCCGTTCTTCCAGATCTGCTTCGATCCCGGTGGAGCACCACGCGCCGTCCTGCAGAACCAGCGTCTGCCAGCTGGAGAACGGGGTCATGGCAAAAGATCCCCCTGACAGGGCATAGCTGATGTGACGTCCACGCAGTTCGGTCCGCTCCGCATTGGAAAAGGCCGCATGTTCCGCGTGGCGCAGATAGGCCGTCGCGCCCAGAGCCTCCAGGCTCTTGCGGGTGCTGAGGATCATCTCGCGCATTTGTCCCTCTGTTGTCAGCTGAATATGCCCGTTTCGGGTGCCGATCGTGGCGGGCAGCAGCAGCAGGCGCAGCAATGTGGGCATGTCGAGATCCCACAAAGCCTGAGACACCGTGTCCAGATGGGCCTGGTAGATCGCTTTCGCATTGTCCTGGCTCATGTCTGGGGTCCCGTGTCTGTACACCTGATATGCCTGTGCTGCCCCCGCTGATCAGACCCGCTCGATGATCGTCGCTGCGCCCATGCCGCTGGCAATGCACAGCGTGGCAAGGCCGGTGCCCTTGCCTGTGCGTTCCAGTTCGTCCAGCAAGGTGCCGATGATGATCGCGCCGGTTGCGCCCAGCGGGTGCCCCATGGCGATAGACCCACCATTCACGTTGACGCGGTCCGAGTCTACGTCAAATGCCTGCATGAAACGCAAAACCACGCTGGCAAAGGCTTCGTTCACCTCGAACAGGTCGATATCGCTGATGCTCATGCCGCTGTCGGCCAGGATTTTTTCGGTCACGGGCACGGGGCCGGTCAGCATGATGGTCGGGTCGGTGCCGATCTTGGCGGTGGCCTTGATGCGGGCGCGGGGTTTCAGCCCATGGGCTTCGCCAAATTCCTTGCTGCCGATCAGAACGCCCGCTGCGCCATCCACGATGCCAGAGCTGTTGCCGGCGTGGTGGATGTGGTTGATGCGCTCAAGATGGGGGTATTTCATCTTGGCGATCTTATCAAAGCCGGGCATGACCTCGCCCATATCCTTAAAGCTGGCCTTCAGCGCGCCAAGGCTTTGCATATCGGTGCCGGGGCGCATGTATTCGTCGCGGTCCAGAATGGTCAGACCGTTCTGATCCAGAACCGGCACGATGGATTTGGCAAAGCGATTGTCGGCCCAGGCCGCAGCGGCGCGGCGTTGGGATTCCACCGCCAGGCTGTCCGCATCGTCGCGGCTGAACCCGTATTCGGTGGCGATGATGTCGGCGCTGATGCCCTGCGGCACAAAATAGCTGTCCATGGCAAGGCTGGGATCCACGGCAATCGCCGCGCCATCGCTGCCCATGGGCACGCGGCTCATCATTTCGACACCGCCGGCGATATAGGCCTGGCCCGCGCCACCGCGCACCTGGTTGGCGGCGAGGTTCACCGCCTCCATGCCGCTGGCGCAGAAGCGGTTGATCGACAGGCCGGGAATGGACTGATCCAGATCAGAGGCCAGAACCGCCGAGCGCGCCAGACAGCCGCCCTGTTCCTTGACCTGGGTGACATTGCCCCAGATCACGTCCTCGACCGCGTGGCCTTCCAGGTTGTTGCGCGCTTTCATGGCATTCAGAACGCCCGAGGACAGGCGCAGGCTTGTCACTTCGTGCAGGGCGCCGTCCTTGCGGCCTTTGCCACGCGGCGTGCGGATGGCATCGTAGATATAGGCTTCGGTCATGTCAGATCCTTCGCAGTCAGGCCCGGTCCGCAGGGGAGCCAGGCATCAAGTCATAAGGGGATTTCCAGCCGTCCAGCGCCTGGATATTGCTCAGCCAACGGTCAATGGCGGGCCAGTCCGCCCGATCAAAGCCGAAGGGTTCGGGGTAAAACAAATAGCCGCAGCAGGTCAGGTCAGCATTGGTCACGCCATTGCCGACAATCCAGTCACGGCCCTCAAGATGCGCGTTCAGAACCTGATACGCGGCTTGCAGGCGCGCCTTGGTAAATCCGATCACCTCTGCCGGTTGCTTATCTTGCGGCAGGAAATTGATCAGAAAACGGGTCATGCCCGCCTGCGAGGACAGTTTGTGATTGTCCCACAGCTGCCAGCGCAGGATGTCGCGCGCTTCGGCCGCGTCCTTGCCGCCAAACTTGCCAGACTTTTCAGAGATATACCCCTGGATCACCGCCGATTGGCTCAGCCGGATGTCCCCGTCCACAAGAACGGGCGCTTCGCCCATCTCATTGACATTTGCGCGGTAGTCCTCGCTGCGGGTTTCGCCCTTGAAAAAGTCAACAAAGACGGGCTCCCAGTCCAGCCCGGACAGCTCAAGCGCCAACGCGGCCTTGTAGCTGTGTCCGCTTTCGCCAAAGCAATGCAGTTTGATACTCATGCGCGACCTCCTCCTGTTGCGCCTGTGTCCATGTTGTAAGCGGGGGTTTCACACCCCCGCACCCCCGTGGGGTATTTTCAAAGCAAAGAAGCACAGGCGCGGCGCCTGTAACACCATATTAAGGTTAATGCGGTTGGGTATTGAGGCGGTACAGGCTGGGGAGCCGATGACCGCAAGCGGAGAAGCCCAGAGCCTGTCAAAGGCGATGGCAAGGCAGAAAGGTCGACTGCAGCCCCGACACCGGGGCCCGATGAACGGCCTTTCTGTTTCTCTGCTTTGCAAATACCCAAATACACCCTGTCCTTTCACGCGCCATCATAGGCTGCGCGCAATCAGCTCCTTCATGATTTCATTGGTGCCGCCATAGATGCGTTGCACCCGTGCATCTGCCCACATCTGGCCGACAGCGTATTCCTGCATATAGCCATAGCCGCCATGCATTTGCAGGCAGGCGTCCAGCACCTCGCCCTGGGTGTCCGTCAGCCAGTATTTCGCCATGGCCGCCTTTTCGACGCTGAGCGTGCCTGCGATCAACTCGCTGATGCAGTCGTCCAGAAAGGCGCGGCAGACCTTGGTTTTGGTCAGGCATTCCGCCAGTTGAAAGCGTGTGTTCTGGAACTGGGTCAGCGGGCCACCAAAGGCTTCGCGTTCCTTGCAATAGGCGATGGTGCGCTCTACTGCGCCTTCCATAGCACCCTGGCTCATGCAGGCGATGATCAGCCGTTCCTGTGGCAGCTGCTGCATCATCTGGTAGAAGCCCTGGTTCTCGGTGCCGCCCAACAGGTTTTCCGGCGCGATTTCCACATTGTCGAAGAACAGCTCTGACGTGTCCGCCGCGTGGCAGCCGATCTTTTCCAGATTGCGACCGCGCTGGAAGCCGGTGGCGCCTTCGGTTTCGACCACCATCAGCGACACGCCTTTGGCGCCCTGCGCCGGGTCGGTCTTGGCCGCGACGATGATCAGGTTGGCGTGTTGGCCATTGGTGATAAAGGTTTTCTGCCCAGAAAGCCGCCAGGCATTCCCGTCGCGCACGGCGCGGGTTTTGATCGCCTGCACATCCGAGCCGGTCGACGGTTCGGTCATGGCCAGCGCGCCGACAATCTCGCCCGAGACCATGCCGGGCAGCCAGCGCTGTTTCTGTTCCTCGGTGCCATAGGCCAGGATGTAATGCGCAACGATGCCGGAATGAATGCCATGGCCCCAGCTGGCCAGATTGGCCCGGTTGGATTCCATCAAGATCACGGCTTCGTGGCCGAAATCCCCGCCCGCGCCGCCATATGTCTCGGGGACCGAGGGGCAGAGCAGGCCAAGCGCGCCCGCCTGTGTCCAGGTCTCCGGGTCCATCTGGCCCTGCGTGTTCCAGCGCGCGAAATGCGGCTGCCATTCGGTTTCGATGAACTTTTGAGTCATCTCGGCCAGCATGGCGTGTTCTTCGGTTTTCCAGCTCAACGGTTTCTCCCCTTGGCTGATCTTATGTCTCTGCAGCCCTATGCGGAGTGCATCTGTCCTTGAGGGAACGATACCGAGCCTGCCGCGCAGCCACAGCGAAACGTCACGTCAGAGCGTAAGGTTTCGTCATGTGACCTGCGCTCAGGTGCGGGGTAGGGTGGGTTTGTAACCCACCCGTCCGGTCAGAACTGGGCCGCGTCCAGAGCCATCACCGTGTCCGCGCCGCTTTCGATGCGCTTCAGATGGGTGGTGGTCATGGGCAGCTGGCGCGCCATGTAGTAGCGCCCGGTCGCGATCTTGGTTTCATAGAACGCGGTGTCGGCGGCGCCTTCGGCCAGCTTGTCCTCGGCGGTGACGGCCATGCGCGCCCACATCAGACCCAGGCACACATGCCCGAACAGATGCATGAAGTCATACGACCCCGACAGCGCCGCATTCGGGTTTTTCATCCCGTTCTGCATAAAGAACATGCCCGCAGCCTGCAGGTCTTTGCTGGCGGCTTTCAGCGGGCCGCGGAAGTCGCGTTCAAACGCGTCAGAGCGGTCTTTGGTTTCCTTGATGAAATCCGTGACCATGGCAAAGAAGGCCATGACATGTTTGCCGCCATCCTGGGCCAGCTTGCGGCCAACCAGATCCAGCGCCTGCACGCCATTCGCGCCTTCATAGATCATGGCGATCCGGGCGTCGCGGGCGAATTGGGACATGCCCCATTCTTCGATATAGCCGTGGCCGCCATAGACCTGCTGTGCCGCCGTGGCCATTTCAAAGCCCTTGTCGGTCAGGAAGCCCTTGATCACCGGGGTGATCAGCGAGATCAGACCATCCGCATCCTTGTCATTCAGACCATGGGCCCGGTCGATCATATTGGCACCCCAATAGGCAAAGGCGCGCGCCCCTTCGACAAAGCTTTTCTGATCCATCAGGTTGCGGCGGATGTCCGGGTGCACAATCAGCGGATCGGCGGGGCCATCGGGGTTTTTCGTGCCGGTCACGTCGCGGCCCTGCAGGCGGTCCTTGGCGTATTCCAGCGCGTTCTGATAGGCGACCTCGGCCTGGGCATAGCCCTGCAGGCCCACGCCCAGACGCGCTTCGTTCATCATGGTGAACATGGCGCGCATGCCTTTGTGTTCTTCGCCCAGCAGATAGCCGGTGGCCTCGTCATAATTCATGACGCAGGTCGAATTGCCGTGGATGCCCATCTTTTCTTCGAGCTTGCCGACGGAAAGCGTGTTGCGTTCGCCCGGTGTGCCATCCTCATTGACGATGAATTTGGGCACGATGAACAGGCTGACGCCTTTGATGCCCTCGGGGCCGCCGGGGATCTTGGCCAGAACCAGATGGATCACATTGTCCGACATGTCGTGGTCGCCGGCCGAGATAAAGATCTTTTGCCCCGTGACCTTATAGCTGCCATCGCCCGAGGGCACCGCCTTGGTGCGCATCAGACCCAGATCCGTGCCGCAATGCGGTTCGGTCAGGTTCATGGTGCCGGTCCATTCGCAGGTCACCATCTTGGGCAGATAGGTGGATTTCTGCGCGTCCGAGCCATGGGCATGGATCGCGCTATAGGCACCATGGGTCAGACCAGCATACATGTTAAATGCCATGTTGGCCGCTGAAAACTGTTCGCCCACCGCGGTGGCAAACACATAGGGCAGGCCCTGGCCGCCATAGTCCGGGTCGCAATCCAGCGCCGTCCAGCCGCCTTCGCGCATCTGATTGAATGCATCCAGAAAGCCATCAGGCGTGCGCACAACACCATTTTCCAGCGTACAGCCCTGTTGGTCGCCCACTACGTTCAGCGGGGCCAGCACGTTCTGTGCCAGCTTTGCGGCCTCGTCCAGGATGGCCTCGCTGGTTTCGCGGTCCAGATCTTCATAACCCGGCACATCCTGAGCGGGAATTTTCAGCAGGTCTTGCAGGATGAAAACCTGATCTTTGACCGGAGCGGTATAAGTGGGCATTGTGTTCCTCCTCCTCGGGGATGAAGTCTATTCAGCTGCCTTTTTGGGCATGTTGACAGTCGCAATCATCTTTTCCGCCCATTTCATCTGGTCACGCAGATCGGCGATCGCGGTGTTCAGCTCGTCGCGCTGGCGTTCCATATCGGCCAGGCGCTCGCGGGCGATTTCATAGGTGCGCAGGATCTGGGTCTGTTGCTGATCCCCAAGATGATACAGGTCCAGCAGCTGTCGGATTTCCTCAAGGCTGAAGCCAAAGCGTTTGCCACGCAGGATCAGTTTCAGCCGCGCACGATCACGCCGCGTGTACAGGCGTTTCTGACCTTCGCGGATCGGGAACAGCAGTTCTTTCTGCTCGTAAAACCGCAGGGTGCGCGGGGTGACGCCAAAGCTGTCACACATTTCCCGAATGGTCATCACGTTCTCATCACTCATTGTCAGTCCCTCGGTTCGCAGAAAGCTCTGCTTACCGATGTGCGGCGTTGAACCCATCCTTACAATGAGAAATCCGGGTTACGTAATTCATACGCTACGTCACATTTAAGTTGACGTAACTTCCGGCAACGTAACCCATGTTAGCGCGCAATATTTGTTCGCATCCAAAGCGATTTGAAATGGGGGCGGTGCGGGTAAAACCCTGATTTTTCCATTTAAAATCTTAAGATTCGTGGGGGGTTCCGTCTGGGTTGCACGTGTTTCACGCCCCTATTCGAAGGGGTTTGAAAAAGCTGCTTCAAAATTTTCCGAACAGCCACGTAAAGCGACGGTACGTCACATTGCGCCCGTCGCATATGATGCGGGGCGCGCTGTTTCAGCTCTGTCAAAAGGGGACGTTTAGCCCGCCAGGTCGGCGGCGACCTCGTCGCGCAGAGCGGCAAGCTCGGCCAGGGCCTCGTCTATTTGGGCGCGCTGCTCTTTCAATTCGGACATCTGGCGATCGGCCATGTCGACCCATTTTTCCATCTGGGCCTCGGTGCCTTCATGTTCATAGATCATCAGCCATTGGCGGATGTCTTCCAACTGAAAACCGAATTTCCTGCCGCGTAGGATCAGGGTCATGCGGGCCAGTTCACGGGGCCCATAATAGCGGGCGCGGCCTTCGCGGTCCGGCGTCAGAAGCTCGATATATTCGTAATATCGCAGGGTGCGCGGGGTCACATCGAATTTCGCGCACATCTCCTTAAAATTGAGCCGGTTGTCACTCATGCTGCCCCCCTGTCCTCAGGGCAGGTTACGCGCTCGCCCCAAAGGGTGCAACAGCCTGAGCAAGGTGTGACGTAGCGCGATTTGCGGCCAAAATCGGTGCGGATGACGTTTGGATTGACCTCACATGGCAAAGCTGACACCCCTGTTGGCATCGCTTCTTTCGCCAAAAGGAAGGCCGCCATGACCGCAGACAAGGCCGCCATTGCCAAGCAATTTATCGAACTCATCCCCCATTCCAAAGCGTTGGGGATGCAGATCACCCGGATCGAAGACGGGCTGGCCGAAATCCGTATGCCCTATGATCCGCGATTCGTCGGCGACCCAGAGACAGGGGTGATCCATGGCGGGGCGGTGTCGGCACTGATGGATACCTGCAGCGGGGCGGCGGTGATGAGCCACCCGAAATCCCCCGCAGCAACCGCCACGATTGATCTGCGGATCGACTATATGCGCGCGGCCACACCGGGGCAGGCGATCACCGCGCGGGCGGAATGCTATCACATCACGCGCTCGGTCGCCTTTGTGCGCGCCACGGCGTTTGACGAAAACACCGATCAACCCGTGGCCACCGGGGCGGGCACGTTTACGGTTGGGGGGGCATCATGAACCAGGCGACGCCAGATCCCGCGCAGCAGATCAAGCAGCGCCGGGATGATGCGCTGAACGCGCTGGTCGGTAGCGTGCCCTATATCGGGTATCTTGGGGTGTCGTTTGAACGCCGGGGCGATGAAGTGACGGCGGTTCTGGGCTTTGACGAAAAGCTGATCGGCAACCCGTTTCTGCCGGCGCTGCATGGCGGTGTGACAGCGGCCTTTCTTGAGATGGCGGCGATGATCACGCTCAGTTGGACCTGGCTGGGCAAAGACATCGAAGACGGTGCGCTGGACGTGGAAACCCTGGCGGCGGGCGGCTTGCCGCGCCTGCCGAAGACAATTGATTTTACTGTGGATTACCTGCGCTCTGGCAAGCCGCGCGATGCCTATGCCCGCGCCCGCGTGACCCGGTTGGGGCGGCGCTATGCCAGCGTCCAGACCGAAGCCTGGCAGGACAATCGCGACCGACCTTACGCGCAGGCCAATGCGCATTTCCTGATGCCGCGCAGACCGGGCTGAACACGCATGACGACCCAGGCCGAACGCGACCCGATCACCCATCGGCGGATCCTGAAGATCGCGCTGCCGATCCTGCTGGCCTATATCACAGTGCCGCTGATCGGCGTGGTGGATACCGGGGTGGTCGGCCAGATCCCCAGCCCGGAACCCATCGCTGCCGTCGGGGTCGGGGCGATCATTCTGACCGGCATTTACTGGATTTTCGGGTTTCTGCGCATGGGCACCACCGGGCTTGCGGCGCAGGCGCTGGGGCAGGGGGATCATGACGAGGTCGCGGCGCTGTTCACCCGCGCCACGCTGATCGGGCTGGTGGCAGGTGCCTGCCTGATCCTGCTGCAGACCCCGATCTTTGCCGGGGCGTTCCTTGTGTCCCCTGCCAGCCCCGAGGTCGAGGATCTGGCCCGCGCCTATCTGCAGATCCGCATCTGGTCTGCCCCTGCGGCGATTGCGCTTTATGGCATGACCGGCTGGCTGATCGCCCAAGAGCGCACCCGCGACGTGCTGATCCTGCAATTCTGGATGAACGGGCTGAATGTGGCGCTGGACCTGATCTTTGTGCTGCAATTTGGCTGGGGCGTGGATGGGGTCGCACTGGCGACCTTCCTGGCGGAATGGAGCGCATTGGCGCTGGGGCTGTATCTGTGCCGCGACGTGTTCCGCCGCCCGGCCTGGCGGGTGCTGGATCTGGTTCTGAACCGGGCCAAGCTGCGCCGCATGGCCATGGTCAATGGCGATATTCTGATCCGGTCTGTGCTGCTGCAGGCGATATTCGTGTCCTTCCTGTTGTTTGGCGGAAAGTTTGGCGACGCCACGCTGGCGGCCAATCAGGTGCTTTTGCAGTTTCTGTATGTGACGGGCTATGCGCTGGACGGGTTTGCCTATGCGGCAGAGGCGTTGGTCGGGCAGGCCTATGGCAGCGGGCGGCTGGCGCGCCTGCGCCGCGCGGTGCGGATGACAACCCTGTGGGCGACGGGCTTTGCCGTGGCGCTGTCGCTGGGCTTTGCGCTGATTGGTCCCTTTGCTATTGATCTGCTGGCCAAAGATCCCGAGGTGCAGGCCGCCGCGCGGCGCTACCTGCCCTGGATGATCGCCGCACCGGTCCTGCAGATCGGGCTGACCATGCTGGACGGGATCTTTATCGGTGCGACACGGACTGCCGATATGCGCAATATGATGGTGCTGTCTGCGCTGACCTATTTCGCCGCGCTTTATGCGCTGACACCTGTATTGGGCAATCACGGGCTGTGGCTGGCGCTATGCGTGTCCTTTGTGATGCGCGGCCTGACCCTGGCGCTGCGTTACCCGGCGCTAGAGCGCAGTGTTGCGGCGCCCTGACGCTTTTCGCACTTTCCAATTGCCCTAGCTCTGACGTAGACAGGCCCAAGACCCCGATAGGGCCAAGACGGTAAAGGAAAGCGCCATGGCTGACGATCTGTTCAACTCTTTCATGAACGGCCCCGATGAAAAGGGCCGGTTCGGCATTCACGGCGGGCGCTTTGTGTCCGAAACCCTGATGCCGCTGATCCTCGAACTTGAGGCGCAGTATGAAAAAGCCAAAACGGATGACAGTTTCTGGGCCGAGATGGATTTCCTCTGGAAACACTATGTTGGCCGTCCCAGCCCGCTCTATTTTGCCGAACGCCTGACCGAGCGTCTGGGCGGTGCAAAAATCTATATGAAGCGCGACGAGCTGAACCATACCGGCGCGCATAAGATCAACAATGTGCTGGGGCAGATCATTCTGGCGCGGCGCATGGGCAAAACCCGGATCATCGCTGAAACCGGCGCAGGTCAGCACGGGGTGGCCACCGCTACGGTCTGTGCCAAGTTCGGCCTGAAATGCGTGGTTTACATGGGCGCGCATGATGTTGAACGCCAAGCCCCCAACGTGTTCCGTATGCGCCTGCTGGGTGCCGAGGTCGTGCCCGTCACTTCGGGCCGTGGCACACTGAAGGATGCGATGAACGACGCGCTGCGCGACTGGGTGACCAATGTGCGCGACACGTTCTACTGCATCGGCACAGTGGCGGGCCCGCACCCGTACCCGGCCATGGTGCGCGATTTCCAGTCGATCATCGGCAAAGAGGCCAAGGCCCAGATGCAGGAGGCCGAAGGCCGTCTGCCCGACACGCTGATCGCCGCGATCGGCGGTGGCTCCAACGCCATGGGCCTGTTCTACCCCTTCCTCGATGATGCCAGTGTGCAGATCATCGGCGTCGAAGCAGGCGGCAAAGGTGTGGATGACAAAATGCAACACTGCGCCTCGCTGACCGGCGGGCGTCCGGGGGTGCTGCATGGCAACCGGACCTATCTGCTGCAGGACGATGATGGCCAGATCCTCGAGGGCTTCTCGATCTCGGCCGGTCTGGACTATCCGGGCATCGGGCCGGAACATGCCTGGCTGAACGATATTGGCCGCGCTCAATATGTGGCGATCACCGACAAAGAGGCGCTGGCCGCCTTCCAGCTGTGCTGCGAAACCGAAGGCATCATCCCCGCGCTGGAACCCAGCCACGCGCTGGCCCATGTGGCCAAGATCGCACCCGAGCTGCCCAAGGATCACATCATCTGCATGAACATGTGTGGTCGCGGCGACAAAGACATCTTTACCGTCGCCCGCCATCTGGGGTTCGACATGACCGGCCCCGAAGGGCGCAGCGTCGAATAACCGGCGGAAAGCAAAAAGAAAGGCCCTGCCATTGGCGGGGCCTTGTTTGTTTGAACGGAATGTTGGAATTTTATGGGCGCGACGCGCTATGACCGCTGTGAGCCCAAAGTGCGGAATGCTGCGTGATTGGTGAATGACGGCTCACATTGGTGGTTTCGTATCCATCGGAGCAAGTTTTGGGGAAACCTCAGTGGGGGGTGCCGCATGAACTTGGAAAAAAGAGTTCTCGCTAGGACATGCTCTCACCGATTTGTGCCCGTCAGATGTCGATAGGTTGATATCCGGCAGCTTGGGCCTGTTTGGGGCTGACCTTGAAATGTCGTTTGAACTCACGGCTGAAATGCGCGGCGCTTTCGTAGCCAACTTGATGTGCGGCGTCGGCAACGCCTATTCCGCCCGCAATCAGCAGCCCTTTCGCACGGTTCAGGCGCGTGGCTTTGATATATTGCAATGGTGACAAACCAGTGATGCTCTTGAAAGCGCGAAAGAACACCGGCGCACTCATGCCTGCTGTTGCGGCGAGTGAAGCGATGTCGATGTTCTTTTGGTAGTGCTCGCGGATCTCTACGATGCTGCGTCCCACACGGTCGAAATGGGAATCCGGGTTTGCCAGTGCTTGCAGCGCTGCCCCATGCGGACCGTTCAACGCGTGAAAGACGATTTCACGAACAATCCCCGCACCGAGCGCTTTGCTGGCCGTGTCTGAGCAAAGAGTTTTCAGCAGCCTGTCAATTGCCCCCTTAATGTCGTCATCAGCCTCAGCGGGCGACAGGCCTAGCGTGGTGGCTTTCTTCGAACAGGTTGTGCCTGGTCGGACCAACGGTGCCAACTCATGCAGATCTGTCGGATCAACATTCACGAACAGACCAAGCAGCGGATCTTCAGGCGATGCAAAGGTTGCGCAATCGAACGGTAACGGCAGGCTGACAACCAGATAGTGATCAGGATCATATTGAAAGACGTGCTCCCCGAGATAGCCGGTCTTTCGGCCCTGCAGAATCCACACAATCCCCGCATTGTAGATCAAGGGCGCGCGCGGCACGGGCTCGGTTGACCAAAAGAAACGGACCGATGGAAGGTTGGTTTCCACGTAACCAGCACCGGGAGCAAACCCGTATCGGTCTTTTATCATCTTCAAGTCGGTCAAGGCCTGTGCTCCTTCGTTCGGTATGATGCAAAAGATCATGAAACGGTGCTCAATTCCAACCAGAAGAGAGGCCTTTGATAGGAATGAGCAAGTTTTAGAGAGCTACCATCATTCAGGAAATCCCCGACATATTCTATCTTAATCAGGAATGAAAATCGGCTCATTGCCCATCATATCTGGAGAAAGTCATGTCAGTTCAGGACAAAGGTTTGGTTGTTGTTACCGGTGCAAGCTCGGGGATCGGTGCGGCCATCGCGCAGCGGTTTTCCGAAGCGGGGCATCCCCTGCTTCTGGTCGCACGGCGCGTTGAAAAAATCGAGGCGCTTGGCCTGCCACAAACCATGTGCCGCAAGGTCGATGTGACGGATGCGGCGGCATTGCGTGCGGCCATCACCGAAGCTGAGGCGGAATATGGTGCCGTTGATTGTCTCGTAAACAATGCTGGGCTGATGCTGCTGGGACAGATCGACACTCAAGACCCGATCGAGTGGCAAAAGATGTATGATGTCAATGTCATGGCTCTGCTCAACGGAATGCAGGCGGTTCTTGGTGATATGAAAGCCCGCAACCACGGGACGATCATCAACATTTCCTCCATTGCCGGTAAGAAATCCTTCCCCAACCACGCGGCTTATGTGGGCACTAAATTCGCTGTTTCCGCGATCAGTGAAAACGTGCGTGAAGAGGTGGCCGATACCGGCGTGCGCGTCATGGCGATCTGCCCCGGAGCAGTTGAAACCGAGCTTCTGGGCCATACGACCAGCCAGGACATCATCGATGGTTATGAGGATTGGAAAGAGGCCATGGGCGGTGCCCTGCAAGCAGATGACATCGCCCGCACGGCCGCTTTCATGTACGCCCAGCCGCAAGGTGTAAATATCCGTGACGTAATCATAACCGCAACACGGCAACAGCCTTAAAGCGCGGGCGCAGGTTTACGGAAATCCGCCTATGCGGACCGACATGACCACTTCGGTCAGTACATGTCTTTCAGGTGGTTCCGCGGCTGCGGAACCACAACAAGTCCTCACGCTCTCAAGGCAGCCTGTGATTGAAACCCTGCCGCGCGTCAATGCGCGGGGTTAGGCTCAGGACTCATTGAGTTGCGGCACTCAGCATGGAAAAATGCGCGGTATCAGTGGTTTGGATTTCGCAGAAAAGGCTGGTTGCCATTGCAAGAGGTCCACGCCAATGAGAGCGTGCATTTCTCCATGCCCGTCACCCCGGAGGGGTGCCAACAAAATGGCATGCCTTTGGCATGACGGGTTCGCCAGATTTTGCCCCAGCCTGCGTTATATGCCCTTGAAATAGAAAACTATTCCTGTGGGCATATGCCTAGCCTAGAACAAAATCTGGCGAACTGAGCGTTGCAAATCAATGGGTCCTGAGCCTAGATTTCCATATTGAATATTCTGCGGCATTCAATCGGAAGCGGGCGTTTGCATCGGGAATATGGATGGCCCTTTTGACCGCATTTTCGACGCCCAAAGTAAACAGCCCCAGAAGAAATCTGCGGGCAGGTGTTCGCCGTTGCGATGTTCTAGTCGCGCGAGCGCACAATGCTGTACTATTTCGTGTAATGGGCAGGCCGCCAATTGCGGGGTCTTTTTTTGTTGGCGTCCTGTGGGCGTTGCGATCAGGCGCGACCTGCAAATTTCGCTTAGCGAAATTTGTCCGCGAGCTTTTGCAGCGGGCTGCGATTGTCCTCGACTGGCTCTGGTTTGGCTGGTTTGGGGGCAGGGGCCTTGGTCTCTTTTTCTGCTTTCTTACCAGACCCGGAAGAGCGCGGCGGGTTCACCCGCAGCGCCACAGCATTCTGGAACTTGCCCGTATCGCCCTCGGCCAAGGCCGCCGCGCCGTCAGAGATCCCGCGCATCAGATCGTCCAGCCAATCCTGATCCATCTTGTGAAAATCATGCAGCACATAGGCCGCGACCAGTTCCTTGCGACCGGGATGTCCGATCCCCAACCGCACGCGCTGATAGGCCTCGCTGATATGCTGATGGATCGAGCGCAGCCCGTTATGCCCCGCATGACCGCCGCCCATTTTCACCCGGCATTTGCCCGGCGCCAGATCCAGCTCGTCATGGAACACGGTCACATCCTGCGAGGTCAGTTTGTAAAACCGCATCATCTCGCCCACGGATTGGCCGGACAGGTTCATGAAGGTCTCGGGCTTGAGCAGCAGCACCTTTTCGCGCCCCAGCCGGCCTTCGCAGATCTGGCCCTGAAACTTGGTCTTCCACGGAGAAAACCCGTGATCCTCGGCAATGCGATCCAGCGCCATAAAGCCGATATTGTGCCGGTTCCCCGCATATTTCGAGCCGGGGTTCCCGAGGCCGACAAAGATCTGCATATGCACCCTCCAGACGCGTTTCGCGCCCCTTATGGCGACAAGGGGCGCGATTCACAACGGTGCAGAAGGCCAATGCGCCCAGGCAGGCCGGGCGCATCGGTCAAAAAAGGCTTAGCCTTTTTTGCGTGCGTCAGGATGCAGCGCGGTGCCCAGAATATGATCAGAGCGGTGGATCACATGGTTCGCCCCGCCCACGATCAGCGGATCGGGACCACGGGCAATCTTGGGATCCTTGCCCGGATAATCCAGCGTCGACAGGAAATGGCGCATACAATTCAGGCGGGCGCGCTTTTTGTCATTGGATTTAACCACGGTCCAGGGCGCATCGGCGGTGTCGGTGTAAAAGAACATCGCCTCTTTGGCTTCGGTATAGTCATCCCAACGGCCCAGGCTGGCCTTGTCGATCGGGCTCAGCTTCCACTGCTTCAGCGGATCGGTCTCGCGGCTGTCAAAGCGGCGTTTCTGTTCGTCGCGCGTGACCGAGAACCAGTATTTGTACATCCGAATGCCGGATCGCACCATCATCCGCTCCAGCTCGGGCGTCTGGCGCATGAATTCCAGATATTCTCCCGGCTCGCAGAACCCCATCACCCGTTCGACTCCCGCGCGGTTGTACCACGACCGGTCATACAGCACGATTTCACCGGCGGTCGGCAGATGTTCGATATAGCGCTGGTAATACCATTGCCCGCGCTCCAGATCGGTGGGTTTGTTCAGGGCCACAACACGGGCGCTGCGCGGGTTCAGATGTTCAGTAAAGCGTTTGATCGTGCCGCCCTTGCCCGCCGCATCGCGGCCCTCAAACAGCAGCACAAATTTCTGCCCGGTCTCCTGCGCCCACAGCTGCACCTTCAGCAGTTCTGCCTGCAGTTCGGCCTTTTGCTTTTCATAGGCGCGGCGCGACAGTTTCTTGCTGTAGGGATATTCGCCGGTCTCAAAGGCGCGGCGGATTTCATCCGGGGTGGGGTGGCGCGTGGTGCTCTGCGCATCCTCGGCCTGAGCAGTTGCCTGTGCCGGAGCAGCAGGGGCGGCAGCGGTGGTCGGCACCGGTGTCCCTGCGGGTTTCGCGGCGGGGCTGGGCGCGGGTTTCGCAGGGGCCGCTGCGGCAGGTTTCGCAGTCTCTGCCACCGGTGCCTTACTATTGGCCGCGCGTGGCGATGTCGTCGTCTTGGCAGCGGAAGCTGGCGTTTTGGGGGCAGAAGCCGTGGTCATGCAATATCCTTTCACGTTACACGCCTTCCTTAGTCGCCCGGTGCAGCCCCCGCCTTGACCCGTGTCAAAAAACTTTCACATCCTTGCATTTTTCGTCAGCCATTGCTTTTCCTCCGCAGTTCCGGCAACAGATCCTAACACCGGATTTCTGCGCAAGAGGGAGCGCCCATGACCAGGATCGACGCCAAATTCGCCACGCTGCGGGACCAGGGCAAAAAGGGCTTTGTCGCCTATATCATGGCGGGTGACCCGGATTACGATACCGCACTGGAGGTCATGAAAGGCCTGCCGGGCGCAGGTGTGGACGTGATCGAACTGGGCCTGCCCTTCACCGACCCGATGGCCGATGGCCCGACCATTCAGCTGGCCGGTCAGCGCGCGCTTGAATCCGGCATGACGCTGGAGCGCACCCTGCAGATGGTGCGCGATTTCCGCGAAACCGATGCAGAGACGCCGGTTGTGCTGATGGGCTATTACAACCCGATTTACAGCCGGGGGGTGGATACCTTTCTGGCAGATGCCAAAGAGGCGGGGATTGACGGGCTGATCGTGGTCGATCTGCCGCCGGAAGAGGACGAAGAGCTGTGCCTGCCGGCCCAAGCTGCGGGCCTGAACTTTATCCGCCTCGCGACGCCCACCACCGATGACGCGCGCCTGCCCAAAGTGCTGCAGAACACCTCGGGCTTTGTTTATTACGTGTCGATCACCGGGATCACCGGGGCCGCCGCCGCCGAGGCCGCTGATGTGGCCCCCGAAGTGGCGCGCATCAAGGCGAAGACCGATCTGCCGGTCATTGTCGGCTTTGGCATTCGCAGCCCGGAAACCGCGGAATCGATTGCTGGTGTGGCGGATGGCTGCGTTGTGGGCTCTGCCATTGTCAGTGAAATCGCAGCGGGCAAACCCGTGGCCGAGGTGCTGGATTTTGTTGCGGGGCTGGCTGGCGGCGCGCATCGCGCCTGAATACGGGCCTGCATACAGGTGGCGCGTGGGGGTGAGCCTTGCGCGGCTGCCTTTTTTCCAGATCTGACCGGGCGCAAAGGGGGCGACGCGCGACGGCTGTTTCCCGCGCGGGTTTCGCCTGATACATCTTGCGCCTGTCCTGTTGGGGCTGGGACTGTGACGTAAGGCAAAGCGCCACTACTCGGGCGGTGGGGGCTGTGCCCTGTCCAAATGTGCCCTGTCCAAAAGCGCGGCCATTGTGCTGGCCAGCTCCTCTCGGCGGACGGGTTTTGGCACATGGGCGTCGATTCCCTGCCGCAGATAATCGGCAACCTGATGGGTCATGGCATTGGCGGAGAGCGCGATGATCGGGACGCGGCCAAGCTGCGGGCGGCTGGCCTCAAATGCGCGGATCATCGACGCGGCCTCCAGCCCGTCCATTTCGGGCATATTCACATCCATCAGGATCATGTCGAACGGATCGGCGCAGTGTTGTTCCACGGCCTCGGCACCATTTTCCACAATCACCGGGGCGATGTCATAGCGGCGCAGCATCAGCTGCAGGACGCGCTGGTTGGTGCGATTGTCCTCGGCTGACAGAATGCGCCAGGGGCGGCTGCGCAGCAGGGGGCCGGGGTCGGCGTGCTGTGTGGCGGTTGCGGCGGTGAGCCCGCTTTCGGCAGGCGTCAGCGCAAGGCTGGCCACAAAACGCGCGCCGCAGGGATCCACGGGCTGAAACACCAGATCCCCGCCCATCATGCGGCACAATCTGCGGGAAATGGCGAGCCCAAGCCCGGTGCCGCCAAATTTGCGTGTGATTGAGGCATCTGTCTGTGAAAATGCAGAAAACAGCCTGTGTCGCTGTTCGGCGGGAACGCCTGGGCCGCTGTCTTCGACCGCGATATGCAGTTGCTCTGTCCCGATTGAGATCAGCAGGGTCACATGCCCGGTATCGGTGAATTTTATGGCGTTGGATAACAGATTGGCCACGACCTGCTGTAGGCGGGTCGGGTCCAGCATGAACAACCCGTTTTGCGGCCCGTCAATGCGCAGGCCAAAGCGCAGCCCTTTGTCTTCGGCCCGTTGCCCATGGATCTGCGCAACGCCGCGCAGCAAAGTGGCGGGGTCTGTGGGGCGCAGCTCCAGCTCCATTTTGTTGGCTTCGATCTTGGTCAGGTCCAGCAGATCGTTCAGCAGGCTGAGCAGGGTTTCGCCTGAATTCAGGATCAGCCCGACCATTTCCTGCTGACCTGGATCCAGATCGCTTTCGGCCAGTGCAGTGGTGATCCCCAGCACACCGTTCAGCGGCGTGCGGATTTCATGGCTGATCATGGCAAGAAAGGCGCTTTTGGCCTCATTCGCCTGTTCTGCCAGTTGTTTGGCCTGCTCAAGTTCCGCCGTGCGGGCGCTGACCATTTCCTCCAGGCTGTTGGCCTGAGCTTTGAGGGCCTGGTTGGCTTCCCATACTTCGCGGGAGCGTTGTTCCAGCAGGGTTTCGGCCTCGGCCCGCGCGTGTTTTTCCCGTTCATAGCGCCGACGGGAGACGCGCCCATCCTCGGGCCTGCTGAGGGTCGGGGGCCCCATGCGCTTAGCCGGTCAGGACCACGTCAAACGCGGCCTCGCTGCGGCCATCGGGGGTGCGGTCCTGGACGGTGATGTCGGCTTTTTGTCCGAAATGGGCCACGCAGCTTTCGATCAGCCCATGGCAGAATGCGACCAGCGGCCTGTCAGATCTATAGGTCATGCGCAGCTGGCCCTGGCCGGTGCGTTCGGTTTCAAAGCTGGGCAGTTCCGCATCGGGGTAGAGTTTGCGCACCTCAACATGCACCTCGTTTTCGATGGCTTCCAGCATTTCCAATGCGCAGGTCTTGTCCTGAAAGAATTGCGGATAGCCCGCGGCAAAGCGTTCCATCATCCATCCGCCAAAAGCGCGTTGCAGATCGTTGATCGGCAGGCCGGACACCTCGCTGATTTTGACGACGATGCTGACCAGTTCGCTACAGGGGTAATTGCCCACCGCAGTGTAGGCCCCGCCGTTGGACAGGGGCAGTTCGTCTAAAATATCATCGACGGCATCTTCGCCAATCGCGCCCTCGGCCATGGAAAGAAGTTCGGTAAAGACCATGCCTTTCATTGGGTTGCCTCCTTTGGCTGCCTGTGAACCGCGTCCTGTTCTGCCTGTTTCTAAGGCAATTGGGTGAACAGCCCCTTAAGCGGTGACGTCGCGTCTTGCGCCTTTTCTGCTAAATTGGTAAGTAAAGGTAACCAATTTAGCCGGAGATCGCAGCATGGCTGTCATCACAGAGATCGAAGACCTGAAACGCATCTATCAGCGCCGCGTGCCGCGCATGTTCTATGATTACTGCGAATCCGGCAGCTGGAGCGAACAGACCTTTCGCGAAAACAGCAGCGATTTCGACCAGATTTATCTGCGTCAGCGGGTGGCGGTGGATATGGCGGGGCGTAGCACGGCAACGCAGATGATTGGTCAGGATGTGGCCATGCCTGTGGCGTTGGCTCCGGTTGGGTTGACGGGGATGCAGCACGCGGATGGGGAAATCAAAGCGGCGCGTGCGGCCAGCGATTTTGGCGTGCCCTATTGCCTGTCGACCATGTCGATCTGTTCGATCGAGGACGTGGCGGAAAACACCGACAACCCCTTTTGGATGCAGGTTTATACCCTGAAAGACGATGATTTCATGCAGCGTCTGTTTGACCGTGCCAAGGATGCCAAATGCTCGGCTGCGGTGATCACGGTGGATCTGCAGTTGCTGGGGCAGCGCCATAAGGATCTGAAAAACGGGCTGTCCGCCCCGCCTAAACTGACGCCCAAATCCGTCGCCAATATGATGACAAAGGCGCAATGGGGGCTGGGGATGCTGGGGACCAAGCGGCGGTTCTTTGGCAATATTGTTGGTCATGCCAAGGGGGTGACTGATGCCAGCTCGCTGACCACCTGGACCGCTGAAAGCTTTGACCAGTCGTTGAACTGGGACCGTATTCGCGAGTTCCGTAAGATGTGGGATGGCCCGTTGATCATCAAGGGCATCATCGACCCGCGCGATGCGTTGGAGGCCTGCAATGTGGGCGCTGACGCGATTGTGGTGTCCAACCATGGCGGGCGGCAGCTGGATGGGGCGCTGTCCTCGATCCGTGCGCTGGAGCCGATCATGGACGCGGTGGGCGACAGGATCGAAGTGCATCTGGATAGCGGTGTCCGGTCTGGTCAGGACGTGCTGAAAGCCACAGCCCTGGGGGCCAAGGGCTGCTGGATTGGGCGGGCCTATATCTATGGTCTGGGCGCGATGGGGCAGGCCGGCGTGACCAAGGCGCTGGAGCTGATGCACAAAGAGCTGGACACCTCCATGGCGCTGTGTGGGCATCGTGACATCAACACGGTCGATCGCGACATCCTGATGGTGCCGCGTGGTTTTGCAGGCGACTGGGTATAATATCGGTGCGGTGGGTTAAAAACCCACCCTACATCCTGTTTTGGGTTTGAGTGTCCCGGTGACGTGGCCTCATTTTCGGTATCTGGGTCTGGATCCCGACCCTAGGATCTGCCCGGAACACAAAGATTTAACACTCCTCTCCTATAACACTCTCGTGAGGTCGGGGTTTCCCGCCTTTGGTGTTGCGCATCCGCACCTATCTTTGTCAGAGTAACCGACAGGAGGCAGGTGGTGGCGCGTTGGGCGTCGCCCTCTGGCAGAGACAAGGAGTTCCAAGTGAAAGCTCAATCCCTCGCCCTTGCCCGGCAGAACGCGACGCCCTTGCGGCTGTTCTGGCTGGCTACGTTGTCCATGATCGTGATCTTGTCCCAGACAGTGATGGCACAGGCGCGTGGCGTCCCTGAAAGCTTTGCGGACCTGGCAGAACGCATCAGCCCCTCGGTGGTGAACATCACCACATCCACAACCGTGGCTGGGCGTACCGGCCCGCAGGGCATCGTCCCCGAAGGCTCGCCTTTCGAGGATTTCTTCCGCGAATTTCAGGATCGTGGTGGGGATGGCAACCGCCCCCGGCGCAGCTCGGCCCTTGGGTCGGGATTCGTGATTTCCGAGGACGGGTTTATCGTCACCAACAACCACGTGATCGAAGGCGCCGATGAGATCCAGATCGAATTTTTCGAAGGGTTCGAACTGCCGGCGCAATTGGTTGGCACCGACCCCAACACCGATATCGCCCTGCTGAAGGTCGAGGCCGAGGGCCCGCTGAAATTCGTCAGCTTTGGCGACAGCGATGTGGCCCGTGTGGGTGACTGGGTCATGGCTATGGGTAACCCGCTGGGGCAGGGGTTTTCTGTCTCTGCCGGGATCGTGTCGGCCCGTAACCGCGCGCTTAGTGGGACTTATGACGATTACATCCAGACTGATGCGGCCATCAACCGGGGCAACTCGGGCGGGCCGCTGTTCAACATGGATGGCGAGGTGATCGGCGTGAACACCGCGATTCTGTCGCCCAATGGTGGCTCGATCGGGATCGGCTTTTCCATGGCGTCGAACGTGGTGACGCGGGTGGTCGACCAGTTGAAGGAATTTGGCGAAACCCGCCGCGGCTGGCTGGGTGTGCGCATTCAGGATGTGACCGAAGATATGGCCGAAGCGATGGGCCTGGATGAGGCCAAAGGCGCGCTGGTCTCCGATGTGCCGGAGGGGCCAGCCCAGGACGGCGGTATGCAGGCAGGCGATGTGATCATCAGCTTTGACGGGGTCACGGTGGATGATACGCGTCAGCTGGTGCGTGTTGTGGCCAATACTCAGGTTGGCAAAACTGTTCGGGTTGTGATCAGCCGCGACGGCAGCACTGAGACCCTGAAAATCACGCTGGGCCGCCGCGAAGAGGCCGAAGGCGCTGTGCCCGCCGCCGCCCCTGCGACGCCGGAAGAGCCCTCCAGCATGGATTTGATGGGCCTGACTCTCAGCCCGCTGACCCCGGAAATGCGGGCCGAAGGCGATGTGCCCGACAGCATTGAGGGCCTTGCGGTTCTGGATGTGGATGAAACCTCGCCCGCGTTTGAAAAAGGGCTGCGCGCAGGGGATATCATCACCGAAGCGGGCCAAAGCGCGGTGCTGACGCTGCAGGATCTGCAGGACCGTGTGGCGGATGCGAAAGAGGCGGGGCGCAAATTCATTTTGCTGCTGGTGCGCCGCGGCGGCGATCCGCGCTTTGTCGCGCTGAGCCTGGAAGACGGCTGATTGCAGACGGGTCTCCTGCATCCGAGGTAGACCATACCAATCGTAAAAGGCGCCTGTATGGGCGCCTTTTTGCGTTTGTGAGCAATGTCTGATGGGTTAGCCGGCTGAGGCCTGAACGCTGATCAATCCCAAAGACCGCGCGGTTTCCAAAGACAGTTTGTCACTGTCCAGCCCCCGGTCTGCTTGATAGCGCCGCACAGCTGCCGAGGTCGGCGCATCATAGCGTCCGGTGATGTTGCCGCCAAAATACCCCCGCGCGGCCAGCGCCCGTTGCAGCGATGCGGTGAACTCCGGGGTTTGTTCCTCGGGGCAGGCGGCTTCGAAACGCAGTTCTGATTTCGGGCGGACGATCCGGGACACCGGGCCGCGTCGATAGACGGGGGGGCGCAGCACCGTGCCATCGGGCGCGATTTCGGCCTGCAGCACCAAAACATCCCCGATGACATTTTCGGTCAGGGCCGGGATCTGTTCGCGCGCCCAGCACTGGCGGCGCGCGCTGGGCAGCGGCGGGGCGGGTTGGGCTGGCGTCAATCGGACCGGCGCGGATTCGGAAAGCGGGGCAAGCGCGCTGTCCACCTGGGCTTCGACTGCGGCGATTGTGATGTCTTCGGGCAGGGGGGCGGGCGTGGTCAGCACCTGCTCTGACCGCTCCACGGAGGGGGCCAGATCAGGCTGGACGCAGGCCGCAAGGGCCAGCGCCGCAAAAGGGGCAAATCTGCGCTTCATCTGCTCGGGCCTCTGACGTGCCATGCTATCTGGCGGCAGGGTAGCGATTTTGAGCGCACCTGCAAAGCGGGCGCGGGCGGGCGGGGTCAGCTGCGTGGCCGCAGCACATCAGTTCATGGGGCTTTGGCGGGGTGTATCAGCTGTTTCTTGCCGGGGGCGCGCAGAATCAGGTGATCGGGACCAGGGGCAACCGGGCCTGATCGTTGGGAAAAGCGGCAAAATGGCCACAGGCCTGTACGATGCGCCATTTTATTCCCCGAGTGCGACATCTGACCCGTGGATATGCCGCAAAAAGACTCGCACTGCGGCTGGGGGCGGCCTAACTAAAAGCAAGTCGAAACAGGAGCTAGAGAAAATGGCGAAGGTCACCTATATCGAGCATAACGGAACCGAACATGTGGTCGACGTGGCCCCCGGTCTGACCGTGATGGAAGGCGCGCGCGACAATAATATCCCCGGCATTGATGCCGATTGCGGCGGTGCCTGCGCTTGCTCGACCTGCCATGTTTATGTCCATCCTGACTGGGTTGAAAAACTGCCCGCGATTGATCCGATGGAAGAGGACATGCTGGATTTTGCCTTTGAACCCCAGCCGGGCCGCTCGCGTCTGACCTGTCAGTTGAAAGTGACTGACGCGCTGGACGGGCTGGTTGTGCAGCTGCCGGAAAAGCAGATCTGATGATGCGCTTTGGCCAGACCGGGGCGCCGCGTCCGCCCATCCGCCTGCTGCAACGGTTTGTCCGCGGCGCGATTGTGACGTTGAGCCTGGGTCTGGCCGGGGCTGCCGCGGCCTCTGATTGCCCGGTGAGCGCAGAATATGGCGATCCCACGCGGGCCTATCCGCATGGGGTTCTGGGGGATGATATTGAATATCGCAGCCTGACGCTGATCGCTGGGGATGGCCGGAAAACAACAGTAACCCTTTCTGATGATAGGGTTTTCGAAGACATTCGCCCCCGGTTGGCTGACCTGGACGGGGATAGCTGCGCTGAGGTGATCACGGTTGAAAGCCAGTTTCAGACCGGCGCGCAGCTGTCGGTGTATAATGGGCGCGGTGAAAAAATCGCCGCCACGCCGCATATTGGCCAGCGCAACCGCTGGTTGGCCCCGATCGGGGCGGCGGATCTGGATGGCGATGGCAAGATCGAGATCGCCTATATCGACCGCCCGCATCTGGCGAAAATCCTGCGGGTCTGGCGGTTTGATGGCGGGATGCTGACCCAGATTGCCAGCGCCAAGGGGCTGACCAATCACCGCATTGGCTGGGATTATATCGAAGGCGGCATCCGCGATTGCGGCACGGGCCCTGAGCTGATCACCGCCTCTGGCGATTGGCGTCATGTGCAGGCCACCCGGCTGAAGCCGACCCCCGCATCGACCGCGTTGGGCCCTTATAGCGCCGAGGCCATTGCCCGCGCGCTGCGCTGCGAATAACCGACGTAACAGGGCGCTTTCTTTGGCAAAACGCCCTGGGGCGCGCCTTGGCGGATCGGGTGCGCGGCCTGTGAAACCGGTGTTTTCCTGTCTGGGGGCTTCAAATCCCGGTCAGACCGGACTATCGCACTGTCCCATGAAGATTTTGTTCCTCGGAGATGTGGTCGGCCGCGCGGGGCGCGCCGCGGTCACAGAGCGCCTGCCCAAGCTGCGTGAAGACTGGCGGCTGGATTTTGTCGTGGTCAATGGCGAAAACGCCTCGAATGGGATGGGCCTGTCGGGCGAACATGCCAAGCTGCTGCTGGAGGCGGGGGCCGACGTGGTCACGCTGGGCGATCATGCCTTTGACCAAAAGGACATGCTGACCTTTATCGAAGGGGAAAAGCGCATCATCCGTCCGATCAACTTTGCCAAACAGGCGCCGGGGCGCGGCGCGGCGTTGTTTGAGGATCGGCGCGGGCGCAAGGTGCTTGTGGCGCAGATCCTGGGTCAGGTCTTTATGAAACGCGCCTTTGACGATCCGTTTTCCGCGGCGGATGACACACTGCGGCGGCTGGCAGGGCAGGCGCAGGCGGTGCTGATTGATTTCCACTGCGAGGCCACCAGCGAAAAAATGGGCATGGGCCATTTTTGCGACGGGCGCGCCAGCCTTGTGGTCGGCACCCACACCCATGTGCCGACAGGCGATGCGCAGATCCTGCCCGGCGGCACGGCTTTCCTGAGCGACGCAGGCATGTGCGGCGATTACAACAGTGTGATCGGCATGGAAAAAGCCGAACCGCTCCGCCGTTTCGTGACGGGCATGAGCAAGACCCGCTTTCAGCCCGCCAAAGGCGAGGCCACCCTGTCCGGCGTTTATGTTGAGACAGATGATCGCACCGGGAAGGCCACCCGCATTGAAATGGTGCGCCAGGGCGGGCGGTTGCAACAATCCGGTCCTGCGCTTTAGGCATTTTTCGGGGGCTTGTTCTGAAACCAGGCGGTCAGAGCACAGATCTGTCCTCAACTGATCTCGGGTTGTGCGCGCTCTTGTGTGGGGGCGTCTGCTTTGCCAGAATGCGTCTTTGCGCAAAGGGGCCATTCATCGGCACCGCGATTTCGAGTTTGAATTTGGCAGAGGCAAGGATCTGACCGCAATGCAATGGATCGAGCTGAGCCAGACAGGGCAGGCGGGCGTCGCCCTGGCCGTGGTGATCATCATGTTCGTGCTGTTTGTGCGCGAAACCTACCCGGTCGAAGTCACCGCGATTGGCGGCGTGGCCGCGCTGCTTTTGCTGGGCATTCTGCCCTATGAGGCGGCGTTGTCGGTGCTGTCCAACCCTGCCCCCTGGACCATTGCGGCGATGTTCATCGTCATGGGGGCGCTGGTGCGCACAGGCGCGTTGGATGTATTTACGCGTTTTGCACAGGAACAGGTGGCGATCCGGCCCCGCATCGCCATGGCGGGGATTCTGGCTGTTGTGGTTGTGGCTTCGGCTTTTATGAACAACACGCCGGTGGTTGTGGTCATGCTGCCGGTCTTTGTGCAGATTGCCAAGGCGCTGGGTGTTGCGCCGTCTAAATTGCTGATTCCGCTGTCTTATGCGGCGATCCTTGGGGGCACAACCACGCTGATTGGCACATCGACCAACCTGCTGGTGGATGGTGTGGCGCGCACGCAGGGGCTTGCGCCTTTTACTATTTTTGAGGTCACGCCGCTGGCGCTGATCCTGGTGGTGTTCGGCATGGCCTATATCTATGTGGCCCAGCGGTACCTGCTGCCCGAGCGCACGTCCATGGCGGGGATGTTGTCGGACCGCTCTAAGATGAAATTCTTTACCGAGGCGGTGATCCCCCCGGAATCCGATCTGATTGGGCGCGAAGTACTGGGCGTGCAGCTGTTCAAGCGCGACGGTGTGCGATTGATCGACGTGATCCGGGGTGATGAATCGCTGCGCCGCAATATGGATGGGGTCGAACTGCAGGTCGGGGACCGCGTGGTTCTGCGCACCCAGATGACCGAATTGCTGAGCCTGCAGCGCAACAAATCGCTGAAACGCGTGGATCAGGTTTCGGCCAAGGAAACCTCGACTGTCGAGGTGCTGATCACGCCGGGCTGCAAGATGATCGGGCGCAGCCTGGGGGCGCTGCGCCTGCGTCGTCGGTTCGGGGTCTATCCGCTGGCGGTGCATCGCCGGAACCAGAATATCGGTCGGCAGCTGGATCAGCTGGTGGTGCGCGTGGGCGATACGCTGCTGCTGGAAGGCGCGCCGGATGACATTCAGCGCCTCGCGGATGAAATGGATCTGGTCGATGTGACCCAGCCTTCGGCACGGGCGTTCCGCCGCAGCCATGCGCCCATCGCGCTGGTGGCGCTGGTTGGGATCGTGGCGCTGTCGGCGCTGGGGGTTGCGCCGATCCTGTCCCTGACGGTGATCGCGGTGGCGGCTGTGCTGCTGTCGCGCTGCATTGATGCGGATGAGGCGTTTTCCTTTGTCGAGGGACGCCTGCTGGCGTTGATCTTTGCGATGCTGGCCATTGGTGCGGCGTTGCAGGCCACGGGCGCGGTGCAGTTGATTGCGCAGTCTATCGCGCCCTGGATGGCGACTCTGCCGCCGCCGGTGCTGATCTGGGCGGTGTATGTGCTGACCTCGGTGTTGACGGAATCGGTGTCCAACAATGCGGTGGCCGTGGTGGTCACGCCGATTGCGATTTCGCTGGCGCAGGAAATTGGTGTGGATCCGCGCCCGCTGGTGGTGGCGGTGATGGTCGCAGCGTCCTGCAGCTTTGCCACGCCGATCGGGTATCAGACCAACACGCTGGTCTATGGTCCGGGCGGGTACAAGTTTTCCGATTTCCTGAAGGTCGGATTGCCGTTGAATATCAGCATCGGGGTTTTGTCGGCGCTGTTGATCCCGTTGTTCTGGCCGCTGTGACATGCGCGTTTTGGCGGATGGGACGGTGGGTTGAAAACCCACCTTACGGCAGATCGGTAGGGTGGGTTTATAACCCACCATGGATGCGCCCTGAGCGTGATGGCAGGGAAAGCCCTTGCCAAACGGGGCAAACCGGTCTATCGCGCGGGCTTCATGCGGGGTGACAGCCTTGGAGGCACCCCGGTTTATCAAATGGAGAAATATCATGGCAAATGAGATTCCCGATCTCACAGCTCAGGAACGTACGGGGACAGGCAAGGGCGCCGCTCGTCAGGCACGTCGTGACGGTCTGGTTCCGGGTGTGGTTTACGGTGGCGACGTGGCCCCGCTGGCCATCAACATCCCCTTCAACGAACTGCTGAAGCGCCTGAAGAAAGGCCGTTTCAAGTCGACCCTGTTCAACCTGCAGGTTGAAGGCCAGGAAGACGTGCGCGTGATCTGCCGCGACGTGCAGCGCGACAAGGTCAAAGATCTGCCGACTCACGTTGATTTCATGCGCCTGCGCCGCACTTCGAAAATCAACCTGTTCATCCCGGTTGAGTTCATCAACGAAGAAGCGGCCCCCGGCATCAAAAAGGGTGGCGTTCTGACCGTTGTCCGCCCCGAGGTCGAGCTGGTTGTGACCGCCGGTGACATCCCCGAAAAGCTGGTTGTTGACATGACCGGTCTGAATGTGGGCGACACCATCAACATTTCCGCGATCGAGCTGCCGGCCGGCACCAAGCCGACCATCGACCGTGACTTTGTTGTGGCCAATATCTCGGCTCCGTCGGGTCTGCGTTCGTCCGAAGCCGAAGAAGGCGAAGAGGGCGAAGACGCCGCAGAGGCATAAGTCTTTTCCGGTCCTTTGGGCCGGTGCCGCAAGACAAGGAAAGACCCCCGCGCATCGTGCCGGGGGTCTTTTTTGTTGGGGTCTGAACCTGATTATAGCGTGATGGGGGTCATCACCTGCGGTTCGATCACATCCACGCCGGGCAGCCCGTCGGCCAGCGCCTCGGCGGATTGTTCCAGCAGGGGGAAGGTGCGGTAATGGCAGGGGATCACGGTCTTGAAATCGAAATAGCGCCGGGCCGCATAGGCGGCGAGCTCCATATCCATGGTGAAATAGCCGCCTGCGGACAGGATGCCGATATCGGGTTTGTAGAAATCCCCGATCCAGTCCATGTCGGCCATGACCGTGGTGTCGCCGGAAAAATACAGGCAGCGGCCTTCGCCGCGCAGGATATAGCCGATCTCGGCTCCCATATAGGCTGCGCGCCCATCGACCTCGATGGAGGAACTGTGCGAGGCCGGGACCATATTCACCGACACATCGCCAAATTGCAGTGTGCCGCCTTTGTTGAAAGCGTGGCCTTCGACAGCGCCAAGCGCGAACAGGTGTTGGGCCAGCTCATACATGGCGGTGACGGGCGCGCCGGTCTGTTGCGAGATCTCGACAATATCGGCGGTGTGGTCGAAATGCCCATGGGTGACAAGGATCTGGGTCGCGCCTTTGGTCGCGGCGGCGCTGTCCTGGTCTTCCATCATCGGGTTGCCAGTGAGCCATGGGTCGATCAGCAGGATCTGATCCCCGATTTCAATGCGAAAGGATCCGTGGCCCAGCCAGAGGATATTCATGTAAAAGCTCCCTGAATGTGATTTTGATGGGGCTACCCTAGCAGGGCAGTGTGGGACGTCCATATCTGGGGGGGGGGGGGGGGGGGGGGGGGCGGGGGGGCGCGGCGGCGGCGTCCGCGGCCGGCGGGGGCTATAGTACTGAGGGGGGCGGGGGGGGGGGGGGGGGGGGGGGGGGGGGGG
>JAOASD010000015.1 GCA_025210265.1 Pelagimonas sp.
ACCGTCAATCTGGTCATACGCCTTGAAATCACCAAAATACTTGGTGATCGCAGCTGTCAGCGTCGTCTTACCATGGTCAACGTGACCAATCGTGCCAATGTTGCAATGCGGCTTGCCGCGCTCAAACTTTTCCTTTGCCATCTCGTCAGATGCCTCACATCAGTTTCTGGGGCCTTATGACCCGGTCCATATCGCCGGGCGTTTATTGAGTATCGACGGAAAAATCAAGCAAATGATGTTCACAACCAGAATTGCCGTTACGCCGGACAGAACAAGGGCGTTTGAGCCGGGGAAAATCCCCCGACCTGCCTACGTTTCCAAAGGTTTACAGGCGCGCAGCGACCGGCCCGCCCATCCGCAAAACAACGGACAGGGCAGCCACCCCCTGCGCAAGCAGCGGGCAAATCAGCCCTCGGCGCTGTCTTCTGCTGCGTCCTGGGGCTGTTCTTCCTGCGGGGCAGCCTCAGAATCGGACGGGGGTCCACCAAACCAGCCCTGTTCAACCTGCTGTTTGCGCAGCCATTTTTCCAACACCAGCGCCGCCTCTTCGGCCAGCCCGCGCATCTGATCTTCGCGGGTTTTGGTGATGCGCGATTCGAAAACCTTGATCACATGAATGGGCTCGGCCTGTTCATTCAAACGGCTTTGCGATGCATCATCCCAGACGGTCACAGCCAGCGCCAAAGCGGATTTGCCCGGCACGACAGGGGGCGGCAAAGAGTATTCTTCGACCTTGATGCCCAGGTGATAGAATTTACCGCCATCAAAACGGCGAAAGCGCGCCTCCATAGCGCGATCCACCTCGGCAATCCATTCTTCGGGTGTGGCTTGGCGCGAGATCAGCAAAGCCTTGGGATCAGGGGCGGCGACCTCGGAATGGCCCAGTTTGAAATCCCCCAGTGCAACGACCGGGCGTTCCAGATCGGGCGGCGTTTGCGAACAGGCTGCAAGACCTGCCAGCAGCATAACACACACTAGTTTTCGGATCATTCCACTCCCCTGTTTCTGATCCACCGGGTGGTTAGCACCGGCACACAGCGCCCCGTCGATACCTCAGCGATGCGACGCTTGCAAATCCCCGCTTTGCCAAGGCGCAGGACCGGCCTATCTTTGCCATATGCACAGACCTGCCCCCTTGGCCCCCGCTTTGCCTGCCCATGTTGCGCTGACAACGCGCCCCATGGGCATTCTGGAAAGCCTGCGCGAAGCGCGCCGCAACATCCTGTCCATCATCCCCGACATTGCCACTCGCCAGCCCATCGTGTCCGGCAAAACCGGCAAGCGGTGGCACATGGTGATGGATCCCACTGCCAACCGTCGGATCCTGTTGGAAAACCTGGACAATTACCCGAAATCCGTGGTGACAAAGAACCTGCTGCGCTCGGCGATCGGGGACTCTCTGTTTATCGCAGAGGATGCTCACTGGCGCTGGCAAAGGCGCACAGCCGCCCCGGCCTTTTCCCATCGCAACACGCGCAACCTTGCCCCGATCATGGCCCGTGCCGCAGAGCGTGCCGCGCAGAAAATTGCCCGCTCAGATGGGCGCGCGGTGGATATGATGGCGGAAATGGTCGCGCTGACCTTTGACGTGATTTCCGACGTCACCTTTTCTGGCGACAAGGGATTTGACCGCGCCGCTGTGCATGGGGCGATTGACTCGTATATTGCCGAAGCAGGCAAGATTTCCCTGTTCGACATTCTGGGCTTTCCTGACTGGATGCCCCGCCCCGGACGCATGTTTTCCGCTGGGGCGGTCACGCGGATGAAACAGGTGGCCGATCAGGCGATCGAGGCCCGCGCCGCCCGCAAAGCAGCCTCGACCCCGGACCTGCTGGATCTGCTGCTGGCTGGCGAAGACCCGGAAACAGGGCGACGCATGAACACGGCAGAGCTGCGCGACAACCTGTTGACCTTCATCGTCGCCGGACATGAAACCACGGCGCTGACCCTGTCATGGGCGCTGTATCTGCTGGCCTTCGACCCCGAGATCCAGCACCGCGCCCGCGCCGAAGTCAGAGCGGCCGGGATCACCCCGGACAGGCCCGCAGACCCGGACAAACTGCCCCTGATCCGCGCCATCACCGAAGAAACCCTGCGGCTTTACCCCCCGGCGGGAATGCTGTCGCGTACGGCTCAGGGCCCGGATGAGCTATGCGGGAGAGAGATACGCAAAGGCGACACGGTGATCCTGCCCATCTATGCCCTGCATCGGAACCGGCTGCTTTGGCCGAACCCGGATGCGTTCGACCCGGATCGTTGGCTGGGGGACACCCGCCCCGAACGCTATAGCTATCTGCCTTTTGGCGACGGGCCGCGCATCTGCATCGGCGCCAGCTTTGCCATCCAAGAAGCAGTGATCGTTCTGGCCACGCTGCTGGATCGGTTCGAATTTGCCCCAGTCACCGGACGCGCGCCGAAACCAGTGATGATCTTGACCCTACGCCCCGAAGGCGGCGTCTGGTTACAGGTCAAGGCGCTGGACTGACAGCCCAGCGCAACGGTGACAAATTCCTTGAAAGGAATTTGGCGTCCCTTTCAGCGGTTCACTCTTCCAGGGGCCACGCTGTCCACTGGACAGCGCGCCGCCTTCAGCGGTTCGCCCTTCCGGGGACCACGCAGTCCACTGGACAGCGCGCCGCTTTCAGCGGTTCGCCCTTCCGGGGGCCACGCTGTCCACTGGACAGCGCGCCGCCTTCAGCGGTTCGCCCCCGGAACCCACAAGACATCGCTGCGGCCGTCGTCGTTGGCGATGCGCCCGGCGACAAAAAACCAGTCTGACAGGCGGTTCAGGTATTTCACCGCAATCGGGTTCACGGTTTCCGCGCTGGACAGGGCCACGCTCAGCCGTTCGGCACGGCGCGCCACGGTCCGGCATTGATGCAACTGCGCCGCCAGCACCGATCCGCCTGGCAGGATAAAGCTGCGCAGCGGCTCCAGCCGGGCGTTCATTGTGTCGATTTCGGCCTCCAGCCGATCCACCTGCGATGCGACCATGCGCAGCGGCGGGTATTCGGCCTCCGCATCTTTTTCCATATCCGGGCGGCACAGGTCGGCCCCCAGATCAAACAGGTCATTCTGGATCCGGCTCAGCGCCGCATCCATGTCGCCCTCGGCCTGCAGCCGCGCCAGCCCGACAATCGCATTCAATTCGTCCGTTGTGCCATAGGCTTCGACCCGGTCGGCATATTTGGCCACCCGCGATCCATCCCCCAGCGCGGTTTCGCCTTTGTCCCCGGTGCGGGTGTAAATCTTGTTCAGTACGATCACGTCAGTTTCCTCCCCGGATCCAGACAAAGCCCAAAATCAGCACAACCGCAATGAACTGCGCAATCACCCGCCAGCGCATCGCCTTGTTGGCATATTTGCGGTTGAAATCCCCTCCCCGGGCAAAGGATCCGATACCAAACATCAGGATCCCCAGGACCACCAGGACCGAGATCAGGACAACGATAAAAAGCGGGTCATTCAGCATGGGGGCCTCTTGGCTTTGCGGCAGTTAGGCCCTGACATAGTGCCCCCCGCCACAAAAGCGAAGCCCGCAGACGATCTGTGCCTGCGTCAGTTTGCACCAAAGGGGCTGCGCCTTACCCGCCTTTGGCCAGCAACCAGTCCAGCGCGCGCGTGCTCAGCAGACGCCGCGCAGCCCCCATCAGGTAGGTCGGTGTGGTGATGTAATAGCGTGGCCGGGGGCGTTTGGACTCAAGCGCGTGAACCAGCTTGGCGCTGACCGCCGAGGGCGGCAATTCAAACGCATCCGGGCCGCTGTCTTGGTACAGGCGCTTGATCAGCTTGGCTTCGTATTGCGCGGCACGGGGCGAATTGCGCCAGTCAATCCAGCGTTCAAAATGCGGGATCGCATTTTGCCGGATGCGCGAGGTCACAGGGCCGGTGTTCAACGTCACCACCTGGATCGGCGTGTCGCGCAGCTCCAGCCGCAGCGTATCCGTCAAACCCTCGATCGCAAATTTCGTCGTGTTATAGGCCGCGCGCCAGGGCTGGGCCACCATGCCCAACACACTGGAATGGTTGATGATCCGACCATGCCCCTGCGCCCGCATCACTGGAATCACCTGACAGGTCAGATCGTGCCAGCCAAACACATTGGTTTCAAAAATGGCGCGCAGCGCGTCTGTCGGCAGATCCTCTGCCGCGCCGGGCACCGCATAGGCCCCATTGTTGAACAGCGCATCCAGACGCCCGCCCGTGGCCTCCAGAACCTCGGCCAAGGCGCGGCGGATGCTGTCGGGGTCGGTGTAATCCAGCTGCGGCGCCTCAAACCCGGCGGCGCGCAGCCGGGCACAATCTTGTTCCTGACGGCACGAGGCAAACACCCGCCAGCCCCGTGCGCGCAACGCATGGGCGGCGTCTTCGCCAATACCAGACGAACAACCGGTGATCAGGATGGAACGGGCAGAGGTCGGAGCATCAGTCATGGCCCATGATGTAGGCCAGTCACGCAGCACACAAAACCCCCGCGCCAGATTTCGTCAGGTCAGTTTGCGCCGATCAGGAACGAGGCCGACATCCAGCCAACCCGGCTGCCTTCCAATGTGCGCAGCTTCACCCAGCCAGAGCTGTCTTCGCGTAGGATTTCCACCTCCTGCCCGCGCAGCAGCTGGGCAATGGGGCTGAACCCGGTCCCCGGACCATTGCGCAGATTGACCCGGTTGCCGGTGACAACGCGGTAATCGACCTCTGGCGCAGCGGCCACAGGCACCACCACAGCATCCGAGGCCGTATCCAGCGCAGGCTGCACCGCAGAGCCCTGCGACAGCACCGGCAGGCGCAGCGACGTCGTGACCAGCGCCGCAGTCTGAGGCGTGGGCGTCACAATCACCGGCCCCTGACGGGCCTGGCTCAGCGCCGTCACATCCGCCAGCGTCATGCCCATCCCACCGGACCGCGCGACCTCAGGCTGACCCGGCACATCCACTATCTCTTGTTCTGAAACAGGCGCAGCTGCCAAAAGCTGCACACCATGTTGACCCGGCTGAAAATCGCGCCCGCCTGACAGTTCAAACCAAACCCAACCCAAAAACCCAAAGGTCACAAGAATCACTCGCGTCATACAAACGCTCCCACGATACGCGCACACATTACGGCACGACCCATCCACCATTCACGACCGCGCAAACCCCAAGCGGCCACCCTATGCGGCGCTTCTAAGCGATTTCCGACAGAATGCTAAGGGGAAAACGGCGCGGTTTCCTGCTAAATCCGCAGCGGATCCGGGGCCGATCAAGGTTATCCACGGGCTTTCGCTTTACGGTGCGCAGAGGGGGCGGTATCACCTCATCTATGGATGACGATACGCTCGACCCCAATATGAACCCGCAGAACCCGTCGGAACCGTTGCGCCGTGCCTTGGGCGAACGCTATCTGACCTATGCGCTGTCGACCATCATGCACCGGGCCCTGCCTGATGCGCGCGATGGGCTGAAACCGGTGCATCGCCGGATCCTGTATGCCATGCGCCGCCTGCGGCTCAGCTCTTCGGGCGGGTTCCTGAAATCCGCCAAGATCAGCGGCGACACGATGGGGGATTTCCACCCCCATGGCGACGCGGCGATCTATGATGCCATGGCGCGTCTGGCGCAGGATTTCACCATCCGCTACCCGCTGGTCGACGGTCAGGGCAACTTTGGCAATATCGACGGGGACAACCCCGCCGCCAGCCGCTACACCGAAGCGCGCATGACCATCATGTCCGAGGCCCTGCTGCATGGGCTGGACGAAAACGCGGTGGATTTCCGCCCCAATTATGATGGCCGTCTCGAAGAACCCAGCGTGCTGCCTGCCTCCTATCCGAACCTGCTGGCCAATGGGTCCAGCGGGATCGCCGTGGGCATGGCAACCAATATCCCGCCGCACAATATCGGAGAGCTGATCGACGCCTGCCAACACCTGATCAAGACCCCGGATGCGCGCGACGACACGCTGCTGAACTATGTGCCGGGGCCGGATTTCCCCACCGGCGGTGTGATTGTCGAGCCCAGGGAAAACATCGCCAACGCCTATCGCACCGGGCGCGGATCCATCCGCCTGCGCGCGAAATGGGAGGTCGAGGATCTGGGACGCGGCCAGTGGCAGGTCGTGGTCACCGAAATCCCCTATCAGGTGCAGAAATCCAAACTGGTCGAGCGCATCGCCGAGCTGATCCAGACCAAAAAGGTGCCGATCCTCGCCGATGTGCGCGATGAATCCGCCGATGACATCCGCATGATTCTGGAACCCAAATCCAAGAATGTGGATCCCGATGTTCTGATGAACATCCTGTTCCGCAATTCGGATCTGGAAACCCGGTTCAGCCTGAACATGAACGTGCTGATTGACGGGGTCACGCCCAAGGTCTGCTCGCTCAAGGAGGTGCTGCGCGCCTTCCTTGATTTCCGCCGCGACGTTCTGATCCGCCGTTCGCGTCACCGGATGGAAAAGATCGACCACCGGCTGGAAGTGTTGGAGGGCCTGATCGTTGCCTTCCTCAACCTTGACCGCGTGATCGACATCATCCGCTATGATGACGACCCCAAGGCCGCGTTGATGCGCGAAGATTGGGGGCGCGATTTTGTCCGCGCCACGTCCGAGGCGGATTATGTGTCGCCCGCCCCCGCCGATGGTGACGGGCTCGGCCTGACCGAAATCCAGGCCGAAGCTATTCTCAACATGCGCCTGCGCAGCCTGCGCCGCCTCGAAGAGATGGAGCTGGTGGCCGAGCGCGACAAGCTGATGGAAGAGCGCGCCGGGCTGGAGGATCTGCTGGCCAGTGGCGATCTGCAATGGCAGCGCATCGCCGAGGAACTGCGCGAGGTGCGCAAGAGCTTTGGCAAGGATCACGCCCGCGGCCATCGCCTGACCAGCTTTGCCGAAGCCAATGAGGCCGAGGAAGTCCCGCTGGAAGCCATGATCGAGCGCGAGCCGATCACCGTGGTCTGTTCGCAGATGGGCTGGATCCGCGCCATGACCGGTCATATCGACCTGAACCGGGAACTGAAGTTCAAGGATGGCGACGGGCCGCGCTTTATCTTCCACGCGGAAACCACCGATCGCCTGCTGATCTTTGGCAGCAATGGGCGTTTTTACACGCTGCAGGCCAGCCAATTGCCCGGCGGACGCGGCATGGGCGAACCGGTGCGCATCACGGTTGATCTGCCCAACGAGGTCGACATCCTCGACCTGTTCATCCACCGCCCCGAAGGCAAGCTGCTGCTGGCCTCGACCGCCGGTGACGGCTTTGTCGTGCCTGAAACCGAAGTGGTCGCCCAGACCCGTGCCGGCAAACAGGTGCTGAATGTGCGCGGCGACACCCGCGCGCTGGTCTGCAAACCCGTGGATGGCGATGCGGTTGCCGTGGTGGGCGAGAACCGCAAAGTGCTGGTCTTTGGCCTGGACGAGTTGCCGGAAATGGCACGCGGCAAAGGTGTGCGGTTGCAGAAATACAAGGATGGCGGCCTGTCGGACGCCCGCACCTTTACCCTGGCCGAAGGTCTGTCCTGGCTGGACCCGGCCGGGCGCACCCGCACCGAAACCGATCTGAGCGAATGGCAGGGCAAGCGCGCCGGAACCGGACGCATGGCGCCGCGCGGCTTCCCCCGCGACAATCGCTTTACCTGAAGAATCACGGGGAGGGCCCGCCCTCCCCCGGCGCAAAAGCCCCTGATTTGGCCAGCCACGCCTGGCCGAATCTGCAAATTGGTGAAAATGGCATGATATTTTTCACCAATTCGAACGCGACATTTCCCCCCACTTGATAGCAAACGCGACGTCCTTTGGCGCTAACGTGACGATTTTGCTCTGTTGTCCTCGCATTGCGCGGGCTATCACCCTGCGTGAGGGAATAGCGCGCGGCGCGGGCCGTGCTTACTCAAGGAGAGAACCGCAAATGAAGGTACTGGTACCTGTCAAGCGCGTGATCGACTATAACGTGAAAGTTCGTGTAAAAGCGGACGGCACGGGTGTTGATCTCGCCAATGTGAAAATGTCGATGAACCCATTTGACGAGATCGCCGTCGAAGAGGCCATCCGCCTGAAAGAAGCAGGCAAGGCCGATGAGGTCGTCGCCGTTTCCATCGGCGTCAAGCAGGCGCAGGAAACCCTGCGTACCGCGCTGGCCATGGGCGCCGACCGCGCGATCCTGGTTGTGGCGGCGGATGATGTTCACACCGACATCGAACCCCTGGCCGTTGCCAAGATCCTCAAGGCCGTGGTCGACGAAGAGCAGCCGGGCCTCGTGCTCTGCGGCAAGCAGTCGATCGACAACGACCTGAACGCCACCGGCCAGATGCTGTCGGCGCTGCTGGGCTGGTCCCAGGCGACCTTTGCCTCTGAGGTGGATATCGACGGCGATAGCGCCAAAGTCACCCGTGAGGTCGATGGCGGCCTGCAGACCATCAACGTCAAGATGCCGACTGTCATCACCGTTGACCTGCGCCTGAACGAGCCGCGCTATGCCTCGCTGCCCAACATCATGAAAGCCAAGAAAAAGCCGCTGGATGAGAAAACCGCCGCCGATTACGGCGTCGACGTCACTCCGCGCCTGGAAATCGTGAAAACCGCCGAGCCCGCCGAGCGCGCCGCCGGCATCAAGGTTGGTTCGGTTGACGAGCTGGTCGAGAAACTCAAAGAAGCGGGGGCTGTGTAAGATGGCTGTTCTTCTGCTTGCCGAAGTGAATGATGGCGCCCTGGCCATGGACGCGACCGCCAAGGCCGTGACCGCTGCCAAGGCGATCGGTGATGTGACCGTTCTTTGCGCCGGTGCCGCCGCTGCGGATGCCGCTGCCGAAGCCGCGACCATTGACGGTGTGTCCAAAGTGCTGTGTGCCGAAGATGCGGGCCTGTCCCAGCGTCTGGCCGAAGCCACCGCAGACCTGCTGGTTGGCCTGGCTGGCGATTACAGCCACATCGTGGCCCCCGCCACCACCGATGCGAAAAACATCCTGCCCCGCGTTGCGGCCCTGCTGGATGTGATGGTTCTGACCGATGTGACCGCCGTGGTCGACGCCGACACGTTCGAGCGCCCGATCTACGCCGGCAACGCCATGCAGACCGTCAAATCCTCGGACGCGACCAAGGTCATCTCCTTCCGGACCTCGACCTTTGACGCGGCTGGCACCGGTGGTTCGGCTGCTGTCGAAACCATTGGCGGCGCAGCGTCTGACCTGTCCTCCTTTGTCGAAAACAAGGTTGCCGAAAGCGACCGCCCCGAGCTGACCTCGGCTGGCGTGGTTGTGTCCGGTGGTCGTGGCGTCGGCTCCGAAGAGGACTTCAAACTGATCGAGACACTGGCCGACAAGCTGGGCGCCGCCGTTGGCGCGTCGCGCGCTGCGGTTGATTCGGGCTATGCGCCGAACGACTGGCAGGTGGGTCAGACCGGTAAAGTGGTTGCTCCGGGCCTGTATGTGGCCGTGGGCATCTCGGGCGCGATTCAGCACCTTGCCGGCATGAAAGATTCGAAAATCATCGTCGCGATCAACAAAGACGAAGAAGCCCCGATCTTCCAGGTTGCCGATTTCGGCCTGGTTGCCGACCTCTTCGACGCGGTTCCCGAAATGACCGGGAAACTGGGCTAACCCGCCCTGTTATCAAAACACAGAAGGCCCGCCACCCCGGCGGGCCTTTTCTTTTGCTCACCCGTCTGGGAACAACTCGTAGAGCGTGGAATGCAACAGCTGCGGTTGCGCGCCAAAACGCACCACAACCGCATCCAGAAAGGGCAGCAGATAGACCATCTGCCCGCCATGCCCCATCATATAGGCGAACGGGCCCTGCGCTACCGCGCCTTCACGGTCCAGAATGTCATGACGGATCTGCCATGCATAAACGCCTTTGCCCCGTGCCTCTGCTGACAGATCCGGCAGGATCCAGCTTTGCCACAGATCCCCCCGCAGGAAAGGGGCGTCTTTGTCCCCATTCCTCAGCAGGAACCGCCCCACCAGCAACCAGTCATAGGGCCGGGCGTAAAGGCAACAATAGGCCGACACCCCCTGCCCCTCTGGCGTCATCCGCCACTGAGCCGGGGCTGCGCCTGCGGGTGACCAGATCAGATCTGACAGGATCTGCGGCAAGGGGCGGTCATAGGCGGCCTCGACCACCAGCCCGAGCAACGCGGTATTGGCGCTTTGGTAGTGGAATGTGCCACGCCGGGCCGGGTCAATCTGTAGGCGTGGCAGGATGTTCTGAATGCCATAGGCGTGCATCTGCGCCACCGGTGAAAAGGGCGAAAAATCCGCATCATCCAGCGGCGCGGTCTTTTCGTCCTTGGGCGGCTCGCCCTCCAACACCAACCCGCTGGTCATGCTTAGGGCTTCGTCCAGGGTGATGTCCGGCACCTCCGGCCCCAACACCGCGCGCAGCCGCATATCCAAACCTGAAAGGTGGCCATCAGAAACGGCCTTCAGGACCAGCACCCCCACCAGAGACTTGACCAAAGAATAAGAGTTCAGCCGGGTTTCGGGCGTGATGCCAGGACCATATAGCCCGGCGACCTCCCCGTACCTGTTGACCAGCAGGGCGCGCCCCTTGCTGTTGTGAAATCGCGCCTGCGCAGCCTCAGACACAGCCCCAATCAAGGGCACAGCAGATGCCGGGCCATCAACCGTGGCAAACACCCCCGGCGCAGGCCAGAGGGGCGCAGGGAAACCCTCGTTCTTCAGGACAAAAATCTGCGGTGCCGCCACGCGCAGCCCCAGAAAAAGCACCAAGGCGGCCCCGGTCAGGACCGCCGTAACGCGCATAAAAATTGGTTTTTTCATACGCCCAAGGAAGCGCCTACGGTCAGGCGGGTCAAGTGGGCGGCCCCTCAGAGCGCGGGGCCACGCCCAATCATATGGCGCAGGACCGGCGCAACCGCATCGCGCGCTTCACGGTGGGCCAGGGCCCCCATCAGTTCTGCGGCAGCGCAGGCTTCGAACTCATTGAAAACCATGTTGCTGGTGCCTTCCATACGGGCATCCTCGGAACAGGTGACTTCGATCAGCTCCTGCACCCGCGGGCGCAAAGTTTCCAACATCGCGCGCGTGACATAAAGCGGATCACTGCCCAGCGTCAGTTCATTCCCGGACGGAATGTCATGATCGGCAAACCACAGCAAAATCACCTTGCCGCGCAAAATGGTCAGAATGTGTTTCATACGTGCGACCCAGGACTGGCGCAGCTCATCCACAACGGTTTCGAAACGATCCTGAGACACATCGCATAGGCGACTCAGCATGTGGCGGTTGAAATGGAATTCTGTGAAATCCACCTCGGGATACAGAACCTCCAACCGTTCGGAGGCGCGCAAAAACCGGTCATTGCGGCGCGGATGCACCATGTAATACCGGTTCGACATATTCTGCGCGCCGGTCACCTGAATCACCTTGGCCACCGCGCCGCTGGCCATTTCCAGCACCGAGGGATCATTCAGATACAGATCTATCCCGACATTCACCGCACCAAAATTGACGCATTCAATCGCCAGATCCCGTTCCAGCAGGGATGGGAACGGATCCGCAATAAAACGTCCATAAGTTTCAGACCCGCCCAGAAAGGCGATGTAATCGCCGGTCATCTGACTGCGGGGTCCGCGAAACAACACGCGCGAATTGCCGTATCGACACGGATAGTATTCCAGGGCCGTTGGCCCCCCGGAATGGCACGTCATGGCACCCACCTCTCAATTTTCACCCGTAGAACAGAATCACACAGACCAGTTGCGAAAAGGCTAAAGTTCCAATGCAGGACGAAGTTGAATCACCTCCCTTGTAGTTGGGCGCACAGCAGGCCTATTCTGACCCACATATCGAGCATTCGCGCTGCACAGGGGCTGTTACATGGAAATCAAATCGGTTGGCGTGATCGGCGCCGGGCAGATGGGCAATGGGATTGCTCATGTGATGGCTTTGGCGGGCTATGACGTTGTTCTGAACGACATCAGCCAGGATGCTCTGGACAAGGCAACCGCGCTGATTGGCAAGAACATGGACCGGCAGGTCAGCAAGGGAAAGGTCAGCGCCGAGGATCGCGACGCTGCGATGCTGCGGATCCGGGGCTCGCTTGCCCTGCCCGAAGTGGCACAAACCGATCTGGTGATCGAAGCGGCCACCGAAAACGAAGCCACAAAGCACAAGATTTTCGAAGCCCTGCTGCCCGATCTGACACCGAGCACGATCCTGACCTCAAACACATCCTCTATTTCCATCACCCGGCTCGCAAGTGGCACGGACCGGCCCGAAAAATTCATGGGGTTCCATTTCATGAACCCGGTGCCGCTGATGCAGCTGGTCGAACTGATCCGCGGCATCGCCACGGACCAACCCACGTATGACGCCTGCTTCAAGGTTGTGGAATCGCTGGGCAAGACCGCCGCCAGCGCCGAAGATTTCCCCGCCTTTATCGTGAACCGCATCCTGATCCCCATGATCAACGAAGCAGTCTATACCCTGTATGAAGGCGTCGGCTCGGTCGCGTCGATCGACAAAGCGATGAAACTGGGGGCCAACCACCCGATGGGGCCGCTGGAACTGGCGGATTTCATCGGTCTAGACACATGTCTGGCGATCATGAACGTGCTGCATGACGGGCTGGCAGACACAAAATACCGCCCCTGCCCGCTGCTGACCAAATATGTCGAAGCCGGATGGCTGGGGCGCAAAACCCAACGCGGTTTTTACGATTATCGTGGGGAAACGCCGGTCCCGACCCGCTAACCCGCGCCAGAGTGCAGGGCCTGCACCGGCCCTGCCACTGCTGTTCAGTCTTCGCGCAGGGCCAATGTCTTGTCCCGCAGCCAGGCGACAAAATCGCGCTGGCCACCGGCGAATCCTTTAACCTCGTCAGGAGAGATCGGCGCACCGACCACAGGTTTCTGCGGGCGTTTGCACGCATGAACCACCTCGTGAATCAGCAGCCCCTGCCGCAGCGTTGCGGACAGTTTATTGGCGATCTGATAGGCGCGGCTGTTCTGCCCCGGAAAATAAATCGGAACCACGGTCGCGCCGGACCGCTGGATCATCTTTGCCGTGAACGGATTCCAGCCTGCCTCAACCGCGGGGCCAAACCAGGTTTCGGAATGCGCCACCACGCCCGAGGGGAAGAGCACAATCACCCCGCCATCCTTCAGATGCGCCATGGCCTCCGCCCGCATTTTCAGGCTTTGCTCTCGTGCGTCCGGTTCATGCGGGAACGGTACGGGAATCATGAACGGGTCAATTTCCTTGACCCCGGTCAGCAGGCTGCGGGTCAGGATTTTGTAATCCGTGCGCACCTTGCCGATCAATTCCGCCAGAACCATGCCATCCACCAGGCCATGCGGGTGGTTGGCGACAATAATCACAGGACCACTGGCCGGGATATGTGCGATCTGCTCCGCCGGAGTGCGCAGCGTGATGCCCATAATGCCAAGCGCCTGGCTCCAGAAGGCCTGGCCTTCGGCGGCCCCCATCCGTTCAAACCGGCGCACCATGCGCAAAAGCGGGATCTTACCGGTCAGCCATTCCATCACGCGGATCGTGTTGGCCTTCCACGGGTTTGTGAACGTGTTGGCGTAGCTGACTTTTCGCTTGTCATAGGGTGCATCATCAGGCGACTGATCTGCAGGCGTTTCAACCTGCGCCTGCCGAACCTTGCCGCGGATCCGATCCGGGCTGCTGCCGGGGTCCCGCCCCTTGGTCACGGGGGATGCATGCGAAGTTTCGACCATGCGCCTGCGGTTCCGTTCTTGAGGCCTGTGGTGAAACCCACAGGCGGCGTGCCATTCCCAGCCGGGCCGCAAATCACGCCCTAGCAGTCTTCCTCGAAACGGTCGGCAACAAGGGCCTGCACAGCATCCGCAAGCGGCGCTGCATCCGGTCCCGAGGTCTGCACCTCAATAGTGGTTCCCTTGGCGGCTGCCAACATCAAAAGCCCCATGATGCTGTCGCCGCTGGCAGACATGCCGTCACGGTATATCTCGGCGCGGGCATCAAAGCCCTCGACCACCTCGACCAATTTGGCAGAGGCCCGCGCGTGCAGGCCTTTTTCATTTACGATTCGCAATTCGCGGCTGATCATCTCAGTCATGAATCTCTCTCTTATCCTCCCTGCAGACCCGCCCTGATGGGGGGCTGCCTCAATCCTGTCCGACGCTTCTCCTGTGGGCGTCGATCACACTTGCCGGGGATCTCCTCCGATCACCCGGCTGTCGATATATTTGCGCCCCGCTTCCATGGCGCGGGACACCGCATCCGGCAGGCTCAGCTGTCTGCTTTTGGCCAGCTTGACCAACATGGGCAGATTGGCCCCGTATAGAATGCGCCGATTGGCACATTGGCAGGCCCGCAGCGCCAGATTGGACGGCGAGCCGCCAAACAGATCGGTCACCACAACCACGCCATCGCCCTGATCGACCGCATCCGCTGCGGCGCAGATTTCATCCTGCTTGCCGGACCGGTCGCAATCCGCCTCGATCGAAATCGCCATGACGCCAGGTTGGTCCCCGACCACATGCTCTACCGCCGCCAGATATTCCCGCGCCAGCCCGCCATGTGCCACAATCACGATCCCGATCACTTCTCGGCCTTCCCATCCATGCGTGCCTGCGGCTGGGTCACGGGGGCCGATTTGCCCACCATACCGCGCCGCTCCAGTTCGCGGTGTCTAATTGACACCTGCCAGCCGCCATGTGCAAGCCCGGCGGCGATCCTTTCCGTCAAAGTCACCGAGCGATGCTGCCCGCCGGTACATCCAAACCCGATCTGAAAATGCGATTTCCCCTCGGCCACGCAGCCCGGCAGCACACAGCCCAACAAGGTTTCAACCCCGCTGACAAAACTGTCAAAGCGCGGATCCTGCCCGACATAATCTGCCACACGCGCATCCAGCCCGGTGAAAGGCCGCAGATCCCGGTCCCAATGCGGATTGCGCAGAAACCGACAATCCAACACCATGTCCAGCCCCTGCGGCAAACCGCGTTTATACGAAAAGCTATGCAGGGACACAGCCATGCCCTGCCCGGTGCGATGGCCAAACCACTTGTCGATCTCGGCGCGCAGATCGTGCACGGTCAGGTCACTGCTCTCCAGAACGATGTCGGCGCGGGCGCGCACATCCTCAAGCAACGCCAGTTCCCGCGCGATCCCGGCGGCCGGGTCTTCGTCCCGCGCCAGAGGGTGCCGACGCCGGGTTTCAGAGTACCGGCGGATCAGCACCTCGGCCGTGCAGTCCAAATATAACAAATCACAGCGCACCCGGCTGCGCGCACCCAGATCGCGATGCAGATCCAGAAGGCGCTGCGCGGAAAAATCCCGGTTGCGCACATCAATCCCCAGCGCCAGCGGCTGGCGCGGCAGATCAGGCGCGCCGCCGTCAATCAGGCGCGGGATCAACGTCAGAGGGATGTTGTCGATGGTTTCATACCCCACATCCTCCAGCGCATTGATCGCTGTCGAACGCCCCGCACCAGAGGGGCCGGATACAAGAACCACATGCTGATCTGCGGTCTGAGAGATGTGAGGCTGTGGCATGGTCACGCTTTCCTTCCCCCTTTCAGATATTGCATCAGGGCTGCCGGGAAATGGGGGGACGCGAAATTGTGAAGCAAAGGGATGCTGCGCCCCAAAAGCCTGTCCTCGCGCATCGGAGGCAGGCGTTCAGTTTCAACAACATCCAGATCCACAATCGCGGCAAGCGGACAGTCAGCCACCGTGGTCGCAGACAGGATGCCAACGCCGCGGGCCTCAATCATACCCAGAATTGTGGGCGGCGCGCTCAGCCGCAGCTGATCCGGCATTTGGGACACCACAACCCGATCATCCGCCACCAGATCCGCCCCCAACGCCAGCATCGCCAGCGCCAGCGAAGATTTCCCCGCACCCGACGCCCCCCGAATCAGCAGCCCCCTGCCCGCAACGCAAACCGCGCTGGCATGAAGGGTGATCCGGGTCTGATCGCTGTGATCCTGCCTGTCCATGGGCCATCTTTGAACGGTCTTGCTGCAGGTGCAAGCAGATCACGCAGCGCCCAAACCGGATCAGACCGGCAGGCCAACCACAAAGCGCGCGCCCAATGGCTCAGAGGTCACATCGGCCTCAGTCGGGCGGATATTTTCGGCCCAGATCACGCCGCCATGGGCCTCGACAATCTGTTTGGAAATGGCCAGGCCAAGGCCGGAATTGTTGCCGAAATCCTGCTGCGGGCGCGAGGTGTAGAAGCGTTTGAAAATCTTCTGCAGCGCCTCTTCGGGGATGCCGGGGCCGGTATCCTCGACCACGACCAGCACGCGATTGTCGCGGCGCCGCGCCCAGACGCGGATTGCATCCCCATCTTCGCAGAAACTGATCGCATTGGTGATAAGATTGACAAACACCTGCGCCAGCCGCGCCTCAAGCCCGGTGATCGTGATCGGGCGCGGCGGTAGGTCGGTGATGAACTCCACCCCCTTTTTACCCGCATCCTGACCCAGAAATTCGGTGATATTCCCCAGCATTTCCAGCAGGTTAAATTCTTGCTCATCCTCTTTGACCAGCTCCGAATCCAGCCGCGATGCATTAGAGATGTCGCTAACCAGACGGTCAAGACGACGCACGTCATGCTCGATTACATCCAGCAGTTTTGTGCGATGTTCTTCTTTGCGCACCATGCGCAGGCTGCCCACGGCGCTGCGCAGCGAGGCCAGCGGGTTCTTGATTTCATGCGCCACGTCAGCGGCAAATTGTTCGTTGCTGTCGATCCGGTCATATAGCGCGGCCACCATGCCGCGCAGCGCACCAGATAACCGCCCGATTTCATCCGGGCGCGCGGTCAGGTCCGGGATGCGGATCCTGCCGGTGGTCTTGCTCCGACGATTGCGGTCACGACCGATCTCTGCCGCATCGGCAAGGTCGGAAATCGGGTTGGCGATGGTCGAGGCCAGCACAAGGCTAAGCCCGATGGACACCAGCGTCGCAATAACAAAGACCTGCAGCACCCTTTCCCGCTCTGCGCTCAGCGCAGCCTGAATTTCTGCGGCAGGCGACACCAGCGCGATGGTGCCCAGAATCGCATCGCCCTGCCGAATCGGGGTCAGCGCATGGTACATGCTGGGCCCGGCCGACCCGGCCTGTGTTTCCACCCGCGTCACGGCGGGATCTCCCGCCTCGATCATGCGGCGCAAGCGATCTTCCAGCACCAGCTGCGGCTCTTCGGAAAAATAGGTGAACACCCCGGCGATCCGGGCCAACACACCGTCCAGGATGTTTGAAATCAGGGTTGGGCGCTCGGCCTCGGCGCCGGGGGTGACGATGCGCGCCATCTGGCCTGTCGCCTCGCCGACCAGGAAAGAGGCGCTGTCAAACACCATAAGATGCGCGCCCTCGCGCAGGTCGATCCCCGCAACCGTGGCCGCGACGTCGATCCCGTCAGAGCCCCCAAGGTTGACCGGGCCCGTACTGGGCAGCTGCACCTCGAACACATCCGCGATCAGCTCGACCTCGGATTGCAGGGCATTGGCCATCTGGATTGTCAGCGTATCGCGCGACGACGCCAGCCACAGAACCCCGGCAACCAGCACGTTCAAAGCAACCAGATTGAACGTGATGATCTTGCGGGTCAGCGGCGAGCGTTTCAGCGAATACACACCCCGACGGGCGCGGCTGTCGCGCAGTTCTTTTTCGACCGTGCTTTCCGGGGCGACCCAATCGTCGCCCAGAACAACATCCGCGCTGCGCCGGTCGCTTTCGTCCCGGTCGCTGCGGCTGTCACTGCCCAGTCCAATCCGTTCGGCCAAGGCCATCCGTCACTCTTCGTTATAACGGTAGCCGATGCCGTACAGGGTCTCGATCGCCGAGAAATCCGTGTCGACACCGCGCATCTTTTTGCGCAGGCGCTTGATATGGCTGTCGATGGTGCGGTCATCCACATAGACCTGATCGTCATAGGCCACATCCATCAGCTGGTCGCGCGATTTCACGAAACCGGGGCGTTGGGCCAGCGCCTGCAGCAGCAGAAATTCGGTGACGGTCAGGGTCACGTCGCGGCCTTTCCAGGTCACAGCGTGGCGTAGCGGGTCCATGGTGAGAGAGCCGCGTGTCATCAGCTTGGCCTCTTCGGTTTCGGCGACGATCTCGCCGGCCACGGCCTCCTGACGACGCAGCAGCGCGCGGATGCGTTCGACCAGCAGGCGCTGCGAGAACGGCTTTTTGACATAGTCATCGGCGCCCATGCGCAGGCCCAGAACCTCGTCAATCTCATCATCTTTGGAGGTGAGGAAAATCACGGGCATCTTGGATTTCTGGCGCACGCGCTGCAGCAGATCCATGCCATCCATGCGCGGCATCTTGATGTCGAACACAGCCATGTCCGGCATCTTTTTGTTAAAGGCGTCTAGCGCCGCCTGTCCGTCATTATATGTCTCGACCTCGAAACCTTCTGCCTCAAGAGTCATCGAAACCGATGTCAGGATGTTCCTGTCATCGTCCACAAGGGCGATTTTCGACATAGGCTTGTCCTTATACTGCTCTGGTTGCCTGTTTTTTTTCGCGAGTATGCGGGATTTTTTGCTTTACAACAATCCCAATCTGCGAATCAGGCGGGTTCACAGGGCATTCCAGGCGAAATTGACGAAGGAATGGCTAAAAAGCCTCACCCCGAATACGGTAAATTGTACCTGTCCCGGACACGGTGGGCGCTAACACTTCGGGCAGAGTTTCGCCATGGTATCGCTAAACGCGATTTGGTTGCGCTAACTCCGCATTTGCGTCCTGTTCACCCTGGAAAACGGCATGATAAAGGGAAGCCCTCTGAGGGCGCTTTGCGGCGTCCGGCATCATTACAGAACCAGCGTTGCGACAGGAGCAAAGCAGATGACATTTGGACGGGTAAACCCGCAATTCCGGCTTGAAGATCAGGGGATCGAAGGGCTGGGCAATGTCTTTTACAACCTCATGGAGCCTGCGCTGATCGAAGCCGCGCTCAAGAAGGGCGAGGGCAGCCTGGGCAAGGGCGGGTCGTTCCTTGTGACCACCGGTCAGTTCACCGGCCGTTCGCCCAAAGACAAACATATCGTCAAAACCGACAGTGTCGTCGACAACATCTGGTGGGAAAACAACCGCGCCCAAAGCCCCGAAGGCTTTGACGCGCTGCTCGCCGATATGCTCGAGCACATGAAGGGCAAAGATTATTACGTGCAGGATCTGGTGGGCGGTGCCGACCCGGCCAATGCCATCGACGTGCGCGTGATTTCCGAACTGGCATGGCACAACCTGTTCATCCGCCACATGCTGCGCCGCCCCGATCGCGAAGATCTGGACAGCTATGTGGCCGACTGGACCATCATCAACTGCCCCAGCTTCAAGGCCGACCCGGCCAAGCATGACTGCCGCACCGAAACCGTGATCACGATGAACTTCGACAAGAAGATGATCCTGATCGCGAACACCGAATATGCCGGTGAGAACAAGAAATCGGTGTTCACCCTGCTGAACTACCTGCTGCCGGAAAAAGGCATCATGCCGATGCACTGCTCGGCCAACCACGCCACTGGCAACCCGGTCGACACCGCCATCTTTTTCGGCCTGTCGGGCACTGGCAAAACCACCCTGTCCGCCGACCCCGATCGCACTCTGATCGGTGATGACGAACATGGCTGGTCTGACCGCGGCACCTTCAACTTTGAGGGCGGCTGCTACGCCAAGACCATCAACCTCTCTGCCGATGCAGAGCCGGAGATCTACGCGACCACCGAAAAATTCGGCACCGTGATCGAAAACATGGTCTTTGACGAAGACACCCGTGATCTTGATTTCGAAGATGACAGCCTGACCGCCAACATGCGCTGCGCCTACCCGCTGCACTATATCAGCAACGCGTCCAAGACCGCGCTGGGTGGCCACCCCAAGAACATCATCATGCTGACCTGTGACGCATTTGGTGTTCTGCCTCCGATCGCGCGTCTGACCCCGGCCCAGGCGATGTATCACTTCCTCTCGGGCTTCACCTCCAAGGTGGCGGGCACCGAGCGCGGCGTGACCGAGCCCGAGCCCACTTTCTCCACCTGCTTTGGCGCGCCCTTCATGCCGCGTCGCCCCGAAGCCTATGGCAACCTGCTGCGCGACAAGATCGCCAAGCATGGGGCAACCTGCTGGCTGGTCAACACCGGCTGGACCGGCGGCGCCTATGGCGAAGGTTCGCGGATGCCGATCCGAGCAACCCGCGCCCTGCTGACCGCCGCGCTGAACGGCTCGCTGAACAATGCTGAATTCCGCAAGGACGCGAATTTCGGCTTTGACGTGCCGGTGAAGGTCGAAGGTGTGGCAGAGCTGCTGCTGGACCCGCGCAAAACCTGGGACGACAAAGCGGCCTATGACGCACAGGCAGCCAAGCTGGTGCAGATGTTCGCCGACAACTTTGAACAATATGTTCCCTATATCGACGAAGACGTGAAAGCCGTGGCCATCGGCTGATGCGACCGGCCCGCGCCGCGGGCCATCGTCACCAGATCAGCCCCCTTTGCTGCGCGCAGAGGGGGTTTTTCTTTGCCCTGTTTCCGATAGATCCTGAGAGCCGCGGGCTGTTCAGAGGGGCCTGACCTCAGACATTCTCAGATAGTCTAAGCCCGCCTTCGGGCAATTTTAAGCGCGCCCGCCTTCGGACAGTTTTATGCGCGTCCGCCTTCGGACGACAACGCCAGCGCCGCCACCCCCAGCGTTTCCAGCGCCGCTTCCCATTTGCCCTCATCCGGCAGATCGAACACAAGTTCAGCCGCCCCATCACAGACCAGCCAGGCGTTCTGGGCCAGCTCGCTTTCCAGCTGCCCCGCCCCCCAGCCCGCATAGCCCAGCGCCATCATCCACTTGCTTGGACCTTCACCGCGCCCCAGTTCCTCTAGAATGTCCAGCGTCGCGGTCATGTGGATGCCCTCCAGCACCTGCACCGTGGTCATGGCCGAGGCATAATCCCCAGAATGCAGCACAAAGCCCCGCCCCATTTCGACCGGGCCGCCAAAATAGACCGCGCATTGCGACAGATCCGCCACCGGCTCAATAGAGAGCTGCGACAACAGCCCCGGCATATCCACATCCTTGCTGGGTTTATTGATGATCAGGCCCATCGCGCCTTCGTCCGAATGGTCGCACAAAAACACCACCGAATGATCAAAGCGCGGATCGCCCATGCCCGGCATCGCAATCAGCATCCGCCCTGTCAGATTGGTGGTTCCGGCCTTGGTGGTTGGCAACATCCTGAAATTAACCTTTTTGCGATAAGATCTCTCCACCATGGCGCGCCACGCGGCCATGAGCAAGGGGCAGGACACCCTGTCACCGCAGCGCCGCGCACACGGCGGTATCTCTGGAACGTGACTTTCAATTCAGCAGCAAAAAGGCCATTTCAAACGCATGACACGTATTTCGGCCCTTTTCGCGGCGGCGCTTGCCCTCGCCATGCCCGCCCTGCCTCAGTCTGCGCAGGCGGAAAATTTCGACGATGCGATCCAGGCAGAGCTGCGCCCCGGCTGGCGCCTGCCCGATGGGGATCACATGGCCGCCCTGCATCTGACCCTGGCCCCCGGCTGGAAAACCTATTGGCGCGCCCCCGGCGATGCGGGCATTCCGCCCCGCTTTGACTGGCGGGGCAACGGGGCCGGGCAGGTTCAGGTCATGTGGCCCACGCCACATGTGTTTTACCAGTCCGACATGCGCTCTATCGGCTATGAGGGGGACGTCATCCTGCCGATCCGCGTGTCCCCGCGCCGGGATGGGCAGAACATCACGTTGCGCGGCACTGTCGATCTGGGCATCTGCAAAGACATCTGCCTGCCGCACAGCATCAGCGTGTCCGCCCAATTGCCCGCCAAAGCCGGGAAACCCGACCCGATGATTGCCGCCGCCATGGTCGATATGCCGCTGACAAGGTCCGAAGCGCAGGTTGGCAAAATGCGCTGTGACATTCGTGCCGCCAAAGATGGGCTGCGCCTGACCGCCCGCATCGACATGCCCCGCATGGGCGGAGGGGCCCCGGAAACCGTGATCGAAACGGCGGATCCGCAGATCTGGGTGGCGCAGCCACAGGCCTATTGGCAGGACGGCCAACTGGTCGCCCACACGCAGATGGCCCATGCAGAGGGCAGTGTCTTTGCGCTGGATCGCTCTGGTGTGCGGGTCACTGTGTTCGGACGTGGACAGGCCGTTGATATTCAGGGCTGCGACAGCTGATCCGCACCACGCCCCCCGTTACGCCAGCGGATCACCCCCAGCGACAGCGCAGCGATCAGATACATGCCCAGCGCCAGCACCGCACTGCCCGCCACAAACAGCAGAAACGCGGCCTGTAGCGGCGTCAGCGCCGCCAGTTCCGGCAGGGCCAACGGCGGCCACAGCCCGCCCTGCCAGCCGACATGGCCCAGCGTCAGCGCCAGCCACGCCACAGTTGCCAACGCGCCCAGCCACAGCCATCCCCGCAGCGCCAGCACTCGGAACCGCAACCCCCGGCGCAAGGCCAGGATCAACCGCCGCGCGTCTTCTTGCATGGCGACCAGCGCGGGCACGACCAAAAGCACCAGCAACATGCCAAAACCCAACCCGTAAACCAGCGTGATCACCGTGGGTTTCAGGAACTCTGCCTGGCTGGACCCCTCATATAGCAGCGGTGCCAGCCCCAGAACCGTGGTCGCCGTGGTCAAAAACACTGGGCGCAAGCGATCCGCCGCGCCGTCAATGATCGACGGAACAATCCCCCGATCCCGGCCATACGCGTCAATCTGAGTGACCAACACAATGGAATCATTGATGATGATGCCCGTCATGCCCAACAGGCCCACCACCGTGAACATGCTCAGCGGCACCTCCCACAGGGCATGGCCCCAGATCGTGCCGACAAAGCCAAACGGAATGATCGCCATCACCACCAACGGGCGCGTCCAGCTGGCGAAAACCCAGGACAGCACCAGGTAAATCCCCGCAAGGGCCAGGATCAGCCCGGTCCGGGCCTCCTTCAGGAATGTGTCTTCCTGTTCGCTCAGCCCGGCCAGCCGGTATTCTACCTGACGGGCGCTGGCGATGCCGGGCAGAATGTCCTCTTCTAACGCGCGGTTGATCTCACTCGCGCGGGCTGGATCGTCCTCGGAAATATCGCCAGTCACGGAAATCAACCGAATCCCGTTTTCGCGCCGCACCGTGCTAAAGCCCGCCCGCTGGGTCACACTGACAATATCCGCCAGCGGGACGTAATGGCCCGCCGGGGTGCGCATCTGGCTGCGTTCCAGAAAATCCGCGGTCAACTCGTCCTTGGGCAGTTCCACCATGATCGACGCGCTGCGTGGTCCCACCGGATAGGTAGCGGCTTCGATCCCGCCCAGCCGGTTGCGCAGAACCCGCCCCAGCCCATCAATATCAAAGCCCAGCGCCTGCCCCTGCGGGGTCAGTTCAAGGATCAGCTCCTGCTTGTCATAGGCCAGGTTGTCCTCGACCGCGGACACTTCGGGAAAGCGCGCCAGCGCCTCTTTCAGATCTTCCGATGCGGATTTCAGCAAGTCCGCGCTGCTGCCATAAAACTGCACATCCAACGCATCCCCCCCAGGGCCAGAGCGCCAGCCCCGAAAGGAAATCACCTCGGTCAGCGGATGGCGCGGGGCGCTTTCCTGCAGTTCACCAACAAAGGCAAAGCTGGAATAGGAGCGCAGGTCGCGGTCGATCAGCTCGATCGAAATCCCGCCCAGCTGATCCGCATCCTTTGTATCGGTCCCCGCCAGCCCGCGCCCGGCATTGCCGCCGACCTCGGCCAGCACATAGACCAGCGGGTTCAGACCATGGCGTTTCTCATACTCGCGCCCCAGATCTTCGGCCGCCTGCTGCAGCAGGCGCATCTGGGCTAGCGTGTCTTCGCGCGTGGCACCGGGGGCCATGGCGAAATTGCCCGTGACGCTAGAGCGTTCCGGCGCGTTAAAGAACCGCCACTGCACATCGCCCCGGATGAACAGGGCGATCTGGCTGGCCAGCGCCAGAATGGCCACAGCAAACACCAGATAGCGCGCGGTGATCACGCCGCGCATAAAGGGGCGGAACAGGGTTTCACGCACCCAGACAAAGCCGCGATTGACCAGGAAAGACGCCATGTCGATGCCCTGATCCGACATCACCCGCAGCAACGCCGCCCGCCGGGGCGACACCACCAACCCCAACAGCAACACCCCCAGCGCCGCACCAAACAAGGGCAGCGCAAAGGCCAGCGGAGCCTGGACAGCGGCCTGTTTCACACCCCGCGCAGCATCGACCCAAGCGACAAGCGGGCCGCCCATATCCGGCCATAGCGCCAAGATCCCGGCCCCCATGCCCGACAGCGCCAGCCCAGCCAGCCCCACCGCCAATGCGCCAACCAATGCGGCGCATATCCCAGCCAAAGCCACCCGCCACAGGCTGAAGCCAAGACGCACGCGCGGTTTCAACGCATGGGCCATGTGGTTGGGCAGGATCAGGAAACATTCGACCAGCGAGGCCAGCAGCACGACAATCACCGTGAACGGGATCGACCCGATCAGGTCTCCGAACCGGCCACCAATCGCGGCCAATCCGAAAAAGGCGATCACCGTGGTCAACGTGGCCGAAAACACCGGCAACGCCATACGCTGCGCTGCGGATTCCGCTGCCTCGAACGGGCCCAGCCCCTGCCGCGACAGGTGGTCCGCGTGTTCACCCACAACAATCGCATCATCGACCACAATCCCAAGCGTGATGATCAAAGCAAACAGCGAGATCATGTTGATCGTCATACCAAAGGCATACATCAGCGCGATGGTCGCCATCAGCGCCGTCGGGATCCCCGCAGCCACCCAGAACGCCGTCCGCGCATTCAGGAACAGGAACAGCAGGCCCACCACCAGAACCAACCCCATGGCGGCGTTGTCGACAAGGATGTTCAGACGGTCAGTGATGGCCTCTGCCCGTGTGCGGATCAGCTCGATCCGGGTGCCTTCGGGCAGGGTCGCGCTGACATCTGCGGCCAGCTCTTCGACAATGCCCTGAATGCCAATCGCATCGCCGCGGTCGCTGCGATCCACGCGGATCGAAATGGCCGGGTTGTCCCCGACAAAATAGCTGCGCGCGCGGTCGATCCCTTCGACGCGGATCTGCGCGATTTCGCCAATCGTCAGCTTGGACCCATCGGGGTTAGAACGCAGCACGATGGAGGCCAGATCATCCGCACCACGCTTTTCCACACCAGTCCGCACACGTGTTCCGGTGCCGCCCACATCGCCCGCCGGATCGGCGTCGACTTCGGCCGCAATGGCCGTGGCGATCTGGGCCATGGTCACGTCAAAGGCGATCAGATTGCGCGCAGGCACCTCGATCACGGTCTGCGGCGCGGCCAGCCCCCGGATCGTGGTCCGTGTCACGCCCTCGGCAAAAAGCCGCACGATAAATTCATCGGCAAAGCGCGCCAGCTGGTCCACACCAACCGGGCCTGTGATCACCACATCGGTCACACGGTCCCGCCACACGCCGCGCCGCACCGACGGGTCATCGACATCTTCGGGCAGGCCGGTCACACCATCCACGGCATTCTGCACATCCTGCGCCGCGCGGGCCATGTCCCAGTCTGGCTCAAATTCCAGCCGCATGGTGGCGCGCCCCTCGCGCGAAGTGCTTGCGCTGCTTTCCACCCCTTCAACCGCCAGCAAGGCCGGTTCCATGATCTGCACAATTGCGGCGTCCACGTCCTCCGCCCCGGCGCCGTCCCAGGTGACGCTGACCGTCACATTGTCGATGATCACATCGGGGAAAAACTGCGCCCGCATATTGGGCAACGCCATCATTCCGGCGATCAGAAAAATCGCCAAAACCAGATTGGCCAGCGTCGGGTGGCGCGCGAAATGACTAAGAATGCCCCCTGCTCCGCCTGCCTTCAACCGCGCCATGGCTTAGCCCCCCATCCGAGATTCGATGCGCTGCACGGTTGCAGCGGGCACCTTGTCCTTTTGCAAAGTCTCCAGCAGGCGGCGTTTGCGATCTGCGGGCATCCGCTGGTTCGCTTCGACAAACGCAACCAGCCGGGCGCGCCGCGCGGCGCTGAGCTCCAGCATTTCGGGCGCAACAGGCGCACGGGCTGCCGCGCCACGCAGCGGGTTCACGCGGATCCCCGCGCCCAGCAGCGGGGTGCGCTCTGCGACGACCTCGCGCCCGGACAGGGCTGGACTGCGCACCAGAACCTCATCCCCCTGACGGCGCAGCAGCGTGACGGTGACCTCTTCCAGCCGGTTTTCGGCCCCGATGGCCAGCACCTGATTGGCGGCATTCAGCGCCGTGGCCGGCAGGCGGGCGACAAAATTCAACGGGGCCTCTTCGATCGACACGGTGACGAAATCGCCGGGTTTGAAGCCCCGCGCCGAGGTCAGCGTCGCAAAGATCAGACGCCCGGTCTGCCCTTCCCCCACGGCTGCGCCATCGCGAGAAATCACCCCCTGCGCGGTGATGTCCGTACCAAACACATCCAGCGCCACCGTCACCGGAGCCGGGCGCAGCTGGCCCTGCGCATCCAGCTGGCGCGCATATTCCAGGGTCGACACACGAAACGCCACTTCCAACGCCTCTGGATCGACCAGCTGGGCCAGGCGTTCATTGGCAGAAACCAGACGCCCCGCCACCACAGCCACATCGGACAAAGTCCCCGCAAATTCAGCACGAATTTCCGTATCGGCCAGATTGCGGCGCGCTTCGTCCAGGCTGATCTGGCTGCGTTTCAGACGGGTGGCCGCCTGATCAATCCGCGCCTCGGCACTGGCCACCGCCTGCCTGCGGTTCAGCACCGCCTGCCGGGCCGTGGACAGGGCCAGCTCGGCGGTTTCAACCGCCGCAGCCGTGCCCACATTGCGCGCAGCCAGATCCTGCTGTCGCTGAAGAGCCTTTTCCCGCAGCCCAGCCTGATCCTGCGCAGCGGTCTGTTCATCCTGCGCCAGAAAAAGCGCGCGATCCGCCTCGCGCACCTCGGCCTGAGCATCCAGCAAATCGCTTTCTGCCCGTGCCAAAGCGGCCTCGGCATCCGCCGGATCAATCCGCGCCAAAAGCTGCCCTGCCGCGACCCGCCCACCTTCGACAAAGGCGGGATCCAGATCGACCAGCGCCCCGGCACTGGCCGCGCGCAATTCCAGACTGCGGCGGCTCTGCACTTCGCCAAAGGCGGTCAGCAGCGGGATTTCCATACCAGGATCGACCGCGACCACATTCACAGCAAAGACCCGTTCAGACACACGCGGCAGGCGCGGTTCCTGGGCCATGCGTGCCTGTACCGCGTCCCGAATTGTCAGCCCGGCATAGGCCATCACCCCCAGAGTCAGGGCCATCAGGAACAATCCTGTCAGGGTCTTGCGCAGGAATCGCATGGCTTTGGCTCTCCGTCCTGTTTTGGTCTGCGCGGTCCGGGCCGCGCCCGGCCTTGGCTATGTAAGATAGGGCGCGCAGCACACGCCTCTAGCGACTTACACGCACAAGCCCGTCATTTCCGTCGCTGATGTTCGTCCAGACGCGGAAAAATTTCGACAAAATTGCAAGGCCGGTGGCGATAATCCAGCTGCCAGCGCAAAATTTCATCCCAGGCGTCTTTGCACGCCCCGGTGCTGCCCGGAAGCGCAAACAGATAGGTGCCCCCGGCCACACCCCCTGTCGCGCGGCTTTGCACGGCGCTGGTGCCGATTTTCTGGAACGAGACCATGGTGAACACCGTGCCAAAAGCATCGATTTCTTTTTCATAAACATCGCGATGGGCCTCCACCGTGACATCGCGCCCGGTCAACCCGGTCCCGCCGGTGGAAATCACCACATCAACCTCGGGATCTGCGATCCAGGCGCGCAGCTGATCTGCGATCTGGGCACGCTCATCCCGGATGATCTTGCGGTCTGCCAGGACATGCCCTGCGTCCGTCAGCCGCGCCTGCAACGTATCGCCCGAGCGATCCTGCGACAGATCCCGCGTGTCACTGACCGTCAGCACGGCGATTCGAACGGGGATGAATTCCTTGGACTCATCAATGCGGGACATGGCTCACCTCTGGTTTGGTCCGCCTATTGGATCGCGCCACCGCAGGATTTGCAACCGCAGCTGGGGCCGCACTCAGCCACGCGCGCCGCTGGCCAGTTTCAGCGCCAGCCCGGCAAAGATCGCCCCCGTGGCGCGATGCAGCCAGACGCCGCCGCGCCCCGACAGCCATCCGCCCATACGCCCGGCCAATTGCCCCACCAAACCATTCACCAGCAGGCCGCCAAGCGCCATCACCACGCCAAAGATCATGAATTGCAGCAGGATCGGGCGTGTCGGGTCAACGAATTGCGGCACAAAGGCGAGGATGAACAGGATCACTTTGGGATTGCTCAGATTGACGGCAAAGCCCTGCCACGCCGCACGTTTCGGGCTGAGCGCCTTGCCCGCGACCTCTCCGGCCTTGGCGCGAAACGCCTTCCAGGCGAGATACAACAGATAGGCCACGCCGATCCAGCGGATCAGTTCAAACATCCAGGGCGCGGCGGCCAGAAGCGCGCTAAGCCCCAACCCCGCCAGCAGCGAATGCACCAGCCCCCCGGCCGCGACCCCGGCCGAAGCCGCCCAGCCCGCGCGCGCGCCGCCTTTTAGCCCCTGCGCCAGACAGAACATCATATCCGCGCCCGGCGTCAGGTTCAGCATCAAGGCCGCCGGGACAAAGCCCAGCAGAACAATCAGGTCGATCGGCAGATCTAAAAGCATGGGTTCATCACCGGCAAACGCGGGGTTTCAAAGACACGCGCCACCCGATTGGCCACATTGGCACTGGCCATACTTTTAAGAAGCGCAAGGCTATCCTGCCCCAGCGCACAGGCAGCGCCAAGCGAGCGGATCTCGTAGAGCATGGCGCGCTGACGCATCTGGTCCCGCGCCGCATCATCCAGCGGCGGGACCAAATTTCTGGCATAAAAACCCCAGCCCCGATCCAAAGCGCGCTCCAGCCGTTGGGTTTCCTCCGATGAAAAGATGCGCGGGCAGTGACGCGCCACGGCCACGGCGGAATTCAACATGCGCAGGGCACAGCCCGCTGCGCCATGGGCGCTGTGATCCACGCCAAAGCAGCGCCCGTTCTCGCAGGTCACAACCACTGGCCCCGGCAGTTCCAGAACCTGCACGCCGGGGGATGGCCTTTGCACCTGATCCGCATGGGTGCCGAACAGCAAGGGATAATCCACGCCCTGCGCCAGCGCCGCGCTGGTCCAGAGCAGCAGGATCAAAACCGCCCTCACACGCGCCCCTCTAGCCGCGCTTTCAGCGACAACAGATCCTTCCAGGCCTCGCGCTTTGCACCCGGATTGCGCAACAGATAGGCGGGGTGGAACATGGGCAGGGCGGGCTTGCCCTCGGCCTCGACCCAATCGCCGCGCAACCGGGTGATGCCTCGCTTGCCCAGCAAAGCCTGACAGGAAATATTGCCCATGATCACCACCAGCTTGGGCTGCGCCAGCGCGATATGGCGTTTCAGGAACGGCAGCATCATCGCGATTTCATCCGGCTTGGGATCGCGGTTCTGAGGCGGCCTCCAGGGCAGCACATTGGTGATATAGACGTTTTCATCCCGCGACAGACCCGCCGCGCCCAGCATCCGATCCAGCAACTGCCCAGCGCGCCCGACAAAGGGCTTGCCCTGCCGGTCTTCATCCCGACCCGGTGCCTCGCCCACGATCATCACCGGTGCCCCGGCAACACCATCGCAAAAGACAAGATTGCGCGCGCCATGACGCAGATCGCAATGCGCATACTGCCCCATAGCCTCGCGCAGAGCATCCAAATCCGCAGCCCCGCGCGCGGCCTTCACCGCCTCTTCAACCGGATCCGGGCCCTTGACCGCGCGCAAAGGCGCTGTTGCCCCGCCGCGCTTGGCCGGGCTTGCCTGACGCTCTGCCGCCGCCTGCTTGGCCGCGACCTCCAGCGCAAAGCGGTCCACAGGCCCGTCCGAGAGAACCTCGTCCACACCCATCTCAAGCTGCCACTCAAGCAACGCCCGCGCGCTATGCCAGTCCAATGCCGATTCCATGGCTGCCACCCTATCGCGCCCTGCAGGCAAATGAAAATCACCCCTGCTTCTCTTTGGAAAAATACTCATGCACCCGACCAAAACCAGCGCCGCGCCAAACACCTGCGCAGCCCTGCCAGGCCAAACGGGGTGGGCGGGTGGGCGTTTGGCCTGGCAGGGCATGTTGCCCACTTGCCCCCACGCCCCCCGCTTTCTATGAACGCATAACACCAGAGTGAGGCCCAAAATGCGTTTCGACCACCGCCATCTGCTGGGGATCGAACCCCTGCGCCCGGACGAGATCACAACGATCCTCGACCTTGCCGACCAATATGTCGCTCTGGGGCGGCGGCGCGACAAACACGCCAATGCGCTGGCCGGGCTGACCCAGGTCAACATGTTCTTTGAAAACTCCACCCGCACGCAGGCCAGTTTCGAACTGGCGGGCAAGCGTCTGGGTGCGGATGTGATGAACATGGCCATGCAGGCCAGCTCGATCAAAAAGGGCGAAACCCTGATCGACACCGCCATGACCCTGAACGCCATGCATCCCGACCTGCTGGTCGTGCGCCACCCGCATTCCGGCGCGGTCGACCTGCTGGCGCAAAAGGTCAACTGCGCTGTGCTGAACGCGGGCGACGGCAAGCACGAACATCCAACACAGGCCCTGCTGGATGCGCTGACCATCCGCCGCGCCAAAGGCCGGTTGCATCGGCTCAACATCGCGATTTGCGGCGATATTTCCCATTCCCGCGTGGCGCGCTCTAACATCCTGCTGCTGCAGAAAATGGAAAACCGCGTGCGTCTGGTCGGCCCGCCGACCCTGATGCCCTCGGGCATTGGGGCCTTTGGGGTCGAGGTCTATGACAATATGGAAGAAGGGCTGAAAGACGTGGATGTCGTCATGATGCTCCGCCTGCAAAAAGAGCGTATGGATGGCGGGTTCATCCCGTCCGAGCGCGAATATTACCACCGCTACGGGCTGGATGCGGACAAGCTGGCCCATGCCAAATCCGACGCCATTGTCATGCATCCCGGCCCGATGAACCGCGGCGTCGAGATCGACGGCACCATCGCAGATGACATTAACCGATCGGTCATTCAGGATCAGGTAGAAATGGGCGTCGCGGTGCGCATGGCCGCCATGGACCTGCTGGCCCGCAACCTGCGCGCCAATCCCAAAGAGGTCATGGCATGACAAAAATGCAGATCAACGGATCGGAAACCAACACCACCCGGCTTTTCCACCTCGATCTGCCCCGTGAAGCGGTCGAACGCTTTACCACCCAGGCTGGCACCGGCGAATGGCCGCTGAAATACGGGCTGGGGGCCAGCCATCTGCGCCCCGCCTTTGTAGATGTGGTCGATCTCGCCGATCTGGGCGAGATGCCCCTGACCCGCTACCTGACCGAAGCGCATGGCGTTCAGGCCAGCGATCTGCGCCCCAACGCGGCCCAGATTGACGGGCTGCGCGGTCATGTGATCATCCTGCCCAGCCCCGCCTTTGACGGGCAATCGCAGGAATTGACCATCGCCACGCCTCTGCGCTGGATCGGCACCTTTGCCGAGGACAGGCCCACCCCGCGCAACACGCGCCTGCGCGCGGCCTCCGCAACCGGGCAGGGTGGCGGCACTGCCCCGCTGAATGCCCCGGACGATCAGGGGCGGCTGCTGAAACTTATCCTGGCTGTGCTGGCGCTGATCTTTCTGGCAACGCTTGTTTTCTTTATTCGGTGATTTGAAAATACGGGTGAACCGATCATGCCCGCGCGAGGGTATCCCCCACCAGCGCCAAATCCAAAGGAACACCGCATGAGCCAAGACTGGCCACCACTCGCCCCCGGCGAAGAGATCCTGATGACCACCGGACAGCCGCGCTTTCAATGGCTGATCGTGGCGCTGGTCGTGTTTCTGATTTCGGCCCTGCTGCACAGCGCGATGAACGGCCAGATCGGCATCAATGCGGGCGCGATTGGTGCGGCAGTGGGCTTTGCCCTTGTGCAACCGCTGATCGGCATCAAGCAGGTCGTGATCACCAATCAGCACCTGTGTCTGCGCTGGAAAAGCGGCAAGCGCCTGCAATTGTCCTATAACGAAATCGACGGGTTTTCCGCCCCCTGGAGCGGGCTGCGCTTTCGCAAAAACAGGACAATCGTCGCATCAATATCGGCTATCTGCGCAATCAGGCGCAGGCCGTTGCGCTGATCAAAAGGCATCTGACCCCATGACTCAGTTCACCCCGGACCGTCGCACTTATATCCAGTCGCATGTCACAATGGCCGCGCTGGCCATGGCACTCGGGATGGGGGTGCTGTGGTTTCTGGACAACCCACATATCTGGACCGGCGCGATTGGCGGGCTGGCCGCCGTGGCCGTACGCGGCGCTTATCTGATGGGCGAAGAACTGTCCCATATCTGGGAGATGAGCGACACCACCCTGACCGGTCCCGCCGGGCGCAGCGTGCCTCTGTCGCAACTGGCCGAGGTCAAGGTGATCGGCTCTGCCGTGCAGCTGATCACCCAAACCGGCGACAAGCACCTGATCAAGTTCCAGGCCGACCCCGCCGCGGTCAAATCCCGCATCGACGCCGCGCGCTGAACGCGCGCCTTCCCCCCTGCCCCGAATTGCCGTAGATCTGGCGCAAAGACTGACAAGGCCTGCCTCATGACCACCGACACCCTGCTGTTCAATGCCCGCCTGATCGACCCCGAGGCCGATAGCGTCACCGAGGGCGCGCTGCTGCTGGACGGGCCGCGCATCAAATCCGTGCTGCGCGATCCCGCCGCAATCGAGGCCGCCAAACCCGGCGCCACGCTGATCGACTGCAAGGGCGCACATCTGGCCCCCGGCATTGTCGATATCGGCGTCAAAGTGGGCGAACCGGGTGAGCGCCACAAGGAAAGCTACAAGACCGCCGGGCAGGCCGCCGCCGCCGGGGGGGTGACAACCATGGTCACGCGCCCTGACACCGATCCCTGCATCGACACGCCCGAAGTGCTGGAATTCATCCGCCGCCGCGCCAATGACACCGCGCCTGTGCATGTGCTGCCCATGGCTGCCCTGACCAAGGGGCGTGAAGGCCGGGAAATGACCGAGATCGGCTTTCTGCTGGATGGCGGTGCTGTGGCCTTTACCGATTGCGACAGCGTGGTGCGCGACACAAAGGTGCTGTCGCGGGCCATGACCTATGCGCGCTCGCTGGATGCGCTGGTGATGGGTCATCCGCAGGAACCGGGCCTGTCCAAAGGCGCGGCTGCCAGTTCCGGCAAATTCGCGTCTTTGCGCGGCCTGCCCGCCGTGTCGCCCATGGCCGAACGCATGGGGCTGGATCGGGACATCGCGCTCGTGGAAATGACCGGCGTGCGCTATCACGCCGACCAGATCACCACCGCCCGCGCCTTGCCTGCGCTGGAACGCGCCAAGGCCAACGGGTTTGACGTGACCGCGGGCACCTCGATGCATCACCTCACCCTGAACGAGCTGGACGTGGCCGACTATCGCACCTTTTTCAAGGTCAAGCCCCCCCTGCGCGCCGAAGAAGACCGTCAGGCGATGGTCGAGGCGATCCGCAGCGGGTTGATCGACGTGATTGGCAGTTTCCACACCCCGCAGGACGAGGAATCCAAACGCCTGCCCTTTGAAGAAGCGGCCTCGGGCGCGGTCGGGTTGGAAACCATGCTGCCGGTGCTGCTGCGCCTGTATCATTCGGGCGAGCTGACCCTGCCCTGCCTGTTCCGCGCCCTGTCGCTGAACCCGGCCAAGCGGCTGGGGTTGGCCTGTGGCCGTCTGGCCGAGGGCGCACCTGCGGATATCCTGCTGCTGGACACGGACAAACCCTTTGTGCTGGACCGCTTTGCGCTGCTGTCCAAATCCAAGAACACGCCGTTTGATGGCGCGCGCTTGCAGGGCCGGGTGCTGGGCACCTGGGTGTCGGGCCAGCGCGTCTTTGGCGGAGAGGAGGCATAATGTCCGGCGATCTGATCCTTTGGGTGGTGCTGGGCTATCTGCTGGGCTCGGTGCCGTTTGGTATCGTGATCACGCGGGTGCTGGGTCTGGGCGATCTGCGTCAGATCGGGTCGGGCAATATCGGCGCGACCAATGTGCTGCGCACCGGGAACAAACCCGCCGCCGCCGCGACGCTGGTTCTGGATGCAGGCAAGGGGGCCATCGCCGTGGGTCTGGCCCAATGGCTGGGGCCAGAGGGCGTGGCGAAATGGGCCGGGCTGGCGGCCTTTGCCGGGCATTGCTTTCCGATCTGGCTGCGGTTCAAGGGGGGCAAAGGCGTGGCGACCTATCTGGGCACGGTTCTTGCGCTCAGCTGGCCTGTTGGGCTGCTGTGCTGCGGCACCTGGCTTTTGGGGGCTGCGGCCTCGCGCATCAGTTCGGTGGGGGCGCTGACCGCTGCGGCATCGACATCGGTCTGGATGTTTGCCATGGGGCGCGGCGATCTGATCCTTGTGGGGCTGATGCTGACCGCGCTGATCTATTGGCGACATCATGAAAACATTGCCCGCATCAAGGCGGGGACCGAACCAAAGATCGGCAAAAAGAAATAGGCCTTTGCAGCCAAACACAACAGACAGCCCCGGCGCCACAGCGCACGGGGCTTTTGTTTGCCTGCTTGTCCCCTTTGCCTGCCTACACCCTATGGGCGCATCATAAAAAGAAGGGGCCCCGCAGGGCCCCGTCTGTCATCCCTATCTGTCACTGGATCAGACCAGCACGATGTCTCCGGCGTCCAGCAGCGCGTTGAAGACCACGATATCCGTCGCGCCATAGCTGATATGGGTGTTCGGCCCGCTATGCGTCAGGGTGTAGCTGCCGCCATCGGTCAGATGCAGAACATCCACGCCATCTTCGAAGCCCGTGATCCGGTCGCTGCCATCTGCACTGTCAAAGACAAATGTATCGGCACCGCCCTGACCATGCAGGGTGTCATTGCCATCCTGACCGGTCAACGTGTCCGCACCATCGCCGCCTTCCAGCCAGTCATTGCCTTCTCCGCCGCGCAGCACGTCATTGCCGACATGCCCGAACAGACGGTCATCATCATCACCGCCATTCATGACATCATCGCCGCCCTGACCCATCAATGTGTCATTGCCCGCGCCACCATTCATGAAGTCGCGGCCCCCTTTACCAGCCAGACGGTCATTCCCCTGGTTGCCAGTCATGGTGTCATTGCCCTCGCCACCATCCAGCGTGTCATTGCCCGAACCACCGCGCAACAGATCGTTCCCGGCCCGGCCAAAGATCACGTCGTTGCCCTGATCGCCGCGCACCGTATCATCAGTGGCAAAGCCATGCAGGTTGGTGTTGTCGAACTCATCCCCCAGGACATAGGCCCCTGGCGCCGGACCAACCGTAACCTGAACAGTCCCGGTATCGGTGCCGCCATTGCCATCCGAGATCGTGTAGTCAAAGCTGACCACCTGATCAAAGACCCCCAGATCACTGCGGAAACGGATGACATCGTCGCTGGTATCGCCCGGCGTGCCATTGTCATCGATCACCGCTGTCGCGCCGACCAGATTGCTGATCCCGGTAATCGACAATGTGTCGCCATCCAGATCGCTGTCATTGGCCAGAACCGTCAGATCGGTCCAGGTACGGTAGTCTACAGAGAACATATCATCCGCAGCCACCGGCGCAGTGTTGGGTGCGCCTCCCACAACAGTCAGGATCATTGTAGCAGTGTCCGTTGCGCCAGAGGCATCCCGGATCGTGTAGCTAAAGCTGTCCGGCCCGCTAAAGCCCGGATTGCTGACATATGTAACATAGTCATCTGTCGGATCTCCCACTGTGTTATTATCGTTGATTGTGACTGTGCCATTGCTGGCGGCAGTGACGGCGGTGATCCAGAAAACATCGCCATCCGGGTCACTGTCATTGCTGAGCAGATCCATCACGCCCTGCAATTCGGACGGGATGCTCTGTGTGTCATTCACCGCAATCGGCGCATCATTCACCGGGTTCACCGTGATGCTGACCGTGGCAGTGTCAGTCCCGCCATTGCCGTCATCGACGCTGTAGGTAAAGCTGTCCGACCCGTTGAAATTGGCATCCGGCGTATAGGTAAAGCTGCCTGTACCGGACAGAGACAGGCTGCCATTGGCTGGCCCGGTCCCGACGCTGTAGGTCAGGCTGTCGCCATCCGCGTCGCTGTCATTGCCGGTGACATCACCATTGATCGCTGTGTCTTCGTCACCCGACACGGTGTCATCTCCGGCCACCGGCGCGCTGTTGTCATCATTGACGATCACAGCGGTTGCCACAGGCACGGTGATGGTGCCGCCACTCGGCGAAGACAAGGTTGCAAGCAGGGTCTCATCCGGTTCAACCGTACTATCCCCCGCCAACTGAACGGTAACGATTTTCACATCTTCACCGGGCAGGAAGGTCACGACCTGCGGCGCAGGGAAGCTACCGCCATCGATATCCGCCCCATCCGCATCGCCGCCGGAAATGGTCAGCGTCACGCTGTCCTCTTCCAGTGTCGAGTTGGAGCGCGTCACCGCAAAGGTCACAGTGTTGCCCGTGCCAGTACCCTCGGTCACGTTGCGTTCCAGCGCATAGACCTGGAAGGTCGAGGGCAGCGGGCCATCGTCATTCTGGATGATCGCCTGAACCGACTGCGCCAGATAGACCTCGGTTGCCGCCGGGGGCAGTTCGATTGCCACGCGGAAGACCTCGTTGAACTCGGCCACGTCATCACCCGAGACCTCGACCGAGATCACGGCTGAATCTTCGCCCGCGGCAAAGCTGACCGTGCCACCGCTGGGCAGGCTGCCGCCAAAGTCGGCCGCATCCGTGTCCACCGGCACCACGCTCCAATCCACGTCCAGCGCGCCGGATGTGTCCCCGGTGCGGAAGATGGTGAACTGGAAGGTGGTGGTGTCACCCGTGTCGCCCTCAGACGCAAACGGGGTCAGTGCCGCGATGGACACCCCGTTCACAACCGGCGGTGCGGTCGGAGCCGAGCCCATAACCGGCGTTGCCGCCAGACCGTTCGCACTTTCTCCATTGCCCGGATCGCCGGTGATCAGGATGTCCAGGATCGCCGCATCGCGCAGATGCGGGTTGGTGATGCCCAGATCGTCCACCACAGCCGTCGCCGCCGCAATCGCATCCGCCGGGAAGTCCGAAATCTGCATCAGACCCGCCGGGAAGTTCAGATCGGTGACATCCGCGGTGCCTTCGCCCGCCGAGTAATCGAACAACGTGTTGCCCGCATCCACGCGCCAGGCATTGGCATAGGCGCCGTAAATGTCGGTAAAGCTCGGGTTGGTCAGGACGGTGCCATCGGGCAGCAGGATGTCATTGTTGGGATTGTCATCCCCGTTGCCAAGGATCCCGATGGTCGAGCCATCCGGGTGCACCGTGCCATCGGTAAAGACGCAGACATTCATGTAGCCGTTCAGCACTTTGGCCATGATCTGTTCGCCGCTGGGCAGAACCACGGTGTACATGTTGTTGCCGTCAAACCAGACCTGACCGCCATTGCTGCCGACATTCACCGGCCCGGCAAACGGGTCGATTTCGGTCGGGACACCGTCAATCAGCAGGTTGATGCTGCCGCCATCGGGGATCTGGTCGTCACGATAGATCGCCACCCGGATCCCGTCGATCTCGGTCGCTACCGCGCCGGTCGACGAAATGGTCGAACTGCCCCGGAACGGGGTGAACCGCATCTGGACCATGAAATCATCAGCCGGATCGGTGCCCATGGTCGCGATAAATTCACCCACTGCCTGGAAATCCCAGGCAAGCCCGTCAAAGGAAATGATATGCGGGTCGCCCCAGACATCGGATTCCTTGTTATCGCCATTGCCCGGATTGTCCGGCCCACCAGGAGGTGTCGGAGGACCGGGCGGGGTTGGGGTCGGCGTGCCGGTCCCATTATTGGAGCCGGAATTAGAGCTGCCATTATTGCCGCCCGTACCCGGCGTGCCGCCATCATTCGGATCGCCCGGCGTGCCGGTGCCATCATTGCCCTGACCATCCGCGCCGCCATCGCCGCCACCGGCCAGCGGGCCGTCATCATTCTGAACCGTCACCAGATGCTGGGCATCCAGAATGTTGATCGCATCGCCCATGCTGTCTTCGGCAGCGACAAGGGTCAGGCGCATGGTTTCATGGGCTTCGGGCGTGGTGTCGCCGGTCACATCAATGGTGATAAAGGCCTCGGTCTGGTTGGGAGCAAAGACAACCTGCCCCACAACCGGGAAGCTCCCCGACACATCGCCTGCATCAATCGGGCTGAACCCGTTGCCGACAATAGTGTAATCCACAGTGATGGTTTCAGACAGGCTGGCGGTGCGCACCACACGATAGGTTACGGTGGTGGTACCGCTGTCACCTTCCAGCACCACAGCATCGGATCCGGTGGCCGACGCAGACACGCCCGCCTGCGCGACATTCACGGTCGCGGTGGCCGTGGCGGTCGCACCATCGCTGTCTTCGATCGTGTATTGGAACGTATCCACCCCAAAGAAGCCCGCATTCGGCGTGTAGGTCGCCACGCCCAGCGCATTGATGCTGACGGTGCCATTGGCCGGGTTGGTGTTGCTGATCACTGAAACCGGTCCTTCGACATCGCTGTCATTGGCCAGCAGGTTCACATCCACCGGGTTGCCCGAACTGGTATTGCCCGCATCATTCAGCGCCACAGGCACATCATTCACGCTGTTCACCGTGACATTCACGGTCGCGGTATCGCTGCCGCCATTCCCGTCCGACACGGTATAGGTAAAGCTGTCATTGCCGTTGAAATTGGCATTCGGCGTGTAGGTAATCGTGCCATCAGCCTCCACCGTGGTGGTGCCATTGCTGCCATTGGTGGCCGAGCTGACGGAAACCGGATCCAGATCCGGGTCGCTGTCATTGCCCAGCACCGCGATATTGACCTGCGTGTCCTCGTCCGTGGTCGCACTGTCATCCACCGCAACCGGCGCGGCGTTGCCCGCAGGCAGGGCCATCACCACATTATCAAGGAACCCACTATCCGAGCCCGCGCGGAACTCGCCCCGGATCGACAGCCCGGTCAGATCACCCAGAACCGCATCAATCTGCGCCTGGGTCGCCACCGTGCCAGACAGCGTGTCGATGCGCCAGTCGCTGCGCGTGTCCAAGAAGACCGAGTAGCTGGTAAACAGCGTGGTCGGGTTCGGCGCCACATTCAGCACCAGCGTCATGCCATTGCCGGAAAGGACCACATCAGGCGCGTCAAACTGGCTGCCCGTGTTGCTTTGACGCTGATCATAGCTGAGCGTGCCGCCGGAATAGGCGCTGCGATCCCCAAGGAAGGCCGAGGAGGCCTCAAAATACCAGGTATCCCCCGTGCCCTGATCATCGGCGCGGATATGGCCATCCGGGTTGCCCCCCGTCGCGGCAAAGCCAAAATTGGTGGCGTCGCCCGATGTGCTCCAGCCCTCGGCATCGCTGTCAAAATCTGCCACGATATCGCCGCTGGGATTGCCAACCGTGACGCTGACAGTGGCCATGTCCGACCCGCCATTCCCATCAGACACGGTGTAGCTAAAGCTGTCGGTTCCGACAAAACCCTCATCCGGGGTGTAGGTCAGGAAGTCATCCGTCGTGTCGCCTGCCGTGCCATTGTCATCGACGGCCACAGTGCCGTTTGAGGCCGCTCCGGTGCCGGTGATCTCCAGATCCCCACCATCGACATCGCTGTCATTGGTCAGGACATCAATATTGACCGCCGTGTCATAGGCGGTGCTGGCGCTGTCATTCCCGGCCACCGGCGCGTCATTCACCGAGGTCACCGTAACAGTGACATAGGCCGAAGCCGTGCCACCATTGCCGTCACTAACAAAGTAAGAGAACCCGTCCGACCCCGAGAAATTCGCATTCGGCGCATAGGTGATGCTGCCATCCGCTTCGACCGTGGTGGTGCCATTGGCGCCATTATTCGCGCCGCTCACCGAAACCGTATGGCCATCCACATCGCTGTCATTGGCCAGCACGTCGATATTGACCGAGGTATCCTCGTTCGTGGTGGCGGTGTCATTGTTGGCAACCGGGTTGTCGTTCACCGCAGACACGGTGACATTGACCGTCGAGGTCGAGGTCGCAAACCCATCGCTGATGACGGTTTCAAAACTGGCCGCGCCGTTGAAATTCGCGCTCGGAGTAAAGCGCACATAGGTCGCATACAGCACCGCCGTACCGCCCACCGCATTCTGCACCGAGGCCACGCTCAGCGTGTCGCCATCCGCATCGCTGTCGTTAGACAAGATCGTCGCCAGTGGAATGTCGACAAACGTGTCTTCATTGGTGGTCGCGCTGTCATCCGCCACGGTCGGGGCGTTGTTATGCACATAATCCCCATCGGCAAAGCGCAGCACCCGGATGTTTTCCAGCGTGTCCGTGCCGTCATCGCCATCGGCGGCGTTGTTATCCGTCACCGTGGTCGAGGCAAGGTTGCCCGTGATGGTGTAATCCGCCTGATTGCCAGAGAAGACCGCAACATCGGTGCCGCCACCGCCGATCAGGCTGTCATCGCCCGCACCGCCGGTGATCGAGTCATCCCCTGCGCCGCCATCCACCGTGTCGTCTTCGGCACCGGCCTCGATTGTGTCATTGCCCTCTTCGCCCAACAGGCTGTCCCGCCCGTCCAGGGCCACAATCAGATCGTCACCCGCGCGACCTTCGATCGTGTCATTCAGGATGGTGCCGGTCAGGGCCGACGGATTGCCAGATTGGCCATTATCATCAGCAGAGCTGCCGATCAGGTTCACCCCGGTCAGACCCGAAGACACAACCACATCGCCATCGCTAAAGCGCAGGCGCTCCACATTGGTCAGAACATCCGTGCCTTCGCCCGTGCCGGTCAGGTTGGTGACGGTCAGACCGGTCGAGTTGCCAATGACATTATAATCCCCGCGATTGCCGGAATAGACGACAACGTCGCCAGAGCCGCCACTTGCGGACGTATCCGCACCGCCATCAATCGTGTCATCGCCCAAGCCACCCCGGATCGTATCATCGCCAGAGCCGCCACGGATGCTGTCCGCACCATTGCCCCCGTCGATCGTATCGTCATCGGCGCCGCCATCGATCTCGTCATCGCCATGATTGCCGCGGATCGTATCGTTGCCATCGCCGCCCAGCAGGGTTTCCTGCACATTGTTGGACCCGGTGATGCTGTCATTACCTGCTTCGCCTTCGATCAGCAGCGAATTGCTGCTGCTATAGCCAGAGTACACGATTTGATCATTGCCCTCGCCACCGCGGATGGTGACATCCTGACCGGCCAGATCATTCAGGTAGTAATAGATCGTGTCATTGCCTGCGCCGCCATCCTGCAGAACGCCGGTGTTGTAATACATCTGGTCGTCGCCATCGCCGCCGCGAATGGTGTTCTGGCCCACATAGTCGTTGTAGATGTAATCACTGCCGTCGCCGCCTTCGATCAGGTCATTGCCGGACACATCGCCGCCCTGGAACGTGTCATTGCCCAGGCCGCCCTGCAGGGTGTCATTGCCCGCGCCGCCTTGCAAAGTATCCGCATCAGCACCGCCAACCAGGCTGTCGTCACCCGTTCCGCCGATCAGGCTGTCATTGCCAGTGCCACCATCCAGCGTGTCATTATCGGCACCGCCATCCAGCACGTCATTGCCTGCGCCGCCGCTCAGATCATCCGCGCCCGCATCGCCAGTCAACCGGTCAACGCCGTCGCCGCCATTGACCTCGTCATCGCCGATCCCGCCGGTCAGGTTGTCATTGCCCGCCAGCCCGTTGATCGTGTCATTCCCGGCCAGACCATCAATGATGTCGTCCCCCGGCGTCCCATCCAGCGAATCATCGCCCGATGTGCCTGCCGAGACTGCGCCCAGAACCAGTGTGGACACATCCACATCACCATCGCTGAACCGCAGCACTTCGACATTACTGACCGTGTCATCCCCGCCCGAGCCGATATTGTCGACCACGCGGATCGTGCCGCCGCCATTGTCAACAATCGTGTAACGGTCGCGATTGCCGTCAAACTCGGCGATGTCTCCGGTGCCGCCACTACCGGACGTGTCGGTCCCGCCGTTGATCAGGTCATCGCCATTCTGGCCTTCCAGCAGATCATCACCTGCGCCACCTTCGATCGTGTCAGAATCATTGCCGCCGCGGATGCTGTCATTGCCGTCACCGCCCAGCAGGCTGTCACCGCCGCTATTGCCGAAAATACGGTCATCGTCAGCACCACCATCAATGGTCTCGCCAAAGGCATTGGTTCCATAGAGCGAGTCATTGCCGTCGCCGCCTTCGATCAGCAGAGAGTTCGCAGTCGCATAGCCCGTATGCTGGATATTGTCGTTGCCCGTACCACCGCGGATGGTCACATCCTGACCGGCCAGATCATTCAGGTAGTAATAGATCGTGTCATTGCCAGCGCCGCCATCCTGCAACACGCCGGTGTTGTAATACATCTGGTCGTCGCCATCGCCGCCGCGAATGGTGTTCTGACCCAAATAGTCGTTGTAGATATAATCGTTGTCGCCGCCGCCCTCGATCAGATCAGCGCCCGACACATCGCCGCTCTGGAACGTATCATTGCCAAGGCCGCCCTGCAGGGTGTCATCCCCCACCCCCCCCTGAAACGAGTCATTGCCAGCGCCACCAACAAGGCTGTCATTGCCAGCATCACCATACAGCGCATCATTGTCAGCCCCGCCCGACAGGGTGTCATCGCCAAAGCCACCCTGCAGCGTATCCGCTCCGTCATCGCCGCTAATCGTGTCATTGCCTGCTTCGCCGATCAGCGTATCATTATCCGCCGCGCCAGCGATCGTGTCATCCCCGGACGATCCGACAAAGCTGTCTGCCCCCGGCGTACCCGCAAAGCTGGTGCCCGGATTGTTGCCAATCACAACATCCCCGTCCGAGAAGCGCAGGATCGACACATCAGTGATCGTGTCCGTGCCCTCGCTGCCAACGGTGTCCTGCACTGTGGCGGCCCCCAGCGCGCCAAGGGTGATCACATAATTGGATTGCGGCCCGCTATAGGTGACGACATCACCGCCGCCCCCAGCTGTGCCACCGTCCATCGTGTCATCGCCGGACCCGCCCGACAGGGTGTCGATACCCGCCCCGCCAAGGATGCTGTCATTGCCATTGTCGCCCTGCAGCGAGTCATCGCCATCACCGCCCTCAATGGTGTCATTGTCATTGCCACCAAAGATCGTGTCATTGCCGGTGCCGCCCAGCAGGCTGTCACTGCCGCTATAGCCGCGAATGCTGTCATCATCGGCACCGCCATCAATGGTATCGCCAAAGTTGTTCGTGCCGCTCAGCGTGTCATTGCCATCGCCGCCTTCGATCAACAGCGAGTTGCCAGTCGAATAACCCGAATGCTGGACGAAATCATTGCCCGTACCACCCTGGATGGTCACATCCTGACCGGCCAGATCATTCAGGTAATAATAGATCGTGTCATTGCCAGCGCCGCCATCCTGCAACACACCGGTGTTGTAATACATCTGGTCGTCGCCATCGCCGCCGCGAATGGTGTTTTGGCCCTGATAATCGTTGTAGATGTAATCACTGCCGTCGCCGCCTTCGATCAGGTCATTGCCGGACACATCTCCGCCCTGGAACGTGTCATTGCCAAGGCCGCCCTGCAGGGTGTCATTGCCCGCCCCGCCTTCGAGCGAGTCCGCATCAGCACCGCCCACCAGGCTGTCGTCACCAGCCCCGCCGCGCAGCGTGTCATTGCCCGCATCGCCGATCAGGTCGTCATTATCATCGCCGCCTTCCAGCAGGTCATTGCCAGCGCCGCCATCCAGCGTGTCTTCGCCCGCATCACCGAACAGGCGGTCTGTACCATCATTGCCGTTGATCTCGTCAGCACCCAGACCGCCCAGTAGGCTGTCATTCTGGGCCAGACCGTTGATCGTATCGTCGCCATCGCGGCCGTCGATGATGTCATCGCCAGCCGTGCCATCCAGCGAGTCACTGCCCGCCGTGCCGCTGCTGACCGTTCCCAGCGTGATCGCAGACACATCCACATCGCCATCGCTGAACCGCAGCACCTCGACATTACTGACCGTGTCATCCCCGCCCGATCCGACATTGTCGACCACGCGGATCGTACCCCCGCCATTGTCAACAATCGTGTAGCGGTCGCGGTTGCCGTCAAACTCGGCGATGTCTCCGGTGCCGCCACTACCGGACGTGTCGGTCCCGCCGTCGATCAGGTCATCGCCGGCCTCGCCTTCCAGCAGATCGTCCCCGGCGCCCCCTTCGATCGTGTCAGAATCATTGCCGCCGCGGATGCTGTCATTGCCGTCACCGCCCAGCAGGCTGTCACTGCCATTGTAGCCCCGGATAAGATCGTTATCCGCGCCACCATCAATGGTCTCGCCAAAGGCATTGGTTCCATACAGCGTGTCATTGCCATCGCCGCCCTCGATCAGCAGAGAGTTCCCGGTCGAATAGCCCGAATGCTGGACGAAATCATTGCCCTCACCGCCCCGGATTGTGACATCCTGACCAGCCAGATCGTTCAGATAATAATAGATCCTATCATTGCCAGCACCGCCATCCTGCAACACGCCGGTGTTGTAATACATCTGGTCGTCCCCATCGCCGCCGCGAATGGTGTTCTGACCCAAATAGTCGTTGTAGATATAATCGTTGTCACCACCGCCTTCGATCAGGTCAGCGCCCGACACATCGCCGCTCTGGAACGTATCATTGCCAAGGCCGCCCTGCAGGGTGTCATCCCCCGCACCGCCCTGAAACGAGTCATTGCCAGCGCCACCAACCAGGCTATCATTGCCTGCATCACCATGCAGTGTGTCGGCCTCGGATCCGCCGGACAACTCGTCATTGCCTTCGCCCCCCAGCAGGGTGTCATTGCCAGCACCGCCATCAACCGTGTCATGGCCTTCCCCGGCATTGACGCTGTCATTGCCATCCCCGGCCAACACCGAATCCGCACCTGCAAGTGCGTTGACAATATCATTGCCGCCAAAGGCCTCGATCGTGTCATCTCCGGCTGTGCCGTTCAGATTATTGTCGAGATTGTCGCCGGGGACATAGGCCATAATGCGCTCCTCAAGCACGTCATAAAAAGACGGACCGGCCCCGCGCGCGGGAAAATCGAAAAAGCAAAAACCGATCCAAATAAGATTCTGCTAAAATATTCACCGATTTCCCTGCGGGAAGACAAGAAAAATTATGGCAAAATCAAGTCACCGTCATGCGGCATTCAACAGCCTGTATCCTAATGAAAAAACACAATTTTGACGCCAATCCGCGCCAGAAATCTTCGCCCTCTGGAAACAGTCGATATTGACAGGTATGGCCGAACAGCCAGCCCCATGTCAGGATCAGAGCAGAGCAAATGAAAAGGACAAGCATGGCACATCTGGCACAGCGGATCGCGCAGGGGTGCGGCGACGAACCCGCAGATCTGGTGCTGCGCGGCGGGCAGATTTTTGACCTGATGACCGGAGAGATGCTGGCCGGCGACGTGGCCATTTGCGGGGACCGCATCGTTGGCATTCTGGACCGCTATGAGGGCAAAGAGGTGATTGATGTGCAGGGTGCGATCCTCGTCCCCGGCTTTATTGACACCCATCTGCATATCGAAAGTTCGCTGGTCACGCCGTTCGAATTTGACCGCTGCGTGGCGCCGCGCGGCGTGACCACGGCGATCTGCGATCCTCATGAAATCGCCAATGTAATCGGGGCCGAGGGCATCCGCTATTTCCAGCGCGCGGCTAAGCACACGTTGATGGATATCCGGGTTCAGCTGTCATCCTGTGTGCCTTCCACCCATATGGAGACCGCCGGGGCCAGTCTGGACGCGCAGGACATCGCGGCGCTGATGGGGCATCCGCAGGGGCTGGGTTTGGCCGAGTTCATGAACTTCCCCGGTGTGATCCACCGCGACCCGGCCTGCCTCGACAAGATCGCTCTGTTCGAAGACGCCCATATTGACGGCCACTGCCCGCTGCTGTCCGGCAAGGATCTGAACGCCTATATCGCCGCCGGGATCCGCACCGAGCACGAGGCCACCAATCCCGATGAGGCGCTGGAAAAGCTGCGCAAAGGGATGCGGGTGCTGATCCGTGAGGGCTCGGTCTCCAAGGATCTGCACGCTCTGCAACCGCTGCTGAGCGTCATGACCAGCGCCTATATGTGCCTGTGTACCGACGACCGGAACCCACTGGATATTGCCGAACATGGCCATCTGGATTTCATGATCCGCGAACTGATCCGCCTTGGCACCCCGCCGCTGGCCGCCTATCGCGCGGCAACGCTTTCTGCGGCCGAGGCCTTTGGCCTCAAGGATCGCGGCATGATTGTGCCGGGCAAGCGCGCCGACATCGTGGCGATTGACTCGCTAGAGGGCTGCAACGCCCAGCTGGTGCTGGCGGGCGGTGTTGTGGTCAGCGACGAGAACTTTGCCAAACGCCAGATTATCGACCCGGTGGGGCGGGATTCAGTCAAGGCGCCCCAAGTCAACGCCAGCGATTTCCGCGCCCGCGCCAATCGGGTGGAAACCGATGTGATAGGCATCCGCGAAGGCCAGATCCTGACCGATCACCTGCATATGGACATCCCGGTCCAGGATGGCGACAAGCGGCCCGATCTGGCCCGCGATCTGATCCGCATCGCGGTGGTGGAACGGCATGGCAAGAACGGCAATATCGCCACGGGCTTTGTCAAAGGCTTCGGGTTGCAGGCGGGGGCGATTGCCTCGACCGTCTGTCACGACCACCACAATATCGCCTGTGTCGGGGTGGATTATGAAGACATGGCGCTGGCGGCGAACCGGCTGGGCGAAATCGAAGGCGGCTTTGTCGTGGTGCGCGATGGGCAGGTGCTGGCCGAGCTGCCCCTGCCCGTGGCCGGGCTGATGTCGCTGGAGCCCTATGAAACCGTGCGTGATCTGCTGATCCCGCTGCGCGCCGCCGCGCAAAGCCTGGGTGTCACACTGGAAGAGCCCTTCCTCCAGCTGGCGTTCCTGGCCCTGCCGGTGATCCCCGCGCTGAAGATCACCGATCGCGGCATGGTCGATGTGAACCGGTTCGAAATCCTGCCCTAAAGGGGCAAAAGCAGGTGGGTTACAAACCCACCCTACCCAGTGATTTTGCCGTAGGGTGGGGATTTTGCCGTAGGGTGGGTTTTAACCCACCGCCCCGGTCAGAGCTTATTCAGCAGCGCAGGCGTCGGCCAGGCATCTGCAGGCAGGCCCAGCTCGCGCTGCACATCGCGCACCGCGCCGCGGGTGCCCGCGCCCAGAATGCCGTCAATCTCGCCCACATCATAGCCGCGCGCGGCCAGCTTGGTCTGCAGCGCCTTCATCTGCGCACCAGACAACCCCTGTGCCGGATTGCCCGCATCAAACACGCGCGCCCCTTCCAGCCGCGTGCCGAAATAGGCCGCTGTCAGCACATAGGTAAAGCTCTGGTTCCACTCAAAGTAGATGCGGAAATTCGGATAGGCGAGGAAAGCCGGCCCGCCGCGCCCCTGCGGCAGGATCACCGAGGCCAGCAGCCGCCCGTCATCCAGCTGCCCATTGCGCGCCCGCACCCCCAGCTGTTCCCATTCAGCAACCGAGCGTTCCACGTGAAGCCCGGCATCATACCAGTCAAACCCATCGGGCAGGCGGATTTCCTGCAGCCAGGGCTCACCATGGCGCCAGCCCAGATGCGACAGCATCTTCGCCCCGGAAATCAGCGCATCCGGTGCCGAGGTTTTCAGCGACACCAGCCCGTCACCATCCCCGTCCATCCCGTTTTCAAGAATGTCCTTGGGCAGCATCTGCACCATGCCGATTTCCCCGGCCCAGGCACCGGTGGTGGTTTTGGGGTCAAAATCACCGCGCTCGAACAGCGACAGGGCGGCAAAGATCTGCGGGCGGAAAATCTCTGGGCGGCGGCAATCATGGGCCAGCGTCACCAGCGCGTCGCGCGTGTTGAAATCGCCCTGAAACGCCCCGTAATCGGTCTCAAACGCCCAAAACGCCAAAAGCACACCGGGCGCAATACCATAATCCCGCTCGATCCGATCAAAGACAGCCGCATGGCGTTTGTCCATCTGGCGGCCCTTATCCAGCCGGTACTGGCTGATCAGCTTGCGCGAAAAGGTGGTAAACGGATCCTGAAAAATCCCCTGCCGCCGGTCGGCTTTCAGCACCGAAGCATTCTGGCGCGCCCCCGCAAGAAAGCGATCCGCCGCGCCCGCATCATGCCCCTTGGCCACGGCCTCGGCCTTGATCCCATCCAGAAATTGCGAAAAACCGCCCCCGCAGGGGATCTCTTGGGCCTGTGCCGATCCCGCAAGAATCAGGGCCCCGGCCATTAACAGCTTGCGCATTGCCACTCCTTCACGCATCGCATTTTTGACGCACAGTAGCAGCGACGCAGCCTGCGACAATAGGGGCTGTCGGCGGGGGATTGCCATTGTTCACTATTTGTTCAAAATTCTTACTGACGAATTAAGGGTTTTTTCAGTATTATAACCCCATCTCAAAAAGACCTGATGTGTATGTGTCAGGCGGTGCGTGTTTCAGGGGAAGGGAAACGAACGTGAACGTACTGATCGTAGAGGACAACGCGCCGTTGGCCATGCTTTGGCAACGGCACCTGCAGCGCCTTGGCTGCGACGTGCGCGTGGCGGCGACCGAAGAGGACGCCATTGGGCTGATCGACGAGGTCGGCTTCAAAGTAATCCTGATGGATCTTGTGCTGAATGGCAGCAGTGCGCTGACCATCGCGGATTTTGCCGAGTTCCGGCAACCGGACGCGCAGGTGATCTTTGTCACCAACAGCCATTTCTTTTCCGATGGCTCGATCTTTCAGCATTGCGGCAATGCGCGGGCCTTCCTGCCCAGCGGCACTTCGCCCTCGGATCTGGCGATGATGGTCGAACATTACGCCCAGGCCAGCTGAGCCTTATTTGCGGATCTGCCCCAGGATCCACAGCAGCAGCATCGCCCCCAGAACGGCCCCAACCAGCCCCGCCATCAACCCGGTGATGGCCAACAGAAACCGGATCAGCAGACCACCGATCAACGCCCCGACGATGCCGATACCAATGGTTTCCAACGTGCCCATCTGCAACTGCATCAGACGCGTGGCCAGAAACCCGGCCGCCGCCCCGATGATGATCAATCCGACAAGACCCATGCCGTTTACCTCCTGCGCCAATGAGTAGGCACAATGATCAGCGCCCCGACAGAGGAGGCAATCGCATTCACCCCCGGCGATCCAAAACCGATGCCAAACATCAACCGGATAAAATAGGCCAGAAACGCCCCGCCAATACAGATGATGATGCTTTGCAGCACACCATTGCGGGTGAACCCGGACCGCTCCGAGGCATAGCCCACGATCCCGGCAATCACCACCGTACCAATCAGTGTCGGGAACATGGCTCAGCCTCCCAGCTGGTCACCCTTGACCAGCGCATGACCGCGCAGGAACGTGGCGGCCTCCTGCGCGCCTTTACCGGCGCGCTGCGCATGGGTAATCTGCACCGCCCCATCACCACAAGCAATGGTAAAGCCCTCATCCAGCACCTGCCCCGGCGCGCCCTGCCCCGGCACAACCCGCGCGCCCAGCAGCTTGATCCGTGCGTCGCCATGCAAGGTCCAGGCACCGGGGAACGGCGCAAGACCGCGGATCTGGCGGCTGACCTCTGCGGCACTGGCAGACCAGTCCACCGCGGCTTCGGCCTTGTCGATCTTGGCAGCATAGGTCACGCCCTCCTGCGGCTGGACCTCGGGCTCCAGCTGATCCAGCTGCCCCAGCGCCTCATTGATCAGCGCCGCGCCCATGGCGCTCAGACGATCATGCAGCTGCCCGGTGGTTTCCTCTGCGCCAATCTCTGTCGCTTCGCGCAGCAGCACAGGACCAGTGTCCAGCCCGGCCTCCATCTGCATGATGCAGATCCCGGTTTCCGCATCGCCTGCCATGATCGCACGATGGATCGGCGCGGCGCCCCGCCAGCGCGGCAACAGGCTGGCATGAATGTTGAGGCAACCGCGCAACGGCGCATCCAGAATCGCCTGCGGCAGGATCAGACCATAGGCCACAACCACCGCCACATCGGCCTCAAGCGCAGCAAATTCCGCCTGCGCCTCGGCCCCTTTCAACGACACCGGATGGCGCACCGGCAGGCCCAGCGCCTCCGCCCGTGCCTGCACCGGTGTCGGGCGGTCCTTTTTGCCCCGCCCCGCCGGGCGCGGCGGCTGGCAATAAACACAGGCAATCTCATGCCCCTCGGCCACCAAAGCCTCCAGCACCGGCACGGAAAAATCCGGGCTTCCCATAAAAATAACGCGCATCGCCCGCCCCTTCTTCTTGGTCCAAATACCTCCGGGGGAGTCGCCCGAAGGGCGGCGGGGGCAGCGCCCCCACCCCTAATTACCGTGCCAATTTACGCGATTTCTTGACCAGCATGTCGCGCTTGACTTTGCTCAGGCGGTCAATTAAAAGCTTGCCCTCCAGATGGTCGATCTGATGCTGCACCGAGGTCGCCCACAGCCCGACCAGATCCTTTTCCACCTGCGCGCCGGTCTCATCCAGATAGCGCACCGTCACCGCCCGCGGCCGTTTGATCACGGCAGAAACGCCGGGCAGGTTGGGGCTGGCCTCTTCATGTTCGCGCAGCTGAACCGAGGCATGAAGCACCTCAGGGTTCGCCATGCGGATCGCCTGCCCGCGCTCGGTCGAGGCATCCACAACCGCCAGCCGCAGCCCGACACCGATCTGCGGTGCGGCAAGGCCAACGCCCGGCATCGCCTCCATCGTGTCAATCATGTCCTGCCAGATCGCGCGGATCTCGTCGGTGATCTCCTCGACCGGGGTCGCCTTTGTTTTCAGGCGCTTGTCAGGATAGGGAATGCAGATGCGCGCGGTCATGCGGCCTCCTTGTCGGTGATCAGAATGCCATCCAGATGGTCACGCTCATGCTGCACGCAGGCGCTTTCGAACCCGTCAAAGCGGGCCTGCTGCAGCGCGCCGGACAGCGTGTTCCAGCGCAGATCGACCCAGGCCGGACGGGCCACCACAACCGGATGATCGGGGATCGACAGGCAGCCCTCTTCCAGACTAACCAGCTGATCCGACTGCGCGATGATTTCGGGGTTCACAAAGACCATCGGGCTGGGCTGTCCCGCCTTCCAGCCCGCATCCATGACAAAGATCCGCTGCGAAACACCAATCTGCGGTGCCGCCAGCCCGCGCCCCTGCGCAAGATACATGGCCCGCAGCAATTCCATCGCCAGATCGCCCAAAGCGCCGTCAAACTGTTCCACCGGGTCACAGACCCGGCGCAGCGCCGCATGGGGCGCAATCAGGACGGGGCGCGGCGTCATGCCTTTTCCCGCGCGCGCTCTTTCTTCAGCTTGACCATCTTGCGGGTGATCATCTGGCGCTTCAGCGGTTTCAGATAATCAATGAACAGCTTGCCATCGAGATGGTCGATCTCGTGCTGCACGCAGGTGGCCCACAGCCCGTCAAAGGTTTCGCGCTGCGCATTGCCGTCGCGGTCCATCCACTCCACATCGACGATCTTGGGGCGCGTGACCTCGGCATATTGATCGGGGATCGACAGGCAGCCCTCTTCGTAGACGTTCAGCTCGTCCGAGGACGCCACGATCTGCGGGTTGAACATCACCAGCGGGCGCTGGTCTTCGCCCTCGTCAGGTTTCGCGCAATCCAGCACGATCAGACGATGCAGCAGGCCGATCTGCGGCGCGGCCAGCCCAACGCCCGGCGCGTCATACATGGTTTCCAGCATGTCATCAGCCAGCGCACGCATCTCGTCCGACATGTCGGGCACGGCAGCACACAGCTTTTTCAGGCGGGGGTCGGGGTGGATCAGGATCGGACGTTTCATGCGCCCGATGTAGGGCCAAGCGGGCCGAATCGCAACCGCAGCGCATCAAAGGCCAATTGCCCCTTGCACCCGCGCGCGGTTCGGCAAATCAATAGGCCAGACAAAGGAGACCCGCATGAGCCGTTTTGACGAAGAGATCGACCGCCTTGGCACCCATTCCGTGAAATGGGACATGATGGAGGCTCTTTACAATGTGCCCGCCAAGGATGGGCTGGCCATGTGGGTGGCGGATATGGATTTCCGCCCGCCGGATTGCGTGCAAAAGGCCGTGCAGGGCATGGCCGATCACGGGGTGTATGGCTATTACGGTGATGACCGTGCCTATCTGGAATCGATCCAGTGGTGGATGTCTGAACGCCATGGCTGGCAGGTCGATCCGAAATGGATCTTTTCCACCCATGGTCTGGTGAATGGCACGGCGCTATGCGTCGATGCCTATACCAATCCGGGCGACGGGGTCGTGTTGTTCACCCCGGTTTACCACGCCTTTGCCCGCGTGATTAACGCCGCCGGGCGCGAGGTGGTGGAATGCGAGCTGGTCCAGCGCGATGGCCGCTATGAAATGGATTTCGACGCCTATGACGCAATGATGACCGGCAAGGAGCGCATGGTCATCCTGTGTTCGCCCCACAATCCCGGTGGCCGTGTCTGGAGCCGCGCCGAGTTGAAAGGCGTCGCGGAATTTGCCAAGCGCCACGACCTGATCCTGGTTTCAGACGAGATCCACCATGATCTGGTCATGCCCGGCAACAGCCATATCCCCATGCCGCTGATCGACGATGACATTCAGGAACGGCTGGTGGTGATGACCGCCACGACCAAGACCTTCAACATCGCGGGCAGCCATCTGGGCAATGTGATCATCCCCGATCCCGATCTGCGGGCGCGCTTTGCCGCGCGTATGGCGGAGCTGGGCATTTCGCCCAACTCGTTCGGTCTGTTCATGGCCACCGCCGCCTACTCGCCCGAAGGCGCGGCCTGGGTGGATGAACTGGTGACTTATCTGGATGGCAACCGCCGCATTCTGGACGAGGCAGTGAACGCCATTCCGGGGCTGACATCCATGCCGATGGAGGCGACCTATCTGGGCTGGGTCGATTTTTCCGGCACCGGCATGACGCGGGCGGAATTTACATCACGCGTGGAACAGGGCGCGCATATCGCTGCCAACCACGGTACAACCTTTGGCAAAGGGGGCGAGAGCTTCCTGCGGTTCAACTTTGCCACGCCCCGCGCCCGCGTGATCGAGGCCGGGGAACGTCTGCAAAAGGCATTCTCAGACCTGCAATAAAACCAGATCGCGGCCGTCACTGTTTGGGCGGTCGCGCCTTGTAAACGGGCAACCGCCAGCCCAACCCCATTGAGCCCGCGCGCAGCAGGAATGTCACAACAACGCAAGCCAGCGTGGCAGGGGTCGCCCCCAGCCCCGCCGCCTTGACCAGAACCAGCGCCAGCGACCCGGCCAAGGCGCAGGTCACGTAAAGCTCGCCCTGTTTCAGCACCAGCGGGACTTCGTTGGCGACCACATCGCGCATCAACCCGCCCGCACAGCCCGTGGCGATGCCCATGACCAGCACGATGACCGCAGGCTGGCTCAGCTCGACCGCGATGCCCGCCCCCGCCGCCACGGCCACCGACAGGGCCAGCGCATCCAGCCAAAGGATCGCGCGATAGCGGCTTTCCAACCGGTGCGCTGTGAAGAACACCAGCACCGCTGCCGCACAGGACACCCCCAGAAAGGTCGGATCCGCAATCCAGATCGGCGTGCGGTCCAGCAAAAGGTCGCGCAACGTGCCGCCCCCCAGCCCGGTCAGACTGGCCAGAAAGGCAAAGCCCACAATGTCCAGCTGCGCCCGACTGGCCACCAGCGCGCCGGTCAGGTCACCGGTAGCAAAGCCAAGCAAAAAAAGTACAGACGGTTCACAACATTTGCCTGAATGTCCACCACATCGTTTTAACAGAAACGCACATGCTTAAGGAAAACATGTATCAGTTCTTCCAGGTTCCTTGGTCCGCAAGCGCCGATAAACCACCCGTTTTCAATCTTTACGCCAATCCAGTCGTTTTCGGACCTTTCGATCAAATTGCATGCCCTGTCTTCAACAGTGACGTGCAAATCGGAGGCATTTACCTCAAATAACCACCCTGGGTTGTCCAAGGTTTTGATTGACACGCCGCTCCCGTGCTCCCAATCGCCATCAAAATTGTCCAAATACCAATTTTGAAGCTGCTCAAGAGACGACACTCATCACTTCCTTCGTAATGGAGTTATAATACCATCAACAACCTTGTGTAGCGCCGGTATATAGCACCCCGACACCTTATCAAAGTGTGGAGCGGAGTCTGGATCAAAATCAAATCTTGCTACCTCGCGCCAGGCCTTTGGATTTCGCGGGTTATTGTTCCTTTTATAAGTGATCGCGCCGATTACTTTCTTCTCTCCCCCTTACAATTTGCAATTTTGATAGTCGAATGATCTCCAGTTGCGTCCCGATCCGGAGCTATCTTTCGACGCGCGTTATGCCCCTACGCCTCCAGCTTGCCAACAAAACAGGTATGCGCGCCGGCGACTTCGAGATTGCGCACCAGTTGCGGGGTGCCGTCCAGATTGGTGGAAGCCACGCCCAGGCTCTGAAGATCGGCGTTGCGGATCGCGTCGCCCGACGTCACGGTCCCGGCGTCGGTCCAGCCTGCGCCGACCACAAACAGCGGATGCTCCGCGGTCGCACCTCGCTCTAGCTCGACAAACGCGTCATAGATCAGCCGCGAGACGACAGAGACGGTCGCCAGATCGCGATCTTTGAGCAGCTTAGGTTATTTTTTTCGAGAAGTTGACCTTCGTTGCTGATGAACTGAGCAATGTCCCAATGCTCATAGGCTTCGGCAATCTCTATTGCTCGCGTGAGAGCCAATTTAGCTCTTCGGTCTTTCTGCATACCAGATAAAAGAAGAATTACCATTTCCATGTCGCCGACACCTGCAGCCATTTCAACCGCGGTTTGGCCATCACCTCCGGACCTTGCAAAAGGAGATGCTCCATTTTTGAGAAGTAGCTCAACCTCGGCAAAATGGCCCTCTTGCGTTGCCCAAACCAAAGGCGGAATTTCCCCCAGTGCGCCATCAATAGCCGCGCCTTTTTCTATCAAGTATTCAGTTGAGACAACGTCACCTTGCATGGCAGGATAGTCTAATGCGTTGAAGCCAGCGGCTCTCGGCTCAAGCGTCTCGCCATTCTCCAGTAGCCAGTCGGCTATGTTAAAGAAATGCTTGTCCAAACAAATATCGAATGCAGACAAACCATCCTTATTGACCTCTCGGGGATCGACGCCCCGGGCAACGAGGTTTTTTATTGCCTCGAGCTTTCCATCCTGAGCCGCCCAGTGAATTGCCAATTGCCCATCTTTATCTTGCTTACATAAAATTTCGCCAAATGGTGGTAACTCATCAGTATCAGCGAGGACGCTCAGCTCGTATTGGTATGTCATTCTATTGCTTTCGTCTGGGACAATAGAAATGCCAGTGATTGTTTGGCTGTCTTCCCGTCGTTGAACACGAATTCGAAACGTTCGGTTTGTATCGTGGGCCATGAGGACCGGTTGTCATATGGATAGGTTCAGCGCCTCCAAATCGCCAACAAAATAGGTATGCGCGTCTGCGACTTCGAGATTGTGCACCAGTTGCGGGGGGCCGTCCAGATTGGCGGAAACCACGCGCAGGCTCTGCAGATCGGCGTTGCGGATCGCATCGCCCGACCAAACAGCATCGGCATTCAGCCAGCATTCGCCCACCACGAACAACGGATGTTCGCTGAACTACGACAGACCGGACGCACCCCCTAGCGTTAGTCGCAGCGCCCATCGCCACATGACACGCCATGACGGCAACCGTTCTCCTACAAATCATATACGATCCGAGGACTGGTCCCAGTAGAGCAAACCTATTATTGGTCCACCACATATCGATGCGCCGGTACTTTTAAATGTTTTTTTCTGCTCTCGGATATTTCCTTCGTGTGAAGGCTATCATCACCCAAGCGCATTGTCTCTTTTTCATCGAATCCCAGGATTTTCATTAAAGGAGGTAGCGCCTCTCGCCAAAAATCTACATCTCCACCCATATCCAAAAACATGAAACGAAGCCCGTATTCTGAAATAACCTCTTCAGCCTTAAGATTGAAATATCTCTTTAGCTCATTTAAATCTTCCCTCATATCCCTTCTACCTCCCCTCAAGGGGATAACGGCGTCGAGACCAATTTCTCCATCGGGGCCACAATACTTCTTGAATTGAACAAAGGAATTGGATCTATTGCCATCCAGAATGACAATCGCTCCCTCGTGACCGTACTTCAGGCAATTCTCAAGATGACAGAGCGCAGTCGGAAACCGAAACCAGCCAAGTGTGCGAATTGCTCTGATACGAATTGCAATCCATTTGGACAATCTCCATAGGATGGCTGCCGAGGCAACAACAAGAAGCAGGGTAATCATGCGTTCAAGTGTCAATCGAACAACCCTTTGAATCTATCTCCGAGACCAACCCCAAATCCACATATGGATCCGACGGTACTCGCGCGCGCTCCAGGTTTTGGAGAAAACGGCTTGCCGCCGGTTCCGTCGCTATAGCCGAAAGCAGCCCCAGCCAGGAAATCGGTGACTGGGTTATTGTTGATGCTCGGTTGATCACAAGGTGATTTGTACCTTCCTGTAGTTGGATCGTACGGTTGCGGTTTACCCCCTGCTCCGGGTTTGGTCGGATAACGAAGTCGATTATGCCCCCACGCCTCCAGTTCGCCAACAAAATAGGTATGCGCGCCTGCGACTTCGAGATTGTGCACCAGTTGTGGGGTGCCGTCCAGATTGGCGGAAACCACGCGCAGGCTCTGTAGATCGGCGTTGCGGATGTATTGACCCGGCGCGAACGACACGCCAAGCCGGGCCACCCGCTTTCTGGATTTCAGGTCCGGCGGAAGGTTACTGATGAAGAAAGCTTACAACCGCATCCAGCGTCCACAATGTCCAAGTCGCCCCCCCAAGGACTTGCTAAACAGGTGTTCATGGTCCCCCCTTACTCAAGTCATCGACGATTGCGACGAGTTCAGAAGCCCCATCTTCGTCAAACAAAACCTCGATGCTGCAGTCTTCTTCGATCACGACGAATGTCAACATTTTGCCCCCTAACGGAATAGCCGTTTTTTTCGCCTTCCTTTGCGTTTCTTCTTGTAATTCACGTCAACGTGAGGTGCTTCGCATTGTACGCCATGTCGATCTTTCCCGTGTCATTGTTACAGGAACGTCCGGCCTTGGGGTTTACCCAAGCCTGAGATCGAACTTTGGGATCTCTATACACTTTCTTGAACCCTTTCGCGGAAAACAGACGAGTTTGCGGCCCTTAAAACAGCTTCATACCATTCAAAGTGAGTGAATTAAGAGAGCGTCCTCTCAATGTTCTGCGCCAATTCGAACCTCACGCCCAGGACATCTACTTTTTCTTCTTCCCGTCGCCGTCACATCAATGCAGAGCTTTCAGTTCTTTCACAATAGCTGTACGTAATCCCTGGGGGTCAAGCAACCGTTTCTTTTCCTGAGCCTTGGATAAGAATATATCCAGGAATTCCCTTATTCCGGCAAGAAAATAATCACGGACCTCGGTGTCGGATTTACCTTTCCAGGCATGCTCTGGGATGACCAGATCGAGAATCATAGTGCGTTCACGATCGGTGCGCAGCCTTTCTGGGCCCGCCGCCCCCTTCAAAATCAATGCCACCTCCGGCCACGCGTCCAAGGATGGCGAGGCCGGAGTAGAACTCCAGAAATTCTTCAGGATCGTATTTCTCGAAAGCTCTATTCAAAGCAATATGGCAACGGTTCAGCTGCTGACAATCTCCAGCGCCGACACCATATTGCATTCCGATCTGCAAAAGCGGGAACTTACCATTATCGTTCATTTTTTCTTTTTCCTCGCCCAAGGCTCTCGGTTTTCAGGACCCGGGCAGGCCATGACCATTATCCGCTCAACTGCCAACGCTTGCCATCTCGGCATAGGCTGCCTTGTCGTATAAGATACCCACCATTGAGCTTTTTCTTTGTGTATCTGCGGTCCGGATTACAGGAAATGCCTGTCTTCAAGAAGTTTCCGTCCTTATCATACCCCTTGTAGATCCACGTGGGTGTTGTTTTTTTAACGTTTTGCCCCCACGCCGCCAGCTCGCCAACGAAACATGTATGCGCCCCGGCGGTCTCCAGATTGTGGACGTCAACGCCAACCCGCTCGGGTCTGACCAATCGCCCGGATTGTACAACGTGTAGGCGTAAAGGTTCAGGTCCCCGGCGGCAAAGCCAATGGGATCGGACTGCACAAACCGCCCCACATCCGGATCATAGACCCGCGCGCAGAAGTGGTAGAGCCCGGTTTCGGCGTCGTACTCACGAAGTGCAGATATCTGGCTACGATGCTTGGCGCTCACCGTTTCTCAGGTGCACCATCCATTCAGGCATTATGGCTTTTCAGATACGCCATCCAGTGATTTTCCCACTCATCTGAAAGTCCTATAGGCGCCAATATCTCAAACTCCACATCGGGAAGTGGAAAAATAGCCAACTGAAAACCTTCCTCTACAAGAACCGGAAAAACACCATCAATAACATCCACCATTGGGATCGGAGTTGCCTTTTGACCCCTTTTCAGAAAAAGCTCGGCGAATTCAACACGCGGCCAAACCGGCACCAAATCCAAGCTATTTTTCTCATCACACCAAGAAAACAACCTTTGATCGGCGTCAAAAATCACCCATACCTCTTCTTGCCCACAGGTTTCGTTCAGAAAATACCGCCACCGGCGACTTTTCTCTGTCCTTAGAAGGTTCGCCATTTCCTCAACTGCGATCGGTCGTCGTTGAGCACGACGCTGGTCGTGCGGCATTGACGGCACAATGCCTCGGTCAGCAGCAGTTTTCCACATTTTCAACGCCATCTTTTGTTCGTACCAGTAACGCTGGGACGGCGTCGATTGTCTCTGGAAAACTCTACGCGAGAGCACATATTGCGTGCTCCGCGATTTGAAGGGAAATGACCTTGATCATACCCCGGCGGTAGTTTCCATTTAGACGCCGGTACACCCTTGTTTGCCTGTTGCTTAAGAAACCCTCTTATGTGCGAAGCAACTTTATCATCACACATCAGACTTTGCCACCATGCGGCTGGCGGGCGGCCAACGTTATGTCCCCAAGCTTCCACATCGCCAACAAAATAGGTATGCGCGCCGACGACTTCGAGATTGTGCACCAGGTGCGGGGGGCCGTCCAGATTGGCGGAAACCACATGCAGGCTCTGCAGATCGGCGTTGCGGATCGCATCGCCCGGCGCGACCGACACCACTTCCAGAACAACTCATTTAGAATGCGGGCAGGCAAGGCAATTTGCGTTGAGTAAGTCGCATCCCGTCTTCAGAATCGGTTCGTCAAACTGGGACGTCAGGTCGATACGCAAGCGTCATCATTTCCGCGATTTCAGCACTCCCCTCTGGCAAAAAGGACGTCAACGAAAGCGCACAAAACTCAGGCAATTGTTTGTGTCCACAAATTTCCGACGGTCCTGCACTAAGGTGGAAATGATCCTGTTTCCCTCCGTTAAGCAAGTCTTGAACCATCTCGACCAAAAGCGCGCCGCCCTCCCTGTTAAAATTCAAGGAAATCTCATTTGTCTCGGCGATATAGGCTGTATATATCATCTTCGTTTCCTCAAACGGTAGACGCTTCTTCTTGCTCCACCCACAAGCTGGCGTGACGTCGACATGACCCCCCATAGCGGGCATTTCATGGCTACTCCCGTCAAGGAAATAGCCAACACCACTTTTGGGATTTATCCATTCCAGAGGTACGCCATTCTTTGAATTACGGGAACTACACTTAACGAACCCTTTGTCCCTGAATATTTGGGCTATCTCGTAAATTTTTTCCCTTGAAGGGACTTCCAAGTCCCGCATTTTGCACCCAAACTCCAACCTGGCCAACCAGATAGGTCGCGGCGCCCTCGACCTCCAGATTGTGAACTGCCCGGGGCGTCCGGTCCACCTCAATCGCCAGAACCGCGACCTGATCACCCAAAGACACGGTGCGCAGGCCGTCTCCGGTGACGACTTCCTCAGCCCGCGTCCAGCCTTTGCCAACCACAAACAGCGGGTGCTCCGAGGTCACGCCGAGGCGCTCTCCACCCTCAAGCGTCAACCAGATTAGAGCTTCGCGTCAGGACCGATGGATCGGTGGTCTCGAACTCCAGCACAATATTGTCATGGCGGAGTGGTGTCGCGACCGAAGTGTCGTAAACAAAGGCCTCCGTCGTGCCGTCCACCACCTTGGTGATCCGGCGGTCCAACGCGTCGTAGGCGTAGCTCTCGACCGATCCGTCAGCCTTGGACGTCTTCGACACCCGGTTTCCCCGGTCGTCATAGGCGTACAAAAACGCATCATCCTCCAAGAGCTGGTTGTGGCCATTGGAAGAATAGAACGCCGAGAGGTGCGAGAAACTGCGGTTGCCCTCCTCGTCATAGGCGCAATCTTCAACCGGGATCGGCACGCCGCCATCAATGACAGGCACGCCTTCGGCCACCTGCACGAGGCGGTTCAGCTGATATGACAGACAACTTCGGGAAAGAGTTAACGACTACACAGTGTACACGTTATTCAGCAACAATCAAAAGTTTTGCTTCAGTTAGTATTTCTTTGTAATTTTCGGCGAAGGGCTCCCATAAGTCTTGCTCTAAAGAGCATACGATACTGTCGCACACGCTTAGTTCAGAAGCATCCGGCACTGAATACGACTGTTCGTCTGAAATCTTTGAAAGAAATTCAAACAGCACAACCGCTTCGGCGCGGGTTAGTGACAGATTTACGACGGACGCGGACATCAGCGCTTTCCTCGAACCAACACGTTGGTCAGTTGATCAGGACTAAGGCGCCAGCCACTGACAAAATTTCCGCCACGATCAATTATTACGTTCAAACCCGTTCGGGGGTTCACGTGATGAACAACTGGGTTCGATCGATACGTCCCGTGAACGATCTTTGTTCCACTTTCTCGCATATGCGCCCTCATTGCGGCCTCAAACCTTTGTGCATTGGTAGGATTATAGTTGCCGTTTACCCCAAAATCTTGGGCAAGTTTGAACTTCTTTTGCAGTTGTCTGGGACTAAGGTCTGTGGTGTCTCTGCTTCCCGTATTGTCACCAACACACCCCACAACAGGATCACATCGACCTCCGGCATCCGCGTAGTCCAGTAGGACCGAAGCGCCGTCGTAGACAAACGCCTCCCCTGTCCCGTCCACCTCTTTCGCTATCCGGCGATCCAGTGCATCGTAAGCGTACTGCGCGGTCGTCGTGGGCGAGTTATAGCCAATCAGCCGATTCTGACTATCGTATTGATATGTCTCAACTTCCCCGAGCCCTTAGATACCCGGTTGCCCATTAATAATTGTCAGAACGCGAAGGGGTGTCAAAATTATTTGAACGGCAACTGGCTACTCAAACTCGCTGAAGAGAAAATCATAGCAGCGAAGAACAGTCATATGCTTCAAGCCAAACCCTTTACGAGCTCTTCCCGCGTAAAGCATCCTGAAAACAACATCTCATCAATGTACCTTTCAACAACGCTCGCTTCGAACATTTCCCGCCTATGGGAATATCCAAACTCAAAAACCTCTCGCGCCATCTCAAAGTCATTGGCTTGCACAAAAAACGGGTATAATAGGGGGGCATCTTCTGGTACATCCATCGCCCTTTTGTAGATTTCCACCTTCAATTCATGTACCAAAGAAATTCCCAAGCTTGCCAACTCAGCGTGGATGCCTTCTTGATCACAAGAGAGGACATCATTCATGGATTTCACAATTTCGCCAACTTTCCTCACATTTAAGCTCCTTAATGCGTTTCCCTATACGCTCTTCGCACGCAGGCAGCATGTTGTTGACCCGAAGCGACTTTGTTTAGCGCATAGTCAGATTTGCACTTTTTTGTCCATTTCTCTCGGTTTTCATGGTTCAAACCACCTACAAACAACATACAAGCTTCAAATTGCAATCCCGCAGCCTTGATGCGTCGCGTATGCGCTGCATCACAAGCTGCTACCCTCCTCGCTCTTCTTTCTGCCTTGTCATTTCTTTCCGACTTTGCAACTAAAACTCAAATCCAGTTGCAATCGAAAGGGCTGCTGCACCTGCAAGGCCCATAGCGGCTGACCGGCGCGCAGAGCGATGCTGCTGGATAGGCCAGTTGGATCCACGAAGTTTTGTGGATCATTGCCGACATAGGCATATAAGTTCGCATCCCCGCCGCCGAAGCCAATCGGATCGCGTTGGATGAACGTGCCCGAAGCCGGGTCGTAGTGCCTTGCGCGGAAGTAGATGAGGCCGATTTCGCGGTCTTCTTCGCGCCCAGTGAAGGCATAGCGTTGGGTCAGGCTGCCGGTTTGGGCGCGGGTGCCGAAGCTGGCGTAGCGGTAGGACGCCGCGACAATGCCGGTGGCGGTCTCCACCACCTCACGGGGCGATCCAAGGTGGTCGGTATACAGCGCATATTCCACCCCACCCCGCTCGAAACCCAAAGGCTCATCAATGCTGGGGCCGTGTTGCCAGCGGGTGGTGAAGGTGCCGTCGGTGTAGGCCAAAAGCACCGACGCGCCTTCATAGACAAACGCCTCCGTCGTGCCGTCCACATCCTTGGCAATCCGCCGGTCCAGTACGTCGTAGGAAACGGATTAAGATTTGACGGGTCCAGCGTATCGAGGATCGCCGTCAAGTTTGTTGGCATGGGTTTCCTGAGTGCCGCCTCTCGGAAATATAGTCTCTCACTTACCGCGGCTTCTTCAATATTTTCTCCACTACGGCTTTAAACAAATCCGGCGTGACGCGATCATCTCGATTTGCGATATGATCAACGCAAAACTCTAGATCGCCTTCACCCAATTCCTCAATCCCATTTAGCCACTCGAGAAAAACCTCGTCAGCCTTCCCTTCGAAACCAAACTTTCTTAATGCAAGACATGCTGCTATTTCGTCCCCGCTGGATCTTTTAACGGACAGAGAAAAAACAACAGCTCGCATCTCATCCAATAGTTCGGACGCCAAGAAAAAAGCGTTCATCTCTGGATCCTCTAAAGAACTTACATACTCTAGATCAAGAGAAGATAAAAACCTCTGAACCGACTTTTCTATCCGCGCTCGTAGTACCGCATCGATATTCTGATTCAATCTTCATCCTCCTCGAGGCATTCGTAGTATTCGCGCCACGCTCGCTGCTTTGCGACTTCTTCTTGCCGATAGCAGTTTTGTCGTCCTGCTTTGCTTCGATTTGTATTGTAGCAAGCTCTTCTCATGACGGCTGCAGCCGAGTGTTTAGCATTGAGAATGTCGATGCAATACTCTGATCGTTCTTCGGAACCGATTGCTCCCTGGGCTTGTACAATATGATCGGAAAGACCGTCCAAAGTACCCGCAGTATTAGACGCGGCAACAACGAGAGCGGCTGCACTTAAGATCGCCGTTGTTTGTATCAAATGTCCAATTCCGGAGGACGTAAGGGTAATGCCTTGCAGCGTTTCGGAGAGGCCCGTTGGGTCTTCTCTGTTGTAAGTGTTACCTGAAACATATCCATAGATGTTCAGTGTTCCAGAAGAAAAGCCGATAGGATCAGATTGTAGAAATTTGCCGGAAGCCGGATCAAATGCTCGTGCCCTCGAGTGGTACAGTCTACTTTCGCGATCAAATTCTCGGCCCGTGTAGCCATATCGTTGCTGCAGAGCACTAGTTGCTTGCGTGATCTGTCCGTAGCCGTCGTATCCATAGGATGCCACTACCAAGCCTGTATCTGGCTCGACCAGCCGAATGGCCTGCGCGGATTTCACCAGCCAATCGCTGGTCACCGCCAGCCCGCTCGAGTCAGACCAGTTGCCCGGATCGTTCCACGTGTATGCGCAAAGGGTCAGGCCCCCGGCGGCAAAGCCAATGGGATCGGACTGCACAAACCGCCCCACATCTGGATCCTGGACCCGCGCGCGGAAGTGGTAGAGCCCGGTTTCGGCGTCCTATTGACGACCGGTAAAGCCCACATCCATGAGCTCGGCCCCGGCCTCCAATTCGCGCGCACCAAAGGCGTCATAGGTATAGCGCGCCGGTCTGGTAGGTCGCGGCGAAACTGCCGATGACACTGGCGGCGTTGTCCGCTAGGCAAAGCCCACAATGTCCAGCTGCGCCCGACTGGCCACCAGCGCGCCGGTCAGGGCAAAGATCAGAACAGAGGTGTAATCGAGAAGCAAAAGCGCGGTCATGCCAGCAACTTAGCGATCTGCCCGCGCAACGCGACCAAAAAGGACGAGGTTTTCGGGGAGGCGCGGCATGTTCGAATGTGGTATCGAAGGTCAAGTGAGCGTGACGAAGCTGCCGTTCATTCGAGACAACCTCACGTCCGGTTTGAATAATTGTCGAATGGTTGCGATTGTCTTCAAAATGTCGAAGGCCGGATCAAAAACCGCCTCACAAAACGGACAGTACAGGCTTTAAGATGCAAAACAATGAACTTGGTGGTGACCAATCCCAACAGCATATTCTCTCATTTTTAGATGAGCGCATTGAAAGTTGTGAAAGCAAACGCAAACGAAATCAGTTGTTTATGAACTCACTTAAATTGATCAGGGTTGTGTCTGGTGTTCTTGCAGTTTTGTTTGTGGCCCTGCTAGCAGCCGACGGATTCAAAGAGGAGACAAAGTTCATACTAAATTTAGCGGCTCTCGTTTGTACTTCCCTGACTGCCCTCGGCTCAGAGTTGGCGTCCGCATTTGGTTTCGAGAAGCGGTTCGCCAGCAATGTCTGGACTGCGGGCCAGCTTCGCTCAATAAAATCAAAATTTAAGCTCGAGCTTACATTATTGGAACCAAACAAGAGCCTTGACTATAGAAAATGGCATAATGACATTGTGGAAATTTTGGAACGTCAATCAGTGAAATTTAATGCCAACTTTGACAAGGCGCATAAGTCGAAATGATTTCTAAGTTGACGACCCTTGCAAGGCCTAGAGTGCTACGCGAGTTGTTCTATTTGGATGAGGGATTAGCAGAACTCACATCGGAAGGGGCTCGTGAGTTCTTCGACATTGGTGCACCTATGAGTAATCCTGTTTCGCCCTCCGGCACGATACTTCTCTCACTGAAGCGTAGCTTCTTGAAGCGAAATCATGCATCATTCCTTTGGGCATCAATTCCCGACAATGGAGGCATCCGCTCTGGATTTTTACCCAATTTCTCCAAAAACTCCTATAAGTCTGTTAGGTTAAGCTTTGATCTGTTTTCCGAGGTATTGGATCAAATCGAGTTGTTACCTAGCGAATGTAGGGAAGCCGTGCTGGAAAAAAGGCCCTCAGAACGCTTTTGCAATTCTATTCGAGGTCTGGTTGAAGAAAGTGTAGTTGAGGGAATGTTGGTTCAACCGATGCAAGCAGCAAGACGTATTGAATTTTGCTTAGGTGCCGATCTCGAAATTTCAGACTCGGACGTTGAAGCGGTGCATGTCCCTAACACATATAAAGGCCTTCTCGGCCCGAAGACAACTAAGTTCAACCCAAACAAGCTAGCCTATTACAATCCGAAAAACTCTATAATGAACCTCAAAAAAATATGAATTTATTTGTAATCGGTGGGTTTGAGTGCCCTATAAAAGCCCCGTTTCCAACTCACGTACCGCCTGTACTTGCCGAGCGTGGCACGCAAGGATTTAGGCGTGTCTTTCATGATGCTAACATGCGGGCTGTAAAAGTCCCCGGCGAAACTGAGTGGATCAACAAACCGACTGACATACTTCAAAAAACCTCGATAATAAGGTGCAAGCCCGTGACCTATTCTCCCGGGGATCAAGTGATTTTTTTGGGCAATAGCAAACTGCTGGTGACATCCAGTAAATTTCGAATTTTATTGGCCCTCGCCCCACATTTCTTTTCACAGCGATACGTGATGGCATTGAGAACACTGATTAACGCCATTTTTTAGCCTGCATGAACTCGTTTACGGAAATTCGTACGTGGCGCAGCATCCGCTGCTTTGGGCTCACAGTCGCCATTCATCCGGAAGCGATTATCATTGGATTGGGAACGCTTTAGGACTTAGCAAGGGTCTCAACTGCTCTTCGAGTGTCGGCGCAGGGCCGCTTCATGATTGAAGAGATCGGAAGGAATGGTAGCCCTCTTTGGTCAGAGGCTAGCGCCCAGAGTGGATAGGCGTGGCTGTGGATCTTTTCTCACGAAAAGACCACCTTGCCACCACCCGAAAAAGACGGGGCTTTTTCGGGTTACTTAAACGGGGCCATGCCGGCGCGGGCGAGTTCGTCGGCGCGTTCGTTTTCCGGGTGGCCCGCATGGCCTTTGACCCATTCCCATGTCACCGAATGGCGGGCCTGTGCCTCGTCCAGACGCTGCCACAGTTCGACATTCTTCACCGGCTTTTTGGCGGCGGTTTTCCAGCCATTGCGCTTCCAGCCGTGGATCCAGCCGGTCACCCCATTTTTCACATAGGCGCTGTCGGTCACAACCGTGATGGTTGACGGGCGCGCCAGGCTTTCCAGCGCGCTGATCGCGGCCATCAGCTCCATCCGGTTGTTGGTGGTCTCGGGCTCTCCGCCTTTCAGCTCGCGCTCTTTCAGCACGACATCCCCGTCCATGGCCCGCAGCAAAGCCCCCCAGCCTCCGGGACCAGGATTTCCAGAGCAAGCGCCATCGGTATAGGCAAACAAATCAGGCATGGGCCACCAATACGATAAAGGTTTCAACACCCCCGGCCAGGCCTTTGCCATTGCCGCGGCGGATCTGAGTGACCGTCATATCAAGGTCGCGCAGCGCCTGCACCAGGTCTTCTTCGCTGTAATAGGCATAAAATCGACCAAGGGAATCGCGGCCTTCGCCATTGCCCAGTTTCATCCCCAGCGACAGCGCGCCACCGGGTTTCAGCGCCTGCTTGACCCGCTGCAGATAGGTCGGGAATTGTGCGCGCGGCGCATGGAGCAGACTGAAATTGGCCCAGATCCCATCAAACCGCGCCTGATCGTCAAAATCGTCAAATGTCGCCACCCGCACCGTCACCCCGTAGCGGTCCAGCGCCAAAGCCGCCATTTCCGGTGACGCGTCCATGGCCTCGGTCACATAACCTGCATCGCGGAACCGTGCCGCCCAATGCCCCGGACCACAGCCCAGATCCAGCACGCGCCCGCCCGCAGGCAGCAGCGCAGTAAAGGCGGTGTAATCCTGTTCCTGAACCGTATTCTTGCGGCTGGCGAAACCGGCGGCATAGCGCGCGGCTTCGGCGGCATAGACCTGCTGTGTTTCGGGGTCGCTCATGCCGGTTCGCGCAGCACGCGCGGCACTTTGAACTCGACATTTTCCTGCGCGCTTTCGACGATTGTCACCGTGGTGTCGAACCGGTCGCGAAAGGCGTTGATCACCTCTTCGATCAGCACTTCGGGGGCGCTGGCTCCGGCGGTGATGCCGACACTTTGGATCCCCTCCAGCGCGCGCCAGTCGATGTCTACGGCGCGCTGCACCAGCTGAGAATACCCGCAGCCTGCCTTGCGCGCGACCTCGACCAGCCGTTTGGAGTTGGACGAGTTCGGCGCGCCCACAACCAGCAGCGCGTCACAATCGGGCGCGATGTCCTTGACTGCGGCCTGACGGTTTGTGGTGGCGTAGCAGATGTCTTCTTTGTGCGGGCCGACAATGGCCGGAAAGCGCGCGTTCAGCGCGGCGACGATGTCGGTTGTGTCATCCACCGACAGGGTGGTCTGGGTGACAAAGGCGAGGTTCTCCGGGTCACGCACCTGCACATGGGCCACGTCCTCGACCGTTTCGACCAGCAGGACTTCGCCATCGGGCAACTGCCCCATGGTGCCGATGGTTTCGGGGTGGCCCGCATGGCCGATCATGATCATCTGCAGACCCGCCGCGTGGTGGCGCGCTGCCTCGATATGGACTTTGGACACCAGCGGGCAGGTCGCATCGACAAAGACCATTTCCCGCGCTTGCGCTGCGGCGGGAACGGATTTCGGCACGCCATGGGCGGAAAAGATCACCGGGCGGTCATCGGGGCATTCTTCCAGTTCTTCGACAAACACCGCGCCTTTGGCCCGCAGGTCATCCACCACGTATTTGTTATGCACGATCTCGTGGCGCACATAGACCGGCGCGCCCCATTTCTCGATCGCCATTTCGACGATCTTGATCGCCCGATCCACCCCGGCGCAGAACCCGCGCGGCGCGGCGAGAAATAGCTTGAGCGGGGGGCGCGTGTCTTCACTCATGGCGGAATCCTGTCGGGTGTGCGTTTCACCCCATGAGTTAGTGGCTGCGCGCCTTTTGGTCCAGCCCCTGACGCCACAGCGAATAAAGCCCCGAGCCAACAATCAGCGCCGCGCCGCCAAGGGTCAGCGCATCCGGGCGCTCGCCAAACAGCGCAAAGGCCAGGATCAGCGCCACGATCAGGCGGGAATAGCGGAAAGGCGCAACCACGCCGACCTCGCCGCTGCGCATGGCGGTGGTCAGGGCGTTATAGGCCAGCACGCCGCAAGCCGCCGTACCGCAAAGCAACAGCGCCGAAAAGGGGTTGGGCAGGCTGGGCGCTCCTGGCTCAAAGGCCATGATCACAATGCCGGCAAAGCTGACCACGCCAAAGCCCAGAATGCCCAGCTGCGCCGGGTGCATATCGGGCGGGCTGGTGCGGGTGGCCAGATCACGCCCGGCAAAGCCGATCATCCCCAGCAGGGCAAAAATTGCACTGGCGTCAAACCCCGATGGCGTGGGGCGGATGATCATCAGCACCCCGACAAAGCCCAGCGCCACCGCCGCCCAGCGCCGTGGCCCGATATGTTCGCCCAGCACCAAGGCCGCGCCCAGCATGACCACCAAAGGTGCCGCCTGCAGGATCGCCGAGGTGGTCGAGAGCGGCGTGTAGGCCAGTGCGAGGGCAAAGAACAACCGACCGCAGATTTCAAACGCCGTGCGGATCAGCAAACCGCGTTTGAAATATGAGGGCGTGAATAACGCCACGCCCTTGGCGCGCGCATGAACCGCCGTGGCCAGCAGCGCCAGCAGGCCGAATTGCAGTGTTGCCATGCCCGCGCTGACACCCCCCGTGGCGGTCGCAGCTTTAAAAAACGCATCCTCGATACCAAAGCCAATCATCGCGAGAACCATGAACAGGCTGCCACGAGCGTTGGGTGACATGGGCTCAGGCCTTGATCAGCGCCAGCAGCGCCTTGGCGGCGGCCTGCTCGGCATTGCGTTTACTGCCTGCCGTGGCCTCGGCGCTTTGGCCCGAAGACAGGCGCGCCTCGATGGTAAAGATCGGCGCGTGATCCGGGCCGCTGCGCCCGGTCTGCACATATTCCGGCACTTTGAGGCCGCGCGCCTGCGCCCATTCCTGCAACGAGGTCTTGGCGTCTTTGGCATCCTCTTCGACCGTGGCGATCCGGTCGCCCCACAGCCGCAGGATCAGCCCCCGTGCTGCATCAAACCCCGCATCCAGGTAAACAGCGGCAATCACCGCTTCCATCGCATCGCCCAGCAGGGCCATCTTGCGCCGCCCGCCGGTCTTTTGTTCCGAACGGCCCAGTTTCAGCGCATCCCCCAGGGCAATCTGGCGGGCCACATCGGCGCAGGTTTCCTTGCGCACCAATGCGTTGAACCGCGGCGCCATCTGGCCCTCGGTCGCGTTGCGATCCGCTTCCAGCAGGGCTTCGGCCATCACCAGTCCCAGCACCCGATCGCCCAGAAATTCCAACCTCTGGTTGTCCTCGCGCCCCGGCGTCGACATGGACCCATGCGTCACCGCCCGGCGCAGCAAGTCAGGGCGGGTGAAATGATGCCCCAGCCGTTGCTCCAATGCCTGCAGATCTGCCGAAAGTTTCATGGTTTCGCCCTTACTCCACCGCCTTAAAGAACCGGTCGCCACGCCAGGTCCAGAAGAACAGCATCGACCGCCCCGCAGAGCTGAACATCACGCGATCCGCGCGGCCGACGATGTTTTCATACGGCACAAAACCAACGCCCCCCGACAGGTTCGACACCCGCGAATCCGAAGAATTGTCGCGGTTGTCCCCGACAAAGAAGTAGTGCCCCTCGGGCACCGTGTAGATCGGCGTGTTGTCTGAACTCTGGCGACCAATATCCAGAATATAGTGGCTGCGCCCGCCTGGCAGGGTTTCCTTCAGACGGGTCTTGGAGCAGGATCCGCCGGTGCCAACCGCGCCGCCTTCGCACCGCGGCAGCAACCCCTGCGGGCCCTGCGGCGCGGCGATCTCGACAAATTTCCCGGCATTTTCCAACTGCACCGGCGCACCATTGATATGCAGCACACCGTTTTTCATCTGCACGGTTTCGCCCGGCAGGCCGACCAGACGCTTGATGAAATCGCGGCCACTCACCGGATGGCGGAACACCACCACATCCCCGCGCTGCGGGTCGCCGCCAAACAGGCGTTTGTTGTCGCCGTCAAAGGCACCGCAAATATCCTGCGCATCAATGTCGATGCCAAAGCGCGGGATGATCACCGACGGGCAGGAGGCGTAGGAATAGCCATAGGCCATCTTGTTCACGAACAGGAAATCCCCGATCAGCAGCGTGTCTTTCATTGACCCTGACGGGATCCAGAAGGGCTGGAAAAAGAAGGTGCGGAACACGCCCGCAATCAACAGCGCGTAAACGATCGTCTTGATCGTTTCCCAGATACCGCTGCCGCCTTTGGTGTCGTCCTTGGCCATGATGCTGCCCTTTTGCTAACCGCTGCTTGCCTCACAAGTCTCGGGCTTCATGGGTTGCCCGGCTGCGCGAGTCAACCAAAAGGCGGCTGTGGCGGGCTGTCCTGCGGCGCTGCTGCGGGGTTTGTGATCGGGCGTGCCTCGATCAGGACAAAGGCCTGCGCCCAAGGGTGATCGTCGGTCAGGGTGACGTGGATCACGGCCTCATGCCCCGGCGGGGTCATCTGGTCCAGCCGCTCGCGCGCCCAGCCCGTGACCTCCATCACCGGCTGGCCGCTGCGCAGGTTGCTGACAGCCATGTCCTTCCAGGCGATGCCCATGCGCAGCCCGGTGCCCAGCGCCTTTGAACAGGCCTCTTTCGCGGCCCAGCGCTTGGCATAGGTGCCCGCCACGTCGCGCCGCCGCTCGGCCTTTTGCTGTTCGATCTCGGTAAAAACCCGGTTGCGAAAGCGATCGCCAAACCGATCCAGCGTGCGCGCGATGCGCTCGATATTCGCCAGATCGGTGCCGATGCCCAGGATCATGACAGGCGCGCCGTCAGGATCTTGAAACTGGCAAAGCCAAAGAACCCGGCAAAGGTGAAGTCAAACCAGCGCCGCGCGCCTGCATAGGCGCGCACCATCCGGGCCGAGGAAAACAGCACCGCATAGCCCAGAAAGATCACGATGGACCCGGCATAAAGCAGGCAGAAATAGCCAAACAGCGTGGCCGGGGTGGCCGTGGCGGGCGCGATGATCGCATAGATCGAGCCCCAGCTGAGGATCGCCTTGGGGTTGGTGATATGGATCGCCGCGCCTTTCAGGAACAGCGTGCCAAAACCGCCGGAAAACGGCGTGCCCAGCGGCGCGTCCCCCGGGGTCAGCCCGCGTTTCAGCGCCTTGATCGCCAGCCAGCCCAGATAGGCCGCGCCCGCATAGCGGATCATTTCGAACAGCCAGACATTGGCCAGCATGATCGCCGACAGGCCCAGCGCCGCAGCGATGCCCCAGCTGGCCGATCCCGCCAGAACACCCAGCGCAAAGGCCAGGCCCGCGCGACGCCCCGCGCTCATCGCGGTGCCGGCAATGCCCATGGTCGCAGGCCCCGGAGAGCCCCCCGCCAACATCCAGGCAAACCAGATCGCGATGAATTCAGGGGTTATCATCTTTTTGCCTTTAGCGCCGTCTTAGCCCCTAACCCCAAGAAGAACCGGTTGCTCAGGAAGGTCACTGCAACCATCACGAGCACAATGATGATCATGCCAACTGGCCCAATTGCGGCGAGGAGTCCCCAACCCTGGCTTGGCACGGAAACCGCGATAAAACCAACGCTCAGAAGGATGTGAATGGCGATGGCGACGAGTGTCATCAAACGAGCCAGCCGCCATGCCTCGGCTTTGGGCGGTGCTGCACCATGCTGCTCCCCGTATTTGGTACCTGCATTAAGCGCCGCTAACATCGGCGGCATCCAAACACTTATCCCGGTTGGCAGCTTCACACCCAGGGGGGCCAGAGCGATACCAACCACGATCAGGCCCAAGATGGCGAGCACAAAAACAATTGCGTAACGTTTTAAAGACATTGATACATCCAGAAGGTTCAGCTGATTACAGCCATACTACACGGGTTCGCGCGCCTCATCCATCAGGCGGCGCATTTCGGCAATTGCCGGGGTCATGCCAAGGAAAATCGCCTCGCCAATCAGGAAGTGACCGATATTCAGCTCCATCACCTCGGGGAAGGCCGCGACGGGTTGCACGGTGTCATAGGTCAGGCCGTGGCCCGCATGGACCTCAAGCCCCAGCGAATGGGCAAAGGCGGACATCTCGCGCAGGCGCTCCAGCTCGGCGTCGCGTGCGTCGAAACGGCCCTCGGCATGGGCGTCACAATAAGCACCGGTATGCAGCTCGATCACCTGCGCACCGATGCGATGCGCGGCTTCGATCTGTTTCTGATCGGCAGCGATAAAGATCGACACACGGCAGCCCGCCTCGCGCAGGGGCGCGATGTAATGGGCCAGCTTGTTTTCCTCGCGCGCGACTTCCAGCCCGCCCTCGGTGGTCTTTTCCTCGCGCTTTTCGGGCACAATGCAGACCGCATGGGGTTTGTGGCGCAGGGCGATGGCCTGCATTTCCTCGGTCGCCGCCATTTCAAAGTTCAGAGGCACGGTCAGCACCTCCATCAGACCTTCGATATCGGCATCGGTGATGTGGCGGCGGTCTTCACGCAGATGGGCGGTGATGCCATCGGCCCCGGCCTCTTGCGCCAGCTTGGCGGCGCGCAGCGGATCGGGATAGGCCCCGCCCCGCGCATTGCGCACGGTGGCCACGTGGTCGATATTCACGCCAAGGCGCAGAGAGCCGGCAAAGTTCGTCATCATGTCCCTCCGGGAAGCGATGGAATGGTCGTTTTGATCAAACCATAGGCTTTTGGAAAGCGAAGAAAAGAAGGGAATTGTAGCGATACAGGGCAGCGGCGCGGCGCGCGCTTATTCGCCCTTGCCCTCGGCCTCTTTCTTTTTCTTCAGCGCGGCCAGCTTGGCCTTCAGAACCCCGGTGCGGCGGTTTTTATAAGCGGTGATCAGCGGCAGAGACACATAATACGCGATGGTTCCGGCAATCAGACCCGGCACCAGACCGCCAATCATATACGGGAAAAACACCTGATCGTAAAAGATCAGCAGATCGCTCCAATCGACCTCGGCCCCGGTAAAGCTGGCCAGCAGGTTGTCCCACAGATCCTGCCCTGCCTTGACGAATTTTTCGACCAGACCGCCATGGTCCTCGCCCCGCATCCGCGGCGGCCCCGAATGGGTGCCCAGCAGCCAATGCCCGGTGGACAAGGAAATCGCCCCAATCGGCACATAGGTCAGCGGGTTGCCGAAAAAGGTCGCCAGCAAAGCGGCCAGAATATTGCCCCGCATGACCCAGGACACCGCCGCCGCCACCACAAAATGCAGCCCGTAAAACGGCGTGAATGTGGTGAACACCCCGGCAAAAATCCCACGGGCGATGCGATGCGGCGGATCCGGCAGACGCCGCAGACGGTGTTTCACATATTGCGCCGCCCGGCCCCAGCCGCCACGTGGCCAGACCAGCTCCTTCAAGATGCGGAGCACCGACCGTCTGTCGCGTCTTTTGAAGACCAACGGCCCCCGCCTTTCCTATCCTTCACCCGTGCCCGGCATCGCCGCGAGCCCCGGATCGCGGCGGCGCTTGACCGACGCGACATTGCTTTCTGCCTCAAGCGCAGAGCGAACCGAATGCAGATGGCCCGCATCGCGCAGATCGACATCCACCAACAGCCTATAAAAATCCGGCTTACGGTCGATGAATCGCAGGTCTGAGATATTGGCCCTTTGCTCGCCGATCAATGTGCAAATCCGCCCCAGCACACCGGCATCATTGGTGATCGTCAGTTCCAGCGCCACGTTATAGACCGGCGGGTGTGTGCCATCAGCCCAATGCAGATCCAGCCAGCGGCTGGGCTGGTCTTCGAAATCGGCCAGCGCCGCGCAGTCAATGGAATGCACGGCAACGCCGCGCCCACGCCGGGCCAGCCCGATGATCCGCTCGCCGGGCAGCGGCAAGCAGCAGGGCGCGCGTTCAAAGGCCTGCCCATGTTCCAGCCCGACCACGGCGCGCTGCGCTTCGATCTGGCCGTCATCCTGAATCGCCTGATCGGGATAGACCGATTCCAGCACTTCGCGGGCGGTCATTTCAGCACTGCCAACCCGCGCCAACAGCGTTTCCGAACTGTCCAGCCGCAGGGTCGCGGCGGCCATTTCCAGCGCCTTGTCCGTGACTTTCTTACCGGCATTTTCAAAGGCGGCCCGCACCAGTTCCTGCCCCAGCCGGGCAAAGCGTTCGCGGTTCGCTTCGCGCAGGGCACGGCGAATCGCGGTTTTGGCCTTGCCGGTGGTGGCGATGTCCAGCCAGGTCGCCTGAGGGCTTTGCCCCTCGGCGATGATGACCTCGACCGACTGACCGTTTTTCAACCGGGTCCATAGCGGCACACGGATGCCATCGACCTTGGCCCCCACACAGGCCGACCCGATTCGGGTGTGGATCGCATAGGCGAAATCCAGCGGCGTCGCGCCCTTGGGCAGCTTGACCACATCACCTTTGGGGGTAAAGCAAAACACCTTGTCCGAATACATTTCCAGCTTCACCGCCTCGAGGAAGGCATCATGGTCTTCCTCGGTGATGAAGGTTTCGGTCAGGTTCGCCACCCAGCGGGACGGTTCAACAGCAAAGGGGTTTTCGGCGCGCACACCGTCGCGATAGGACCAATGCGCAGCCACCCCGGTTTCGGCGACCTCATGCATCCGGCGCGACCGGATCTGGACCTCGACCCGCTTGCCATCGCGCCCCGACACAGTCGTATGGATCGAGCGATAGCCATTGGATTTCGGCTGGCTGATGTAATCCTTGAACCGGCCCGGCACCGCACGCCACCGCTGGTGAATGGCACCCAGCGCGATATAGCAATCCTCATCCGTGCGGGTGATCACGCGAAAGCCGTAAATGTCAGACAGGCGGGAAAAGCCGATCTTCTTTTCCTGCATCTTGCGCCAGATCGAATAGGGTTTTTTGGCGCGGCCGAACACCTCGGCCTCGACACCCGCCTTGTCCAGTTCGATCCGCATATCGCTGGTGATGCGGTGGATCACATCGCCGGTTTCTTTTTGCAGCGTGACAAAGCGGCGGATGATGCTGGCGCGGCCCTCGGGGTTCAGCACACGAAAGGCCAGATCCTCCAGCTCTTCGCGCATGGACTGCATCCCCATGCGCCCGGCCAGGGGCGCAAAGATGTCCATGGTTTCACGCGCCTTCTGCACCTGCTTTTCGGGTTTCATGGCGCGAATGGTGCGCATATTGTGCAGACGGTCGGCCAGTTTGACCAGGATCACGCGCAGATCCTTGGACATGGCCATGAACAGTTTGCGGAAATTCTCCGCCTGTTTTGATTCGGTGCTGGACAGCTGCAGGTTGGTCAGCTTGGTCACGCCATCGACCAGATCCGCCACCTCGCTGCCAAAGCGTTCGGCCACTTCGTCATAAGAGGCGCGGGTGTCTTCGATCGTGTCGTGCAGCAGAGCGGTGATGATGGTCGCATCATCCAGCTGCTGCTCCGTCAGAATGGCGGCCACAGCAACCGGGTGCGTAAAATAGGGTTCGCCGGATTTGCGGGTCTGCCCTTCATGCATCTCGCGGCCATATTCATAGGCCGCGAAAATCAGATCTTCGTTGGTTTTGGGATTGTAGTTGCGGACCAGTGCAACAAGGTCTTCTGCAGCGATCATTCACGCTTTCCTGTTTGGCCCGCAGCGCGGGCGATCAGCCCTGTCCCTGTGCTTCCATCAAGGCGCGCAGCAGTTTTTCCTCGGACATATCGTCCTCGGCGGGCTTGTCGGGTTCGGCCCCCATCAGCAGCGCCATGGAATCGTCTTCGGGTTCGTCGACCTCGATCTGAGTCTGGTTCGACTCGATCAGGCGTTCGCGCAGATCGTCGGTGGACTGGGTTTCATCCGCGATTTCGCGCAGAGCGACCACAGGGTTCTTGTCGTTGTCACGGTCCACCGTCAGGGCAGCACCGGCGCTGATTTCACGCGCACGATGGGCCGCGAGCATCACCAGCTCGAACCGGTTGGGAACCTTGTCTACGCAATCTTCTACCGTCACGCGGGCCATTTGGACGCTCCTATCCTTCGGACTGCCGTCAGAAACCGTGCACATACCGCGCCCTGCCATGAATGACAAGGCGCAAAGCGCAGGCTGCGGCTACAATGGGCGGATCTCGTCACGGGCCTCCTGCGGCAAGGCCGCCGCCATCTGACGCACGGACAGGTTCAACACCGGATGCACCCAATCGGGGGCCACATCGGCCAGCGGCACCAGAACAAATCCGCGATCCTGCAGGCGCGGATGCGGCAGGATCAGGTGCTGGGGGGCCTGCTTGACCTGCTGTTCGGGCGGCAGGTTCAGCCAACGCCGATAGGTTGCCTCATCCGGGAGAATCGCATCACCCACAGCGATCAGATCCAGATCCAGTGTCCGACTGCCCCAGCGGGTTTCGCGCAACCTGTCAAAGTCGGACTCGACCCTATGCAGCCGCTCCAACAACTGACCAGAAACCAGCCCCTCGCCCTCTGCGACCGTCAACACCGCACAGGCATTTACGTAATCCGGCCCTGCCCCGGCAGGGAAACAGGGGGTGGCAAAAAACCGACTCACGCGGCGGGGCCGCAGCCCCAATGCGCTGAGTCGCGATAGGGCCGCAGACAGAGTCGCCCGCCGCCCCAAACCGGCTGATCCCAGATTTGACCCTAGGGCAATCACCAGTTCTTGTTCTGAAGTGCAGTTCATACTATCCTTATGAGAGTGTGATGCAGCTTGATCATTCGAGCAGAGCCTATATTTTTTATCAAACGCGCTCTACCCGCATTTCAGTCACACTCACGCTTATTGGTAGGGCCCTTTGATCGAAAGGACATTTGATGTTTTACAAAGACGAACGGCTGGCGCTGTTCATCGACGGCTCTAACCTATACGCAGCGGCAAAGGCACTCGGTTTCGACATCGACTACAAATTGCTGCGTCAGGAATTTGCCCGTCGCGGCAAGATGGTTAGAGCCTTCTACTACACCGCGCTACTGGAAAATGACGAGTATTCGCCGATCCGCCCGCTGGTCGACTGGCTGCACTATAACGGGTTCACCATGGTCACCAAACCGGCCAAGGAATACACCGACAGCCAGGGCCGCCGTAAGGTAAAAGGCAACATGGATATCGAACTGACCGTCGATGCCATGGAACTGGCCCCCCGTGTGGACCACATCGTCCTGTTCTCGGGCGATGGCGACTTCCGCCCCTTGGTTGAATCGCTGCAGCGTCAGGGTGTTCGCGTATCGGTTGTATCAACCATCCGTTCGCAGCCGCCCATGATCGCGGATGAACTGCGCCGTCAGGCCGACAATTTCATCGAGCTGGACGAGCTGCGCGAAGTCATTGGCCGCCCTCCGCGCGAAATGCCGGTCGAGCGCAGCTTTGAGGTTGCCTCCTCCACCTGACCTGACTGACCGGCTGTGCGCCCTCATGGGGATGAAGCGCGCACAGCCGGGATATGGCCCAACCGGCCCGCCAGATATGCCCCCCCTTCCCTTGCCAAAACCACAGCCCTGCCCCGACCGCCCGAAACGCATCGGGCTGGCGCAGCCGCGTGTTTTCCTGTAGGGCAGCCACTCAACCCACCCCGACACGAGGATGCCATGACCACACGCGCCGGCTTTGTCGCCCTGATCGGCGAGCCCAATGCGGGCAAATCCACCCTGACCAACCGCATGGTCGGGGCAAAGGTATCCATCGTCACACATAAGGTTCAGACCACGCGCGCCCGGATCCGCGGCGTTGCCATCGAAGGCGACAGCCAGCTGGTTTTCGTCGACACGCCCGGCCTGTTCCAACCGCGCCGCCGACTGGACCGCGCCATGGTCGCCGCCGCCTGGGGCGGCGCAGCAGATGCCGACATCATCGTCCTGCTAATCGAGGCACATCGCGGCGTGACCGAAGGTGTCGAACGCATCCTCGAAGGCCTCGAAGAGCTGCCACAGGGCCGCCGCATCGCGCTGGCCATCAACAAGATCGACCGGGTCGAAGCCCCCGACCTGCTGGCCCTGACACAGGATCTGAACGACCGCTTTGAGTTCGCCCAGACCTTTATGATCTCCGCCGAAAAAGGCCACGGGGTTGATGACCTGCGCGGCTGGCTGGCGGCAGAGCTGCCCGAAGGCCCCTGGCTTTATCCCGAAGACCAGATCGCCGACCTGCCCCTGCGCATGATCGCCGCCGAAATGACGCGCGAAAAACTGACCCTGCGCCTGCATCAGGAACTGCCCTACCAGCTGACCGTCGAAACCGAAAACTGGGAAGAGCGCAAAGACGGCTCCGCCCGGATCGACCAGATGATCTATGTATCCCGCGATGGGCATAAAGGCATCGTACTGGGCAAAAAGGGCGAAACCATCAAAGCCGTCAGCCAGGCCGCCCGCGCCGAGCTGGAAGAATTCCTGGGCCGCCGCATCCACCTGTTCCTGCAGGTCAAAGTGCGCAGCAACTGGCTGGAAGAGGCCGAGCGTTACTCGGAAATGGGCCTCGATTTCCGCGATGGCAACTGAACCACGCCTGACCGCGCGGTTCTGGGTCGACGCCTATATCGCGCGGCTGCGCCTGTTCGACATCCCGGTATTTGTCGTTGCCCATGGCGATGACACCGCCGGGGCCGTACTGGTCAAACTGAACACGCTGGACGGGCAGGCCAGCTGCCACACCCGTCAGTTCGACCTGATGACCGGCGCACGGGCCTGGACAGAACTGTCCAAAGGCACTGAACGCGATGTCGATGACACGATCACCAGACAGCGCAGCTTTGACCCCGATCTTTGGGTGATCGAAGTCGAGGACCGCCATGGCCGACACCTGCTGGATGAGGACGGGTTTGTCTAATCGCAAACGCTGCACAACATGCGATGCCGCGCAGTTTTGAGTATTTTCAAAGAGAAGAAGATCAAAGGGCGCGTGTCCACCCCAGCCGCTGCCCCGGCCCAACAGGCATCACTGAAGACAGCGGCGGGGCTTCTCCTCTTGCGGTCATCGGCTCTCCAGCCTGTACCGCGCCCCTAGCAAAGTCGAGCATGGTTAACTTCTGGTAAAACCTACCGCTTCTTCTCTTTTCAAATACTCATTCGGCGCTCTCAACAGCAACCGCCCTCGCTCAATGCCCCCCTTCCCAAACGCGCCCGCCCGAGGGGAACCCGAGGCCCCCTGTGCGCCGCAGGCGCGCCTTTTGGCAACGGCTTGTCAGCGCGGGCCGCAGCGGGCAGGAATGGGATATGGATTGGCGCGATACCGGCATTTTACTGGCCACACGCAAACATGGCGAAACCGATGTGATTCTGGAGGTCTTTACCCCGGAACGCGGTCGCCATGCCGGTGTGCTGCGCGGTGGCACGTCCCGCCGCATGGCGCCGCATTTGCAGCCCGGCACGCAGCTGGATCTGCAATGGCGCGCCCGCCTCGCCGATCACATGGGCAGTTTCAGCGCCGAGCCGATACGCTCGCGCAGCGCACAGGCCATGGGCGATCGGCTCTCGCTGGCTGGGCTGAACGCCGTTCTGTCCCTGCTCTGCGCCGCGCTGCCTGAACGAGAAGCCCATCCCCGTCTGTATCAACGCAGCGAACAATTGCTGGATCTTCTGGGCCAGACGGATATCTGGCCGCTCGCCTATCTCAACTGGGAAATGGCCCTGCTGGAGGCATTGGGCTTTAGGCTGGACCTCAGCCAATGCGCTGCAACCGGCGCGACCGAAGACCTGATCTATGTCTCGCCCAAATCCGCGCGGGCCGTGTCGGGCAAAGGTGCCGGGGATTGGGCGGACCGGATGCTACCCCTGCCCCCCGTCATGCGGGGCGAAGGCGACGCCGAAGACAGTGAAATCCTGATCGCCCTTGGCACCACCGGCTATTTTCTGGATCGCCATCTGGCACCGCAACTGCCTGGCGGCACATTGCCCGCCGCACGCGGCGTGTTCCTGGACCGGCTCAGCCGCCAGATCATACGCGCCTAAAGCCGCAGGGTGCGGGGCGGATTGGCGTCTTTTCCCTTTCGTCAAATCGGGCTAGTACTGGCGCGATGACATGGACCCTGCCCAATATTCTCACCGTGCTGCGGCTGCTGGCCGCCCCCGGTGTCGCCGTGATGTTTCTATACTTCACACGCCCTTACGCTGATTGGGCGGCGCTGGCGCTGTTCATCATTGCCTCGGTCACTGACTGGTTTGACGGCTATCTGGCCCGCGCCTGGGGGCAGGAAACCAAACTGGGGGCGATGCTGGATCCGATCGCTGACAAGGCCATGGTCGTGGTCGCCCTGATGGTGATTGTCGGCTATTCGTCGATGTCGCCCTGGCTGGTGCTGCCTGCCACGGTGATCCTGTTCCGCGAGGTCTTTGTGTCCGGCCTGCGCGAGTACCTCGGCGACACGGCTGGCACGCTGAAAGTGACCAAACTGGCCAAGTGGAAAACCACATTTCAAATGGTCGCGATTGCCGTTCTGTTTGCCCAGGGCGTGTTTGAACATTACCTCGGCATGTCTATCTTTGGCATGGATCACGCGCTGGTGGAGGCCATCCTGACCGGCACCGAAGAAGACCTGCACGGGCTGCGCTGGAAGCAAACTGGAATGATCTGGGCCGGAAATGGCGGGTTGATCCTGCTGTGGATCGCCGCAGCCCTGACCGCTATCACCGGCTGGGATTATTTCCGCAAGGCCCTGCCCCATCTGAAAGAGGAACGCTAAATCATGGACATCCTCTATTTCGCCTGGGTGCGCGAACGCATCGGCCTGCCGCGCGAACAGATCCAGACCAGCGCCAGCACCGTCGCCGAGCTGGTCGAGGAACTGCGCGCCCGCGAAGAGCGTTACGCCATGGCCTTTGCAGACCTGTCCGCGCTGCGGGTCGCGCTAGATCAGGATCTGGCCGAGTTTGACAGCCCGCTGGAAGGCGTGCGCGAGGTCGCCTTTTTCCCGCCAATGACCGGGGGCTGACCCATGCAGGTGCGCGTTCAGGCAGAAGAATTCGATTTCGGTGCCGAGGCAGACCGCTTTGCTGCCGAGCGGCATGACATGGGCGCCGTTGTCACCTTTACCGGGATCGTGCGTGACACCGATGCGCAGCTGTCGGTGATGGAAATCGAACATTATCCGGGCATGACCCAGAAGGCCCTGGAAAAGATCGCGGCCGAGGCCATGGCGCGCTGGTCGCTGGGCGATGCCCTGGTGATCCACCGCTATGGCAAGATCGCGCCGGGCGAACGCATCATGATGGTCGCCACCGCCGCGCGACACCGCAAAGACGCGTTCGAGGCCGCAGAATACCTGATGGATTACCTGAAATCCCGCGCCCCGTTCTGGAAAAAAGAACATGGTCAGGACGGCGCGAGCTGGGTCGCCGCCAAGGACGAAGACGAAGACGCGCTGACACGCTGGTAGTCTTGCCAAGACCGGACGCATGGTCATAATAAATGACCAATTCCACAAGGCCACCCCATGCCCTTTCAGCCAATCCAAGCCGAAAAACGCTCTGCTGCCGTGGTGCATCAGATCGAACAACTAATCCTGCGCGGCATCCTGCGCCCCGGCGACCGGCTGCCCTCGGAACGGGATCTGGCCGAACGAATGGGGGTGTCACGCCCGTCGCTGCGCGAAGCCATCGCCGAATTGCAGGCACGCAACCTGCTGGTCAGCCGCGCGGGCGCGGGGATCTTTGTGACCGAAGTGCTGGGAAGCGCCTTTTCCGAACCTCTGATCCAGCTTTTCGCCAATCACGACGAAGCGGTGTTTGACTACCTGACCTTCCGCCGCGATCTGGAAGGTCTGGCCGCCAGCCGCGCCGCCACCCATGGCACCGATGGCGATCTGGCCGTGATCCAGAACATCTTTGACCGCATGTGCGCTGCTCATGGCAAACGCAACCCGGACGAAGAATCCCGGCTGGACGCGGATTTCCACCTCGCGATTGTCGAGGCCAGCCACAACGTGATGATGCTGCACATGATGCGATCCATGTATCAGCTGCTGCGCGAAGGCGTGTTCTACAACCGAAAGATCATGTTCCGTCAGCGCACCACGCGCGAAGCTCTGCTGGACCAGCACCGCGCCATCAACGACGCCCTGCAGGCCCGCGATGCCGACGCCGCCCGCGCCGCCGTTGAAACCCATCTCAGCTATGTTGAAACCGCGCTGAACGCCAATCGCAAAGCCGAGATCCAGGACAGCATCGCCCGCCAGCGGCTAGAGCGCGACAAAACCTAGGCTGACACGGCCTCCATCCGATTTGGGGATGTGAAAAGCAGGGAAGCCAAAGGCCCCCGGCTGTTTCTCTGCTTGTTAAAATACCCCTGCGCGACGCCAGCCGCACCCAGACCATCCTAGTAAAACACGCATAAAAAAACCCGGACGCGAACGTCCGGGTCAGGTTCTCTATCAGACTGGCTGGAAGGAAAAGTCAGCCTTTGGAGAACTCGGGATAGGCTTCCATGCCCAGCTCTGCCATGTCCAGACCGTTGATTTCGTCCTCTTCGCTGACGCGAATGCCCATGGTCGCTTTCAGGATGAACCAGACGATCGCCGACAGAACGATGGTTGCGCCACCGATGACCACGATACCGTAGATCTGCTTGCCGATGGTTGCGTCACCGTTGGACAGAACCACAGCCAGGGTGCCCCAGATACCAGCGATCAGGTGAACCGGGATGGCACCAACCACGTCGTCGATCTTCAGCTTGTCCAGCATCGGGACTGCAAAGACCACGATCACGCCGCCGACCATACCGATGATCGTTGCCAGACCCAGGCTCGGGGCCAGCGGTTCTGCGGTGATCGACACCAGGCCAGCCAGCGCGCCGTTCAGCACCATGGTCAGGTCAGGCTTTTTGAACATGATCTGCGACAGGATCAGCGCAGCCACAGCACCACCCGCAGCAGCGGCATTGGTGTTGGAGAAGATGCGCGACACGTCCGCCACGTCACCGACCGAGCCCATGGCCAGCTGCGAGCCGCCATTGAAGCCGAACCAACCCAGCCACAGGATGAACGTACCCAGCGTCGCCAGCGGCAGGTTGGAACCCGGCATCGGGATCGTGCGGCCATCTTTGTATTTGCCGATACGCGGCCCAAGGATGATCGCGCCGGTCAGAGCCGCCCAGCCACCAACAGAGTGCACGATGGTCGAACCCGCAAAGTCAGAGAAGCCCGCTTCGCCGACAAAGCCACCACCCCAGGTCCAGGATGCGGTCAGCGGATAGATGATCGCGGTCAGGATGACGGTAAAGATCAGGAAGGGCCACAGTTTGATGCGCTCAGCCACAGTGCCCGACACGATCGACGCGGTCGCCGCACAGAACATCAGCTGAAAGAAGAAATCCGACCCTGTGGAGGCGTAGGAATAATCATCCGCATCCTCGGCAGAAATGCCCACGGCCTCCAGAACGCCCGGACCCCAGACGCCGGACAGGATGCCTTCGACCGACCAGGTGCCCAGCGGGTACATCAGGTTATAGCCGATCAGGTAGTAAAAGATCGCGGCCAGACCAAACAGCGCCATGTTTTTGGTCAGCTGCATCGTCACGTTCTTGCCGCGCACCAGCCCGGCCTCCAGCATGGCAAAGCCCGCTGCCATAAAGAACACGAGGAAACCGCCAACCAGGAACAGCAGCGAGTTCAGGATGAACACGGTGTCGGTGGACGGGTTCACACCGGGGGTGGGGCCTTCTTCGGCCAGGCCCATCACCGGCAGCGCACACAGCGCCACAGGCAGAGCGATTTTGGAAAACTTCGTCATTGTCTTGTCGTCCTCTTGGAATACGTCAGAGCGCGTCTGCGTCGGTTTCGCCGGTACGCACGCGCATGGCCTGTTCGACATCCAGAACAAAAATCTTGCCGTCGCCGATCTTGCCGGTGCGGGCTGTGGTGCAGATTGTTTCGACCACCTGCTCGGCCATGGAATCGCTTACCACCAGCTCCAGCTTGATTTTCGGAACAAAATTCACCGCGTATTCAGCGCCGCGATAGATTTCGGTATGCCCGGATTGCGACCCGAACCCCTTGATTTCTGTGACCATCATGCCGCGTACGCCGATGGCGGTCAGTGCCTCGCGCAGCTCTTCGAGCTTGAAAGGCTTGATCGTTGCCATGATCAGTTTCACCAGTCGTCCCCTTTCCCCCGAACGTGTCCCTCGGGTCGTTGTCAGCCAATTTCTGCACAAGCAAAGTTGCGCAGTGCAGCTGCAGAAAAGCCCTCAGAGCGGCCATAAAGGAAGGAAAGCGACATGATTTAAGGTCGAAAACACGGCAATGCGCACATTTTTTACGCTTAACTTTTGTTTTGCATATTTTTTAAGCTGCATAAACATGCCGAGCTGCCGGTTATCTGGTCAACATTGCTGCATATCCGCGATAATCTGCGCACAATAAGGTCAAAGAGATCCGGGCAGCATTTCATGAGTGGTTCAACACGCAAGCCAAAGCGGCTGGTGGCCGATAAGCGGTATTCCAAACCCAAGGCCAAACCAAAACCAAAGGCCAAGCCCGCCACGCGGCGCAAAGCCAAGGCCCGGCGTAAGCCCGCGCGCAAACGCAACCCGATCCTTGCGTTTTTCCTGGGGCTTGTGCGCTGGATCTTTCGGCTGGTGTTTCGCGTCACCGCCTTTGCCACGATTGTGGTCGGGATCATTCTGACCTCGGCGGTCTATTATATGCAAAGCACCCTGCCTCCTGCGTCAGAGATGGTGGATGGGCGGGCGCGGGGCTCTGTCACGCTGCTTGATTCGCAGGGGGCGGTGTTTGCCCTGCGTGGCGATCAGTTTGGCGGGGTGGTCACCGCCTCTTCGGTGTCGCCGCATCTGAAAAACGCCGTGGTCGCCACCGAAGACAAACGGTTCTATCGCCATTTCGGTCTGTCCCCGCGCGGCATTGCCAGCGCCGTGCGCATCAACCTGTCCGAAGGCCGGGGGCCGCTATCCGGCCATGGCGGGTCGACCATCACCCAGCAGACCGCAAAACTGCTGTGTCTTGGGGTGCCGTTTGACCCGACCGCCTGGGACAGCGAAGCCGATTACGTCGCCGATTGCCGCCGCGGATCCATCGGGCGCAAGGCCAAAGAGGCGATCTACGCCATGGCGATGGAGTGGAAATACACCAAGGACGAGATCCTCTCGATCTATCTGAACCGCGCCTATATGGGCGGAGGGGCCTATGGGGCCGCCGCAGCCGCACAACGCTATTTCGCCAAACCGGCGGCGGCGCTGAACCCATCGGAATCGGCCATGCTGGCCGGGTTGCTGACTGCGCCCAGCTCGCTTGCGCCCACGGCCAATCTGAAACGCAGCCAGGACCGCGCGGCGACTGTGCTGCGTCTGATGAATGAACAGGGCTATCTCTCGGCCGAGGAAACCCGGCACTGGCAGGCCCGCCCCGCCAGCCTGTCGGACAAGTCCAAGGGCCTGCGCGGGGGGTATTTCGCCGATTGGGTCATGCGTTCTGGCCCGGAATTTTTCACCAGCGACACAACCGAAGACGTGGTGATCCGCACCACCCTGGATCAGCGCGTGCAGGCCGCGACCGCCGCGGCGGTGAACAAGGTGTTTTCCGAAAAGGTGCGCGAAGGGTCCAAGGCGCAGGTCGCCGTTGTGGTCATGTCGTCGGATGGGGCCGTGCGCGCCATGGTCGGCGGGCGCGACACGGATGCGTCGGGCCTGTTCAACCGCGCCAGCCAGGCGGTGCGCCAGACTGGTTCGGCCTTCAAACCCTTTGTCTACGCCACCGCGCTGGAGCTGGGCTATTCCCCGCTGGACACGGTGATGGACGAACCGTTCTGCATGAACATCCCCGGATCAGGCCAGTGGTGCCCCGCCAACTATACCCGCAATTATCATGGCGAAGTCACCCTGACTGACGCGCTGAAAAAGTCGCTGAATATCCCGGCGGTGAAGGTCTCGGAATCTGTCGGGCGCGATCTGGTGATCCGCGTGGCGCGCGATTTTGGCATCACCCGCGACCTGCATGACACCCCGGCTATGGCACTTGGCACGTCCGAGGCCACGCTGCTGGAAATGACCGGTGCCTATGCGGGCATTCTGAATGGGGGATCGTCAGTCACGCCTTACGGGCTGGTCGACCTGCGCCTGAAAGGGGATGATCAACCGCTGATGGGTGCCGGGGGCGGCATTGGCGAGCGTGTGGTTCAGCCCGAGGCCGCGGCCCAGCTGATCTGGATGATGGAAAAGGTGGTGTCCGAGGGCTCGGGCGCGCGCGCGCGTCAATCCGACCGCCCCGCCGCAGGCAAGACCGGCACCAGCCAAGAGGCGCGCGATGCCTGGTTTGTCGGCTTTACCGCCGATTACGTGGCCGGTGTCTGGATGGGCTATGATGACAACACCCCGCTGACCGGCGTGACCGGCGGGGGGCTGCCCGCCGAAATCTGGGGCGAGGTGATGACACGTGTGCATGAGGGCCTGCCCGCCCGCGCCCTGCCCAGCCAGGAACCGCGCCCGGTACGGGTAGAGGCACCGCAGACACGGCAACCGGCACAGCGTCCGCAGACGGGTGGCGGGAACGAGGGGCTGCTGCAGCTGCTGCTTCAGGATATTCTGGGCGGGGGGCGCTAAGCGCCCTTCCCTTTTGCTTCTGGCCCTTTTGCCGTTGGCACAGGCGGCTTAGCCCGCCTTGGCCAGATCGGCGATCATCTTGTCGATGTCGCCGCGACGTTTGTCCAGCAGCGCACCGATTTCGGCACGCTCGGTCAGCAGCATGTTCACGCCTTCGATATGCATGTTGTAGAACAGGCCGGATTTCTTGCCGACAAAGAACACCACTTCGAACGGGGATTCGCCGCGCAGCTTCATCGTGCCGGTGACCTGATAGGCGTTTTTCACCGCCTTGGTGCCGTTCACAACGATCTCACCGCCGATGAACTCGCGAAAGCGTTTGCCGTATTTGCGGGAAATGTAGCCCGAGAACGCCTTGGTAAAGGCTTTCTTTTGCGCACTGGTGGCGCGACGGCCATCCGCGCCCATAGCGGTCGCCGCAATGGTGCTGAGATCAGCGTAGCGTTTAAAGATCCCCTCAAACGCGCGAATGATCGCGGCCTCGGACTGGCCCGACGCGATCACCTTGTTGATGTCGCCCACCAGCTTGCCGACCAGGGTTTCCGCCTGCGCGGCACTGGCCTGCGCCTGCCCACCCATCAGCGTGACTGCCCCAAAGGCGAGCCCCGACAACAGCGCCGCGCGGCGCGTGATCTGCGTGGTCTTCATCAGAACCCCTCCGTATCAATGGTTTCAGGGTCGATATACCCTGCCTCTGCCGCATCGCCGCCCAGCTGATAACGGCGGTTTTGCAGGTAGATCAGCCGCAGCTGAGCATAGGAATCCGCGCTGTCATACAGGATGGAATCCACCGAATCCGAAAATTCGCCGCGCGCCCCAACCCGGTCGCTGACCTTGACCACCGTGCCGATATGGCGTTCCGGTGCGGGCAGCGCCCGGCCCATCGGGTCCAGAAAACGATCAACGACAAAGCCAACCGCGTCGCGCTCCGTGGACGGCCCCAGCAGGGGCAGTTCCAGATACGCGCCCTCTGGCACGCCCCAGACATGCAGGGTTTCGCCGAAATCGCTGTCATCCTCGGGCAGGCCCAGACCGGTGGCCACATCGGCCAACCCGCCAAAGCCCAGCGTCGCATTGATGGCAAAGCGCAGCGTGTTCTGCGTCGCGCGCCCAGGGCGGCCCTGCAGGATCTGGTTCACAACCGTCCCCGGTGTGCCCAGCGTATCCGCCATATTGGACACACTTTGTTTGACCCCACCCGGCACGGCAGCATCATAGCCGGTGCCAGCGGGGCGCAGCAGCGCCCTGTCCAGTTTACGGTTAAAGGCGTGAACCTTGCGGTTCCCTGCCTCATTCGGGTCATGCACCGCATCCGGCGCAGCCCCGGATGGGGGCAGCGAACAGCCTGCGAGAAACACGACCATAAGACCAATCAAAGCGCCGGGGCGGGACATCCTTACCTTGCCTTCTTCAAAACCCTTGGGTAACCCCGAAGGGCCCCTTAAAAGGCTATTTAAGATCAAAATTGTTGACACCCAATGTACAGCGCCGGTTTCAATGGCCTTGTGGCACAAAGGCGACATAGACCGGCAGACCATCCCTGTCACGCCCCCAGAGGCACCGAACAAAGGCAAGAGGCAGACATCCGCTGATGAGCAAGAGCGACACATTTGATGCCGGCCGCGAAGAGCTGCGCCGCATCCGTAAACAAAGCCGCCCCTATTACTGGTTCGCAGCGATCTTCAGTTTCTTTGTGAACATGCTGATGCTGACCGGGCCGATGTACATGCTGCAGGTCTATGACCGCGTGCTGGGTTCCCGGTCCGAAGCCACGCTGATCGCATTGTCGGTGCTGGTGCTGTTCCTTTATTCGATGATGGGCCTGCTGGATTATGTGCGCGGGCGCGTCATGGCGCGGGTTGCGGCCCGGTTCCAGTCGGCGCTGGATCTGCGCGTGTTCGACGCCGTGCTGCGGCGCTCGGCTGTCAAGAATGACGAACTGGCACAGACAGGTTTGCGCGATCTGGAATCGATCCAGCGGCTGATGTCCTCGCCGGTGCTGATGTCGCTGTTCGACATCCCGTGGACGCCATTCTTTATTGTGGCGATCATGATCTTCCACCCCTGGCTGGGCTATCTGGCGCTGGCCGGTGGCGCTGTGCTGATCGTGGTGACGATCATCAACCAGACCGTCACCCGCAACCCGACTTTCAAATCCAACGTGGCCACTATGGCCGCCGAACAGACCGCCGAACAAATCCGCGGCGAGGCCGAGATGGTGACCGCTTTGGGTATGCGCAAAGATGCGTTTGACCGCTGGCATGGCGCGCGCGGCGAGGCCCTGTCCGGCCAAATCGGCACGGCGGACCTGACCGGCACCTTTACCACCATCACCAAGACTTTCCGCATGTTGCTGCAATCGGCCATGCTGGGTCTGGGCGCGTATCTGGTGCTGCAGGGCGAACTGACGCCGGGTGCGATGATTGCGGGCTCGATCCTGATGGGGCGCGCGCTGGCGCCGATCGAACTGGCCATTGGTCAGTGGCCGCTGGTGCAGCGTGCACGCAAGGGCTGGGACAGCCTGGCCCAGCTGCTGGCCGAAGTGCCCGAGGAACCGCCGCGCACCCCGCTGCCCAAACCCCAGGCCAAGCTGGACGTGCAGCAGCTGACCGTTGTGCCGCCGGGCGAACAGCAGGCCGCGCTGCGCATCGTCAGCTTTAACCTGAATCCCGGTCAGGCGCTTGGCGTGATCGGCCCGTCCGGCTCTGGCAAATCGACTCTGGCCCGCGCGGTCACTGGCGTCTGGCGCCCCGCTGGCGGCAAGATCCGGCTGGATGGCGCGTCGCTGGACCAATATGGCGCGGATGTTCTGGGCCAGCATATCGGCTATCTGCCCCAGCGCGTGACCCTGTTTGACGGCACCATCGCGGAAAACATCGCGCGCCTGTCGAAACAGGCTGACCCGGCCAAGATCGTCGAGGCGGCGAAAAAGGCCGACGCCCATGACATGATCCTGAAGCTGCCGCAGGGCTATGACACCCGTGTCTCTGCTGCGGGTGGCCGGTTGTCCGGCGGTCAGATGCAGCGCATTGGCCTCGCCCGTGCGATGTATGGCGACCCGGTGCTGCTGGTGCTGGATGAACCGAACTCGAACCTCGACAATGAGGGGTCCGAGGCGGTGAACAAGGCGATCAAGACCTTCAAGGCCGAGGGCAAAGCCGTGATGATCATGGCCCACCGCCCCGCCGCCATTAAGGAATGTGACCTGCTGTTGATGATCGACGGCGGCACCCGCGCGGCCTTTGGCCCGAAAGAGGAAGTGCTGCAGAAAATGGTCAAGAACCACCAGCAGATCAGCCAGAACAAAGGCCCCGGAGGCGTGCGATGAGCGATCAAACCAAATTCCCGATCCGTGGCCCGATGATCATCGGCCTTGTGGCGCTGACCATCCTTCTGGGGGGCTTTGGCACCTGGGCCGCGACCACGAATATTTCCGGCGCGATTATTGCCTCGGGGCAGATCCAGGTCGATCAGAACCGGCAGGTTGTGCAGCACCCCGATGGCGGCGTTGTGGCCGAAATTCTGGTGGATGAAGGCGACACCGTGGCCGAAGGCGACGTGCTGCTGAAACTGGACCCCACCCTGCTGAAATCCGAACTGACCATCGTCGAGGGCCAGTATTTCGAACTGGTCGCCCGCCGTGCACGTCTGCAGGCGGAACGCGACGGGATCGACATGCTCAGCTTTGACCGCGAAGTGCTGGATCTGGCGACACAGGATGCCGAAGTCGCGGAAATGATCACAGGCCAGCAGAACCTGTTTGATGCCCGCCGCGAATCTGTCGCCAGCGAGATCGAACAGCTGCGCAAACGATCCGACCAGATCGCCGATCAGGTTGCAGGCATCGACGCGCAGCAGATCGCGCTGGCCCAGCAGCTGGCCCTGATCGAGGAAGAGCTGGGCAACCAGCAGGAGCTTCTGAAAGACGGGCTGACCCAGGCCAGCCGCGTGCTGTCTCTGCAGCGCGAACAGGCCCGCCTGTCGGGCAGTGTTGGCCAGTTGACCGCACAAAAAGCGCAGGCCGAAGGCCGCATCACCGAGATCGACATCCAGATCCTTGGCCTTGAAACCCGCCGCCGCGAAGAAGCGATCACCACGCTGCGCGACCTGCAATATCGCGAACGCGAGCTGGCCGAAAACCGCCGCGCCATTCTGGAACGCCTGAACCGGATGGAAATCACTGCCCCAGTCAGCGGTGTGATCTATGGTCTGACCGTGTTCACGCCGCGCTCGGTCATTCGGTCGGCGGATCCGGTCATGTTCCTTGTGCCGCAGGATCGCCCGCTGGTGATTGCCGCGCAGGTCGAACCGATCCATATCGACCAGCTGTTTGTCGATCAGGAAGTGTCGCTGCGCTTTTCCTCGCTGGATCAACGCGAGACCCCGGAACTGTTTGGCGAGGTTGTGCAGATCTCGGCCGATGCGTTCGAGGATCAGACCTCGCGCATTCGATATTACCGCGCCGAGATCCGCCTGAACGAGGGCGAAATCGACCGGCTGCCCAAGGGCGCGACCCTGATCCCCGGTATGCCGGTCGAGGCGTTTATCCGCACCGAGGACCGCACCCCGATCGCCTATCTGGTGAAACCCTTCACCGATTATTTCACCAAGGCCTTCCGCGAAAGCTGATCCCGGCCCTGCTGTCGGAAACCCAAACGGGGCGGTCGCATCTGACCGCCCTTTTTTCATGCCTCGGCGGCAGGGTTGCCGGGTCGGTTGGGGCCATGGATATTTGTGAAAGCAAAGACGCAGGGGCGCGCGAATAAGGTGTTCCCATTCCTCAGGCCCCGACATAGCGTGAGCGCAACACATCAGGAGGATAACATGTCCAACGCAATCGAAACCCGTCTGGCCGAGCTGGGCCTGGAACTGCCCGACGCCCCGGCCCCCGCCGCCAATTACGTGCCCTTTGTTCAGACCGGCAACATGGTGCATGTGTCCGGTCAGATCAGCATGAAAGACGGCGCGCTGATCTGCGGCAAGCTGGGCGCGGATCTGGATGTCGAGGCCGGTGCGGCTGCGGCGCAAACCTGTGCCCTGTCTCTGCTGGCGCAGGCGCGCGCGGCCTGTGGTGGCGATCTGTCCCGCATCAAACGCGTGGTCAAACTGGTGGGTTTTGTGAACTCGACCGCTGATTTCACCGACCAGCCCAAGGTGATTAACGGCGCGTCCGACCTGATGGTTGCGGTGCTGGGCGATGCCGGGCGTCACGCGCGCTCGGCTGTGTCTGCAGCATCGCTGCCGCTGGGCGTTGCGGTCGAAATCGAAGGTCTGTTCGAGGTCGAATGATGCTGCCCCCCGCCTTTCTGTCCCGCCCAATTGCCCATCGCGCCCTGCATGACATCACGCAAGGCCGCCCGGAAAATTCGCGCGCGGCGGCAGAGGCGGCCATCGCAGGCGGCTATGGGATCGAGATCGACCTGCAGCTGTCTGCCGACGGGCAGGCCATGGTTTTTCACGATTACGACCTTGGCCGCCTGACCGGTGAAAAAGGCGCTGTGCGGCTGCGCAGCGCCGATGATCTGCGCCAGATCCCGCTGCTGCATGGCGATGAAGGGATCCCCAGCTTTGCCGAGTTTCTGGCGCTGGTGGATGGGCGCGCGCCCCTGCTGGTAGAATTGAAAGATCAGGATGGCGCGCTTGGCACCGATCTGGGGCCTTTGGAGCGCGCGGTTGCCGCCGATCTGGCAGGGTATGCCGGGGATGTGGCAGTGATGTCCTTTAACCCGCATTCGGTGGCGGCGCTGGCGGTTCTGGCCCCGGACATTCCACGCGGGCTGACCACCTGCGCCTATACGTCCGATGATTTCCCGACGGTCCCCGCCGCCCGCCGGGCCGAGCTGGAACCGATCCCGGATTTCGCCCGCACCGGATCCTGTTTCATCAGCCACCACGCGCAGGATCTGCACAGCCCGCATGTCGCCGCGCTCAAGGCGCAGGGCGTGCCTGTTCTGTGCTGGACGATCCGCTCGCCCGAGGCAGAGGCAGAGGCGCGCCAAGTGGCGAAAAATGTGACATTTGAAGGCTATGCCGCTTGATCCCCCAAGGGCTGGCCCCAAATACTGCGTGACATGACACGCCCGGCCCAAGATTCAGAGATCTCGATCACGGTACAGACCTCACTGACGCAGATCCCGGCTGAGGTCTGGGATGGCTGCGCCTGCCCCGAGGCCATGGATGGCGGTCGCCCGCTGGATCCTTTCACGACGCATCGTTTCCTGTTGGCGTTGGAGGAAAGCGGATCGGTCGGTCCCGGCACAGGCTGGGATCCGCGGTATCTGATGGCGGAACAGGATGGGCAGGTGATCGCCGTCGCGCCGCTTTATGGCAAGCATCACAGCCAGGGCGAGTATATCTTTGATCACAACTGGGCCAATGCGCTGGAACGCGCCGGGCAGCCCTATTACCCAAAACTGCAGATCGCGGTGCCCTTTACCCCCGCCACCGGGCGGCGGTTTCTGACCCGACCGGGGTTCGAGACCGTGGGCATGTCGGCGCTGATCCAGGGGGCGGTGCAGCTGGCGGCGAATAACGATCTGTCCTCGCTGCACATCACCTTTTGCACCGAGGCCGAGGCGATTGCAGGCGAGGAAATGGGCCTGATGCGGCGCTATTCCCAGCAATTCCACTGGGTGAATGACGGCTACGCAGATTTCGACGCTTTCCTGACCACGCTGAGTTCGCGCAAGCGCAAGACCCTGCGCAAAGAACGCGCCCGCGCGCAGGAATTTGGTGGCGAGATCGTGACCCTGACCGGCGATCAGATCAGCCCGCAGGATTGGGACGCCTTCTGGCAGTTCTATCAGGACACCGGCGCGCGAAAATGGGGCACACCTTACCTGACCCGCGCCTTTTTCGACATCGCGCAGGACCGGCTGCGCGACGACATCGCGCTGGTCATGTGCCGCCGGGATGGGATGGCCATCGCCGGGGCGCTGAACTTTATCGGGCGCGACACGCTGTTTGGCCGCTATTGGGGCTGTGTCGAAGATCACCCCTGCCTGCATTTCGAAGCGTGCTATTATAGGGCCATCGACTTTGCCATCGCGCAGGGTATGGCCCGTGTCGAAGCTGGCGCGCAGGGCGATCACAAACTGGCGCGTGGCTATCTGCCTGTGCCAACCCATTCGTTGCATTGGGTGGCCGAACCGGGCTTTGCCGATGCGATCCGACACTATCTGAAGGCCGAGCGCGCCGCGGTCGAAGAGGATATAGACATCCTCACCGCCTATGGCCCGTTCCGCAAAGAAAGACGGGAGGAACAGGAATGAGCGAGAAACTTTCGGACACCGGGCGCGCCACGGTGCTGCAGCCCCTGTTTGACAGCGGCTGGGCCATGGTCGAAGGGCGCGATGCGCTGGTCAAAACCTTTAAATTCAAGGACTTCACAGAGGCGTTTGGCTGGATGACCCGCGCGGCGATGTGGGCGGAAAAATGGAACCACCACCCGGAATGGCGCAATGTTTATAACCGGGTCGAGGTTGTCCTGACCACGCATGACGTGGGCGGGCTGTCGGCGCTGGATGCCAAGCTGGCGCGCAAGATGGACAGCCTGTAAGCGCGCCCCCCGTGGCGGGGACGCGCCATGTATTAGATCTGCTATCAGATCTGCGCCAGCAAGGTTTCGCCCGCGCTGACTTCGCAGACGCCCGGATTTTCTTCCAGGTTCAGATGCGTGACCACACCGTTATCCACCAGCATCGCATAGCGCAAAGAGCGGCCAAACAGGCCCACCGGCGGGGCGTCAAAATCCATGCCGATCGCTTTGGTCAGGCTGCTGTCCGCGTCTGCCAGGATCACCACGCCAGCCGCATCTGCACCGGTGCTTTCGCCCCAGGATTGGGTGACAAACGGGTCATTGACAGTCACGCAGATCACCTCGTCCACGCCTTTTTCCGCGAATGCCTCGCGGGTGCGCATAAAGCTGGGCAGATGCGCCGTGGTGCAGGTGCCGGTATAGGCGCCGGGCAGGCCGAACAGCACAACTTTGCGCCCGGCCAGACGATCGGCCAGAGCCACGGATTCCGGCCCCGATTCGCCAACCTGCAGCAGAGTGGCCTCGGGCAGTTTGTCTCCTACTGAAATCGTCATGATCCTGTCGCTCCTTGAATTGCGTTTGTGTTCCTTTGGCATGTAGGTTGCGCGCAACGAATGCAAGGAGAGGGCAGGATATGAACGGAGTTGTGATCGTTGGTGCGGGGCAGGCTGCGGCCTCTTTGGTGGTACGGCTGCGCAATGGCGGCTACGAGGCCCCGATCACGATGATCGGCGAAGAACCCGTCCCCCCCTATCAGCGCCCTCCCCTGTCCAAGGCCTATCTGCTGGGGGACATGGGGCTGGACCGCCTGTTCCTGCGCCCCGAGTCCTATTACGGCGACAACAACATCACGCTGCAGCTGTCCCAACAGGTCAGCGCAGTGGACCCTGCCGCCAAGACCGTGACCGCAGGGGATCAGCAGATCGCCTATGATCATCTGGTGTTCTGCACCGGGTCAGTGCCGCGCCGCCTGCCCGCCGCGATTGGCGGCGATCTGCCCGGCATCCACGAGGTCCGCACCCTGAAGGATGTGGACGCCATGGAACCGGAAATGGCCGAGGGCAAGCGCGTGCTGATCGTCGGTGGCGGCTATATCGGGCTGGAGGCCGCAGCCGTCAGCGCCAAGCTGGGCATGAAAGTCACGCTGGTCGAGGCCTCGGACCGTATTTTGCAGCGTGTCGCCTCGCCCGAAACATCGGCCTATTTCCGGGATCTGCACAAGGCGCATGGGGTTGATCTGCGCGAAGGCACCGGGCTGGTGCGCCTGACCGGCACGGATCACGTCACCGGCGCGGAACTCAGCGATGGCAGCACGATTGAGGCGGATATGGTCATTGTCGGTATCGGCATCGCCGCCGCCAGTGATCTGGCCGAGGCCGCAGGTCTGGACATCGACAATGGCATCGCGGTGAACGCGCAGGGCCAGACCAGCGACCCGTCGATCTGGGCCGCCGGTGATTGCGCCAGCTTCCCGCATCAGGGCACGCAGATGCGCCTGGAATCAGTCGGCAACGCCATTGATATGGGCGAGCTGGTGGCCGACAATATTCTGGGCAAGACGCGGGATTACGTCGCCAAACCCTGGTTCTGGTCCGATCAATATGATTGCAAATTGCAGATCGCGGGGCTGAACTCCGGCTATGATCGTGTGGTCGTGCGCGACAGCGGCGATGGGGTTCTGTCCCACTGGTATTACGCGGGTGATCAGCTGCTGGCGCTGGATGCGATGAATGATCCGCGCGCCTATATGGTCGGCAAACGCCTGATCGAGGCAGGCAAAAGCCCCAGCCCCGATGCGGTGGGTGACACGGGCACCGATCTCAAGGCGCTGTTGAAAGCGTGAGGATCGTCGCCGGAGAGTATCGCGGACGCCGCCTCAGCGCGGTTGGCAAGGGCGATCCGGGGGCGCATCTGCGTCCCACCACCGACCGCGTGCGCGAGGCGCTCTTCAACATGCTGGGCGGCGGGCGCTTTGGCGCGCCGTTTGACGGGACCGTGGTGCTGGATCTGTTCGCAGGCACCGGCGCGCTGGGGCTAGAGGCCCTATCGCGCGGCGCGGCCTCCTGCACCTTTGTCGAAAGCGGGCGCACCGGGCAGCGGCTGATCCGCGAGAATATCAAATTGCTGGGCTGCGGGGATCGCGCGCGCCTGCTGGGCTGCGATGCCACACGCCTGCCTGATGCCGGGGACGCGGCCGATCTGGTCTTTCTAGACCCGCCCTATGGCAAGGCATTGGGGGAAAAGGCCCTATGCGCCGCGCGCGACAAAGGCTGGATCGCGCCCGAGGCTCTGATTGTCTGGGAAGAAAACGCCGAACAAATCGCGCCCGAGGGGTTCACCCTGCTGGACAGCCGCCGCTATGGCGACACAACTGTCACGCTGCTAGAGGCGGTGTAGCCCAAACGAAAAATGCCGACCCGCGTCCCGGATCGGCGTCTTTCCTTTTCACAAAACCCGCGCGCGATCAGAGATGAACACTCCTACGCGATCAGATGTGATCGACCTTCATCAGGTGCTGCGCTTTGGCCTGCACTTCGTCCATCCAGACGCTGACCAGCCCAATGTCAGAGGGCGCGGCGCTGACGCCCGTGGGGATCTGACGGTTCAGCACCGCCTCGACCGCCAGTGACACAGGGTGCGACACCAGACGCGCCATGGCGCTGCCGCGCGCGTCGCCCCAGGCATCCATCACCCAGGTCTGATGCCAGACGGTTTCGCCCTCTTTCTCGGCCTTCAGCGCCACACACAGCACAACCCGATCCGGCTCGCCCTCTTCATAGGCGTTTTCTGCCAGCAGTTGATCGGCCAGTTCGCTCAGGCGTTCGTCGCTCGCATCGCCAGCTTCGGCAAAGATGTCGGCCCAGGCATCGGCCCAGCCGTTCAGGCGCAGCGTGCCGCGCACAAAATCCTTCACCTTCCAGGCCGGATCAAACCCGTATTCCGCCATAAAGGGCAGGCTGTCACGGTTGGGGTAAACCTCGAAACTTTCGGGGGTCGGCAGCGGCGCATCATAGCGGCTGATCGCATCCCAGGGGCGCGCGACATTCAGTTCAGAAAACTGCCGCAGCGAGCGCGACGGAGAGCGCAGCGCCTTTAGAACGCCCACAGGGGCCCAGCTGAATTTATAGCGAAACGCATTGGCGATCTTGGGCACACCGCCGCAATAGGATGTAAAGCTCAGCACGTTTTCCGCGTCATAGGCGTCCGAGGCACGATAGGCCGCGACCAGATCATGCGCCATCAGATGGTCAATGCCGGGGTCCAGCCCGACCTCGTTCACAAAACGCAGACCCGCCGCCTTGGCCTTGGCATCCAGCGCCTGCATTTCCGGCGCGATATAGGACGAGGACACAAAATCCGCACCCTTTTCCAGTGCCAGCGTGGCCAGCGGCACATGCCAGTCGCCCGGCAGCATGGACACAATCACATCGCCCGCCTGCAGCGCAGCGCCCAGCGCGTCGATGTCAAAGGCGCGGATGTCGTCGGTCAGATCGCCCACGGCCTGCTGGGCCTTGGCGGTGGTGCGGTTCCACACCACCATCGGGATCTCCGTCTGCAGCAGGCGTCGCAGCCCCGGAACGGTCGAAAGACCCGTGCCACACCAATGTACCGTCATGCTGTCACCTCAGCCTTATGCGTTTCGAATGTTGCTTTTGCGCGGCCCCAGACGCCGCTGTCGATCTGGTCCAGCTGCAGCAGATGCGGCAGGATCTGTCCGGCGAAATCCTGCGAGGATTCCAGCGGCAGAAGCGAGGGCAGGTTGTCGATGGCCATCACATCCAGCACCGGATCGTCGCTGACCCGCGTGATCGGGTTGGTCCAGTCGGTTTCCAGATTGTAGACCTTGACTGGGGAAAAATCGCTTTGCGGATCGCAGGCGATGTCTCCAATCACGCGCAGCGCACCGGGGGCCTTTGCGGCCTCGGCCGGGACAAAGACAGGGCAGCCCGGCGCGGCCAGGATGCAGTTAAAGAACATCGCGTGTTCCAGCACTTCGGGGAAGGGACCGCCATGAGCAGTTTCCGCCATGTCCCAGCCCGTCACCGGGATGTCCAGCGCCTTGCACAAATCCGCCGCGCCGCTGCCCACGCGCCCCAGCGCACCAATCACCAGCGCGTTTTCCGGGCGTTTGCCGTTCAATGCTGCGCGCAGCGCCTCCAGCATTGTTGGGGAATCGCGCCATGTGCTGACACTGGGGCAGATCTCGCCGCGCTGCTGCGCCGCCCAGGCCAGAACAGAGACCGCCGCCCCGGCATAGCCCGCCCAATAGCCAAAGGCCGCCACGCGCCGGCCATTTTCCTCGACCAGATATTCCAGATCATAAAGGGTGCCGCCTCCGGCATTGAACCGTTTCAGCAGGCGCTGCCCTGCAGCCTGCCCCTTATAGGCGTGGCCGAACATGATGTGGCGATGCTCCAGCGGCGTGTCCGCTTCGGGCAGTTCCTTCAGGCCAAAGATGATCGCATCACGCGGCGCCTCGGGCCAGCTGCCCTCGGGGGCGATGTCCGCCCCGGCCTGGGCAAAGGCATCGGTGGGCAGGATGCGGGTCGGGCTGTCTTCGACCGTGACGCGAAAACCAGCTTCTCGCAGCGCGGTCACACCCTCGGGGGTCACGCCGGTGCGCTCTTCATTCGCGCGGCTTTCCGCGCGGATCCATAGATGGGTCATGGGATACTCCTGCCTTCGTCGCGGCACAGTATCCCTTTGATCCGGTGTGTCAAACGCTGTGAAAGGGTGGGTCAGATATGGCTGCGCGCGTGCTGGCGCGCCGGCGTGTCCAGATGCGGGATCGCGTTGAACTGGGTCAGGGCCAGACCGGTCGACAGCGGCTGCACCCGATGCAGCGAGCTGTTCTCGATCGACAGGCAGGCATGGGACATGGCGGCAATATCCAGCCGCATCACAATGCGCATGGCCATACCGATCAACCCGCCCGATGTGACAACCAGGGCGCGGCCCTGTCCGGCGGCAATATCCTGCAGAACATCCCCCACACGGGTCTGGAAATCGGTAAAGGTTTCCGGTGCGCCCTCGATCTTGCCCTCCTGCCAGAGAGTGAACAGGGTCGGCAGATGGGTGATAAACGCCTCGCGCTCTTCGGGCAGGGGGATGCCATGCTGTTCCTGGATCAGCGTGGCCAGCGTGAAATATTCCATTTCGTTCAGGCGGGCATCGCGCATGGGCGCTTCCGAACAATTCGGGGCAATGCCCTCGGCAGTCTCGATATGGCGACGCAGCGTGCCGGTATAGACACGAGAAAACACCTCGCCCCCGTCGCGGAACCAGTCGCCCAACCAGCGCGCCTGCTCATGCCCCAGAGGCGACAGCCGGTCATACCCCCCTTCATCCCGCGCCGCGCTATTGGCCTGACCGTGCCGCACAAGGGTGATAAAGGACATGTTCGCTACCTCTGTTGCAATGCCTTGCTGATACGCGCTGCGCCCCTCAAAGAAAAGCACCAAGCCCCGCCAAATTGCTGCACTGGCAAATGCCGCACAGAGGCGCTAAATATCATCCAAACACGAACGGAGATCCCCTTGGGCAAAGATCGCAGCGGCCGCGTCACGCGGGACGGTATCAAGATTTATCAGGACGCCGATTTTGCAGGGATGCAAAAGGCCGGTGCCGTGGCGGCGCAGATCCTGGACGAAGTCATCCCAATGGTCGAACCCGGCCAGACAACCGGGGCCATTGACGATTTCATCCGCAACCGCGTGACCGAACTGGGATCGACCTCGGCCACGATCGGCTACAAAGGCTATCAACACGCCAGTTGCATCAGCGTGAACCACGTGGTCTGCCACGGCATCCCCGGCGACAAACGCCTAAAGGATGGCGACATCCTGAACATCGACGTCACCGTGATCGTGGACGGCTGGTATGGCGACACATCCCGCATGTTCGTCGCAGGCAAACTGCCCCGCCGGGCCGAACGCCTGATTCAGGTGACCCATGATTCCCTGATGCGCGGAATCGAAGCGGTCAAACCCGGCAACACCTTTGGCGACATCGGCCACGCCATCCAAAGCTATGTGGAATCACACCGCATGTCCGTTGTGCGCGATTTCTGCGGCCACGGGCTGGGCCGTGTCTTTCACGCGCCGCCCAACGTGCTGCATTACGGCCGCGCCGGCAGCGGCCCCGTGCTCGAAGAGGGCATGTTCTTTACCATCGAACCCATGGTCAATCTGGGCCGCCCGGAAACCAAAGTCCTGGCCGATGACTGGACCGCAGTGACCCGCGACAAATCCCTCTCAGCCCAGTTCGAACATTCCGTGGGCGTAACCGCAGATGGGGTCGAAATCTTCACCCTCTCCCCATCGGATAAATTCCACCCGACCTACTAAGCCAGCCACCAGGGCTTCTTCTTGGTCCAAATACCTCCGGGGGAGTCGCGCAGCGACGGGGGCAGCGCCCCCGTGATCCTCAAACCAGTCACCACTGCCAATGCGCAGGGATAAAACGATAGGCATCGCCCTGGCGCCGCACATGCCCCACTCCGGGGAATGGAAAGTGATAGCCCAGCACCGCCATCCGGTCGGTCGCCGCCATATCCAACAAACGCCTGCGCGTCTGCACCGCCAGCGGCCCGTCTTCGTCAAAACTGTTATACCAGTCGGGATGGGCGAAATTCGCATAAACGTGGTTCATGGCGTCGCCCAGCGCGATCAGTTGCTGCCCCTCTGACTCAACGATCACGGCAAGATGCCCAGCCGTGTGCCCCGGCGTGTCGATCACACGGATGCCCGGCGCGATCTCCTGCTCATGGCTCAGCAGGCTCCACTCCACCCCTTCCACATTGATCGAATTTACCGCCCCAACGATAAACTGCTGCGCCGCAGGTTCCGCACGTGCGGTCAGACCGTCCTGCATCCAATAGGCATATTCCGCCTGGCCCAGATGATACCGCGCCTCTGGCAGGATCGGTTCGTCAAAATCATCCCGAATGCCCCAGATATGATCCGGGTGCGCATGGGTGATCACCACATCCGTCACCGAGGCCGGATCAATCCCGGCCGCCTCAAGATTTTCCAGCAGCTTGCCCGCCGTCGGCAGGAACCGAGCCCCGGATCCAACATCGACCAGAACAACTGCGTCGCCCAGTTCGATCACAATGTGATTGGTGTGGGAATAATTGATGCTGGTCGAAAGAAAGTGGTTTTCGAGAAAGGCTTTGACCGCTTCGGGGTCCGCGTTCACACCCAGCCCCATGGCCGGAATTTCCAGATGCCCGTCACTGACAACCGTCAAACGGGCCGCGCCCAGGCCGAAACTGAAATGCCCTGCATTGGCGCGCGCCGGAGCGCCCAGGCTGGCCTGCGCCGGGCGGGACAGGCTCAGCGCGGGCAATGTCAGCGCGGGCATGACTGCCGCCATGCGCAGCAGATCCCGCCGGGAAGGGTTGAAAATCGACATTGAGCTCTCCGAAAATTCATGCATTCGCATAAAACAATATCAACTGCGCTGTATTTTTCCAGCCTCCTTGCCACCTCAAAAGATGCCGTAACGTCAATTTTGTCGGGAGGATTGCTCAAAATCTTTGGCTATCTTGGGAAAAATACACCATTGCAACAGGTTGCAACGCGCCTTTCGCACCACCTTTTTGCAAGTGACTTGCAACTGGGGCTCCAATCCGATATTCCACCACCGCCGCGCCAACGCGGCAAACAGGTACATGGAAGAGGAGACCCCCCCATGATCCGCCCGATCCGCACCGCCACTCTGGCGCTGATGGCTGGCCTGATGGCCCCCGCAGCAATGGCCCAGGACGTGACCCTGCGTTTCCAGCATTTCGTGTCGCCCAACTCGGCGAACCCGAAATATTTCATCGAACCCTGGGCCGAAAAAGTCGAAGCAGACAGCAATGGCCGTATCAAGGTTGAAATCTACCCCTTCATGCAGCTTGGCGGTGCCGCGCCCGAGCAGTTCGACCTGATCACCGATGGCGTGGTCGATGGCGGCTGGGTGATCCCCGGCTACCAAAGCGGACGCTTCCCCGAGGCCGAGGCGCTTGAACTGCCCTTCATGGTGACCAAATCCGCCGAGGAAGCCTCGCGCGCGGCCTGGGACTTTACCCAGAAACACCTGGCGGATGATTTCGCCGGGGTGCATCTGATCGCCGCCCACATGCATGGCCCCGGACTGGTCCATAAAAAAGGCCCCGCCATCGAGACCGCCGAAGACATGGCTGGCCTCAAACTGCGCGGTCCGTCCCGCCCGGCGACCCTGCTGCTGGACAAGCTGGGCGCGACCCCGATCGGGATGCCCGTGCCGCAATTCCCCGAGGCCCTGTCCAAAGGCGTGGTCGATGGGGGTGTGATCACCTGGGAAATGTCGCCTTCGCTGAAACTGGACGAGCTGACCGACAGCCACACCGATGTGGCGGGCGATCACTCGCTGTATAACCTCTATTTCATCTGGGCGATGAACAAGGCGACCTATGACGGCCTGCCCGATGATTTGCGCGCCGTGATCGACGCCAATTCGGGGTTGGAAACCAGTGCCTGGGCGGGCCGCGCGCATGATCTGGGCGATGTCGATGGCAAAGCGGCGATGGTTGCCTCCGGCAATGAAATCGCCACCCTGTCTGACGCGGCCACCGCCGAAATCCGCAGCCTGGGCGAAGCCGTCACGCAGGACTGGATTGCCGAGATGACCGCCAAAGGTCTGGACGGCGCGCAGCTGGTCGAAGACGCCCGCGCGGCGGTTGCCTCCCATAGCGGCAGCGCCTCTCCGGCGAACTAAGCCGCCTACCCACAGGATCGGAAAGGGCGTCGCGCGGCGGCGCCCTTTTCTTTTGTGAGCCCCCGACCGGCGGATCCCGCGCGCGGGTGGCTTCATGCGCGAGGACGCCGCATCTTGATACGTGCGCGAGGGCGCGGCAGTTTTTACGTGCGCGAGGGCGCCTGCAGTTTTACGTGCGCGAGGGCGCGCAACAAAAAAAAACGCGCCCGGCTTGGGCGCGTCCTTAGACTCAGGATTTTCAGAAACCGGGTTTATTCGCCCAGCTTGCCGTCAATCACCGATTTGAAATCGGCATAGCTCATGTTGGAATATTTCTCGCCATTGATGACAAAGCTGGGGGTCGCCTGAATTTGATGCGCTTCGGCATTGGCCTGATACCAGCTGACCAGGTTCTGCAGTTTGGCGCTGTCGGACAGGCAGGCGTCCAGCTGTTCGCCGTCAATCCCGGCCAGGCGGCCGATCTTGCGCAGTTCGGTTGCAATCGCCCCTTCGGACCCGGCGCGCGCCCATTCGGACTGTCCTTTATAGACCAGATCAATGATGCCGAAATATTTTTCCGGCGCAGCGCAGCGGGCGATCAGGCTGGCCCACATGCCATATTTGTCAAAGAACACCTCGCGGTGGATCACGCGCACCTTGCCGCTGTCGACATAGTCTTTTTTCAGCTGAGGCAGCACGTTCAGGTGGAACGTCGCGCAATGCGGGCAGGTGAAAGAGGCATATTCGATGATCTCAACCGGCGCGTCTTCGGCACCGATGGCCATGTCGATCACGCCAAATTCCCCGGCGGTGTCGCCCGGATCAGCCACGGTTTCGGACGCAACCGTTTGGGCCACGGCCCCTCCGCCCTGAGTGAAATACCAGACCCCGCCCCCGGCGAGGACAACAACGGCAGCAATAAGTACGATCAGGCGATTCATGGGGCCTTTTCCTTTGCAAAGGGTGATCCGCGGCCGTTCAGGCGCGGCTTTGGTGTTTGGATAGGACGTTTGCGGCCAGACGTTCAAGCGCCTGACGCAGATCATCATCGCCCACACCCTGCGCGACCTCGCGCGCCTGAGCTGTCTGTTCCGGGGTCGGCCCCTTGGGCGCGGTGCGTTTGGGGCGGTGCTGGAAACTGGCCTGACCTTCGGCAAATCCGGTCGGCGCGGTCTGGGTGATGCGCAGCCGCGTGATGGCGTTATAGCCGTAAACCGCGTTGATCCGCGCGCGCAGCTTTTCCTTTTGCATTTCCAGCAGCGGAGCGTTGCTGCCGGTGGTCAGCAGGGTCAGCGTGGCGCCAAAACCCCCTTTGCCATATGAGACATTGACCGGGCGCGAGATCGCCGCCATATCCGCGCCCGCGACTTCTTCCCAATGGGTCAGAAGGCGCGACTGGGCAAAGCCCCTGCTTTCCGAAGCCTTGCGCACCTGCTCCTGCAACAGCTTGGAGGTGCGGGCAAAGCCATAGGTTGTGGTGCCGCGCTTGGACATGGTTTGACTCCCCGGATTGGGGGCTATTCTAGTAAGCGGGGCGGGCAGAGTCAGCCCGAAACTGGCCGAAATCGGCACGATCTGATGGGGGATCAAACTTGCGTGATCAGGCTAAGCCTCAGGCATTGTTGGAATGGTATGACCGCCATGCGCGGGCGCTGCCGTGGCGCGTGCCCCCGGCAGAGCGACTCGCCGGGGTGATGCCCGACCCCTACCGCGTCTGGCTGTCCGAGATCATGCTGCAGCAGACCACCGTGGCAGCGGTGCGCGACTATTTCCTGAAATTCACAACCCGCTGGCCCACAGTGCAGGATCTAGCAGGTGCCGCGGATGAGGACGTGATGGCCGCCTGGGCGGGGCTGGGATATTACGCCCGCGCGCGCAACCTGCTGAAATGCGCCCGTGCGGTGACGCGCGATCACAATGGCCGCTTTCCCGACGATCACGCCACTTTGCTGACCTTGCCCGGCATCGGGCCCTATACCGCCGGGGCCATTGCCTCGATCGCGTTTGATCTGCCGCATGTGGTGGTGGATGGGAATGTCGAGCGCGTGATGGCGCGGCTGCATGAGGAACATCAGCCCCTGCCTGGGGCCAAAGCCGTGCTGACCGACTATGCCAGCGCCCTCACACCGCAGGATCGCCCCGGCGATTACGCGCAGGCGGTGATGGATCTGGGGGCCACGATCTGCACCCCGCGCAACCCGGCCTGTGGCCTCTGCCCCTGGCGCAGCGCCTGTCGGGCGTGGGAGGCCGGCACCGCCGCCGAGCTGCCCAAGAAAGCGCCGAAAAAGCGCAAGCCCATCCGCTTTGGCATCGCCTATCTGGCCCGCCGGGTCGATGGGGCCATGTTGCTGGAACGCCGCCCCGATAGCGGGCTGCTGGGCGGGATGCTGGGCTGGCCCGGCTCGGACTGGATCGAAGGCGACCCGGCCCCGGCCCCGCCCATCCGCGCCGAATGGAAAGAGCTGCCGGGCGAGGCGCGCCACACCTTCACCCATTTCCATCTGCGCCTGAAAGTCATGACCGCGCTGGTCCCGATGGAACGCCCCCCGGAGCGCGGCGAATTTGTCGATGCCGACATGTTCGACCCGAACGACCTGCCCACGGTGATGCGCAAGGCCTGGGCGCTGCGCGGTTAGGGATCAAACTCGCCGTTTGACGACCCAGACCACCGAGCCCAGCAACACACCCCAGAACGCCCCGCTGATCCCCAGCAGGGTCATGCCACTGGCCGCGATCAGAAAGGTCAGGGCCGGGGCTTCGATCTGGTCCCGATCGGCAAAGGCGGCGGAGAGCGCGTTCACCAGCGCCGGGATCAGCGCCAGCCCGGCAACCGAGGTGATCAGCGCCTCGGGCGCGAGGCTGGCCGCCAGCGTCACCAGCGACGCCATAAAGGCCAGAAACACATAGGCCACGCCCGACGTGATCGCTGCCCAATAGCGGCCCTTGGGATCGGCCCCCGCATCTTCGCCCGCCATCATCGCCGCCGTGATGGCCGACATGTTCACCGGCACCGACCCAAACACCGCCGCGATCAGGCTGACAAAGCCGGTGTTGCGGATCAGGGGTTGGCGCGCGACCGTGTAATTGTTCAGTTCTAGCACTGCGAAACCGGGAATGTTCTGCCCCGCCATGGTCACCAGATACAAAGGCACTGCGACCGACACAAAGGATTGCAGGGTAAAGACCGGCAGGATCGGCGCCAGTTCCGGGAACCACGCGGCGCCGGACTGCTCTGGATAGGGGGTGACCTCGACCCCGAAAACCAACACCAGAACAAAGGCGATAACCGCAAAGGGCATCGCCGCCAATCGGCTGACCCGCAGGCCCACAAGCCAGGCCAACATCACTGGCAGCACCAGCAGCGGGATCTGCCCCAAGGCCAGCGCCGGGGCAAAGCACAGCTTTAGCAGCACCCCCGCCAACAACCCGTTGGCGATGGGTTTGGGGATCGCCGCCACCACCCGGCCCAGCGCGGGCACAAACCCCGTCAGAAGGATCAGCCCCGCGCACAGGATCATCGCACCGACGGCCTCGGCAAAGCCTCCGGGCAACAGGGTGGCCGAGGCCAGGAACGCCGCGCCCGGTGTCGACCACGCCACCGCCGCCGGGATCCGCGTCGCCAGAGGCAGCCAGATGCTGCACACCCCCATGCCCAGCGTGGCAAAGAACAATCCCGTCGCCGCCTGCGTTTCGCTTGCGCCCATGGCGCGCAGCCCCGCCAGCACAATCGCAAACGACGCCGAATAGCCGACAAAGGCCGCAAGCAGGCCCATATAGACGGCGGGAAAACTCAGTTGTCGCAGCATCACGCGCCCCGGTTTGAATGGTTTCAGGCGTGTTGTGGCAAATATCCGGGGCCACCACCAGAGCCCAGATCATAGCGCCCATTGCCCCTGCCTGCGCCTTTGCGTAGCGTGGCGCGACAGATCGGAGGGTATCAATGGATCAGGCAGAAATCGCCCGGCGCGGGCTTGTGCTGTTGGGCTGTGGCAAGATGGGCTCGGCCATGCTGGCAGGGTGGCTGGACGGGGGGCTTCCGGCCTCTAGTGTGCATGTGATCGACCCCTATCCCAGCGACTGGGTGCAGGCGCAGGGTGTGCATGTGAACGGCGCTTTGCCTGACAGCCCGGCGGTTGTTCTGATTGCTGTGAAACCGCAGATGATGGGCGATGCGCTGCCCAGCCTGCAGGCGCTTGGCAATGGCGACACGCTGTTTGTTTCGGTCGCGGCGGGCACGACGATTGACACGCTGGCGGGCATTCTGGGCGCGCAGACCCCGATCATTCGCGCCATGCCCAACACCCCCGCCGCCGTGGGCAAGGGCATCACAGCGATCATCGGCAACGCCCTGACCAGCGCCGCGCAGCTGGACACGACCGAGACCCTGTTGCGCGCCATTGGTCAGGTTGTCCGGCTGGAGACCGAGGCCCAGATGGATGCAGTCACCGGGGTCAGCGGCTCAGGCCCGGCCTATGTGTTTCACATGATCGAATGCCTCGCCAAAGCGGGCGAGGCGCAGGGCCTGTCCGCCGATCTGGCCATGCAACTGGCCAAAGCCACGGTGGAAGGCGCCGGTGCGCTGGCCATGCAGGCGGATGAATCGCCTGCGCAACTGCGGGTCAATGTGACCTCGCCCAATGGGACCACCCAGGCCGGGCTGGAGGTTCTGATGGATGAGACCACGGGCCTGCCCAAGCTGGTCGAAAACACGGTCGCCGCCGCCACCAACCGATCAAAGGAGCTGGCCAATGGCTGAGCAGGCCCCCGAAATCACCTATGACACATTTGCCGCCGTGGATATCCGCACCGGCACTGTGATCCGCGCCGAACCCTTTCCCGAGGCACACAAACCAGCGATCAAGCTGTGGATCGACTTTGGCCCCGAGATCGGCGCGCGCAAATCAAGCGCCCAGATCACCCAGCATTACACCCCCAAAGATCTGGTCGGGCGGCAGGTCATGGGCGTGGTGAATTTCCCGCCACGCCAGATCGGCCCCTTCATGTCCGAAGTGCTGGTGCTGGGCTATCACGACGCCGACAACCACGTGGTGCTGGCCGTACCGGACAAGGACACGCCAAACGGCGCGCCTGTGCTAACCCAAACCAAACGCCCCCAAAATGCAGGGGTGCAATGCGGGGGGCCACCCCCTAGGCTGGACATCTGACGCAGGGGCAGCCTTGACCCTGCGCGCTGACTGACGGATCGAACCCGCGAAGGAGCCTTTGCCATGTATCAACCCGCCATCACCGGACATGGGGTATTCACCCCGGAACAAACCATCACCAATGATGAATTGGTCAGCGCGTTCAACGCCTATGTCACACAATGGAACACCGACAATGCAGAGGCCATCGCCGCAGGCGAGCTCGACGCCATGGGGCCATCCAGCTCCGATTTCATTGTCTCGGCCAGCGGCATCGAACACAGATATGTGATGGACAAAGAAGGCGTCCTGGACCCGGCCCGCATGTATCCGCGCCTGCCCGCGCGCCCGGATGATCAGCCCGGTGTGATGGCCGAAATGGCGCTGGACGCCTGCCAAAAGGCATTGGACATGGCGGGACGGCAGGGCAGCGATGTGGATCTGGTGATATGCGCGGCCTCCAACCACCAACGGGCCTATCCGGCAATCGCCATTGAAATCCAGCAATTGCTGGGCGCAACCGGCTTTGCCTTTGATATGAATGTGGCCTGCTCCTCTGCCACATTTGGTATTCAGGCTGCGGCGGATATGGTTCGGTCAGGCAGTGTGCAGCGCGCGCTGGTGGTCAACCCTGAAATCTGCTCGGCCCATCTGGAATGGCGCGACCGCGACTGCCATTTCATCTTTGGTGACGTGGCCACCGCCGTTCTGATCGAACGCAGCGAAGACGCACAGGGCGCGCGGTTCGACATCGTGTCCACCCGCTGCGCCACGCAGTTTTCCAACAATATCCGCAACAATAACGGTTTCCTGCGCCGCACCCATGATCAGATGGAAGACCGCCGCGACATGCAATTCATGCAGAACGGGCGCAAAGTGTTCAAAGAAGTGCTGCCAATGGTGTCGTCCCATATCCTCAGCCACATGCAGGCAGAGGGCTGGCAGGCAGAGGATCTGAAACGCCTGTGGCTGCACCAGGCCAACAAGACGATGAATGACTTTATCGGCAAAAAGGTCATGGGCCGTGTGCCGGAACCGCAGGAACAGCCCAACATCCTGCAGGACTATGCCAATACCTCGTCAGCCGGGTCGATCATTGCCTTTTCCAAGAACAGCGCCGATCTGGCCCCCGGAGAGTGCGGCGTGATCTGTTCTTTTGGCGCGGGCTATTCCGTCGGCTCGGTGCTGGTGCGGCGGGCCTGAACCGGCCCGCCCTGACGATCAAACGATCAGGTAATCGGTTTCATCGACGTGGTGGTTATACACCAGCACGTCGGTATCCCCATAGCTGACCAGGCTGTGCGCGCCCTGCAGGGTGACCGAAACAGACGCCCCACCAGAGGATTTGAACACCATCAGATCCAGCCCGTCTTCGAAATCCTGGATTGTGTCAGCCCCATCCGCAGCGTCAAAAACAAAGCGATCCGCATCGGCCCCACCAAACAACCGGTCATTGCCGTCCCCGGCCACCAGCTTGTCTTCGCCAGCATCGCCGCGCAGCAGATCATCCCCGCCGCCGGCTTTGATCGTGTCATTGTCGTCACCGCCATGCATGTGGTTGTCGCCGTCACCGCCGACCAGCTTGTCCTCACCGGCATCGCCGAACATGGTGTCATTGCCCTTGCGGTCGCGCAAAAGGTCATTGCCGTCGCCACCGACCAGCACGTCATCCCCTTTGCCGCCCTTCAGCTTGTCGTCGCCCGCGTCGCCGCGCACCACGTCATCGCCTTTGCCGCCTTTCAGCTTGTCACGGCCATCAGAGCCGCTCATGCGGTCATCGCCCGCGCCACCGCGCATCACATCATTGCCTTCGGCCCCGAACAGCGTGTCGTTCCCAGCGCCCGCAAACAGCGTATCCGCCCCGTCACCGCCATTCACCGTGTCGGCACCGCCACCGCCGATCAGCACGTCATCGCCGCCCTGACCATTCAGCAGATCATTGCCGTCACCGCCGCGCACCGTGTCATTGCCGTCACCGGCCAGCACGCGGTCATCGCCTTCTTTTGCTTTGATCAGATCGTCCCCTGACGTCCCGACAAGGCTGTCATTCTGATCCGTTCCGTTGATTTCCATCGCTGTCTCCTTTGAGTTCGCTCATGTCATACTCCCCCCGAAAATATGGTTAACCACACTGAAAATGGGCGGCCCGCCCTGCCCCTCATGGGCAGACCGGACAGCGTATTCACCGCCTTGGGGCCCGTAATCCCCGGTGCCTGCCACGCCCGGTCATGGGGCTGCGTCCTTTTCGTCATGCAGGGCCGCCGTCAAAGACGGGCCGGGCAGATCAATCAACCGTGTGCCCGTCACCCGCAAACGCCCGCCACCCTGGCCTGCACCGGCCAGCTCCAGATATGTGGTCGCGGCGCTGGCCTGCCAAAGAGGCATCAACCGGTCGATGCTGCGCTGAGGCAGATCCGTCCCGCCTGCGCTCCAGACCCGTCGGGCCTGCGCTTCGAACAGGCGGCGATACCCGCGATAGAACGGCATCACCAAAACAGAGCGCGGCGCGATGCCTGCCCGGCTGACCCGGCGGGGTTGCCATCCGGCATCCGTGATCTGCGCCAGCGCGGCAATCAGCCGATCACAATCCGCCTGTGAAAAACCGACCTCGGCGGCGCGGGCCTCGAAAATATCGCTGAGCTGGCGCAGGCGATGCACACAGGTCTGGCGCGCGCTGCGCTCGGCCTCAGCACGAGCAGGCTTCAGGCCAGGCGCACGCTGTTTTTCCCAGCGTTTCAGGCTGCGGTGAACCCCAGCGCAGGCCGCATCCAGCAAGGCCAACGCCGTGGGCCAGTCAAAGGGCAGGAACCCCGGATCGGTCATGCCGCCGCTGCCCAGAACCAGCGTAGAGAAATCTCCGCCGGGCGCGGGTTGATCCGATTGTGTCGTCGGCACCAGCGCCCAGCGCGGCGCAATCACTGCATCAGGACCGATCATATTTGCCAGGCGGGCCGCGCCGCTGCCGGGCTTGTCCTGTGACAGCGCGTCGGTCAGGGCCTCCTGCGGCGGTGGAGTTTGCTGCAGATCCCCGGACACCTGCAGACAGGTCGCGCGCTTGCCGTTTTGCGCCGCAAAGATCACCAGCGCCCCAGTACCCGGTGCTGCGACCTCCAGATCCGCCAGATCAATCTGCGCGATAAACCGCGCCGGGCGGCCCTCAAACTTGGGCCAGGGATGACCCGCGGGCAATTCAGGCATTCCGCCGATCCAGCTGCGATCAGCGAAATGATCCAGATCCACGGCAAAGGATCGCGGGGGGCTCAGCAGTTCAGACAGCGCAATGGGGGCAAAGGCGGGCGAGGTCGCAGTAACAGTAGGCGCGTCGTCTGCCGCACCAGGCTGTGCCTGTTTCTGGGCTTTGCCCCGCAACAGCGCCTGCAACAGATCCTTACGCCCGCTTTTGCTTTGCAAATCCTGTGCCAACCGTGCCGTCGGGCTGGAGGCCAGCATATCCCGATAGGCACCGCGCCGGTCGGCGCTGCTTGGAACCGCTGCCTTGTCCTTATGCGCCGATGTGGCGACAGGCCCAGCGCCCGCGCCCGCCCGCCGGGAGAACAGCAGCGCCCCAAGGCCCAAACCCGCAAGGATGACCGCCATTTCTGGTCGGACCATCGCCACAGGCAAGGCCAGAACACCGCTGAGTATCAATGCCAGCCAGATCACCCCGACCAGCAAAAACCCATGTGCCAATAGAAAAACCGAACGTGCCGCATAGACCATGTCACTGCCCTCTATCCTCTAGCGTTAAGACTTCGCTAAGGATTCGGGCAAAAACATGATCCGGGCAGGGCCACACTGGGGAGAGTTGATGCCATTTCAGGCGGCGCAACCCCCAATTGTCACCCGTTCAGGCGCATCCAGGATGATCAGCGGCCCATTTCTTCGCGCCAATGTTTGCGGCACAGGCTGACATAGGTTTCATTGCCCCCGATCTGCACCTGCGCCCCGTCCCGCAACGCCGTGCCATCAGGCCCGCAACGCACAACCATCGTGGCCTTTTTCCCGCAATGGCAGATCGTGCGCACTTCGCGCATCTCATCGGCCAGCGCCAGCAGGGCCGCCGATCCGGGAAACAGCTCTCCGCGGAAATCGACGCGCAGGCCATAGGCCATCACCGGCACTTTCAGGTCATCCACCACGCGGGCCAGCTGCCAGACCTGATCGCGTGACAGGAACTGGGCCTCATCGACAAAAATACAGGCAACGCGGCCCTGCTCCAGCCGCCGGGACACCTTGTCAAACAGATCTGTTTCGGGGCTGAACGTGTCGGCCTCGCGGCCCAGCCCGATCCGAGACCCAATCCGCCCCTGCCCCGCGCGGCTGTCCAGCGCAGCAGTCAGCAGATAGGTCTGCATCCCACGTTCATTGTAGTTATGGGCCGCCTGCAGCAGCAGGGTCGATTTGCCCGCATTCATCGTCGAATACTGAAAGTGCAGCTTTGCCATGCCGTTCTATTGCCCCGCGCGGGATCTGACCGCAACCGACAATGCGGCTGCGGGCCACACCGTGAGGGCACGCCCTCGGGGGTCCCGGCCTGGCCCGCAGCAAAACATGCCCAGGTCTGTGTCGATGTCCTACGCAAACGCGACGAGACCAACCCAAAAGCCCGATCCATGTGCAACACCCCGGTGTCGGGGCTTGAATAGGGAATGACATCCCCCCGCAATCGGAGTAATGGGAAAAGACGTATGGGGCTCCCCCGTGGGGAGATAGGGTAAAGGGCAACATGAACAAACTGGGATCTTATCTCAAGAAGCACACCGAGGCCCTGGTCAAGGATGTCGGCGTCGAAGCAGCCTGCGAACTGACCGGCAAATCCAAGGCCACGATCGGGCGCTACTATTCCGAACATGCGGAACATGACGAACGGTTCATGCCCATTGACGCCGTGGCCCATCTGGAAGAGGCCGCCAGCTACCCGCATGTGACCTCGGCCCTGGCCGAGCTGAAAGGCATCACCCTGCAATTCGACGAAAGCCGCCGCAATTCCAAACGCGAAGGCGGGGTAAATTCGGACGTGATCGTCCTGTCGCAGCGATTTGCCATGCTGATGGCGGAATACAACCAGTCGATCGAGGATGGCGTGATTTCCGCCAACGAGGCAAAGCGCCTGCTCAAGGAAACCCTGGCCATCCAGAAGGTGCTGATCGACATGAAAATGCACCTGGAAGATGAAACCGTCTAACGGTCCGTCACTGCCAGCTGTCCCCAAACAATGTTTGCACACGCTCTTGCAGCATAATGTGCTGCTCAGGGCGGCTTTGCGCCAAGCAAGATCCTGCAATCTGTCGCATTTTCAACGGCAGGTCAGCAGGATCCGCAGCGGCGGCCTCTTCGATATGGGTCAGGCGTTGCATAGAGTTGCGGAACGACCCGAACGCCGCGCGAATTTCAACCTGACGCAAAGAGGCCGGTGCGGTAAAGCGGCTGAACACATACCAAAAAATCGGGTTATTGATTTCAACCGCATAGGACATCAGCCGCGCCATCAGATCGGCCTGACGCGCCCGCTCATCCGGTTTACACAACAGCGCCATGCCAACAGCTTTGACAATATTTGAACTGCTGTTGAACAGATACGGGGTCATCTTGCGCAGTTTCAGCCCATCGACCTCGTCCAGGACCGTCTGGGCAAACTCCGCATAGCGGTGCCCACCTGCGATCAGGTCCACATTCATCGCAACATTTAAAAGTGAAAACACGACATGTGTGCGGTCCCGGCGCAGGCCGAAAACATAGGGAAAAGCGCGCACCTGTGGCAAGACCTCTGCCAAGCGGGCGGACCAGGCCTCTGCCCCTTCAAGGTCCAGAAGCTCACAGGTTTTGTGCCCCCCTGCAATCAGCGCATAGACCCGGTCGATCTCTGCCAGAGTCGGGTCATCACTCAGCTTATTCAACAGGTACTGCTGCTCTTTCAGATCCGCCGGGCGGCGTCCCTTTTTGTAAATGAGCATCTGCGAGGTCTTGATCCGCGTCCGTTTGGGCATCCCAGCCAAAACCTGCAAGACCGCCTCTGCAGTCATATCCTTGTACATAGCTTAGCCTTCACTCGCTGAGGGGGTCGCCTGCAATTGCCCCCAGAGATCGTATTCGCCTGCCTCGTCGACTTCGACGGTTACGATCTGGCCCGGCTGCAGGTGATCTGCGCCCTCATCAATGAACAGGTTGCCGTCGATTTCCGGGGCATCTGCTTTGGTCCGGCAGGTGGCGATGCCGTCCTCGTCCACATCATCGACGATCACATCCATGATCTGACCGACTTTGGCGGCGAGCTTGGCCTCAGAAATCGCCTGCGCCTTTTCCATGAAGCGATCCCAGCGTTCTTGCTTGAGCTCTTCGGGCACGTGATCGGGCAGCTCGTTGGAGCGCGCGCCATCGACATTTTCGTATTTGAAGCAGCCGACGCGATCCAGCTGGGCCTCGTCCATCCAATCCAGCAGGGTCTGAAACTCGGCCTCTGTTTCGCCGGGATAGCCGACGATAAAGGTCGAGCGCAGGATGATGTCGGGGCAGATGCCGCGCCATTCTGCGATCCGATCCAGCGTGCGTTCCGCGGCGGCCGGGCGAGCCATGCGTTTCAGCGTATCGGGATGGGCGTGCTGGAAGGGCACGTCAAGATAGGGTAGGATCAGCCCTTCGGCCATCAGCGGGATCAGTTCGCGCACATGGGGATAGGGGTAGATATAGTGCATCCGCACCCAGGCGCCGAGGCTGCCCAGGTCGCGCGCCAGTTTGGTGATATGCTTTTCCGCGCCGCGCTCGGCATCCTTCCAGTCGACGCCATAGGCGCTGGTGTCCTGGCTGATGACCAGCAATTCCTGCACACCGGCCTCGACCAGCTTTTCGGCCTCGCGCAGAACGGCGCGGTGCGGGCGGCTGGCCAGCTTGCCGCGCATATCCGGGATGATGCAGAATTTGCAGCTGTGATTGCAGCCCTCGGAAATCTTGAGATAGCTGAAATGGCGCGGCGTCAGGGACACACCGCTGGCTGGCAGCAGATCCACAAAGGGATCGGGCTTAGGCGGCACAACCCCATGCACCGCGTCCAGCACCTGTTCATATTGATGCGGCCCGGTGACGGCCTGCACCTTGGGATGCACGCCGGTGATATATTCCGGTTCGGCACCAAGGCAGCCGGTCACGATGACCTTGCCATTTTCGGCCAGCGCCTCGCCAATGGCCTCCAGGCTTTCGGCCTTGGCACTATCGAGAAACCCGCAAGTATTCACGATCACCGCATCGGCACCAGAATAGTCGGGCGAGATCCCGTAGCCTTCGGCGCGCAGGCGCGTGAGGATGCGCTCGCTGTCAACGAGGGCTTTGGGGCAACCGAGGCTGACCATGCCGATTGTGGGCTGACCCTCGCGGCGGTCCGTGGCGAACCGGGGGGCGGCGATATCGGGGCGGAGGCTTGGCGGGTTCGTGCTCATGCGGCCTCATATACTGGGATGTGAGGACCGGGCAAGCATGAGGGTGGGGGTACCTAGTCTGCGACAGGGGTGCATCCACTCAGTCTGGCGCCAATTTTATGCTATCCACACACAGAATTGCACCCCACGCCTGCATCTCGTCCCAGCCCCCACGGCGTATTGCGCCCAAATCACATGTGCCATAAACGAATAAACGCACTGGAAGGAGCACCCATATGCCAAAGCAAATTCAAGAATATAGTGTGTTCATCTCCTCACCGTCAGATGTTGCTAGAGAACGGGAAACTATTCAAGGCGCTATAGAACAGCTGAACCTGCTGCGCGGCCCTGGAGAGGACTTCCGCCTCACCCCCATCCGCTGGGAAACCCATGTGAGTACTCAATTTGGAAACCATCCTCAAAATGTCATTAATGAACAAATAGGAGACAACTACGACATTTTCGTCGGAGTTCTTTGCAGTCGATTTGGACAGCCAACTCAAGACTACGCTTCAGGTACTGAAGAAGAATTTTCGAGGGCTATGCAAAGGCGCGCCAACGAAGATCATGGACCCGAAGTACTCTTCTACTTCAAAGACCCGCGCAGCTCAGAGCACCCCATTGATGCGGAACAACTTTGGAAACTTCATACCTTCAAGGAAAGCATTAGTGACAAAGGCATTTACGAGGAATTTTCCAATACAGATGACTTACGTGGTAGAGTAACAACTGCACTAGTGAAAGCCATTGATCGGATAAAAAATCGCACCATTTCCACGAGCCGCGAGCCTGATATTTCAATACAACCAGCCACTTCACCCCAGTCAAACGCTTTAATCAAGATAAGCGACTTCGATGAAGACGCCGGCATCATCGATCTGACTGAGGCTTTCCTTGATGATATAGAGGCCTTCTGCATCGGCCTTGAAACGATTGGTTCAGCGACAAAAAAACTAGTCGAAAAACTGGACTTAAGATCTGAAGAAATCAACAAGTTGAAACCAACGGGGGACATGCGGAAAGACCAAAAAAATGCAAAAACAATAGTGGACAATGTAGCGGCTGAGCTCCAAAGATATTGCCACATCCTTGACCGAACCATTCCAGACACTAAAGAGAAATTTTCATCCGCTTTACTCTGCATGAAAAAGGCCATTATCATTTCACGGCAAGATGGAATGACCAATCAACAAGAAATCAGTGACATACTTGGCGAACTAGAAACACTAAGATTGGTCATCCAAGGTGCTGACACCCAGGCGAAGGGTTTCAGAGACGCAATTTCAGAGTGGCCGCGAATGAGTACCAAACTAAATCAGGCAAAGCGGCGCACGATAAGCACCGTGAACAATCTTCTAGTGTTCACGTCTGAGGCCGCAAACCAAATAGACTCAACACAGCGGTCGGTACACCCTTAAACCACTGGCTCAAATTTAGCAGATAGCGCATAGTAAAAGTTCATATCTCCCCAAAACAAAACAGGCCCCGATGGGGCCTGCTGTGTTTCACTGCGATCTGTACTGTCTTACCGGCGGCGGTCGCGGCGGGACGACATGGGTTGGAAGGCCACGCCAACATGGGCTTCGCAATAGGGTTTGCCCTGTTGCACCGGCAGGCCACAGAACCAGAAATCATCGGTGGCCGGGTCGCCCACGGGCCATTTGCAGGTGCGTTCGGTCAATTCCATCAGCGTCAGCTTTTTGGCCTTTTTCTCGACCTCGCTGACTTTGGCCAGCGCCTCGGGGCTGATTTCATTGGCCGAGGGTTGCGGCGGCAGGGGTTGGCCTGCGGGGATGATCGCCTTGCGCGCCGGGCTGGGCGTGGGCGCTGCGGGCACAGAGGCCGCGGCGGGCTGCGGGGTCGGGCGCGCCTCGGGCTCCGCCGGTTTGGGGGCGGGCTTGGGCTCTGCCTTCTTGGCGGTTGCGGCGGGCTTGGGCTTGGGCTCGACCTTGGGCTTGGCGGCGGGCTTTGCAGCTGCAGCCGCGGCGGGGCTGCCGCCACCACCGGTTTTGTTCGACAGGCCAAGGCGGTGCGCCTTGCCGATCACCGCGTTGCGGGTCACGCCGCCCAGCTCTTTGGCGATCTGGCTGGCCGACTGCCTTTCGCCCCACAGCTTCTTGAGCAGCTCAACGCGTTCTTCGGTCCAGGACATAGCGGGAATCCTACTGAAAAAGCGGCACCGCCAAACGGGCCGCCCATGTTTTCGTTGGTTCCCTATTCTAATCATCGCGCAACAAGTTACAAGGCATCCAAAATGGATCGGAGCCGCAATGCAGTTACATAATGAATCGCCTGCCGGGTTTGACCCCGGCGATCGCCGGTTTGGGCGGGTCAACTGGCTGGGGCTGGCCACGCTGGCCCGGCGAGAAATCCTGCGCTTTGCCAATGTCTGGACGCAGACCTTGCTGGCACCGTTGGTCACGGCGGGGCTGTTTATGGTGATCTTTACCATCGCGGTGGGATCGCGGCGCGGCGATGTGATGGGGCTGCCCTTTGCGCATTTCATCGCGCCGGGCATCCTGATGATGACGGTGATTCAGAACGCCTTTGCCAACACGTCGTCTTCGCTGGTGATTTCCAAGGTACAGGGCAATATCGTTGATACGCTGATGCCGCCGCTTTCCGCTACCGAGCTGCTGCTGGGCTATCTGGCCGGCGGCGTGGCGCGCGGGCTGTTCGTGGCCGTGGCGATCAGCACAGCCATGGCGCTGGTGATGGGGATCGTCCCGGCGCATCCTGTTGCGATGCTGGGCTTTGTTATTCTGGGCGCGGCCTTTCTGTCCGCGCTTGGCGTGATTGCCGGGATCTTTGCGAATAAGTTCGACCAGATGGCGGCCATCACCAATTTCATCGTCACGCCACTGGCCTTCCTTTCCGGCACGTTCTACTCGGTCGAGGCCCTGCCCCCCGTGCTGAAAACCATCACCCATGTGAACCCGGTCTTTTACCTGATCGACGGGGCGCGCTGGGGCATGGTCGGGGTCAGCGACAGCCCGCCCCTGCTGGGATTCGCGGTGGCCTTGGCCGCAACGCTGGCTGTCTGCCTGCTGGCCTGGAGCATGTTCCGCCGCGGGTACCGCCTGAAAGCCTGATGCGCTTTGGCGCGCGCGGTGTCGCATTCCGGCCCCGTTGCGTCCTTGTGGATCGCGCTGCGTAAAGTTGCGCGTTCCAATCTGACCATCGCCCCTGTATAGGGCTGCAAAGATTTTCCTGAGGAGAAACCGGATGTCCAACGCTCAGCTCGAAGCCGCCATCGAAGCCGCCTGGGAGGCGCGCGACACGATCACCCCCGCCACCACCGGCGAACAGCGCGACGCCATCGAAGACACGCTGAACGCGCTGGACAGCGGCAAGCTGCGCGTTGCCGAGCGTCAGGAAAATGGTGACTGGCATGTGAACCAGTGGGCGAAAAAGGCCGTTCTGCTGGGCTTCCGCATCAAAGATATGGAAGAGCAGTCCGGCGGCCCGCAGGGCAGTGGCTGGTGGGACAAGGTCGACAGCAAGTTCAAAGGCTGGGGCGACAACCAGTGGAAGGCCGCTGGCTTCCGTGCCGTGCCAAACGCAGTGGTTCGTAAGTCGGCCTATATCGCGCCGGGCGTTGTCCTGATGCCATCCTTTGTGAACCTTGGCGCCCACGTGGATGAAGGCACCATGGTTGACACCTGGGCCACCGTTGGCTCCTGCGCGCAGATCGGCAAAAACGTGCACCTGTCCGGCGGCGTCGGCATTGGTGGCGTTCTGGAACCGATGCAGGCCGGTCCGACCATCATCGAGGACAACTGCTTCATCGGTGCGCGCTCTGAGGTGGTCGAAGGCTGCATCGTGCGCGAGGGCTCGGTTCTGGGCATGGGCGTGTTCATCGGCCAGTCGACCAAGATCGTCGATCGCGAAACCGGCGAAGTCATGTATGGCGAAGTGCCGCCCTATTCGGTTGTGGTTGCGGGCTCCATGCCGTCGAAAAACGGCATCAACCTGTATTGCGCCGTGATCGTGAAGCGCGTGGACGAAAAGACCCGCTCCAAGACCGGCATCAACGAGCTGCTGCGCGACTGATCCCGCGCCTTTCTGTGAAATTCAGCAACGGCTCCGTTTCAGGCGGGGCCGTTTTCTTTTGTGATGTCATAGGCTTCGGGCAGGCAGGGCAGACCCCAGACCGCCGGGGCATCCTTGCGCAAGCGGCGCTGCTCGAGCAAATCCAGCGCCTCCAGCGCCTTGGCATGATCGCCCGCGTGATCCTTGAGCGCCCGGCGCCAGGCCCGACCCACGGAATGGGGCGACCAGGGCAATGCCGCGTGGCTTAGCCACAGGCGGCAGGGGGCGGGCAGGCGGTCGCGCTCGGCCATCGGGTTGACCGCGCGCCGCGAACGCCGCAACCCGCTGCGCAGATTGCCTTTGGTGGAAACGGAGCTCATGGTTCTGCGCGCCTCGTGAATTTGTTACGTTATAACATATCAATACCTCGACGGAGAATTCCAGCCCTCTCACAAGCAAAATGATCAGGATTGGCGCATCCCGATCCCGGTTGTTCCCACCGCCCAGCCGGGCTATGCCGGGATCATGACTCAGGATAGCGCACCCAAGAAAAAGAAACCGAAAAAGCAGCAGGTCTATACCCTGCTGATCGAGGTCGGCCGCAAGGATGGCGACGGGCTGCCCAAGGGCGCGACCGGCGCGGCGCTGATGTGCTATGCCAGCGGCGTGGACGAGGCCGAGGCCGTGCGCGAAACCGTGGCGATCTTGAAACAGGCGGATCTGGCGCCGCTGGATGTGACCGGTTACGGCACGGCACAGGAACGCCGCGAACAGGGCCACGAGATCGAGCCCGACGAGCTGGAGCTGATGGACCGCGCCCTGCGGGAAAATTCGGTCATCGTCGCGCAGATGACGCCGTTTTTCGACAAGGAATAGGTGGGTTACAAACCCACCCTACCCCGCATCCAGCCGTAGGGTGGGTTTTCAACCCACCGCGCTCAGGCGGCGCGGGCCTGCGCCAGTGTATTTGCTTCGAACGAGCCCAGCACTTTCAACCCCGCCCGCGCATGTTCCGGCAACAGCCCCGACGGGCAATCCGCCAGCAAAGAACGCCCCAGCGCAGCGCGATCCCGCCGCAACCGCCCGATATACAGGCTCTCCATCTGCGCGCCCGCGATCAGCGCCGGTTCATGCCGAGGCAGCAGCAACTGGTGATAGGTTAGCAATAGCGGGCTGTCCACGTGATGCGCAGCAAACCCGTTCACCAGGCTCTGCGCCGGGACCAGCACCGCTTCGCGACCAAAGATATATTCGACATCGGTGCCGGTGATCACCAGCCGCTGATGCGGCGCCACCACCACGTCCTGCGTCAGACCAAAATAGGGCGCGCGCAGGCGGATCGGGCGGAAACTGCCCAGCGCGGGCACGGTGCGGTTGACCCGATGCAGCACCGGCACCACACCGTGATCGCGGGTACAGACCGTATCGCCGCAAATCAGCTGCGCCACGGGCCTGTCCCCAAACGGAGTCGCCACAGGCACCCGCGCGCTAAGCGCCGGCATCGGCCCCACCGGCTGCTGACGATCCGAGGCGGCAAAGAACACCACATCGCGGTCGATCTCGCGCAGCGCGGGGCGATGCACGATGGAATAGAGATCCTCGGCCAGCAAGGGCGGCGGGGGCGGCGTGTCCTGCGCCACCGGGTGATCGCCTTCGGGCCGCTCCAACGTGATCCGGCCATGACGCGCCCGGCTGTCCCAGTTGAAGGTGATCCGCAGCACATCGGTGCGCGTGTCCGGCGGCGATTGCAGCGTGGTGTGGAAACGATCCTTGCCCTGTTCCAGCACCAGCACAATCCCGCCATCCGGCACAGCGCGTATCGAGATCGACCCCGGCCAGGGGGCCTTTCGCTCATACTGCAACAAGGTCTGCGGCCGCCCCTCGCCGGACAAGCGGGTTTCCAGCATCAGGCAGCCTTCGGCCAGCAGATCCTCCTGCGGCGCGGCGCTTTGGCCGAACCGGTCAGGGCAGACCCAACGCTGCCCCTCGCCGCAAATGGCCAGCCAGCTCATGCTATGCCTCGCGTGATTGTCATACATACCGCCTGTCTGCAGGGGTTTCCCTGCGCTTTTCGTCAGGCTAGCACGGCAAAGGCCCAGCACGGAATCCGCGCGGCGCTGCACCCCGCACTGCTTGGTGCAAATCCGTCACATTTGCCAAGCGGCGCGATGCGCGATAGCCATCCTGAAACGACGTAACCGGAGCGCCCCGCCATGACCCTCGATCCCGTTGATCTGACCGCCCGCCTTGTGCGCTGCCCCTCGGTCACGCCCGAAGAAGGCGGTGCGCTGGTCTTGCTGCAAGAGATCCTGGAACAGGCCGGGTTCGCCTGCACCCGCGTCGATCGCGGCGGGATCAGCAACCTGTTTGCCCGCTGGGGCGACAAGGGCCACGCGCGCAGCTTTGGCTTTAACGGGCACACTGATGTGGTGCCCATCGGCAAGGCCGAGGACTGGACTCAGGACCCCTTTGGCGCTGAAATCGTCGATGGCTATCTGTATGGGCGCGGCTCGACTGACATGAAATCCGGGGTGGCCGCCTTTGTCGCCGCTGCCGTCGATCTGGTCACAAACGAACCACCCGAAGGCGCCGTGCTGCTGGCCATCACCGGGGACGAAGAGGCCGACGCCCTGCATGGCACCACCGCCCTGCTGGACTGGATGGAGGCCGAGCAGGAACAGATGTCTGTCTGCCTTGTGGGCGAACCGACCTCGCCCGACCACATGGGCCAGATGATGAAGATCGGGCGGCGCGGGTCGCTGACCGTCTGGTACAGCGTGAATGGCAAACAAGGCCATGCCGCCTATCCCCATCGCGCGCTGAACCCGATGCCCGCCATGGCGCGGCTGATGGATCGTCTGGCCTCGCATGAGTTGGATACGGGCACCGATCATTTTGATGCCTCCACCCTGGCCATCGTCAATATCGACACCGGGAACCCGACGACCAATGTAATCCCTGCGCAGACCCGCGCCTGCGTGAATATCCGCTTCAACGATGCCCATACCGGCGCGGACCTGTCGGATTGGCTGCGCGACGAGGCCGCCAAGGTCGACGCCGAATTCGGCACAAGGACCGAGGTAGAGATCAAGATCAGCGGCGAAAGTTTCCTGACCCCTCCGGGCCCGCTCTCGGATCTTGTGGCTGCGGCGGTGAAGGCGGAAACCAACCAGGATCCCGAACTGTCCACATCCGGCGGCACATCGGATGCGCGGTTCATGAAAAACCACTGCCCGGTGGTGGAATTCGGCCTTGTCGGCAAGCGGATGCACGCAGTGGATGAACGGGTCGAGGTCGCGCAGGTGCACCAGCTGAAATCCATCTACACGCGCATCCTGCGGGAGTATTTCGCATGAGCTTTCACGTGATCGAGACCACCGACACGGCAGCGGCCCATGCCCTGCGCCGGGTGGTTTTCATCGACGAGCAAGGGTTTAGAGAAGACGAAGAATGGGACGATCTGGATGCGGGCGCGCTGCAGCTGCTGGTGATGGAGGGCGACACCCCCGTCGCCACAGCGCGTCTGCTATATGAGGGCGCAGATGGTCGGATTGGCCGGATCTGCGTGCTCAAGGACTATCGCGGACATGGGCTGGGCGCGCTGCTGGTGCGCCACGGGATCGACCATTTTGCGGCGCAGGATGAGGTCACGCAGGTCGTGCTGGGCGCACAGGTCCGCGCGCAGGGGTTTTACGAAAAGCTAGGCTTTGAACCGGTCGGTGACATCTATGACGATGGCGGTGTGCCGCATCAGGAAATGGTGCGCCAGACATGACCCGCCCTACGCTGATCGTGATGGTCAAAGAACCGCGGCCTGGGCGGGTCAAAACCCGTCTGGGCAAGGATATTGGCATGACGGCCTCGGCCTGGTGGTTCCGCCATCAGGTGGCGCGCCTGCTGCGTCAGCTGCGCGATCCGCGCTGGCGGATCGTTCTGGCAGTCAGCCCCGATGCCGCCATCGCCAGCCCTGTCTTTCCTCGCGATCTGCCGCGCATCCCGCAGGGGCGTGGCGATCTGGGGCAACGCATGGCCCGCGCCATGCGCCATGCGGACCACGGCCCGGTCTGCGTGATCGGCGCGGATATTCCGGGCATCACCCGGAGCGCGATCTGGCGGGCCTTTCGCGCGCTTGGCAATCATGATGCTGTGTTTGGTCCGGCCTTTGACGGGGGCTATTGGCTGGTCGGGCTGCACAATGCCGCCGCTGTCCCGGCCGGGCTGTTTGACGGGGTGCGCTGGTCCACCGAACACGCGCTGTCCGACACGGTTGCCACGCTGGGCGCGGCGCGCGTGGCCTATATCGACCGGCTGCGCGATGTGGACACGGCAGTGGATCTGCCCTGAAAGAAAATCCGCAAAGGCCGGGCGCGGCACGCACTGACGCCCGCGCCCGAGGCGACTTTTGCCCATGACCTTCTGCTGCACCCATGCTACGGCAGGGATATGAGCAAGCTGCCAACCAAAGCCGACATCCTTGAATGGATCTCCGCGAACCCCACCCTCACCGCGAAACGCGACATTGCCAAGGCCTTTGGCATCAAAGGTGCTGCGCGCATTGACCTCAAACGGATGCTCAAAGAGCTGGAGCAAGAGGGTCATCTGCAAAAGCGCAACAAGACCTATCGCGACCCGGACCGCCTGCCCCCGGTCAGCGTTCTGCAGATCACTGCGCCTGACGCCAATGGCGACCTGTTCGCCAAGCCGCTGGAATGGCATGGCGAAGGTGTGGAACCCACCGTGCTGTTCATCCCGCGCGCCACGGATCCCGCACTTGGCGAAGGCGACCGCGTTCTGGCCCGGCTGCAGGTTGTCCACGCCGAGGACCACAATTACGAAGCCCGCCTGATCCGCCGCATCGGCACCAGCCCGAAAAAGATCGTCGGCATCTTCCGCAAATCCGCCGAGGGCGGGCGCATCCTGCCCATCGACAAGGGCAGCGACAAGGAATGGGCCATCCCCGGCGATGCCACCCATGGTGCCAAGGATGGCGAGCTGGTCGAGGCGGAACAATCCGCACCGCGCTCAAACCGGATGGGTCTGCCCAAGGCGCGTATCACCGCCCGGCTGGGTGATCCGACTGCGCCGCGCGCCGTGTCTTTGATCGCGATCCATCAGCACGGCATCCCCGATGATTTCCCCGCCGAAGTGCTGGAAGAGGCCGACAGCATGAAGCCCGCGGGCCTTAAGGGCCGCACCGATCTGCGCGAGATGCCGCTGGTCACGATCGACCCCCATGATGCGCGCGACCATGATGATGCGGTCTATGCCGAACAGGACAGCGACCCGAACAACAAGGGCGGTTTTATCCTGTGGGTCGCGATTGCCGATGTGGCGCATTATGTGCGCCCCGGATCGGATCTGGACCGCGAGGCACGCAGGCGCGGCAATTCCAGCTACTTCCCCGACCGGGTTGTGCCGATGCTGCCCGACCGCCTGTCCGGCGATCTGTGTTCCCTGCATGAAGGCGTGCCGCGCGCCTGTATCGCCGCGCGCATCCGCATTGATGCCGAGGGCAAGAAACTGGGGCAGAGCTTTGTCCGCGGGCTGATGCGCTCGCCTGCGTCGCTGAACTATCAGGAAGTGCAGGCGGCGATGGATGGCGATCCGAACGCGCGCACCGAACCGCTGCTCGATCCGGTGATCCGCCCGCTTTATGCCGCCTATGCGGCGCTGCAACGCGCCCGCGAGGCCCGGCAGCCGCTGGATCTGGACCTGCCGGAACGCAAAGTTGTGCTGGGCGAGGATGGCAAAGTCACTTCGGTCGATTTCACCGACCGGCTGGATGCGCATAAGCTGATCGAGGAATTCATGATCCTCGCCAATGTCGCCGCCGCCGAGGTGCTGCTGAAAAAGGACAAACCGCTGCTGTTCCGCGTGCATGAGGAACCGCCGCAGGACAAGCTGGAGTCGCTGCGCGAAACGGCGCAGGCGGCGGGGCTGAACATGGCTAAAGGGCAGGTGCTGCAGACCGCGCACCTGAATCGCCTGCTGCATCAGGCCGCCGGCACGGACGAGGCCGAGCTGATCAACATGGCCACGCTGCGCTCCATGACACAGGCCTATTACAGCCCGAAGAACTTTGGGCATTTTGGGTTGGCTCTGCAGAATTACGCGCATTTCACCTCGCCGATCCGGCGCTATTCCGACCTGATCGTGCACCGCGCGCTGGTCACGGCCCATGGCTGGGGCGATGATGGGCTGACCCCGGATGAAATCGAACGGCTGGAGCAGACCGCCCAGCATATCAGCGACACGGAACGCCGCTCGATGATGGCCGAGCGCGACACGACGGATCGCTACCTTGCCGCCTATCTGTCGGATCGGATGGGTGCGGAATTTACCGGGCGCGTCTCGGGCATCGCCAAGTTCGGGATCTTTGTGAAACTGGATGAAACAGGCGCGGATGGACTGGTGCCGATTGGCACGCTGGGCCGGGAATATTTCCATTTCGACCGCGACAGCGGCACATTGATGGGCTCTGATACAGGCCGGATCATCGCGCTGGGAATGCGCGCCAAAGTGCGTCTGGTCGAGGCCGCGCCGGTCACGGGCGGCATCGCCTTTGAGCTGCTGGAACTGGAGGATGAGGGCTATGCCTCTGTCCCCGGCGGGCGACGCCATGGCGGTGGTCGCAGGCGCGGAGGCCCGGCACCAAAACGCAAAGCCGCACGGGCGAAAAAGAAAGACGCTGCCGTGAAACGCAAGGTCACGCGCAAGCGCAAAACCAAGAAGTAAGCGATGGGGGCGGCGGGGTTAGCGCCCCGGTCGCTCTACGCACCGCTTGCCCTGAAAACAGGCTGTCACGCGGTTCAGATCCTTGCGCGCAGGTTCAGGAAACAGCTTGCCACCGCAGGGATCGGCATAGGCGGTCAGTTGGTCCTTTTCTCGTTTGAGAAAGGCAAGGTAGGGCGTATTGCTGGCCGCCCCGCCACACCACACCGCAAAACACTGCACCTCTAGCGTGATCTCACGATCAAAGGCGCGAGTGAACCCGTTTTGAGTCAACGCCGTGCCGCGCAGCAGGGCCGGGATCTGCGTGGCCGGCAGATCCAGATGCTGGGTCTCAACATCGCGGTGGGGCAGCTGGGTTTCGTCAAAGATCAGCTGGCCCTGAACGACGATCCAGTCGGCCTCGTCTGTTTCGGCGGCGTTAAAGGCGCGCACAGGATCGGGCTGCAGGCAGGACAGGGCGCTGGCCTGCGTGGCGCACAAGGCCAAAGCCAGCGCCAGCCAGCGCATCACAGATGGGCCCGGAACTGGTCCACAACCTGCGCATAGACGTCGCGCTTGAAAGGCACGATCTGGGCCACGACCTCATCCGCATCCAGCCAGCGCCAGGACGAAAATTCCTGATGGTCATCCGCGTCCAGCCGCACGTCGCTATCCGTGCCGTGAAAGCGCAGCAGGAACCATTTCTGTTCCTGCCCTTTGTAGCGGCCTTTCCAGATCTTGGGCACGATGTCATGAGGCAGATCATAGGCGATCCAGCCGTCTGTCTCGGCCTCGACCGTAACCAGATCGGGGGACACGCCGGTTTCTTCCTGCAGCTCGCGCAAGGCGGCTTCGCGCGGGTCTTCGCCGGTGTCGATCCCGCCCTGAGGCATCTGCCACGCAGGCGTATCGGGCGCATCGACGCGCTGGCCGACAAAGGCATGGCCCTGCGCATTCACAAGCATCACGCCGACATTGCGGCGATAGGGGAGTTTCGAAATCTCTTCGGGGGTCATGTCAGGATCCAGCGCAGGAAAAAAGGCGGTGGGTTGAAAACCCACCCTACGGGGTGTGGCCGCGGGGCCGATCAGCCCCGCCCCGTTACGTTATTTGCCAGCCAGCGCGGCGAGGCCCTTGAGCACGTCAATCGCATAGGCGAGCTGATAGTCATCTTCGCGCAGCTGCGCGGCGGCCTCGGCCTTGGCGCGGTCTTCTTCGATCTGACGGATCTCGTCTTCGGTCAGCGAGTCATTGTCCAGACGCCCGCGCAGATCGGCTTCGGAGCGCGAAATGCGGTTGTCTTCCTCTTCCTCGCTTTCGGGGCGGCGCGGCGGCTGCTGCACCACGATGTCGGGCGACACGCCCAGCGCCTGGATCGAACGCCCCGACGGGGTGTAATAGCGCGCGGTGGTCAGGCGCATCGCACCATCGCCCCGCAGCGGCATCACGGTCTGGACCGAGCCTTTGCCAAAGCTCTTGGTGCCGACAACAATCGCCCGGCGGTGATCCTGCAGCGCACCCGCGACGATTTCCGACGCCGAGGCAGACCCGCCATTGATCAGAACGACCAGCGGCTTGCCCTCGGCCAGATCACCGGCAGTGGCATTGAACCGGTCCCCATCGGCCGGGTTGCGGCCACGGGTGGACACGATTTCACCAGCCTCAAGGAAAGCGTCCGAGACCTTGATCGCTTCGGTCAGCAACCCGCCGGGATTGTTGCGCAGATCCAGAATGAATCCATCGACATTCTCGATGCCGCCCGCCTCGGCCACCTGCTCTTCGATGCCGGAATAAAGGTTGGGCGAGGTCTGGTCGTTAAAGGTGGTCACGCGCAGCACAACGGTGGTGCCCTCAAGCCGCGAGCGCACAGCGGTCAGCTTGATCGTGTCGCGGATGATCGACACGTCGAACGGTTCGTCTTCGCCTTCGCGTGCCACGGTGATGATGATTTCAGACCCGACAGGGCCACGCATCATGCCCACGGCTTCGTCCAGAGTCAGACCCAGCACGCTGGTGCCATCCACATGGGTGATGAAATCGCCTGCTTCGATCCCGGCCTCATCTGCCGGGGTGTCGTCAATCGGCGAGACCACTTTGACAAAGCCGTCTTCCTGCGTGACTTCGATCCCCAGGCCGCCAAATTCACCCCGCGTCTGCACCCGCATATCCGCGGCGTCCTGCGGCGGCAGATAGCCAGAATGCGGATCCAGCGAAGTCAGCATCCCGTTGATTGCCGCCTCGATCAGGTCGGATTCATCGACCTCTTCGACATATTGGGCGCGGATGCGTTCGAAAATATCGCCAAACAGGTCCAGCTGTTCATAAACGGTGGAGGGGCGACTGGTTTCCTGCGCCAGCAGCGGCCCGACGAATTGCGTAGTTGCCAGCACCGATGCCAGGGCGCCACCTGCGGCGGCCATCACGAATTTCTTCATGCTCTTGTTCATCCTTGTTCATTCGCGAACCACGTCAGTGGGTCGACAGGCGCTTCGCCCTCTCTGACCTCTATATAGAGCGTTTCCGAGCGCGCGTTTCCACCCCTTTCACCAGAAGGTGACAGCATATCCCCGGATTGCGCGATTTCGCCGCCCATCACCCCTACCGGGCTGCCCTCGGGGATGACCTGCCCGGCCTCGCCATAGGTTTCCGCCAGACCCGATAGAACGATCAGCAGACCGGATTGTGGTTCAAGGATCGACACCAGCCCATAATCCAGCAGCGGCCCGGCATAGCGGATGGTCGCGGCGCTTGGGGTTGTGACCAGCGCGCGGGGGCGCGTGGCGACGACAATGCCGGGGCGGGCCACGCCTGCAGCGTCGCTTTCACCGGCGCGGCGCAGGATCAGCCCGCGCACCGGCAGCGGCAGATTGCCCTTGCGCGCAATGATGCGCGGCAGGTTTTCAGGCACCTCGTCCTCGGCAATCTGCGACAGGCCGCTGGCAAACCCCTGCAGGGTCTCGGTCGAGGAAATCAGGATCTGGGTGCGGATCGGATCCATAGTAAAGCGGCGCGGCAGATCGGTACGGTCGGCGATGGCCTTGGACAGGGCAGTGCGGGCGTCCTGTGCGCCGCGCAGCCCCTTTTCCAGCGTGCCCGCCGCGCTTTGCTGAATCTGGCGCAGGGCGCTGACCTCTTGCAGATCCTCGCGCAGCCGGTCGGCTTTCTCTGCCAGCCCCGGCGTGACCGCCGCCACCAACATGCCAGAGCGCGCGGTGCCCAACGGCCCCTGCGGGTGCAGGAAACTGTTCGGCTGCACTTCGCCGCCCAGCGCCGACAGCACACCCAGCAGCTGCGCCACTTCGGCCTCTTGTGCCGCCAGTCGCAGGGACAGCTCGCGTTCGCGGATCGCAGCGGCGCGCAAGCCCTCGCGCATGGCGGTCAGCCCGTCCTCATAGGCGCGCACGGTTTGGGTCAGGGCCGCCACCCGGTCACGCGCGCTTTCTGCGCGGTCCAGCTGCACGCCGGCCTGTTCCAATGCCTCGGCCGCTGCCCGCGCTGCCGCCCCCTGATCCTGCGCAAAGACAGGCCCGGAAAGCAGCAAAGCGGTCAGCAAAGACAGGATGCGCGTCACGAAATCAGGCTTTCCCCGGTCATTTCCTTAGGCTGTTCCAGCCCCATCAATTCCAGCAGCGTCGGGGCCACATCGGCCAGACGCCCGGATTTCAGCTTAGCGCCCTCAGCCGCGCCGTAAAGGATGACCGGGACCAGATTGGTCGTGTGGGCGGTATGCGGCCCACCGGTTTCCGGGTCGACCATAGTTTCGCAATTGCCATGGTCGGCAATGACCAGCAGCGCGCCGCCGGTTTGCTCCAGCTTGGCCACAACCTGCCCCAACCCGGCATCTACGGCTTCGCAGGCGGCTTTGGCGGCCTCCAGATCGCCAGTATGGCCGACCATATCCGGGTTGGCATAGTTCACCACGATCAGGTCATAGCCATGATCAATCGCACCGAGGAATTGTTCCGTCACCTCACCCGCGCTCATTTCCGGCTGCAGGTCATAGGTCGCGACCTTGGGCGATTTCGGCATAAAGCGATCTTCGTTCGGTTCCGGCACCTCTTTGCCGCCATTGAGGAAGAAGGTCACATGCGGGTATTTTTCGGTCTCGGCGAGGCGGAACTGCGTCTTGCCCTGCTTGGCCACCCATTCGCCCAGCGTGTTCACGATCTCACGCTTGGGATAGGCCGTGGTCATATAGGCGTTATGGGCGTCGGAATATTCCACCATGCCCAGCAGCGCGGACAGCTGGGGCGGGTTGCGATCAAACCCATCAAAATCAGGCGCAGCAATGGCGGCAAGGATTTCGCGGGCCCGATCAGCGCGGAAATTGACGAAAAAGATGCCATCGCCCGGCTGCACACCGGCATAATCACCGATGGTGAAAGGCAGGATGAATTCGTCACTGACATCCTTGGCATAGCTGGCCTTGATCCCGGCCACGGCGCTGTCCTGCGCGCCGCCCTGCCCCTCGATCATGGCGCGATAGGCCTTTTCGACGCGCTCCCAACGGGTGTCGCGGTCCATGGCGTAATAGCGGCCAGACACGGTGACGATGCAGGCGTTTTCGGGCAGGGCCTGTTCAAACGCGGCGACCTGTTCGGCGGCACTGCTGGGCGCCACGTCGCGCCCATCGGTGATGGCATGAATGGCGGTGGGCAGCCCCGCATCGCTCAACGCCTTCACCGCCGCAAGGATGTGGTCGGAATGCGCGTGCACCCCACCATCCGAGGTCAGCCCCATGACATGCGCCGTGCCACCGGCCTCTGCAACCTTGGCGGCAAAGGCGCGGATCTCGGCATTGTCGTAGAAAGAGCCATCTTCGATCGCGAGGTCGATCTGCCCCAGATCCATCGCCACCACACGGCCCGCGCCGATATTGGTATGCCCCACCTCAGAGTTCCCCATCTGCCCGGTCGGCAGGCCCACATCGGGACCATGGGTGATCAGAGTGGCGTTAGGGCAGGTTGCCATCAGCCGGTCAATGGTCGGCGTGTTGGCCAGCGCGGGGGCGTTGGCAGAGGTGTCCTCGGACAGACCCCAGCCGTCCAGAATGGTCAGAATGACGGGTTTGGTCATGATGCTACGGCCTCAGGAAAATCTTTGAGGGCGGTTTAGCAGAGCTCAGCGCGGGGGACCACCGAGACATGGGTTTTCAAAGGATACATGCCTTACGCAAACGCGAATCAGTCTTCCTCCACACATCGAACGACATGGTTGCGAGCAAAGAAAACTCACGCAGCCACCAGCAAAATGCTTCCGCAATGTCGAAACAATTCATTTGTCAATAGATTTTTTTTAAGGCACAGTGCGAATCACACAAAATATAGGGGTCTACACGTGCGACCTCTACAACAACAAATTACTAGTCTTCTTGCAGTGACTGTAACGACGACCTAATAACAGGCTCCATACCACAGGACTATGTGGGAGCGTTTGAGGCTTCATTGCCAAAGGATGCGGAGAGGCAGATATGATTAAGAAGGTGAACCCGCTGAAGCGCGCGCTCGCAAGGGTTGGCATACATGATGCAGAGCAATATTTGCTCGAACATGAAGAGTGCACTAATGTAGTAACCGCCTCCGATCCCGACGTAGAAATGCGCGGGAATGTTCAGATGATGATGCAAGAATTGCGCTCGCTAACAGATATTGATAAAGAAGCTGAAAAACTTACACTTCTTTAAACGAGCGCGAGCATGGCAAAGATACCACCCGAGCACGTCAATGACGTGCTCGATTTTTATTCCGAACAAGTTATTCCATCTCTTGCCGCAGCACTTGCAACTGGTGATGCGTTCCCCAAAGAAGTGCTCAATGAAATCCGAAATTCATACACCCATTTGGCGCGTGCGCACAAATTGGAATGTAGCGACGAAGATCACGCACGCGAACTGGACGCAGCACAGAGACATCTGAAGCGCACCTGTATTGATTGCATGAAGGTCTGTATCTTTGATCTGGCAAGCAGGTCGGAAACGGCAGTTAAGGCATTGACAGAAGACATTCAGCTTCCCGCAGATATCTACAAAACCACGGGAGAACTAAGAAGAAAGCGAAGAGAGCTTTCTGCGTATGAGGGCCAAGCCCCTACCCACAACGCTATTGAACAATACCAATCCCTATTTGAAGAATATCAAGAGTTTTATCTAAAATTGGATGAGCAGTTCCAGGGGGAGACTGCCGAAATGAGGCGGAAGGCCAGAGAGCAAAAATCCCACGAGCAAGCGCAAAAGGCAAGAAAGAGCGGCATAGCTTCTGGTATAATCTACACCATCATCACTGGTATTGTTGCAAGCCTTATCGCGACCGGCATTTGGGAAGCCATCAATTGACATTCAGAAATTTCGCATGACATGCAAACCAAAATAGACAGTTCTTTATAAAACGACCTCTACGACAAAATGCTCCAAATGGCTCCGGCTCATCTGACGGACAAACTAGGCTCCGCCCGTTCGATGCTTGAAGCGCCCAGTGGGCGCTTCATCCGGCGAGACCGGAACCGCATCTCACCCCTGCAGCGATTTCACAACCAGGTCGCCTTCTTCCCGTTCCTTCATCGCCAATGCGGCGGCGTGGGCGGCGGCGGCGGTGGTGAAGTAGGGGATCTTGTCATACAGCGCGACAGAGCGGATTTCGCGGCTGTCATTCACAGCTGCCGCCCCTTCGGTCGTGTTCATGACCAGCTGGATGCCACCATCTTTCAGCACATCCACCACGTTCGGGCGGCCTTCGAACACTTTCTTGGTCACTTCGCAGGAAATGCCATGCTGGTCGAGGAAGCTCGCCGTGCCGGAGGTTGCGATGATCTTAAACCCAAGCCCGTCCAGAACCTGCGCGGTTTCCACCAGCTGAGGCGTCTTGTCGTCATCCTTGATCGAGAAGAACACCGCCCCTTCGCGCGGTAGATCGGCACCAGCACCCAGCTGCGCCTTGAGGAAGGCGCGCGGGAAGCTGCGGTCCCAGCCCATAACCTCGCCGGTCGAGCGCATTTCCGGGCCGAGGATCGTGTCAACACCGGGGAAGCGGGCGAAAGGCAGGACCGCCTCTTTCACGCTGAACCAGGGCATCATCGGATCGGCCAGGGTCATCGGATCGGCCATCGGCATGGGCGCGTCGTAATCGGCATCCTGCGCATAGGCTGGGCGCAGCGGGAAGTCGGCGATCTTTTCGCCCGCCATGATGCGCGCGGCAATCGAGGCAATGGCGGAATCCGTCGCTTTGGCCACAAAGGGCACGGTGCGCGAGGCGCGCGGGTTGACCTCGATCAGGTAGATTTCGCCATCCTTGATCGCAAACTGGACGTTCATCAGGCCCACCACATGCAGAGCCTTGGCCAGCGCGTGGGTCTGATCCTTGATCCGGTCGATGGTTTCGCCATCCAGCGAATAGGGCGGCAGCGAACAGGCCGAGTCGCCCGAGTGCACGCCCGCCTCTTCGATATGCTGCATGATGCCGGCCACGTGGACGGCCTCGCCATCGCACAGCGCGTCGACATCCAGTTCGACCGCACCGGACAGGTAGCTGTCCAGCAGGACCGGGCTGTCACCCGACACCACCACGGCCTCGGCGATGTAGCGTTCCAGCTGGGCCATGTCGCGCACGATTTCCATGGCGCGGCCACCCAGAACATAGGACGGGCGGATCACCAGCGGGAAGCCAATGTCCTCGGCGATTTTCAGCGCCTCTGCATCGGTGGAGGCAATACCGTTCTTGGGCTGTTTCAGCCCCAGCTGGTTGACCAGCGCCTGGAACCGCTCGCGGTCTTCGGCCAGGTCAATCGCGTCAGGGGTGGTGCCCAGGATCGGGATGCCCTCGGCCTCCAGCGCGTTGGCCAGTTTCAGCGGGGTCTGACCACCGAACTGCACAATCACACCATGCAGCGTGCCGTTTTCCTGCTCGACCCGCAGGATTTCCATCACATGCTCAAAGGTCAGCGGTTCGAAATACAGGCGATCCGAGGTGTCATAGTCGGTCGACACGGTTTCCGGGTTGCAGTTGACCATGATGGTTTCATAGCCCGCATCGGTCAGCGCGAAACAGGCGTGGCAGCAGCAATAGTCAAATTCGATCCCCTGACCGATCCGGTTCGGGCCGCCACCCAGAATGACCACTTTCTTGCGGTCCGAGGGGCGGGATTCGCATTCGACCTCGCCCATCATGGGCTCTTCGTAGGTGGAATACATATAGGGGGTCTGGGCTTCGAATTCCGCGGCGCAGGTGTCGATGCGTTTAAAGACAGCGGTGACGCCCTCTTTGACGCGCTTGGCGCGGATGTCCTTTTCAGAAAAGCCCGTCAGCTTGGCCAGACGCGCATCGGTAAAGCCCAGCATCTTCAACTCACGCAGACCGGCCGCATCAGCAGGCAGACCGTTTTCGCGCACGGCCTCTTCGGCCTCGACGATTTCGCGGATGCGGGCCAGGAACCACGGGTCAAAGGCGGTGGTGTTCTGGATTTCCGCGTCGGTCAGCCCATGGCGCATGGCCTGGGCAATGGTGCGCAGGCGATCCGGGGTTTGCTTGGAGATCGCCTGGATGACAGCGGATTTTTCCGGCGCGCCGGGGATGTCGACCTCGTCAAACCCGGTCAGGCCGGATTCCATCGAGGCCAGCGCCTTTTGCATCGATTCGTGGATCGTGCGGCCAATGGACATGGCCTCGCCCACGGATTTCATCGCGGTGGTCAGGTAGGGCTCGGACCCCGGAAATTTCTCGAAGGCGAATTTCGGGATCTTGGTGACAACATAGTCGATGGTCGGCTCGAACGACGCCGGAGTGACCTTGGTGATGTCATTGTCCAGCTCGTCCAGCGTGTAGCCCACGGCCAGTTTCGCCGCGATCTTGGCAATCGGGAAACCCGTCGCCTTGGAGGCCAGCGCCGAGGACCGCGACACGCGCGGGTTCATTTCGATCACAACCATGCGGCCATCCGCAGGGTTCACCGCCCATTGCACGTTGGACCCGCCAGTTTCCACGCCGATCTCGCGCAGCACGTTGATGCTGTGCGTGCGCATGATCTGGTATTCTTTGTCGGTCAAGGTCAGCGCCGGGGCCACGGTGATCGAGTCGCCCGTATGCACGCCCATCGGATCGACGTTTTCGATAGAGCAGACGATGATGGCGTTGTCGGCACGGTCGCGCACGACTTCCATTTCGTATTCTTTCCAGCCCAGCAGCGATTCATCGACCAGGATCTGGTTCACCGGGCTGGCATCCATGCCGGAGCGGCAGAAATGAATGTAGTCTTCGCGGTTATAAGCCACGCCACCGCCAGTGCCGCCCAGGGTAAAGGCGGGGCGGATGATCGCGGGCAGGCCAATCTCATCCAGCTCGTCCAGCGCCATCTGCACACCGGCATCCAGATCGGTGCTGCCATCGTCGCGCTTGGGCGCGGTGACGATGGTCGCTTTGGGGTTTTCGATGCCCAGACGGTCCATGGCTTCACGGAACAGTTTCCGGTCTTCGGCCATTTCAATTGCGTCGCGCTTGGCGCCGATCATTTCCACGCCGAACTTGTCCAGCACGCCCATTTCCTCAAGCGCAAGCGAGGTGTTCAGGCCGGTCTGCCCACCCATAGTCGGCAGCAAGGCGTCAGGGCGCTCTTTTTCGATGATCTTGGCGACGACCTCGGGGGTGATCGGCTCGATATAGGTGGCGTCGGCCAGACCCGGATCGGTCATGATCGTGGCCGGGTTGGAGTTGACGAGAACGACGCGATAGCCCTCTTCGCGCAGCGCCTTACAGGCCTGAGCGCCGGAATAGTCAAATTCACAGGCTTGGCCGATAACAATGGGGCCAGCCCCGATGATCATGATGGTGTTGATATCGGTGCGTTTGGGCATGGCAGACCTCTTGGCAAAACGGCAGGGGGCGACGGGCACGTGACTCGGCCAGCACCCAAATTGTCGTGGGTTATAGACATCGGCAGGCGGGGTTCAACCCCCATCCGACGCAAGGGCAGCAGGGTTTTCATACCCGTTAGAATAGGTCGGTTCCGCAGTTTGGCACAAATTCAGCCAGGCAGCCCCCAAGACCGCGACTTTCTGTCGGCGCGGACACAAAAAACTCCGCTTTTTGTCTTTCACCTGCGCGGCAGTGACCTATACCGCAGTCGATGAAGATCAGTTTCGACCATGGCCCCGCAGGCACAGAAAGCGGATTCGCGAATCCGACAGGTGTGATCCGTGCCGATTCTCCCGCAGAGGTGCCCGCTGCGCTGGCCGCGCTGGACCGCGCGCGGGCGGATGGCGCGTGGCTTGCCGGGTTCTGCAGCTATGAGCTGGGCTATGCGCTAGAACCCAAGCTGGCCCAGCTGATGCCGCAGGAACGTGCCCTGCCCCTGCTGATGTTTGGCGTTTATGATGCGCCTTGCCCCATGCCTCAGGCCGACCCCGGCGGCGCGCTGCTGGACATTCACCCCAACTGGGACGAGGCCCGCTATGCGCAGGCGTTTGAGCGGCTGCACGCCTATATCGGCGCAGGCGACACCTATCAGGCCAACCTAACCTTTCCACTGTCTGCGCGCCTGACGGGCGAGGCCGCCGCACTTTACGCCACGCTCGCGCGCAAACAGGCGGTGCGCTACGGCGCGTTGGTTGAGGCCGACGGTCTACCGACCCTCCTGTCCCGATCGCCCGAGCTGTTCTTTGCCACCGACACAGCGGGCCGGATCGAAACCCGCCCGATGAAAGGCACCCAGCCGCGCGATGCCGACCCAGTGCGCGACGCCGCCAATGCGGCCTTTCTGAAGGCGGATGAAAAGAACCAGGCCGAAAACCTGATGATCGTCGATCTGCTGCGCAATGACATTTCACGCATCTGCCAGCCCGGCTCGGTCAAGGTGCCCGACCTGTTCAAGGTCGAAAGCTACGCCACCGTGCATCAGATGGTGTCCACCGTCGAAGGTCAGATGCTGCCAGGCACCCAGCTGTCGGACATCCTGCGCGCGCTGTTCCCCTGCGGGTCGATCACCGGCGCGCCAAAGGTCCGCGCGATGGAGATTATCGCTGAACTCGAAGAAACCCCGCGCAATATCTATTGCGGCTCGATCGGCTGGGCCGCGCCGGATGGGCGTTCGGAATTTAACGTCGCCATCCGCACCCTGACCGCGCAGGGCCAAGACGTGACCCTGAATGTCGGCGGCGGCGTGGTCCATGACAGCACCGCCGCATCAGAATATGAGGAAGCCCTATGGAAAACCCGCTTTGCCCGGATGAACCCGGTTTCCGCCTGATCGAAACCTTTGGATATCGCGCCGCCATGGGCGTGGCCCAGCTGCCCCGGCACCTGTCGCGCATGGCGCGGTCCGCCGAGGCCCTGAACATCCCGTTCGATCAGGACCGCGCCCGCGCCCTGATTGGTGCATTAAAAGGCAAGGACAAACGCTGCCGCCTGACATTGGCCGCCAATGGCGCGCTGGACCTGGAAACCGCGCCCATGCCCGCGCCCGCCGGGTTCTGGACCCTGCGCCTCCACCCCCAGCGCCTGAACTCCGCCGATCCCTGGCTGCATCACAAAAGTACCCGGCGCGCCCTGTATGATCAGGCCCGCGCTGCACTGCCCAAAGGCGTGGACGAGGTGCTGTTCCTCAATGAACGGGACGAGCTGTGCGAGGGCACGATCACCAATATCTGCCTGACCACCCCGCAGGGCAGCCGCCTGACCCCGCCGCTTGCCGCCGGATGCCTGCCCGGCACCTTCCGTCAGTTCCAGCTGGACAACGGCACCTGGCAAGAGGCCACGCTGACCAAATCCGATCTGGCGGATGCGGTGGAAATCACCCTGACAAACGCCCTGCGCGGGGCCATTGCCGGGCTTTGGGACGAAAAAGACCCCGCGCGCAACTGACCCACCCAAGGGCGTCCCACGTCAAGATGGCGCGCAACTTGCCGCTTCTTCTTGGTGCAAATACTCCAACACCGCCCTCTCCGCGCATTCCACCGCCTGCAATGGCGCAGCGCACTTGACTTTCTGCCCCCAGTCCCGTGTATCGGCCCAAACTAGAAATCCGCCCAAGGGAACCGAGCCGATGCACGCCTATCGCAGCCATACCTGCGCCGACCTGACCAAGGACAATGTCGGCGACACCGTCCGCCTTTCCGGCTGGGTCCACCGTATCCGCGATCACGGCGGCCTGCTGTTCATCGACCTGCGCGACCATTACGGCGTGACACAGGTCATGGCCGACCCCGACAGCCCGGTCTTTTCCGAACTGGAAAAGGTGCGCTCTGAGTGGTGTATCCGCATCGACGGCAACGTGCTGGCGCGTGACGAAAGCCTGGTGAACCCGAACCTGCCCACCGGCGAAATCGAGGTCTTCATCCGCGATCTCGAAGTGCTGGGCAGCGCCGAAGAACTGCCCCTGATGGTCTTTGGCGATCAGGAATATCCCGAAGAAACCCGCCTGCGCTATCGCTATCTCGACCTGCGCCGCGAGGTGATGCAGAACTCGATGACCCTGCGCAGCGACGTGGTCGCCTCCATGCGCAAACGCATGTGGGATCTGAACTTCCGCGAATATCAGACCCCGATCATCACCGCATCCAGCCCCGAAGGCGCGCGCGACTTCCTCGTGCCCTCGCGCCTGCATCCGGGCAAGTTCTACGCCCTGCCCCAGGCACCCCAGCAGTTCAAACAGCTGATCATGGTGTCGGGCTTTGACAAATATTTCCAGATCGCGCCCTGCTTCCGCGACGAAGACCCGCGCGCCGATCGCTCGCCGACCGATTTCTATCAGCTCGACCTCGAAATGAGCTTTGTCGAACAGCAGGACGTGTTTGACACCATCGCCCCGGTTCTGGCCGGTGTGTTCGAAGAATTCGGTGGAGGCCGCAAGGTCGACGCGCCGCAGGACTGGCCGCAGATTTCCTATCGCGATGCCGCCAAATGGTACGGCACCGACAAGCCCGACCTGCGCAACCCGATCAAGATGCAGGATTGTTCCGAACATTTCCGCGGCTCGGGCTTTGCCATCTTTGCCAAGCTGCTGGAGCAGGACGGCACCGAAGTGCGCGCCATCCCCGCCCCCACCGGCGGCGGCCGCAAATTCTGTGACCGGATGAACAAATTCGCCCAGGGCGAAGGTCTGCCGGGGATGGGCTATATCTTCTGGCGCGAAAAAACCGCCGACAGCGTGGCGCAGGAACTGGGCATTTCCGTCAAGGAAGCACAGGCCAAGCTGAAAGCCGGCGAAGTTGAAGGCAGCATGGAAGCAGCAGGCCCGCTGGCCAAAAACATCGGCCCCGAGCGCACCGAAGCCATCCGCCAGCAGCTGGGTCTTGGCATCGGCGATGCGGCCTTCTTCCTGGGTGGCAAACCCAAAGCGTTCGAAAAGATCGCGGGCAAGGCGCGCGATGTGATCGGCACCGAACTGAACCTGCTGGACAAGGATCGCTTTGCCTTTGCCTGGATCGTGGATTTCCCGATCTACGAACAGGACGAAGAAAGCGGCAAGATCGACTTTGAACATAACCCGTTCTCCATGCCCCAAGGCGGGATGGACGCGCTGAACGGCGATCCGCTGAAGGTGCTGGGCTATCAGTATGACCTGGCCTGCAACGGCTATGAACTGGTCTCGGGCGCGATCCGCAACCACAAGCCGGAAATCATGCTGAAGGCCTTTGAGCTGGCGGGCTATGACGAACAAGAGGTCAAGAACCGCTTTGGTGCGCTGTTCCAGGCGTTCCATTACGGCGCCCCGCCGCATGGTGGCTGTGCCGCTGGCATCGACCGCATCGTGATGCTGCTGGCCGATCAGCAGAATATCCGCGAAGTCATGATGTTCCCGATGAACCAGCGCGCCGAAGATCTGATGATGAACGCGCCCTCTGATCCCTCCAGCGATCAGCTGATGGAGCTGGGCCTGCGCGTCATTCCGCAGGACTGATCCACATATCGGCACCCCCCTAGAAAACGCCAGTCCGCAGATGCCGGGCTGGCGTTTTTCTATGCCTCACCCCATGCTGCTACGCGATCTTTTGCCCATCACCGGCCTGCCCGTCGCGCAACCGACATCGAATACCTATATTCAACGGGAACGCCACCGATGGGAATACCATGCGCTTTGACCCGCTGCTTGCCGAGATCCGCTTTGGCTGCGGATTGTCCCCCGACCTGCCCCGCGCCGCATCGCCCGATGCGATGATCGACGGGCTGCGCAGCCCCGACGCAATGGCAGCGCGCTATCCGATTGAACCCTTTGAGACCTTTCTGACCAGGATGGAGGCCCGGCGCGACATGCGCAAAGAGCTGCGCGGCAAACGCGGCACCCCCGAGGCCGATCCCATTCGCAAAGCCCTGAAGCTGCAGAACAAAACCGCGCGGCAGGACCACCTGGCCTGGCTGGGGCAACATGTGCTGCGCCGGGTGCGGTCAACCACTCCGTTTCGCGAGCGGCTGGAAAGTTTCTGGGGCGATCATTTTACCGCAACGGGCAAAGCCGGGGTAATGCGGCGCGCCACCTCTCCCTATCTGGAAAGCGCGATTCGCCCCAATCTGGCAGGCCGTTTCAGCGATCTGCTGATTGCGGCGGTGACGCATCCGGTGATGGTCAGCTATCTGGATCAGGATCGCTCTATCGGGCCAAATTCCAAGCGCGGGCAAAAGGCGAAACCCGGTCGCGGGCTGAACGAAAACCTCGCCCGTGAAATTCTGGAACTGCACACGCTGGGGGTGGATGGCCCCTACACGCAGACCGATGTGCGCGAATTGGCCGAGCTGCTGACCGGGCTGACCGTGCATGTGCGCAGCGGGCGGCATTTCCGTAAGGATTATTCAGAACCGGGCACCGAAACCGTTCTGGGCAAAACCTATGGCGGCGATCCCGCCCATTTCCGCGATATCGAATCCGTGCTGCAGGATCTGGCAACGCATCCTGCCACGGCCCGGCATCTGGCCACCAAACTGGCCGTGCATTTCTGCGGGGACACCCCGGACCCGGCGCTGGTCGCTGCAATCGAAACCGCCTGGCTGGACAGTGGCGGCGACCTGCCCAGCGCCTATCGCGCCATGCTGACCCCCCCTTCGGCCTGGGATCCTGCGCCCGGAAACATGAAGCAACCCTTTGATTTCATTTGCTCTGCCTGCCGCGCGCTGGCCATTCCCGATGACGCGCTACAAGGTCTGCGCGAGGGCGCGATGCGGCGGCGCGTGCATGAGCCGCTGCGCATGATGGGGCATAGCTGGCAAAAACCCTCTGGCCCGGATGGGCTGGACGAGGTCGATGCCGCCTGGATCACACCACAGGGCATGGCCGCGCGACTGCAATGGGCCGTGACCGTGCCGCTGATGCTGCGCGCCGACCTGCCGGACCCGCGGCAGTTTGTCGACAGCGCCCTGGCAGGGCGCGCGACCGAGGCCGTGCGCTTTGCCGCCAATGCCGCCGAAAGCCGCGCCGACGGGGTTGGCCTTGTTCTGGCCTCGCCCGCGTTTCAAAGGATGTAAGCCATGGACCGTCGCGCTTTTCTAACCCGTTCTGTCACGCTGGGCTGTTCGCTGGCCGCCAGCCCGCTGCTGACCCCGATCAGCTTTGCCGCCGCGCCGGGCGACAGCCGGCTGGTCGTGATCATCCTGCGCGGCGGGATGGATGGGTTGGGGGTGGTGTCCCCCTATGGCGACCCGGATTTCGCCGGACATCGCGGGGTGCTGCCGCTCGGGGGCGAGGGCTGGCAGGATCTGGACGGGTTCTTTGCGCTGCATCCGGGGCTGGCACCTCTGATGCCGCTGTGGACTGCGGGCCAGCTGGGGTTTGTGCACGCGGTTTCGACCCCTTATCGCGACAAGCGCAGCCATTTTGACGGGCAGGATCTGCTGGAGGCGGGGGGCAATTCCCTGTCCGGCGGCATTCGCGGCGGCTGGCTGAACCGGATGCTGCCCCATCTGGCGGGCGCACAAATGGGCACGGCCTATGCGCTGGGGCGCGACAGCATGGCGGTTCTGAATGGCGCGGCCCCGGTGCGCAGCTGGTCGCCAGACACGGATCTGGCCCTGTCCCCGCAAGCGATTCGCCTGGCCGAACTGGTGATGCAGGACGACCCGGCCATGGCCGCAGCCCTGTCCGAAGCATTCTCTCTGGCCAGCAGCGATGGCGATGACATCGCGGTCGAAGGCGGGCGGCGCGAGATGATGGCCATGCTGCGCGATGACATGCGCGGCGCACGGCGCAGTGGCGAAAAGGAAATCGCTCAATTCGCCGCCGGTCGCCTGCGCGAAGAGGCACGGATTGCGGCCTTTTCCCTGAATGGCTGGGACACACATGCCCAGCAAGAGCGCAGCCTGACCCGCGCGCTGACCCGGCTGTCCAACGCGATTCTCGCGCTGCAAGAGGGGCTGGGGAACAAGGTCTGGAACCAGACCACCGTTGTGGCCGTCACCGAATTTGGCCGCACCGCGCGGCTGAACGGGACCAAGGGTACGGATCACGGAACCGGTGGTGCCATGCTGCTGGCCGGCGGCGCAATCAAAGGCGGCCGGGTGCTGGGCGACTGGCCCGGCCTTGGCGAAGCCGATCTATACGCCCGGCGCGACCTGATGCCGACCCGTGATCTGCGGGCGCATCTGGGCTGGATCATGCGCGGCATGTTCGACCTGCCCCGCGATGTTATCGAGGCCGAGATCCTGCCCGGCGTTGACCTGGGCACCGATCCCGGCCTGCTGCTCTAACCCGTCAGATCGCGACTTTTTCGGCCAGGCGGTCCTGCACCAGCGCCGCCACCCGCGCGATTGAGGCCTGCAAAGGACGCCCGCCAGAACGTGCCGCCGCCAGGTCATCCGCCGCCTTGGACAGCGGCGTGTCCCCGGCGCTACGGGCCACGCCCGACAGGAACTGTGCCAGATAATCCAGCATCCGCCCATCATTGCGTTCATCCAGAACATCCGCCGCATGGGCCATATCATCGCGGTAAGCCAGCGGATCGGGACGCACGGGATCATCACTGACCAGACGCGGCCCTGTGGGCTGTCGCTCTACCGGCAGGGCGGTCAGAATCGCATTCTGAAAGGTCAGAACCGATTCGATGGGTTTGGCCAGAAACCCATCGGCCCCGGCAGCCATCACAACCTGTTCGGCAAAGCTGTCCCCGCTGGTGCCCAGCACCACATCCACGCGCGGCGTGGCATGGGACAATTCCGCAATCAGTTCCGCCCCGGACCCATCCGGCAGCCCCAGATCAATCACCACAACGCTGGGGCGATAGACCTGCAAATGCCGCCGGGCAGAGCGAATGCAATCGGCCCGTCGAATCCGCGCACCGGATCGCAGGCACAGCAATCGCATCGCGTCACAGGCATAGCGGCTGTCTTCGACAACCAGAACGGTCAGGCCCAGCAGCGGGCGTGTGGCAGTGGGTCGGCGTGGAACGCCGAGTTCGTCATGATCATCCATGGTCCCCTCCAGGTGCAGGTGCGACTCCATGCTGACTCAATTACGGCTAACAAGCGGTTAAAGGCCGCACCATCTTGTTTGACACTGCCCTTGCCCCCATAACCCACAGCAAGAAAGCCAATCGCCAGACAGGAGTTTTTGAAATGATCGGTCGCCTCAATCACGTTGCCATCGCCGTTCCCGACCTTGACGCCGCTGCCGCGCAGTACCGCACCGCGCTGGGGGCCAAAGTGGGCGAACCGCAGGACGAACCCGATCATGGCGTGACCGTGATTTTCATCGAACTGCCCAACACCAAGATCGAGCTGCTGTACCCGCTGGGCGAAAACTCTCCGATTCAGGGGTTCCTCGACAAAAACCCCTCGGGCGGGATCCATCACGTCTGTTATGAAGTCGAGGACATCATCGCCGCGCGTGACCATCTGAAGGAAACCGGTGCCCGCGTTCTTGGCACTGGCGAGCCCAAGATCGGTGCCCATGGCAAACCCGTGCTGTTCCTGCACCCCAAGGATTTCAACGGCTGCCTCGTGGAACTGGAGCAAGTCTGATGGGAATCACCTCTGCCCTCGTCCTGTATGCGGTGATCTGGTTCATGACTTTCCTGATCGTGATCCCGATCCGCCTGCAGACACAGGGAGATGTCGGCGATGTCGTGCCCGGCACCCATGCTGGCAGCCCAGAGGTGCATAACCTGAAGCGCAAGGCGTGGATCACCTCGGCTGTGGCGTTTGTCATCTGGGTGGTGGTCGCCGGGACAATCCTGTCGGGCGCGATCTCTGTCGACGATATCGACCGCTGGACCAGCGCGATCTACAGCGCCTGATTGCAGGTCAGACAGAATAGGAAAGAGCGGCAGGATCATCCCAGCCGCCCTTTTTATGTCACGCGCTCAGGCGGTGAAACATATGGGTAAAGGTCGCCGCCCCCAGAACCGGGATCACCAGATTCAGCAGCGGCACGGTCAGCGGGATCGCCATCAGCACACCTGCTGCGGTCACGGTCACCAGATGACGCCGCCACAGGGCTTTTGCCTGAACGCGCCCCACCCGGCGCATCGCCGCCAGCGTGAAATATTCCCGCCCCAACAGCAGCCCGTTCACCCCGTAAAAGATAAACGGGGCCAGCGGGGCCAGCACGAATGACAGCAACAGCGCCACGATATTCGCCGCGATCAGAATACCAAGAAAGCTAGCCGTATCGCGCAGCCCATCCGACAGGCTGACCGGCGCGGCCGGGCCCAGCGCCGGGTAATGCCGGTCCTCCACCGCCTGCGCCACATCTTCAAGAAAGATCGACGTGATGGCCGAGGCCACCGGCACCATCAGGAACACGGACAGCACCACCGTCAGCGGCACCATGGCCCAGCTGAGCACAGTGTCGATCCAGCCGATCTGGCCGATCCAGGGCAGCGTCACGCTGTCCCCCACCAGCCAGCCGACGCCAATCACCAGAACCGCGCTGAACGCAAACAACAGCGCCAGCGCAAACCCGATCCCTTTCAACAGAACCGAACGAAACCGCCGGTCCCCCATCTGGCCCAGCGCCAGAAAAAAGGCGTTCAGGATCATTGCGAAACCCATTGGGTGATCGCATCCAGATCCGGGCGCGGGCGTTCCGGCGGAGTCGCGCCTTCGGTGCCGATATGCATGAACCCGGCGATTTTTTCGTTCTCAGCGCAGCCCAGCGCGGTCTCGGCAAAGCCCCGGTCATGGCTGGCCCAACCCGACAGCCAGTTCGCGCCCCAGCCGCTGGCCAGCGCCGCGTTCAGCATCGCCAGACAGGCCGCGCCTGCAGAATAGGTCATTTCAATCGGGGGGATCTTGGGGCTGTCCTTTTGCACCTCGATCACGGCCACACACAGCGGGCTGTTGGCAAAGGAGCTGGCCGCCTTTTCAATATCCTCCGGGCTTTTGCCCAGCCGCGCACCTGCTGCACGGACCTCTTCGGCCATGCGGGCCAGCGCAGCGCCCTGCAGCACGACAAAGCGCCAGGGCTCCAGCTTGCCATGATCGGGGGTGCGGGCCGCTGCGGTCAGGATCGGACGCAGGGCCTCGGCATCCGGCGCGGGGGCGCGCAGGGTCTTGGCCGGGCGCGAGCGGCGCGACAGCAGAAAATCCATTGCGGGCTGATTCACTTCGGGCATGTGTGTTCCTTACAAAATCGCACAGGTTTGTGTTCCTATCTCGGGGCTGCGCGCGCGGGTTTCAACCGGCAAAGTTGCGGCCACAGCGCCGCTGACCTATTCAAACCCCATGAAACTGCCGGATTTATCTGACCTGGCTGTGGCAGACACGCTGTTGCAGCTGCGTGTCACCCCCAAAGCCGCGCGCAACAGCGTGACCCGCGACGGGGCACAGTTACGCGCCTATGTCACCGCCGTGCCTGAAAATGGCAAAGCCAACGCGGCGGTGATCAAACTGCTGTCAAAGGCTCTGGGCATCCCGAAATCACGCCTACAGCTGGTGCGCGGCGACACCAGCCGGGACAAGCAGTTCCGCATTCTGCCCTGATCTCACGACACGGATCTCAGATCCCGTCATCCTCGGCCACATCCGCGCGGGAATAGACCCCTTCGGGCAGGCTGACCGCCGCGATCAAATCGCGCATTTGCGTGATCGATAGGGTGATTTTCTGCGTCTGTTTGGTGCGGGGATCATATTGTTCCACCGTCACGCATTCCTCGAAAGAGGAGACAATGACATCTTCCAGCAGCGGGGTCTGCCCCTCATCCACCAGTGTGACGACCGTGGCGTCAAATTCGTGCTCTACACTGAACATGGGATCAGACTAGGCGCAGGAACTGCGCGGTTCAAGCCAGAGCAGTTGAAACCCGACCAGTGCGGATTTATCTTTGGCACAGTGTTTTCTGGCAAAAGGCCTGTCATGCGTCTGCGATTTGCTCTGCCCCTGCTGCTGCTTGCCGGATTGGCGGCCTGCACCGAAATGCCCACGCCAGAGCGCCCAGGCAGCGCGCTCGACACGGCAAAACCGGCCTCGCAGGCGGTCATCTCTGCCACCAGCCAAAGCGCCGCGATCCGCTTTGTCGAGGTCGCCCGCACCGTCGAACCGGTGGCCGAACGCGAATGCCGCGCCCGCACCAGCCTGACCAATTGCGATTTCAAGATTGTCATCGACGACCGCCCCAACCAGCCTGCCAATGCCTTTCAAACCGTGGATCGCCGGGGCCGCCCGCTGTTGGTGTTCAACCTGGCAATGATCAACACAGTGCGCAGCGCGGACGAGCTGGCCTTTGTCATGGGCCACGAGGCCGCGCATCACATGCTGGGCCATCTGGATCAGAAACAGGATCAGGCCATTGCTGGCGCTGTGATCTTTTCCGGCATCACCGCCCTGCGCGGTGGCACCCCCGAAGAGGTGGAAAAAGCCCAGCAACTGGGGGCAGAGCTGGGTGCCCGCACCTATTCCAAAGACTTTGAACTGCAGGCCGATAAGCTGGGCACAATCATCACCGCCCGCGCTGGCTATGATCCGCTGAAAGGGGCGCAGTTCTTTCACCGGATTCGCGATCCCGGAGATCGCTTTCTTGGCACCCACCCGCCAAATGCCGCGCGGATCGCCATTGTGCGCAAGACCGTGGCCGAAATATCTGGCTAGGATCCCGCCCCAAGCTGACGTTGACCTGAGTCAAGGCGGCGCGCCACCTGCCGCCGTTACTCTCTCCTTATCCGCGCTCTGGAAAGGAGACCAAACCATGCAAAGCCCCAGCAAACTCCGCCGACACGCCGCTCTGGTGGATCGGATGGCCGAAGCCCAGGGTGTCGACCTGGAAGAAACCATGTTTCGCGGCCAGCTGCGCATGTCCGAACTGGAAGACGCCGTGCTGCGCTGCACCGCCTGCAGCAGCCCAGACAGCTGCGAATACTGGCTGTCGCAACAAAAAGGGCCGGTCGACAGCGCCCCCAGCTACTGCCGCAACACCGAAATGATGCAGGATCTGCGCCGCCGCGCGCAGTGATCCCATTTCGACAAAAGAGACCGCTGATGAAACCCGCGCTTGGCGATCCCAGTCGCCATTTCTTTCTGACCCGCAGCGTGGCGCGGGTCATGGGAATCAACCTGCATGAAAAACTGCATGACAATGCCCTATCGCCTGCAAGCTATTCGGCCATGGTCACACGCTGCCGCGCCTGCCCTCTGGCTGCGGCCTGCGAAACCTGGCTGGCGCAGCAATATGCCCTGACAGAATGCGCGCCGCCCGGCTGTTGCAATGCCGCCCAGCTAGAGCAACTGCGCACACGGCACTGACACCGCCGGGCTGGGCGAAACCCGCGATACAAAAAACGCGCCCCAGGGCGCGTTTTTCCACATCTGATCGAATCGCGTGCCTGGCCCGCAGGCCTCAGGCACGCAGGTTGCGGGCGGATTCCTTGATCGCGTCATATTGGCCCGAAGGGCGGAACCGCCACAGATAGTCCGGCAGCACCGCCTCCATCGCGACGGGGGTGATGCCCAGATCCGCAAACCCCTGCGCGCCATCAGCAACCACATTGTCCTGGCGCAGCTGTTTGACCTGATCGGCGGTGATCTGCGGCGGTATCAGCCCCAGCGACATGCTGGCCACCAGATCGGAAACCGCCCCCATCGGAGCCGCAGCAACAAAGGGAATATTCACGATCAACCGGCGACGGCGGATCACCCGCAGCATCAGGCGCATCATATCGCGGAAACTGACCTGATCCGGGCCACCCAATTCATATACGCCCTGCCCCGCACCCAGCGCAGCAGCCACAGCCGCCTTGGCCACATCATCCACATAAACCGGCTGAAACTTGGCATTCCCCCCGACCAAAGGCAGCGCGGGCGTAAAGCGCGTCATGGTCGCAAACCGGTTGAACAGCTGGTCTTCGGTTCCAAACACCACCGAGGGGCGCAGAATCACCGCATCAGGCATAAAGGTCAGGACAGCCGCCTCACCTGCTGCTTTGCTTTGGGCATACAGGCTGCGGCCTGCGGGATGCGCCCCAATCGCAGACAGATGCACCATACGCTGCACACCCTGTTCGGCGGCGATGCGGGCGATCCGGCCTGCGCCATCCTCATGCACGGCGCTGAAATTGTTTTTCCCGCCCTTATCAAAGGTGCCCACGCAGTTGATCACCACATCCGCGCCAGTCATCGCACTGCGCACGCTGTCATCATCGCGAATATTGCAGAAAACCGGTTCAACCTGACCGACGACGCCATAGGGGCGCACAAAGATCGCTTCGTTCGGGCGACGCACGGCAACGCGCACGCGCCAGCCTGCTTTCGCCATGTGCCGCGCAATATAGCGACCGACGAAACCGGACCCTCCGAAGATAGTGACGAGCTTGGTCATGGGGCGACTCCTGCTGGATATAACATGGTCCAAAATACCCCTCTGACGGGGTTGCCGCAAGGCGATGGAACGTCGCGCGAAAGTTTTTGAAAAAAGGTCGTTGACACCCCCGTGCGGTAGGCTTAAACGCTCCTTCACCACCTGAGCCCAGGTGGCGGAATTGGTAGACGCGCTGGTTTCAGGTACCAGTGACCTAACGGTCGTGGAGGTTCGAGTCCTCTCCTGGGCACCATAAAAAGTCGCTAAGGTTCAACACCTTAGCGACTTTTTTGTTTTCTGCACCAGACCTGTTGCACCGCCGGTTCCACCCCCCGAAAGATTTTCCTTGCCAGCCTGCCCGCACCTGTCCTACCCAAAGATCACGCAGGGGAGTCCCGCCCAGGGGACTGAGAGGCAGACAGGGGGAAACCCCGGTGACGCGACCCTTTGAACCTGACCCAGTTGACACTGGCGTAGGAAGCTAGGGACGCATTTGCTTCGGCTGATCACCGGGGGTTTGCGCCTCCGATCAGGGCCTGTGTCGCCGGACGGCGTGGGCCTGCCTCCTCCCCGATCTCAATTGGTGTCTTTTGTTGGTCGCAAGGCTGAGGAGCACCAAAATGAACGTCCCCAACCCAAAAATCACCACCGGGGGTCTGCCCGCATCGCGCAAGATCTATGTCGCGGGCGAAATGCACCCGGATATCCGCGTGCCAATGCGCGAAATCTCGGTTCATCCGACCGCTGGCGAACCGCCACTGCCGGTTTATGACAGCTCCGGCCCATATACCGATCCTGAGGTGATCACCGACATCAAACAGGGCCTGCCCCAGCTGCGCCGCGCCTGGATCGAAGCCCGCGGCGATGTCGAAGAATATGACGGGCGTGACATCAAACCCGAAGACAATGGGTTTGTGCAGGGCGACAAGCTGACCCCGGAATTTCCGGTCAAGCCGCGCCCGCTGCGCGCCAAGGATGGCAAGGCCGTGACCCAGCTGGCCTATGCCCGTGCCGGGATCATCACCCCGGAAATGGAATTCATCGCGATTCGCGAAAACCAGCTGCGCGACCTGTCCCCCTGCCATGGCAAACAGGATCGTGACGGGCAGGACTGGGGCGCCAATATCCCCGACTATGTCACCCCGGAATTTGTCCGGTCCGAGGTCGCAGCGGGCCGCGCCATCATCCCCTCCAACATCAACCACCCGGAATCCGAACCGATGATCATCGGGCGGAACTTTCTGGTGAAGATCAACGCCAATATGGGCACCTCTGCCGTGACCTCCAGCATGGAGGAAGAGGTGGACAAGCTGGTCTGGTCGATCCGCTGGGGGGCCGACACGGTCATGGATCTGTCCACCGGCCGCAACATTCACAACACCCGCGAATGGATCATCCGCAACAGCCCCGTGCCGATCGGCACCGTGCCGCTGTATCAGGCGCTGGAAAAGGTAAACGGCATTGCCGAAGACCTGACCTGGGAGGTGTTCCGCGACACGCTGATCGAACAGGCCGAACAGGGCGTGGATTACTTCACCATCCATGCCGGGGTGCGCCTGCACATGGTGCCGATGACCGTGAACCGCGTGACCGGGATCGTGTCGCGGGGGGGCTCGATCATGGCGCAGTGGTGCCTGCATCACCACAAGGAAAGCTTCCTGTATGAGCATTTCGACGAAATCTGCGACATCTGCCGCAAATATGACGTGGCCTTTTCGCTGGGTGACGGGCTGCGCCCCGGCTCTATCGCCGATGCCAATGACGAAGCCCAATTCGCCGAGCTGGAAACCCTGGGCGAGCTGACCAAGATCGCCTGGGCCAAGGATTGCCAGGTCATGATCGAAGGCCCCGGCCATGTGGCCATGCACAAGATCAAGGAAAACATGGATAAGCAGCTGGAATGCTGCCACGAAGCCCCGTTCTACACGCTTGGCCCGCTGACCACCGATATTGCGCCGGGCTATGACCACATCACCAGCGGCATCGGCGCGGCGATGATCGGGTGGTTCGGCTGTGCGATGCTGTGCTACGTGACGCCCAAGGAACATCTGGGCCTACCGGATCGGGACGATGTGAAAACCGGGGTGATCACCTATAAGATCGCCGCCCATGCCGCCGATCTGGCCAAGGGGCTGCCGGGCGCTCAACGTCGCGACGACGCTCTGTCGCGCGCGCGGTTCGAATTCCGCTGGGAGGATCAGTTCAATCTGTCGCTGGACCCCGACACCGCGCGCGAGTTCCACGACCAGACCCTGCCCAAAGCGGCCCATAAGGTCGCGCATTTCTGCTCTATGTGCGGGCCGAAATTCTGCTCCATGCGGATTTCACACGACATCCGCGCCGTGGCTCAGAAAGAAGGGATGGAGGCCATGGCCGCCAAATTCCGCGAAGGCGGGGAGCTGTATGTTCCCGCTGACAAGGTCAAGGCGGAACCGGCAGAATGAGCCAAACCATCCGCATTGCGGGGGCGGGGCTGGCCGGTCTGGCCACGGCGCATGAGCTGCTGAAACGGGGCTGCGAGGTTGTGTTATACGACCTCGCAGACGGCCCCGGACAGGGCAGCGTGGCGCGCTATGCGGGCGGAATGCTGGCCCCGTTCTGCGAAGGCGAAAGCGCCGAGGACGAGGTCGTGCAGCTGGGCCAGAAGGCCGCCGATTGGTGGGCGCAGATCACGCGTGTCACCAAACGCGGCACGCTGGTTCTGGCCCCACCGCGGGACCGGGCCGAACTGTCCCGCTTTGCCCGCATGACACAGGGTCATCGCAGCGTCGATGCTGACGCGCTGGCCGCTTTGGAACCAGAGCTGGCCGGGCGCTTTGCCAAAGGGCTGTTTTATGACAGCGAGGCCCATCTGGACCCGCGCCGCGCCCTGCGCGACCTGTGCGCGACGGTAGAACAGGCAGGCGGTGTGATCCACTGGAACAGCCCCGCGCCCGACGGGGCCGAGATTGTCACCACCGGCATGGCCGCCCCCCTGCCCGGCCTGCGCCCGGTGCGTGGTGAAATGGCGATCCTGCATTGTCCCGATGTGACCCTGACCCGCACGATCCGCCTACTGCATCCGCGTATGCCGCTATACCTCGTGCCGCGCGGTGACGGGCATTACATGATCGGGGCCACCATGATCGAAAGCAGCTCGGACAGGCCCGCCAGCCTGCGCTCTCTGACAGAAATGTTTTCTGCCGCTTTCACCCTGCATCCGGGCTTTGCCGAGGCGGCGGTGCTGGAAACCGGCACCGGGCTGCGCCCCGCCTTTGACACCAACCTGCCCCGCATCACCCGGCATGGCCATGCCCTGCATTTGAACGGGTTTTATCGGCACGGGTTCCTTCTGGTCCCCGCCATGGCGGCGCGGCTGGCCGATCAATTTCTAAAGGAGACACGCGATGAAACTGCTTGTGAACGCGCAACCGCGTGAGGTGCAGGCCAGCGATCTGGACGCAGCCCTGCGCGAGCTGGGCTTTGACAGCCCCGCCATCGCCACGGCGCTGAATGGTGCCTTTGTGCCCCGCGCTGCCCGCGCCAGCGCCATGCTGAGCGATGGTGATCGGCTGGAAATCGTTGCTCCGATGCAGGGGGGCTAAGCGATGAAACTATATGATACCGAAGTCACGTCACGCCTGCTGCTGGGCACCGCGCAATACCCGTCCCCCGCGATCCTGCAGGCCGCTATTCAGGCCAGCGGCTGCGAGGTCATCACCGTCAGCCTGCGCCGCGAAACCGCCGATGGCAGCGGGGCGGGGTTCTGGGACAGTCTGCGCCAATGCGGCGCGCATATCCTGCCCAACACTGCCGGTTGCCACAGCGCGGGCGAGGCGATCACCACTGCGCAAATGGCGCGCGAGGTCTTTGGCACCAATTGGATCAAGCTGGAGGTGATCGGCCACGCGGACACGCTGCAACCCGATGTGTTCGGGCTGGTCGACGCCGCGCAGGAGCTCTGCAAGGACGGGTTTCAGGTCTTTCCCTACATGACCGAAGATCTGGTCGTCGCCGAACGGCTGGTCGAGGCCGGCTGCCAGGTGCTGATGCCCTGGGGCGCGCCGATTGGATCCGGTCAGGGGTTGCGCAATCCCGACGGGCTGCGCGCCATGCGGGCACATTTCCCGGATATTCCGCTGATCGTGGATGCGGGGATCGGCCGCCCCTCAGACGCGGCGCAGGCGATGGAGCTGGGCATGGACGCGGTGCTGCTGAACACCGCAGTGGCCAAGGCAGGCGACCCGGTGGCCATGGCTGCGGCCATGGGACAGGCGATCGAGGCCGGGCGACTGGGCTGGCAGGCCGACCCGATGGAGCCGCGCGACATGGCCGTGCCCTCCACCCCGATCCTTGGACTGGCAGAGCTGGCATGATGGAACGGTTTTATCTGATTGTCGGCCATGTGGCGCAGCTGGAACTGCTGGTGCCTCATGGGGTGAAGCTGGTGCAATTGCGGATCAAGGACCAGCCCGAGGCGGAGATCCGCCGCCAGATCGCCCGCGCCCGCGACATCTGCGCGGTGCACAAGGCGCAGTTGGTGGTGAATGACTACTGGCAGGCGGCGCTGGATCTGAATTGCGGCTTTGTCCATCTGGGGCAGGAAGACATGGATAACGCGGATTTTGCGGCACTGCGCAAGGCGGGCATACGCTTTGGCCTGTCCACCCATGACGAGGCCGAACTGGACCGCGCTCTGTCCTTTGATCCCGCCTATGTGGCCCTGGGGCCGGTCTACCCGACTCTGCTGAAGAAAATGAAATGGGGGCCGCAGGGGCTGGAAAATGTGAAACGCTGGAAGGGTATGGTGGGCAAGACACCTCTGGTCGCTATTGGCGGCCTGACGCCGGAACGCCTGCCCGGTGTGTTTGAGGCAGGCGCGGACAGCGCGGCGGTGGTGACCGACATCCAACTGGCCACAGACCCAGAGGCCCGCACCCGCGAATGGATCGCCGCATGTCGGGGCTAGACCGTTACAATAGGCAGATGCTGTTGCCCGAGGTCAGCGCCGAGGGGCAGGCCCGACTAAGCGCAGCGCATGTGCTGGTTGTCGGTGCCGGGGGGCTGGGCTGCCCGGCGCTGCACTATCTGGCCGGGGCCGGGATTGGTCAGATCACCGTGATCGACCCTGATCGTGTCGAGGAAAGCAACCTGCACAGGCAGGTGCTATACAAGATGTCCGACATTGGCGCGCCCAAAGCGATCCGCGCCGCCGCGCATCTGACCGCGCTGAACTCGAATATTTCGGTCACGCCGATCCATGCGCCTCTGACGCCAGACACTGCACCTGCCCTGATCGCACAGGCGGATCTGGTGCTGGATTGCGCCGACAGTTTTGCGGTGTCTTACATCCTGTCTGACCTGTGTTTTGATGCCGCCCGCCCTCTGATCAGCGCCAGCGCGCTGGGGCAGACTGGCTATGCCGGGGGCTTTTGCGCCGGGGCGCCTTCGCTGCGCGCGCTGTTCCCGGATCTGCCAGAAAACGGCGCCAGCTGCGCCACGGCGGGTGTGCTGGGGCCTGTGGTCGGCATGATCGGCGCACTTCAGGCGCAGATGGCCCTGCGCGTCCTTCTAAAAGCCACGCCATCACCGCTGGGACAATTGGTGACACTGGATCTGGCGCAAATGCAATTTGGCGGCTTCCGCTTTGACAGCGCAGAAGAACCCGAAACCGCCTTGCCATTTATCAGTACCGCAGCCCTGCAGCCCGAGGATGTCGTCATCGAATTGCGCAGCATAACAGAGGCTCCAATCCCCGCGCATCCCAACGCCCTGCGCCTGCCCCCCGATCACCTGCCCACATGGACAGCACCGCAAGACCGCCGCATTGTATTGTGCTGTAGCACCGGCCTGCGCGCCTGGCGCGCCGCGCGCACTCTGACCGAGCGGAACATCGCCCTCTGCGCAGCCGGTGCCGCATGACCTGTCTGATGGTCATCGCCGGCAGCGACAGCAGCGGCGGGGCAGGCATCACGCGCGACACAGCCATGGCCGCCACGCTTGGGGTCGAGGTCAAACCGGTGATCACCGCCGTCACGGTTCAAACCCAACACAGTTTTGCCGCCAGCCACCCGGTCCCCGCACAGATCGTCGCCGCACAGATCCATGCAGCGCTAGAGGACCAGCGCCCAGACGCCATCAAGATCGGCATGTTAGGGAATACGGACATCGCACTGACCGTCGCAGACGCTTTGCACGGCCATAACATCCCGATCGTTCTAGACCCTGTTTTGAAAAGCAGCTCTGGCGGGACACTGTTCTCAGGAACTGATCTGGCTCCGCTGATCGCGCAGACCACGATCCTGACGCCCAACCTGGACGAAGCCGCCGCCCTGACGCAACAGCCCGTTGCAACCTGCCAGGCCGATCTGCGACGACAGGCCAACCTGCTGCTGGATCAAGGCGCAAGTGCCATCCTGATCAAAGGCGGCCACGCCACAGGCCCACACAGCACCGATCACCTGTTCTGGCGCGACTCCGGGATGGAACTGCACCACCCAATGACGCAGCCGCGCCTGCCCCAAGGGCGACGCGGCACAGGCTGCGCGCTGGCCACGCTGATTGCCAGCAGGCTGGCCTTGGGGCACAGCCCGACCCGATCCTGCCGCCAATCCAAAGACCAGATATTCAATTGGATCGCCGCAATAGGCTGACTTTTATTTGCGCAGAAAATTGAGCAAATCCCAATTTTGACCCACCGAATAAAATTACACCCCAAAAACATATTTACCAACGCGCATTTCGATTGCAAAATCACCCATCTGCGCCAGTATCAGGCCATATAACAAGTTTGCATTAGATCATTCCATTTCGCCAGGCCGCGAAACGCGCGCCAGCCACTCAAACGACCCATAGACGGAGCCCCGCTATGCAGAGCTTATTCGTCGCTGATGACAATGAAGAATTCGCGCGCTTTGTCGCCACCGTTGCCCAACGCCTGGGCTGGACCGTGGAAATTTGCCTGAACGGCCTGGAATTACTGGAAAAACTGGCCAAAGGGGATGAACCGGCCGTGCTGATGATCGACATCAACATGCCTGAACTGGACGGGATCGAAGTCATCGACGGCATCAGCGAGCTGGGCCGCAAGGTCCGCATCCACTTTATGACCGGTGGCAGCGAAACCCTGGTCATCGCTGCCAAAATGATCGCAACCGCGCGGGATCTGGCCGTTGGGCCGATGATTTTCAAACCCTGCAGCATTGAAACCCTGACCAAGCTGTTACAGCAGGACGCGCTGGAAGACTGATTGCCCGGCCCCCTAGCCCCACAATAAAAAAGGCCGCAATGATCACACATCGCGGCCTTTAGGCTCAGGTTTGGCTCAGGACAAAGACGTCGTTATTTGAAAACCGGTTTGCGTTTTTCCGAGAACGCGGCAAAGGCTTCTTTGTACTCATCCCCATGCAGGCTTTGCTCGAACAGGGCCAGCTCTTCGTTGACGCGATCCATCAGATCCCCAACCAGCGGGCGCCGCAACAGGGCCTTGGATTTGGTCAGCGCCTCGGGCGGCTGTGCGCACAGGGTTTGCAGCGCGGATTGCACCGCCTGCTCCAGATCCTCAGCCGGCAAAGCCGCATTGATCAGACCACAGTCCTGCGCTTCGCGGGCGCTGAACATCCGCCCCAGCAGCACCAGCTCTGCGGCTTTGGCCTGTCCCATCATCTGCGGCAGGATCAGGCTGGATCCGGCCTCGGGCACAAAGCCCAGATTCACAAAAGGCATCCGAAACCGGGTGTCCTCCGCCGCATAGACCAGATCGCAATGCATCAGCATTGTCGCGCCCACCCCGATGGCCACGCCTTCGACCTGCGCCACAATCGGTTTGGGAAAGGTGATCAGCGCCTCAAGAAATTGCCGCACCGGAGAGGGATCGCCGCTGACGGTCTGTTCAAATTCGCTGACCACATTGCCCGAGGTAAAGATCCCCCCCGCGCCACGCAGCCAGATCACGCGCACCGCTGCATCCTGCGCTGCGTCACGCAACGCCTGCGCCAGCCCAAGATACATATCTTTGCCAATGGCGTTTTTGGTGGCAGGGGCAGACATCGTGACCTGCAGGACGCCATCCTGCAGATCCGTGATAAGGCGGGACTCTTGTGACATGCTTGTGTCTCCTGAAACAGGCCCTGCGCCCCGAACGCGCGCAGGGCCGTGGTTGGGGCGCGTCAGCCCGCGTTGAATTTGGCCAGACGATCGGCGATGATCTGATCCGCCTGAGACATGATCCCGGCGATCAGATCCTGACAGGTCGGAATGTCATGGATCAGCCCGGCGACCATACCGCAGGACCAGGCCCCAGCATCCATTTCGTCCCCTTGCATGACACGCGGATAGATCCCGGCGACTTCGTCGATGATGTCATCAAACTGGATCTTGTCGCCCAGCGCGCGCCCTTTTTCCAGCACCCGCTCGACGGCCTTGTTGGTCAGAACCCGCTCTGTGTTGCGCAGCGGGCGCATGACCAGACGCGTGTCCAGCTCGGTCGCGGCGACAATCGCGTCTTTGACATTCTGGTGCACCGGAGCCTCTTGGGTGGCGACAAACCGTGTGCCCAGATTGATACCATCTGCGCCCATGGCCAGCGACGCCACCAGACTGCGGCCATCCGCCTGCCCGCCCGAAGCCACAAAAGGAATGTCCAGCGCATCCGCAGCGCGGGGCAGCAGGATCATATTGGGGATGTCATCTTCGCCCGGATGGCCGCCGCATTCGAACCCATCGACCGACACCGCATCACAGCCGATATCCTGCGCCTTCAGCGCGTGCCGGACCGACGTGCATTTGTGAATGACCTTGATGCCCGCATCTTTCAGATATGGCATGACCTGCGACGGGTTGCGACCTGCGGTTTCCACCACGGTGACACCGCCGTCGATAATGGCCTTGATGATGGCGGGGTAATCGGGCGCGTTGACGGTGGGCAGAAAGGTGACATTCACCGCGATCGGTTTGTCCGTCATATCCTTGCAGCGGGCGATTTCATTGGCCAGCGCCTCGGGCGTTTTCTGCGTCAGCGCCGTGATCGTCCCCAGACCGCCGGCATTGGACACGGCGGCCGCCAGTTCCGCAAAGCCCACATAATGCATCCCGCCCTGAATGATCGGATATTCGATGCCGAACATTTCGGTGATGGCTGTTTTCATAGCCATGTCCTTTCCATCTGTCTTGTTATCGGTCCTGCTGGTCGGATCAATGCGCGTTCAGCTGCGTTTTGATTTCTTCCGCCACCTGGCTCAGACGCTCTTTGCCAAAAAACATCTCGTCACCGACAAAGAAAGAGGGGATCCCAAAAACGCCACGTTCCACCGCTGAGGCGGTGTTGGATGTCAGCAAAGCCTTGACATCCGCGTCCTGGCTGCGGGCCAGCAAACCCGCCCCATCCAGCCCGCCGGCCGTCATCACCGTCACGAACACCTGCGGGTCGTCCATTTTTTCAGACTCTTCCCACATGGCGCGCATGGCCACGTCGATATAGGCCTCATGCAGCCCATCCAGCTGTGCCGCCGCGGCCCCGCGCATCAACAGCAGCGTGTTGACCGGGAAATGGCGGTTGAACTGGAACGCGCTCAGCCCGTGTTTTTCGATAAAGCGCCGCATCTCTTTGCGCTCATAGGCCATTTTGCCTTTGACGTTTTCAAAGGTCAGCATGGGGGGCCGGTTGTTGGTCGCTTTGAAAATCCCGCCCAAAAGACACGGGGTATAGGTAAAGGCCGTCCCGGTTTCGGCACTGATCCGGGGCAGCACCTTATGGACCAGATAGGCGTTTGGGCTGCCAAAATCATAGATAAATTCAGGATGCAGGGTCATTGCGCGCGCCTCACCAGTTTTCTTTCCAGGGGCGCAGATCCAGCTCATGCGTCCAGGCCGTGCGCGGCTGGTTGTGCAGCATGACATAGGCCTGCGCGATGTGGTCCGGGTTCAGGATCGCGTCCTGTTCGCGCATCTGATCCACATTCGGAAACACCTCACGGATAAAGCCACTGTCGATGGCCCCGTCGATGATCGTATGAGCCACATGGATGTTCTTGGGCCCCAGTTCCCGTGCCATGGACTGCGCCAGCGCGCGCAGCGCATGTTTGGCACCGGCAAAGGCGGAAAAGCCCGCCTTGCCACGAATACTGGCCGAAGCACCGGTAAAGATAATGGTCCCCTGCCCGCGCGGCACCATGCGCGCGGCAACGTCACGCCCCATCAGGAACCCGGCAAAAGCCGCCATTTCCCAGACTTTGCGATAGACCCGCGCAGAGGTATCCGTGACGTTGAACCGCACATTCGCACCGATGTTGAACACAGCGACCTCAATCGGGCCGATCTCTTGTTCGATGCGGGCGATCAGCGCGGTCATTTCGTCTTCGTCACGGGCATCGGCGGGAAAGGCCACGGCCTGATCTCCGGCATCGCGGATCGACTGCGCCAACGCCTCAAGCGCGTCTGCATGGCGGGCACGGCGCACCACACAGGCCGTCAGCCCTTCGCGCGCAAAGGCCCGTGCGATGGCTGCGCCGGTATCATCCCCTGCTCCGATTACCAGGCAGGCTCCTTTGGGGTTGGTCATGACGGTCCCTTTTCATCTGAAACAAAGCGGTGCAGGACGGGCGCATTCAGGCCTGCCCGGCATCATGGGTGCGCGGCGGATCTGCCCAGCAACGCGGGCAAAAGATGCCGCGCGAACAACAGCTGGCTGGGCAGATACCCATTGGCCTTGGGCAAGCCATCCGCATGGTCCTGGCGGCGCAGATCATAGAACATGTGCAGGCTGGGGGCCGGGGCGGCCTCTGGCGTGGACAACCAGCGCGTCGGGATCAGCATCATCCGTGGCAGGCCGGGAATGAACAGCTTTTCCAGGATGGGGGCCGCGCAGCGATCGCAGGTGCCCCGCCGCAGCAGAGGCGGCTGTTTGAACACTTTATAAGTCACCGGACCGCCGCCGGTTTGGCGAAACCGACCTGTGGCGAATACGGTGAAATCTGCAAAATCACGGTCGTGATACGCCTTGCAGATTGCGCAGTGGCAATAGGCCCGCATCAACGGTCGACCAGTCTGGAACGTGACGGCACCGCAGGTGCAGCTTCCGGTGAGTTGGGTCATCTCCATCCTTTCCACGGCAGGGAAAGACATGGGCCAGCCAAAGAGCGCACCCGCGCCAGATCCGGGCGCATGGATAGAAAACGCTTGTCCTGCACAGCCTCCCCTCCGAGCAAAATATACTATAAAAAATATAGTTTCAGGCCAAAGCAGCTGTCAACGATGCGCGCCTCAGGATCCGCTGTGACGCGGCGGCACAGGTTCAGACCAGCGCAGATGCAGCAGAGGGTCAGCGCGCTTGTGCCGCTTTGCGCTCTGCCTTCATGCATTTTGACAACACGGTGCGGGTTGTATGGGTGGATACGGGTTCGCCACAGGTCTGGCAGACCAGAATAGCGTGCATTTCATGATCCGTGCCGCGATGCTCTGTCCGCAGGGTGGCCTCATCCTCGGCCCAGGGACCACACCAGGTTTCGCCCCATTGCTTCAGCGTGATCAAAGCCGGCCAAAGCCCATGCCCCTTGTCGGTCAGCGCATAATGTCGACCTGACCCGCCCTCGCCTGACGCGCGCCGTTCCAGAATACCGTTGTCTTCCAGCAGCCGCAGCCGCAGCGTCAAAGAGCGCGGGGACATGCCGCTTTGTTTTTCGAGCCCGGAAAACCGGGCATTCCCCAAAAAGATCTCGCGCAGGATGACAAAGGTCCAGCCATCCACGATCTGTGCACTGGCGCGGGCCACTGGGCAGTATTTCTCAGCGAGATTGCGGCGTTTCATACCACAGGACGTAGCCCCAACCGGTGCCAAAGTCCACCAGAGCCGGGTCGCAGCCTGGGCTCAGCCCCCCGTGAAATCCCCCGAAGCGCCCGACAGATTCGGGCAGCATCTGCCGCGTTTCGCAGAGGGTTCGATAGTTTCGCACAGCGCGCAGCACGGGGTACCCAAAAGTATATTACTTTTCAAATAGATAGATCAGAATCGCACGATCACGCCTTCGTGATAAAATACCTTATTTGCAAAATTAATCCATTTTGTAAATTGCGTTTATAAATCAACGAAACACCCACGGTCGCCCCAATGTCCCAAGATACACAAAACCCCGCGAACCCGATTGCCCAAACCCTGAATGATACGCTGGGCGTCCAAAAACGCGCCTTTGCGCAGACCCCGGCCCCGACCGTGCAACAGCGCATCGACCGGCTGAACCGCCTGCACAACGCCGTTGTGGATTACAAAGACCGCCTGATTGCTGCTGTGGATGCGGATTTCTCGGGCCGCGCCAGTGCCGAAACTGAAATCCTGGAAATTCTGCCCGTGCTGGAAGGCATCGCCTATAACAAAAAGCGCGTGAAAGGCTGGATGCAGCAATCGCGCCGCCACACGCCGCTGATGCTGTTCGGGTCCACAACCAAAGTGCATTACCAGCCGCTTGGCGTGATCGGCATCGTGGTGCCGTGGAACTTTCCGATCTTCCTGGGTCTGTCGCCTCTGGTCGGTGCCCTGACCGCTGGCAACCGCGCGATGATCAAAACATCTGAATTTGCACCGCGCACCGGCGAACTGGTCAAGGAAATGATCGAAGCCACCTTTTCCCCGGACGAGGTCACGGTCCATACCGGCGGCGTCGAGGTTGCCAGCGAATTTACCAAACTGCCCTTCGACCATCTGGTGTTCACGGGCTCCACTCAGGTTGGCAAAATCGTGATGCGCGCTGCGGCAGAAAATCTGACGCCTGTGACGCTGGAGTTGGGCGGCAAATCGCCCGCGATCATCCATGAAAGTTTTCCGATCGAAGAGGCCGCCAAACGGATCGCCTTTGGCAAGGGGCTGAATGCCGGGCAGGTCTGCGTGTCGCCGGATTATATCCTTGTGCATCGCTCGAAACTGCCGGCCTTTACCGCGGCCTTTGAAAAAGCCATGACAGGTCAGTATCCCAGCCTGCGCGACAATGCCGACTATACCGCCATTATCACGGAACGTCAGCAAGAGCGCCTGGAGGCAAACCTGCAGGACGCCCGCGAAAAAGGGGCCACGATCCGGGAAATCAACCCCAAAGGCGAAACCTTTGACGGCACCCGCAAAATGTCCATGCATGTGGTGACAGACGTGACCGATGACATGCGCATCATGCAGGAAGAGATCTTTGGCCCGATCCTGCCGGTGGTGCCCTATGACACGCTGGACGAAGCGATTGCCTATGTGAATGCACGTCCCCGCCCGCTGGCGCTGTACTATTTCGATTGGGATAAGGCGCGGGGCGATCACATGCTGAATGCGACCCATTCCGGGGGCGTCTGCCTGAACGACGTGATGACCCATGTGGCCGTGGATGACATGCCCTTTGGCGGCGTTGGCCCGTCGGGCATGGGGCATTACCACGGCAAAGAAGGCTTCCTGAACTTCTCCAAGGCCAAGGGCGTGGTGCGCAAGGGTCGCTTCAACCCGACCTCGTATATTCAACAGCCCTGGGGCAACAGCATGTATAATTTCTACATGCGCTTCCAATACCGCCGCTATCGCAAGATCGGTTAACCCCCAACTGCCCGGCCCACCAGCCGGGCAGCCCCCTACTCTCCCTGTCCTCTCCTGCCTGTCCGAGAAATCCGATGTTCACGAAAACCCCCATCTCTTATGCCCTTCGGCTTGTGTCCACCTTTGTGCCGATCCCGAAACCGCTGCTGTTCTCTGGCCCCGGTTCGACACTGAATCTGGCTGACTTCATGCTGGATAGCGGGCACCGACGCCCGTTGCTGGTGACAGATGCCTTTCTGCTGCAGAACGGGATGCTGGACGGGCTGCTGGCCTTTCTCAAAGACAACGGCTGCGAAGCCACAATTTTCGACGGCATCATCCCCAACCCGACCTTTGCTGTGGTCGAAGCGGGCCTGAAGCTAAGCCGCGACAATGCCTGCGACAGCGTCATCGCCATCGGCGGCGGGTCAGCCATCGACGCCGCCAAGGTGATCGCCGCAGCGCATACGGCGCGCAAGCCGCTGGCCAAGCTGGTCGGCAACCTGAAAATCAAAGACGCCCCGCTGCCATTCTTTGTCGTGCCCACCACATCCGGGTCGGGGTCTGAAACCACTGTGGCGGCTGTGATTTCGGACAGCAAAACCCACAAGAAACAGTTCTTTGTCAGCCCGAAACTGATCCCGATTGCGGCGGCTCTGGATCCCGAGCTGCTGAAATCCCTGCCCCCAGCAATGACCGCGGCGGTTGGGATGGATGCCCTGACCCACGCAATCGAGGCCTATACCTCGACCAACACCTTTGACGACACCGACCGGGACGCGGCCACCGCTGTCAGCCTGCTGTTCCGCTATCTGCCCACGGCGACCCATTCCGGCAGCGATCTGGTGGCGCGGGAAAAAGTCGCGCGGGCGTCCTTTCTGGCCGGGGCCGCCTTTACCAAGGCCAGCCTGGGCTATGTCCATGCGATTTCCCATCAGATCAGCGCCCAGTACAACACCCCGCATGGGCTGGCCAATGCGGTGATCCTGCCGCGGGTGCTGCGGTTCAACGCCTCTGCCGTGGCGCCGCGCCTGGCCGAACTGGAACGCCGGATCGATCCGACGGCACAGGGCAGCGATGCTCAGCTGGCCCAGCGGTTCATCGACCGGGTTGAAACCCTTTCGGATGAGCTGGCCATTCCAACCAAACTTGAGGATCTGCAGTCCGAAGATTTCGGCAAAATCACCCGCGACGCCCGCAGCGAGGCCCGTCGGTCCTATGCTGTTCCCAAAGTGATGAAAGCAGCAGATGTCACACGGGTTCTGACCTCGGTGGCAGATGGCACCCGCCAGATCAGCTTTGACTGAACCGCAACCCAATGCGGCGGGCGGCGGCACGCAACAAAAATTTGCAGGCCGCCCGCCGATACGCTACCCAAGAGCGCCCCAAAAGAGACAGGCCATACAGACAATGATGAGCAGCGACTATCAAATCCCCGGCGTGACCCCCAAAAGCATCATGATGGCCTTTGCCCAATACGGCTTTCGCAAAACATCCATGGAGGACATCGCGCGGGCCTCGGATCTGTCGCGCCAATCCATCTATAAGAAATTTGGCTCGAAAGAGGCCTGCTACGACCAGATCCTGCTGGCGTATATGGCTGACATCTATAGCGAAATCTTTGCCGATCTGGAAAACGACAGCGCACCGCCGCCCATCGTGCTGGAAGGGGTGTTCACCCGCATCGGACAGGATGCGGTGGCCTTTGCCAATACCCCGCATGGTCCTGACCTGATGGAAGACGCCCTGCGCGCGGCCGATAAAACCCCCGAACGCTGGCCCGAAATGTTTAAAAACCGTCTGGCTGTGTTCTTTGACAAACACGGATTTTCGAAGTCATGGGACCATGCCGAAGACATCGCCTTTGTCATGGTCACGGCCTCGCGCGGGTCGTTGATCCATGCCCAGACCGTCGAAAGCTACTGCGCCGATATGCACCGCGTTTTCCGCACCATTCTTCCCGGCGTGGCGGCACAGGATTTCCTGTAGCCCCAGCCGCCCTCACACAAGCACGGCACATCCTCATGACACAGCACACAGGCCCGACCCCCGGCCCGACCCGCGGCACGGACACCGTCACGTTTTCCGTGTCTCATACTGTTTATCCCGGACGCGAAGCAGATTACGAAGCCTGGCTGCGCGGCATCACCAAGGTTGCTGCGCATTTCGACGGGCAACAGGGGGTCAGCATCCTGCGCCCCTCTGGCCTCAGCGGCGGGCGCTATATCCTGATCTACCGCTTTGACACCCAGCAGCACGCCCATGCGTGGGAACAATCCCCCGAGCGCGCCGAATGGCTGGTCAAGCTCAAGGGCATCGCCCAAATCGACCCAGACCGCAAAAGCGCGACCGGCCTGGAAGTCTGGTTCGACCTGCCCGAAGCAAAGCAGCCCGCGCAACCGCCGCGTCACAAAATGGCCGTCGTGCTGATTGCCGTGATCTTTTCGCTGGTCTTTGCATTGCAGGCCCTGCTGGGGCCACATATTCAACCGCTGCCCGGCTGGGCACAGACCCTGCTGATTGTCACGCTTCAGGTGCTGGCGATGACGTATGTCATCATGCCGACTCTGACATCGCTTTTGCAGAAATGGCTGTTTCGCAAGGCCCAGCGCGCCGGCGGATAAAGCACGGGCGCAGGGTCAGCCCATATCCGCAACGCTGCGAAAATCGCCATCCCAATAGGTCAACGGGCGGGCCTCTGTACTGTCTGCCCGCTCGACCTTGCCGATCAGAATGCGATGGGTGCCAAAGGACACTGTCTGGATATGCAGGCAGGTGAAAATGGCGGCAGCGTTGGACAGGACCGGCAGGCTGGTCTGCGGGTCAATCGTCCAGTGATCCGAGCCAAAATTGCGCTGGTCGGCCAGATCCGGGACACCGGCAAAGGCCAGCGCCAGCTGGTCATGCGATTGCGCGATGTAATTGACGCAATAGACCCCGTGCTCTTCGATCATCCCCAGAATGCGGCTGTTTTTGTTGATGCAAATCAGCACCGCAGGCGGCGCTGCGGTCAGAGAACAGACCGCGCTGACAGTGGCCCCATGCGGTCCGTGCTCTCCGCTGGTGGTGACAATCGACACCGGCGTCGCCGCTTTGCGCATGGCAGAGGTGAATTGGGTTGGATCCAGCACAGTGACCTCCTTTGGGTTTGGGCCTTAGTGCTGGGCGAAGAGGCTTGATCGCAAGATTGAATTGCTTACCCTCTGCCAAACAAAAATTTATGCAGGTAGACCATGCGACGCGCATTGCGGAACAAATTGACCCAGCTGAAACCGGGCACCTTGTCCAAACTGGAACCTGTCGGCTTTGACAGCAACCGAATGCGACGCAGCCTGCCGCCGCTGCAAACCCTCGTCGCCTTCGAGGCCGCCGCAAGATTGCAGAGCTTTACCCTGGCAGCGGCTGAATTGAACCTGACGCAACCCGCCGTCAGCCAGCAGGTCAAGCTGCTGGAACATCGGCTGGGGGTCAAACTTTTTCGCCGCCGCAATAACTTGATCCTTCTGACCGAACAAGGAGAGCAATTCGCCGAGGATGTCAGCGCCATGCTGAACACATTGGGCGAAACGGTGCAGAACCTGACCGCGGACGAAGGTCGGACCACCCTGACCGTCAGTCTTCTGCCCTCTTTTGCATCGACCTGGTTCGCCGCGCGGGCGCATCGCTTCATGGCCGCTCACCCCTCGGTCGACCTGATCACCCTATCCACCGTGGCCAAGATTGGCTTTGGGCAAGAGGATGCAGATGTCGCAATCCGCTGGGGGCCGGGCGGGTATCGCGACGGCTATGAAGAGCGCCTGTTTGGCGAACAGCACATGCTGGTCGCATCGGCGCAAACCGCCGCCACGTTGGGCGACATATCCCATATCGAGGATCTGGTCGGGCGCCCGTTTCTGCACGACACCAATTACAGCGAATGGCGCACCGTCATCGAGGTAAATGGCGGCGACCCGGCCAAATTCGAACAGGGCGCGTATTTTGGCGACAGCAGTGCCACTGCCAACGCCATCGCCTTTGGCCCTGGAATCGGGGTGGTGCGCAACGTGGTGGTCCAGCACCTGCTGGCCAGCGGGGGGCTGGTGGCCCTGCCCTTCAAACCCGTGACCGGCCCTTTCGCCTACCATTTCATCTGCCCCACGAAACGCATTGAACAGCCCCGCATTCAGGCCTTTCTGACCTGGCTGCGTCAGGAGGCCCAGATCCCATAAGAAATCCTTTGCCAGTGCTAAAGGATTCACCATTTGGGACTTTGGCAGGTTTCAACCAGACTGCGCAGACCACACAGTTCAAACAGCCATGCGGAGCCTGTCAGATATGGAATTTTCGTTGTTCAACCTGATGACCAAACCAGTGGATGGGTCATCGCACGCGGATGTGTTCACCCAGATGCGCGAGATGACGAAAATTGTCGACGAGGCAGGCTTTGACCTGGCCTGGTTCGCGGAACATCACCTGTCGAATTACTGCATTTCGCCATCTCCCCTGATGACCGCCGCCAACATGGCCGCCCACACCAAACGGATCAAAGTCGGCCCTGCGGTTGTCGTGATGCCGTTTTACGAACCGCTGCGCCTGGTCGAAGACATCTGCCTGGTGGATCAGCTGACCGAAGGCCGTCTGGTTCTGGGTCTGGGCACCGGCTATCAGCCCCGCGAGTTCAAGAAATTCGGGTTTGAAATCAATGACCGCCTGATGCGCGGGCTAGAGATCTGGGACTGCATCGAACAGGGCGTCTATACCGGCGTGATTGATTATCAGGGCGATCATATCCAGATCAACGATGCCGCCTTGTCCATCGCTCCGGTGCAGGAGCGCATCCGCACATTCGCCGTCGGCAACGCCCCTGAAATGCGGCAAAAGATGATCGACTATGGCGCGCAGCCCCTGACCACTCCGGCCATCGGACCAAATGCAATCGTCGGGACCGCGCGACGGCTGTATCAGGAAACCCGTGCCGAAAACGGGCTGACTGGCGACGATTTCCCCTTTGCCGTGCAACGCTACATTTATGTGGCCAAAGATAAGGACGACGCCCGCGCTGCCGCAGAACAGGTGCTGATCCACGCCCGCATGGCCAACAACATGCGCCGCCCCGAACCCTTGATGGATGGCGCGGATCTAAAGATCGTGCCGTTTGACAACGAACCGGATCTGGATCTGGTGATGGAGCGCGCCATTATCGGCGATGTCGAGGAGGTCACCCGCCGCATCGTCGCCGAGGCCCGCGAATTTGGCATCACCCATCTGAGCGTCTTTATGCAGATCGCCTCGATCCCATTTGCCAACACCTTGCGGTCGCTAGAACTGTTCTGTGATCAGGTGATGCCTGCGGTCCAGGCCGCGCTTGCGGCGGATCAGGCGGCGCTGGCCTCGTGACCCATGCGTACCGGTCGCAGGCCTGACAGGCCGGGCCCCTAAATTTCACATCGGGCGGGCCACAAACCCGCCCGTTTACCATCCAATAAGGAGTAGCCGATGGCACGGCTGACAGGAAAAATCGCCCTGGTGACAGGCGCGGGGTCAATGAATGGCGGCATGGGCAATGGCAAAGCCACAGCCATCCGACTGGCGCAAGAAGGCGCTTTGATCGCGGCATTAGACATGAATTTGGACGCCGCCGAAGAAACCTGCGCCCTGATCCGGCAGGACGGGGGGCGCGCCTTTGCCCTGGCAGCGGATGTGACCCAAGAAGATCAGGTTCAGGCGGCCATCGCCCAATGCCTGACCGAATTTGGCCAGATCGACATCCTGCAGAACAATGTCGGCATCCTAAAAACCGGCGGGGCCATGGACAGCACCGTCGCGGATTGGGACGCGCTGGTTCATGTGAATATGAAGGCCGTGTTCCTGCCGACAAAACATGTACTGCCCCATTTTGTCGAACGCGGTGGCGGGGTTGTCACCAATATCTCTTCGATTGCCGGGCTGCGGTATCTGGGCACGCCTTATATCGGCTATAACGCCACCAAAGGGTCGATCATTTCCTACACCCGCAATCTGGCCGCGGAAATGGCCCCGCACGGGATCCGCGCCAATGCGATCCTGCCGGGGTTCATCGACACGCCCATGGCGCGTGACATCACCGAACAAAAATCCGAGACCCCCGACGCGATTGATTGGGACGCCCTGGATCGCCAGCGCGCGGCGCGCATTCCCCTGGGCCGCGTGGGCACCCCATGGGACGTGGCCAATGCCGCCGTCTTTCTGGCCAGCGACGAGGCCTCGTATATCACCGGAACCGAAATCACCGTAGACGGGGGTGTGTCATGTCGCGTGTGAAAACCCGGTCCGGGCGGGCGGCGCGGATGCAGCGCCAGACGGCAGCTCAGCCGCGCCTGGCCCCCGTGCAACGCAAATTGCAGCCGCTGGATGTGCTGGACCAAGACGCAATTGACCGCATCCACGCGGCCTCGATGGCCATTCTGGAGGATGTCGGCATCGAATTTCGCGATCCCGTTGCACTGGCCCATTGGCAACAGGCGGGCGCGGATGTCACCGACAGCCGGGTGCGGATTGATCGCGGCCTGTTGATGGAGCTGGTGGCAAAAGCCCCGTCAGAATTTCAGGTTCAGGGCCGTGGGGCCACAACCGGGTTTACGATGGGCGGCACGACCAGTGTGTTCTGCCCCATGAAGGGTGCGCCTTTCACCCGTGATCTTGACGGCAAGCGACGTTCGACCACCGAAGCGGACGTGATCAACTTTGCCCGGCTCACACAGGCCTGCCCCAGCTTTCACATGGCAGGCGGGTTCACCTGCGAACCCATGGACCTGCCCGTCGCCCACCGCCATCTGGCGATGATGCGGCATCATATGGTTGAAACCGAGCTGCCGCTTTTTGGGATCGGCACCTCGCGCGAGCGGGCGCAGGATTGCATCGACATGGCACGGATCGTTGCCGGTGACGTCATGGATCACGCGACCACCATCTTCATGCACGCCTCGGGCAATTCCCCTCTGGTCTGGGACGAAGCCATGCTGGACGGCGCACGGGTCTTTGCCGATGCGGGGCAGGCGGTGCTGTGCTCTCCTTTTGTGCTGGCCGCGGCCAACACGCCCGCGGATGTTGCCGCCACCATTGCACAGGTCAATGCCGAAGCTCTGGCCGCCATTGCCTATCTGCAACTGTACCGCCCCGGCACACCGGTGATTTACGGCCAGTACACTGTGTCGATCTCGATGCAGACCGGCGCACCGATGGCTGGCACCCCCGAGGTCGCGCTGATCACAACCGCAATCGGCCAGCTGGCCCGCAGGTATGGCGTTCCCTGGCGGACTTCGGCCAATCACGCGTCCTCTAAATCCTTTGACGCGCAATCCGGCTATGAAGGCGCAACCACGCTGATGACCGCCCTGAACGCCGGAGCAAACCTGATGCTGCATTCAGCAGGCTGGGACGAAGGCGGGCTGGCGATCTGTTACGGTAAATTCATCGCCGATGACGAACAAAACCAGATGATGGCGCGCTATGCCGGGGGGATCTCTTTGGATCGTTTCGAAGACGCGCTGCAGGCGGTGCGCCGGATCGGCCCCGCCGGGCATTACCTGGGCGACAGTTTCACCCTGCAACATTTCCGCAGCGCCTTTGCCATGCCCGAACGGATGGATTTCTCGAGTTTTGAGCAATGGAGTTCAAACGGCAGTCACGATATGGCCGCGCGCTGCCGCGCCAAGGCCCGTCTGCTGCTCGAAGAATTTCAACCACCGCCCATGGACAGCGCCACACGCGAAGAGCTGGACGCCTTTGTGGCCCGCAGAAAATCGGAAATCGACCCGACCTTTTCTTAACCGGAAAGGCCGGGCCGTTCAGGCTGCGCAGGCAGGATGCCCAGCGCAGCCTGACAGGTCATCCGGCAATCAGGCCTCGTCCCGGCTGTTCCAGCGGAACAGGAACATGCAGGGCAGCACGATGATATACATCGTGATCGAATACAGCGCCGACGGCAGCGCCAGCGGCACCTCGGCAAAACTGGTCGATGTGCCGGTGATGACAATGCCCAGCGTGATGCCCAAAGGCGAGTTCTGCACACTGGTTTCGATCGCCACCGTTTTGCCTTCGGTTTTGTTCAGCCCGAACAAACGCGACACCAGCAGCGCAATGACAATCAACGCCAGAGGCAGCACCATGGTCGCCACACCAAGCGTCAGAAGATTGTCCATCACAACCTTATAGTTCGAGGCAAACAGCGCCAGCAGCAGCATCGCCCAGAACGCCACCGCAACATTCTGCAGCGGGGATTCCAGCCGCCGCGCCAGCGACGTGAACACCGTCCGCACAAACACCCCGGTCAGCACCGGCAACGTGGTCACAAGGAAGGTGAAGAACGCAATATCAAAGAAGGAAAAATCCGGGGCCTCTTCGCCCATCAGATACAGGATCGACCAGGTCGCCAGCGCAGGCACCGTGATAAAGGCGATCACCGATGTCACAGCGGTCATGGACACAGACAGCGCCAGATCCCCGCGGGACAGCTTGGTGATCACATTCGAGCTGACCCCACCGGGGCAAAAGCTCAGCAGCATCAGACCCGCCCCCAAAACCGGCGGCATATCCAGCAGCATCACAACGCAAAAGGCCACCGCAGGCAGCAACAAAATCTGTGAAAAGGCGCCGATGGCAAAGGCCGTACCGCGCGAAAAGACCCTTTTGAAATCTGCGATTTCCAGGCCCAGCCCCAGTGAAAACATGATGAAGGCCTGCGCAGCAGGCACCACCACATTGACTGCAAAATCCATGTTTTTCCTCCCTCGTATTGCATTCAGATCCCGCCTGCGAACGACCTCTCCATTGCCGCAGGCGGGATCGGTTTGTGTCAGTCGTCAAAATCCACAGCAAAGGTGAACAGCCCCAGGGCCTGGCGCATATCCTCGGTGTCGCTGGCCATGCGCAGCTTGGCCACGATGCCGCGCTGATTGTCCTGGATCATGGTCAGATCGGCGATCTCCAGCCCGCGCGCCTTGGCTTCTGCCCGGATCACGCCTTCGATTTCCATCATGGTCAGGCTGGGTTTGTGGATCTTGCCAACCCCGGTGACCGGCAGGGCCTCAAGGCGGATAAACGCCTTGGGGATGGCCGCGCGTTCGGTGACATGTTCGGCGGCAAAGGCAGCCAGTTCCGCCGCTGGCAGATCCTCGCCCTGATAATACAGAACCGGCAATTCCCCGGCTTTCAGATCAGGGCGGCCAACAGCCGCGGCCATTTGAATGCCGGGATGGGCGTGCATGGCCTCTTCGATGATCTTGGGGTCGATATTGTGCCCGCCGCGGATGATCAGCTCTTTCTTGCGACCGGTCATCCAGAAATACCCGTCTGCGTCCTGCCGTGCGAGATCGCCTGTGCTCATCCAGCGGCGGCCTTCGATCTCGTGGAACAGGCCTTTGTTCTGGCTCTCGATCAGATAGCCATCAAAGACATTCGGCCCGGAAATCAGGATCACCCCGACCTCATTCTCATCCGCCCATCTGACAAAGCTGTCCTGGTCATCCAGAACCGCGCAGCGCATATCCTGATAGGGCAGACGCAGCCCAATCGAGCCAATGCGCGCCCCGCCCTCGGGATGGGTCGGGTTCAACGAAGACGCAACCGCCCCTTCGGTCAGACCATAGCCTTCGACAATCGGAATGCCGGTCTGCTCGACAAAGCTGTTGAACAGCTCGACCGGCATCGGGGCCGCCCCGCAGGCCCCGAACTGAACCGACGAAATATCCAGCCCATCACGCGGCACATCCAGCAAAGCGGAATAAACCGTTGGCACCCCCGAAAACGTGGCGATCTTGTAATGATCGACGATTTTCCAGAAATTCGCGAACACCCCCGCCCCGCGATAGCCCTGCGGCGTGGCCAGAACCACATTACCCCCGGACATGAACACCAGCAGACCGGTCACAAGAATGGCGTTGGAATGGAACAGCGGCAGGCCACACAGCACAGACGTCCCCGGAGCCGAAATGGTTGGGTTGAACTGAGACAACGCCCAGGCGTCATAGACCTCGGACGCATGGGTGCGGGGGGCGATCTTGGGCAGACCGGTCGTGCCCCCGGTACACAGCATGGTCGAAATATCAGAGGGTTTGGGTTCGGGGAAATTCAACGCATCCGAGCGCTGATCCGCAATCAGATCCGAAAAGCGCGTGATCGGGATCGGCCGGTTGATGATCTTTAGGGTGCTCGCGCGGGTCTTGCTGGCAAAGCGCAACACAGACCCCGCCGCGCCATCCATCCAATCGAACACCGAACAGGTGACGATATGCTGAATCGACGGCACCGAAATCACCGCCGCGCGGCATTTTTCCCAAAGGTCGGTTTTAGGCGTGTGTTCCAGCGTCACCAGAACCTTGGTCTTTGCCGCGCGCAGCAGGTCCGCGATCTGGTCTGCTTCCAAAAGCGGGTTGATGGCCAGAACGCGCCCGGCGGTCGAGCCCCCCCAGATCACCATATGGGTTTCCGGCAGGTTGGGCAGCACATAGGCCACCACATCCTCTGGCCCGATACCCAGACTGCGGAACCCGTTGGCTGTCTGCGTGACCTTGGCCAGCAGCTCGGCATGGGTCAGAACCTTGGGCGTGTCATAGTTTTCCCCGGACAGGAAAAAACTGATGGCCGGGGCCGAAGGGTCAATGGCCGCGCCGCGCTGCAGCGCCTGAAACGTGGTGCCGGGCAGATGGCGCTCTGCCAGAGGCGTGGTCTCAAAGGCGGTGACCTCTGCCATATTTGTGAAGCCGGATCGGGGCGATTGCATTTGGGTCATGGTTGGTCCTTACACATCAAGCGACCCATCACCGGACGGGGCGCTTAAATCCGTTATGCCGCGCGGATCAAATCCGCGGCTTTCTCTGCGATGGCGATGGTTGGGGCGTTGGTATTGCCCGAAATCAGGGTCGGCATGATCGAGGCATCGACAACCCGCAGCCCCTGCATCCCGCGCACCCGCAGATCAGGGTCGACAACGGCCATGTCATCCCGGCCCATCTTACAGGTGCCAACCGGGTGATAGATCGTGTCTGCCCGCGCGCGAATATGGGCTGCCCAATCCGCATCGGTTTGCGCGGTCTCGGTGCCGAACATTTCCTTATGCTCATATCCCAGCAACGGAGGCGTCCGCAGCAGATCGCGAGTCAGCTTGGCCCCCTTGATCATAGTGTCCAGATCCCGCGGGTCGCTGAGGAATTTCGGATCGATCAGAGGCGTATCAAACGGGTCCGCACTGGCCAGTGCAACAGATCCCCGACTTTCCGGACGCAGCTTGCACATATGGCAGCTATAGCCATACCCGTAATGCAGTTTGCGCGCATGATCATCCACCAGCGCGATGGTGAAATGCAGCTGAATATCAGGCCTGTCCAGCGAGGGCGTGGTTTTCAGGAACCCTGCCCCTTCGGCAAAACAGGTCGCCGCCATGGACACCCCGGTTTTGCGCCACCGCCGCATAGGCCCCATCATCCGGGCCAAGCCGACAGCGCCGATGCCGAAATTATCCGTATCCTTTGATCGAAAGGCCAAGGTGAAATCCAGATGGTCCTGCAGATTTTGCCCAACGCCGGGCAGATCATGGATCACCGGGATCCCAAGACGCGCCAGATCTTCGCCATGGCCGATCCCGGACAGCTGCAGGATCTGCGGGGTCTTCAGCGCCCCCGCGCATAGCAGCACTTCGTGATGGGCACGGACCTCGTGCACCTTGCCCTTATGACGGTACAACACTCCGGTCGCACGCTTGCCTTCGGTGGTCAGGCGCGTCACCTCTGCGCCGGTGATCACGGTCAGATTGGGGCGGTCCATGACCGGAAACAGATAGCCCGCAGCAGCAGAACAGCGTTCGCCATTTTTCGCCCGGTCATGAAACTGCGTGACCTGATAATAGCCAACACCCTCATTATCGCCGGTGTTGAAATCCGCCGTCTCAGGGATCTGCATCTGCTTTGCCGCGTCAATAAAAGCGCGGGTGATCGGGCGGGGTTCTTTCTGGTTGGACACTTGCAAGGGGCCGTCAGCACCGTGAAAGTCGTCTGCGCCGCGCTCGTTATTTTCCGCGCGTTTGAAATAGGGCAGCAGACTGTCCCAGTCCCAGCCGTCGCATCCCAGATCCGCCCAGCCGTCGTAATCCTGACGCTGACCGCGCACATATAACATCACATTGATCGCGCTGGACCCGCCCAGCGCCTTGCCACGGGGCTGATAGCTTTTGCGGCCATTCAGCCCCGGTTGCGGAACGCTTTCCATGCTCCAGTTGCTGATGCGCAGCGGCTTGCCCGGCACCATGGCCACTGTGGCCGCTGGCATTCGAATGGCCAGATGGTTGCCGCCGCCGCCAGCCTCTAGCAGGCAGACTGTGGTGCCCGGATCTTCGGTCAGCCTACGCGCAAGCACAGACCCCGCGGACCCACCGCCGCAGATCACGTAATCAAAAGCCATTGTTGTCCTCCCTGGGCTTTACCCTGCAAAATTCGCGGCTTTGTTAGGAAGGATGGGAGCGGCCAAAAAAATGACATTTTCGGCCATTCCCGCCTGTCACCCCTGGGCTGCGGGGCAATGGCTGTCGATCATCCGCGCAAATTCCCGGTTCACCCAGTCATGAATTTCGCGGGATTTTTCGGCCTCGGGCGCGCTGTCCTCCATTGCGTGAAACACGCTGTCAAACACCTGGAAAGTCACGTCATTTCCCGCATCCGCCATGCGTTCCACAAAGGTCTGGACCTCGTCGCGCAAAATGTCATGCCCGCCAACATAGCTGAGCGTCGGCGGCAGATTGGACAGGTCTTCGGCACGGGCCGGAGTCGCATAGGCCGGAATGCTGTATTGTTTTTGTCCCCGCACAGAGCGCAGCAGCAGGTGCCAGGCCAGAACCCCGTGCTCTTTTTTCCAGGTCGTCAGATGCCCCGGCAGATCGGTCCAGTTTTTCGCCCGATCATCCACCATCGGGTAAAGCGGCATCTGAAAGGTCACCTGCGCCTCGCCCGTATCCCGCGCCCGCAGCGCCGTCGACAGGGCCAGCCCGCCGCCAGAGCTGTTGCCCGCCAGGACGATCCCATCGGCCTGACCTCCGATCTCGTGGGCGTGGTCACGCACCCAAAGCAGGCTGTCATAACAATCGTCATGGCCAGCCGGGTACGGGGCCTCGATCGACAGGCGAAATGCCGGGGCGACGATGATACAGGGGCGCGTTTCCATCAACCTGGCAAAGATCGCATGATGCCGTTCCGGCCAGCCGGTCGCATACCCGCCGCCATGGAAATACAGCACGATGGGCAGCGGTCCGGTGGCCCCTTTGGGTTTATAGATCCGGGCACGAAACGCCCCATCCCCGTTGCGCCGCGGGATGGACACAGTTTCATTCACCACCCCATCCAAGTGCAGCGCCGCCGCTTTGGTGCGGCCACGCGCTGAAAACCGCAGCCCGGCGGGGCTTTTGATCAGCCACATAGCAAAGCGTTGTTTGAAAGGTCTGGGATCCTTGTTCGCCATAACCTGCCTCCAGTCATGAGAAAGCAAACCGCGCGGGGCGGTGCAAAAAACGGGCCGCAAATGCGTATTGCGGCCCGGTTCGTTCAAAATATGTGGGGGTTATTCCGCCGGTGCCACGGGCTTGATGCCCTTGGCGCGGGCCCAATCTTCGGAGCTGAAATACAGCGTGCCAAAGATCCAGTCACACAGCGGCAGCGTGATGTTAAAGTTGCCCTCGGCCATCAGGTGACGGTTGTGATGCACCGTGTGGAACAGGCGCAGATAGGTCCAGCCCGGTATCAGTTTAAAGATCCGCTCTGTCACCGATCCTTTTTGCAGGTGATAGCTGAAATGCAGCACCTCATAAGTCAGGTAGCAGCTCATGACTGTGACAAAGGCCAGCCAGCCATAGTTCCAGCCCAGAACAAAATAGGCCACGATCCCAGCCGGAGTCGCCAGCCCAACCGCCGTCGCAACCAAAAGCGCGATCGGAAAGACAACGACGCGCCAGTCCAGCACCATCTGATATTCCATATCATGTTCCACAAAGAACGTGTGATGATCGCCGGTGTGACGTTGATAAAAGAACTTGAACAGCTTGGTTTTTTCGTGGCCCCAATAGCGGTGCGACGCCCATTCGCCCCAGTTGTAAATGCAATAGGTCAGTACAACGAACCACAATTGGGTCCAGTGGAAATCAACCAGCTGGGATATGCCCCAGCCAATCAGACCACCCGCCCCCAGCAGCACCACTGCAACATGCAGATAGCCGCTGTATCGCGGGCTGATCGCTGCCCGATAGCGGGCGCGAAACTTTTCGCGGGCTTCATCATTCATGGCTCGCTCCTCCCTTCGAATCCATGGGAAGGAAGGATACGAGAACTTGTTATCATCACAAATTGATAATACAAAATAGAATTATCACTGGCGTGAATATCATGTAATGCTTAGAAATCACGATCTAAATCTGCTTCCGATCTTTGATGCGCTGATGCGGGAACAGCATCTGTCCCGCGCGGCAGAACGTCTGAACATGAGCCAACCCGCTGTCAGCAACGCGCTGAAACGGCTGCGCCTCAGCTATGAAGACGACCTGTTCGTGCGCACCGGGCATGGGTTAAAGCCCACACAGCGCGCCATGGAGCTGCACAAACGGATCGCCCCCGCACTGGTCGAGATCCGCGACAGTTTCGAGGATGCCGATTTTGTCCCGGAAACATTTTCGCGCACGATCAACATTTCGATGAACCATGCCGCAGAATACCTGTGGGCGGCAGCCTTGTTGCGGCACCTGCGCGCGGTCGCTCCGAAACTGACCTGGAAGATCCACCCCGACATCATCACCGACATTCCCGCACGTATGAAAGATGGCAGCCTGACCTATGCGCTGGATTACAGCCCCCTGCCCGGTCGGGATTTCGGGTCTTTGCTTTTGGTGAATGAACCTTTGACTCTGATTGCCGCTGCCGACCACCCCCGGATCGGCACATCCGTCACATTAGAGGATTTTGAAACGCTGCCGCAGGTGTCTTTGATGCGCCGGTCCGAATGGATCCGCTCACAGAACAGCCGCCGCCACACGCCGCTGGAATTTCTGATGGGCGACGCGCTGCCCCGGCGCAATATCGAGGTGCAGGTCTCTAGCTTTTTGTCGATCCCGTCTATTGTGGCCGATACGGATCTGATTGCCGTCGTCCCGCAGCGTCTGGCCCTGCCCCTACAGGCCAAAGGCCGCCTGCGTTGTCTGGCCTTGCCGTTCGACTGCCCCAATGTGGATATGTATCTGCATTGGCACCGCAGTCGGGACAACGACCCCGTACATATCTGGCTGCTGAACCTGCTGCAGGGTCTTGCCAAAACCACATTTGGGTAGCCGCCTGCGCCGCACCCTCGCCCTAACAGCTACTGGATCTGCTGTATCGGATCGCGCGCTGCGAATTTGACCTTGCCCGGCGAATATCCGAAATGCTGCGTAAAGGCCCGGACAAAGCTGGAAGGTTCTGAATATCCCGTGCGATAGGCCACGGTCGAGACATCCAGCTTGGCTTCGCGCAGCAATTCATGCCCAATGACCAGGCGCGCTTCGACCAGAATGCTGCGGAAACTGGTGCCTTCTTCGGACAAACGGCGGCGCAGGGTCCGTTCCGACACCCCCAATTTCTGCGCCGTGGCCCCGATGCTGGGATCATTCCGCAGATCCAAAAGCGCCACATCCCGCACTTTGGCAGACCAGTTCTGATCCGCGACCTTGCTGTTTTTCAGCAAATCCCGGCACTGCTTCAGGCAATTTTCCATGACGTCGGGATCATGTTTGGGCAGCGGCATGTCCAGAAACGTGTTCGACATCAAAACCGCATCATGTTCCGATTTCAGGCGCACGGTCATGCCCAGCCCGGCTTCGATCGCCTCGGCGACCTTTGGATCCTCGAGTGTGGTTTCAAACACAAAATTCGACAGTTTGAAATCGGGCAGCAGGACACTGCTGAAATTGGACACCACCGTCAGATGCCGCTGCAGAACAAAGCTGCGGATATGCGGCGGCAGGGCGATGGCGTCGAAACTCAGCAACGGCGGATCATGCGTTTCATTCACCGTCAGCGCCGCAATCAAAAAGGACAGGTTGGCGTATTCTGTCGCGACTTTCAGGCTGGCGCGGAATGTCGGGCTGCTTAGGATGGCATAGCCCCAGATGCCAAAGACCTGCGGGCGATACCGGCGACCAACCTGAATGCCCAGATCGCTGTGATCCCCGGCAAAGCGCAGGAAATTTTCGATCGCCGCCAGTTCCTGCGCCAGTGTGATGGTTTTGGTGTTGTCATACAGATCGAACACAACCACCCCGGTGCCCTCAAGACACTGTTCGGCCTCTACCCCGAAATCCGGGGCTGTTTCACACAGGATTCGCAGGCTCCCCGGAAGCCGTTTCTTTGTGTCGTTCTGCATTTGGCCAGGCTAGCACATTTGGCCGAATATGTCAAAAAGCTGACCGAACGCACCATGGCCATCCGCTGATCCACGCATGATGTTAAGGTCAGGGAGGAAATTATGAGATCTCTTATCGCTATCCAAGAGGGCCAGATTTCGATCGAACAGATGCGGTCGCTCGAAACGGTTGTGCGCTCACTTTATGCAGAACATGTCTGCGATGAAAAGCTGACAATCATCTGGAACATTGCCGCCAGGCAGCACACCATCACCGACCGGCGCTGGTCCCGGTCCTCGACCGTGTCGATGGAAGTCCCGGACGGGTTCGCCACCCAGCGCCGCGAGGCCTTTATGCTGGAAATCGACAAAAGCTGGCGGGCGATCACCGGGCAGCATCCCGATCAGGTGTCTGTCGGGGCCTTTGACCAATCCCGCTATAGCGACATTCTAAAGGGCAACCTGACCCGCCTGTCGCCTCTGGGCCGGGTCAGCTATCTGGGCAAGCTGTTTTCGCGCGCGATGTTCGCAAAGATGCGGCACGGCATGTTGATCACCCATTTCAATCAATAAGGGAGGACCGCACATGCCCCTTTATACACTCGCATCCAAAAAACCCTTTGCCGAACAGATCCGCTTTGACATCGCGCAGGTGATCACGGACGTGCATTGCGGCCTGACCGGCGCGCCGTCGGAATTTGTCAATGTGGTCTTCATGACCGGCTACCGGATGAAACGTGGCACGATCCTGGGGGTGAACGGCAATGTCCGCATGGGCGGGGACCGTACCGAAGGCCTGTATGACAAGCTGCATGAACAGATGCACCAAAGGGTGGCACAGGCCGCGCAGCTGTCTTTGGACAAGGTGCTGGTCACGCTGATCGGCATTGAATCCAACTGGGTCGTCGAAGGCGGCATGGTTCTGCCCTTTCCGGGGGACGAAGCCGAATGGCTGGATCGCAAAAACGCGATGCACGCCTCTATGGGTTTCGGGCCCGTCACCGATTACGTCTGAGAAAGGAACGCTCTGATGTCCGCACCGCATCTGACCCCCGTATCCCCCCCGGCGCCCGATCTGGAGGCCCTGCTTCTGGCGCAGAAAAAAGCCTATCTGGCCGATCCCATGCCAGACCGGGCCACCCGCATCCGTCGGCTGGACAAACTGCACAACGCGCTGATCGACAATAAGGCCCGCATCATCGCGGCGGTCAGCCAGGATTTTTCCAACCGCTCCGCCGCCGAAACCGAGCTGGCGGAAATCATGCCCCTGCTGGACGGTATCGCCTTTTACCGCAAAAGGCTGCGCAAATTCATGAAACCGCAGCGCCGCCATGCGCCGCTGACCCTGATGCCTGCCAGCGTGCAGGTTCAATATCAGCCCGTCGGCGTGGTCGGGATTGTCGTGCCCTGGAACTTTCCGATCTTTCTGGCGCTGTCGCCGCTGGTCGGGGCGCTGGCCGCAGGCAATCGCGCGATGCTGAAATCTTCGGAATTTGCGCCCGCCGCCGGGGATCTTCTGCAAGAAATCATCGCGGGTATTTTTGACGAAGACGAAGTCACCGTTGTGACCGGTGGCGTGGATGTTGCGACCGAATTTACCAAACTGCCCTTTGATCACCTGGTGTTCACGGGCTCCACGCAGGTTGGCAAAATCGTCATGCGGGCCGCGGCTGACAACCTGACCCCTGTGACACTGGAACTGGGCGGCAAGTCGCCTGTCGTGATCCACAAGGATTTCCCGATCAAAGAGGCCGCCAACCGGATCGCCTTTGGCAAAGGCATCAATGCCGGGCAGGTCTGCGTGTCACCGGATTACATCCTGTGCCCGCGCGATCAGGTTGCCGCCTTCAGCACCGCCTTTGCAGAGGCCATCAGCAAAGCCTATCCCAGCCTGCGCGACAATCAGGACTATACCGCAATCATCACAGAGCGGCAGAAAACCCGCCTGGAAGGGTATCTGAAGGACGCCGCCGAAAAAGGCGCTGAACTGATCACGATCAACCCGAAGAACGAAACCTTTGCAGACACCCGCAAAATGCCGATGACCCTGGTTCTGGGGGCGACAGATGACATGCTGGTGCTGCGCGAGGAAATCTTTGGCCCGATCCTGCCCATTCTCCCGTATGACACGCTCGACGAGGCCGTGGCCTATGTGAATGACAGGCCCCGCCCGCTGGCCTTTTACTATTTCGATTGGGACAAAGCCCGCGCGCGTGACATTCTGGCCCGCACCCATGCAGGCGGTGCCTGTGTGAACGACACCATGAGCCACGTAATGGCGGATGATATTCCCTTTGGCGGAATCGGCCCGTCCGGCATGGGCCACTATCACGGCGAAGAAGGGTTCCGCAATTTTTCCAAGGCCAAAGGCGTGGTCCGCAAAGGCCGGATCAATGCCACCGCCTTTGTCGCGCCGCCCTGGGACAATTTCATGTTCAACAGCCTGAAAAGACTTCAGGCGCTGCGCTTTCGCCGCCGCAAGATCCAGTAATTCAGGCAATTGCCTAACAGAAACACACTTAACGGGAGGCCCAACTGATGGCTGTTCTCACAGATCCGCTCACCCTGAAATCCGGCACCGTGCTGCGCAATCGGATCTGCAAAGCGTCCATGAACGAGGCGCTTGCAACCCCCGATGGCAAGGTCCAGCCGGCCCATGTCTCGCTATATGAAACCTGGGCTGACAGCGGTGCCAGCCTGCTGATCACCGGCAATATGATGGTCGATGGCAAGCATATGAACGAACCGCTGGTCGTCGATGCCCTGCTGGACACCAATATGGACCTGCTGCGCAAATGGGCCGCCACCGGCAAACGGACCAACACCCATATCTGGCCGCAGCTGAACCACCCCGGCAAACAATCCCCCAAAATGGTGAACGATGCCCCGGTCGCGCCCTCGATGGTGCCGATCCCCAATGATATGTTCGTGCCGCCTCGGGTTCTGGAAGATGCGGAAATCGAAACCATCATCGACAGTTTCGCCGAAGCCGCCGCCCGGCTGGAAACCGCAGGGTTCACCGGGGTGCAGCTGCACGGGGCCCATGGCTATCTGATCGGCCAGTTCCTGTCCCCGCATCACAACCGGCGCGAAGACAAATGGGGCGGCAGCTTTGACAACCGGTTCCGCTTTGTCGAAGAAATCTACAAACGCACCCGCGCCCGGACCGGTCCGGGCTTCAATATCGGCATCAAGATCAACAGCTCGGATTTCCAGAAAGGTGGCTTTACCGAAGAGGATTCGATTGCTGTCGCCAAACGTCTGGATGCGTTGGGGATCGACCTGATCGAAATCTCGGGCGGATCCTGGGAAAACCCCGTGAACCGCAAGGGCAAGCAAGAGCTCAAAAAGGAAAGCACCAAAAAGCGCGAAGCCTATTTCCTGGAATATGCTGAAAAGGTGAAAAGCCAGATCACCACGCCTCTGGTCGTCACGGGCGGGTTCCGGTCGTCGGCAGGTATGTCCGAGGCGCTGGCCACAGGGGCATTGGACATGGCTGGCGTGGCGCGCCCGTTTGCCTCGGACCCGAAATTCGGCACTCATGTGCTGAACAACCCCGGTCACGTGTCCCCCGTTGCGCCGATCCGCTCGGGCCTGAAAAAGATCGACGCCATGGCGATCATGGAGATCAGCTGGTACACGATGCAGATCGAACGCATCAGCCAGGGCAAAAAAGTCCAGACAAAGCCCGACGGGGTCTGGCCCGCTTTGCGTGTGATGTACCGGTTCTGGAAAAACGGCAAAGCCGTCAAAAAAGTCCGCGCCTGATCAGGAAAATACCGCAGCCCGGCCAATCGGTCCGGGTTGCCCGGTAATCCCCCCGACACAAAAAACGACCGCCCGGTTCCCCTGGGCGGTCGTTTTTATATCTCGTGTGGCCAGGGCGGCCTGGGCGCGCCCTATTCCAGAAAATACAGGGTCAATTCAGGGATGAACGTCACCAACAGCAACGCAATCAGCATCAATATGATGAAGGGAATGACCGACAGGCTGACAACGGAAAACCGTTTCTTAAAGGCCCCGGAGGCCACCAACAGGTTCAACCCGATCGGCGGCGTCAGCAATCCGATTTCCAGATTGATGATCATGATGATCCCCAGCTGCACCGGGTTGATCCCGAAATGCGCCGCAGCCGCCAGCAGGACAGGCCCCAACAGCAAAATCGCAGACACCACGTCGATCAGACAGCCCACCAACAGCAAGGCCGCATTCAATGCCAACAGAAACGCAATCTTGCTGGTGAACACGGTTTGCAGCCACTCTGCAAACGCTGCTGGCACGCCTTCGATGGCCAATACGGATTTCAATGACAGCGCCACCGCAACAATCGGAAACAGCGTCCCCAGCATCACAGCGGTCGATACAAATTCGTCAAAGAAATCCTTGGACGACAATTCACGATAGACGATCAGCTCGACCAGGATGGCATATCCCACAGCCACAGCTGCAGCTTCTGTCGGGGAAAAATAGCCTGAATAAATGCCGCCCAGCAGGATCACCGGCGTCATCAACGCAAACAGGCCCTTTCGCACAGCGCTCAGCAACCGCCCCAACGAAAACGTCCCGCGCGCGTTGTTCAGATTTGTCCCCATAGAATAAAAGGCAAAAATCGCTGTCAGCAGGATGCCCGGAATAATCCCAGCCAGGAACAGATCCGCCACGCTGGTTTCGGTCACGATGCCATAGATGATCAGCGGGATCGAAGGCGGAATCAGAATGCCCAATGTCCCGGCAGAGGTCACTGCGCCAATCGCGAATTTTTCGGAATAGCCGGCCTCTTTCAGCGCCGGATACATCACGACCCCCACCGCCAAAAGCGTCGCCGCAGACGACCCGGACACCGCCGCAAAAAGCGCACAGGACAGCACCGACGCCATCCCCAGCCCACCGGGCATCCAATCTGTCGCCGCACGCACCATCGCAATCAGATCGCGCGCAATGGACCCGCGCGACATCAGCTTGCCCGCGATGATATACATCGGAATTGCCAGCAACACCTTGTTGTCCATCGACGACCACAGATCCTCGATCACATACAGAACATCGCCCCCGGCCCAGACCAGCTGGATATAGGCTGTGACAATCAGCAGGATCAAAACCACGTTCTGACGCAGAGCCAGCATCGCGATCACAATCCCCAAAAGAATGATGCCATCCATGTCAGCCCACCTTCAGTTGTGATTTTGCATCCGGGTTCCAGGCGAAAATCAGATGTTTCACCGCCGAAGAGGCCAACGCATAAGGAACAATGATCTGAACCGGCCACAGCAGGATGTTCACCACCGGAACGCGATCCGCGAAATTCCGGGATTCCATCACAAACTCGACCGCGAAATACCCAAAGATCAGCAACAGAACCGCCGAAATCAGATCGCCCAGACGATCCACGGCCGCAAAGCGCAGCAACCCGTCAGCAAATTCCGGGCGAAAATGGGCGCTGCGCCCCGTGGCCAGTGTCAGCCCCACCATCGCCGCCAGAATACTGCCCAGCACCGCGGTCTGCTGTGCCCCCCACAGCGCCTGGGAAAAGAATTCCCGCGCGATGACATCCGCCAATAGCAAAGCCGTCGTGGCGGCATAGGCAAGCGCCGCCACGATGGCTTCGCATCTCATCAAGATACGAAGCAGTCTCATGAAACGATCAGGATCCGCAGGCCAGTTTGGCTGCTTCGATCTCTTTCAGGATCGCGATCGCTTTGGGGCCCAGCTCCTCGGCCAGTTCGGTGCGAATGCCATCCGCAGCCCCGCGCCAGGCGGCGACCTCCTCTTCGGTCAGACGCGCAACCGGCAGGCCTGCCCCCTCGAGTTTGCCAAGCAGCGCCCCTTCGGCCCCCAGCACCGCATTGGACAGCTGAGTGCCCCCCAGCGTAAAGGCCGACAGCCATTCCAGCTCTTGCGCGCTCAGTTTCTTTTTGCTGCGCTGCGACAGGGCCACCGTGCCGATCAGGCGGGTGTGGTTGCTGACAGTCACATGCGGCGCGACCTTATGGGTGCCAATCGCGATGCCAAACACACCGGGGAGAAAGGCGGCCTCCACATTCCCGGTCTGCAGCGCGGGAATGGTGTCGGACGTGCCCATTGGCACCCCAACCGCCCCCAATTTGTTTGCAAACAGCGCATCCGCCGTGGTTGCAGCGACACGCACCTTGCGCCCTGCCAGGGCATCCGGCGTCCGCGCGGCCTCTTTGGAGAAGACCAGATAGTTGCCCACCTCCATCCAGGACAGCGGTGCCAATCCCGAGGCCTCAAGGCTGGGGCCCAGAATGTCGCTCAGGTGGTTAAAGGCGACACAGCTGCCCTGCTCCACGCTGTCATACAGGTAGGGCGAAGACACCAGATCCAGTTCCTGCCCAATCAGCGACAGCGGAATGTTGGACACCATCACCAGATCGACCCGGCCCTTCATGCCCTGCCGCAGAATGGTCTGTTCATCCCCCAGCTGCGCATCGCCAATCACTTCGATTTTCAGTTCACCGCCAGACGCATCCGCAATCTGGTCCGCAACCCCCTGGGCCCATTGCCCCCAAGGCGAGGACAAAGGCGCAACAGTGGCCAGTTTCAAAGTGGTCTCCGCCTGCACTGCACTGCCCCAAGCTGTCAGAGCCAGCGCACAGCTGATCGCCATGTGTTTGAGTTTCATATCTTTTCCTCCCTGATATGCCGATCGCGCCCAGGTCTGTCAGACCGGGCTCAGCGGGGCCTGTTCCCCCGCGCAATCTCCTCCGGGTTTATTTTCCCAAAGGTCACACCAGCAAAGCCATGCCCTCAGAGGCCAATTTATTGACACTTCAGGCCAGCCATCAGGGCAGGAAAGATAAAACAGAGCCACCCGTGTGGCGGGCGCATTTGTCCAACCCCCAGTCAATTGAGGACAGGGCGAGGTCCGCAAGACCCAAACAGGGCCGTCAAACCAGTTTTAAATCATAGGCTTATATGCTGTTTTAAAAATCTCGGGCATCCGCGTCGGGCGCCCTGTCTGCAGGTTGGTGCAGACATAATGCGACTGCCCCCGCACCAGTGTTTTCCCATCGCCCAACCGTACAATCTGCAATTGCCGCGAGGCACGCAACCGTCCGTCATTCGCTGACACCCAGTTGAACACGACGATCTCATCATCCAGACGCGCAGAGACCAGATAGTCGATTTCATGCCTGGCAACCGCCATACCCCGGTTCAAATCCAGGCAGGCCTGTTCCGAAAGCCCAACGTGACGTGTGTGCTCCCAAATGGTTGCGTCCATCCATTTCAGATAGACAGCATTGTTGGTGTGCTGGAACCCATCCAGATCATCCGCTGTCACCCGGAAATACTTCCAGAAGGGATCGGGATGATCCGCAAGCGCCAGAATATCTTGATCAGAATAACCTGAAACCGTTGCCATCTGCACATTCCCTTCAAACCGCTGCGCCGGTCTAACCGGCAGCGGTTGCAGGATCAAACGTGACCGTAGGGCACGAACCTAGCTTTCATATTCGGGAAGAGGGTGTTTCATCGTTTAGAGAGATGTTTTTAGCTCTTTTCTAGGTTTGGCGGTGACCTACTCTCCCACACCTTAAGATGCAGTACCATTGGCGCGGAGGCACTTAACGGCCGGGTTCGGAATGGATCCGGGTGTTTTGCTCTCGCT
>JAOASD010000016.1 GCA_025210265.1 Pelagimonas sp.
AACCATCACATCCGCCTCTTTGGTCAGGCGGCTGGCAACCCGATTTCCGCGCGGCCCCGCCTGCCCTGCAAACCACGGATGATTGTGGCGCATCACATCCGCATGACCGGTCGAGGCGACAATGGGCACTTCCAGTTTCTCAGCCAGCGCTGTCAAGGCAGCGCGCCCGGCGCTCCACTTGAAGCCGCCACCGGCAAATATCACCGGACGCTCTGCATCTGCCAACATCTGCGCGATTGCAGCGATGTCTTCAGGTGCCGCAGGCCCCGGGCGGGCGATATTCACCGCTTCTGGGTCAATTGCAGGCACTTCGGCCGCAAATAAATCGCGCGGCACATGCAGCACCACCGGCCCGCGCCGTCCGGTATTGGCCAGACGGATTGCATCTTCCAGCATCGGGGCCAGGCGCGCGGGATCAGTGACCATCACCGAGCGTTTGCAAATGGGTGCAAACAGCGCCACCTGATCGATTTCCTGAAACGTATCCTTGCATTGATCGGCCCGGGTGATCGCTCCTGCGATCACCACCAGCGGCGCATAGGCCAATTGCGCTTCGGCGACCGCCGTCACGATATTGACCACACCGGGTCCGGCCTGAGCCCCAAGTACAACGCCGGGCTTGCCGGTCATTCGTGCCCAGGCATCGGCCATATGCCCCGCGGCACGCTCGTCGCGGGCGCCGACATAGGCGATCTCACCGCCCTGATACATGGCATCATAAAGTTCCAGCATGGAACCGCCCAACAGACCGAACACAGTGTCGATGCCATTGGCTTTCAAAACGCGATAGACGGCCTGACCGCCATTGATTGTCGTCATGGTTTCAATCCTCGGATCTGGGCCGCAGATTCTGCGGGTCGAACAGGGCATCTGAATGAATGGTGACGGGAATCTCCCGGTTCAGGATCTGTACGCTCAGCCCTGTGTGCGGGGTGCCTTTGCGCACAAACAGCCAGCCAAGGGATTTTCCAACGGTGTACCCATATCCGCCCGATGTGGTCAGGCCGACAGGCTCGCTGTTCAACAGTACCGGTTCGCCGCCGTGGATGTCGATGTCATCGTCATGAAGCTCAGCGTAGAGCAGTTCCCACTCAGGGGAGCACTCAAGCAGCGCTTCGCGCCCCATGAACATGCGCCCTTCGCTGACAACAAACCTGTCCAGCCCTACATCCAGCGGACCAACATCAGTGGTCAGCTCGCCGCTGGCACGATAGGCCTTTTCCATGCGCATACCATTGAAGGCGTAAGACCCGAGATCGGTCAGACCATGCGCTGCGCCCGCCTTGAACAGCGCGTCATACAGTGGTGCGATCCGGTCCAAAGGCGCGTGCAACTCCCAGCCCAGTTCGCCCACAAAGGACACCCGCAGTGCATAGCAATCGATACCTGCAACGCGAATCTCTTGGCCTGACAACCAGGGGAAGGCACCATTGGACAGATCAGCCTCTGTCAGCTCTGACAAAATACGACGCGAAGCGGGGCCCGAAAGGGCCAGCATCCCCCAATCAGCACTTCGATTGATCATCGTCACATCTTCGTCCGGGCGGATATGGGATCTGATCCACTCAAAGTCCGGCGTCACGCGCGCAATAGGAGAGCCGGTAAAGAAACGGTCTTCAGCCATGCGCCAGATGGTGATTTCGGTTTCAAACCGCCCCTTTGGCGTCAACAGATGGTTCAGGCTCATCCTGCCGACTTTGGAAGGAATACGGTTGGCTGACAGCCGATCCAGCAAAGCCCCTGCATCCTTTCCTATGATTTCGAACTGAGCAAAGGCACAAAGGTCAATCACCCCCGCAGCGGCGCGGGTGGCCTTGGCCTCGGCCATTGCGTTCGCATGCCAGGGGTGATGCCCCCAGCCGATCTGTTCGACTTCCCCCAGGTCTCCGAAATATCGCGGCCGCTCCCACCCGGCGATCTCGCCAAAGACTGCGCCTTTGGCCGCAAGGCGATCATACAGCGGATGACGGTTCAGCGGGCGCAGGCTGTTGAATTGCTTGCCGGGGCAAGGCGTATCGTGGCGCCGCATGAATTCGTCTTTGGTACGTTCGATAATGAACACATCATCGGCAAACGTTCCGTAGCGACGAGGATCAAAGCCACGCGTGTTGATCTCGGCCTCGCCATGCACCATCCAGTCAGCCAGAACCTTGCCCGCACCACCGCCCCATGCCAGACCGATGGAAGATCCGCAGGACAGCCAGACATTCGGCGCGCCGCTTGGGCCAACCAGCATACCGCCATCCGGCGTATGTGTGATGGCACCGCGTACGGTGCGTTTGATGCCCAGCTCAGCCAGATTTGGCATCTTGTCGAAGGCCACCGTCAGGAAATCCCCGATCGAGTCAAAATCCGCCGCAAAAAGTTCGTTCTCAGCGGCCCAGGGCGCGCCCTCGGGCATTTCCCAGACTGTCGGGCAGACATGACCTTCGTATATCCCGATCAGCGCCGATTTCTGTTCCTGCCGGATATAGCCACCATAGGCATTGTCGCGCATTACCGGCAGTTCAGGACGATCTAGGAACTCCGGCACAGTATCCGTGACAAGATAATGATGCAGGCAGGACACCGACGGGATTTTCAAACCGAACCATGCGCCGACCTGATTGGCGTAAGATCCGGCAGCGATCACCACATGTTCGGCCAGCACATCGCCCTTTTCAGTGCGCAACAACCACATGTCGCCTCTGCGGGACGCCCCTAGGACACGGGTGTTGCGTTCAATCACCGCGCCACGCGCCCGCGTCGCAGCTGCCAGCGCCATCGTGACGCCCGAGGGGTCAATGTGTCCGTCCTCATAGGTACGCACTGCCGCCTTTATGTCATCCACTTTGTAAAACGGGTTTATGCGCGCGACCTCGTCCGGTCCGATCAGTTCCATCGGCAGGTCAAGCAGCTTGCCGACACCCATGATTGATTTCATCCAGTCGACCTCGTCATCCGTGGTCGCGACCCGGATACCACCAACCTCATGCCAACCAATGCTTTGTCCGGTTTCCTGTTCGACGCGTTTGTATGTCTCGATCGATGTTTTGTTGATCCAGCCCATCAGGCGGCTGCCGACCGCATGGGCGATCTGCCCGGCGGCATGCCATGTAGAGCCGCTGGTCAGCTCGGCCTTTTCAAACAGGATCGTGTCTGTCCAGCCGTTCTCGGCCAGTTGGTACTGGGCTGCGACCCCCATGATCCCGCCACCAATGATGGCAACACGCGTTGTGCGCAGGGTCTCGGTCATTGAAAGGCCTCTTTTGCAGGTTTGAAAGATGCGCGGGCACTGAACCGCCTGCAGGCGATTTCGACTTCAAAACCCGAGACAATGATTTGTTTGTCAAAATCGGTCGAGGACACATCAACCATGGCCAACGCCACCGAGCGTCCAAAGCGATAGCTCCACGCGGCTGATGTCACCTGTCCCACCACCCGGTCGCCAAAATAGACGGGTTCATCATGCAGCGGGATGGCGTCGGGATCATCAAACAGCAACGATATGATGCACCGTTCGCGCACATGTTCGCGCAAGGCATCTTCTCCGACGAATCCCGTACCCGATGCGCAGAACGCACCCAGACCGGCCTCTTGCGGTGTGGTTCCCGGCGTCAGTTCATGACCGAAGGCGCGAAAACCGCTTTCGATCCGCAGCGATCCACTGGCATATAGCCCTGCGTGCGCAGCCCCCGCCACAAGCAGCGCCTCATAGGCCGCCATCGCCATATCCGACGGGATATACAGCTCAAACCCCTCTTCGCCGGTGAATGACAACCGGCCAGCCCAACCGCGCGAAAGGCCTATTTCAACCGGCGCAAACTGAAACCGCTTGAGATCAGGCAAAGGCGTGTTTGACGTGGCCTGCAAAACGTCACGCGCCTGCGCACCTGCAAGACCAAGAATGGCATAGCCGCTGGTCACGTCCGTAAATTCGACACGGTTGGACTGACGGGTTTCACGCATACGTTTCAGAACCCGCACCGTTTCCCCTGCACCGACGATCATCAGATAGGCGTCCTGGCCATGGCGCTGAACCGTCAGGTCACTTTCCACACCTCCGCGCGCATTCAGGATCTGTGTATAGGCGATCCGACCAATGCGCATATCCATCTGTGCTGCACAAAGCCGGTTGAGGAAGGCACGGGCATCAGGCCCCTGCACCATGATCTTGCCAAAGGCGCTTTGGTCCAGAATGGCTGCGCCTGAGCGACATGCCTCGACCTCCTGGCCCACCTGTTCGCGCCAGGCTGGCACGCCAAAGGTCAGCGGCAAATGTGCCGCATCCCCGCCGAAATGCAGCGCGCGTTCCCAGCCGCCGCGTGCCTCAAACTGTGCACCAGCCGCCGCCAGTCCCGCATGGATAGGCGAACGGCGCTGGCCTCGGGCTGTTGCCATAGCTCGACCGGGATAGGGATTGTCATAGTGCCGACCCAACACTTCGGGGATACGCGCCTCCAAGGCGCCGAGCACGTTCATTTCCGGAGAAAAGCGGCGGATATCGGCCTCGTTCAGCTCCATGGTTGGCTCACCGGCGATGATCCACTCGGCCATTGCCCTGCCCGCCCCGCCTGCCAGCGCAATACCGGTCGAGTTCATCCCGCCCATCAGGAACAGGCCCGGCACTTCGGGGCTTTCTCCCATCATGAACTGACTGTCGAGTGTAAAGCTTTCCGGCCCGTTCAAAAGCATCCGCACTTCGGCCTGTTCCAACGCCGGGATGCGGCGCAGGGCGTTCTCCATCATCGGCATGAAATGGTCCCAGTCCTCGTCCAGCAGGTCGAACGAGAAATCTCTGGGCAGCCGGTCCAGAGGCAGCCCTTTGGCATGCGGTTCGAACGACCCAACAAGCAGCCCTTCGACATCATCGCGGGCATAAAGAAACGCATCCTGATCGTTTAGTGTCGGCAGGTGCGCGCCTTTGCCCAGGGCCTGAACCTCTGGCAAAGGCTTGGTCAGGATATAGAAATGTTCGCAGGCATATAGCGGCATATGTGCCCCGGCCATCGCGGCAATCTCGCGCGACCATAGCCCGCAGGCAATAACCACCTCTTCCGCTTCGATCACATGATCGCCCACTTCGACGCCTGAAATCCGCCCGCCTTTCTTTTGCAGACCGGATACGCGGGTATCTTCGAAAAAACGCACGCCGCGGGCCCTGCCGCCTTTGGACAATGCCAGAGCAACATCAGACGGGTTGACCCGCCCATCCGAAGGCGACCAGACCGCGCCGATCACGTCATCCACCTTGATCAGCGGCCAAAGCTCTTTTGCGCGGGCAGCATCGACGACCTCGGCTTCAAGACCAAAGGCGCGCCCCAATGACACCTGTCGCTTGATATTGGTCAGACGGTCCGGGTTGGTCGCCAACGTCAATGAGCCCGTCTGCACCCAGCCAGTGGCCTGACCAGTTTCGCGCTCAAGCTCTCCATAAAGGTCGATCGAATAGTTGATCAGCTTGGTCAATGTTGCCGAAGGCCGTAAACGGCGCACCAGCCCCGCCGCATGCCATGTGGTGCCGCTGGTCAGCTTTGACCGTTCCAACACAACGATGTCTTTGCGCCCTTCCCGCGCAAGATGATAGGCGATTGAACATCCAATGACGCCTCCGCCGATGATGACGGTGCGGGCCTGTGTGGGAAGAGTCATGACAGAACCCCACTGTCGATCATTTCGGAAAGCGTGTCGTCAAACGCATCCAGCGCCGCGTCGATCAGGGCGGGCGTATGCGCGGCCGAGGTCAGACCCGAGGTATAGGCCATCATGTCCACACCACGCTTCAGCATCCCGTCGCGATAGGCACTGACCCGCGCTTTGGGCAGGCCTCGGATCTGCGCCGGGGTCAGCCCCTCCAAGGTGCTGCGCCCGAAATAGAGATGAAAGATGGAACTGTCCCCATAGGCCAGACCGTGCACCCCCCGATCCGCCAAAGCCGCATTCATACCGTCGCGCATCTGTTGCGCCATCGCATCGGCCTGCGCCTGTGCCTCGCCGCTAGCCAGCAACGGCATGGCCGCACAGGCCGCAGCCGCCACAAGCGGC
>JAOASD010000017.1 GCA_025210265.1 Pelagimonas sp.
CATCAAGGGCCAGGGCATTTACTGCTATGTCACCCTGATGAATGGCGTCGAACCCACGGACGAGCTGTACAAGGAACTGCGCACCTGGGTGCGGACCGAAATCGGCCCGCTCGCCAGCCCGGACCAGATCCAATGGGCCCCCGGCCTGCCCAAAACCCGCTCCGGCAAAATCATGCGCCGCATCCTGCGCAAAATCGCAGAAAACGACTACGGATCCCTCGGCGACACCTCAACACTCGCTGAACCCGCCGTCGTCGATGACCTCATCGAAAACAGAATGAACCGGGGGGCGTGAGGCATGGACGGAGCAACCGATAGCCTCACCCGCACTGTCAACGTGATCCTGCTTGGGCCTCCGGGCGCAGGCAAGGGCACGCAGGCTGAAATCCTGGTCAAAGACCTGGGCATGGTGCAGCTGTCCACCGGGGACATGCTGCGCGAGGCCAAAGACAGCGGCACCGAGATGGGCAAGCGCGTGGCCGAAGTCATGGCCCGTGGCGAGCTGGTCACCGACGAGATCGTCATCGGCCTGATCGAGGAAAAGCTGACCTCGGTGAAGGCCAATGGCTTCATCTTTGATGGCTTTCCCCGCACCCTGGCCCAGGCCGACGCACTGAACGCGCTGCTGGAAAAAACCGGCCAGACGCTGGATGTCGTGATCGAACTGCAGGTGAATGACGAGATCCTCGTCGAGCGCATCGTTGGCCGCGCCGAACAGGCCAAGGCCGCAGGCAAGCCCGTGCGCGCCGATGACAACGAGGAAAGCCTGAAATTCCGCCTCATGGAATATTACAAGAAGACGGCTCCGCTGATTGGCTACTACCACGCCAAAGGCAATCTGCAGCATGTCGACGCCATGGGTGCGATTGATTCCATTGCCGGGGACCTCTCGGCAATCGTGAAGACCGCCACAGCCTGATTTCAGAACGTGGCGCGCGCCCTCGGAGAGGGGGGCGCGCACAGAACCGTGCCGGGATCTGGAGAGGCCCGGTACATAACGGAGGAAGAGGAGGACCCGCGACATGGCGGATCAAACGACTCACGCACAGGCCGAAGCCGACAAGGGCTATTGGGCGGCGAATGTGCGCATTATTCTGGTGAGCCTGGTTATCTGGGCCGTCGTCAGCTTTGGATTTGGCATTCTGCTGCGCCCGGCCCTGTCGGGTATTGCGGTTGGTGGCACCGATCTTGGCTTCTGGTTCGCGCAGCAGGGATCGATCCTGGTCTTTTTGGGCCTGATCTTTTTCTACGCTGCCCGGATGAACAAGCTGGACCGTGAATTCGGCGTTGAGGAATAAGTCTGATGGATCAGTTTACCATTAACCTGCTGTTTGTTGGCGCGTCCTTTGCGCTGTACATCGGCATCGCGATCTGGGCCCGCGCGGGTTCCACATCGGAATTCTACGCTGCCGGTCGCGGCGTTCACCCTGTCACCAACGGTATGGCGACGGCTGCGGACTGGATGTCGGCTGCGTCCTTCATTTCGATGGCTGGCCTGATCGCCTTTACCGGCTATGACAACTCGTCCTTCCTGATGGGCTGGACCGGTGGTTACGTTCTGCTGGCTCTGCTGCTTGCGCCCTATCTGCGTAAGTTCGGCAAGTTCACCGTGTCGGAATTCATCGGCGACCGTTTCTACAGCTCGACCGCACGTGTTGTGGCCGTGATCTGTCTGATCGTTGCATCGACCACCTACGTGATCGGTCAGATGACCGGTGTGGGCGTGGCCTTTGGCCGCTTCCTGGAAGTGGACAACACCACCGGCCTGTTCATCGGTGCCGCGGTTGTGTTCGCCTACGCGGTGTTCGGCGGCATGAAAGGTGTGACCTACACTCAGGTTGCGCAGTACTGCGTTCTGATCATGGCCTACACCATCCCGGCGATCTTCATCTCGCTGCAGCTGACCGGCAACCCGATCCCGGCCCTGGGCCTGTTCGGCGAGCACGCTGCATCCGGTGAGCCGCTGCTGGCCAAGCTGGACCAGATCGTGACCGAGCTGGGCTTCAACGAGTATACCGCGCACCACGCTGACACGCTGAACATGGTTCTGTTCACCCTGTCGCTGATGATCGGTACCGCGGGTCTGCCCCACGTGATCATGCGCTTCTTTACCGTTCCCAAAGTGTCCGACGCACGTTGGTCGGCAGGCTGGACCCTGGTGTTCATCGCCCTGCTGTATCTGACCGCCCCTGCGGTTGGTGCCATGGCACGTCTGAACATCTCGGAAATGATGTGGCCGAACGGCGCATCGGGCGAGCCGGTTTCGGTTGAAACCATCGCATCGGATGAGCAGTACAACTGGATGGCGACCTGGGAAAAAACCGGCCTGCTGGGTTGGGAAGACAAGAATGGCGACGGCAAAATCGCGTATTTCAACCAGAAAGACGCCGACACTGTTGCCAAGATGGAAGCCGCTGGCTGGGGTAGCGAAAACGAGCTGACCAAGTTCAACCGCGACATTCTGGTTCTGGCCAACCCCGAAATCGCCAACCTGCCGGGTTGGGTGATCGGTCTGGTTGCTGCTGGTGGTCTGGCTGCTGCTCTGTCGACTGCTGCTGGTCTGCTGCTGGCGATTTCGACCGCCGTGTCGCACGACCTGATGAAGGGTCAGCTGACCCCGAATATCAGCGAAAAGAACGAACTGATGTCGGCCCGTATCGCCATGGCCGTTGCCATTGTGGTTGCGACCTATCTGGGTCTGAATCCTCCGGGCTTCGCCGCACAAACCGTTGCTCTGGCATTCGGTCTGGCCGCTGCGTCGATCTTCCCGGCTCTGATGATGGGCATCTTTACCAAGGTGAACAACAAAGGCGCCGTGGCCGGTATGCTGGCAGGTCTGATCGTGACCCTGATCTACATCTTCCTGCACAAGGGCTGGTTCTTTATCCCCGGCACCAACAGCTTCACCGACGCGGACCCGCTGCTGGGGACCATCAAATCGACCAGCTTCGGCGCAATCGGTGCGATGATCAACTTTGCAGTTGCTTACTTCGTGTCCAAGTCCAGCGACCCGATCCCGACCGAGATCGAAGAGCTGGTGGAAAGCGTCCGCATCCCCCGTGGTGCCGGTGCGGCCCAGGATCACTAAGATCCGCTGATCAAAATCCCCAATCGGGGACAGCGGGGCGCCTGTTCGGGCGCCCCGTTCTTTTATCCCCCGCCCCCACACATTTTCGCAAAAAAACGCCAAACAAATCGGTGCCATTTGATCTGGGTTCTTTTGCGGTTGCAGCATTCGCGATACCCTGCGCCCAGACATTTTGTTCGTTGCAGCATAAAGGCCCGTTCATGCCCCTCGACACCCCTGCCCTGGCTCGGTTTCTCAGCGCCGTACACCCGTATGATGCGCTCTCGCCGCAGGCGATTGACGCGCTGCTGCCGAAATTCAAATCCAAATTGTTCTTTGCCGGGGACGACATCTATCGCCTTGATGAACAGCTGGAGGGGCTGTTCCTGATCCACGAAGGTCAGGTCGAGGTGCGCGACGAAAATGATGTGCCGGTTTCCCTACTGGGACGGCGCAATTCCTTTGGCGAACGGGGGTTGCTGCGTGATGGGCGCGCCGTCACTCAGGCCCGCGCCATCGAAGACACGCTGCTGGTGATCCTACCCGCCGAAGATTTCGACACTCTGCTGGCCGAACAGCCCGCCGCGCGCAAATTCTTTGACCGCTCGCGCGCTGCCAAACCGCGCAAAAACGATCTGGCCCATAGCCGGGTGGAAACCCTGATGGGCCGCAACCCGCTGACCTGCCCCCCCGGCACCACGGTGCAAGAGGCAGCTGTGCTGATGCGCGATGCGCGCGTGTCCTCGGTCTGTGTCACGCAGGATGATCATCTGGACGGGATCGCCACGATCCGCGACGTGTCGGGCAAGATCGTCGCCGGCGGCCTGCCCTTTGACACACCGGTCGAGGCGATCATGACAGCGGATCCGCTGACCCTGTCCCCCTCGGACATCGGGTCGGATGTGCTGCATCTGATGATGGAACGCCATATCGGCCATGTGCCTGTGACTGAGGGCGGCAAGCTGGTCGGCATCGTCACCCAGACTGATCTGACCCGGTTTCAGGCGGTCAGCTCGGCCGAGCTGGTGTCGGAAATTGCCCATGCCACCACAGCCGAAGAGATGGCCGAGGTCACAGCCCGCATTCCGCAACTGCTGGTGCAGCTGGTCGCAGGCGGAAACCGCCACGAAATCGTCACCCGGCTGATCACCGATATTGCCGACACCGCCACGCGCCGCCTGCTGGCCTTGGCCGAGGAAAAATTCGGCCCGCCGCCCGTGCCCTATCTTTGGCTGGCTTGCGGCAGTCAGGGGCGTCAGGAACAGACCGGCGTCAGCGATCAGGACAATTGCATCATGATCGACGATGCGGTGAGCGACGCCCAGATGGGCTATTTCGCGGATCTGGCTAAATTCGTCTGCGACGGGCTGGACATCTGCGGCTATGTCTATTGCCCCGGCGATATGATGGCGACCAATCCACGCTGGTGCCAGCCGGTCCGGGTCTGGCGCGACTATTTCAAAGGCTGGATCGCCAAACCCGACAATGAGGCGCAGATGCTGGCATCTGTGATGTTCGATCTGCGCCCGATTGGCGGCAGCACCGGCCTGTTCGAAGACCTGCAAGAAGACACGCTGAACGCCGCGGCCAAGAATTCGATCTTTGTGGCGCATATGGTCGGCAATTCGCTAAAACACACGCCGCCTCTGGGGCTGCTGCGCGGCTTTGCCACGATCCGTTCAGGCGAGCACAAGAATACACTGGATCTGAAGCATAACGGCGTTGTGCCGGTGGTCGATCTGGGCAGGGTCTATGCGCTGCAGGGCAAGCTGGTCGAGGTAAACACCCGTGCGCGGCTGGAGGCGGCGATTCACGCAGGTGTGCTGAGCGCGGCGGGCGGTCAGGATCTGCTGGACGCCTATGATCTGATCGCGGAATCCCGGCTGGAACATCAGGCGGCGCAGATCAAGGCGGGCGGGCGTCCGGATAATTTCCTTGCCCCTGCGGATCTGTCGGATTTTGAACGCAGCCATCTGCGGGACGCGTTTGTGGTGGTCAAATCACTGCAATCCGCTGTGGGGCATGGCAAGGGCATGTTGGGGTGAGCCAAATTTCCGCAAGGAAATTTGCAAAACTCTGAGGAGAGTTTTGGGCGCAGCCGGGAGGGCCAGTGCCCAGACCTAAAACGGGGTCCAGCTGGACCCAAAGAGGGGGAAAACAGATGTTTCTGGAATTGATCGCGGTGTTTGCCGCGGGGTTTGCGGGCGCGGGCGGGATGTTGCTGCTGTCCAGGCTCAGCGGCGGGCGTCTGCCCAAATGGGCCGTGCCTGTGGGCGCCGGGGCCGCGATGATCGCTGCGTCGATCTCTTCGGAATATAGCTGGTACAGCCGCACCACGGCCACCCTGCCCGAAGGGGTGGAGGTCGCTCACGCGGTGCAAAGCAGATCCTATTACCGCCCCTGGACCTTTGTCGCCCCTCTGACCGAACGGTTTGTGGCGCTGGATCTGGCCAATCTGCAGGCCAATGACCAGACAGAGGGGCTCTATCTGGTGGATGCCTATCTGTATGGGCGCTGGAAGCCCCTGCAATCGGTGCAATTCATGATCGACTGCCCCGGTGCGCGCCGCGCCGATCCGGTCCTTGGGGACGGATCCGAACCGCTTTGGCGTGATGTGGGGGCGGATGATCCAATGTTGCGCAGCGTCTGCCAGGAGACCTAAGCCATGATGGACCGCCTCAGCCTGCGTTTGCGCATTTTCCTGTTCTTCTGTCTTCAGGCTCTGGGCGGTGCCACCATCGTCCTTGGCGCGCTGTGGCTGGGCTGGAACCGCCTGCCAAGCAGCGGGGCCGAGGGGGCCTTTGTTTTTACCGCCATTCTGTCCGGTTTCGGCCTGATCGGCATGACCGCCGGGATCTGGCTGCTGTTTGACGAAAACGTCGCCAAGCCAATCGAAAAGCTGGCCTCGGGGTTGCGGGCCAATGCCCATGCCGGGGTAGACAGCGATCTGGATCTGCAGGCCGCGCGCTATCTGGGGGATCTGGCCCCCGCCGCCCATGCGGTCAGCCGCGCGCTGAATGACACCGCCCTGTCCACCGCCGAGCGCGTCGCCGCAGAAACCGAACGTCTGGCCCAGGAAAAACAACGCCTTACCGCGTTGCTGACAGAAATCCCGGTGGCCACAATCCTGGTCAACCCTGCGGATCAGATCGTGCTGTATGATGGGCAGGCCGCCGAGGTTCTGGCCCAGATCCATCCGCCCCGCCTGAACGCCCCGCTGTGGGATTATTTTGCTCAGGACAGTCTGCGCACCGCCAAAACACGCGCTGCCAAAACCGGCAAGGAAACCACCCTGACCGCCGCCAGCAGCGATGGAGCGCATCGCTATGAAGCGCGGCTGAAACCGATGCAGGGCGGTGGGTATATGTTGATCATCGACGCCGATCATGTGGACATCGCGCCCGAAGATGCGCGTCCGATTGTCTATGACTTCGACCTACTGGAGCGCGACACCGCCGGCGTGGCCGAAGATATGCACCTGCGCGATCTGGTCTTTACCGTGTTTGACACGGAAACCACCGGGCTGTTGCCGCATAAGGATGAAATCGTCCAGATCGGCGCGGTTCGGGTGGTGAATGGCCGGATTGTGGCAGGCGAACGGATCAACCAGCTGGTCGATCCCGGCTGCCCGATCCCGCCCGCCTCAACCAAAGTGCATCACGTCAGTGACGCCATGGTGCGCGGTCAACCCGCTATTGATGTGGTGGGCCGCCAGTTCCACGGCTTTGCGCGGGATTCCATCATTGTCGCCCATAACGCACCGTTTGATATGGCCTTTCTGCATCGTCACAAAGCCCGAATGGGGGTGGATTGGGATCATCCCATTCTGGACACGGTGCTTTTGTCCGCCGTGCTGTTTGGCGCATCGCAGACGCACACGCTGGATGCGCTGTGCGATCGTCTGGCAGTTACGATCCCGCCAGAACTGCGGCATACGGCGCTTGGCGATGCGCAGGCCACTGCCGAAGTTCTGGTCCGCATGATCCCAATGCTGGAAGCCCGCGGGATGCAGACTTTCGCGGATGTGGTGCGGGAAACCAAGCGGCACGGACGGCTGCTGGAAGACCTGAACTGACAGGTCTGCAGTGACATGTCTGCAGTGACGGAGCGGCCAAGCGGGACAGTGATCAAAAAAGTCGATGACTTTTTTTGGCGGCGCTCAAGATTTAGCCCCGCGTTTTGAACACATGGGTCAGGATATCGTCGCGGCGCAGGCCTTTTGCTGCCAGTTCCGCATCGCTCAGGGCGCGCAGTTCGGCGACACGGTTGGCCAGCCGTTTGGCCCGGCGATCAAACGGGGTTTCAAACACGCCGGACACTGTGCCCGCCAGCGCGGACAGCAGCCCAGCGGGACGGGCAATCGGGTTGATGTCAAATACAGCCATGGCGCGGCTCCGGGATTGTGGCAGACTTGGGCTTTGCAGATGGCCTACCCTCGCATGTCGGCGCAGAACCGGACAGTCGGGAAAGCCATACCCGATATTCAAGCCTCTGAGTTCTTAACAAATTCCTGATGCAACGCGGCGCTATCAGACAAGTTAAATCAAATCCCCTGCGCCAGCTCTGTTCACAGGCCTGTCGCCATACCAACTTGTCGCCCCACCAACCTGCGCGGCGCGGACATCCCGGATCCGCCCCGGCCTGATTACCTTGACACGCGGATCTGACATCCCATCTGCTAAAGATCTTGCTTCCCCCTCAGCCGGGCGCTGAAGGACGGCTATGCCGCGCAAAAGACCTCAGGTGCGACAATAAAGTTTGATCTGCATCAAACCGGTCGCTTGCCGCAGCGGGGGTCACATTCTAAAACGTGAAAGGATTGCTGCGTGTGGGGGATTCTCTCGTGCGCCGCGAAGGGAATTCAGCAGGAGGCAGAAAATGGCTGACGCCGCCATTCACGGCCACGAACACGAAGACGACCGCGGGTTCTTTACCCGTTGGTTCATGTCCACGAACCACAAAGACATTGGTATTCTGTACCTGATTGTCTCGGCTTTCGCGGGTCTCGTGTCGGTCATCTTTACCGTTTACATGCGTCTGGAGCTCATGGAGCCCGGCGTTCAATATATGTGTCTTGAGGGCTGGCGTCTGACTGCCGCCGCTGTCGAGAACTGTACCCCCAACGGGCACCTTTGGAACGTCATGATCACCGGTCACGGGATCCTGATGATGTTCTTTGTGGTTATTCCCGCGCTGTTTGGCGGTTTCGGCAACTACTTTATGCCGCTGCAGATCGGTGCGCCGGACATGGCCTTTCCCCGGATGAACAACCTCAGCTTCTGGCTGTATGTTGCGGGCACCACTCTGGCGGTTTGCTCGGTCTTTGCTCCGGGTGGCAACAACCAGCTGGGGTCTGGTGTGGGTTGGGTTCTGTACCCGCCGCTGTCCACCAACGAAGGCGGCATGTCCATGGACCTGGCGATCTTTGCTGTGCACGTATCCGGTGCCAGCTCGATCCTGGGGGCGATCAACATGATCACCACCTTCCTGAACATGCGCGCACCGGGCATGACCCTGTTCAAGGTTCCGCTGTTCAGCTGGTCGATCTTTGTCACCTCGTGGCTGATCCTGCTGTCGCTGCCGGTTCTGGCAGGCGCCATCACCATGCTGCTGACCGACCGGAACTTTGGCACCACCTTCTTTGACCCGTCGGGTGGCGGTGATCCGATCCTGTACCAGCACATCCTGTGGTTCTTTGGTCACCCCGAAGTGTACATCGTGATCCTGCCGGGCTTTGGTATCATTTCCCACGTGATCGCGACCTTCTCGCGCAAGCCGGTCTTTGGCTACCTGCCGATGGTCTGGGCGATCATCGCGATTGGTGCCCTGGGCTTTGTTGTGTGGGCGCACCACATGTACACGGTCGGCATGTCCCTGACCCAGCAGTCCTATTTCATGCTGGCGACCATGGTCATCGCGGTTCCCACCGGGGTTAAGGTGTTCTCGTGGATCGCCACCATGTGGGGCGGCTCCATCGACATGCGCGCGCCGATGCTCTGGGCCTTTGGCTTCCTGTTCCTGTTCACCGTTGGTGGTGTGACCGGCGTGGTGCTGAGCCAGGCAGGCGTGGACCGTGCCTATCACGACACGTACTATGTGGTCGCGCACTTCCACTATGTGATGAGCCTGGGCGCCGTGTTCGCGATCTTTGCGGGGATCTACTTCTACTTCCCCAAAATGACCGGGCGCATGTATTCCGATTTCATGGCCAAAGTACATTTCTGGCTGATGTTCATCGGTGCAAACCTGACCTTCTTCCCGCAGCACTTCCTGGGCCGTCAGGGGATGCCCCGCCGCTATATCGACTACCCAGAGGCCTTTGCCACCTGGAACTATGTGTCGTCCATCGGTGCGTTCATCTCCTTCGCTTCGTTCCTGCTGTTCTTTGGCATCATGTTCCACGCCCTGACCCGTGGTGCACGCCAGACCGCAGCGAACCCCTGGAACGAATATGCCGACACCCTGGAATGGACCCTGCCCAGCCCGCCGCCCGAACACACGTTCGAGCAGCTTCCGAAGCAGGAAGACTGGGACAAGGCACCTTCGCACTAAGCGCAGGCTGACCTGAGAAACCTCGAAAGGCCCCGCGCTGCAGATTGCTCGCGGGGCCTTTTTCTTGCCTGATCTATTCGGGCCAGGTGCCCGCGGTGGGTTGCAAACCCACCTTACCCCATGCCGTAGGGTGGGTTTGTAACCCACCTGTCGCGCCGCTTTTGCCACAGGTTCTGCCCATGCCCTATGAATGGATCAAACAGCCCCAGGCCAACAGCACCCGGTCTGAACTGCATCTATGGCCCTATAATGCCCTGCCGCCCAAAGGCTTTGCCGCCATGATCCTGGGCTTTTTCACCTTTGCCTGTTTTCCGATGTTTGCTCTGCTGGGGACGGCGGTGTTCTGGGGGATGCTGCCCTTTATGCTGGGGGCTCTGGGGGCGCTGTATTGGGCCCTGACCAAAAATGGCCGCGATCGACAGATCCTTGAGATACTTGAAATCGCCCCCGATCTGACCCGCCTGACCCGCCACAATCCCAAAGGCGCGCCGCAGGAATGGGAAAGCAACACCTACTGGATCAAGCTTGCGCTGCATCCTGATCAGGGGCCTGTGCCCAACTACGTCACGTTAAAAGGCAATGGGAGAGAGGTTGAGATCGGCGCGTTTCTGAGCGAAGACGAGCGTAAGGAACTTTACACCGATCTCGACACGCGGCTGCGCATCGCCCTGAACGGCTGATCCCAGACGCCCAGCACAGGACCGTCCATGGCACAGGCTCCGGCGACAAAGAAACTGCACCGCGCGGCGATTTCACTGGCCGCGCGTTTCGGGCTGGGCCGCGCGCTGGTGCAAACCGATAGCGAGGCAGCGGCGCTGGATCTGCGCACAAGCGGCCCGGTGCGCGCGCGGCGCGAAACCGTGACTTTCCTGATCCCGCTGGTCGGGCCGCATCATGTGGGCGATTGGGAGGCCGTGACCGCACGGCTACAGGCCACGCTGCACAGTTTTCTGGTGCAGGACAATCCCAATTGGCGCGCAGTGATCTGCTGTCAGACCCAGCCGCCCCTGCCGGATGACCCGCGCATCACCCATCTGCCGTTTGACGACCCGACACCCGGCAATGACAAATGGCGCAAGCTGGGCGCGCTTTATGCACACCTGCCTGCGCTGAACCTACCCCCCGGCTATGTCATGAGCTTTGACGCCGATGATCTGCTGCGCCAGGGCAGCGTGTCAGAAATGCTGACCCGTCAGGTTGCTGGTGGCTATCTGGTGCAATCCGGTTTTGTCATGGACCACGCGACGGGGGACGTGGCGCTGGCTGACGCGCCATCGCTGGCGCAGCCTCTGCGCAAACCATTCTGGAAGCTCTGCGGATCCTGCACCGCGCTGGCGCATGACCCGGATCAGCCTGCCTCCGTGCCGTTCATGCGGGCCATGACAGCGCATGAGCACCGGATGTTCCCGCATCTGGCCGCGCTGGCGGGCCGTCGGCTGACGCCCCTGTCGCGCCCTTCGGTTCTGTACGTGCTGAACCATGGCGAAAATTTCGGCGCACGGCGCGGGAGGGTCGGGTTCAAAACCCGCTTTGTGCAGCGGTTCAAGCTGACAGATGCCGCCAACCTGAACGCTGTGAAAACCGAATTTCCAGCCCCCTAAGCCCAACATAGAAAACAAAAAAGGCGCCCCGCAGGCGCCCTTTTCACTGTCTGACTGGTTGGCCGGTTCAGGCGTTTTGCGCCGCCAGCTTGTCCTTGACCATCTGGCCAACCGCGCCAAAATCCATCTGGCCGGTATATTTGCCTTTCAGCACACCCATCACGCGGCCCATATCACGGATCGATTCTGCACCGACCTCTTCCATGGCGGCGGTGATCGCGCTGGTGACCTCTTCGTCAGTCAAAGCGCGCGGCAGAAATTCTTCGATGATCTCGATTTCCGCCAGCTCGGCTTCGGCCAGATCCAGGCGGCTGCCCTCTTCGTAGGTGCGGGCGCTTTCGCGGCGCTGCTTGACCATTTTCCCCATGATTGCAAGAAGTTCGGCGTCCCCGACGCCCTGTTCATTGCCTTCGGCACGGGCGGCGATATCCCGATCCTTGATCGCAGCATTGATCAGCCGCAGCGTGGACAGGCGATCGGCGGCCTTGTCCTTCATCGCCTGTTTGATGGCTGCCATCACCTTGGCGCGCAATTCCATAAGCCTCATCCCCATACGTTTGGCTAGAAGGCGCAGCTTAGCGAAAGCCACCCTGCAGCGCAACCAAGGCAAAAAACGGCAAGTGACTGTTTTCAAATGAAAAATGAAATGCCACTTTCTCTTGACCCTGCGCGCGCTGCACCTTAGGTTCCGCGCAATTTACCCACATCGACCGGAGTCGCTGCCCAATGTCCGCCTCCCCTGCGCACCCGACCGCCTGCCTCACACTTGCTGATGGCACCCTGTTTTACGGCCATGGATTTGGCGCAACCGGCCAGACCACGGCCGAGCTGTGCTTTAACACCGCCATGACCGGCTATCAGGAAATCATGACCGACCCGTCTTATGCGGGCCAGATCGTGACCTTCACCTTCCCTCATATCGGCAATACCGGCACCACGCCCGAAGATGACGAAACCGGCGATCCTGTCGCCGCGGGCATGGTCGTCAAATGGATGCCGACCCAGTCCAGCAACTGGCGCGCCGTGTCAGAGCTGTCCGACTGGCTGTCCGCGCGGGGTCGTATCGCCATCGGAGGCATCGACACCCGCCGCCTGACCCGCGCAATCCGCCAGCAAGGTGCCCCGCATGTGGCGCTGGCCCATGACCCCGAGGGCAATTTCGACGTCGAAGCCCTGGTCGCCGCCGCGCGCGGCTTTTCCGGCCTCGAAGGGCTGGATCTGGCCAAAGACGTGACCTGCGCCCAAAGCTATCGCTGGGACGAAATGCGCTGGGCCTGGCCCGATGGCTATCCCAAACAGGACGCGCCCAAGCACAAGGTTGTCGCCGTGGATTACGGTGCCAAGCGCAACATCCTGCGCTGCCTTGCCTCTGCCGGGTGCGACGTGACCGTGCTGCCCGCCAGCGCGACCTATGAGGATGTGATGGCGCACAATCCCGACGGTGTTTTCCTGTCCAACGGCCCCGGCGACCCCGCCGCGACCGGGGAATATGCCGTGCCGATGATCCGCGACATCCTGAACAAATCCGACCTGCCGGTCTTTGGCATCTGCCTGGGCCATCAGATGCTGGCGCTTGCGCTGGGGGCCAAGACGATCAAGATGAATCACGGCCACCATGGTGCCAACCATCCGGTTAAGGAACATGAAACGGGCAAGGTGGAAATCACTTCCATGAACCATGGCTTTGCCGTGGACAGCCAATCCCTGCCCGACGGTGTGGTGGAAACCCATGTATCGCTGTTTGACGGGTCGAATTGCGGGATCCGCATGGCTGACCGCCCTGTGTTCAGCGTCCAGCACCACCCCGAAGCCAGCCCCGGACCTCAGGACAGTTTTTATCTTTTTGAGCGTTTTGCAGCCTCAATGGATGCGGCCTGACCCTCGGATCTTAACCGGGCGTTAAGCAAATGCGTGTGAAGTGAACCGGTCCGCAAGGATCGGTTTTCATGCATACACCACGCGCCACATTATCAAAACAGCACCTGGCTCAGGCGCAATCGCGCCGGGGTCGCCCCGTGTCGAGCATTCTGATCGACGATGGCCATGTTGCCCCCCGCGTCATGGCTGGCGCATTGGCCGAGGCAGGGCGCAGCGGCGCGCCCATCGCCCGCGTCCTTGAGGCAGAGAGCCTTGCCACCCGCGAAGACGTGTTGGCCGCGCAGGCCTATCACTATGGGGCCCTCGTATTGCGCCGCGCCGACATGCCCCCGGAAGAGGCACTGAGCGCGCTTCTCCCCGCCGATTTTTGCCTGCAATTCGGTGTGCTACCCTGGATGAAAGTTGGCGACACCTTGATGCTGGCAACCTCGCGCCCCGAAGCGTTTGAACAGGTTCTGCCGCTTTTGCCGCGCGATCTGGGGCCCGTCACCATGGCCCTGACATTGGAATCCGACATCCACGAGGAAATCGCCACCCGCCACGGGGCTGCGCTGGCCAGCGCCGCAGAAAACTGGCGCGCGCCAGAGGATAGCTGCCGCGATGTCAATGCAGGGGATCGGCGTGGGATCGTGATCGGCACGATGATGGCTTTGGCCTGTTTGCTGGCTCTCCTCATTTACCCCGCAGCATTTTTTGCGGTGGGTCTGGTGCTGGCGCTGGGGTCGCTGGTGCTGTCGCAATTGCTGAAACTCGCCGCACTGGCCGCAACCAGCCGGCAGCGCACACCTGTGCCCCCGCCTCTCATTCCTGACAGCCCGCCGACAATTTCATTGATGGTGCCGCTGTTTCACGAAAAAGAAATCGCTGAAACGCTGGTTAAGCGGCTGACACGGTTGATGTATCCTCGCGCGCTTCTGGATGTGGTTCTGGTGCTGGAGGCGGAGGATGAGCAGACCCGACAGGCCCTGGGGCGCGCGGATCTGCCCCCGTGGTGTCGGGTGGTTGAGGTTCCGCCAGGCTCTGTCACGACAAAGCCACGTGCCCTGAATTATGCTTTTCACTTTACCCGTGGCGATATTGTCGGCGTCTATGATGCCGAAGATGCCCCCGCGCCCGATCAGCTGATCCGCGTCGCCGAAGAATTCGCCCGCGCCCCCAAGGATGTCGCCTGCCTGCAGGGGATTCTGGATTTCTATAACCCACGTGCAAATTGGTTATCCCGCTGTTTTTCCATGGAATATGCCAGCTGGTTTCGCATCGTTCTGCCCGGCATCGCGCGGCTGGGACTGGCCGTGCCGCTGGGGGGGACAACGATCTTTTTCCGCCGCAGCGCATTGGAGGACGTGCAGGGATGGGACGCCCATAACGTCACCGAAGACGCGGATCTGGGCCTGCGCCTGGCCCGCAACGGCTATGTGACCAAACTCATCCCAACCGTCACACGCGAAGAGGCCAACAACCGGTTCTGGCCCTGGATCAAGCAACGCTCGCGCTGGCTCAAAGGGTATGGGATCACCTGGTGGGTGCATTCCCGCCGCCCGCTGCGTCTGTGGCGTGAACTGGGGGCAAAGCGGTTTTTCGGAATGCAGCTGATGTTTCTGGGCAGCCTGCTGCAATTCGGACTGGCCCCTATCCTGTGGAGTTTCTGGCTGGTGCTGTTTGGCCTGCCACATCCGCTGGATCCTTGGCTGACCACAGACACCATTCTTTGGCTTACCGTGATTTTCCTGAGCGCAGAGGCCATCAGCCTGCTGGTCGGCGTCGCCGCCGTGGCGCGCAGCCCGCATCGCAGCCTGTTCCCCTGGGTTCCAACGCTGTTTGCCTATTTCCCTCTGGGCACCGTAGCCCTATACAAGGCGCTATGGGAAACCATGACACAGCCGTTTTACTGGGACAAAACCCAACACGGGCATTCCGCGCCAGACCAGCCCGGCGCGGATATTCCCAACGAACACTAGGTCACATGTCGCTTTGCGCGTCCAGTTTCAGCCGCGTGACAAACGCCACCGAAATATGGTCGCGCAGAGCTTTATAAGCCGCGTCTTCGTCCCGATTGGCAATCGCATCCACGATGGCGGTATGTTCGCTGAGCGCGATTTCCCCGCGCCCATCCGCCGCCAGAGAGGTCGTGGCCATCAACGCCATAGAGCGATGCACCAGATCCAGCTGCTGAACCAGAAACCGGTTATGCGATGCCAGATGGATCATCTTGTGAAACCGCCGGTTCGCCCGGCTGAGCGCCTTGGGGTCGTTCAGCAGCGCGCGGTCTTCGTCTACCATATCACGCAACACCTGCACTTCTTCCTCGGTGGCATGACGGGCGGCCAGCCGCGCGGCCAGGCCTTCCAGTTCGGACCGCACTGCATACAGCTCGGCCATCTGGTTGTGATCCAGCGATGCGACGATCAGCGAACGCCCATCCCGCGTCAACAGGGACTGGGTTTCCAGCCGTTGCAATGCCTCGCGAATCGGTGTGCGCGACACACCGAACCGCTCTGCCAACTCGCTTTCCACCAGACGATCTCCGGGCCGATAGACACCGCTATCAATCGCCTCCAAAATCATATGATAGGCGTCTTTATGCGGTGGTTTGCCCATGCTCATACGCTGTCCTCCTGAACGATCCGCGCAACCTAGCGCCAAGTTCAGGCCCTGTTCAAGCACTGCGTTGCTTTGCGCCGCGATCTGACCTAGCACCACCCTATGCTGCGCTTAGATTTCCGCCATATCCGCCACTGGGTGTTTGACCTGGACAACACGCTGTACCCCCCCGCCGCGCGGCTGTTTGACCAGATCGAAACCCGGATGACCGATTTCGTCATGCGCGTCACCGGTCAGGACAAACCCTGCGCAGATCGGTTGCGCCGCCTTTACTGGGCCGAACATGGCACCACCCTGGCGGGGTTGATGGCCAACCATACCGTTGATGCAGAACAGTTTTTGCACGAGGTACATGATATTGATTTTTCCGCATTGCGCCCTGATCCACATCTGGCGGAATTGATCGCTGCGCTGCCCGGTCGCAAGATTGTCTATACAAATGGCAGCGCCCCTTATGCCGCCAAAGTGTTAAAGGCACGCGGGCTGGACGCCGCATTTGACGCAATTTATGGCGTGGAACATGCTGGGCTGGTGCCCAAACCCCAACACGCCGCATTTGAGCGGGTGTTTCGCATGGATGCGCTAGACCCCCGGCAGGGGGCGATGTTCGAAGACGACCCGCGCAACCTGTGCGCGCCGCACCAGATGGGGATGCGCACCGTGCATGTGGCCCCAGCCCCCCAAACCCAACCTCACATTCACTACCATACTGATGATTTGGCGGATTTCCTGCAGCGCGTTCTGGATCCCGGCTAGGGCCAGGGCCTGGCTGTCCTGTCCTAAAGAAATATACCGAATGCGACATTTCGCACCTGCCTCAGCGGCTGATTTACGCTATGTCCGCCTCAGATACAGATAGGAAAACACGAATATGTCTCTGAGCGAAACCTCCTCCCAGATCGAAACCGCCGCCAAGCCGGGCTTTTTGTCCAGTGATATGGGCATTCTGGCCGTGGTCGCCCTGTTTCTGGTCTTTGTGGTCATCGTCACCCTGACCTTTGGCCTGCCGGGCCTGTCGATGATCGCGCTGACCCTGGTGCCGATCATTTTCGCAACTTTGATCCTGATCACGGTGGGCAAATAAAGCCCGTCTTAGACACGCTTTCACAGCGCGCCGCATGGAAACTCCGGGGGACCGGGGCTAGATAGAAGCGCAAAGGGGAAAGCGGCATGGATTATGACATCACCATTTCGGGTGGCGGGATTGCGGGTCTGACCGCGGCTGCCGCCTTTGGCGCTTCGGGGTTTTCGGTGCTGTGCCTGGACCCCGCGCCGCCTGTCACAGAGGCCGGGGATGCCGGTGCCGATCTGCGCACCACAGCGTTTTTGCAACCCGCGCGCAATTTTCTAGAGGATGCCGGGCTGTGGGAACGCCTCGCCCCACATGCCATGCCGCTAGAGGTCATGCGGATCGTCGATGCCGGTGGCCCTGTGCCCGAACCCCGCGTGATCAAGGATTTCGAAAGCGCAGATCTGTCGGATCTGCCCTTTGGCTGGAACCTGCCGAACTGGCTGCTGCGCCGGGAAATGGCCGCACGTCTGGACGAGATGCCGAATGTGGATTTCCGCCCCGGCACCGGTACCAAAACCCTGTTCACCCGCGAAGGCGAGGCCCGGGTCGGGCTGAGCGACGGCGCGCGGGTTCGAACAAAGCTGGTTGTCGCTGCGGATGGGCGCAATTCCCCGATGCGGCAGGCCGCGGGGATTGAGGTGCGCACCACGCGCTTTGGTCAAAAGGCGCTGGCCTTTGCCGTGACCCACGCGATCCCGCATTGCAATGTCTCGACGGAAATCCACCGCACGGGCGGGCCGTTCACATTGGTCCCCCTGCCCGATCACGACGGGTGCCCCTGTTCGGCGATTGTCTGGATGGAGGAAGGCCCCAAAGCCGACCGCCTGTTCAAACTGGACGATGCGACCTTTGAACAGGAAATGTCGGAACGCTCCTGCCATCTGTTCGGCCCGCTGAAGCTCGCCTCGCGCCGCACGCTTTGGCCGATCATCGCGCAGGAGGCCGACCGGCTGAGCGCGCAGCGTCTGGCGCTGGTGGCCGAGGCGGCCCATGTGGTGCCGCCGATCGGGGCGCAGGGGTTGAACATGTCGCTAAAGGATCTGGCCGCGCTGCGCGATCTGGCCGTGGCCCGGCCCGAAGGGTTGGGCGATCAGGCGATGCTGGATGCGTATCACCGGGCGCGCATCGCCGATATTCGCGCGCGCGTGGCCGGGATCACCCTGTTGAACAAGACCTCGATGCTGTCCAATCCGACATTGCGCGATGCGCGGGCAAAGGCGCTGGACGGGCTGTACACCCTGAAACCGGTGCGCAAGACCCTGATGCAATTGGGCTTGGGCGCACGCTAGTAAGGGGTTGGTGCAGGCGGCAAGTCAAAAAACCACCGCCTGCCCGTGATTACAGGACCTGATCGACCACCGCGCGCAGCCGCGCCACGGTCCCATCCACATCCTTCAGCTTGTCCAGACCGAACAGCCCGATGCGGAAGGTCGAGAAACCCTCGCCCTCGTCACATTGCAGTGGCACACCGGCGGCGATCTGCATGCCCTTGGCCGCAAAAGCCCGGCCCGACTGGATTTCGGGATTGTCCGTATAGGTCACCACCACGCCCGGCGCGCCAAAGCCATCCGCCGCTACGCTGTTCAGACCCTTTTCGGCAAACATCGCGCGCACAGCCGTGCCCAGCGCCCATTGCGCCTCTTTCAGGCGGGCAAAGCCGTGGTCGCGGCTTTCCAGCATGGCGTCGCGGAACCCGCGCAAACCGTCCGTGGGCATGGTCGCGTGATAGGCATGGCCGCCATTTTCATAGGCCTGCATGATCGACCGCCACTTGGCCAGGTCCAGCGCAAAACTGTCGCTGCTGGTCTCGGCCAGCCGGGCTTCGGCGCGTGCGGACAGCATAACCAGACCGGCGCAGGGTGTCGCGGACCAGCCCTTTTGCGGGGCGGCAATCAGCACATCCACGCCGGTGGCCTGCATATCAACCCAGATACAGCCTGACGCGATGCAGTCCAGTACCATCAGCGCACCGACCTCATGCGCGGCGGCGGCCATGCGGGTGATGTAGTCATCGGGCAGGATCACGCCGGCACTGGTTTCCACATGCGGCGCGAACACCACGTCAGGACGCATCTCGGCGATGGCGGCCTCGACCTCTTCGATCGGCGCGGGGGCAAAGCCCGACTGCGCATCATTGCCAGTGCGGCGTGCCTTTAGAACGCGCGCCTCGGCGGTGAAATCACCGGCCTCGAAAATCTGGCTCCAGCGGTAGGAAAACCAGCCATTACGCACGACCAAAACCTTAGCATCGCGCGCGAACTGCCGTGCCACCGATTCCATGCCATAGCTGCCGCCACCAGGCACCAGCGCCACGCCGTCCGCCTTGTAGACCGCTTTCAGCATGTCATTGATGTCATGCATAACCTTTTGAAAAGCTGCGGACATATGGTTCAGGCTGCGATCGGTGAAAACGACGGAAAATTCATCCATGCCACCCGGATCAATGTGATTGTGCAGTGCCGCCATGGCTGCCTCCCTTTTCGTAACCCGCCCAGCGTTAGCGCACAAACTGCGCCCATGCAAAAGCGAATTGACGCGCGAATGTCGCAGGCATCCCTGTCAAATCGGGCCGGGGCGGCGCTCTTCGCTCAGCAGAACATTGGCGTCGATATTGCCGACACCGGGCAATGTCATGACCCTGCGACGCAGCACCCGTTCGAAATCAGAGATGTCGCGCGCCACAACCCGTAGGCGATAATCATAAAGACCCAGCACATGTTCGACGGTCTGGACCTCGGGGATGGCACTGACCGCGCGCTCAAAATCCTCAAGGCTGACGCGCCCTTTTGCCGCCAGCTTGACCCCCAGAAACACGGTCACGCCAAAGCCCAGCGCCTGCAAATCCAGATCCAGCCGCTGCGTGCGAAACACACCCGAGGCGCGCAACCGCTGAATGCGCCGCCAGCAGGCAGGTTGCGACAGGCCCAACTCACGCCCCAACGCCCCGGCGCTTTGGGTCGCATCGGCGGCCAGCGCGCGGATCAGCGCGCGGTCGATGTCATCCAGATCCAGATCAGCCATCACAGAGGTACCTTTTCGTCGGATTTCACCCGCGCCACATGCATCAGCGCCTCGATATCGGCGATATGCGGCAGCGGCAGGATGCGGTCACGATACAGCTGTTGGTAATGCGCCAGATCGCGCGCGATCACCGACAGGCGCACATCCACAACGCCCAGAAAGGTCTGGATCTCGATCACTTCGGGCACCAGCCGCGCCTCGGCCATAAATTCATCCAGCGCGCGCGGCGCGGTCTTGTCCAGGGTCACGCGCAGGCTGACCTCGACCTCGTAGCCCAGCGCAGGCCAGTGGATGACGCCGCGCACACCGCGCAGCACGCCCACATCGCGCAGCCGCTCCAACCGCCGGGTCAGCGTACTGGGCGTGACCCCGGCCTGTTCGGCCAAAGATCCGGCGGATTGCTCCGGCGCGGCCTGATAGTAGCGCAGTATGCGCCGATCCGTATCATCAAGCATGATTTCTCCGCCATTTCCGAAATTGACGAATGATGTTTCTCTGCTTTCCCAAATACCCATGCAAAACGCAACCACTCTTGCTGCGCCATCGCTAGTGTAAGCGCCATAAACAGGCGGGGATCCCCCGCCAGACGACCCTGAAACAAAGGACAGATCCATGCGCGTTTACTACGACCGCGATTGCGACGTGAACATCATCAAGGACAAAAAAGTTGCCATTCTCGGCTATGGTTCGCAGGGCCACGCCCACGCGCTGAACCTGCGCGACAGCGGCGCCAAGAACCTGGTTGTTGCCCTGCGCGAAGGCTCTGCCTCTGCCAAGAAAGCCGAAGCCGAAGGCCTGCAGGTCATGGGCATCGCCGAAGCCGCCGCCTGGTGTGACGTGATCATGTTCACCATGCCCGACGAGCTGCAGGCAGAAACCTACAAGAAATACGTCCACGACAACATCAAGCCCGGCTCGGCCATCGCATTTGCCCACGGCCTGAACGTGCATTTCGGCCTGATCGAGCCGAAAGAAGGCGTCGACGTCATCATGATGGCCCCCAAAGGCCCCGGCCACACCGTGCGCGGCGAATACACCAAAGGCGGCGGCGTGCCCTGCCTGGTGGCGGTTGACACCGACGCAACCGGCAAAGCCCTGGAAATCGGCCTGTCCTACTGCTCTGCCATCGGTGGCGGCCGCTCGGGCATCATCGAAACCAACTTCCGCGAAGAATGCGAAACCGACCTGTTCGGCGAGCAGGCGGTTCTGTGCGGCGGTCTGGTTGAACTGATCCGCTGTGGTTTCGAAACCCTGGTCGAAGCTGGCTATGCGCCGGAAATGGCCTATTTCGAATGTCTGCACGAAGTGAAGCTGATCGTTGACCTGATCTATGAAGGCGGCATCGCCAACATGGATTACTCGATCTCCAACACTGCCGAATACGGCCAGTATGTCACCGGCCCGCGCATCCTGCCCTACGAGCAGACCAAAGCCGCGATGAAAGCCGTGCTGACCGACATTCAGGAAGGCAAGTTCGTGCGTGACTTCATGCTGGAAAACGCCGTTGGCCAGCCGACCATCAAAGCGTCCCGCCGTCACAATGACGAGCACGCGATCGAAGCCACCGGTGCAAAGCTGCGCGGCATGATGCCGTGGATCTCTGCCGGCAAAATGGTCGACAAAGAGCGCAACTAAGCCTTTGGCACAGGGGCCAGTGGCCCGGTGAAACATCGGAAACGGGGGGCTTTGGCCTCCCGTTTTTGTTTACGGATCTGTTGGGAGGCGGTGGGTTGAAAACCCACCCTACGGAGGGCTGCGGGCGCTTGCCTCCTTCCTGCGGATCGGGTTCAGTGCCCTGCGGCCTGCCGGATGGGACGCGCCCTGCCCCGCCTATCAAGGATGCTCTCGCATGACCCCGCCCCCTGTTGAAATCACCGCGCGCAGCTGGATCATGGTTGCCACGCTTGGGCTGGTCTGGGGCGCGACTTTTCTGTTTATCGAACTGGCGCTAGAGGGGATCACCCCGTTCTGGCTGGCCAGCGCGCGGATTGGCTTTGCCTGCGCGCTGACTTGCGTTGTCTGGCTTTGGCGCGGCGGACGGTTTTTCCTGAGCGAAAAGACCGACTGGCCGCTGACCCTGTTTGTCGGGGCGCTGTCCACAGCGGTGCCCTTTCTGTTGCTCAGCTGGGGCTTGCAGCATGTACATTCGGGATTTGCGGGCGTGTCCATGGCGGCGATCGCGCTGATGGTGTTGCCCCTGTCGCATCTGCTGATCCCCGGCGAGACCATGACCCTACGCCGGACACTGGGCTTTGTGATCGGCTTTGCCGGGGTCTGCGTTCTGATCGGCGGGCAGGCCCTGGAAAGCAGCGGCGCGGCGATGGAAAATGCAGGGCGGTTGGCCTGTCTCGCGGCGGCGGGATGCTATGCCCTTAGCTCGGTCGGAATGCGCCGCTTGCCGCCGGTGGATCCGGTCGGGCTGGCGGCGGTGCCCTTGCTGATCGGCAGCGCCGTGGTGTTCCCTGCCGCGGTGATCGTCGAAGGCGTACCAGCCGTGCCAGACGGGCGGACCCTGCTGATCCTTGCGGTGCTGGGGTTGATCCCGACGGCAGGAGCGAACCTGTTGCGGGTGCTGGTGATCCGCAGCGCCGGGCCGGTTTTCATGAGCCTGACCAATTACCAGGTGCCGATTTGGTCCGTCGTGTTCGGCATCCTGATCCTGGGCGAGCCGCTGCATATCAGCCTGTTCCTGGCGCTGGCGCTGATCCTCGCCGGGGTGTTCATCAGCCAATGGAGCGCGCTGACGCGGTTGTTCAGGCGCTGAGCGGTCAGCAAAGAAAAAGGCGCGCCGGGTCGGGCGCGCCTGATCTCGTTTCATTTCAGCGGATCACCAGCAGTTCACCAGAACCGTCATATCCGCGGCCTGCGCTGTCAGATCCTCAGGAGCCAAAGCCCCGGAACTGCTGGCGAAATTCTGCACACCCTGATTTCGCAGAAAGGCCTGCAGCCCATCGCCTGCGGCGGCGAAACCGACCCCTTCGGGCAGGCGGCGCGTTCCGTCGGTACGTGGCAGCAATACACCGGTCACAGCGCCCGCCGCGTCAAAGACCGGGCCACCTGCATCGCCCGGCAGGGTCGCCATGGCGAGGCGATGCACGCCCTCTTCGCCATTCAACCCGCGCACATCTTCGAGCGTGCCAAAGGTCAACGAAGGTGCGCCCAGCACACCGCCAAAGGAATAGCCCGCCACGGCGATCTCGGCCTGCAGGCGCGGCGCGTCCGAGGCAAACTGCGCGATCTTGCGCGGCGCGATCCCATCCGCCGGGCGCAGCAGCGCAACACCCAGCGCGGCGTCCGAGGCGACCAGCTCGGCCTTGTACTGGCCATCCAGCGTGACGCGTTCGCATTGCGCCACGGTTTGCGCGCTAGTCAGCACGCTGCCTTTGCTATCGACGAAAAACCCCGAGGCCGAGTGGCGCGGCTTGCGCACCTGCAGCCCAGAAACCAGATCCACAGCCTGCCCCTGATCACTGACCGTAGCCGGATCCAGCACCCCGTCAGTGCGGGTAAAGCTGTCCTGCACAAGGGCCAGAACGCGCGTACGGCGCTCTTCATCGCCGGTGGGCCAAATCAGGGTAAAGCCCTTGATTTCACCGTTTTTCAGGGTCACTTCGGTGTGGCTGGTGATGCGGGAATTTTCGCCGGTCAGCAGGAAGCCATTGGCGCGGCGCTCGCGCTTGCCTTCCAGCGGGACGATCTCCAGCGTCTGCATGATCTCATACAGGCCGTTCAGGGTCTTGCGATCGCCGGGCTGCGAAATCAGCAGCGCGCGCGCACCAATGTCAGAGGCACTGTCAAACAGGGCGAAGGGTGCCTCGTAGCGGTCGAATTTCAGCACGCCCATGGGCAGGTCGATCTGGATGCCAGAGCGCGCATCGGTGACTTCGGCCATGCCCATGCCATCCAGCACGGCGTTATACTGGCCCAGCAGGACGGCGCGTTGGCGGGTGGTCAGGATGCCGGTTTCGTCAAAGCCATTCGCCCCCTGCCAAGCAGCCATGGCGCGGCGTGTGCCGGGACCAAAGGCACCATCAATAGACGAGGTATAGAACCCAGCCCATTTCAGGGCGATCTGCAGATCGTTGCGCTGCGCGCGGTTCAACTGACGTTCAGAGGCGCGGGCCTGACGCGGGGTTTCCTCGGGCTCGGGTTCCGGTTCAGCAATGGCCACTGGCGCGGGGGCGGGGGTCGGTTCTGACACTGCGGCCACGGGCGCGGTTGGGGCCGGTTCGGACGTGGTGGTCACCGGATCGGCGGCGACAGGCGCCGCCGGACGGGCCAGCTGCGCCCCCACAGGCCAGAACTGGCGACCATAGGATGCGGGCAGTTCAATATAACTGTCCGGCGGGATCGCCCCGGCGCGGCGCAGGCGCAGCAGCTCGGCCTCGGCCTCGGCGCGGGAAAACGGGCCAATCGACACCCCGTACCAGCCGCCCCCCAGGGCAAACCCGTTCAGATTGGGCAGATCCTGGGCATAGTCCTGGATCGAGGCCTGGGCACCGGCCAGGCTGGTCCGGGCTTCGATCTGGATGAAAACAGTGTCGGCGGCGTCCTGCGCCCAGGCTTGTGTGGTGACAAGGCTGAGGGCGGCAAGGGCGTGGGGTACTCTTTTGAACATTCCTGCAATGAACCTCTGGGTCGCGCGGTGCAATGGGCAAAGCCATGATTATCGGGACATGTTTAACAGAAGGCCAAAGGGTTGCACCTCATAAATTCCTTACCTTGGCGGGGTGTGTCGGCAAGGGCGCGGTGGGTTGGAAACCCACCTTACGGCGGCCTGGCGGATCCTGCGCCGCAGAACAGCGCGGTTTCCGGTGGTCAGCGTAGGTTTCCTGTTCTTGCCCGGATCGCCGGCAAAAGCCGCCCTGCCCCGCGATCCTACCCGGTTGATCTTCGCCCCCCCGCGCCCTAATCAGATCCCGAACCCCAAGACCGGGAAGGATGCCATGGCCGACCGCCTCGAAAAACCGCGCAGTTTCCAGGAAATCATCCTGCGTCTGCAGACCTATTGGGCCAGCAAAGGCTGTGCCATTCTGCAACCTTATGACATGGAGGTTGGCGCGGGCACGTTCCACCCTGCCACCACCCTGCGCGCGCTGGGAACCAAGGCCTGGGCCGCCGCCTATGTGCAGCCCTCGCGCCGCCCCACCGATGGGCGCTATGGTGAGAACCCCAACCGCCTACAGCATTATTATCAGTATCAGGTGCTGATCAAACCCAGCCCGCCGGATCTTCAGGCGCTTTACTTAGGCAGCCTGCAGGCGATCGGCATCGACATGGATCTGCATGATGTGCGCTTTGTCGAAGATGACTGGGAAAGCCCGACCCTGGGGGCTTGGGGTCTGGGCTGGGAGGTCTGGTGCGATGGGATGGAAGTCAGCCAGTTCACCTATTTCCAGCAGGTTGGCGGCCATGACTGCACCCCTGTGTCGGGCGAGCTGACCTATGGTCTGGAACGTCTTGCCATGTATGTGCTGGGTGTGGATCACGTGATGGAAATGCCCTTCAACGATCCGAACGCCCCCAGCCCGCTGAAATATGGCGATGTGTTCAAACAGACCGAGCAGGAATATTCCCGCTGGAACTTTGACATTGCCAATACCGAAGTGCTGCTGCGCCAGTTCGAAGAGGCCGAGGCCGAATGCGCCAAGATCCTGTCGCAGGATCACGTGGACCCCAAAACCGGCAAGCGCATCATCATGGCCCATCCGGCCTATGATCAGTGCATCAAGGCCAGCCACATGTTCAACCTGCTGGATGCGCGCGGCGTGATTTCCGTCACCGAACGTCAGGCCTATATCGGGCGTGTGCGCGCGCTGGCCAAGATGTGCGCCGACGCCTTTGTGCAGACCGAAGCCGGGGGCCACGCGGCCTAAGCCATGGCAAGTGACACCCCCATAGATGCGGCCCAGACGCCCCCCTCGCCTGCGCGGCCCCGCCGCAGCGCCGAGGAAAAGCGCGCCTTTCGTCAGGAGCGGTTGAAAACCGCCCGGCGCGAAGGCCGCGCCCGTGGGATCAAGCTGGGCCGCGCCGAAGGGGTGCTGGCCGCACTGTCGTGCTTTCTGGGGTCGCAGGATCTGGTCTATGATTGCGGGGCCAATCTGGGCGAAGTCAGCGGCTTGCTGGCCCCCAGCGGCGCGCAGATCATCGCCTATGAACCCGATCCCTATTGCGTGGACCGCCTGCAGACCCGCTTTGCCGGGGTCGAAAACGTGCAAATCCGGGCCGAGGCCGTGGGCACCGCCCCCGCGCAGCTGCCCTTTTACCGCCATCGCAAATTCGGCAAGTCGGATTATGAGACCCAGGCCGGCACGCTGGTCGCGGGCAATGCCAATGTGGATTACGACAGCCCTGCGGTGATGGTGCCTCAGATCGACCTGATTGCCGAGCTTGAGCGCGCGATTGCCGATCACGGTCGCATTTCGGTGCTCAAACTGGATATCGAAGGCGCGGAACTGGACATCATCGAGGCCATGCTGGATCGCAACCTGTTCGATCACATCCGCATGGCGCTGGTGGAAACCCATGAACAACAATTCCCGGATCTGGCCGAGCGCACCCTTGCGCTCAAGGCCCGTATCGCCGCGCGCTATGCGCCGGAACATGTGAATACGGAGTGGATATGACCGGTAAGATAATGGCAGGTGCGATTGTGATCTGTGGTGTGATTGCGGCCGTGGCGATGTACTATCTGCAGGTGCATCATTTCTACGAAGAGGTGCAGGCCAAGGGCACCGACGATGTCCAGCTGACCGTTCTGGCCAGCGGCGCGCCGGAATCCATCCTCTATGACGATTTTCAGGCGATCGACGCCGACAGCTCGCCGATCCGCTACCGGGCTTGCTTTCGCACGCCCATGTCTCTGGCGATGATGACCGAGACATATGAAATCTATGAAGGCGCAGAACCCAAGGTCGCGCCGGGCTGGTTCGACTGTTTCGACGCCCAAGAGATCGGCGCGCAGATCGCCAGCGATCAGGCGATTGTCTTTACCAGCCAACGCAATTTCGAATGGGGCATCGACCGGGTGGTGGCCGTGACCAGCGACGGGCGCGGCTATGTCTGGCACGAGGTCAATGATTGCGGCGACAAGGCCTATGACGGCACGCCGCTGGGCGATGACTGCCCGCCCCGCCCTGCCCCGGCGAATTAACGAATTTCGGGTCTGCACGACCCGCTCAGGAACAAGGCCCCCATTGGGGCGCGACGCTAAAGGACCGAAACCATGCCCGATCTGCTGATCGAACTGTTTTCCGAGGAAATCCCCGCCCGTATGCAATCCAAGGCTGCGGCGGATCTGCAGAAACTGGTGACTGATGGTCTGGTCGAGGCCGGTCTGACCTATGCGGGCGCGGCCTCTTTTTCGACGCCCCGCCGCCTGACCCTGACGCTGGACGGGCTCAGCGCCCAAAGCCCCACCCTGCGCGAAGAGCGCCGCGGCCCCAAGGTCGGCGCGCCGGAAAAGGCGCTGGAGGGCTTTATGCGCGGTGCAGGCGTCACCCGCGATCAGCTGGAAGAGCGCGAGGAAAAGAAGGGCAGCTTTTACTATGCAACGGTCGTCACCGAGGGCCGCAGCGCCGATGTGATCGTCGCCGAGGTGCTGGAAAAAACCATCCGCAATTTCCCCTGGCCGAAATCCATGCGCTGGGGCGCGGGCACGCTGCGCTGGGTGCGCCCGCTGCACCGCATCCTCTGCCTGCTGAGCGACGAATCCGGTGCCCGCGTGGTCGACATGGATGTGGACGGGATCAAAGCGGGTGATGTGACTGAGGGCCATCGCTTTATGGGCGCAGGCGCCTTTGCCGTGACCTCGTTCGAGGATTACCAATCCCAGCTGAAACGCGCCCATGTGATCCTGAACCCCGAGGACCGCGCCGAAGCGATCTGGCATGACGCCACCAACATGGCCTTTGCCCAGGCGCTGGAAGTGGTCGAGGACAAGGGCCTGCTGCGCGAAGTGGCCGGTCTGGTGGAATGGCCCGTGGTGCTGATGGGCGAAATCGCCGAGGATTTCCTGGGCCTGCCGCCCGAGGTTCTGCAGACCTCGATGAAAGAGCACCAGAAATTCTTCTCGGTCAAAAACCCCGCCACCGGCCGGATCGAAAAATTCATCACCGTGGCGAATATCGAAACCGCCGATCAGGGCGCGACCATTCTGGCGGGCAACCAGAAGGTGCTGTTCGCGCGCCTGTCGGATGCGAAATTCTTTTGGGAAAACGACCTGCGCACCGTGGCAGGACATGGGTTTGAAACCTGGGTGGACCGTCTGGAAAACGTGACCTTCCACGCCAAGCTGGGCAGCCAGGCCGAACGCGTGACCCGCATCGCCGCACTGGCAGGCGAGATCGCTCCGATTGTGGGCGCAGAGAAAACGCTGGCAGTGCTGGCAGCACAGGGCTGCAAGGCCGATCTCAACTCGGAAATGGTCTATGAATTCCCCGAGCTGCAGGGCCTGATGGGCCGCTATTACGCCGATGCCGCCGAGCTGCCCGCCGAAATCGGTCAGGCGGTGCAGGAACATTATTCGCCGCTGGGGCCCTCTGATGATGTGCCCTCCGCGCCGGTTTCCGTCGCCGTGGCGCTGGCGGACAAGCTGGACACGCTGACAGGCTTCTGGGCGATTGACCAGAAACCGACCGGGTCCAAAGACCCCTACGCCCTGCGCCGCGCCGCACTGGGGGTAATCCGGCTGGTGCTGGAGAATGGGGTGCGGATGCCGCTGAACAGCCTCTTTGAAACCGCCGCAAAAGTCGTCGGGGAAAAGGGCGATACCCCTGCTCTGGCGGATGTGGCTGATCTGCTGTCTTTCTTCCACGACCGGCTCAAGGTCTTCCTGCGCGACGAGGGCATTCGCCACGATGTGATCGACGCCTGTATCGCCATGGAGGGCAATGACGATCTGCTGCGTCTGGTGTCTCGTGCCCGCGCGCTGAATACCGTTCTGGCCACCGAGGATGGGCAGAACCTTGTTCAGGGCTTCAAACGCGCCAACAACATCCTGACTCAGGCCGAGGAAAAGGACGGGGTGGAATACAGCTTTGGCGCGGATGCGAAATTTGCCGAGGATGACAGCGAAACCGCCCTGTTTGCTGCGCTGGATGCGGCCGATGCCGCCATCGCCCCTGCCATGCAGGCCGAAGATTACGCCAGCGCGATGGAGGCCATGGCCGCCCTGCGCGCCCCGATTGATGCGTTTTTCGAGGCGGTTCAGGTGAACTCTGACAATCAGATCGTGCGTCGCAACCGTCTGAACCTGCTGTCCCGCATCCGCACAACCTGCCTGCAGGTGGCTGATCTGACCAAGGTCGAGGGCTAACCCCCAAGCAGGACTGCCGGGCGCAGGCGCGGCGGTCCTTCCACACGGGGCGCAGATCCCCCCGCCGCATTGTTGCGACCATTCCGCCGCGCCGCACTGTTGCGGCCATTCCGCAACGTCGCGCAAAGGCGCAAAGATCTTGCCAAGTTGCGGTGCAGGCTTATGCTGCCGCGCATGACACACGCCGCACCGCAGCAACCTGCCGATGACAACCCCAATGTCACCCTGATCACCCCCGGCGCGCCCATGGCGACGCCGACCCATGGGGGGCGGGCGAAATGCCTGCAGCGACTGGTGCGGCTGGATCTGCCGGTGCCGCGCACCGTGGCGCTGTCCTTTGACGCGGTGCATGGCATTGCCACGGGGGATCTGCCGGATATGCAGGCGCTGACCGCGACCTTTCCTGCGGGGGTGTTGCTTTGCGTGCGGCCCTCGTCTGAGGATCCCGATTGGGGCGGGCCTGGGGCGATCCTGAATATCGGCATGAATGATGCCCGCTATGTGGAATTGTCTGACCGGATCGGGGCCGAGGCGGCGGCCTCGCTTTATCTGCGGTTTGTGCAATCTTATGCGGTGCATGTGGCCCGTCTGGACCCAGACCTGTTCGACGAAATCGACAGTGCCGGCCAGGAGGGCCTGTCTGCGGCGCTGGCCGCCTATGAGGACGAGGCCGAGGAACCCTTTCCACAGGATCCCGCCCTGCAGCTGACCGAAGTGCTGCGCTCCATGGCCCGCGCCTGGGAGGGCACTTCGGCCCGGCTGCTGCGGCAGGCGCGCGGGGCCCCTGCGGATGCGGGGCTGGGGCTGGTGGTGCAGCAGATGGCACTGGGTCTGGGCGATGGGCGCGGCGAATGCGGATCCGGCGTGCTGCAGCTGGTCAATTCAGACACCGGTCTGCCGCAGATCACCGGCCGCTATCTCAGCCAGAGCCAGGGCCGCGAGGCCTTGGAGGAGGACGCGCAGGCGATCTATCTGACCCGCGACCCGCGCGGCCCTTCACTGGAGGAACGCGCTCCCGAAGCCTTTGAGGCCATCCGGGCCAATGCGGAACTGATGCGCAAACGGCTGCGCGCCGAAATGCAGATCGAATTTACCCTGGAAGATGGCCGCCTGCATATTCTGGACGGGGTGCGCGTGGACAGCGCCCCGCGCGGTTCTGTCCGTATCGCGGTGCGGCTGGCCGAGGATGGCATCATTTCCCGCGAAGAGGCGCTGATGCGGGTGGACCCCCATGCGCTGACCGAATTGCTGCACCGACAGGTCGCGCCGGATGCTCCGCGCGATGTGATTGGCCGGGGCATTGCGGCCTCGCCGGGGGCGGCCACGGGCCGGATCGTGTTTTCCGCCGCCGAGGCGCAGGCCAGCGCCGCCCGCGACGAAGCCTGTATTCTAGTGCGCCGCGAAACCTCGCCCGAGGATGTGCGGGGGATGCATGCCTCGGTCGCTGTGCTGACCGAACGGGGTGGCATGACCAGCCACGCCGCGGTGATCGGGCGCGGGCTGGGCCTGCCCTGCGTGGTCGGCGCTGCGCGGATGAAATTCCACCTGAAACGCAAGGCGATTGTCACCGAGGACGGGCGCAGCTTTCGCGCGGGCGATGTGATCACCATTGACGGCAGCAGTGGCGAAATCCTGGCCGGCGCACCGGAAATGGTCGAAGCGGTGCTGGATGACAGTTTCCAGACCTTTATGGCCTGGGCCGACGAGGCGGGCGATATCGACATTCGCGCCAATGCCGACACCCCCGATGACGCCAAAACCGCGCGCAATTTTGCCGCCCACGGGATCGGGCTGTGTCGCACCGAACATATGTTCTTTGAGGCCGAACGCCTGACGCCCATGCGGGAAATGATCTTTGCCGACACGCCCGAAGACCGGCAGACGGCAGTGGCCATGATCCTGCCCATGCAGCGCACCGATTTCACCCGGCTGTTCCGCATCATGCAGGGAATGCCGGTCTGCATCCGCCTGTTTGATCCGCCCCTGCACGAATTCCTGCCCACGGATCGCGCGGGCCTGCGCGATCTGGCCGAGGCGCTGGATCTGCCCGTGTCCGACGTCACCCGCCGGGTTGAGGCGCTGGGAGAATATAACCCGATGCTGGGGCTGCGCGGTGTGCGTCTGGGTATCACCGTACCGGAAATCTACGACATGCAGGCCCGCGCCATCTTTGAGGCCTGTCTGGACGCCTCTGCCGATGGGGCGCCTGTGGTGCCGGAAATCATGCTGCCGCTGGTCTCGGCCCGGCGCGAGGTTGAAATCGTGCGCACCCGGATCGACGCGGTGGCCGCCGCCGTGCGGGCCGAGCGCAGCGCGGATTTCACCTATCGTCTGGGCGTGATGGTCGAAACGCCTCGGGCCTGTATGCGCGCCGATGACATCGCCGAACATGCGCATTTCCTGTCCTTTGGCACCAATGACCTGACCCAGATGACCTATGGCTTGTCGCGCGACGATGCCGGGCGATTTATGTCCGATTATGTCCAGCAGGGCGTCTTTGCCGAAGATCCGTTCCATGTGCTGGATGTCGAAGGCGTGGGCGAATTGCTGGCCATCGGGGCCGAACGCGGGCGCAAGGCACGCCCCGGTGTGATGCTCAGCATTTGCGGCGAACATGGCGGCAACCCCGAATCCATCGCGTTTTGCCGCGAGGTCGGCATGAATTATGTCAGCTGTTCGCCCTTCCGGGTGCCTGTGGCGCGGCTTGCGGCAGCGCAGCTTGTCATTGCGGAAAAGCTGGGACTGTAAGCGCAGAATGGTGGGTTATAAACCCACCCTACATCTTTGATTCCCGCTTAGCGCAGCACAGCGCCGTAAGGTGGGTTTTCAACCCACCGCCAGCCCCGCCTGGACCTGCGCGCTGAAATCATCGCCGCGCTGTTCGAAATTGTCATATTGGTCAAAGCTCGCTGCCGCAGGGGCCAGCAGGACAACCTCTCCGGGTTGGGCCTCGGCCATGGCGCGGGCCACGGCGGCCTCCATGCTGGTGCAGATCTCGGCCTCGACCCCCGGCAGTTGCAGCGCAAAGCCCTGGGCCTCGCGTCCGATCACATAGGCCTTGGTCACATTGGCCAGACCGGGGGCCAACGCCTCTAGCCCGCCCTCTTTCATCAGGCCCCCACAGATCCAGCGGATGCCTTTGAATGCCTGCAGCGCCTTCAGTGCGCTATCCACATTTGTGGCCTTGCTGTCATTCACGTATCGCACGCCGCCGGCTTCGGCGATCAGCTGGCTGCGATGGGGCAGCCCGGCAAAGCTGCGCAGCCCGGCCTCGATCTCGCGCGGGGCAAGGCCAAGCGCACGGGTCGCGGCATAGGCCGCACAGGCGTTCTGATGGTTATGCGCGCCGGGCAGGCCCGCAATGTCGCGCAGATCAATACTGGCCACCTGCCGCCCCTTGCGCCATTCCGACAGGAACCCCTTTTGGGCAAAGACATTCCAGCCCGGTCCCTGCAATTTGCTGGCCGAAGAAATGCGGATCACCCGGTCATCGCCGCGCCCTTCGCTAAGTTGACCGGCCAGATACAGCCCCTCATCCTCATCCACACCAATCACTGCGCGATCCGGGCCGCCTTCGGCAAACAGCCGGCGCTTGGCCGCGAAATAGCCGCCGTGACCCGCATGGCGGTCCAGATGATCCGGCGACAGGTTGGTAAAAACCGCCACATCCGGCGTCAGGCTGCGGGCCAGATCGGTCTGATACGAGGACAGCTCCAGCACCACGGTACCGCCATCGCCGGGCGGGTCGATATCCAGCACGCCGCGACCAATATTGCCCGCCAGCTGGCTTTCGCGCCCGCTGCTGTCCAGCAGGTGATGGATCAGTGCCGAAGTGGTGGATTTGCCGTTTGACCCGGTCACGGCGATCACCTTGGGCAGGCGGTCGAACTTGTCCCATTCCGGCCCACCAAACGAGCGAAAGAACAGCCCGATGTCGTTGTCCACGGGGACCCCGGCCTCCAGCGCAGCGCGGATCACCGGGTTGGGTGTGGGATACAGATGGGGAATACCGGGCGAGGTGATCAGCGCGGCGACATCGTCAAACGCCCCGGCGCGGGTCAGCTGGCGGGGCTCAAACCCTTCGGCCTCGGCCGCATCGCGGGCGCTGACGTTGTCGTCCCAGACCAGCACATGCGCCCCGCCTGCGCGCAAAGCCCGCGCTGCCGACAGGCCAGAGCGCCCAAGCCCCAGAACCGCCACAACGGCTCCGCCAAATCCACGCACCGGTATCATGTTGCCCCCTGTGATCAACCTGCCCAAGGGCTAGCCGATTCAGCGCAGGGAGACCAGAGGCAGGGCGGCCAACCGGACCGCCGCCACCCAAAGGATCAGCGGACTTTCAGCGTTGCCAATCCCACAATCGCGAGGATCAGCGAGATAATCCAGAACCGGATCACGATGGTCGGTTCGGCCCAGCCCTTTTTCTCGTAATGGTGATGGATCGGGGCCATCAGGAACACGCGTTTGCCTGTGCGTTTGAAATACAGAACCTGAATGATCACAGACAGGGCCTCGACCACAAAAAGGCCACCGACAATCGCCAGCACCAGCTCGTGTTTGGTGGCCACCGCAATGGCGCCCAGCGCCCCGCCAAGGGCAAGCGACCCGGTATCACCCATGAACACCGCAGCAGGCGGCGCGTTATACCACAGGAACCCAAGGCCGCCGCCGACCACACCCGCGGCAAAAACAAGAATCTCGCCAGTGCCCGGCACGTAATGCACATCCAGATATTCGGTGAAATCGACCCGCCCGACAGCATAGGCAATGATGCCCAGCGTGGTGGTGGCGATCATCACCGGCATGATGGCCAGCCCGTCCAAACCATCGGTCAGGTTCACCGCATTGGCCGCGCCGACAATCACGATTACAGCAAAGGGCACAAAGAGATAGCCCAGGTTCAGCAGCGTGTCCTTAAAGATCGGAAAGGCCAGATGGTTGGCCAGCCCCTCGGGATGATACTGCGCTGCCCAGAACCCGGCGATGGCGGCAATCAGGAAGCCCAGCAACAGCCGGACCTTACCCGACACACCCGCTGTATTCTGCTTGGACACTTTGGCATAATCATCGGCAAAGCCAATCGCCGCATAGGACATGGTGACAAACAGCACCATCCAGATAAACGGGTTGTCCAGCCGCGCCCAAAGCAGGGTCGAAGTCACCAGCGCGCCAATGATCAGCAGCCCGCCCATGGTCGGCGTGCCTGCCTTCACAAAATGCCCCTCCGGCCCGTCAGAGCGGATCGGCTGGCCCTTGCCCTGCTTGCGCCGCAGCACATTAATCAGGGGACGCCCAAACAGAAAGCCGAAAATCAGCGCGGTCAGAAACGCCCCGCCCGCCCGAAAGGTGATATATCTGAAGAGGTTAAAGAAATCCCCCCCGTCACTCAGACTGGTCAGCCAGTACAGCATGGAATGCGTCCCTTACCCTTCCTGATCTGCCGGGGCTTGGCCCATCCGGCGGATCGCATCAACAATTTTTGCCAGCCCCATGGACAACGAGCCCTTGGCCAGCACCACGTCGCCCGCATCCAGATCGCGGGCCACGCCTTCGGCCATCTCGGCGCTGGTTTCACTCCAGCGGCCGCGCTTGGCTTCGGGCAGCGCGTCATGCAGATGGCGCATCAGCGGGCCGACACAGTGGATCTGGTCGATCTTTTCAACCGCCGCCAGCGCGGCGATACCTGCGTGCAGCGCGGCCTCGGTCTGGCCCAGCTCTTTCATGTCACCCAGATAGGCGATGCGGCGACCCTGCCCCACACGGCCAATCCCATCGACCGGGTTCGCGGCGGCCAGCACCTCCAACGACGCCCCCAGCGACGCGGGGTTGGCGTTATAGCTGTCGTCGATCAGCTCGACCACCAGATCGGTGTTCACAGCATCCAGCGTGATCTTTTCGCGCGCGCCACGGCCTGCCCCGGCGGACCATTGCCCCAGTGAGATCACCGCGCGGGCCAAATCCAGATCCAGCGCCTCAACTACGCCCAGCGCCCCCATGCCGTTCAGCGCAAAATGGCGGCCCGGCAGGGGCAGTTTGAACAGGATCGGATCGTTGCCGATCTGGCCCTGCACCACGGTCGACGCATCATGCAGCGTGACATTTGTGACCTGCAGCGCGTTGCCCGCAGCCTCGCCAAAGTCGCGCATCACCGCGCCCTGCGCACGCGCCTTGTCCCGCAGGATGTCGCTGACCGGCAGGTCGCCATTCAGAACAGCGGTGCCGCCCGGCTCCAGCCCGTCAAAAATCGCGGCCTTTTCATGGGCGATGCCCTCGAGGCTTTCGAATGCGGCCAGATGGGCCGGGGCAACGATGGTGATCATGGCCACATCGGGCCGCGCCATCTGCGCCAGCGGAGAGATTTCTCCGGGATGGTTCATGCCGATCTCGATCACGGCAAAATCCGCATCGCGCGGCATCCGCGCCAGTGTCAGCGGCACACCCCAATGATTGTTATAGCTTTTTTCCGCCGCATGAACGCGGCCCTGATCGCCCAGCAGCTTGCGCAGCATTTCCTTGGTCGAGGTCTTGCCGACCGATCCCGTCACCGCCACGACCCGACCGGCAAAGCGCGCACGGGCCGCGCGCCCCAGCGCCTCCAGCCCCGCCTGCACGTCATCGACCAGCAAAAGCGGCGCGCCTTCAGGCAGGCCTTCGGGGATGCGGCTGACCAGCGCGGCGCCCGCGCCTTTTTCCAGCGCCTGAGCAACAAAATCATGCCCGTCCCGCGCGGCTTTCAGTGCGACAAACAGATCGCCCGGCGCGATGGTGCGGGTGTCGATGGACACGCCACTGACAGTCCAGTCACCGATGGCGCAGCCATGGGTGGCCTCTGCGGCCTCTGTCGCGGTCCAAAGCGTCACGGGGCTTTTCCTTCCAATGCGGCGACGGCGAGGCTCGCCTGTTCGCAATCGTCAAACGGGTAAACCGTGTCGCCCACGGTCTGGCCGCTTTCATGGCCCTTGCCGCAGATCAGCAGCGCATCGCCCGGTTGCAGCATGTCGACCCCGCGCAGGATCGCTTCGGCCCGGTCGCCATATTCCAGCGCCTCGGGCGCGCCTTCGCGCACGGCGGCGCGGATAGTGGCCGGGTCTTCGCTGCGCGGATTGTCATCGGTGATGATCACTTGATCCGCATGTTCTGCCGCCGCCGCGCCCATCAGCGGACGTTTGGAGGTATCACGATCCCCGCCCGCCCCGACAATGGCGATCAGGCGGCCCATGACATGCGGGCGCAGCGCCTGAATGGCCGTGGCCACCGCATCAGGCGTGTGGGCGTAATCCACAAACACCGCCGCGCTGTTGTCGCGGGTTGCAGCCAGCTGCATCCGTCCCCGCACGGTGCCCAGCAAGGGCAGCACGTCAAACACATCGCCGGGTGTCGCACCACAGGCGATCACAAGACCCGCCGCCAGCAGCACGTTCTCCGCCTGAAAGCCGCCGATCAGTTGCAAACGCTCCTGCCGAACCTGACCGTTATAGGAAATGCGGATTTCCTGCCCGGTCGCATCAAAACGCTGCCCCAGCAGGCACAGATCCGCACCCGCGCGCCCGACTGTGGTGACAACCTGCCCGCGCGCCTGGGCAATCGCGGCCATGTCAACGCCGCGCGGGTCGTCAATATTGATCACCGCTGCGCCGTCCTCAGACAGCACCCGCGCAAACAGCCCGGCTTTGGCGTCAAAATACGCCTCAAAGCTTTCGTGATAATCCAGATGATCCTGGGTGAAATTGGTGAACCCGGCGGCCTTAAGTTGCACCCCATCAAGGCGGCGCTGTTCCAGCCCGTGGCTTGAGGCCTCCATCGCCGCATATTCAACACCAGACTGCGCGGCCCCGGCCAGCATACGGTGCAAAGTAATCGGCTCTGGCGTGGTGTGGCGCAGGGGCGCCTGCCAGTCGCCTTCGACCCCGGTGGTGCCAAGGTTGATCGCGCGCAGGCCAAGTTCCTGCCAGATCTGACGGGTAAAGGTCGCAACCGAGGTTTTGCCATTGGTGCCAGTCACCGCCACGGTGATGTCGGGCTGCAGCCCCCACCACAGCGCAGCAGTATAGGCCAGCGCCTGCCGGGGGTCGGCGGCGATGATCAGCGCCACATCGGATGTGTCCAGCACATCTGCCGCCAATTCTGCCCCCTCGCCATCGGTGAGGATCGCGCTTGCCCCCTGCTCCAGCGCCGTGGCGATAAAGCGTGCGCCATGAACCTGCGTGCCGGGCAGCGCGGCGAACAGATAGCCCTCGCGCACCTCGCGGCTGTCCACTGCCAGCCCCATCACCTGTGCCGCACGGCCGCCCCGAGCCGTCAGGCCCAGTTCGACCAGGGATTTGCCGCTTTCCACCATATTTGCCCCATTAACCCCGGATCCGTTCGCCCGGTTCCTTAATCCAAGCCCCGCCCCAGCGCCACCGTTTAGCGCGCGTCCTGTGGCAGGTTCCTGCCTGCAGAACCACCGTAGGGTGGGTTTTCAACCCACCGCCCCCCTCTATTGCGAGGCGCTGACCAGCGTGGCACCGCGCGCCGGACCGTATTCCGGGCGCAATCCCAGCAAAGGCGCGATCCGCCCGATCATCTCCGCCGCCACAGGCACAGCCGTCCAGCCCGCTGTCCGGCGCGGCTTGTCCCCGCTGGTTTCCACCGGCTCGTCCAGGGTCACGATCAGCACATAGCGCGGGTCATGGGCGGGAAAGATCGACGCAAAGGTCGCAATCACCTTGTCCTCATAATACCCGCCGCCGCGCTCCAGCGGCTTGTCCGCCGTGCCGGTCTTGCCGCCCACGTGATAGCCCGGCACTTCGCCAAAGCTGGCCGTGCCCTCAGACACAACCTTGCGCAGCATCATGCGCGCATCCCGCGCGGCGCGATCCGACATAACGCGCGCCCCCGCAGCCGGACCACTTTGTTTCAGCAAGGTCGGCTCCACCGCAAACCCGCCATTGGCCAGCGCCGCATAACCCGCCGCCAGATGCAGCGGCGAGGTCGACAACCCATGGCCATAAGACACCGTAACCGTGTGCACATCGCGCCATTTCTTCGGGAAAAGCGGCTGACCGCCCTTGGCCTCGACGATCTCCAGCGGGGTTGGGTCGAACATGCCCAGGCTGCGCAGGAAATCCTGTTGCCGCTCGGCCCCGATGGCCAGGGCCATCTTGCCCGTACCCCGGTTCGAGGATTTCACGATAATATCCGCCACAGACAACGTGCCATAATTCTTGTTCTGAAATTCGCCGATGCGATGGCCGTTCACCTTGAACGGCGGCGCAGTGTCGATTTCCGTTGCAGCATTGTACAACCCAAGGTCGATGGCTTGCGCAGCGGTAAAGATCTTGAAGGTCGAGCCCAGCTCATAAACACCCTGCACCGCGCGGTTGAACAGCGGGCTGTCATCCTGATTGCCCTCAGTCGGTGGGCGTGGGCGGTCATTGGGGTCAAAATCGGGCAGTGAGGCGATGGAAATCACCTCGCCTGTCTGCACATCCATCAGGACAGAGGCCGCGCCTTTGGCGTTCATCAGCTTCATGCCTGCGTCCAGCACCTCTTCGGTGGCGGCCTGAATGGTCAGGTCGATGGACAGCTGCAACGGTGCGCCTTCGCGGGCCGGGTCGCGCAATTCCTTATCAAGGAATTTTTCGATGCCAGCGGTGCCGACCACCTCGGCGGAATGCACCCCTTCACGTCCAAAAGAGGCCCCGCCCAGCACATGCGCTGCCAGCGCCCCATTGGGGTACAGACGCATTTCGCGCGGGCCGAACAACAGGCCCGGCTCGCCAATATCATGCACGGCCTGCATCTGTTCAGGGCTGATCTTTTTCTTGACCCATAAGAACTTGCGCTTGCCCGAGGTGAAATCCTTGGTCAGGCGCTCGGAATCCAGATCGGGAAAGATGCGCAGCAATTCTGTGACCGCGCGCTCTGGCTCGATCATCTGATGCGGATGCGCATAGAGGCTGTGGGTCGACATGTTTGTCGCCAGCACCCGACCATGGCGGTCGGTGATGTCGGCGCGGCTGGCCACGATCGACGCACCCGTGGACTGCGCGCGCGGCTCTGCCGGTTCCGAGGCCGACAACATCGCCATACGCGCCCCGATCACCGAAAACGCGCAGAAAAACGCAACGCCCAGAACCAGCAAGCGCCCCTCGGCCCGGTGACGGGCGCGGTCGCGCATTTCCTCATGCCGCAGGCGGCGATTTTCGCGTTCGATATTGTCGGGGTTTTCCCCCAATTGCCGCGCCTCAAGGATGCGGGCAAGCGGGCGCAGCGGGATACGGCTCATTGATCGGCCCCCGTGCTTATCACATCAATAGGTTGAGTCACATCGACCTCGGGCGGCAGCGGATAGGCCACCTGATCCACCGCGCCAAACTGGTCCGGGCGCAGCGGCAACAGGCCCAGCCGGTCAAAATTCAACTCGGCCAGATCGCGCAGCCGGTCCGGGCGGTTCAGATAGGCCCATTCCGCATTGAGGATCGCCAGACGTTCGCGTGCCTCGCCAATCTGGCGGCGCAGATCATCCACCCGGTCCAGCTCGGCCTGGGTGGCATAGTTTTCGTGATAGGCCCAATAGCCGGTGCCGATCACCGCCAGCGCGGTCAGCAGGAAAAGCAGGCTGCGCATGGGTTACCTCCGTCTCAAGGGCTTGGTCGCGGCATGGTCCGGCATGGCGATGTCTTCGGCGTCAATATCCTGCGCCGGCAGGCTGGTGCGCCGCGCAACCCGCAGCTTGGCCGAGCGCGCGCGGGGATTGTCCGCCAGCTCGCGCGCATCAGGTGCTACGGCCTTGCGCGTGACAATGTCGAACGGAAATTCCGGTGCGTCGTCCTGATCACCATAGCGATTGACCCGGCGCTTGGGCGCGCCATGAGCCTGGAAAAACCGTTTAACCATGCGGTCTTCGACGGAATGAAAGGTGACGATGGCCAGCAGGCCGCCGGGTTTCAGGATCTTTTCCGCCGCCACAAGACCCCGCCACAGCGCGCGGTATTCCGCGTTCACCGCGATGCGCAGCGCCTGGAAACTACGGGTCGCCGCATGGGCCTGCCCCGGCTTTGTCCGGCCAATCGTGGTCTCGATCAGCGAGGCCAATTGCAGCGTGGTTTCAAAGGGTTCTACCCCGCGCGCTTCACAAATGCGGCGGGCGATGCGGCGCGACTGGCGTTCCTCGCCATAGTGAAACAGGATGTCGGCCAGCTCGTCTTCGGGCAGGGTATTGACCAGATCGGCGGCGCTGGGACCGTCCTGCGCCATGCGCATGTCCAGCGGACCGTCCTTCATAAAGGAAAAGCCGCGCTCGGCCTGATCCAGCTGCATCGACGACACGCCCAGATCCAGAACAACGCCGTCCACGGGTTCGCCAATCTGGTCCATATCGCTGAAATTGCCCTCGACCAGATCCACACGCCCCGCATAAGGGCCGATCCAATCCATCGCCAGATCATGCGCATCGGGGTCGCGGTCAATGCCGATCACACGCTCGGCCCCGGCCTCAAGCAACCCGCGGGTATAGCCCCCGGCGCCCAAAGTGCCATCCACCCAAACGCCCGAAACCGGCGCCACCGCCTCTAGCAGCGGGCGCAGCAGAACAGGAATATGCGGCGCCTCCGGGGTGCTCATGGCTTAGCCCTCCAACTTCTGATCCAGCAGGATCAGCGGGTCAAAATCATCGGGAAGCTCATCCAGCCATTCTTCGGTCTTAGAGAGCTCTTCCTCGTCATAGGTTTCGGGTTTCCAGATCTGGAACGTGTCGCCCGAGGCGATGAAAAACGCCTCTTTTTCGATGTCGATCTTCTGACGCAGCTTGGCAGGCAGCACGATGCGGCCCGTGTCATCCACGCTGGTCGGCATGGATTGACCGCTGAACAGACGTTCCAGCATCCGGCGTTCAATGGATCCGCGCGGCAGGGCCGAGATCTTGTCATCGACCTCGTCGATCGCTTCCATCGTGTATACTTCAAGGTATTTGCGGCGGTGATCACCATAGACAATCACCAGTTCAGGGCTTTCACCTTCGGACCAGTTCGCATCGCCGGCTTCCAGGACACGACGAAAGGAGGCCGGGATGCTTACCCGCCCTTTGACATCAACCTTGTGATGACTTTCGCCCCTGAATTTCAGCCTGCGGCCCACTGTCCTTTTGGCCCCTCTTTCCTGTCCCCGCGGTGAAATCTGCGCCGTTTCAGACCCTGAAACGAAATGCGGCGGGGTGATCTGCTGCCACTGATCAACCCGCCGCCTGCCCCGCTGAGCGGGTGTCTCCGACTGCGCGCGCCACCTGGGGGGATGTCTGCTCGCCCGCGCGCCGGATTCTTGTTGTCACGATGAAAGGCGGTGCCTGTATGAAGCCTGCTCTTTTTTATTGCTTTTGAACTTGGTCGGGATCTTTTCAGTGTCGTCCCGTGTTCCGCCGTCCATCGTGTGAGTTATGGATGCCATGGGAAATCATGGTAATCAACAGGTATTTTTGGGAAATCGGCACAGGATCTTGCTCACGGGCACCTTCGGAAACAAGATACAGCCCTGATTTCGCCCCGTCAGCCGCGATTTGTAGCGGAATTGAGGCATAGCGCACACCAAATATAGGTTAACCTTGGTAAAGACGATCCCGCCCATGATTTCCCAGATTTTTTCCAGATCCGAACGTCGCGCGGCCCAGCACGCTGTGAAACACCGGGCTCCACAGGGAAAATCATGGCGATTTGTGATTCGGATCCGACAGTGAGGCCCACAGGGCCAGGGGAAACCATGTTCGGACCATGTTTTCCCACACCCAACCCATGCGGCGCCGGTCTTGGGAAAAGCTCCCACTTTTGTAGCTGTAGCCGGACGCTTGTTTTTGCAGTGGCGGACGCTTGTTTTTGCAGCAAAGCGTTTTTGGCTCTCCGGGGGTGATTGCGCGGCGAAGCGTTCAAAACCATCCCCGCCGCGCATCTCTTTAATGGGGGCTTGAACACTCGTTCGATGATGGCTGCGTTCCAGCACCGAATCCTTGAAACTCCTGCTTGAACGGGGAATCCTCACGCGAAACGCGTTCAGGAGTGCCTCGTGTCCAAACCCCGCAAGCCTACGAGCAAATCACAAACCGGGAAGAGTGGAGAGCGCCTGGCACGCTTATCCGCACAGCCAACACCAAAATCCAAGCGCCAGAGCCCCACCCCACCGGGCCGCTCAAACAAACCACCCTCAGACAAGAAGTAACCTCTAGGATCGGATAGACACCTCTGAGATTTGTTCCCTGGGGACGATCGTGACCTCCGCACCCCAATCCCCGGAAGGGCCCGAATAGATTTGCTCCCAGTCTTCTGAGGCCGACGATCTGGTATGAGTCAGGTACAATGCAACCGACCCGTCTTCGCCGAAGATGCAACAACCGAAAGGCAGATCCGCAAATTGATCCATGCCTTCGCTCTTTAACTGGCTTCCATCTGTCTTAATGATCGTCAGGATTTCAGGCTGTAAGTTCTGCGACATCACAACGGTGCTCCAGGCAGTGGTTTGCCTGTGCGCATTTGAGATTTTGACGCGGCGCAACATACGAAACACCATCTGCGCCCCAATCGCGCGCCAGAAAGACGCGACAGACACCGCACCGAGCAGCGCAGCCAAAACGCCAATGATTTCAGCAGCGGAAGCCCCCACCGGCAGCGACGCCGAAGACACAGCCAGCCAAGAAACCCGTCCAATCAGGGCGAACACACAAACCGAGAAGATGACGTCAATCGGACCGTGCTCGGCATCTCTACCTGTATAGGCAAGCCGATAAGCCAGATACCCCGACGCAAAAATTGCCAGCGTGGAGGTCGGCAAGTTTAGAAGCGAGTTAATCTCATCCGTCATGCTGGCACCCTTTCATAGGTTTGCTGATTGTCAAAGCGAGCGGTTCACTCATCGCTCTTGCCCTTCTCTCGTGCAATGCGGGCTCGCCTCTCTCCGAACGCCCGCCCATCTTGCCACACAGACAAGAACCCCCTGTCGAGCGCATTGGCCTGCGCCTGCGCTTGTTGTGTCTGCGCTCGCAGCCTCTCGCTCTCGGCCCGTAGCTTGCCAGCAGCGGTTGAACAAAGCCGCCGACTTCATCGAACTTCTGGGCCAGCGATGCCGCCAGAGCGAGATATTCCTGTTCGGTGATTGATTTCTGCTCCATCAAGCCATCCCCATTGCGGATTTGTACATGTCCAGGATTGCCTCTTCCTCGGCGATGTCCTCGGCGTCGCGACGGCGATGGGAGATGATCTTGCGGATCACCTTGGTGTCATAGCCGCGCCCTTTGGCTTCGGCGAAGACCTCTTTGACCTGTTCCGCCAGCTCTTTCTTTTCCTCTTCCAGCGCCTCGATGCGCTCAACGAACTGGCGCAGCTCACCGGCGGCGATGCCGTATCTATCCATATCCTCGGGCATGGGGTCTCCTTTCACAGTCACTATTGGGGGCAGAGCAATTTACTGCGCTCGCGCAGGGATCTGCGGCGGTCGAGCCGCGTGATGGCCTCGGCAACGACTTCGGGGGCGTGTCCCAGGTCCAGGAACTCAACGAACTGGCCGGGGTTCCATTTCCAGTCGGCCTCGTTCAAAGCCCGACGGATCGGGGCGGGCAGCGCATCGAACTTGGCCATCGTCTGGACAAGGGGTTCCAGCTCACCGTCCCGGCTGTTGCTAAGCACGCCCATCACCAACTCTGCGACTCTGCTGAGGTCATGCCGGGCATCCGGGCGTTCAGGCGGATGCGATCCATGCTCAGCACATCCCCGGCCGAGCTGCTGGCGCGCCATTCAAAGCGCACCGGGCGGTTGGCAAAATCCATCCCGGTTTTGGTGTTCGCATTGCTGTAGAGCGCGACCCCCGCGCGCGCCTCCGCCCGGAACTCCACCGCCGAGAAATTCGCAACCCGGAACGAAACCACTCCTTTGAACGTGGTTTCAACAGCGTTTCCAAAGGTCCAGCGCAGGCTGACAGACCGGTCGTCGGTGACATCGTCATCCGCACCGTCCTGATTGGTGTCGGCCGCCATGATCAACTCCAGCGTGACCTCACCAGCCACCCCGGTCTTTGCCCCCTCAAAGTCAAATTCCAGGATCATCCCCTTGGCCAGAACGCCCGCCGGGATCACCAGCTCGTCATGGATCTCGGTTTCCGCAACGCCGCTGGCCGGGGTCAGGGCGGTTTCGTCCCAGGCCAGAACCTCGGCCAGGACCGATTGCCAGCTATCCATCATATTGTTCGTGACAATCGCCCGTCCGGTGTTTTCAAAGCGGCGCAGGCGGCGGTTGCCGGTCACGATGGACGGGCGCAGACCCGGCGCGGGATCTCCGTCGATCCGCAAGACGCCATCGCCCAGGTCATTGAGATCCACGATGCAGCCATCAGCCTCGGGGTGCAGCCGCACCGCCTTTTCGCTGCAGACCATGTGCAGGCGGTTGTTGCGCAGGACATTCTCGATGCCCTTCACGTCAAAGCCGAACTCCGCCGAGCCCCGGAACAGGTTGCCCGCCACCAGATGCCGCGCCCCCTGTTCGTCAAACACAACCGCATTGCCCAACCCCGTGGCGGTGATTTCATTATTGAGAAACGCGCAATCGCTGCCCCCGGCGAATTTCAGCAGCGCGGTGCCATCGGCCACATCGCCCAGCAGGAATACGCTGTCGCGCACGATGATAAAGCGGCTGTTCTCGCCATCAAACCGGATCAGCGGTTCCTGCGCGGGCAGCGTCACGCCCTCTGGCACATGGCGGTAGATCCGCATCCCGGACAGCTCGGAATGATCAGACCCGGCGGCCACCTCAAGCGCGCGCGTCCAGAACGGCGCGGTCCAGTCGCGCACCCGCGTCCAGCTCAGCAGGTTCGCGCCGAACCCATATTTGGCGTAGCTGTCCGAGGACGGTTCCACCGTGACCCGCTCAATCAGGCAACGATGCATGGCCGAGCGTTGGAACGGCACACCAGAGCGCGCCTTGATGCGCAGATCATGCAGGTGGAAATCGCTCAGCACATGGCGCGCGCCCCGCGCGATCAACCCGCCGCTGCGCTGCGCGGTGACGCTGGCAAAGCTCGCATCCACAGCCCAGCACCCCAGCGCCGGATCATTCACATCCGCCAGCGTGCCGCTGCCTGCCGCGATGGCCTCATGCACCGGCAGATCCAGATAGATCCGCCCGCCATCAATGCGGGTCACAATGCGCGCCTGCAGCCGGTCATAATCGCCGGTGCCGCCGCCCTGACCATCCACCCCATCGCCGAATGAACTGGTCGGCAGATTGTCTGCGGTGGCGCGCAAGAACAGGATTTCGCGACCCACGGCGGTCCAGCTTGCATCCCCGTCTGCCGCCTCGATCCAATCCGCGCCGGACGTGGCCGTGCCCATGCGCCGCCAGGCATAATCATTGTCATCCTGCGTGGCCCAGCTGCCCAGCACCAGCGCCGATCGGGACAGAGCGCCCTGCGCGTCATCCTCGGTCAGCACGTTCTCATAAAGCGTGCCGCGCCCGTCAAATTCGACGCCCCCGGAGCGCCCGGCAATCGGCGCGGTGCCGGTCACATGGCCCTCGGACGCCAGGGTGATCCGCCCGCCCTGACCCTCGGCATAAAGCCAGTCCAGCGCGCCCTGCAGCCGGGTCGCGTTCTCGGTTGCGTCGGCCTCATCCCCGGTGAACCGGACGCCAAAGGCCTCGGCGCTCAGCTCATAGTGATTGAGGTTCACATAGGCCGCGACACCACCCTGCGTGGTGATATGCGCATCTGTCGCCCCCTCCGGCGCGATCCGGTAGGGCGTGGCCCCGGCCCAGATCCGGGCACCCGGTGCCACGGGGTTTTCGCCATCATAGGCAAGGCCCTCATCAACGCGCAGCGCCTCGATCGAGGGGAAAGACCGCTCGGCCCCGCGCATGGAAAGCTGCAGGGCAAGCGCGCTCACATCCTGTTGGCGCAGGCTGCCTTCGCGATGCACCAGGAGAAAGTCGGAAAGGGCGGTTTGGGGCAGAAGATCGGAACGCATATGGACTGGACCTCATAGGATCTGGACGGGATGCGCGGCGCTTGCGGGGCCGCGCTCCTCGTCTTCGTTGACCGGGATAAAGTGATAGTTGAACGCACCAGAAGGCGCGCTGGCGGGGGTCAGCAGGATCAGGCTGATCTCTTCAATCGCACCGTCAAAATCGCTGTCGGCCTCCAGGACAAGCGTGGCGACAGAGGCGGGCGCGGTCAGGGTCACGCTGTGCGGCCCATCGCTTGCCAGCCAGGCACTGCTGGTTGTGGCGGCACCGGCAATGCGCAGGCGGATCTGACCCGCAGTGCGCCCCGAGATGGTCAGGCTGATCCGGTAGTCTTCGCCAGCGGTGAACGCCAGAGACTGAGACAGATTGGATGCGGCACCGGCACTATGCTGGGCAGTGCTGGCACCGATGATCCAGCCACCCGCCGCAGACCAGTTTGAAGCCCCGTTAAAGGCCCCGTTCAACACCAGATCAACACGGGTCGCATCCCCGTCGATCACCGTTTGTGTGCTGCCCAGAACCGCCGTCACCGGCGGGCCAATCGCATGGGTATCAGGATCCAGCACTTGGCCCTCAGGCACCCGACAGATCAGCACTTCCTGCGTGGCCAGATCGCTGACAGCAAAGCTCAGGAGCGCATGGCCAAACCCACCCGCAGCCTGGATGGATGCCTCTGACAGCGCCTTTGGCAGGATCGCACCGCCAGATCCGACCACATGCACGATCACAGCCCCAAACGGCCCAGAAGTCCCGTCTGGTGCAATCCCCCGCGCACGGATCTCGACACTCTCGTCGCGGCTGTAACCGGTCAGCTCGGTCGCGCCATACCCGGCCGGCAGGACAGCGCCGGTCCAGACGCTCGCGCCCTGCAGGCGGTGTTCCAGCTCGATCACCGCAACCGCCGTCGGATCAGACCCATCCGGCACAGCATGGACCAGGATCGCTGCATCCGAACCCGAATAGATCTGCACAAAGACCGGGGCGAGAGGCGGATCATAAGACAGATCCGCGACCGTCCCGACGCTGGTATTCCAGGGCGGCGGGGCGATTGCATCAACCTCCGCGTCGATCTCATGGGCTGCCGGGATCAGGCGCAGCATCGCGCCCCCGTTCTGCGCCGGTTCAACCGACTGGACCTTACACAGCAGATCCAGGCTGCCCAGCGGGCCAAAATGCACCAGATCGCCGGGCTGTGGTCCCTGTTCGATCTCCGCATTCAAAACCAGTGCGCGCGATTGGCCTGCGCGGGTGGTCACGGTGCAGACCTCCGAGCGGCCGACCATATCCGCATCGCCATCGAATACGCGGAACCGCAAACCATAGGCCGCGCCGCGTTCCATCTGCACCGCGCTGTCCAGCTCGATGATGCCCCCGTCAACACGCGTCACCCGCGCCGCAATCTGTGTGCTGTCCAGCATCGGCAGGCTGGCGGCAACAGTGTCGCCGCGCACCGCACTGCGATGGCCCGCCGCCTGCAGCCCGGTGATCGCCTCCCGGCGCAGCTCGGCCTCATACATCCGGCGGCGCGCCTCGATCCAGATCTCGTCGGGATCGGTCTTGCCCGGCAATTGCAGCTCTTCGGTCAGATCGACCTCGGCCTCGGTCTTGCCGATCCAGGGCACCACGCGCTCGGACGGTGTGTACCCGTTCGTGGCATCAAAAAAGGGCACGACCAGCGCGTCAGGCGGGTCAAAATAATCCCGCTGCCAAGCCAGATCAGACGTATTGCGCGGGCTGATATGATCCACGACCAGATCGTCGGGACGGTCGATCACAACACCCCATTTGAGCCCATCAAAGCGCGGCGCAGCACGACCAGCCCGCGCGATCGTGCTCAGCACCGCAAACAGGCTGTCGGGCTGATCCTGCACAAAGTCAAACTTGAGACCTTTGGCCGCGCACCAGTCATGCCAATCCTTCAGCAGATCCCAGTCGATTTCCGCATCTGAAACCGGGAATGGGTTCAGCGGCCCCTGCAATGCGCTGACAAAGGCGGCGGCCGGGGAGCTGCTGGCACTCATTGTCCATGCGCCCTGCCCATCCGGCACCGGAGCCACACGGCGCACCAGCCCGTTCAGATTGTCCAACTGCCCGTTCAACTGATAACTCGCGCGGATACGCAAAGCGACCAGCGCCAGAGGTTTGCCAAGGGCGATCGGGTATTCCGGGCGCAGCGATTGCAGCGCGCCCCAGGTCACAGCATCAGAGATATTGGAGGCCGTCTGATCATTCGTCAGTCGCGTCAACTCGATCTCCCAGACACCGGGCGTGGGCAGCTGCCATTTGATCTGGCGGAAAAAGGTCTCTCGCTTGGCAGCCGTGACATTCAGCACCTGGACCTCCTGCCACTCGCCGCCCAAAGGGCGCTGCCGAATGCGCAGACTGACAGACCGGGGTTTTGTCTTGCCGCTGTTCTTGCTGACCCGGAACAGCCCCGCCGCCCAAATCAGGATCACGCTGACAGAGGTGCTGTTTTCCGCAGTCCGACGCGTCACCGGGGTTTCGATGGTGGGTTGGCCTTCGATCACATTCCCGGCGCTGTCGCGCGGCTTGGGCCGCACCAGGCGGGTGCCCACCTGCTCTTCAACTACCTGCGCCGGATAAAGCTGCAAAGGATCATCTGTCAGCAGCCCATCACGCAGTTCGATCTGGTAATCCTTGAACGCACTCAGCGGGGTTTCACCCAGCCGCAGATCGCTGATCTCAAGCGGCCCATAGCCAAAGCAGAAAATGGCGCGAATATACTGATCATCGCCCACGATTTCCGTATAAGGCAGCGCAGCAAAAGGCGGCGCATAGCGATGAGTGCCAAAAGGATAGGGCACCGGCGCGCCCCGGCGGATCTCATTGCCCCAACCGCTAATCGAAAACGTGTCGCGCTTTTCGCCCGGCTTTGGCGGCTCTTCTGCCGGGATCAACGCATTGATCAAGGCGCTGCCCAGAAGGCTCAGACCAATGCTCACCAGGCCTTTGATGAACGCGCCACCACCCAATGTGCCCGCAATAACCGGCGCAAGGGCCTGCGCGATTGAGGACACAAGCGCCGAGATCAGCGCCCCGATCGCCGCCCCTTCCGGGGCCACGCGCAGCACCACATGAACACCGTCACGCGGGCGCACAAGATGCCAGCGATCACGCGGCACAGCCCAGGCCCCCGACCCCGTCACCAGCAACACCTGCAGCGCATCCAGATCTTGCTCCGATGCACCAGGCATCATCTGCGCGACAATCTCGGCCACACTGACAGTCACCTGCAGCTCGGTCTTGCGGCGCAACGCTGGATTGGGGGCCTGGGCGATCAGAATAGGGACACTCATGCGCGCATCCCCCGATGCCGCCAGGCCCCTTCAAAACGGCGCGACCAGGTCAGATCGGTGCGGCGGGCAATCACGGCGGGCGCATCATTGGCGATATGCAACATGCGCCGCGCATCCACCGCGACCGCGATATGTGTGCGGTATTGCCCGGCCCGGAACACAAGCAGATCAAACGGCTGCACATCGCTGACTGCCTGCCAGTCACGCGAGGCCGCGGCTCCATTGATCAGCCGGGACAGCTCGCGCAATTCCAGCGCATCCGCGTACCCATCCGCATATGAGGGCAGCAGGATGCCCAGCTCTTCGCGATAGACCAGGCGCGCAAGCCCCCAGCAATCGCAGCCTTTCCAGCCCCGGCCTTTGGACACGGCGGGGAGGCCAATATATCGGTTGCTCCAGCTCATCGAAACAGCCCCGGAAATCGGTTCTTGGTGAAACGATCCATCGGCACCGTTTCCAGCTCGATCGGGTCTCGGGTCAGGATCAGGGGCACCTCGCCCGCATTGCCATTGGCCGCCTGCAGGTAAAGCCCGCGCGCCTCCAGCTCGATCTGATCCGGCGAGCTCGCCAGCACCTCGGCAATATGCGCGCGCGGGCGGGTCGAAACGCTGCGCAACAGTGTGGCAATCGCGGAATCAACATTCTCGATCACAATGCGCGCAGAACGGGGCGCATCCTCAAAATCAGACAGCGTTTCCCAAGACGCCAGCACAAACAGAAACGGTGTGTCAGCCCCCATCCAGGTCGAGCGCGTCCCATAGCTCAGCGGATCGGCGGACAGGCGCTCGGTCGGATCCGTTGACAGCCGGATCGGCGCTGGCAGATCCGGGTGTTCAAACTGCATCAGCATGATCCGCAGCTCATCGGTAAAAGGATCATGCGCAGCCAGGCGCGAATTGAGGGATTTTCTCATGGCAACACCACCACGCGGAAACTGAGGGTGAAGGTCTGCCCCTGCAGGGTCTCGCTGGGCAATTCAGACCCAAAGATGCAAAGGAGCCGTGCAGAGCGTTCAAGGGGCTGCCCGTCTGGCGTCTGCAGCGCCGCGCCATCAGGGGCATAAAGCTGCCACCCATCCCGCGTCGGATCAGGCATCCAAAAGGGTTTGATCCCGTCTTGAACAATGTCTTCAAAGAAGTGCCAAAACAGGTCGCGCTGCACCGGATCAAGCGCCAGGCTCAGCGCCATGTCACGGATCCGGGCCGAGCTGGCGCGCTCATAAGATGGTGGGCCATAGCTGCCCTGCCGTGCACGGCGCAGATCATGCGGCTGCGCGCTATAGGGGCGACGCAGCGGGCGCGGCAAGTCTGTGGGCCAGATCGCAACACTCATCGACGTGACCCTCTGCGCTGCAGGCCATATAGCTGGCGCATTGTCCTGGCGGCCTGACCGCCCTGGGCATCCAGAGCCTCACTGACCGCATCGGACAGGATGAACCGCTGCAGCCGGCTGCCATCGGATTGCAGCACGGCCGGGCCATCCTGCTCGATCTTCACGCCCCGGCTTTGATCGAACAGTTGGATCACGGTTCCGCCTGGCGCGCTCGCCCCGGAAATCGCCCCGCCATTCGCAAAGCCTGGCAGCGGCGCGCCGGAATTGATCGCTTCGAGCAGCGCGCGGTGTTTGGCCGTGGCGTCGGCATTGACCGCAAATTCGCCGGGGCTCATCCAGACCGGCACACGGTCATCACGCGATCCGCCCTGCCCATGGATCATGCCGCCATCGGCCTTGGCCTGCGGCGCGCCAATCCCGAAGGCCGATGAAACCACATCGCTGATCCAGCCTGTTAGCCCGCCGCCAGGCATGAACCCGCCAAGAGGCCCCTCGCCAAGAATGAGCGCCTGCCACGCCGCCTGTTCCAGAGCATCCGCAACACCGCGCCAGGCAGACGCCGCATCATCGCCGTCCCGCGCCAGCGCAGGCAGCAGATCCATCATCGACGCGCCGATAAAATCGGTCAGCTCGCTCACGCGATCCATCTCGATCCGCTCGGATTCCAGCGTGGTGATCAATTCCGTGATCTGGGTTTTCTGCTCTTTGCTGGCCCCGGCCAGAACCTCGCGATTGCGGATCAGCTCCTTTTGAACCGGATCCATCTCGCGCAGCAGATCCAGCTCCTGCTGATACCCCTTGATCAGGTCTTTGATGCGCTTTTGCTGCTTTTGCGCCTCGGACTGTTTCGACCTTGAACCGCCACGTTTCTTTTTCGGCGGCTCCCAGTTCGCAGCGTCGCGGGTTTGCCAATCAAACGCAGCGCCACCAAAAGCGCGCGGATCGCCGCCCCGGCCACCATATTGGAACCCCGTGTTCGGATCGTCAGTGCCTGGTCCGCCAATGCCCTGCGGCCCGAAAGACGCGATGCGCTGCGCAAGCGACAGGCTGATCCCGAGATTTTCCGCCAGGCGCAGGGCCTCATCTGCGCCTGCACCAATGCCGCCCGCCAGATCCACGCCGCTCAACTCCAGCGACGTTTCCAGCGCGACGCGCAGCTCGTCTTTCAGATCCTCCGAAACATCCAGGCCCGCGATCTTTTCTTCGAGTGTCGCGCGCTCGGCATCGGCCTGGGCTGACGCATATTCCAGGCTGTCTTCGCCATATCGCAGCGCAGTGCGGCGCAGGGCGTTCTCTTGTTCCAGACTGGCGATCATATCCTCGATCGCGGATTTGTCCTGCGCCTGCTCTCCTGCGCGCTTCAGCTCGATAGCACCACGAGTGACAAGCTGATTGAACCGGATCTGCGCGGTCCTGACCTGCTGGATCCCCTCAATCCGTGCGCGGGCTTCCTCGGCCCAGGCCGCAATCGACTGGCGCGCCTGGGCGATCGGGTTGGGCATTTTACCCTGCACTTCGCCCAGCTTCAGCAAGAGCTGATCGACCTCGACAAGCCGGTCATTCTCTTCCTTGGTGATCCCCCCGGTCAGCTCGGACCCGGCTTTCAGAGCATCACGCAGCGCCTTAGCTGCCTTGATCTGCTCTTCGACCGATCCTTCTGCTGCGGCTTCAAGCGCGCGGTAGGCCTCCAAGGTTTCGTTGACGATTTGCTGGCGCTCTCTACGTGCAGAGGCGTCCGCGCCGAACAGGGAAACATCGTACATGCGGGCAACATGCACCTGATCGCCAAACCCATAATCAGGCAGGTTCAGGTCCGTTTCCTCGATCAGCTGGTCGATTGTGCCTTTGATGCCAAAGCGCACATTGCGCAGATCCGCATCGGCAATCTGGTCAAAGAACTCGCGCATTGCCTCGGCCGTGCTGCCAAACCGCTCTTCCAGTTCGGCCGTCGACGCCTCTGCAAGTTCGGAACTGGCCTCATAGGATTTGAGCGCAGCATCAAGCGCGCCCAGATGATCCTCAAAATCCTTTGCGCCCTCGCCAGCCCCGGTCAGCCATTGCGTGATCGCCGCACCAGCAGCGATGGATCCGATTGTGATCAGATTAATCGGGCTGACCATGCTGACAAGCGCAGCAGACAATCCCCTGACCGCGCCCGTCGTGCCCATCGGGCCAATCACCTGAGAAATCTGCGTCCCTTGCTGAACAGCAAGCAGCAGCGGGTTTTGGCCGGCCATCAGCATAATGCCAATGTCGTTGAACTGAGCCGTCAAATTGGCAACCGACCCTGCCGCAAGGGTCTGGGTCTGATCGACCCTTTGGCTATCCTGCGCGACCTGCCCGAGATGGTTTGACGCCTGCGCTGCTGCGCCGCCCAGATCAACCAACCCGCCTGCCGCGCGCTTGCCATCCCTGCCGATATGAACCAGCTCGGCGTTCAGTTTGTCAGCCGCGCCCGTGGTGCCGACCAGCTTTCGGCCCGTAGTGCTCAGGCGCTCTTCAAAGTTGATAATCTGGGCGGTCGCCTTGCCGCCGACCTGGCTCGTCCCCTCCAGACTGGTACCAAGCGCGTCCACCTCGCCCGCCATCTCCTTGACGGTCGCTTTGCCCTGGCTTGCATCCGCCGTCAGCTTTGCGTGTAGGTTAAGCGTCATTTGCAGACCCGTTCAGTTCGGATTTGGCACCGGCTTCGATGGTGCGGATCTCCAGCCAGAGATCCGGGGAGATTTCGAGACCAGCAAAGCGCCAGGCGGTTTCGCAGGCGGCATAGTCGAGACCAAGAAAGAGCGGCGCAGCGCCATAGCGAGGAACAACCCGCCACTGATCGCGCACCTGCAGGAAAGCCTCGACCGCCGGGATATGTTCGACCAGGAGCCCCTGCTGCTGGATCAGATCCTCGGGAAGGCCCCAGAACTCCGCGTCGCTGGCGAGATCCGGCGAGACCCCGCCCTTTTGCCAGAGCGCGCCAGTTACAATGGCGGCTCCGGCCCATCTCAGTTTCCCGCCAGGCCCTTTGCGCGGGTGGTGTAATAGGCGGTCAACATGCTGGACCGCAAATCCACGTTAGCAATCATTTGCTCCAGCAGCTCGGAACTGAACGCAATTTTCTCTCCCGCCGCGCCCTCGATGTCGCCGAGATCGAGCACCACCTGACGCAGGAAGTCCTTTTCCACGTCGGGGGTAACAAACTTGATTTCCCGCAACTCTTCGTCGCTCAACAGCTTGAACGTCGCGTCGAAAGACTGCCCGCAGATGGTCTGCACCTTGGTCTGAAACTTGCGTTCCTGGTCGATTACAAAGGTCATTGAAGGGGTCCTTTAAGTGAAGGTCAGGGTCCATTGGTCGTTGCCGTTCACCGGCAGCGCCTTGATGCTCAGAGGGTGTTCCATGACGCCCTGCGACTGGGTCGGAGCGCCGGGGCGCTGCATCCGTCCGCGCGGCACATTCAGCGACACGATGCGGCCCGGCACGGTTCCATGTTGCAGGGCTATAGTCAGATCCGTGCCATTCAGCGCCAGCGCATAGGGATCAAAGATCGCAAGCGGCGTCGCCTCGACCTGGCACTCGATCATGTCGTTGCGGTCAGGGCTGGCAATTTCCTCTTTTCCGATCAGGAAGCGGCCCTGAACTTCATTGCCAAAGTTCAGTTTGAAACTGCGCAGCACGCGACCATTGCCGCCCATCTCAAAGACCGGCGTGTTGGCATTGCTGGCAACCTTTGGGTCCAGCCAGGCACTGTAATCGGGGGTGGGTTTCGCCTGGTCGCTCGGCGCGACAAACAGGCCGGTGAAGCTGAACATCAGCACCGGCACGCCCGAGGCGTTGACCACGATCTCGCAATTCCCGCGCATCCCGTTGGAGCGATAGAGAATGCCGCCGATATTGAGATAGGCTGTGGCGGAATCGTGGTTGTCACTGACCGGATTGAACGTGACAGACACGCCCGGATCCACGGTTTCAGCGGTGGCGCAGGCTTTGAGCGCGCTGGCATAGGGCGGCGGCGTTCCCGCCACGCCAGAGCCTACCAGGTCACATTCAAAGCTCAGCGTCGCGTGCAGCTCGGCGGGCAGGGTTTCATTTGCGCCCAGATACGGGGTTTCGTGGCCGAGATCGACATCGGTGCCTTCCATCGGGCGGAAGGTCACATTCTTGGCGCGCACCGCATCAGCCGCGCCAGACGGGTTGGGATCAACGCCATAGGTCGCTTCTGCCTTGAACAGGAGCACCTTGTCTTTCCAGTAAATCGACATTTACGCCTCCTTTTCGGCGGGTTTGGATTTGGCCGGTGCGGCGAGCTTGGGCTTCGCTTTCGCCGGGGCCGTGGCGGGCCGGGTCTGTTTCAAACCGCCCTTCGAGCCGCGTTCATAAGTGCCGCCAGAGGACGGCAATTTCTGTTTGCTCATGGATCAACCCTCAGTTGGTCTTCGATCTGGAAATCAATCAGGTAGGCAAGAAAGCCTGTTGTGTCTGGCACGACCCTGCCGCCCATCAGGCTGAACACCCCAACCATGTCGTCAGGAGCCCAGCCCATAACCGATTGCAGCACATCATCGAGCAGCCCGGTGTTCAGACGCTTTAGCGCCGCTACGCCGTTCTGGTCGCCAGATGTCAGCATCAGGACCAAAGTCAGATTGCGGCGGATCGGCTGTGTGAACGGACCAACGGCATTTTGCGCTTGAAGAGCACTCAGGCCTCCAGGAATGACATAACAAGTCACACCACCAATCGACTGCGTTCCCTTTGAAAGCGCCTCCACAAAGTCAAGCGCACCCTTTACGCGCCCCGCCAATTCGGGAACCCGTGCCTCCAGGCGCTCTGAGACCTGGTCAAACATCAGATGAACCCCTTCATTTTGGTGTCGGTAAAGGGGCGGTCAGTTTCGGTGATGCGGATCCGGCCTGCACCAGACGGGCTCGGCGCATGGCCTTCAGCGTCCAGCCGAACCTGACCTTTCGAGATCTTGTCCAGCATCGCCAGCGCGTCCTTGTAATCGCGCACGATCTTCTCCGCGGGTTCATAGACGTGCAGATTGTAAAGCGTGATGGCGCGGGAAAGCGCGCCCAGCGGATCTGGCACCCCCTCCATCGGCAGCGCATAGCGCGCCGCCAGGAACCCGTCGATCAGCGCGTCTGCATCGGCAATCGCGCGGGCCACAATATCCGCATCAATCACACCGGTGGCCAATTCAGCCCGGTCGGTCAGCGCGATCAATGTGGCAGTGCCAAAGCGATCTTCCAGCTCTTGCTGCGTGGTGTAAGCCATCTGCGGGATCCATCAGAATTGAGAAAAGGTGCCCCTGCGCCGGTGCCATTCAGGCTGTGCAAAACCGGCGGTCTGAGGGGCAGTTCAGGCAGTGTAGAACCCCGGCGGCAGTTGGACGCCGCCGGGCGCACATCGCGACCGATCACTTGGCCGAGACAGGTGCCTCGTATGTCACCACGTTCAGCGACTTGTCGGCTTCGATCATTTCGATCTGCTTGGGTGTCAGGTCACTGGCACGCAGGTCGCGCGGTTCCATGGTGAAATGCATCCCGGCCCGCCAACGGCCCTTTTTCGGACCGGCCACGCGCAGCATTTTTTCAGACGCTTTCGGGGGGGAAACAGAATGTTGGGACTCAACTGCCGGTGCGATACCGTCCGATGTATCCTGCACCGGCCCGCCCTGCTCCGCTTCAGCGGCAGCGATAAGTGCCTGCATCTTTTTGGTTTCAGCTTTGGCCGCATCAATGCGGTTTTGCAGTTTTTCGTCGCCAATATTGGCCGGAAAACTCAGATCCATTTCTTTGGCCATCGCTTCCAGCTTCAAACGCTGTTCGCTTTTGTCGCTCATGTCAGCTCTCCCTTACGCCAGCCACGGCACGACCAGCAGCTCGGCGGTGCCTTGCCACTCATTAGTCTCGCCGTTCGGCGCAGTTTCGTTTTTGAGGATCTTGCGGCCCATGCCTTCCAACGCAGGCGGCACAACCAGCAGGTTCGGCATCAGGCCGAGCGGGCGGTCATAGTCGCCTTTCATGCCCGTGAGAGCCGCGCGCGCCTGGGCGTAATTGTCGCCGTTCAGCGCCTGCTTCGAGCCCCAGCTATTTTGCCAGAAGCCATACCCCGCATTCATGCGCGCATCGGTGCCGTACAGGGCCTCGTTTTCGTCAAACACATTGCCATCGGTGTCCCGATCCTTGGCCGCGAAGGTGAAATCCTTGCGCCGCTGCAGGATCAGCGGCTTCAGCGCGCGGTTGGTGTCCATCAGGAACCAATTGGCCCCGCTGCCACCATCCGTGTTGGCGACGGTGATGGTCTCGCCATCCGCATCGAGCACCGGGTGATCCGTGTCAAAGTAGCCCTGACCATCATAGCATTCGCGGTCCCAGCCCAGCTTCAGCAGGTCGAAAATCAGTTGATTGGGAAACGCCGCAGTGCTTTCGCCCATCGATTCAAACATGGGGCCATAGATCCCGAGATTGTCGGTTTCGATGTCATCACGATCGACGCCGATGGTCAGCTCGAAAGGCTTTTCCTTGATGGAGTAGTCATGTTCCATCAGGTTCTGCACCGCACGGGGCCCAATCCATTCCCGTACATTGGGCATTTTGCCCAGCCAGCCATATTTCTGTTCTTTCTGGGTGGAACGCACCAGAGTGGCGATCCGATCCCACTGGGAGGGAACCTGGCCCAACCCCTTTTTAAACGCGCCGTTAAAGCCAACGCGCAGACTGTTCAGATTTGCAGAAGTCAATTGCATTGAAGGTCTCCTTAGGAAGCGGCGGTCAGAGCCTGGTCAAAGCGGATCCAGACGCCGAGCTCGTCGACATCCTCGATCAGACCGGCCGGGCTGCGGGTGCCACCGCCATCGCTGAGCGCGACGGTCTGGTCATCCACGGCAAATGCCTTGGTCCCGATAGCGGCGATGGTGATTTCATCGGCCCCGGCCGAGTTGGCAAAACGCCAGGTCCCGGCGCGGAATTTCAGGCTCTCATCCCCATCCGCACCCGTGGCGTTATCGACCTCTTCGTGGGCAACACCGACCCCGATCAGGTTCAGGGCGGTCTGGCCTTTGACCAGATAGCCAGCGGCATTGCGCATGACGATTGCGCCAGCAAAGATCCGGTTGGCGGCGGCAACAACGCCGACCTTCATGTCGCCCTGGGCGCGGGGCGTGTTGCGTTTCATGGTCAGAGCGGCCATCAGTTTTCCCCCTGGTTGGTTTTGGCATCGGCCTGCAGTTGGGCCAGATACTCAGCCTCATCGAAGCCCATCTGCTCGGCAAAGAGCTTTTGATCGGCGGTGAGCGCCGAGATCGTTTCGCCGCCACCAGCGGGCGGCGTGTCGGTCGCGTGGGTTTCGGTGAGCTGGGGCTGCGCCGCCATCATCGCCTCGGCGGTTTCGGGGTTTTCCTGGTGCAGCTTCACCCAGTGATCCTTGCTCGGCAGCACGCCAGCGCGCTTTTCGGCAATCGCCTTTGCCACAAAGGCCTCGGCCGCGCGCAGCTTGTCACCCTCTTTCAGACCAGACAGTTCGGCCTGCAGCGTGGTGATCTGGGCGGTCAGATCGGCATTCGCCGCCGAGAGCGACACAACGCGGGTCATCACCTCGGTGTCCGAGGCATCAGCCTTGATGCCCAGAGCCGTCGTCATGGCAGACAGCATTGCCTGCGCTGCGGTCGCGCTTTCCCCGCCGCCCTTTTGGGCGACAGCGGCCAGGACATCCTCTTCGGACGCGTCCTCGCCCAGGCCAAGTTTCTTGGCCAGCTTCTGAAGGAAGGTCATTCCATTCTCCATGTTTGCAGAATTGAGGGCTGTCAGATCACTCAGCGCCGGGTCATTGGTCAGCGCCGCATTCTTGATGCGCAGGATCTTTCCGGCCTTAGTGTGCGCGAAAACCGGAGAGATCCCCCAATAGGCCTTGTCGCGCAGCAGCTCGGCCCCGGTGGCGGTCCATTCGACGCGCCCCCAGATCCCATCATCGCGCTCTTCCATTTCGCGGATGTATCCACGCGCAGGCGCGGAGATCCCGGCCTTGGCCGCGGTCTCGGTCGAGTGGTTTTCGTCAATGTGAATACGCTGTGCCGCCTCAAAGCTGGCGGCGATCACTTGGCCTGCATCCTCATAAGACCAGGGGCCGCGCCCGTCATAGGCTTTGACCTGCCCCTTTGGGATCAGGTGGATCCAGTCGGGCAGATCCGCCTCACCCGCAGGGTCAGGCAGCGCCAGAGCGCCAAGGATCGAGATTTGAACAGCATCGGTCATGAGGGCAAATTGCCCTCAATCGCTCCCCGGTTCCCCCGGCAACGATTTACTGCGCGCCGGGCTGGGCTGCGTCTTTAAGATAGTCTTCAATCGCTTCCAGAATGGCCTTTTCATCCTCGGTTCCGATTCCGAGGAAAGGTCTTGCGGGAATATCGCCCCAGGGCATCGTCATGAAATAATCGCGCCCGTTTTTGTCCTTGCCGATCCGCGCGCCGAATGCACCCTGCTTTGCACCGAACTGCATCACAGCGGCGTAAATCATGTTCGAGCCCCATTCGACCCCGTCCGAGCGCGCCTCATATGAGATCGTGCTGGATAGCGCCTTTGACACGCCGACAAGCGGCCCGCCTTTGGGCTTCTCCCCACGTGCCGCGTATTGCGCAAGCGTCACCGGGCTGCGCGGAGCCCAGGGGGTTCCGTCAGGATCGCGGCCTTCTTTGAAATTCTCTTCGGTGCTGTTGACCATATCGTCGCCGATGGTCTGCATCAGCTCGGTCAGGTCGGAATAGGCTTCACCCAGCCCAGCCAGGGCAAGGCTCAGCTCGTCTGTGGTGACATCAACGCGGATCAAAGCGTTTCAGACCCAATCGCGCCCGGTTCAAAATCAGCAAACTGGCGCTTGGTGAACAGCACTTCCTGCATACGCGACCCCATCAGGGCGGCCTCAGCCTCGGGCAATTGCGCAAGCAGCGCGTCGAGCTGATCCTCTGCATCCGCAGGAAGCGGATCCAGATCCATCAGTTCAAAAATGCGATCTTCAATCGGCATACGCTTTATCCAGCTTTTTGAACAATGCCAGTAGCGACGGTTTCAGCCGCCAATGGCGTTCAGGCCCCATCATATACAACACAAAGCTCTCGGCCACAAATTCGAAGCGATCGGTTGCACCATATTCGCTCAGCGCAAGATGCCAGCCCTCCTGCCGCCACCCATTAATGGCCTCCTCGACTTGTTCATAGAAACTCGCATGAAGCCTGTGGCCGCTTTCGTGCTGCGCAACGGATCTTGGGAAACGGGGGCCTTCATCTACAACACCAAATCGCCAATCGACTTTCTGTGCTGCGCGCTTGGCAGCGCCATCTTTGAACCGAGAAACCATCGCTTTGTGACGCGCGCGGCGTCGTTCCTGCATCGGCTCCATAAGGTCGGCCTGTGGATGCGGGTCCACGGACAAACCCGCCCTGTGCCAGCCCATCACGTTAAGCCGCATTGCGTACCAAGCAGCAGCATTTTTGGGCGCTTTAATCCTGCCATTCGAAAGTTTGGCGATCGCAGGGCCAGACCCCACCGCCTGCATCTTGCGCATATCAAACCGCTGCTCGATTTCGTGCAGAGCTTCGATCGCCTGGTTCACACCCTCCAGCGAGGCACCGCGCGGCCATGCCACTTTGCGCGACGCCAGCCCCAGCTCTTCGACCAGCTTTTCCGCGTCTTTCAAAGATGTGGCTTGGCGAATGCCTGCGCGCTTTTCCACCGCCTCGACAAAGTCACTGGCGATTTGGGGGGGCAGCTTTTCAGCCTTGGCCTTTGCAAGGCGGGTGATTTCCCCTGCCACCGACGCCCCAGGCGCATATCCCCAGCCCTTGCCCAGATCACCAGGCTCGCCCGTGCGTTCATTGATCCGGTCCCAATTCTCCGGCAGGGCCTTTGATGGATCACCGCCTTTGCGGCGGGCGTGCCGTTCGTTGCGCGCGCCCGTCACACTGCAGGAGCAATTCCAGTCATTGGGCGGAAAATGTGTCTGCCAGAATGGATGTTCGCGCGGCAGCACCAGCCCATCCAGCGCAAGATGGTGCGGGCGCGGATCTGCCGAGCCGCCATGTTTATACACCCAAAGCGGAAACGGCCCGGACATAAGCTGCGCATATCGCCCCGCCATGTAGCTTGTGCGCATATTCGTGCGGTAGATGATCCGGGTGCGCCAGTTTTCACCGGCCTGTGTGCCTTCGCCCGTCCAGCCATGCCAGCCGCGTTCCTTCACGATCTTGCGAAAGTCGCGGCGGAATTCTTCCAGGCTCGCGCCCTTGGTGATCGCCTTGTCCACCGCCCCGGCCAGATCCGCCAACAGATCGGCTTTCAATGCGCCGGCCACCATGAACGACCGGTCATGCTGCGCTTTCTGGATGTCATCCCAGCGCGCGGTCGGGATCTGGTTGCCCATGCGCAGCCGCCAGGCCGCAACCTGTTCCTTGAACGGGCGATGAAAGACCGCTTGAAGATCAGTCATCGCCCTCAGCCTCGACCAGTGCCATGCCACCGAGGAAATTCGCAGTCATCGCCTGCGCGACCGCGGCGGCAAGCTGATCGTTCCCGAGTTTCGGCCAGGCTTCCAACAGCATCGCCTTCAGCTCATCCAGGCTTCCGGCGGCCTCCAGCATCACCTCGATCTGGCTCAGCATATCTTCCATGCCCGGCGCGGCATTCTGGGTGAGCTGGTCCACATTCTGGGACAGCGGATCGGGCGAGGCCGCAGAAAGCGCCGCTGAGGCCTCTGACTGCCGCTCGGGGGCCACGGGTCGGGATTTGCCTTTGCGACCGTTCAAACGGTATTCAAATTCGCTCTCAGGACCATTCTCGCCTGTTTCGGAGGGCGGGTTTTGCTTCCGGCCCGCCGGAACGAGGATTTCAGCCTCTTTGTCGGGCATTTTCAGGCCGAACTTATTCAGCACCTGATCAATGCCAACCGGCAGGCCCCGATCGATCATTGGCGCGATCGCGACTGAGAAGAGTTTCAGATCCTCTTCTTCGGGACGCCCGATCTTGATCCGAGGATAAGCTTTCTGAGGGCCGTGATTGAGCTGCACATAGGGCATCACCAGATCACGGGTCAGAACCGCCGCCAGCGCCGTGGCATCGGCGGTTTCAATATCCTCCTGAACCTGCCGGTGTTCCTTGCCCGATCCAAAACCGCCGGTTTCCGCGTCGGTGGTTGCGGTCTGCCCCAGGACCGCTTTGGAAACCTGCTTGTCGTACCAGTCGCCGCGCCGTTCATAGAGATCAACAGACGAGCCAACATTGCCCGCCTGAATAAACTCGATCTCCATCCCCTGCGGAATGATCGCGGCACAGTCGCCAGCAATGTTGGACACCGCCCGAAACAGGATATTGCGCTCATCCTCGGTTGATCCGCTCGGGAACGTCCCCAGCCGCAAGGGCTGCCCGAAGGTCTGGCAGAAAATGGACCAATCCCGCTCGGTGAACTTCTTGAACAGAAACGGCCAAAGAACCACGCGCGCCAGACCGCTGCGTGTCGGGATGCCAGATTTGGCCCGGATCCGGCTATCAATGAACTTGAACGCGGTCAGCGGCTCGTCTTCGCCGTCTGGCCCGATCAATTGCGGCCGGGTCAGACTTTGCTGATCAAAGCGGAACCACCGCTGATCGCGACGTTCCAGACGCGCCGGCATGTATTGGGACATAGACGTATCCCAGATGATCTCAGTAAAGGAATAGCCTTTGCCGATCGAGTCCAGCACGTCGAACAGCTCGTCGGCGAGTTCGCCGCGCGCCAGCCAGGTTTCCAATTCTTCAGCGATCTTGACGTCTGAACCGCGATCAGACGCGGGTTCAATCGAGATCTCCAGCTGGGTGACAGACCGGCGCCGGGTTCCCAGCACCCCCTGATAGTGCGGGTCACGCTCTTCGATCACTTCGGCCAGTTCAAGAAAGCGCAGCGGATCGCCATAGTCCGCTTCACGCAGGATATTTGCCAGGCGCACCGGGTTCAGACCATCCGCCGGGCTGCCCGTGATCGGAGAGCGCACACCGCTCAGCGTGGGGCCAGCGACATCATGGGTCAAGGTCGCCTTCTTCATCGGACGCCCCCATTGATCAAGTAACTCCTGTCGGGCCATCGGGACCTCCTCAGGCGAAACTACGGATCGCGCGGCCCACGGCCTGCCCGAATGCGTGTTTCGCGGTTGCGTTATAGTGGATCCAGGAGCCGCCCTCCTCCTGAAGGAGCTGGTAATCATCAGCACCGGGGCGCGGGATATAGACACAGTCGCTCAGGGCGTCGGCATGACCGGAGTTTGAGGCTAGGCGCATCTGTGTGGCGATCATAGCGTCTGTGTGAGTGCCGCCACGCAAGCCGCCGATTTCGCTGATCACAACCCCGAATGGCCCCCAGCGCCCGCGCAGCGCGGCAATCCGGCCCGAGAAATAGCTGTTGTAATCGGTGCCTGCAGGCACGGCACCATCCTCGCCCTGCCACCAGTTCAGGCCCGCCACAAAACTGCCGGGATGATCCAGCAGCAATTGATCCACCGCCGCGACCGAATTGTCATGAGCCGCGCCGGGATTGGGCCCCGTGCCATCGTCGGTGTAGTTCCATTCCTCGGCCAGGGACGCACCCGGCCAACCGCCCAGCACAAAACAGGGCGTGTATCCCGGCCAGGGCCAGGCATTTGCCAGCTCGCGCGCCATGGACAGCGCAGCGTGCAATGTGGCCGACGCGCCGGGCACCTGGTGCGGCAAAGGGCTGTTCATGGTGATCAGCTCGCCCGCTGTGGTTGCCATGCCCAGCGTTGTGGTCAGCGGAACAGCTTCGGCGCGTGGCTCGGGCGGGTGCTCGGTCGGCACATACCCATCCACGCCAAAATTGGCGACGTGCTGTGATTGCCCGTCCAGCACGACAATCGCCTTGGGCTGCGCGTGGCGATCGGTGATGTCATAGAGCTGGACCTGGTCAAGGCTGAGCAACGGTGTGCCACCCATGAAAACCCTAACGGTCGTGTGCGCAGAGGCTGCCACAAAGTCCCGCGCCAACGGCGCAGCCATGTAGTAATTCATCCCAAGAGCCTGCGCAGGTCCTCCACCCCGCAATTGCACTCGGATGAACCCTGCGCTCATGCTTTCAACGCCCACAACAAGTGAATAGCGCCGCCCGATGGTCAACGGGCCGACAGCATGTTCAACATAGTTCGATGGCTGGCTGCCATCCGCTGAAACCCGCCCGGCCGCCTCGTCATAGACAAGCCCGGAACGCGTATTCCAGCCGCTTGCATCACGGAACCCAGCCGCATCAGCATCGAGCAACGCCGGCGGCGTGTCGATCGGTGCAAAGCCCGGTGCATGAGGGCGCTGGCGTCGGAGCGTCCCAAGGCTGCGCAGATCAAGACGTTGTGCCAGGCGCATCCCGCTTACCTCGGATCCCGCGCCAGGCGCGCCGGTTTTTCCATGCCTGTCGGCACGACACTGCGGAAATACACCGTCTGACCGGCGGAGAACTCGCGCACAGAACCGGGGATCAGCTCGATCCCCCGATCATCCGCGCCGCCTGCTTCCAGGCTGGTCAGAATGACGCCTTCGCGCGCTTGCCACAGCTCGTCCGCAGTAAGCGTTTCGTTTTCCCAGGTATTGGCCTCAAGATCGGTGATCGGCATTGTCAGCTCCTTTCAGAAAGCACTGCCCCGCAGGCCCGCCCCAAGGGGGGAGGCCCACCAGGGGCGTGTGTCGGGTGTGTCATCATCAGCGCGACCAGGCGCAGGCACCGGCGTGTAACCAAACTCGTGAAGCTCGCTGTTCGCGGCGTACCAGGCCAGCGCGCCCGCAATGGCGCTGTCGCCATGGCGATACAGCCCATCCGTGCCCTGGAACCGGAAATCCTTGGGCACCCGGATAATGCCATCGACATATTGCAGCGCCTGGTGATCGCGCACGATGTCCTCATGCTTGGGCAAAAGGATGGTCTTGTCGCTGAACGCCTCGATGTAGGGCGGCATCTGCAGCTCGTACCATTCGCGCGAAAAAGATACCTCTTCGATGCGTGCGCCATATTTGAGCGCCGCCTGCTCGGCCAGATAGGCCCCGTTGCCGCCTCGGTCCATCGCGCCCTTACGAAAGCGCGGCACCCGATCAAGCAGCCACTGCAGAACCTCCCATTGCTGAACAAACGGGATGTTGCGCAGTTCCACGATCAGCTTGGTGCGCAGCCGCAGATCCTTGCCCTTTTCCAGAATAATGATGTCGGTGGCGTCACCGGTGCGCGCAAAATCCTCACCCATAAAATGATCAAGGTTCGGATCCAGCGCCTTCAACACCGGTTGAAGATGGGTTTGACACCAGTCTTCAACGGCCTTTTTACGCTCGGCAGCCGAGAGGTTTTTGAACCCGTCATCCTTGCGCAGCACATGCACCGGAATGCCCTCGGCCATGCAGGCCTCGATCTGCACACGGGTCAACGCCGCGCCTTCCAGGTCAGATGGGACAACGTCCAGCTCCTGCGCCATGGCTGCGGTGCGCGTCCCATAGGCCCCGCGAATAGTCTGTTCCCAATCGTCCTCGGCCTCCTGGCTCCACTCGGTGCCGCTCATAAGGCAAACCCGGCGGTAAAGCCCATTTCCGACCGCATCGCCGAAACTGTATTTGTGAACCTTGTACTTATTCTTGCCAGCCCGTGCTTCGCGGATCAGCTCGTTGAACGGGTTCAACATGCCGTTATGGGTCGAGATGATCCGAACACTGCTGTTCCAGATCAAGACCGCATTCACAGCGTCGATCACCTCGCGCACATCTTTGTGGAATGCCGCCTCGTCAATCACCACGGTGCCCTGCAGGCCGCGAATATTGGCCGGGTTCGAGCTCAGTGCCTCAACGCGAAACCCCGAGGCAAAGCGCACGCGATAAGCCGAGATATGCTTGGTCGAGCCATCCGGCTGCTCATCCTCAAACAGGAACTCTTCGATCTGGACGATTTCACCGGCAATCACCTTGGCAAAATGGGCGACATATCCAATCGCCTCGCGCCCCTTGTCCTTGGTATCCCCGATGTAAAAGCAGTTTTCGCCACCGGCGCTGCGACTTGCAGCGGCTTTCAGAGTGCAGCCCAGCATCTCTGCAAAGGTGATCCCGGTGCGTCGGCCTTTTTCGCAGATCTTGAGCGGGCTCTCATCCTCCAGCCAGAGCTTCTGGTGCTCCATCAGGATGCCATCCGCGAGCGGATCGAGATCCTCCGGCAGCTCAGAGCCGCGCGGCAATTCCGCCGGCAACTCCTCGGATTTGCGCGTCAGGATAGGGGCGGCGGCGACCATCAGCAGGCCTCCCAATACCCATTGCGCAGCCAACCATGCCAACCGCAGGTGAGCTGACGCACAGAGGGCTTCAGGGTCGGTGACTGACGGTTTCCATCCCAGCACCAGGTCGCGTGATAGCTTCGCGGCTTGAATCCATCGCCAATTGTCAGGCGAGCCTGTGCACCGCAGCCGCAGGGGCAATAGAACCAGATGGACCCTTGCTCGCCGGCCGGGTTGTCGGGCATCCAGAAAGAGCCTGGGATTTGGTCGCGGCGAAACGCATCGCGATCCTGATAATAGATGGCGCGCACGGGGTCGGTCATTTCACCTCCTTCAGGCGGATCAGGTAGGGAGAGCCGCGCCACCAGGCGATCTTGGCGTCGTCACCCAAATGAGTGCGGAACCGTTCGCGCCGCCCCAGCAACCAGGCGAGCGCAGCTTTCCGGCGCGGGCCTTTGCGCCAGTTCCAGTCGGCCACCAGCATCAGCGCATCTTGAACGGCCTCTGAGCGATCAGCGGTCATGAGCGTAGCCCCAGCACGTTGCGGCGCAGGTTGGCGCTCATTTCCGCAGACAGGCCCGCCTCTTTGCTGGCCCCATCCAGAGCCTCCGCAATCTCGGCGTCCCGCGCCTCGCGCGCTTTCTTTTCGATCCGGGCGCGCTCATCAGCCAGGAGCTTTTCGCGGATACCGGACGAGCTCATGAGATCCTTGAGCATCCGTCCCAGCGACATCAGATCCTTGGGGTCCAGATGCCCGTCTTCTTCGCGCACATTGCGCATCATGTGGATCGCACTGGTGGCGATCATTTGCATCAACGCGCGGTGTAGGTCGCCCTCTTTTTCGACATCGAGGTCGGATAGCACGAGGTCTGCAAACTCGAAGGCCTCGCGCTGATCTTTCAGCGCCTTGCTGAAATCGCCGACAGCACTTTTGCCGATGCGCAATTCCTGACCGGATTCCTCCAGCCGGAAATTCAATGCCTCGGTCACTTCGACAATGTCGGCAAACCCGCGATCGGACAGCTCTTCGGCCAGCCAGCGGCGCAGATCGTCGGGCAGGAGATCAAGTTTCTTAGGCGGCGGCATGGGTCAGATCCCCGGCCGGGGGCGTTGGATCTTGGGATGGGTGGTGATGCCACGGGCGATTTCCGCGCCTTTCACTGTCGCAGTGACTACAAGAAACCCTTTCAGGTTCTCGACCTCGACCAAGCCTTGCTCGGCCAGCCAGGTCACCTCGGTCTCAACCTGGTCACGGGTGTAGCTGATGCCAAACCGGGGCAGCAGATCGGCCATGATCGACACGTTCGACGTGTATTTCGGGGCGTCTTCCAGCATCCGCAAAATGGCAAGCCGCGCGTGCTGCTGCAGTTCTTCTTTGTAGGCCATGGGTCAGTTCCTGCCGTTCAACAGATGGTCTTCGTGACGTGTGACGATGGTTTCGAGCCGCTGCATGATCTGCGCGTTGCCCTCCATGACCGCCTCCATACGGCCCATGGTTCCGGCGATATTGCTCATGGAGAGCTCGATCTTGTGGATGTCTTCGCGCGACGGGAGGCCCTGGACGGTCTGTTCCAGCGCATGGAGCCGGAGCTCGTGGCGGTCCATCCGATCAGATCCTGCCTTGAACCGCTCATCGACCTTGGCGCGGCGGGTCGCGAAAAAGGTGTAAACAGCAGTGGCAATCGCCAGGAGAAATCCGGCAACCGAAGCCAGATCTTTCAGTGTGGTCAGCAGATCTTGGATCACAGCCCATCCTTTCGGCGTTTTGCGAGGAAGTCCTGAAGCGCAGGATTGTTATCGCGGGCTAAACCACTCTGGTGGGGCTCAGCCACTTCTTGGTCGCCCTGCGCGCGGATCTGGCCGATGTTGTCCAGGACGCCGGGAACTGACGCGGCCATTGTCGCTGCGATCTGGCGTTGGAACTCCTGCCCTTTCGCCTGGTGGCGCGCGCCAAAGTAAAAACTGACGATCGCTCCCAGAAGCCACCAAAGCGGCTCTGGCACCAGGGCGATCCCAGCCATACGTTCAGCAAACCAGATCGGGTCTTTCATAGCGGCGACGAACAGGCCCAAAGTGCCGAGCGCCATGGCCGGGCGCGGCACACGGTTCAGAGCATCCATCAGTCGGTCAAAACGCCCGCGTTTCACCACGCGAAACTCCTGGCCAAACTGCTGCAGCGCCGCACCACGCAGAGTGGTCGCGCGCTGCGCATCGGCTTCGGCATTGACCCGGAACACTTCGGCAGTTTCGGCAACCACATTGCGGCTGCCCCCAAACAGCGAGCTGAACAGAACGTCGATCACCCCCATGCCGCCACCCGCTTTTTGAACTCGGCGTCGGTCATGTGGTATTTGGGGGAAATGAACTCTTCGGCGCGTTTGATCCACCCGCCTTTGCCCCCGGCCCGTGTGCGCGCGTATTTGCGGCTGCGGGGCCGACGGTCCGCGACGCTGAAGTAATAGCTGCGCCGCGCGACCCCATAGATGTCGACCAGAGCCTCTCCCGCTTCGGCAAAAGCACGGCTCGTCGCGCCGATTGTTTGCGGCCCCAAAGCGCCATCAACAATGACCTCATACCCGAGGTCGCCCAGAACCATCTGCAGGATGCGAATGGCATTCGCGCCCGCATTGACCTGCATATCAAACACCGTGGCCTGCATCGGGGCGGGCAGCTCATCGATGCGGGGGCCGTAGAAATAGCGATCCAGGAAGATCTGTTCCGCGTGCTCGGGTGTCAGCGCGCGCACGTCAAACTTGTCGATATCCCCGTCACCGTCCAGATCGCCCCAGGGGATGTTCCGCAGCGTGTGGATCGTGACGCCATATTTGGTCGCGCCGCCCGGATCGTCGGGGTCATTCACATAGCCGCCTTCGCGCTCGATGATGGCGCGTACGATCTGTTCAATTCGAGGGTCAGGCATGGGATCAGCTCCTAGATTGAGCCGAAAATGCCCCGTTCAATGGGTCTTAAAACATGGATAACGATTTGCGCGCGCGGCTCAGAACAGGCTCAATTGCCCATCGTCCTGGTCGCTCTCAACTGGCGCGGCCGAGCCCTTTGGGCAGAGCTTCAAATTCTTGCGCACCTGGACGTCAGACAGGTGAACGCGGCGGCAGATTTCGTAGACCGTGCAGCCTTCGGCCTTGAGGGCGTGGATCAACCAGGTTCGCGCGGTCGGGATACGCTGGTTGTTGGACTTCATACGGGCGCCCAGGGCTTTCAACCGTTCCGGCCCCACCATGGCCTCAGCCTCGCTTTTGCCCTTTGGATCGTTCGGGAAATAGATGGAAGGCCCGCCAAACTTCAGCAGGAACCGGACGGCCAGCGCCGCCCCCAACTCTTCGACATAAGGGGTGAGGTGCGCCGGATGTGCCGGATAGGAGATTTCCGGCAGATCTGTCATTTTGATTTACCAGAAGGATAGTGGCCCCGGCGCGGTGCGTTTTGAGAGAATATGGTCACGACCCGGCCATCTCTGATGACGCAGCGAATGCCATCGAAACACACTGCGCTCGGCCCCTCAAGGCCGGTACCTAAGATGGTGTTGACCCGTTTTTTCAGCCGTTTGCGCAATACCTCAACGTCGATCCCCTCGACACACTCAAGGTAGCGCAGCAAGGCGTGATCAGTGATATGAACCTTGATATCGCTCATCGCTTGCCGATCCTCTGCCAGTCAAAGTCAATATTCGCGCGACGCCCCCAGCTCATGAGAGCCTGCAGAACCGCATCGATCTGTTCGGCATCACGCAGTTGATCCACGTCAGCTGGCACCGCGCCCCAGGTCTCAGAGAACCGTTTGCGAATGAAGGCATTCAGCCCGGCGCGGGTCGGATCGTTCAGCTGACCTGCTTGACCGAGCTTGCTCCAAAGCACATGCACCAGGCGCAGATCCGGGCGGGGCGCGGGCTTATAGCCTTTGCGTCGCGTCTGTTTTCCGGTGCCAGCCTCTTTCAGGCGGTTGACCACTAACTGCAGTTCCGGCGCGCTCATTTCTGTCAGAGAGCTTTTGCCGGTCACGCTTTTCTGCAGGTCACGCCGGGCGTCACTGTCCAGACCAAGTTCACGGCACGCGGCGAAGATCTGTCGGCGAAGGGCATCGTTCATTGATACACCCACCCGATCAAAGCGACACAGCAAATTGGAAAAGCCGCTGCAACCGCCACAATCAAAGCCGTGACCAAGATCTCCATCGGGCGACCCTCCCGTTCCTGGGCCTCCCAATACGCCTCCCAGCTTCCATATTCCTCGAATGCAAAAAACATGCCGGCATCAGGATGTGGATCTTTGGGGGGAAGCGGCGCTGACGTCTGCGGATCGACAGGCAAAGCGTTGTCGTCACGATATTCGAAGCTGATGTTTTCGCCTACGTTATTCATCGCCACCTCCTTTGGTCGGTTTCAAATCGAAACCAACCGTAGTCTTTGATCGAGAACCGGGTGCTTGCTGCGCGGAAAGCTCGTCAAAATCCGAAGCGAGCTGGGACGCGTGATCGTATTCGACCGACACATGCAACCGGTGTTTTCCATCGTGGAGCACAGCTTCGAGCCCATAGATGCGCCCCTGCTTAAACAGCTTCATCGCGATCACCGGATTTAGGCAGGGCAAGCCGCTTTTGGTTCTCAATCGCGCGCTTTTTCTCGGCCTTGGCCTCTTCGGCTTCGCGCTTGGCCTGCTCGGCTGCAGCGGCCCGTTCTTCATTGTGGCGGGCCAGCGAGGCGACCTCATATGCCATTTCAGAGGCGTCAGTGAGCTCGATCTCGACTTTCAGAACATGCTTCTTTGAGCGCGCATTCGAGCTGGTGCTATGGCTTTTGACGTAGGCGGAATGAGGGAGAAACATGGTATTTCCTCAGGAAAATGGCGTAGGGCCGATCACACCGTGCTTGGACGCGTGATCGGCAAACGCTCTTAGGCCTTGGATGACAAATCAGTTTCGAAAGGCTCGACGAGGAAGTCCTCGCCATCCGATCCAATGCTTACCCCTTGGATCGTTCCAGCGGTTCCGCGATCATCAAGCATTGCCTCTTTGTTGATGTCTTCCTTGGTGCGAAGGAACTTCTCGCCCAGACCCGCAGATTTGATCGCAGAAATCACATTGTCCTTTCCACGGATCGTCACTTTCGCAGGACGCAGACGCCAAGAGATTTCCCCGGTAGAGAACCTGTGGAATTTAACCCTACCGCCCTGTGTCAGTCGCTCTCGATTGACCTGAGCATACATCCGCAGCCCCTCAATCTGCCCAGCGACGCGTTCACGCAGCGGGGCAACACGCTCACCAAACGATAGCTGCAACTCTGCGATTGCATCATTCAGCTCGGTTTCAATCCGGGTGATTTCTCGATTTGCATCACCGATTTCACGGATCGTTTCCCGAGCCTCGCTGTCGTCCTGCGGGACCGGGAAATTCACACCAGAGGTTTTCACTTTCTTAGCAGCCATTCTGCTCTTCCTTATGTCTGGAACTGTTGAACACGGGATCCGCCGTGCCGGTGGTTGGGGATGGCAATTTTTCCACTTGTTTCATCTTGCCCTCCACCGTTCCCAAAAGAGTTGGGTTGGGACGCAAAACACCCCGTACACGCGCTCAGCCCAAGCTGGCATGACGAGGCCAGCTGGAGGGCTTAGATCCGCGCCGGATCTACACGCCCAGTTGAAGAAGTGGCCGTGCGCCGAGAACCTTCCGCACGGGGTGAAAACCATTCTTCGAGAGGTCGGGTGGGTGAGAGCGACGTAGAAGCCCAAGCCCGTGATCCAGTAGAGCGCGAAAACGTATCTGCATATGAGTGTGGTGCCTCGGCGCCCATTGCGGTCGATTTTGCGGATCGCAGAGCCGCTCAGAGCCAGCATTTCCTGCGCTGTCATTTGCACGGGCTCAGTCATTGGCCCGCCAATCTCTGATCGCCGCAGGCAGATCAAAAAGCACCACTGCGGCTAGGTAGACCCACGAGACATCTGGAATTCTGTTCAAATCCAGTCCCAACAGCCAATGGTGGGGCACGCTAACACCCCAGGTCGTGATCAAAATGGTGCTGATCCGTTTCAACCGCGTTTTCGTCCAATCGAGCAGTTTCACTGACCTGCCTCCTTTCGTTCAATCATGTGTGGGCAGCTGTTGCAGGCTCGGCGCATCCGGGTGTGCAGGGTGTTGATCAGGTCGTCGCTCCCTGCCCTCTCCTGCCATTTCACGCAGACATCCAAAGCGATGGAGCCAATAAACGGACAGTCGCGCGTCCCCGACAGGAACTTCCCGCGAATGATGTCTTCGACCTTTTGCATGTCGCCCGGATACCGGTTGCGCAGGGTGTCAGAGACGACCGACGGGCTATAGCCCAGCGCCTTCGCGACCTTGCTTTGCGAGCTGCGCTCACATTCTACGACCAGCGCCTCGACCCAATCGGGCAGATCCGCTCCCCAGGCTTCCTGGGCCACACCACGCGCGCTCACGTTTTTGGCTCCGGGTTGGAGCGAAACAACTCGTCAGTGTTTGGATCGTGCAACATGGTCCAGCGACGCACACGGGGACCTGACGGGCCTGTATTTTTAATAATCCGGTAGACCGTGTCCTGCTTGTTGCGGATACGGCTCTGGCTGACGCGGAGATATTCATGCTCCACCAAAAGCCTGCAATAGCTGTTCGCCGCCTGAACCGTGACCTCGTAGCCGGCGGCGTTGCAATGCGCGGCTAGGCTGCGCGCAGTAATAGAGCCCTGCTTGCGAATGACCCTCCAAAGCGCATCTTCACGGGTGATACCCCGCTCGAATGGCTCTGCCTTGATTTCTAATTCCTTGTTTACCAGAACTTTTCGGTGGCCGTCTTTGCCAAGCTGGCGAACAAGTTTTTTCTTGAGCCACTGACGGCAGTACTCACGGGCGGCGGTTTCGGAGATACCCCCGCTGCAGAGGGTTTCCCATGTGAACTCGGGCAGCGCCTTTACCGCGTCCCAGGCTTCGCGCTCAATTGGGCTTTTGAAACGGCTCATCGTGCGACACTCCGCAACGGGGCCTTTTGCACCAAGCGCACCTTCGGCCGGAGATCCTGTGGATTGCGCGCCGCTGGCACCCCGCCATCGGCAAAGGGGCGGTCGCCCCACAAAGCGAGATCCACTTCACGTTTCCCAGAGGAGGCCGCCACTTGACGCAGCTTCAGGAGGTTATTGTTCACAGTCCGTGCAGAACCATTGGAAACCTCGACGATCTTCGCCATCAGGTCTTCAGCGATTGTGATATTCGGAGCGTAAATATCAGCCAGTTGCCACGCGTCATTCATCTCACATGGTTGCGCAGGCACCCAAACCGAGATCCGGCTGCGCAAATTCTCAATCGCGGTCAAGGCCGTCGGCAGCTCTTCTTCACCGACAAGGATAACCGGCACATATCGACCCGCAGCGTTGTAGATGTCCCGTGTCAAACCGATCATCGCCTTGCTGCGGAACAAATACTGCGCATCGTCGATGATCAAAGGCCGAGGGAACTTGACCAACTGGGCAGCAACCAACGCGACAAGATTAGGGATGGAGCCCTTCGGCTTGATGCCCATGACCTTGCAGATGCTTTCCATCAAGAAGCGTTGGGTGACGCATTCAGGCACCTCTACGGACACCGCATCAAGACCAATCTCTGCGACGCTGACGGCAGTAGACTTACCCCAACCCGACGGGCCATGGAAACATGCCATACGCTCTTGACCCTCGGGTGCATCCAGAAGCGTCTGTGCAGCGGTGTAAAGTTCGATGACATTCGTGAGTTTTGCCACACTTGGGGTGGTGGAGATCATGCTCATCCTCCTTTGTTATTCCGAAGTGCCAAAGATCTGGCGCAGATCCATTTTCGCGCGGTACTCTGACGAGGTTTGATATTGGGCCAACCAATCGGCCTGTGCTGGTGTGAGCGGCTTGCCTGCGGCCTGCTGGTCTTCAAGTTCAAGCGCCCGTTCAAAGGCATTTTCATTGGTTTCCGGGGCGCGCTGCGCGCGGCGTTCCCCCAGATCCGCCACCTCGGCCGGGCGCTCAATCGAGGCTGCCTTAGCCGGTTTCTTGGTCTTAGCTGCGCGGGGGTGCGCCGGAACGATCTGGATCACCTCGGCCTCTGGTGTGGGTGGCTCTTCCTGCGTTCCACGGGCTGCGCGCAGACGGGCCGCCAATTCGCTGGCATCCAAGAGATCTTCGGCTTCTGCCGCTTTCTTGGTCGCCTTCTGGAAGCCCCGACGCAGGCGCGCATAATTCTTGGCGTCTTCGACCGACAGGAAATCACCGGCAACCAATGCAGGCGCTTCGCCGAGATAGGCACCATCAAGGCTGTAAACATGGATCGACGCATGAAGGTTGTCGGGGTCAAAGCGGGCGACGACCTTTTGGCCCTCGATCCGATGCATCCATGGTGCCCAGAACCGGCTGTCAAACAGCTTGATTTCGCCGTTGCGGTTTCCGGCCCGGACCCCTTCCGCCGCCAACAACCAAAGCCGCGTCTGTTCAGCAGTCGCCTTACGGATCGGTGCGGTCCTGTAGCTCTCTTCGAATACCTGATTGAACGACTTACCAAACGCGACTTCGCTCCGGCGATCAGGTTTTGCGTTGTGGCGCTGAATGTAGTCTTCCAAAACCTCACGAAGTTCATCCAGATCCGCAGCAGCCGTGCCATAGTTCTCAGGCTTCGCATCAGGACGGTTGCCCGTGTAGGCTCCATCGAAAGCCGGATCTGTACCCGCATCTTGCTCAAGATCCTTAAAGACACGCTCAATCGGCTTGGCCTGCCCCCATGCGGGGCTTGCCCAATGCACCTCGATGCCCAGCGCAGGCATCAGACCGATCATCTCGTCTTCTTTGATCTTGAAGCGAAAACGGGTCTTGGCCCCGCCGGTCAGGATCTTGGCGGCGAACTCGCGCCCGTTATCCATCAAGGCGTGTTTGGGGATTCCGTACTTCGTAACAAGATCGCCGAAGGTCAGCCGCACTGTGTGGCTGTCTGGGTTCAGCGACATACGCCATGCAAGGATCTTGCCGGAATAGACGTCCGAGAACACCACAATCTGCGGGCGCACGGGTTTAGGCTCACCTGGCCAATGCGCGAATAGATCGAGCTTGTGATAGTCGGCCTGGACACATTCCAGCGCGTGCATCGCGGTCTTGGAACGATCCTGATACGGAAAATAGCGTTTGAGCGCATGAGCGCCTTCGCGGTTCAGAATGATGATCGGCTTTGGCACTTCGCGCTGGAATTTGCGCTTAACCTGGTGAAGTGGTGGAACCGGCGCGCCGCGCTGGATTGCATCACGTTTCGCGCGGTCATAAGCGATGGTGTAGGTGATCGCCTTGTCGCGCAGATAGTCCGATTTGAAGAACCGGAAAAACTCATCATCAACCGCGATCGGGGCGCGTTTCGGGCCAGCGTGACGTGGCACCAGGTAAGCCAGCCGATCCTCTGGCGCGACGCCTTCAATCAGGCCAAGCCAGTTCCAGATCGTGCGCGCAGACGCGTCAGAACTGCGCGCCAATTCCGTCACCGCACAGTTGCGGGTCAGCCCGGCCATTTCCAGCGCCTCCAGCTCCTGAATGCGTTTCAGGCGCTGCTCTGCTGTGGCCTTCGCTTTGGTCTTGGCGGCCTCATAGGTCGCCCAAGCCTCTTCTGAGGTCGGACGCGGGGATTTCTCTTCCTGACCGAATGATGTGAGCTTGAGACGCGCGCGCATGGGCAGCACCGTGAAATGGTACTCCAACCCACCGCCCCGCGCTTTGCGGCGGCGCACCTTGCCTTCCTGACGGTCCCACCCCTCGCGCTTTGCCATATCATTGACGCCGCGTTTGGTGTTGGGAACATCAGGCAGACCGGCCTCGGCCAGCTCCGCTGCGCTCCACCAGACTTGATCAGGAATATCAGCCATGCTGATCTTCCTCATGAGAACGCCCGATTCCCGATTTGGCGATACCAGCTTTTGAATTGCCCGGAGCATCCAATGACGAAAACAGACTTGTCTCGGTATTTGGACAACCTTGACCGGTACCAATGGGAGATTGTGGCTCAGTTTGATGAGCTTCTGGACTATTTCCCGGACGATGCGCGTCACACCCTTGCCGGGTTTTCTCCTGATGAGTGGGCGAGGTTTCTGAAAACAGCCTCCGAAGCTTTTCCCGAAAAAGCCAGTAGTCTTCTGTCTCAGGGCCCATCAGCGCAGAAGCGGGGTCTACAGAAAATGCCTCAAGAGGATCAAGTGCTTCTTCTGGTTCAGGCTCGTAGGCTGGCGCTTCTATCAGCCAGAACACTATCCCTCGTGCGAGAGATTTCACCGGTGTCTGGTCCGTATCGTCGAGTTTGTCGGCAAGTGGCTCAAGCCGCTTTAGAGCTGCAGGACCAACCAACCCAATTTGACCTATTGTGGCTGCGACTAACCGATTGACGCCATGCACAATCAAATAGCCGGGAATGCAGACCCGAGGATTGTGCCGCCAGGAAAAGCGGGCGCTGATTTTGTCATGACGTCTCACGTGTCACCCCCAACCTGATTGGCCTCTGCGCCCTCCCCAAGAAGCGCGCGCAGCTCGTCAGCATATTCTTCGACAAAGGCTGTCCGCACACGCGGCCCGCCCCGGTCCCAGGCATCCCGCAGCCGCAACAATTTCTGGTCATGATCGGACAAGAGCGGAGCCGCTGTGCCCTGACTGGCCGAATAGTTGGCGCGGGCTTTGGTGGCATTCTTGGCCTTGCCTTCGGACAAAGCGGCCACGACATAGCGGCGCTCCTCGGGATCGCTGATCTTGGCAATCGTGGTCAGATCGTTGAGTGTGACGGGGGCAGGAGCGCCCCGAAGAGCGTTTGCATCTGCGCCAATTACAGCGGTGCCCGCCTTTACAAGACGCTCCACCTGCCGCTTGCTCATGGCAAACTTATCGGCTGTAGATTGGCAAAACGACACGATGTCGTTTTGCCGACCGCCTGTGAACTGATTACCCCGGTTCCCGCCCTGGCGTGTCTCGGGATGCATGGCCTCGTACAGCTCTTTGCGCGCAGCCAGAAACACAGCGTTATCCAACGCGGTCAGCTCAGCGCCCGCCAGATTGTCGTCAATCTCCATCATGCGCGCAAAGCTGTCATTGCACTCCCAGCACGTGACGGGGATGCTGGCGAACTCTGCGTCGCCCTCGTCTCGCAACTGGCGGAACGCTTCCAGGCGATGACCTCCGGCCATCAACTGGATCTTGCCGCTACGCTTGATCTTGCGCACGTGGATCGGATCCTGCAGGACGCCCAGATCACGGATCGACGTTTTCAGTGCATCAACGCCCGCCTGACCAACAGGGCGCAGTCGCCCGTCAGTGTGGATTTCGTCCAGCGGCAGCGCGGTGATGGATGTGATAACCTTGCTCATCACGCACCCATCCAATCGCCAGGGACATATCCCGCACGGCAGCTATTGCAGAGGCGGTTATGGATCCCCTCGCTTTTGAATTTCTTACGACAACAAAGGCACTTGCGGTGCTTGGTCTTCGCCTTTTTCTGCAAACGAGCCAACCGATCTTCGGCCTCGTCATTCGTTGCGAACACCCGCGACAGGTGCTTGCCCTCTGCATCCACAACCACATAACAATTGGTCTTGTGGAGGATCCGTAGCCCAGCATCAGCCATTGCGCACCTCCTTCGCAAGAGAGCGCATGTGGTGCCGGAAAACGCCGCTCATTTCGGCGAAAGCATCGGGGTTGTTCTGCTCGATGCAGGCGACCAGCGTTTCGAGCAGGCGCAAGGTTCCGTCATCAAAGAAGCGTTCAAGGCATTCAAGCAGCCGTTCATTTACATCTGCGATCTTGTCCAGCGTGACATCGAAACTCTCCTCGCCGTGGTCAGCGATGGTATCCAAAACGGTAAACAGCCTCTGGCGGTGCGCGACGCGGGCCTCGATTTCATGCAGATCTCGAACAATAGAATGGTCCATCAAACACCTCTTCAACGGTACAAAACGGGGAGGAAGACACAGAGGCCGGTGCAGAAGATCAGCACACAGGCCAATGCGATCACATCGCCAACCAGGCCCTCAGACACGCGAGCCTCAAAGCGGCAAATCTGGCCCCACACCATGCGCCAGCGGGAGGATACTGACAGAGCGCACGGCGTGGGGTCCCCAGCTGTCTCAAGGCTGGGGGTATCAAGCGGCACCTGAACGTGAGTGGTGACTTCGGTTGCCGGTGAACCGCTCGACATATTGGAAAAACCGGAAATCTGAGCGTCACGAAGCGCCTGCGCATGTTCAGCAATGCGCGATGAAGCCAGTCGCACCGGCTCGTGATACCCAGAGTGAAGGACCGTCTGGATCAGCGCGGCGCCCAATGCGATGCGCTCTAGATCCGTCAGGCCACGGCCCAGATCATGGGCGCGGATTGCAGTGGCATGGTGATGGTCGATCATTTGGTCACCTCCTGCACTGTCTCCAACCCTGATCGAAAAACACTGATCATTGACGTGCTGCGCCCGGTCATTCGAGAAATCTCGGACAGCGAATGACCCGCATCTATCAGGCGTTTGATTTCAGCCCGCTCGGCCTGCGTTGTTGGTACGCGGGGTGCCCGCGCGCGACGCTTTCCAACTTTCTGGCGCAGCAGCTCGTTTTCTGCCTCAAGAAGTTCGATCAGGCGTTTGGCGCTGATCTCTTCCTTCGCCTCTTGCGAAGGCATCTTATATTGCCCCTCGCGGCGCAGTGTTGGCAGCACCTCGGCTGTCACCCATTTACGGAACCGCCGCGCCGCTGGTTTGCGGCTGGTCAGGATCAACGCATACAGGCCGCTTTCGTTGACCACGTTGGTTGTCTGGGTTCTGCCGATGGCGTCGGTAATACCGACACCATCTTTTTCATCACTTTCGAGACGAGATAGTGCGTCGCGAGAGTTCCCGATTTCCAACACCCGGCAAACATCGGCAGCAACCCACCAGCTGACACCATCACGCATCACCGCGCGCACCGGCGTATCCTCAAAATCGAAAGGGATAATTTGGGCGCTCATGGAAGCATCCTCCACAAGCCGTCAAAAGCTGCGTAACGTGGCATTGCATTGTCCGCCACACAGGAAAGAACCATGACCTCAAACATCGAAAACGCCCTCCCTGCCGATTGGATGGCTGCCCGTCTCCGATGTCTCGAAATGACTGTCGCCACCCTGATCAAACTCTGCGACGACGACGATCCGGGCCTCGCCGATCTGGTTCTCGCGGTCATGCAAAGTCAGCGTGCCGCTGCCATGGGCAAGGATGCGCTGTTGTGTTTCGCCGTCGAGGATCAGGAGAAAAGAGTCAGATCCCTTATGGAATAAGACCGGCGTCTGGACCCGGCGGCGGCGCGCTGCCGTTTTTGCGGCTTCGAGATCTACGAACTCGCCGGGTGCCAACCCCATTTTTTCGCGTTCATTCATTCCCAGACCTCCACAAACTCTTGCATAATGACCGCCGCGGCGATCGCCCTCGTCATGCGCCAGAAGGTTTTCCACGATGCCTTGTCGTCAAAACGGAACCCGTGCTGGGCCAAAAGATTCTGGTTGAACACATCCGCGCCACCACCAATCATGACAACAGCACCGCCGGTGACAGGATCGCGGAAAATTTCGATGAGCCGATGTTTGTTGCGGTAGCCCATCACGCTTTCCCCCGAACGCGATCAAGCTTCGCAGCTTCGCGTTGCATACGGTTGGAATAGGCCATCTCGACCATATCGCGGCCTGCCGCATCAATGATGCGGTCCAGCAGGGCTGTGCCGATTTCACCGCCCGCCTGACCATAGGTGGCGGTGCGGGCCACGCTGGTATTCACATTGTTGTCTTTGCACCACGCCTCAAAGCTCGTTCCGTTTGACCGAAACGCCCCCACGATCACTCCGTGAAGGATCGTGCCGGGCTGGAACATCTTGTCCGCCTTTGTCATACTGCCTCGCATCGCAGGGTTGATCTGTGTCGTTGCAACATCAATTTACCTATTATGGGTATTTTTTCAACCCATAATAGGTAAATTTTGAGGAATACTTGTAAATGACTGATTTGAAAGAAAAAATCAGACACGTTAGGAGCGAGCTAAGCCTCTCCAGAAAAGCCTTGGGGGAGAAAACTCACGTCCCGGAAGGAAAAGTTCAAAAAATAGAAACGGGCGTCCAGAGAGCTGACCACGACTTTCTGGCTGCGTTCATTCGGGAAACAGGTGCCGACGCCAATTGGCTTCTGAACAGCAATGCTCCTATTCTTAGTGGCCATTTTCCAAGGGCTGACTCAGCTGGCCAGCCTGTCGAAACGAAAAACTTGTGCCTTGCCATCGAAGCCATCGAAGAAGGTCTCGACGCCTTTGATCGCGTGGCTTCACCGGACATCAAGGCGGGCCTGATCGCCGCCGCCTATGAGCTGCTGGAACAGGAAGGCGAAAAGGCCACAGCGCAAATTATCAGGTTGGTAAAGTCAGCTTAAGAGTGAGCAGAATGCACGACGAGAATGATCCCAAGCACAAGATCACCCGTCTTTTTGAACAGACCGCATCAAAAGGTACGGCTTCAAAAGCGCCGTCCCCCGGTCACGTCATTTCCCAGAGCGGTGCAGGCAACATAATCAACTTTGGCAACTTGCATCTTCATGGGCAGTCCAAAAGCAAGCCTGCACAGGATGATCCAGTCGATCCTGGCGGAACCCATATATCTGACGCGCAGAGAGCCAAGCTAAAGGCGCTGGTGGACGACATTGTGTTAACCGAGGGAAAGCTAAAGAAGCGCCCGCGCTCCTATGGTGCGGTTTGGAATGCGTTAAACAAACACTGCAAGGTCACATCCTATCGCCGGATTGCATTTGAGGACTTTGAGAAAGCACGAACCTACCTGCAAAGCTGGCGCGGACGCCTGGATGCAATGAAGAGCGCACCGATCAAAAACGGTGATAGCTGGCGGTCCAATAAATACGCCTACATTCATGCCAACTCCAAGGAAGAGGCCGATGCAAAGGCTATGCGCGCCTACATAAAAAGAAACTTTGGGGCCGGTAGCTTGACAGAACTTTCCAATGACGAGTTGGAGCGTGTTTACCGCTACGTCGCAAGTAGACGGGCCAGAAAGATCTAGTTCCCCGCAGAGATCGCAACCTGGTACTGACATCATTGGTTCGCGCCGGCATGGATTTCATATCGCAACAGGGTGGATGCACCATGCTGGGGCTCATGGCCCCAATCTTTGAGCGTGTATTCAAACGCGCGGGGATCAGAGCATACAGATATGGACCGATCCTTGATCAACGAGATGGACCGATTTGCGTTTTAAGATTGGATTTTCACTCCGAGTATGCGCAGTGTGAACGACTGGCCTTTGCCTGAGATCCAGAAGGCTACCATTTTCTCTTCGGCAATCCGGCTTAAGAAGATACCGGTTTTCCCTCTCTGGGCCTCGCTCAATGTAATGCTCTTGCCCCCTTTTCCTTCACACATATAACGCGAAGCCGCCCCAGTCTTCTTCCCACTTAAGAAAATCCTAACAGTCGCTTGTTTCACCACAAGCGACTGTTTTTCCTTACGAATACGCTAAGTGGGAAGTCGATTTGCAACTGGGCGAGCCTCTTCCCAGTTCCCGACGTGCCAGATGGCCGAAAATGACCCCTTCAAGGCACCCTAAATCGGCCCTTGAACCCCTATTTAAAAGGCTTTCGTACATCGAGCCGCTCTGCTCGGTAGAAACAGCCATATTGGCTCAGAGCCCCGGAAAACGCGCCATTCTGGCGGTTACTGCAAAAACACTCGAGGCCCGTGGGTAGAGGCTCGTATGCCACCTCAAACCCCTTATTTTATTGGCCTTCCGAGTTCTTCCGCGATCCCCCGACCTCTTCCGAGAACCACTGTAATATCTAGTGTCTCCCTACAGTTGTTGTAGCCGGACGCTTGTTTTTGCAGTGGCGGACGCTTGTTTTTGCAGCAAAGCGTTTTTGGCTCTCCGGGGGTGATAGCGCGGCGAAGCGTTCAAAACCACCCCGCCGCGCATCACTTTAATGGGGGCTTGAACACCTGTTCAACGGCTCTTCCTTCAAATCAGCTACCGAAGCTCTCAAACCGGCAAAGCTGCTTGGAACGCTACCTATAAAAACACGATGCAGTTGCGGGTCTCAGAAAACGCCCCCGGTGAACTGAACGAGGAGCAACAAAGCACCGTGCCCTATCCAGCCGAGCAAAAGGCCAGCGGCTAACGGCCTTTCTCTAAGAGAGCCAGCGACGACCACCCCAACCAGACCAAGCAAAATCTGCACAATCAAGAAGCACTGCTTCATTTGAACTCCTACCGAACCGAATACAACAAACATTAGTAATGCAGCTGCAGACGGGTTTTCAGATCGTCATACGCAGCACGCTTGGCAGCGGCCTGGGATCCATAGCCTTCGTCATACTGTAAACCGGCCTTACCGGGCGAGACCAGATCCCAACAGCCGGGATGCCCCACGATCTGGTAGAACACTGAGATCCCGAATGCAGAAGCGATCAGGCCGTTGCCACTGTGCCGCCATGTCAAAGCGAGCGGTTCACTCATCGCTCTTGCCCTTCTCTCGTGCAATGTGGGCCCGTCCCTCTCCGAACGCCCGCCCATCTTGCCACACAGACAAGAACCCTCTGTCGAGCGCATTGGCCTGTGCCTGCGCTTGTCGTGTCTGCGCTCGCAGTCTTTCATTTTCGGCCTGCAGGCGCGTGATTTCTTCAGCTTGGTTCGAAATTTCACAATACGCGGATGAGTGATCCGAACTCTTTGCTGGCTCAATCCGGGACCATTGTCTCACGGCATCTTCAAAAGCAAGCCGCGACAATCCCGCGGCTTTGAACAAAGCGATGGCCCGGCACGTGGCTAGGGCCGCATATTCGACGAGTTTCACGTCGTTCGGAAACGTGTCTCCAACCAAATCCGCTTTGATCCGTTCGACTAAATCACTCATCGCCTGCACCCTCCTCCAGGTCATCGCATAGCGGGCGGGTCAGACTTTGCTGATCAAAGCGGAACCAACGCTGATCGCGGCGTTCCAGACGCGCGGGCAGAGCGCCCGGCAATCGGCGCGGTGCCGGTCACATGGCCTTCAGAGGCCAGCGTGATCCGCCCACCCTGACCCTCGGCATAAAGCCAGTCCAGCGCGCCCTGCAGCCGGGTCGCGTTCTCGGTTGCGTCGGCCTCGTCCCCGGTGAACCGGACGCCAAAGGCCTCGGCGTTCAGCTCATAGTGATTGAGGTTCAGGTAGGGAGATCCACGCCACCAGGCAATCTTGACGTGATCTCCCAAATGAGTGCGGAACCGTTCGCGCCGCCCGAACAACCAGGCAAGTGCAGCTTTCCGGCGCGGGCCTTTGCGCCAGTGCCAGTCGGCAACCAGCATCAATGCATTTTGTGCGACCTCAGAGCGACCGGCGGTCATGACCGCAGCCCCAGCACGTTGCGGCGCAGGTTGGCGCTCATTTCCGCAGACAGGCCCGCTTCTTTGCTGGCCCCATCCAGAGCCTCGGCGATCTCGGCGTCCCGCGCCTCAGGTACACCCGCCATCAACAAGATCTTGCCGCTGCGCTTGATCTTGCGCAGGTGGATCGGATCCTGCAGGACGTCCAGATCACGGATCGACGTTTTCAGGGCATCAACGCCCGCCTATCCAGCCGCGCATCTGCGCCGGGGACTGCACTGGCGACTCAAATTTACTGACAACCATGGACAGAACAATCTGCCCGATTACAAACACCGCAAGGTGGCCCCTGCATCAGTGCAGTGCTATACTCCCCTAGCAGGCGTGACACGGTGATAGTCTCGCGGCCGTAGCACGATCCCACGGATCGGAGCGCAATGCGGGGTTTCCGGGAAACCGGGGGCGAGGCCCCGCCGCCTGCCACCTATCGCAAAAACGGCTATGCCCATATCAACCCATATCATTCGCGCATGACGCCACTGGCACAGCCAAAGCGCCATGCCCAAAGCGGAGTTTACAACCAGCCCCCCCTAAAAGGGCACATCATCCGCTGCGCTTGCGGGCTTCACAAAGCGGGCCATCACCTTTTTGGTGCCCGCCTTTTCAAACTCAATTTCGAGCTTCTCGCCCTCCAGACCGACAATCGTACCATAACCGAATTTCTGGTTAAAAACGCGCTCGCCCAAGGTGAAGCTGCTGCTCGCCACCGCATCAATGGTCACCGAGCTGCGCGGTTTTGCCGAGGCGGTGGGGCGCGTCCCCGCTCGGTCCTGCATCCGTTTCCAGCCCGGCGAATTATAGACATCGGCCGAGGCCACGCGGGCCTCCAGATCGGATCGCGCCAGCCCCAGATCCGAGCCAAAATTGGGCGAGGCCGCGCCATAGCCCGCGCCATATTGACCGGGCGCGGTCAGCACATCCACGTGTTCTTCGGGCAGTTCATCGACAAAGCGCGAGGGCAGCTGGGATTGCCACTGGCCAAACACCCGCCGGTTGCCGGCAAAGGAAATGGTACAGACCTCTTCGGCGCGAGTGATGCCGACATAGGCCAGGCGACGCTCCTCTTCGAGACCCTTAACCCCGCTTTCATCCATGCTGCGCTGGGACGGGAACAGCCCGTCCTCCCAGCCTGGCAGAAAGACCGCTGGGAACTCCAGCCCCTTGGCCGCGTGCAGCGTCATGATCGACACTTTGGCCCCGGCCTCGTCGCTGTCATTTTCCATGACAAGGCTGACATGTTCCAGGAACCCCTGCAGGTTTTCAAAGGCTTCCAGCGCCTTGACCAGTTCCTTGAGGTTTTCCAGACGGCCCGGCGCCTCGGGCGTTTTGTCATTCTGCCACATGGTCGTGTAGCCGGATTCATCCAGGATGATCTGGGCCAGCTCCACATGGCTGATGTCCGGTTTGGTGGGTTCAGGGGTGATCAGCTCCTCAAGAACCGCATCCTCGCTGTCATCACCAACCGGCACGGTGGCGCGGGTCATCCGGCCCCAGCGCGCCAGATCCGTGACCAGCTGGGCCAGTGCCTTGGCGCCCTTGCCTTTGATCGCACCCATTTCCACGGCCATGGCCGCGCCATCCAGCAGCGACACGCCATTGTCGCGCGCAATCGTCTGAATGGTCTGCTGCGCCTTGTCGCCAAGACCGCGCTTGGGCGTGTTCACGATCCGCTCAAACGCGAGATCATCCGAGGGCGAGACCACAAGCCGGAAATAGGCCATGGCATCGCGGATCTCCATCCGTTCGTAAAAGCGTGGACCGCCGATGACGCGATAGGGCAGACCGATGGTCAGAAAGCGATCCTCAAAGGCGCGCATCTGGTGGCTGGCGCGCACGAGGATCGCCATATCGTCCAGATCGAACGGGCGCATATTGCGGGTGCCGACCTGCATGGAATGGATTTCCTCACCAATCCAGCGGGCCTCTTCCTCACCATCCCAATGGCCGATCAGCCGAACCTTTTCGCCGTCTTCCGCCTCGGTCCACAGCTCTTTGCCCAGACGGTTTTCATTGCCACGGATCACCGAAGAGGCCGCCGCCAGAATATGCGGGGTCGAGCGGTAATTCTGCTCTAGCCGCACGGTCTTGGCGCCCTCGAAATCCTTTTCAAACCGCAGGATGTTGCCAACCTCAGCCCCGCGCCAGCCATAGATTGACTGATCGTCATCGCCAACGCAGCAGATATTGCGATGTCCCTGCGCCAGCAGCCGCAGCCACAGATACTGGGCCACGTTGGTATCCTGATACTCGTCCACCAGAATATAGCGGAACCAGCGTTGATACTGCGCCAGAACATCCGGGTGATCCTGGAAAATCGCCACCACATGCAGCAGCAGATCGCCAAAATCCACCGCATTCAGCTCCAGCAGGCGGCGCTGATACTGCGCATAAAGCGACACGGCCCGGCCATTATAAGCCGACGCATCAGCCGAGGGCACACGGTCCGGCGTCAGCGCGCGGTTCTTCCAGGCATCAATGATGCTGGCCAGCTGGCGCGGCGGCCAACGCTTGTCATCAATGCCCTCGGCCCGCACCAGCTGTTTCAACAGGCGCAGCTGGTCATCGGTGTCCAGAATGGTGAAATTCGACTTCAGATAAGGGCCATCCTCGCCATCACGGATCAGCTCCGCATGGCGGCGCAGCAGCTTGACACAGACCGAATGGAACGTGCCCATCCAGGCCAAGCCAGAGGCCGCAGGCCCAACCATATCGCCGACGCGGTTCTTCATCTCGCGCGCGGCCTTATTGGTAAAGGTCACGGCAAGGATCTCGTTCGGGCGGGCGCGCTGGGTGTTCAGCAAATGCACGATCCGCGTGGTCAGAGCCTTGGTCTTGCCCGTGCCCGCCCCGGCCAGCATCAGAACCGGCCCGTCCAGCGTTTCCACCGCATCGCGCTGCGCCGGGTTCAACCCGTCAAGATAAGAAGGCAGCCGTGCCGCCATTGCCCGCGCCGAAAGGCTCACGCCCTCAAACGCATCCATATCGTCAAAACTGCTCATCCTCTGAACCTAGCGCCCCAAAGACACGAAAGAAAGAGACGTTCTCGCTTCGTTCCCCAACTTATCCCCAGCTTCTTTTTGGCCCAAATACCTCCGAGAGCGCGAGGGCAGCGCCCTCGCCTCTCTCAACCCAGCACATGTCTGGACAATTCAGGGCAACAGAAGCCAAATGCGCCCATGGATCTTGACCTCGACCTGCCCGCGACCTCTGACCTGCGCAAACGCGCGCGGCGGCGTATGCCGCATTTCGCCTTTGAATATCTCGACAGCGCCACCGGGGCCGAACTGCAGGCAAAACGCAACCGAGAGGCGCTGGACCAGATCCTGTTCATGCCGCAAATCCTAAGCGGAAAGCCCGCCCCACAGCTCGCCACCAAATTCCTGGACCAGGAATTTGACCGTCCCTTTGGGATCGCACCGCTGGGCATGTCCGGGCTGATCTGGCCAGGGGCCGAATCCCTGCTGGCCAGCCACGCCCATAGCGCGCGCATCCCCTACTGCCTGTCCACCGTCGCCACCCGCCTGCCCGAAGAGATCGGCCCAAAAGCCGGTGACATGGGCTGGTTTCAGCTCTACTGCCCCGCCGATCCTGACATCCGCCGCGACATGCTGCACCGCGCCCGCAACGCAGGCTTCACCAAGCTGATCCTCACCGTGGACGTGCCCGACGACAGCCGCCGCGAACGCCAGCGCCGCGCCCGCCTGACGCTGCCGCCAAAAATCACCCCACGCGTGGTGTATGAAATCGCCACGCATCCAGCCTGGGCGCTTGGCACCGCGCGGATCGGCGCCCCGCGCATTGTCCTGCCAGAAAGCTATGTCGACAGCCGCGCGGCACGGTCTTCGATTGAACATGCTGGCCATTTGATCCGGGGCACGCCGGATTGGGACACGCTCCGCGCCCTGCGCAACGAATGGCCCGGCCACCTGATTGTCAAAGGTGTCATGTGCCCCGATGCCGCCCAGCGCCTGCAGGCCGAAGGGGTGGATGCAATCTGGGTCTCCAACCATTCCGGGCGGCAATTCGAAGCCGGGCCGGCCTCAATCACCGCGCTGCCCGCAATCCGCGCCGCCCTTGGCCCGGATATGCCGCTGATTCTGGACAGCGGGATCGAAACCGGGCTGGATGTGCTGCGCGCCCGCGCGCTGGGGGCGGATTTTGTGATGCTGGGACGCGCCTGGCACTATGCGGTTGCCGCGCTTGGCCCCAAAGGCCCGGCACATCTGCACCACATCCTGACCGAAGACATGCGGCTGAACATGGCACAGCTGGGATGCGACAGCTGTGAGCAGCTGCCACAGCGGCTTTGGCCGCAGACCCAAAATAGGTAAATAAATCTGACCAATGCCGAATCATTGCACAGGCAATGAAAAAACCGGCAAATCCTTTCAGATCAGGAACTTTGCAGCGATTGCAAAGTTTTCCACAGTCATTAGCAAATTCTGCAAATGTAACGAATTATGTCACACCCTTTGACCCAATTTGTGACGCAGCGGCAGATTTATCGCCGCTTTTGATTGCGAATTTTGTCGCAGGCTCCCTTAAATCCGCCGCATTGCGGCGTATTCAAACGTCGTCATGGCCTTACCACCGTCCAAAACAGCAACAGGCTTGCTCCGGAGGAACCCGAGATGACCAGCTTCAACAAAATCCTGATCGCCAACCGCGGCGAAATTGCCATCCGCATCATGCGGGCGGCCAATGAGATGGGAAAGAAAACCGTGGCTGTCTTTGCCGAAGAAGACAAGCTGGGGCTGCATCGTTTCAAGGCCGATGAGGCCTATCGCATTGGCGAGGGCATGGGGCCGGTTCAGGCCTATCTGAGCATCGACGAAATCATTCGTGTCGCCAAAGAAAGCGGCGCAGATGCGATCCATCCGGGCTATGGGCTGCTGTCGGAAAACCCCGATTTTGTCGATGCCTGCGAAGCCAACGGAATCACCTTTATCGGCCCCAAGGCGGCCACCATGCGCGCCCTTGGTGACAAGGCCAGCGCGCGGCGCGTGGCGATCGAAGCCGGCGTGCCGGTGATCCCCGCCACCGATGTTCTGGGCGATGATTTTGACGCGATCGAGGCCGAAGCCGCCGAGATCGGCTATCCCCTGATGCTGAAAGCCAGCTGGGGCGGCGGTGGCCGCGGGATGCGCCCGATCAACGGCGCGGACGAGCTGCGCGAAAAAGTACTGGAAGGCCGCCGCGAGGCCGAAGCCGCCTTTGGCAATGGCGAAGGCTATCTGGAAAAGATGATCATCCGCGCCCGCCACGTCGAGGTGCAGATCCTGGGCGACAAGCACGGCGCAATCTATCACCTGTATGAGCGCGACTGCAGCGTCCAGCGCCGCAACCAGAAAGTCGTGGAACGCGCCCCCGCGCCCTATCTGTCCGAGGCCCAGCGCGAAGAAATCTGCGAGCTGGGCCGCAAGATCTGTGCCCATGTGAACTATGAATGCGCGGGCACGGTCGAATTTCTGATGGATATGGATTCGGGCAAGTTCTACTTTATCGAGGTGAACCCCCGCGTGCAGGTCGAACATACCGTCACCGAAGAAGTGACCGGCATCGACATCGTGCAGGCTCAGATCCTGATCGCCGAGGGCAAATCCCTGGCCGAGGCCACCGGCAAATCCAGCCAGTATGACATTCGCCTCAATGGCCATGCACTGCAGACCCGGATCACCACCGAAGACCCGTCCAACAATTTTATCCCCGATTACGGTCGCATCACTGCCTTCCGCAGCGCGACCGGCATGGGGATCCGTCTGGATGGCGGCACCGCCTATTCCGGCGGCGTGATCACGCGCTATTATGACAGCCTGCTGGTCAAGGTCACGGCCTGGGCGCCGACCCCGGAAAAGGCGATCCACCGGATGGACCGCGCGCTGCGCGAATTCCGCATCCGGGGCGTGACCACAAATATCGAATTTGTGATCAACCTGCTGAAGCACCAGACCTTCCTGAACAATCAGTACACGACCAAATTCATCGACACGACGCCGGATCTGTTCCAGTTCAAAAAGCGTCAGGACCGTGGGACAAAGGTGCTGACCTATATCGCGGATATCACCGTGAACGGCCACCCAGAGACCGAGGGCCGCGCGCTGCCGCATCCCGATCTCAAACCGGCCCGCGCGCCGCAGGTGCCGGTCGACACCCCCATGCCGGGCACAAAAACCCTGCTGGAGGAAAAGGGCCCGCAGGCCGTGGCCGACTGGATGCTGGCGCAGAAACAGCTGCTGATCACCGACACGACCATGCGCGACGGGCATCAGTCGCTGCTGGCGACACGGATGCGCAGCCTGGACATGATCAAGGCGGCCCCCGCCTATGCCCATCACCTGCCGCAGCTGTTCAGCGTGGAATGCTGGGGCGGGGCGACCTTTGACGTGGCGTACCGGTTCCTGCAGGAATGCCCCTGGCAGCGCCTGCGCGATCTGCGCGCCGCCATGCCCAATGTGATGACCCAGATGCTGCTGCGCGGGGCGAATGGTGTGGGCTACACCAATTACCCCGACAATGTGGTGCAGTTCTTTGTGAAACAGGCGGCGGAAACCGGGGTCGATGTGTTCCGCGTGTTTGACAGCCTGAACTGGGTGGAAAACATGCGCGTCGCCATGGATGCGGTGCTGGAGACCGGCCGCGTGCTGGAGGGCACGATCTGCTATACCGGCGATATTCTGGACCCGGATCGCGCCAAATATGACCTGAAATATTACGTCGCCATGGGCCAGGAACTAAAGGCCGCGGGCGCCCATGTTCTGGGTCTTAAGGACATGGCTGGCCTGCTCAAGGCGCCTGCTGCCGGGCCTCTGGTCAAGGCGCTGAAGGAAGAGGTCGGCCTGCCGGTGCATTTCCATACCCATGACACATCCGGCGCGTCGATCGCCACGATCCTGGCTGCTGCGGCGGCAGGTGTGGATGCGGTGGATACGGCGATGGACGCGTTCTCGGGCAACACCTCGCAACCGACGCTGGGGTCTGTGGTCGAGGCCTTCCGCCACACTGACCGCGACACCGGTCTGGACATCGCCGCGATCCGCGAGATCTCTAACTATTGGGAGGCCGTGCGCGGCCAATACGCGGCGTTTGAAAGCGGGATGCAGGCCCCTGCCTCCGAGGTTTACCTGCATGAAATGCCCGGCGGCCAGTTCACCAATCTCAAGGCCCAGGCCCGCAGCCTTGGTCTGGAAGAACGCTGGCACGAGGTCGCCCAGACCTATTCCGATGTGAACCGGATGTTTGGCGATATCGTCAAGGTCACACCGTCCTCAAAGGTGGTCGGGGACATGGCGCTGATGATGGTCAGCCAGAACCTGACCCGCGCCGAGGTCGAAGACCCCGCCACCGATGTCAGCTTCCCCGACAGTGTGGTCGACATGATGAAAGGCAGCCTGGGCCAGCCTCCGGGCGGGTGGCCCGCAGCGATCCAGCAGAAGATCCTGAAGGATCAGCCCGCCTTTACCGACCGTCCCGGCCTGCACGCCGCGCCGGTGGATATCGAAGCAACCCGCGCCGAGCTGTCGGCGAAACTGGACGGGGCCGAGGTGGATGACGAGGATCTGAACGGCTATCTGATGTATCCCAAGGTCTTTACCGATTACGCCACGCGCCATGACACCTATGGCCCGGTGCGCACCCTGCCGACGCGGACCTTCTTTTACGGCATGGAGCCGGGCGAAGAGATCACCGCCGAGATTGATCCGGGCAAGACGCTGGAAATCCGCCTGCAGGCGGTGGGCGAAACCCAGGAAGATGGCGAGGTGAAGGTGTTCTTTGAGCTGAACGGCCAGCCGCGCACCATCCGCGTGCCCAACCGCAAGGCCAAGGCCAGCACGCAGGCCCGCGCCAAAGCCGAGGCTGGGAATGCCAACCATATCGGTGCGCCGATGCCGGGGGTTGTGGCTTCGGTCGCGGTGCAGGCCGGGCAGTCGGTGAAACAGGGGGATCTGCTGCTGACCATCGAGGCGATGAAAATGGAAACCGGTCTTCATGCCGAGCGCGACGCAACCGTCAAGGCGCTGCATATCACACCCGGTGCCCAGATCGACGCCAAGGATCTTCTGGTCGAACTGGACTAACCCGACCATCCCCATCCCGAACAGAAAAGAGGCGCGCGAAGCAGGTTTCGCGCGCCTTTTGCTTATCTGGACGGCACCAAGCGCCCCACAGGCACCGGAGCAGGCAGACAGGGTTAAGGAAAACCTGACTGGCAAAAAATGCCTGACTGCGCAGGATAAGCGCATGACCTGTATTTCTTCGCCATCCCCTTTGAACAGCGACCAATTCATTCCGGTCGAGTTGCGCGGCTTTCTGGAAACGCTGGAGTGCGCGCCCAGCACCGATGCGGTCTGGGACGCGCTTGTGGCCCTTGCGCAAACGCTGCACCTGCCGGTGGTGCATTACGAACAGGCCGCAGATTTCCACAACTGGGCGCAGGCGCATTTTGTCCGCACCACACTGGACAATCGCTGGGTCCACAGTCTGGTCCGTCAAACCGGCACGCGCCCTTTGCTCAGCACGCGCAGCGCAGGCAGCCCCGGCAGGCTGACACCCTGGGGGCTGGGTCCGGCCTATGCTGCATCGCCCGCGCGGTTTCAGGCTGACGCGCCCCTGCCCCATCGTCTTGCGGCGGAACTGGGCCTGCGCGCCGGGCTTGCCATCCCGCTGCAGGGCGGACAGGCCGGTGACGACGCGGTGATCATCTTTGGCGGGCCGCATACCCGCAGCGCCTTTGATCTGTTGATGTCCCGCCATGGCTGGGCCCTGCACGCCGCCGCCATGAGCGCCCATGCCCGCCACAGCCGCCTGTTTCGTGCAGAATTTGTGCAGCGCAATCACCTGACCGACAAACAGCGCGAATTGCTGCGCATGGTCGGCACCGGGATGATGGACAAACAGATCGCCCATGATCTGGGCATTTCGTTCTCGGCCGTGCGCCAGCGTCTGGCTGCAGTGCAGCAAAAGACCGGCGCGCAGAACCGCGCCCATCTGGCGGCGCTGGCGATGAGGGCCGGGCTGGTATCTGATCCGATGCTGATGGAGGGCGGCGAGACCCGGACCATCTGCCTGTGCCCCGGTGAAAGCGGCGACGAAACGGTGATCAGCGCAGCCCCTGACAGCATGACGACCGCAGCTCAATAGCGCGGGCGGCTCTCGGCTGCGGAACGAATTTCCTTTGTGAAACGTCTGGCTTGACCTAACTTGGCCCGGATACGCCCGATTTCATCCAAGGGCGGCCCAAATTTCCAAGTGCAAGGATTCAGATGACCAGCCTCTACATTCCCTATCTCGACAACACTGTTCCACTTGCCTCCGGGCATGTAACCGCTGCGGATATTGTCAGGCTTGGCGATGGCGGCTTTGCTGCCGCCTATGTTGACCCCACCTCGACCGAGCGGATCCTCCTGCAGGAGTTCGACGAGGATGGCGCACCCACGGGGCGGGATGTGTTTGTGTTCCTGCCAAGCGGGTTCAACCGCGCCTATGGGTTGGATCTGCTGGAAAACCCTGATGGCGGGTTCACCCTGTCCTATACGGCGCAGAATACGAATACCGGCGCGCAGACGCTGTTTGCGACCAATTATTCCGAGAACCTGTTTCTGCAACCCACGCTGAGCGACCTCGGGGCTATCAGTTTCCCCCAAAAGACCGCGGACAGCATCATGCTGAGCACCGGGTTGCGGGCCTTTGCGATCGAACAGACGTCCACCATCGCGTCGTCGATCGCCGTGAACATCACGGGGCCGCTCAACAACACTCTGACCCGGATCCAGATCCCGGTCACGCCAACCGACCTGCGTCAGACCCAGCTGGTCGAGCTGACAAACGGGCAGGTCGTGGTTGTCTACACCATCGCCAGTGGCGCGAGTGTCACCACAAACTACGCGATCATCGACCCGCTGGATGTGACTGCCTCACCGCAGCAGGGGGTGGTGCCCCATACGGGCGGCGCATTGACAGGGGCCATGGCGGCCATTGCCACGCCTGCGGGGGGCTTTATCGTTTACGGGTTTGACGATGCGCCCTCGGCGCGGCTGCGCGCGACGGAATTTGACAGCGCGGGATCGGTGGTTGGATCAACAGTCGTTGACCCTGATCAGCGCAACAGCCAGCCAGAATGGATCGAGATCGTCACCTATGACGATGGCACCTATCGCCTGATCTGGGCGGATGACAGCGTGGACGGCACAGATTTCGGGACCCCTGCAGACGGGCATCTGCTTTCCATCCACTTTAACGCGGATGGCAGTGCGCGCAGCGGAACCGTGGACCATTTCCTGCTGGATGGTGAGCCGGGCAATATCGCCCCCACCGTTGAGGATGCCTATGCCTTTGCCGCCTATGGGGAGCATGGGTTTATCGCCACCCTGACAGAGGCCCAGACCAATCAACAGCCCAGCACAACCGGCCTGTTTTCGATCCAGGTGTTTGGCGCAGGCACGGATCTGGATGATTTTGAAACCATCTGGAACGGCACGGATTTTGACGGCAAGCGGGGCAATGATTTCATCATCGGCACCGATGTCGCCAATATGATCCGCGGCGGTGACGGCCAGGATGTGATCCGGGGCATGGGCGGGGATGACCTGATCTTTATGGATGATCATACCGCCAGCTCTGAGTCGAATGTTTACATCGACCGCGCCTGGGGCGGCGATGGCAATGACCGGATTGAAAACACGTTTGGCAGCAGCTGGCAGGATGGCGGTGCCGGGCGCGACGTGCTGTTGGGCGGCACAGGCAGCGACAGCATGGTCGGCGGCGCGGGCGGTGATGTCCTGCGTGGGCGCAGCGGTAATGACAGTATGGCGGGCAATGGCGCGCGCGACATCCTGACCGGCGGCGTAGGCCATGACACGCTGGATGGCGGCGATGGGGACGACACGCTGCGCGGCAGCTCGGGCGAGGATCTGATGTTTGGCGGACGCAACAATGACCTGATCATTGGCGGCACCGGCGATGACACGATCTTTGGCGGCGCGGGGCGCGATGTGATCACGGGACGCGGCGGCGCGGATGTCATGACCGGCGGGGCCGGGCAGGATGTGTTTGTCTTCGACCGGTTCGAGACCAACCTCTATAACAGCGACAATGACGCCCTGTTCGAAGACCACATCACCGATTTCGAACTGGACCGTGATGTGATCCGATTCACCAGCGGCAGCGGTGTTTCAACGATCAATGACCTGACCATCACCCATGCGGATGGCGTGGCGGAAATCGCCTGGGACGGGGGCTTTGTGATTGTCACGATCCTAACCGAAACCGGATCACTGAGTGCCAGCGATTTCGAATTTGTCTAGGCCCGGCTGCAAAGGCCAAACATGGAAAGCGGCGGCCAGCAGGCGCGCCGCTTTTTGTTTTCGCCCTGGGGCAGCCCCATACGCAAAACGAGCTAAGTCATTATTTTATCTCAACGTCACACATCAAAGAGGGGCCTTTTTCGCCCCACCCATCCGCGATGGCACAGGCAAATTTCGCCCCCCGACTGCGGAAATCGAAAAAACCTGTATTTTTCCTCTTGCGCCCCCGCGCTGTGGGGGCTAAATCCCCGCCCACACCAACTGGTAAGCGGGCGTAGCTCAGGGGTAGAGCATAACCTTGCCAAGGTTAGGGTCGGGCGTTCGAATCGCCTCGCCCGCTCCAGTCGGGTGTAAGATTGATGGTTTGCGGGCGTAGCTCAGGGGTAGAGCATAACCTTGCCAAGGTTAGGGTCGGGCGTTCGAATCGCCTCGCCCGCTCCATCATCTCACTTTTTCTGAACATAGATAGACGAAAGTGAGTGGAAATTTTCCGTGACTTTTCAAATGGTTTCGCCAGTATGGCCGGGTTGATAACCCGCCTGCGAGTCCCCCGATGTTGAAATACCTGGTCTTTGGAATTTGCGTGAACCTGGCCGGGATGGTGACGCAGATCGTGTATCGCGAACTGGTCTGGGCCAATACGGGCAAGCGCGTCAGCCTGTTTTCCGAAGACCTGCTGATCTTTACCTGCGTCTGGGCGGTGATCCTGGCGGGGCTGTATCTGGCCTATACCAAGCGGCATATGCTGCGAGGGCGCAAGGATACGGGGCCGACAGCGGTGAAACCCGCCACACGCAGCGCGCCAAAAACGGCTTTGACCACCTGCCCGCATTGCAAGGCTTCGGTCAGTCGCAACGCCCAGAAATGCCCCAAATGCGCCGCCCGGCTGCGCGGGACCAAGGTCAATTGCCGCAGCTGTGGCACGTCGCTGTTTCGCGAGGACATGATGTTCTCCGGCAGTTACATGGTGGATGGCAACACGCGCTACAGCAGCTCACAACGCCCCTGCCCGAATTGTGGCGAACCCCGCCCGCTGCCGGTTTCGAACACGGCGCTGGTGTTTTACCTGGTCGGGGCTGTTCTGGTCGGGGTGATCGCTTTGGCGTTGTTCTTGGGCTGAGCGTCATCTGAGTGACATATCCGCATGGCAGAGGGGCGCTCTGTCAAAAACGGATCGCGACATGATCTCAACCCCCGCCCTGCCCGCCGCCTATCTGGAAACCGCACACTTGCTGGCCGATATTGCCGCGCCGATTGCGCGGGATTTCTGGTTCAGCGCGGGCACGACCAGTTTCAAATCCGATGCCTCGGCCCTGACCGCAGCGGATACGGAAATCGAATCCCGCCTGCGCACGATCATCGCAGCGCGCCACCCCGATCACGGCATTCTGGGCGAAGAGCATGGCAGCACCGGGCTGGAGCGCGACTGGGTCTGGGTGATTGATCCGATTGACGGCACGCGTCAATTCGGCGCGCGGATGCTGGGATTTGGCGTGCTGATCGCTCTGTGTTACCGCGGCCAGCCTGTGCTGGGCCTGATGGATCAGCCAGTGGCAGGCGCGCGGGTGCTGGGCGCGCTTGGGTATGACTGCACCCTGAACGGGGTTGCGTTGCGCACGGGCACTGCCACGGATCTGGATGATGCTATCCTGTCGCTGTCCAACCATAACTCCTTTGCCCCCAATTACTTGCACGCCTACGAAGCCCTGCGCCCACGCGGCAAGATGGTGGTGTTTGACGGTGGCTGCCTGCCCTATGCCTCGCTGGCGCGCGGGCTGGTCGATCTATGTGTGAATGGCCCAGATCTAGAGCCCTTTGACATCTGTGCGCTGGTGCCAATCGTGCGCGAAGCTGGCGGGGTGATCACCCTATGGGATGGATCAGACCCGGATATCACCGCCCATGGCGGCGTGATCGCGGCCTGCACGCCTGAACTTCACGCCCAGGCATTGGCCGCGATGGGCGTCTAAGCCTTGGCGCGGCGAAATCGGGAGCCTATAAGGCGCTGACCATGACAGCCAGCCCATAGGAGGCCCCATGCGCAAGGCGGAGATTTCCCGCGAAACTGCGGAAACCAAGATCCGGGTCGAGCTGAACCTCGACGGCAGCGGAACCTATGACAACCAGACCGGTGTGGGCTTTTTTGACCATATGCTGGACCAGCTGGCGCGCCATTCGCTGATGGATATGACCGTGCGCTGCGAAGGCGATCTGCATATCGACGATCACCACACGGTCGAAGATGTGGGCATCGCGCTGGGGCAGGCCCTGACGGCTGCTATGGGAGACAAGCGTGGCATCCGTCGCTATGGCGATTGCCTGCTCGCGATGGATGACGCGCTGGTGCGCTGCGCGTTGGATCTGTCCGCCCGTCCCTTCCTTGTGTGGAATGTGGACCTGCCCACGCAAAAGATCGGCACGTTTGACACCGAACTGGTGCGCGAATTTTTCCAGGCCTTCAGCACCCATGGCGGGATCACCCTGCATGTGGACGCGCTGCACGGGGTCAATTCGCACCACATCGCCGAGGCCGCGTTTAAATCGGTCGCGCGCGCGATGCGCGATGCGCTGGAGCCTGATCCGCGCAAGGCAGATGCGATTCCTTCGACCAAGGGCGCGCTGTGATCACCGGGTGAGGGGCGCGGCCCCTCACACTCCCCGGGGTATTTTCAAAGCAAAGAAGCAGGGGCCGGGGCGCCTTTGCGCAAGGGACGGACCATGCTGACAGCCATCATCGACTATGAAAGCGGCAACCTGCATTCTGCGGAAAAAGCGTTTCAGAAAATGGCGCAGGAGGCGGCGGGTGAGATCGAGGTCGTGGTGACCACCGATCCCGAGGTTGTGGCCAAGGCTGACCATCTGGTGCTGCCGGGCGATGGCGCGTTTCCGTCCTGCGCCAAGGCGCTGCGGGCATCGGGTTGCTTTGATGCGATGATTGAGGCGGTTGAGACCCGTGGCCGCCCCTTTATGGGGATTTGCGTGGGTATGCAGCTGATGGCCCGCAAAGGCCATGAATATGAACCCTGCGAGGGGCTGGGCTGGATTGATGGGGAGGTGCGCCGCATTGCGCCCTCTGACACGGCGCTGAAGATCCCGCATATGGGTTGGAACGAGCTGGTGTTTGACCATGCGCATCCGGTTCTGGAGGGCATCACGCCGGGCGAGCACGCTTATTTTGTCCATTCTTATCAAATGGACATGGGCGACCCGGATCATCGGATCGCCCATGTGGATTATGGTGGCGATGTCACGGCCATTGTCGGGCGTCACAACCGCATTGGGCTGCAGTTTCATCCCGAGAAAAGCGCCGAAACCGGCCTGCGCATGATCGGGAATTTCCTGAACTGGAAGCCCTAACCCAGAGCATTCAGACCCGGTTGGGGCCGGATTATTTCACCCGGCTCCAGGTCTGTTTCTTACAGATCGGCCCAACGCAGCCCGACACTTTCAGCGTGTTGCCGGACAGCGCCATTTTCGAGCTGTAGACCTTGCCGGTGGAGGGCTGCCAGATCTTGCCCTTACGGTATTTTCCGCCGCCTTCTGGCACCATGTCCCAGACCAGCCGCTTGCCTTTGGTGTCGGACGTATATTCACCGCTGGCATTGAAGGTGCGCGAAATCACACCGCAAACATTGCTGCCGCAGGTCGACATTTTCACATAGGCATATGAGCCGTCATCGACCTCGGTCTTCCAGGTTCCGACAACAGGATCGGCGGCGGCCATACTGGCCAGCAATGACAGGCCCATCGCGGCGATCATGGTTTTCATTGTTCAGTCCTCCCTTTTTCCAAGGACAGAGTGACGCAGCCCCCCCTGTGCAATCAAGACTGACGTAGGGGCCGCGACCCTGGCGCAGCTTGCAAATGCCGTGACGTCAGACTAAGGGGCCATCAGGCATTGGAAGGCGAGAAAACGATGATCCTGTACCCGGCGATTGATCTTAAGGATGGCAAGGCCGTGCGCCTGCTGCGTGGCGACATGGACAAGGCGACCGTGTTCAACGACGATCCGGCGGCGCAGGCGCTGGACTTTGTCAAAGCTGGCTGTGAATGGCTGCATCTGGTGGACCTGAACGGGGCCTTTGCTGGCGAACCGGTGAATGGCGCGGCGGTCGAGGCGATCCTGTCCCAGACCAAAACCCCGGCCCAGCTGGGCGGCGGCATTCGCGACATGGCGACCATCGAAATGTGGATTGAGCGCGGTCTGGCCCGTGTGATCCTGGGCACGGTTGCTGTGGAAAACCCCGATCTGGTGCGCGAGGCGGCCAAGGCGTTCCCCGGCAAGGTTGCTGTGGGCATTGATGCCAAGGATGGCAAAGTCGCCACCAAAGGCTGGGCCGAAGTGACCGATGTGGATGCCACAGACCTGGCCAAAAGTTTCGAGGATGCGGGCGTTTGCGCCATCATCTACACCGATATCAACCGCGATGGCGCGATGCAGGGGCCCAATGTCGAGTCCACCGCCGCACTGGCCAATGCGGTGAGCATTCCGGTGATTGCCTCGGGCGGGGTGTCTTCGCTGACGGATCTGCAGGCGCTGCGCGACAGCGGGGCGGCGCTGAATGGCGCGATCTCGGGGCGGGCACTGTATGATGGGGCCATCGACCTGAAAGAGGCGCTGGACCTGCTCAAAGGCTGAACGCCAGGGTCGGTCGGGCACCCTATGCGGTGCCCAGCCCTCAGCGCATCGCAAATGGCTAAATTTGGCCGTATTCTTGTGAAATATTCCCCTTCGGCCCGTATTCGGGCACGTGTACTGAAGGGGGGCAATCATGCCGATCGGACAGGCGGGTTCCATCACGACAAATTCTCCCGGAGAGAATACGCCGATCACGGTCACGTTTGATCAGCCTCTGGACAATCCCATCATCGCGCTGACCGCCACCAATAATGGCGGCAACCAGTTTGTGCTACGCGTGATTGATGTGACCGACACGTCTTTCACCTTTATCATCGAAGAATGGGAATACCACGACGGCCCTCACCCTGCGGTTGAGACGATCAACTGGCTGGCGGTGGAGGAAGGCGTGCACACCCTGCCCGATGGCCGCATCATTGAGGCCGGCACCAGTTCGGTTGACAGCTCCGGCAGCTCGGCCAGCTTGAGCGGCGGGTTCACCAATCCGCCCGTGGTCCTGACCTCGGTCATGTCCGAAAATGACACCACCACGGTCGACAGTGACCCGCTGAACATCACCGCCAGCGGCTTTGACCTGACCCTGCAAGAAGAAGAGCTGGAGGACAACGATCACGCCGCCGAAACCGTAGGCTGGATCGCGATCCAGGCGGGCGGCACAGCGGGATCCGGCACGGCGCAAAGCGTGGGCGGTGTGGACGAAAACACCGACACGATCGCTCTGGGGGACACGTTCAACAACGCGGTTGTGCTGGCCGAAACCCAGACGATCAATGGCAGCGACACCGCGACGGTGGTGATTGATGGCCAAAGCAACAGCTCGGTCGGGCTGTTCATCGAAGAAGAGGCCTCGCAGGATACAGAGCTGAACCACATCAATGAAACCGTAGGTGTGGTCGCGTTTGAGGACGGGCTGATCCCCTGTTTCACCGCAGGCACGCGCATCACCACCCAGCGCGGCGAAATGGATGTCAGCGCGCTGCGGGCGGGCGATCTGGTGTTCACCCGCGATGCTGGCTTTCAACCGATCCGCTGGATCTGCAACAGCACCATGTCAACGGAGCGCCTGCTGCGCGAGCCTGACCTTGCCCCGATCACGGTTAAGAAAGACGCGTTTGGCCCGGGCCTGCCCATGCAGGATATGCAGGTCTCACCCCAGCACCGGTTCCTGTTGCGCGGCTGGCAGGTCCAACTGCAATACGCCACCTCCGAGGTGCTGGTGCCCGCGCGCGGCCTGCTGGACGGACGCCGCGCCTGCGCCGTCGCGCCCGCGGACCCTGTGACCTATATCCACCTGCTGCTGGATGATCACCAGATCCTCTATGCCAATGGCACCCCGACAGAGAGCCTTCATGCCGGGCAATTCGCCAAATCCGGGATTGATCCGCAGGCGCGTGCAGAACTGCTGCGGATCTTTCCCGATCTGCGCTGTTTTGAACGCAATTTCGGCCCTATGGCGCGCCAGACACTGTCGGTTCTGGAAACCCGCGGCCTCGTGGCCTGAGCGGCTGGCCTTGTCCCCAAAACCCGGCTATTGAGAGCGCGCATCAACGACAGGTCGCGCCCATGCTGAAAACCCGCATCATCCCCTGCCTCGACGTGGCCGATGGCCGTGTGGTCAAAGGCGTGAATTTTGTCGATCTGGTCGATGCTGGCGATCCTGTGGATGCCGCCCGCGCCTATGACGCCGCCGGGGCCGACGAAATCTGTTTTCTCGACATTCATGCCACGCATGAAAATCGCGGCACCATGTTTGACGTTGTGACCCGCACCGCCGAACAATGCTTTATCCCGCTGACTGTTGGTGGCGGTGTGCGGACCAGTCAGGATGTGCGCAACCTGCTGCTGGCCGGCGCGGACAAGGTCAGCTTCAACTCTGCTGCCGTGGCCAACCCGGATGTGGTGGCCGAGGCCGCCGACCAGTTCGGCAGCCAATGCATCGTCTGCGCGATCGACGCCAAAACCGTGGAACCCGGCCGGTGGGAGCTGTTCACCCATGGCGGGCGCAAACCGACCGGCATCGACGCGGTGGAATTTGCCACGATGATTGCGGAAAAAGGCGCAGGGGAAATCCTGCTGACCTCGATGGATCGTGACGGGACCAAGGCGGGCTTTAACCTACCCCTGACCCGCGCCATCGCCGATGCCGTGAACATCCCGGTGATCGCCTCGGGCGGTGTGGGCGAGCTGGATCACCTGGTCGAAGGTGTGACCGAAGGCCATGCCAGCGCGGTTCTGGCCGCGTCGATTTTTCACTTTGGCACCTATACAATCGCCGAGGCCAAGGCCCATATGGCCGCCGCCGGCATCCCCGTGAGGCTGTGACATGATCCTGGAAGAGCTGGAAAAAACCATCCTGGCGCGCAAAGGCGCGGATCCTGACAGCAGCTGGACCGCCAAACTGTTGGCCAAAGGCCCGGAGAAATGCGCCGAGAAATTCGGCGAAGAGGCGATCGAAGCGATCATCGCCGCCGCCAAAAATGACCGCGAAAACCTGACCTATGAGGCGGCGGATGTGCTGTATCACATGCTGGTCATGCTGGCCGCGCGCGATGTCCCGCTGCAGGATGTGCTGAGCGAACTGGCGCGGCGTCAGGGCCTGTCGGGCATCGCCGAAAAGGCCGCGCGTCAACCGTAAGCGGTGGGTTGAAAACCCACCCTACCCGCGATGGTGGGCGGCACACCCACCCCCTACAGTTTCGACGAAATCACACCGGTGTTGAACCCGCCCATGCGCAGCTCGCCATACAGGCGCTGATACTCGATCTTGGGGCAGCGGTTCTGGATCACATCCACGCCGTGCGCCTCGGCTTTGGCGGCGGCCTCGGCATGTTCCACCCCGATCTGCATCCAGACCGTGCGCAGCTTTGGCAGCGCCTCCAGCGCGGCATCCACAATGGGCGGCACATGTTCCGGGCGGCGGAAAATGTCGATCATATCTGTGCTGGCCGGGCAATCTGCCACGCTGGCGCGCACCTCTTGTCCAAACAGCATTTTGCCCGCATGGCCGGGATTGACCGGATAGACGGTATAGCCCTTCAGCGACAGGTAGCGCGCCACATAATAGCTGGGCCGCACCGGGTTCATCGACACGCCGATCACCGCGATTTCACGTGTGCGGCTCAACACTGATTTCAGGAAGTCATCTGAATAGGTCATACCGCGATCCTATCGCCGGTGACGCAAAAGAAAAGGCGCCCGGACACAATGTGCCGGGCGCAGTCACGGAACGAGGGACAGTGAGAGATTGCAGGGGTTCCGACCCTGCGATCTGAGTATGATATAGGCGCAAAAGCCACAGCTTAAAGGTTTGTAAACAATTTGTGAGATTTTTCTTGACCGAGCATCTCGCAGCGTTCGCCCTGCGCCTGATCACGTGCGTGACGCAGCAAAAAGAACTTTGCAAGCCCGCTCCAGCTCCCGACCGAGGGGGCCTCTGGATCGGTGGGAAAGCGCGCGCTCCACCCTGCAGGCAGGGACAAGCCGCAGCCTTCCAGCTTTTCCAGCATCCAGACCAGCGGAATATTGGACAGGCCCCGCGCAGCGTTAAACCCGCCCAGCTGCCCGCCCACATCCCCGTGGGTGCCGGGAAACCAGACCTGTTCGACACGCCCCGACCAGTCATCCGGGCAGGTCCACAGCACCGGCTCAAAGGCCAGCCGCGTTTCATCCCGCGCCAGCGCGTGAAACCCGTGGCGCACGGATTTTCCCAGCTCCGCATTGTGAAATTCATGCTGCGCCTCGGTCAGCCGCCACAAAAGCGGCAGGCGCAACCCCAGTGCCTTGACCGTATCCCAGACGCCCACGACCTCGATCGGGGCCTCTGCGTGGCAATGATGGGCGGCAAAATTGCGTGATGCCTGCCCGTCCGGGTCATATTGATACAGGCGATACACCGTACGTATATTGCGCACCGTGGCGCAATCGGCCCGCAACAACCCAACCCGGTCGATCACCCCCGCCAAAGAGCGCACCGCATAGGCCCCGCGCGAATAGCCCAGCAGGAAAATCCGGTCCCCCGCGCGGTAGCGCGAGGCCAGATAGCCATAGGCGCGCCGGATCTGGCGGTTGATGCCCCGGCCCGTCAGCACATCGCTGGAGGACCGCCAATCAGACCATTGCACCCCCGCCTCGTAAAACAGAGAGGCATGGCCATGTTCGCGCAGCAAACGATAGGTCAGCCCAGCATTGGTTTCCTCGCCCGGCTCAAGCGAAGACAGGGTGCCATCCAGGATGATCACATGATCCACCGGCCCGCGCCGAGGCACATAAGCCGAATGCCCCGACGAAAAGCGCCGCCGGAACCATCCCAGAACCATATCACTCAGCTGCGATTGTGCCATTCTCCATCATCTGCCACACCCGTTGCGGGGTGAACGGCATATCCACTTGTTTGACGCCACGCGCCCACAGCGCGTCTTGTACGGCATTGGCCACCGCGGCCAATGCGCCGACGGTTCCGGCCTCGCCACAGCCTTTCATGCCCATCGGGTTCGAGGGCGACGGCACGGGGCGGGTCGAAAAACCGATCTCAGGTATCATATCAGCACGGGGCATCGCATAATCCATGAACGATGCCGTGAGCAGCTGGCCATCCGCGTCGAACACAACCTGTTCACACAGCGCCTGACCAATGCCCTGAGCCACACCGCCATGCACCTGCCCTTCGGCCAGCATGGGATTGATCAGATTGCCAAAATCATCCACCACAGTGTAATTTTCCAGCTGTGTCTGGCCGGTTTCCGTGTCGATCACGACCTCGGCAATATGGCAGCCATTGGGGTAAGAGCGCGCAGGCAGCTTTTCCCGCGCACTCCAGGTCAGCAAATCCTCGCGCCCCTTTGTCCGGGCCAGTTCCGCCGCCTCCAGCAAACTAGGCGTCAGGTTCGACCCATCGGCGCGGAACCGTTCATCGTCAAACTGCACCTGATCCGGGGCAACGCCCATTTCATCGGCAAGAAAGGCGGCAAAGCCCGCAATCATCTGTTCCACCGCTTTCAGCGTCACATTTGCCTGCACCGTGACCGAGCGCGAACCGCCCGTGCCGCCGCCCTGTTTGATGCGGTCAGAATCCCCCTGAACGACGGTGATCTTGTCCATCGGAATACCGGTCTGATCCGCAAGGAACCGGGCGAACACGGTTTCATGCCCCTGACCATTGGATTGTGTCCCGACAAAAATCAGCGCGCCGCCCTCCTGCGTGAATGCGATCTCTACAGATTCACTAGGGTCGCCCAGAATACTTTCGATATAGTAACAGATCCCCAGACCACGCAGTTTCCCATTCTTTTCAGAGCCTTGACGCCGTACATCAAAGCCCGGCAGATCCGCCTGCACCGCCGCGCGCGCCAAAAGCCCGTGAAAATCGCCGCTATCATAGGTTTCGCCAGACACGGTCTGATAGGGGAAACCCGCCACAAAATTGCGCCGGCGCAGCTCTAGCGGATCGACCCCCAGATCACGGGCCGCACGGTCCATCAGACGTTCCAGCACATAGATCGCTTCGGGGCGGCCAGCCCCCCGATAGGCATCGACCTGCGTGGTGTTGGTCAGGATGCCTTCGCAGCGCAAATAGGCGGTGGGAATGTCATACACCCCGGTCAGAACCCGCGCGAACAGGTTGGACTGGATGGGCTGGCCGAATTGCGAACAATACGCCCCCAGGTTGCAGATGTTATGCACACGATAGCCGGTAATCTTCAGATCCGCGTCAAAGCCCATTTCGACCATGCTGACCAGATCACGGCCTGCATTGTCGCTGAGCATGGCCTCGCTGCGATCCGCCATCCAGCGCACCGGACGATCCAGCAGACGCGCGGCCAGCGGGATGGTGAAATATTCCGGGTAGGCCATGCCCTTCATACCAAATCCGCCACCGACATCGGGATTGGTGACGCGGATCTGATCTTTGGGCATCTGATACATCGCGGCCAACTGGTCCTGCATCACCCAGACCCCCTGCCCACCAAAACACAGATGCATCCGCCCATCCTGCCATTCGGCCCAGGCTCCGCGCGGCTCCATACTGTTGACGATGATCCGGTTGTCCCCGACCTCCAGCCGCACCACATGGGCAGCAGACTCCAGCGCCTGCTGCGTCGCGGCCTCATCCCCCAGACCAAAGTCAAAGGCGCGATTGTCCGGCAGGCTGTCATGCAGCACCGGCCCCGAGGCCACCAGATCCATATGCGCAGGCAGATCCTCGTAATCCAGCTCGATCAGCTCCGCCGCGTCGCGCGCAGCGTTCAGATCCTCGGCTACGATCAACGCAATCGGTTCACCGACAAAACGGATCTTGCCCTCGGCCAGCAAAGGCCGACGCGGTGCCACCCCTTTGCTGCCATCGCGATTGGGCACGGTGGCCGCAAACATATCCCCGGTCAGCCCTGCGGCGGCCACATCCTCGGCAGTCAACACCAGATGCACACCGGGCGCCTCGCGGGCCGCAGTCACATCCAACGCAGTGATCTGCGCATGGGCCACCTGCGCGCGCAGGAAATACCCGTGCAGCGCCTCGGCCGGGGCCGTGTCATCCACATAGCCTCCCCGCCCGGTCAAAAAGCGGATGTCTTCACTCCGCGGGGTCGATTGGCTCTGGCCGAATTTTTCCATGGCGCACGCTCCCTATGCCTCTGGCAGACACTAGTCCGACACCCTCGCCACCACAACAAGGCGCGTTTCAGATCCACGTGATCTGCGCAGATCCATAGCCATTAAACCCCGTCGCAATGGCCGTGGAATAGGCCCCCATGGCGGAGATCAGCAGATAATCCCCCTCGGCCAGATCGCTGGGCAAAGGCACAGGCCCCGGCACCTGATCCAGACTGTCACAGGTCGGACCAAACACCACCCAAGGCTGCAACGCCCCCTGGCGCAACTGCCCTGCACGATCAAACACCGAAACACGGCCACCCGCCGGCATATCCCGCCACTCTGCCAGGCCGCCATACAGCCCATCATTCAGAAAAACGGCCCCCTCACCAACCCCCTTGACCCGCAGCGCCAACGTCCCGGATTCCGCAACCATGGCGCGCCCCGGCTCGCAGACCAAACCCGGCGCATCTGTACCAAACCCATGGCGAAGCTCTGCGCCAATACGCTGAAACACCGCCTCCAGATCCGGGCACCGCGCCCCGCGCTGCGCGGCAAACCCCCCGCCCACATTCAACCGATGCAAGCGCAGCCCGGCGCGCCCGGCAATCTGCGCACAGGCCGCAACATAGCGCGCCCAGGCCTCAGGATCGTGACATTGCGTCCCTGGATGAAACGTCATCGACGGGATGCCGCCACGCTGCGCAACCACCTGCAACAACTGCTGCGCCAAGGCCGGGTCCGCCCCAAACTTACCGCCAAAATCATACGCCGCGCCAGCAACAGGCAGCTTCAACCGCACCGCAATTTCAACCCCCTGAATGTCGCCCAGCTTGTCCAGCTCGGACATCCGATCAACCGACCAGCTGACCACCCCATAGCGCCGCGCCTGCGCAATTTCCGCGATCGAACGCACAGGGTTGTGGTAATGCAGCCGCGCCTCACGGCATTGCCCCCGAACCAACGCCATCTCGGCCACAGAGGCCACATCAAAGGCCCGCAACCCGGCCCGCACCAAAACCCCAACCACATCCGGCAACGGGTTCGCCTTGACCGCATATGTTACCTCCCCCGGAAACCCCGCCTGAAACCGCTGCGCATCGCGCCGCAGCTGGGCCTCTGACAGAAACAAAACCGGATCATCAGGGCGATGGGTCATCACCCAATTCAACGGGTCTGCGGTGATCTGTTCCTGTAGGCTCATACGCGTGTCTCCTGCTCTGCCTGAACAAAATGCGCAGATAAACACTCGAAATCGCCTGTCATTTCGGGCAAAATGCACCATATGATCGACAATTCGCCGAAACAAACATGCAATTAGACGAAACAGACCGTGCTCTGCTGGCGCTTCTGGCAGAAAATGCCCGCCTGCCCGCCACCGATCTGGCCCGGCGCCTGAACATCGCGCGCAGCACCGTGCAATCCCGGATCGACCGCCTGCAGGAAAAAGGCGCGATCCACGGCTTTACCCTGCGACGCGGCCCCGGCCTGCGCCCAGCCCTGCGCGCCACCGTGCTGATCAGCCTCGAACCCCGCGCCGCCCCCGCCGTCCTGTCCCGCCTAAAAGCCCTGCCCGCCGTCGAACAGGTCCACACCGTGTCGGGCCGGGTCGACATGATCGTCACTCTCTCAGCCGACACAACCGAAGAGCTGGACAAAACACTGGATCAGATCGGCGACGCCAAAGGCGTCAAAAGCTCAGAAAGCCTGATCCACCTCACCACGAAAATCGACCGTGCCTAGGCTTCTTTGCTTTCAAAATACCCCTGGGGGTGAATTGGCCCGCAGGGTCAAGAGGGGGCAACGCCCCCTGCCCCCGTGCCGCAGGCTCAGCTGTCAGAGGCCTCGTCTTCATCCAGACCGTAGGTCTTGAACAGCCCACCCTGAAACATGAAGAACAGGAAAATCGCCGCCGTCAGACCAAAGGTTTTAAAATAAACCCAGGTCTCGGTGTCGAAAAACCGCCAGACGATTTCGTTCAGCACCGCCAGCCCAAAGAACAACCCCATCACGCGGCGTGTCAGGATCATCCAGCCCTCATCCTTCAAGGGCATCAGACCTTCCATCACCGCCTGCAACCAGCTTTGTCCGCGCAACAGGCCAATCCCCAGCGCACCGCCGAACAGCAGGTAGATCAGGGTTGGCTTGATTTTGAAGAACCGTTCGTCATTCAGCCAGACTGACAGGCCGCCAAACACCACGATCAACACCGCCGTCACCGCCTGCATCCGCGACAGATGGCCGGTCAACTTCCACAAGATGCCCGTGGACAGCAGAAACACCGGTATGAACCCCGCTGTCACCACGATGAACCCCTGATATTCCGTGCCGCCCAGCACAAACACCTGATCCTTCAGCCACAGATAGGCGGCGAAAAACGCCAGAATCGGGCCAAATTCGAGGGCGGTTTTCAGCATCGGGTTGATCTTGGCCGGGCTGTCTTGGGTGTCGGGCTGCATGTATGTCTCCAAAGCGGGTCATTCGCAGATAGGCGCTTTGACCTCTCAGCGCAATCAAGCGCGCTCACATAGAGGCGATCAGCCCCCCATTTCCACGATCACCGCCCCCAGCGCGATCAGCGCCATCAGGGCGATGCGGCGCGGCCCCACGGTTTCTTTCAGCACCAGCCAACCGATCAGCGCAGCAAAGACGGTTGAGGTCTCGCGCAGCACCGCGGCCTCGCCAACCTTGTCCAGCCGCGTCGCCAGCATGACCGAGCCAAAGCTGAAAAACGCCACCAGCCCGCCAATCACGCCGCGTACCATCAAAGGCACCACAGCCGGGCGGGCCGTCATGTTGCGCCAACGCAGAAACGCAAGGATCGGAAAGGTCACGCCATCGACCAGAAAAAACCAGGCGAGAAAGGTGAACGGATCCGCCGTGGCGCGGATGCCATAGGCGTCATAGGTCGTGTAAAGCGCCACAAACAGCCCGGTCAGCAGCGCCAGCCCCAGAGCCACAGGCAGGGTGTCCCGCGCGGTCTGCAGAAAAATCAGGTTGTACACCGCCAGCCCGAATATCCCGCTGAGCAGCACCCCAACGCCCAGCCACTGGATCAGGGTAAAGGTCTCGCCAAACAGAAGATAGGCCCCGATCACCGCAAAAAGCGGCCCTGTGCCGCGCACGACCGGGTAAACCACAGTGTAAGCGCCCTTGGTATAGGCCTGCGCTTGCAGGGTTTTGTAGATGATATGGATCAGCCAGACCCCGGCAAAGATCGGCCACATATGCGGTTCGGGCCAGGGCACGACAAACAGCGCAAAGGGCGCGGCCATGGCGGCGTATGAAAAATCAATCGCGCCGCGCGACAGGTAGGGATCATGCCGCCCCTTTTGCAGCGCACCAAACACCGCGTGTAGAAAGGCCGCCAGCAAAGCCAGAGCAAGGGCCAGCCTGTGCCCGGCCTCGGTGCCTTCTATGGAAATCAGCCACTCTGTCATCGGTCACTCAAGGGGGCGCTGCCCCCGTCGTGCAAGCACGACTCCCCCGGAGGTATTTTTACCAAGAAGAAGCCCGGATCAGTCCTGTGACAGACCGGTCAGGGCGGCGGCGAACTCTTCGGGGTCAAAGGGTTGCAGATCGTCGATCTGTTCGCCCACCCCGATGGCGTGGATCGGCAGGCCAAACCGGTCGGCCAGCGCGACCAGCACGCCGCCGCGCGCTGTGCCGTCCAGCTTGGTCATCACCAGCCCCGACACGTCCGAGATCTTGCGGAAAATCTCGACCTGGCTCAGCGCGTTCTGCCCGGTGGTTGCGTCCAGCACCAGCAGAGTGTTGTGCGGCGCGTCCGGGTCTTTTTTACGGATCACGCGGACGATCTTGGCCAGCTCTTCCATCAGATCCTGACGGTTTTGCAGGCGCCCGGCCGTGTCGATCATCAACAGATCTGCGCCGTCGGCTTCGGCCCGTGTCATAGCGTCAAAGGCAAGGCTAGCGGGGTCGGATCCTTCGGGTGCGGTCAGGACCGGCACGCCAGCGCGGTCGCCCCAGACCTGCAGCTGTTCGACAGCGGCGGCGCGGAATGTATCGCCCGCTGCGATCACCACCTTTTTGCCCGCCTCCTGGAACTGGCTGGCCAGTTTGCCGATGGTCGTGGTCTTGCCCGCGCCATTCACGCCGACCACCAGCACAACCTGCGGCTTGCTGGGATAGAGCGGCAGCGGGCGCGCGACAGGGTCCATGATCCGGGCGATTTCGCTGGCGAGGAGCTGTTTGATTTCTTCAGTCGAGAGGCGCTTGCCCATGCGGCCCTCGGCGATATTGGCGGTCACGCGCAGGGCGGTTTCGACGCCCATATCAGAGGCGATCAGCAGTTCCTCAAGGCTTTCGAGCATATCGTCATCCAGCACGCGGCGGGTGACGGGGCCTGTGGGGTTGCGTCCCAGCAAGCGTCCCAGCACGCCAGCCTGTGCCGGTGCGGGGTCCGGGCTGTCTGTGATGACAAGGCTGGTGGTTTCGGGCGCGTCTTTCGCAGGATCCGAGGTTTCGGGCTGATGCTCTGCGATCTCGGGCTCTGGCGTTGGCAGTGCCTCCGGCGCGTCCAGCTCTGGCTCGACACTCCCGCCCTCTTCGATGATGGCATCCAGCCCCTCGTCCAGTTTGGAGGAGGATTTGAACAGGCGGTTCTTTAATTTGCCGAAAAAGGACATGGGCAGCGGCCTTCGCATTATGGGTTACCCCCACCTAATACGCGGGGCACCATATGAAAAGTCCGGGATACGCCGCGCCCCGGTCGGGACGCGGCAATTTTGTCACCGGAGAAGTTAGCTGACTTCCTCCGGGAAGTGTTTGATGACGAGTTTGATAGGGTTTGGGGCGGCTTGTCCGAGGCCGCAGATGCTGGCGTCGACCATGGCGGTGCCCAGCTGGGTCAGCAGGTCGGTGTCCCAGCGATCCTGCTGCATCAGCTTGACC
>JAOASD010000018.1 GCA_025210265.1 Pelagimonas sp.
GCGGGGCGGGCAATGATCGCCTGAACGCTGGCGGCGATGATGACATCCTTGATGGCGGTGCGGGGAATGACTTCCTCAAAGGCGGGTCCGGCGCGGATGTGTTTGAATTCATTGACGGAGATGGGGCCGACACGATCACCGATTTCAACGTGGCCGAGGATCGGATTACGCTCGATCTGGATCCATTGCAGGCTGCCGATGCGCAGCGGGTGATTGATCAGGTTGTGCTGAGTGGGCCGGGCCCGGATAATCAGGTGCTGCTTGATTTCGGCGATGGCGACAGCATCCTGTTGCAAGGGCTGAGCGATACGACCGGGCTGGCAGCGGCGATCGACATCGTCTGAGCGGACCCAAACGAACAGGCCGCCCCTTCAAACCGGACGGGCGGCCTTGCTGTGTTTTGGGTCTTTGAAAAGCAAAGAAACCAGGCGCGCCCCCCTGTTTCTTCTTGGTCAAAATACCTCTGGGGGGAGCCCTGAAAGGGCGGGGGGGCAACGCCCCCTGATGCGAGAGTCACAGCCCTGGCCCTGTTGATATTGGCAGGGTTGGCCCCCGTGTTGACACTGAATTTTTCTTTACCGATGCGCCAAAATCTCTTTTCCTAGAGGCATTGAATTAGAAATTGACGTGAGGGCACTATGGAACCTTTGATCCGCTTGTCTGATGGCCGTGTTGTTGTGATTGATCGGGGGACGCCCCCTGGAAGTAGCGATTTTAATGTGAACCTGATCCGCATTTTTGCGGCGGACGGGTCCGAGCTGACCTCTGATGCGGTTGATTTTGGCAATGGCACACCGGTTGGGGGCAGCTCCAGCGATGTGAGCAGCTTTGCGGTGCAACCGCTGTCCGGCGGAGCGATCCGCGTGATTACCGCCCCTTACTACGATGGGGTTGACGGCAACCCCTATGTCTACACCTTCGATATTGCCAATGATGGCACGATCCAGGGGCAGGCGGTTTATTACACCGGAGATTACCCCCGCAATGAAACGCCCTATGAATTGGCGGTTCTGAATGGTGGGGCCTTTCTGGTGCTGCCTGATGGATCCATCGCCGTTGCCACGGGGCAGAGCATTATATGGCTGGATTCCGACGGCGTGTTTCAAACCGCCACAAGCCGCCCCGGCCCGTTTGAAAGCGTGAGCGAAAATACTCTTCTGCTGGTCGGGGACAAGCTGCTGCGCGTCACCCATGTCAATGTGACCGGCAGCAGCGAAGACGAGCTGCGCGGGCAGTTCTACAATCTGGATGGCACGACCTCTGGCGATGAGTTCCTTGTCGCGGATGGCTTGAACTCGGTCACCGGCCATTGGGACACCGAGCTGGCCCTGCTGGAAGATGGCCGCATCGCGGTGGCCTTTGTCGGTGCGCGTGACGGGGATGAGGATGCCTCGGAAGGGGCGATCTACCTGACGATCCTGAACGCGGATGGCACGGGCGATGTGGCCGAACAGCTGGGCAACACGGGCGACACGGCCGGGGGGCAGGACTGGATCGGGCTCTGGCCACTGAATGGCGGCGGCGTCGCGGTGACCTACGGGTCCGAGACCGGCTTTACCCCGAATGACAGCATCAATGTGCGGTTCTTTGATCAGGATGGCGTGCAGTTCGACAGCTTTCAGCGCCTTGGCACCAATGGCCGCGACAATGGCAATCTGCTGACGGTCAGCGAAAGCGGAGTGGTGCGCTGGCTGCGCATCAATGAGGGATCAGAGGAACAATACGACGCCACGCTGCCGAATGAGCCCGGCCTGTTTGGCACCGAGTCCGTGCTGAACCGCGCCTCTCTGGGCGAGTTTTCGGAAACCGCGGAAACCGCGCTGCTGGCGGATGGGCGCGTGGCGCTGGTCTATGACAACACCAATCTGGTGGGGGTGGTGCGCATCCTCGACCCGGATAGCGGCACCACGGTAGATGTGGATCTGCTGGACCGCACCAGCACGGGTGGCGTGCGCGAAATGAGCGTGGCCTCGCTGGCGGATGGCGGCTTTGCCGTTGCCTGGCTGGAGGGGGACAATCCGCTGACCCAGGAAATCCGCATTCAGGTCTATAACGCCGATGGGTCCAAGCGCGGCGCGGAACAGGTTGGGTTCGATGGGGAATCCGAACATATCCAGCTGCACAGCACCCAAAGCGGCTTTTTCCTGGCCTATGTCAATGATGATGGCGCGGCGGATGATGATGGCAATATCCGCTTCTACGACGCCAATGGCACCGCGCTGGGCGGGCCAACCGAATATCACGACGGGCTAAAGCAAGAGATGGATCTGGACGCCACGCTGCTGCCCGATGGCCGCATCGTGATGACCTGGATGAGCATGAACAGCAGCACTTTTGCGCGCACAGCTCATTTCCAGATCCTGAACGCGGATGGCAGTGCGGCTGGCACCGTGCAGGAGATCGGCGCAGCCAATGCGTTCCGCGCCGTGCGGGTGGCCACAACGGAGGATGGCGGGTTTATCATTGTCCATGCGGATGCCAGCAATGCCCTGTTCATGAGCGTGTTCCACCCCGATGGCACGGCTGATGTGTTGAATGATCCGCTGCCGGTCACCGCGGTGGCTGGCGATATTCGACAGAATTTCGATGTCGCAGTGAATGGCGACAATCAGGTGGTCGTGGCCTATGCCGTGTCCGCAGGCGGCGCTGACGAAGAGAACGTGCTGTTCTCGATGTTCACCCTCTCGGGCGAGGCGCTGATCCTGGACCAGATCGCCTCGGACAATGTGGAGGATGATCAAAACGAGGTCGAGCTGCTGCGGCTGGACAATGGCGATGTCTTCCTGACCTTCTCCGACGATACGGATGATCGTTTTGCGTCACAGCAATCCATTCGCGGGGTGCATATTCAGGGCGGAGAGATTGCCGGGATCACTTTGGATGGGGATAATGGCGACAATGATCTGCAAGGCGGTGCTGGCGCTGACACGATCAACGGCAGCCGTGGGGACGACACGCTGACGGGGAATAATGGGGATGACAGCCTGTCCGGCGGTGTCGGTGATGACAGTGTCGAAGGCGGCTCTGGCAATGATGTGGTCAAAGGCGGCATCGGGCGCGATACGCTGTAGGGCAACGATGGCGATGACGTCATGCGCGGCCAGTCCGACGGTGATTTCCTTGATGGCGGGGCAGGCAATGACAACATCAAGGGTGGCGGCGGCAACGATACTTTGCTGGGCGGTGACGGGAACGATTTCCTCAAAGGCGGCACACGGCGGGACAGTGTCGAGGGTGGCGACGGCAATGACAAGCTGTTCGGAAATTCCTTCAACGACACGCTGCGCGGCGGGGCGGGCAATGATCGCCTGAACGCTGGCGGCGATGATGACATCCTTGATGGCGGTGCGGGGAATGACTTCCTCAAAGGCGGGTCCGGCGCGGATGTGTTTGAATTCATTGACGGAGATGGCGCCGACACGATTGCCGATTTCAATGTGGCCGAGGACATGCTGCAGCTGGACATGACGCTCGCAGGCGGTCAGAGCGCGGCTCAGATCGTGGCAGGGGCGCAGGTTTCGGGCAGCGGCGTGCTGCTTGATTTCGGCGATGGCGACACGATCCTGCTACAAGGGCTAAGCGACACGACAGGGCTGGCAGCGGCGATTGACATCGTCTGAGCGGGCCCTGCGAACAGTCCGCCCCTCCAAACCGGACGGGCGGGCTGACTCCGTTCTGGAGGCCTCTCAAGCCCCGGGCCTGCCCCGTCAATTGCCCGTCAATTTCTTCTGCCGCGCCTTGTGAGGTGGCCTGTTTCATGTTCCACTGAAACTGGATGTTTGAACGCAAAGAGGCTTTGCTATGCAAATCAATTTCGTCGGTGATAACAGCGCCTTTATCGAAGACGCCTTTTTCGATAGCAGCGGAACGCTGGACAGCATTGAGGCCAGTGACATCACGACCACCCGCTTTCTGGTGACAAATTCCGAAACCGGTGTGGTCGCTGAATTCAGAGGCAGCGGTTTTGCGTTCAGCAATGACGGCGACCCGCTTTCTGGAACTGTCACCAGCATCAGTTTTACCCAGAATGGGATCGACCAGGGATCCGTCACCGGGATCAGCTGGAATCTGCCGCAGTTCCTGGGGGCGCTGATTGATATTGAGGACAGTGCCGATTTTTCCCGGCTGGGGGATTTTTTCAACAGTTCTGGGCCCATCATTGTCGATGCCAGCCAGGCCTTGACCGGCTACGATTTCGAATCCTTTTTTCAGAACCTGACCGTGCATGTGACCCAGGGTATCACATTCACCGGGTCTGATTATGGGGATACGTTCCAGGGGGGCTTTGGCAATGATTATGTGGCGCCTGGGGCGGCCTCTGACCGTGACAATGTGATCGATGCGACCCCTGGCAATGATACGATTGATTTTGCCGGGTTGGGGGCAAACGATTTCAGCTATGTGGAATATGACGATTGGTTTATTCCACTGACGCTGGATGTGGATGGGATCGCCAATACGGGGCAAGTCCGTGGTGCCAGCTTTACCGACACGTTCCTGAATGTCAGCACGGCCCTTGGCGCGGATGGGTTGGAGCTGCGCAGCGGAACTGCGGCGGACCAATTTAATATTATGCTGGGTGCAGGCCAGTGGATGTCGATTGCGGGTCTGGAAGGGGCGGATAGCTATAGTCTCGACTTGGCTGCAGACAGCACGCTGCGCCTGCGGTTCGATGTGGGCAATAATGGGGTGCCGACCAGCGGGGCGGTGGTCAATCTGGAAAGCGGGCAGATCGCCAATGATGGGTTTGGCAATGCCGAGATGCTCAGCTTTACCGGAGAAGGGCGGCTGGAACTGCGGGGCACGGATCTGGCCGATAACTTTACCGGGTCCACCCGCAATGACAGTTTCATCACCGAACAAGGCGATGACACGGTGGATGGCGGCGATGGAATCGACCGGGTGCGCTATGACCGTAGTGGTGTTGGGGCCATGACCATCGACCTGGCGGCGCAGACCGCCAGCGGCACGTGGGACGGCAATGCCTTTACCGATACGCTGATCAATATCGAATATATCCGTGGCAGTGGCGCGTCGGATTCCATTGCTGGCGATGCAGGCGACAACCTTTTGGCAGGCCGGGATGGCAATGACACGATCGACGGCCGCGCAGGCGACGACGTGATGGAAGGCGACCTTGGCGATGATCTCATCACCGGGGGCGAAGGGAACGACACAGTTTATATTGATGTGAACCGGGCCGACGCGACGATCGAGGATCTGGGCAACGGATCGGTCAAAGTCGAGTCCGCCGATGGGTCGGACACGCTGCACGGGGTGGAATTCATCGAATTTCTTGACGAAGCAGTGCAGATTTCCGTGCCTGGGCTCCTGCTGGATGGGGACAATGATGACAATGACCTTGCCGGTGACGGGGGCGCTGACACGATCAACGGCAGCCGTGGGGACGACACGCTGACGGGGAATAATGGGGATGACAGCCTGTCCGGCGGTGTCGGTGATGACAGTGTCGAGGGCGGCTCTGGCAATGACGTGGTCAAAGGCGGCATCGGGCGGGACACGCTGTATGGCAACGATGGCGATGACATCATGCGTGGCCAGTCCGATGGCGATTTCCTCGATGGTGGGGCAGGCAATGACAATGTCAAAGGCGGCGGCGGCAATGACACTTTGCTGGGCGGTGACGGGAACGATTTCCTCAAAGGCGGCACAAGGCGCGATAGTGTCGAGGGCGGTGACGGCAATGACAAGCTGTTCGGCAACTCGTTTGACGACACGCTGCGCGGCGGCGCGGGCAATGATCGCCTGAACGCGGGCGGCGATGATGATGTGCTGGATGGCGGCGCCGGGAATGACTTCCTCAAAGGCGGGTCCGGTGCGGATGTGTTTGAATTCATTGACGGAGATGGGGCCGACACGATTGCCGATTTCAACGTGGCCGAGGACATGCTGCAGCTGGACATGACGCTCGCAGGCGGTCAGAGCGCGGCGCAGATTGCGGCGGCTGCGCAGATCAGCGGCAGCGGCGTCTTGCTTGATTTCGGCGATGGCGACACGATCCTGCTGCAGGGGCTAAGCGACACGACGGGGCTGGCAGCGGCGATTGACATCGTCTGAGCGGGCCCTGCGAACAGCCCGCCCCTCCAAACCGGACGGGCGGCCTTGCTGTGTTTTGGGTCTTTGAAAAAGCAAAGAAACCAGGCGCGCGGCCGCCCCTTCTTCTCTTTAAAAATACCTCTGGGGGGAGCCCTGAAAGGGCGGGGGGCAACGCCCCCTGATGCGCGATCAACGCGTCAGAGCGCGCTTTTCTGCTGGCCTTCAGCATCAAAATTATCTGGTGACAGCCATGTTTCGAAACGGGCTTTTTGGATCGGCCATTCACTGTCCAGCATGGAGAACCACGCCGTGTCGCGGTTGCGCCCTTTGTAATGGGTGGCCTGGCGGAAAATACCCTCAAAGGTAAAGCCAAGCCGTTCTGCGGCGGCTCGGCTGGGGGCGTTCAGCGCATCGCATTTCCATTCATAGCGGCGATAGCCCAGATCCTCAAAGACATGTCGCATCAGCAGATACATCGTCTCAGTCGCAGCGCGGCTGCGCTGGAGCCGGGGGGCATAATGGATGTAACCTGTTTCAATCACACCGTTTTGCGGATCAATCCGCAGCAGTGAGCAAAATCCCGAGATCACGCCCTGCGAATCCAGAATGCTGTAAAACAGCGGGTCTGTGCTGGATTGGGCTGTATCGCACCAGCTTTCGGCGTCGCTCTGATGATGCCAAGGCTCGATCGGCAGATAGGTCCAGCCGCGACCCTCGTGGTCTTGTGCAAAGGCGTCAAACAACGCCTGTGCGTGGCCGCGCTTGAGCGGAAGCAGCGTGGTATAGGCCCCGCTCAGCGTGTGATGGGGCGGACGGGGGCGCGGAAACGTCCCGGTGACGGGCCAGCCGATGGGCTGACCCAGGGAATTTTGAGCCGGTCTGTTCATCCAAAGACGCGAGTCAGGGCACCATCCACTGCGGACAGGATTTCGTCGATGTCGTCCTTGGTTGCGATCAGCGCGGGCGAGAAACACAGCGTGTTGTTATAGCCCGGCACCGACCGGTTGGTTGCGCCGATGATCACGCCCTGGCCCATACAGTCGGCGACCACCGCCTGTACTTTGGCCTCATCTGCCGGGCTGCGGCTGTCGCGATCTGCCACCAGTTCAGCGCCTAGGAACAGGCCTTTGCCACGGACGTCGCCGATCACCGCGTGGCGGTCCATCAGCGCGCCCAGCTGGTCCAGCATGTAATCGCCCATGGCGGTGCAGTTTTCCAGCAGGGCCTCGTCTTCGATGATGCGCATGTTTTCGATCGCCGCCGCCGGGCCTGCGGTGCAGCCGCCAAAGGTGGAAATATCGCGGAAATAGTTCATCGGGTCACTGGCGTCGTCTTTGAACATGTCAAAGACCTCTTCGGTGGTGGTCAGGCAGGCAATCGCCGCATAGCCCGAGGCCACGCCTTTGGCCATCGTCACCATATCGGGTTTGACGCCATATTGCTGATAGCCGAACCAGGTGCCGGTGCGGCCCACGCCGCAGACGACCTCGTCGATATGCAGCAGGATGTCGTATTTCTTGCAGATTTCCTGCACACGTTCCCAATAGCCCTGCGGTGGGGTGATCACGCCACCGCCCGCAGTCACTGGTTCCAGGCACAGCGCGCCAACCGTGTCGGGGCCTTCGCGCAGGATGACCTCTTCGATCTGGTTTGCGGCCCATTCGCCGTAATTGTCCACCGGCGCGCCCTGATCGCCTGCGCGATATTCCAGGCAATGCGGCACACGCACAAAGCCAGGGGTGAACGGGCCGTATTGTGCGCCGCGCTCGTCCTGGCCACCGGCGGACAGGCAGGCAATTGTGGTGCCGTGATAGTCGCGGTCGCGATACAGGATCTTGTGCTTTTTACCGCCATATTTTTTGTGCGCGATCTGGCGCACCATTTTAAAGGCTTTCTCGTTCGCTTCGGAGCCGGAGTTGCAGTAATAGACCCGGCTTTGCCCCGGCATCTTTTCGATCAGCTTTTCGGCAAACAGCGCGCCGGGGACGGATCCCGCCGCCCCGGCAAAATAGTTCATTTTCAGGATCTGGTCATGCACGGCCTTGGCGATGCTTTCGCGACCATAGCCGACATTGACTGTCCAGACGCCCCCGGACACGGCGTCCAGATGTTCCTTGCCCGCCTGGTTCCAGACCCGCATCCCTTTGCCTTCGACAATGATGTTGGGGTCTTTGGATTCAAAGGCTTTGTGCTGGATCAGGTGATGCCAGACATGGGCGCGGTCGGCCTCTACGATATGGCTGAGATCGTTCTGGGTGTGGGTGCCGTCCATCGGGGCCTCCTTTGAGGTCTGGTATGTCGTGTTTCTGCGGCTAGTGAGCCATATTTTATGCGCCCGGTTAGGGCCAGGGTTGGGATCTGTATAGGTCCAGATTGGGTGCGTTCGAGTGTCTGATTATTTTGATCATATTTTATAAGCTATGAAAAACAGATATTTATAGAATAATCCACCTGTTTTCAGTTTTTTGAATGTGGAATTTTCCCGGTTTTGAGCCTGCAAAAAACATTGATCGGTTGCCGGTTTTCCGGTCGGATCACAACAGAGCATCAGGAAATGATGCCTTTTGCCGCAAGGACGGCCTGGAACCGAAACGGGGCGTGGCCTTGGCCCGCCTGAACCGGAAAACACAGGGAGAATTGGTAAATGAAACTCAAGACCGCTTTGTTGGGGGCTGTATCGGGTGCGATGCTGATGTCCGGCACAACCGCTGCGCTGGCAGGGGGCCATGGCGACGAAATCACTGTGGGCTATTTCCTGGAATGGCCGATGCCGTTCCAGTTCGCCAAAGTGCAGGGCATGTATGACGAGGCCATGGGCGTCACCGTGAACTGGGTCAGCTTTGACACCGGTACGGCGATGTCCGCGGCGATGGCGTCGGGCGATGTTCAGATGTCGGTCAGCCAGGGCGTGCCGCCCTTTGTTGTGGCCACCAGTGCCGGGCAGGATCTGCAGATCCTGGATGTGGCGGTAAGCTATTCCGAGAACGACAATTGTGTCGTGCGCGAAGATCTGGAGATCGACAAGGATAGCGCAGGCGAGCTGGCCGGCAAAAAGGTTGCCGTGCCGCTGGGCACCGCTGCGCATTTTGGGTTCCTCAAGCAGATGGACCATTTTGGCGTGGCGCTGAACAGCCTGGACATCGTCGACATGGCCCCGCCGGATGGCGCAGCGGCGCTGGCGCAGGGATCGGTGGATATGGCCTGCGGCTGGGGCGGTTCGCTGCGGCGCATGACTGAACATGGCAACACGCTGCTGACCGGCGCCGAAAAAGAAGAGCTGGGCATTCTGGTGTTTGACGTGACCTCTGGCCCCGCGGGCTGGGTCGCGGAAAACACGGATATGGTTGCCAAATTCCTGAAAGTCACCGCAGACGCCAACGCCATGTGGGCGGATGAGGCCAATCACGCCAAGATGCTGCCGGTGATCGCCAAGGATGCGGGCATGGACGAAGACGCGACCATGGCCACCATTTCCACCTTTGTCTTTCCCACGGTCGAGGACCAGCTGTCGAGCAAATGGCTGGATGGCGGCGCGCAGGACTTTATGAAAGGCGTGGCGGATGTGTTTGTCGCTTCGGGCAGCATCGGTGCCGCACGGCCCAGCTATGCTGAGAATGTGAATACTGGTCCGCTGGCTTCGGCCAATGGCATGTAAGGGGCTGTTGCTCTGACAGAGTGCGCATCGCCCGAACCGGGCGGTGTGCGTTTCACCTGACTGTTTTGACACTGTGCCCCGGATGGGTGCGGGGCCTGGGCCGCGATGTCCCGCGATTTTGCGGGCATGGCTTTTGCCCCTGTCAAAGCGACGACCCCGCCAGGATAGGCAGGCGGGCCAGAACACAATGATCCTTGCTGCAAGAGAGTGTGACATGAGCGGTCTTAAGATCGACAAGCTGTCGATGCGTTTTGACCTGCCGGGCGGGGGCTCGGTTCAGGCGTTGAAAGACGTATCGCTGAATATCAAACAGGGCGAATTGATGAGCGTCCTGGGCCCGTCGGGCTGTGGCAAGACGACCTTGCTGAACATCGTTGCGGGCTTTTTGGCCCCGACCGAAGGGCAGATCATGCTGAATGACCATCCGGTCACGGGGCCGGATGCGGAACGTGGCATGGTGTTCCAACAGGGCGCGCTGTTTGAATGGATGGATGTGCGTTCAAATGTCAGTTTCGGGCCGCGCATGGCGGGTCAGCGCGAAAGCGATTGGGCCGAAACTGTTGATCACCTGTTGGATGTTGTGGGCCTGCAAGATTTCAAGGAAAAGGCAGTGTATGAACTGTCTGGCGGGATGCAGCAGCGGGTGGCGCTGGCGCGTTGCCTGGCCAATGATCCCGATGTGATCCTGATGGATGAACCGCTGGGCGCGCTGGATGCGCTGACCCGCGAAAAGATGCAGTCGCTTGTTCTGAAACTGTGGAAAGAGACAGGCAAGACGATCATCCTGATCACCCATTCCGTCGAAGAGGCGCTGCTGCTGGGCGAACGCCTGCTGGTCATGGCGCCGCGGCCGGGTCGGATCCATCGGGAATATAACCTGCCTTTTGCCGATCTGGGCGTCGGGCAGGATCTGCGCGAGGTCAAGAAACACCCTGATTTCGCCATCAAACGCGAGGAAATCCTGGGCATGATCTGGGATATGGAAGAGGAAATCATGGGACGTTCGGAGGAAAGCGCATGACCGTATTCCTGATCTATATCGCGATTTTTCTGGTCTCTTTCGTCGCGGTGAAATTTGTGGTGCGCAGCACGCTGCGCGATTTTACGTCCCTGAAAACAGTGACCTTTGGCGATGAAAGCGCCGTGCGCCCCAATCGCATCGCCAGTGTGATTTCGGTTCTGACGATCTTTTTGTTGTGGGGGGCGTTTACCGGATCGCGTGCGGTGCCGGGCTTTTTGCACGCGCCGGGGCCGTTTATTGGCGAAGCGCAGTTCACCTATACCGCCGAGGCCGACGGGGTCGCCCCGGATGAGGCCACGGTGACAGTCACCGTGTTTGAAATCGGCACCGAGGTCGCGGACCCCGAGGTCGATCCGGGCGAGGGCTGGGCCAAGAATGACACGGATACGGTCGGGGCCTGGCGCTCGGGCCTGATCCGGGTCGATAAGAATGACGAAAAATCCCGCAAAGAGGGGCACAGGGTGGTCGCCATCAACGGCCAGCCCATTGCGCCGGGCCAGTCGGTGCAGACCGAATTTGGCCGCGTGGGCATGTCGCCCAAAGGCACGCTGAATTTCGAACCGGCCAAGGGGTGGCAGATGGAGCCGATCTGGCTGCCGCCCCCCGAAGACGTGCTGAGCCGCCTGTATGAAATCGCCAGCGCCGGGTTCCGTGGCAGCACGCTGGGCGAACATCTGGGCTATTCGCTGTTCCGGGTTGTGGTCGGGTTTATCTTTGGCGCGCTGGTGGGGATCCCGCTGGGCTATGCCATGGGGCTTAGCAACTGGTTCCGCGGCTGGTTTGACCCGATTGTCGAATTTATGCGCCCTGTGCCGCCGCTGGCCTTGATCCCGCTGGTGATCATCTGGGCGGGCATCGGAGAGCTGGGCAAAATCATCCTGCTGTTCCTTGCTGCGCTTTGGATCATGGCGATTGCGGCGCGGGCGGGCGTGTCCGGCGTGGCGATTTCGAAGGTCCATGCGGCCTATTCGCTGGGCGCCAGCAAGTACCAGATCATGCGCCATGTGATTGTGCCAAATTCGCTGCCGGAAATCTTTACCGGGGCACGTGTGGCTATGGGCGTGTGCTGGGGGACGGTTGTGGCTGCGGAACTGGTGGCGGCGGAAAAGGGGGCTGGCATGATGATCATGGTTGCCTCGAAATTCCAGAACACCGACATCGTTATTCTGGGCATCATCCTGATCGGGATCATCGGCTTTGGCATCGACATCCTGATGCGGCTTGCGGAAAAGGCGCTGGTCCCGTGGAAGGGCAAGATCTGACCGATTGCGGCACAGACCAGCCAAAGACAAAAGAAAAGGCGGGGATGTCCCGCCTTTTTTGTATTCAGATGCTTGGGTTTGCTGGGCTATTCTGCAGGTGCGGTTTCGCTGCTCATGCTGTCCAAACTGCCCAGCAGAGGCGTGATCTGCCCATCTAGCCAGATCCGCAGCCCATCGACAAAGGCGACATAGCCTTCAAGCGCGGGGGCCACAGCGGGCAGGCTGGCCGAAATCTGCGGTGCCATCGCGTAAACGGCAATTGCCGCAGCAGCCAGCAGGATGACCAGGAAAAACCCACGGGCAAAGCCGCCGCCACGCGGGGCGGGGTTCAGGCTGTCGGCGCTGTCGCGGGCATCCGGCGCGTCGGTCACGCGGCGGTCGCTTTCAGGGCGCAGGCTTTGGTTGATTTCTTCAATATCGGGCAGCAGATCCCGCCGGGAATCCGCCGCAGCGGCCGCCGCCGCGATGGCTGAGGCGCGGCCAGTTTCCTCGGCATCCGCCTGACGCGGGGCGGCAGTGAATGCGTCGCTTTCTGCGCCACCCTCTGCATCAAAATCCGTGTCGTCGTCCAGCTCGCCCCGCATAAAGGCCATGCGTTCGCGCGCTTCGCGGGCGCGGCGGGCTTCGCCTGCTTCATCAGGGGCATCCAGCCCCAGATCGGGCTGGGTTTCCAGGGCGCGGGTTTCGGCCTCGCGCTGGCGTTGTTCCAGCGCGGCCTCTTCGCGCAGCACATCAGCCACATCATCGGGCAGCTTACGCTGGGGGCGGGGCGCAGGTTCGGGGCTTGGATCTGGTGTCGGGTCTTGCTCTGGCTCTTCGGCCCAGTCGGTGCCCTGTTCCTGGGCCAGGGGTTGCCCCAGCTCTTCGGCCAGATCGGCATCTTCATCGGGGTGTTTCTGAAACCAGGTATGGGCGCAGTTTGAACATTGCACATCCCGGCCACCCGTCGGAATCACCTCCGTCGGCACCTCATATTGCGCTGCACAATTCGGGCAAATCAGCCGCATTCCGCTCAGACCCCGTTGTTTTGACATGCCGGTTTTGCGCCGGTTCCTGGAATTGATCATAACGTGCCTGTCGGCGCGCAAAAAGTCCATTGCTTAACGGCGATGCATTGAAAACATTGACCTGTTGCGGCAAAACAGGTCCATTCTGAGGCCCCGACACACGGGGCGCTAGCGGGGCTGACAGGTGTGATCGAGCTGGACAATCTGGCCTATTCCTATGGTGGAGAGGCATTGCTGACAGGGCTGTCCCTGCAATTGCCGCCGGGGTCGTTTCATTTTCTGACCGGGCCGTCGGGGGCGGGGAAAACCACCTTTCTGAAACTGTGCTATGGGGCGCTGCGCGCGACCGAGGGGCGACTGAGCCTGTTTGGTCAGGATGTGACCGCGCTGGACCGGGATCAGATCGCGCTGATGCGGCGGCGGATCGGTGTGGTGCATCAGGACTGCCAGTTTCTGGACCACCTGCCGGTTGAGGAAAACATCGCCCTGCCGCTGACCGTGTCGGGACAGGCCAGCCCGGATCAGGCGGCCAATCTGATGGAGCTGATGAGCTGGGTCGGGCTGACGGGCCGCGCCGGGGCGCTGCCGCCGGAACTGTCGGGCGGGGAACGGCAACGCGCCGCGCTGGCTCGCGCGCTGATCCTGTCGCCGGATGTGATCCTAGCGGATGAACCCACGGGGAATGTGGATTGGGAAATGTCCCAGCGCCTGCTGCGCCTGCTGGTCGAGCTGAACCGCATGGGCAAGACCGTGATGATCGCGACCCATGATCTGGGTCTGATCCGCGCCGCCAAGGCGCAGGTGCAGGCGCGGGTTCTGCGGATCTCGGACCGCACCATTCAGGCGGCGGGGGCGGATCTGTGAGGGCTGTTCTGTCTCGTCTGCCTGCGCTCTTGACCCCGGATGCGGGGGCGGATCGCGTTGTGCCGCCTTCGGGATTTACCGTGCGGCTGACCCTGTTCACCAGCGCCGCCATGGCGTTTCTGACGGTGTTCGCGCTGGCCCTGTCGCTGGCGGCGGGCCGTCTGGCGGAAAACTGGGACGCGGCGCTGGCGCGCACTGCGACTTTGCGGATTTCGGCCCCGGCGGACCAGATGGCGGAGCAGACCGCCACCGCCCTGCGCCTGCTGGAGCAAACCCCCGGCATCGCCAGTGCCCGCGCGCTGAGTGACGCAGAACAACAGGCCCTGCTGGAACCCTGGTTCGGCCCGGATCTGCCTGTGGACAGCCTGCCCATCCCCCAGCTGATCGAACTGGTCGAGGATGATACGGGCTATGACAGCGAGGGCCTTCGTCTGCGGCTGAGCGCCGAAGTGCCCGGTGCGGTGCTGGATGATCACAGCCGCTGGCGTCGCCCGTTGGTGGCAGCGGCCGGGCGCTTGCGCCTGCTGGGCTGGGTCTCGATTGCGCTGATCGCAGCGGCAACCGGGGCAATGGTCACGCTGGCCGCCAATGCGGCGCTGGCGGCCAATGCGCAGGTCATCGCGGTGCTGCGGCTGGTCGGGGCGACCGACGGCTACATCGCCGGGGCCTTTGTGCGCCGGTTCACGCTGCGCACGGTCACCGGCGCGGCAGGCGGCACGGTTCTGGGCCTGATCGCCGTCCTTTTGATGCCGGGCAGCAGTGAAGCCGGGGCCTTTCTTACGGGTCTGCGCTTTGCCGGCTGGCACTGGCTGTTGCCGATATTCATTCCGCCGCTGGCCGCGCTGGTCGCCTATCTTGCGACCCAAAGCTCGGCCCGCCGCGTCCTGGGAGAGCTTGCCTGATGCAATGGCTGAAATCGCTGATCTTTGTGATCTATATGTATGTGTTTATGGCCGTTCTGGGTATCCTGGCCTTTCCGGCGCTGATCCATCCCAAGGGCGCGCGCTGGGCCTGCGGGCTGTATGCATCGCATGTGATTTTTATGGCGCGGGTGATGCTGGGGTTGCGGTCTGAAATCCGTGGGCCGATCCCCACAGGCGAAGTGGTGATTGCTGCGAAACATCAAAGTTTTCTGGATATTCTGATGATTTATAACGCCGTGCCAGCGGCGAAATTCATCATGAAACGGGAATTGCTTTATACGCCGTTCATTGGTCAATACGCCCTTCGGCTGGGCTGTGTGCCGGTCAATCGCGGCAAGCGCGGGCAGGCGATTACCAAAATGGTCGAGGATGTCAAAAAAGGCGCAGCGCAGCCCGGTCAGCTGGTGATTTATTCGCAGGGCACACGCGTCGCGCCCGGCGATTACAAACCCTATAAAATCGGTACGGCAGCGATTTATCGTGAAACTGGTCAGCCCTGTGTGCCAGCCGCCACCAATGTTGGCCTGCTTTGGCCGCGCAAGGGGATCCTGCGCAAACCCGGTCTGGCGGTGGTGGAGTTTCTTGATCCGATTGCGCCGGGCCTGGACAAGCAGACATTCATGACCACTTTGGAAGAGCGGGTCGAGGCCCGGTCCAACGCCCTGATGAAGGAGCTGGGGTTCGATGCAGAAAGTCACATCAATCGAGGCGCTTGAGGCGCTGTATGATGCGCCTGTCCCCTCGTCGCTGCGCAAGGTCGCTCCCCATCTGACACCGCTGTACCGGTGCTGGATCGAGGGGGCGAGGTTCTGTGTGCTGTCGACCGTGGGGCCGCAGGGGGTGCATGGATCACCCCGCGGTGATGATGGCCCGGTGGTGCATGTGGCGGATGCGCAGACGATTATGCTGCCCGATTGGCGTGGCAATAACCGTCTGGACTGCTTGCGCGACATCGTGGTGGATGGGCGCGTCGCGATCCTGTTCATGATCCCCGGCACCAACACCACGGTGCGGGTGAACGGGCAGGCGGTGCTGAGCGACGATTCCGCCCTGACCGCCCGGTTTGAACAGCGCGGCAAGCACCCGACCACGGTGATCGTGGTGCAGGTCGCCGAGGTCTATACCCAATGCGCCAAGGCGCTGATGCGTTCGGGCCTGTGGGGGCGCGACGATGCGGCGGGCCTGCCCACAGTGGGCGAGATCCTGGCCGACATGACCAGCGGCGAAGAGGGCGGCGCAGAGTATGACGCCAACTACGTCGCGCGCGCGCAAAGCCGGATGTGGTAAGGTCAGAGGGCGGGCGGATAATACATCGTCAGGATGCTGCCTGCAGACTCACCCCAATCGGGATAGGCGAATAGAAACACTCCCCATCTTTCCTTTGAGGCGGGTCGCCCGAACGCCCATCCTGCGTTGATGGTGCCCATCACAGCACCCGGATCAAAAGGCAGGTCGGGGAAATGTGTGTTGTGAAGCGCCGTGACCCGCACCAACAGATCCTGCGCCTCTGCTTCGTTCAGCGCGAAAGGATGCACGGTCTCGATAGAACAGCTGCGGTTCTTCAGGGTGACAAAGCTCATCGACATCGGATCTGTGTAGGCCTCGCCTTCTGAGGGCGGCGGCTGAAACCCGAACCGCTCAGCCGAGACAGCGTTCCCCGTGGCGCGCTGGATACAGAGATCTTCAAAAACCTGCGCGATCCTTTCAGGCCGGGTTGGCGTTGGCCAAAGCTGGCTGGCGACGAGAAAGCCTGCGGCAAGGCCGGTGGCAATGGTGGCGGTCAGGACTGTGATCTTCATCGAAATACGCTTTGGTTGATCTGTATCTGGGTATTTTGAAAGCAGAGAAACGAAGGGGCCTTAATCCCTTGGCAGGCCAAGGATGGTTGTGGTGCGTTGCAGGGCATCGCCTGAGTCCGCTGAAACGCGCATAAGGATGATCCCCCAATTGCCTGTCCCTTGCGATGGGTCCTGTTTCACCCGGCCATAGAAATAATCCCAGGAGGGCATGGGGTCACTGGCATGGGACAGTTCGGGACAGTCCTGTGCGACCAGCTTGCGAATGCGCTTGGCGACCTCTTCGCGTTCCCCTGCGCTCAGCAATTTGGGGTCGTCCGATACGTCGCATGTGTGGCGCGACTGCTGGACGGTCAAACCTGAATGACGATCAACGAAGGTGGTCGGGGGTTTGGCGAGCGGGTCTTTGCCGCTGGCACGCGCCTCGATGCGCGGTAGGCAATGGGTGCGAAACAGGGCCTCGTAGCGTGCGGCGCGACCCTCAGCTGCACGTGCGGTGCTGGTGAGGATGGTCCCAAGGACCACAACGGCTATGGCGGCGGGGAAGAGGTGTCGGAACATAGGTACTTTACTGGCATTCACTGGGGGCAGCGGTTGATCTTCAACCGGACTTTGAATGCAGGCTATTGCCCTGCGTCCTGCGCCACAAGAGGGGCAGGGAGGCGGCGCCCCAACAAAAAACGCCCGAGGAACCCCCGGGCGTTTTGAATGTCGCAATGTGCATTGATCACATGTGGATCGCGCCGTCGCCGCAGGCCAGTGCCGCTTCGCGCACCGCCTCGGAGAAGGTCGGGTGGGCGTGGCAGGTCAGCGCGATGTCCTCGGCGGATGCGCCGAACTCCATGCCGACGCAGATCTCGTGGATCAGGTCACCCGCTGCCGGGCCGATGATATGGCAGCCCAGGATTCGGTCGGTGGCCTTGTCTGCCAGAAGTTTCACAAAGCCTTCGCCTTGATGCACCGCCTTGGCGCGCGCATTGCCCATGAAGGAGAATTTACCGACCTTATAGGCGACGCCTTCTTCTTTCAGCTGGGCTTCGGTTTTGCCGACCGAGGCGACCTCGGGGGTGGTGTAGATCACACCGGGGATCACGTCATAGTTCACGTGACCATGCTTGCCCGCGATGACCTCGGCTGCCGCCATGCCTTCGTCCTCGGCCTTGTGGGCCAGCATCGGGCCGTCAATCGCATCGCCGATGGCGTAGATGCCCGGCACATTGGTGCGCCACTGGCTGTCGGTCTTGATCTGACCGCGCGGAGACATTTCGACCCCCAGCGCCTCAAGCCCCAGACCATCGGTAAAGGGTTTGCGGCCCGTGGCGACCAGCACAACATCGGCATCCAGCTGATGTTCGCTGTCATCCTTGCGCAGCTTGTAGGTGACTTTCGCCTTGGTCTTGGTGGTTTCGACCTTGGACACGGCGGCACCCAGGGTAAATTCCAGACCCTGCTTTTTCAGGATCTTCAGCAGGCCTTTCTGCACATCCACATCCATGCCCGGCGTGATGTGATCCAGGAATTCCACGACATGCACCTGCGACCCCAGGCGGGCATAGACCGAGCCAAGTTCCAGACCGATCACACCTGCGCCGATCACCACCAGTTTCTTGGGGATCTTGGGCAGATCCAGCGCGCCGGTCGAGGTCACGACGATCTTTTCGTCGATGGTCACATCCGCGCCGGGCACCGAAGAGGCCTCGGAGCCAGAGGCGATGATGATGTTCTTGGCCTCGTGGATCTCGTCACCGACCTTGACCTTGCCGGCCTCGGGGATCGAGCCCCAGCCCTTCAGCCAGTCGATCTTGTTCTTTTTGAACAGGAATTCGATGCCGCCGGTGTTCTGGCCCACAACATTGGATTTGTAGGTTTTCATCTGGTCCCAATCGACCGAAGGCGATTTGCCCTTCAGGCCCATTTCGGCAAAGTTATGCTCTGCCTCGTGCAGGCTGTGCGTGGCATGCAGCAGCGCCTTGGAGGGGATGCAGCCCACGTTCAGGCAAGTGCCGCCCAGGGTTTCGCGCCCTTCGACAACGGCGGTTTTCAGGCCCAGCTGGGCACAGCGGATGGCGGATACATAGCCACCGGGGCCGGCTCCGATCACGATCACGTCGTATGAGGCCATTTTCGTCTCCTGTTTCTGGCCGGTGCGTCGGGTTATGCCCCGGCGCACGGAAAAATTAGATCAGTGCCAATGCAAGCATCGACAGGGTTGCTCCGAACCCCACGCTCCAGATCAGCGTCCGCCAGGGCGACCAGCCCAAGAGATAGGCGGGCAGATAGGCCACGCGGGCAAGGAGAAAGATCAGGCCCAGCATCGCGGTATTCGCGTCAGCCTGATCGGAAAAGGTGATGACGAAGACGGCGATCGAAAACAGGATCAGCGCCTCGAAATGGTTGTTCATGGCGCGCTGCAGACGGCCTGCGGCACCGTGGACCTTCAGCGGTTCGTCACGCGGCCCCATGGCCGCAGCCGCCCCGACCTGGTTTTGCGCCGCCCAGGCATAAAGCGCGAAATGCACGCCCTGAAGCAGGGCCGCAAGGGTGAGGATGGTGAGTTCGGGGGTCATGTCAAAATCCTCTCATCGCCCGGCGTTGCCAGGCCGCGCCCGACCCTCCCCATGGGAGGGCGCTTTGGCCCAGCCAGGGTCAGGCGCTGCCCTGGGACGGGGCACCCTACGGCGCAGCCTATGATGGTCACGCCGTAGGGTGGGTTTTCAACCCACCGATTACAGGTCCATCAGCAGGCGGCGGGGGTCTTCCAGGGCTTCTTTGACGCGCACAAGGAAGGTCACGGCACCTTTGCCGTCGACGATGCGGTGATCATAGGACAGGGCCAGATACATCATCGGGCGGATCTTGATCTCGCCATTGATGACCATCGGGCGGTCCTGGATCTTGTGCATCCCGAGGATACCGGATTGCGGGGGGTTCAGGATCGGCGAGGACATCAGCGAACCATAGACACCACCGTTGGAGATGGTGAAGGTGCCGCCCTGCATTTCTGCCATGGACAGTTTGCCGTCACGGGCGCGCTTGCCCTTTTCGGCGATCGCGCCTTCGATCTCGGCAAAGCTCATCTTGTCGGCGTCGCGGATCACCGGAACAACCAGCCCCTGCGGGGTGCCCGCAGCGATGCCCATATGCACAAAATTCTTGTACACGATGTCGGTGCCGTCGATTTCGGCGTTGACCTCGGGGACCTCTTTCAGCGCGTGGCAGCAGGCCTTGGTGAAGAAGGACATAAAGCCCAGACGCACGCCGTGCTTCTTCTCGAACAGGTCTTTGTACTGTTTGCGCAGAGCCATGCATTCGGTCATGTCCACCTCGTTATAGGTGGTCAGGATCGCGGCGGTGTTCTGCGCATCCTTCAGACGCTTGGCGATGGTCTGGCGCAGGCGGGTCATCTTGACACGCTCTTCGCGGGCAGCGTCGTCAGCAGGCACCGGCGCGCGCGGCGCGGCAGGGGCAGCTTTGGGCGCAGCAGCGGCAGCCACGGCAGCGGCAACATCGGCCTTGGTGGCGCGGCCATCGCGGCCAGTGCCGGTCACGGCGTCACGGGAAATCCCGGCTTCGGCCATGGCCTTCTCGGCGGCGGGGCCGTCCTTGATGCCGGCAGGCGCAGCAGCGGCGGGCGCGGGGGCTGCAGCAGCAGGCGCAGCCGCAACACCAGCAGCGGAGCCAGAGATCACGGCCAGCTTGGCGGTGGCGTCCACGGTGGTGCCTTCGGGCGCGGTGATTTCAGCCAGAACGCCAGCGGCGGGGGCGGGCACTTCGACGGACACCTTGTCGGTTTCCAGCTCGCAGAGCATCTCGTCCTGAGCAACCGCGTCGCCAACCTGCTTGAACCAGGTCGAAACGGTGGCCTCAGCAACGGATTCACCCAGGGTGGGGACCATCACGTCAACGCTGTCAGCGCCGCCTGCGGGGGCCGCTGCTGCTGCCGGGGCCGGAGCCGCCGCCGGAGCGGGGGCCGCAGCGCCTGCGCCCTCAGAGATATTGGCCAGCAGGGCGTCAACGCCCACGGTTTCGCCTTCGCCAGCGACGATTTCCGCCAGGGTGCCAGCAACGGGCGAGGGCACTTCGACTGTCACCTTGTCGGTTTCCAGCTCGCAGAGCATTTCATCCACGGCAACCGCATCGCCGGGCTGTTTGAACCAGGTGGCAACCGTGGCTTCGGTCACGGATTCACCCAGAGTGGGGACACGCACTTCGGTCATGTTCTCAGTTCCTTTTTCTTTCCCAATCGCATTCACGACATGCGGGTTTATTCAATGGTCAGCGCGTCGTTCACGAGCGCCTCTTGCTGTGCTTTGTGTTGGCTGGCGAGGCCCGTCGCAGGCGAAGCCGAGGTCGCGCGGCCCACATAGGTCGGGCGCGGATGCGCGGCTTTGATGCGGCCCAGAACCCATTCGATATTGGGTTCGATGAAATGCCATGCGCCCTGGTTCTTGGGCTCTTCCTGACACCAGACCATCTGCGCGCCTTTGAACCGCTCCAGTTCCTTGACCAGCGACATGGCGGGGAAGGGATAGAATTGTTCGATACGCAGCAGATAGACATCATCAATGCCACGGCGATCGCGTTCTTCCAGAAGGTCATAATAGACCTTGCCCGAACACATCACCACGCGCTTGATCTTGTCATCGGCGACCAGTTGGGTGTCGGAATTGCCGACCTGCGCGTCATCCCACAGCACCCGGTGGAACGACGACCCTTCGGTAAATTCGCTCAGCTTCGAGATGCAAAGTTTATGGCGCAGCAGCGATTTCGGCGTCATCATGATCAGCGGCTTGCGGAAGGACCGGTGCAGCTGGCGACGCAGGATGTGGAAATAGTTCGCCGGGGTCGAACAATTCGCCACGATCCAGTTGTCCTGACCACACATCTGCAGGAAGCGTTCCAGACGCGCCGAGCTGTGCTCAGGCCCCTGGCCCTCGAACCCGTGGGGCAGCAGGCAGACCAGACCCGACATGCGCAGCCATTTGCTTTCGCCCGAGCTGATGAACTGGTCGAACATGATCTGCGCGCCATTGGCAAAGTCACCGAACTGGGCTTCCCACAGGGTCAGCGCGTTCGGTTCGGCCAGCGAATAGCCATATTCAAAACCCAGAACCGCATATTCAGACAGGGCGCTGTCGATCACCTCGTACTGGGCCTGACCTTTGCGAATGTTGTTCAGCGGGAAATAGCGTTCTTCGGTTTCCTGGCTGATAAAGCCGGAATGGCGCTGGCTGAAGGTGCCGCGGGTACAGTCCTGACCGGCCAGACGCACGGGGTAGCCTTCCAGCTGCAGCGAGCCAAAGGCCATGGCCTCGGCTGTGGCCCAGTCAAAGCCTTCGCCGCTTTCGAACATCTTGCCACGAGTGTCGATCAGACGGCCCACGGTTTTGTGGATCGGGAACCCCTCGGGGGCCGAGCTAAGCGCGGCACCGATGTCTTTTGCGGTCTGATCCGAGATCGACGTTGCGCCGCGCTGGTAATCGCCGTCTTTCAGGCGATCCAGATGCGACCAGCGGCCATCCAGCCAGTCGGCCTTGTTGGGTTTGAACACCTTGCCGGCCTCGAACTCTTCGTTCAGATGGGCCTGGAACGCGGCTTTCATATCCTCGATTTCGCCCTCGGGGATCAGGCCATCCTTGACCAGACGTTCCGTGTACAGCGTCAGCGTGGTTTTGTGCTTTTTGATCTGCTTGTACATCAGCGGGTTGGTGAACATGGGCTCGTCGCCCTCGTTGTGACCAAACCGGCGATAGCAGAAGATGTCGATGACCACGTCCTTGTGGAATTTCTGGCGGAACTCGGTCGCGACCTTGGCGGCGTGCACCACAGCCTCGGGATCGTCGCCATTGACGTGGAAAATCGGGGCCTCGACCACCAGCGCATTGTCGGTGGGGTAGGGCGAGCTGCGCGAGAAATGCGGCGCGGTGGTGAACCCGATCTGGTTGTTCACCACGATATGCATCGTGCCGCCCGCCTTGTGGCCGCGCAGGCCGGACAGGGCGAAACATTCCGCCACGACACCCTGACCGGCAAAGGCCGCGTCGCCATGCAGCAGGATCGGCATGACGCTGCTGCGCTCTTTGTCGCCCAGCTGGTCCTGTTTGGCGCGGACCTTGCCCAGAACCACGGGGTTCACGGCCTCAAGGTGACTGGGGTTGGCGGTCAGCGACAGGTGGACATTGTTGCCGTCAAAGGCGCGGTCCGACGATGCGCCGAGGTGATATTTTACATCGCCCGATCCATCCACATCCTCGGGCTTAAAGCTGCCGCCCTGAAATTCGTTGAAGATCGCCTTGTAGGGTTTCGCCATCACGTTGGCGAGGATGTTCAGACGGCCGCGATGCGGCATCCCGATGACGATTTCCTTGACCCCCAGCGCGCCGCCGCGCTTGATGATCTGTTCCATCGCCGGGATCAGGCTTTCGCCGCCATCCAGACCGAACCGCTTGGTGCCCATGTATTTGACATGGAGGAATTTTTCAAAGCCCTCCGCCTCGACCATCTTGTTCAGGATGGCTTTGCGGCCCTCGCGGGTGAACTGGATTTCCTTGCCGAACCCTTCGATGCGCTCTTTCAGCCAGGCGGATTGTTCAGGGTCGGAAATATGCATGTATTGCAGGGCAAATGTGCCGCAATAGGTGCGTTTCACGATGTCGACGATCTGGCGCATCGACGCGATCTGCAGACCCAGAACATTGTCGATGAAGATCGGGCGATCCATATCCGCGTCGGTGAAACCGTAGGATTTCGGATCCAGCTCGGGATGGGGTTTGTCTTTGCCATGCTGGCCCAGCGGGTCCAGATTGGCGGCCAGATGGCCCCGGATCCGGTAGGCGCGGATCAGCATAAGCGCGCGGATCGAATCCAGCACGGCGCGCTGGATCGCCTCGTCGCTGACCTCAATTCCTTTGGCCTTGGCCTGGTCCTTGATTTTCTTGCCGGCGCTCTTGGCTTCGGCGGGGGCCAGCGGCATCGGGTATTCGCCGGTCAGCGCCCCGGTCAGATCGTCATTGGGCTGCGGCGGCCAGTCGCTGCGCGCCCAGCTGGGGCCCTCCGCCTCGCGCTTGGCATCCAGTTCGCTGTCGCCCAGCTGGGAGAAAAATTCCTGCCAGGCCTGATCCACCGCATTGGGATCAGCGGCATAGCGGGCATACATCTGCTCCAGATATTCCGCATTATGCCCCTGCATAAAGCTGGAGGCGTGGAAGAGGTCGTTGGGGCTTTGATCGGTCATTATTATGCCTCCGTGCCTTTGGAAGTGTTGGGGGGAGTGAGGGATATGCGTTTCACGTGAGTCTCAGCGGATGTTTGTCCTGACTGCCTATAAATGCCGAAAAGTGTTTCATGCCACTTTACGGCGGTCACATGTTTGAGACGGATCGGCAGGGCGGTGTGGTTCAACTGCGTGGGGGAGGACAACTTCGGCGCGGTCTCTGCCAGCGCCGCAGAGGCGGGCAGCAGCAGGGCTATCGCAAGGATTTTCAACCGGACCATGTCGTTGCCTTTGGCTTTGGCAGTGATGTGTTTCAGACGGTTTGAAGCGTCAGGAGAGAGGTCTGGCTCAAGGCCTCTGTCGCGAAGCTTGGGGTGGGCGGGCCGCGATTGGCCCGCCCGGTTTGGGGATTAGCCCAGTTCGATGGCCTTCAGCACGGCCTCGCCCAGGGTTGCGGGGCTGTCGGCAACGACGATCCCAGCTTCCTGCATGGCTGCGATCTTGTCTTCGGCGCCACCTTTGCCGCCTGCGACGATCGCACCGGCGTGACCCATGCGACGGCCCGGAGGCGCGGTGCGGCCCGCGATAAAGCCAGCGGTGGGCTTCCAGCGGCCTTTCTTGCGCTCATTGGCGAGGAATTCTGCGGCTTCCTCTTCGGCGCTGCCACCGATTTCACCGATCATGATGATCGATTGGGTTTCTTCGTCGCTGAGGAACATGTCCAGCACTTCCAGGTGCTCGGTGCCCTTGATCGGGTCGCCACCGATGCCCACGGCGGTGGACTGGCCCAGACCGATATCGGCGGTCTGTTTGACGGCCTCATAGGTCAGGGTGCCGGAACGCGACACGACACCGACCGAGCCACGCTTGTGGATGTGGCCGGGCATGATGCCGATTTTGCAGGCGTCGGGGGTGATGATGCCGGGGCAGTTCGGGCCGATCAGACGGCTGGAGCTGTCCTCCAGGGCGCGCTTGACCTTCATCATGTCCAGCACCGGGATGCCTTCGGTGATGCAGACGATCAGTTCCATCTCGGCGTCGATGGCCTCGAGGATCGAGTCGGCTGCGAAGGGCGGCGGCACATAGATGACCGAGGCGTTGGCTTCGGTGGCGGCTTTGGCTTCGTGCACGGAGTCAAAGACCGGCAGGCCCAGATGGGTCTGACCGCCTTTGCCCGGCGTCACGCCACCAACCATCTTGGTGCCATAGGCCTGCGCCTGTTCAGTGTGGAATGTCCCCTGCGAGCCGGTCAGGCCCTGACAGATGACTTTGGTGTTTTCGTCTACGAGGATAGCCATTGGGTATGGGTCCTTATTGTTTTCTAGTCAAATTGACGTCTGAGCGCAGCTCGCTTGCGTGCATGGAGAACATTTGGCTGCGATTTACTCCAACGACAGCAATGCGAAATCTCCGGTTGCCTTTTACGTAAAGGCCGCCAATTCCGCGTGCGTTACGTTTCGCCGGACGACTTTTGGGTGAGATTGAAGCGAAGAGAGGGTCTTCGCCAACCCGTTTAAAACCTCTGTTGTCCAAAGCCCGTTCAACTTCACGTAGCGCGCTTTGTGCTGGCATTTTGTATGCCACTACATCGCAGGTCCAAATGAAGGTATGGTTCAAGGGATGCGCAGGGTATTTTGCATCGCTTTTGTCAAGAAACCGCGCAGTGGGGATACGGTGGTCCGTTGGGTTCTTGTACAGGCGGGATACAGGACGAAGACGGTTTCGAAAAACGCCAATGGCCTTTTTCTTCGTCGGGTTGGCCGCTAGGCAGGCCTCCAAGTATGCTGTTAGAGCTGCGTTCGCAGATTTCTGCACACGATTGTTTTGCGCCACCGATGCACTCGGCAACGCAAAGACAATCAGACATACAGCAACTAGAAGCCGCATCGCCTTACCCCTTAACTGCCTTGACGATCTTTTCAGCCCCATCCGACAGGTTGTCGGCGGCGATGACGTTCAGGCCAGAGGTGTTGATGATCTCTTTGCCCGCTTCGACATTGGTGCCTTCCAGACGCACAACCAGCGGAACCTGCAGGCCGACCTCTTTCACAGCGGCCACAACGCCCTCTGCGATCACGTCGCAGCGCATGATGCCGCCAAAGATGTTGACCAGGATGCCTTTGACATTGGGGTCAGAGGTGATGATCTTGAAAGCTTCGGTCACTTTCTCTTTGGTGGCGCCACCGCCCACGTCGAGGAAGTTGGCGGGCTCGGCGCCGTACAGCTTGATGATGTCCATGGTTGCCATGGCCAGACCCGCGCCGTTCACCATGCAGCCGATTTCACCGTCCAGAGCGATGTAGTTCAGGTCGAACTTGGACGCCTGTAGCTCTTTGGGATCTTCTTCGGTTTCGTCGCGCAGTTCGGCGACGTCAGCGTGGCGGTAGACCGCGTTGCCGTCAAAGCCCAGCTTGGCGTCCAGAACCTTCAGCTCGTTGCCGGGCATGACGATCAGCGGGTTGATTTCCAGCATCTCCATGTCCTTCTCGATGAAGGCTTTGTAGAGGATGCCCATCAGCTTGACGCATTGCTTGACGGCTGCGCCTTCCAGGCCCAGCGAGAACGCGATGCGGCGGCCGTGATAGGGCTGGTAGCCGGTGGCCGGATCGACCGAGAAAGACAGGATCTTTTCGGGGGTGGAGGCCGCAACCTCTTCGATGTCCATGCCGCCCTCGGTGGAGCAGACAAACGACACGCGCGAGGTCTGACGGTCGACCAGCAGCGCGAGGTAAAGTTCGCGTTCGATGTCGGAACCATCTTCGATATAGATGCGGTTGACCTGCTTGCCCGCCGGACCGGTCTGGTGGGTCACCAGGGTCTTGCCCAGCATTTTCTTGGCTTCTTCGGCGGCCTCTTCGACCGACTTGGCCAGGCGCACGCCGCCCTTGTCACCGGCTTCGGCTTCTTTGAAGGAACCTTTGCCGCGGCCACCCGCGTGGATCTGGGCCTTGACCACCCAAAGCGGGCCGTCCAGCTCACCGGCTGCGGTTTTTGCGTCTTCTGCTTTCAGAACGGCGCGACCGTCAGACACCGGCGCCCCGTAAGAGCGCAGCAGAGCCTTGGCCTGATATTCGTGGATGTTCATGGGTCAGTTGCCCCCGTTTTGCTACAGTTCCATGACGGTATAGGCTGCTGTAGCGCATCGGGTTAAACAAAAAATTGCCGCAGGGGCGGAAAATCACAGAGTTTCTGGCATTTGTGATCACAGTTTTGATTTGTGTGATCACAAAACCTGTCGCGCCGCTAGCGCAAAGCGCCCCAGCGTCAAGTTTGTGAACGAGTCGATCCACAGGGCAGGGCGCGCAGAGAGGGGGGGTGAACAGGCTTGGTCCCGCCAGCTGCAAAAGCAAAGAGGCCCCGGATCCGTAGATCCGAGGCCCCAAAATCAGGCGTTGATCCGATCAGGCCAGGCTGCTGTCGATGCCTTTGCAGGCGTCGACCAGGCCTTTGACGGCTGCGACCGACTTGTCGAACATGTCCTGCTCTTCTTTGTTCAGGTTGATGTCGACAACTTTTTCGACACCGCCAGCACCGATCACGGTGGGCACACCAACATACATGCCTTTGACGCCGATTTCGCCGTCACACCATGCGGCGCAGGGCAGAACGCGCTTCTGGTCTTTCAGATAGGCTTCGGCCATCTCGATGGCGCTGGTGGCGGGGGCGTAATAGGCCGACCCGGTTTTCAGCAGGCCAACGATTTCGGCGCCGCCGTCACGGGTGCGCTGCACGATGGCGTCCAGCTTGTCCTGGGTGGTCCAGCCCATTTCGATCAGGTCGGGCAGGGGGATGCCAGCGACGGTGGAGTAACGCACGGAGGGAACCATGGTGTCGCCGTGGCCGCCCAGCACGAATGCGGTGACGTCTTTCATCGACACGTTGAATTCTTCGGCCAGGAAGTGGCGGAAGCGGGCGCTGTCCAGAACGCCAGCCATGCCGCAGACCTTGTTCGCGGGCAGGCCCGAGAACTGCTGCAGGGCCCAGACCATCGCGTCCAGCGGGTTGGTGATGCAGATCACAAACGCGTTCGGCGCGTGCTCGGCAATGCCTTCGCCGACGGATTTCATGACTTTCAGGTTGATGCCCAGCAGGTCATCGCGGCTCATGCCCGGTTTGCGCGGCACACCTGCGGTCACGATGCAGACATCGGCACCAGCGATGTCGGCATAGCTTTGAGTGCCTTTCAGGCTGGCGTCAAAGCCTTCGGAGGGACCGGATTCCGCGATGTCCAGCGCCTTGCCTTCGGGGATGCCCTCGGCGATGTCGAACAGAACGACGTCGCCCAGTTCTTTCATTGCTGCGAGGTGGGCAAGGGTGCCGCCGATCTGACCTGCGCCGATAAGGGCAATCTTGGGTCGTGCCATGGAAATTTCTCCGGTCCTTGGTGAATTTGGCAAGCTGCCTAAGCCTTTACGACCGTTCGCGCAAGGGCGCTGCGGCGCGGCAAAACACCCGTTAGGGCTATCATCGCTGCGCGAAACGCGAGAAACGTAATAAGCCCCGCAAGTTATGCGGTCGTCGCCTGCGCATTGTCTTGCCAGGGACGATGGCGCTGATCAGCCACAGGGACCATGTTTTCACATGCGTCGCACCAGATTGATGCCGTTCGCCTATGGGGGCAGGTGTCGATTCTAACGGGACAGCTGCCGCTTTTGATCCTGCCCGAAAGGGCATGTGGATTTGTGACCGCAAAGAAATATGCCGGTGAACCGGGATAGGGGGGCACAGGTATCGCTGGGCGGACAGGTCCGTCATATGCACCATGCGGGTGCCAAACTGCAGAGCAAACCGCAGGATATGAGAGGTTCAGAACCAGATTTGCACATTGTGTCTGGCATCCTGTTGCCAGGGCCAAGGGGCCGCGCGGTGAAAACCGCGGGCCACAACCACTGGTTCCTATGTCTAAGCATCATCGCCTTTCGGGGGCAGCGCCTCGGCCAGTTCCTCAAACGCCTGGCCGCTGGCGACCAGGCAGGTTACGCCCTGCGCGGTGGTGACCGTGATCGTCCAGGATCCGGTTTCGACAGAGGCAAAGACCTCCATCATGGCATTGTTGCTGCCCAGGCCCATGCTTTGGCGTGTTTCGCCATATTTGCTGGCCAGGCGTTCCACGACCATGTCGCGCGGGGCACAGTTCTGAGTCTGTGCTTTTACCATGGTGGCCGCCGCCAGCAGAACACCTGCGGACAGCAGCGTCAGTTTCACAAATTTCTCCGTCATCGCATCACCCTCTTGGTTGCGAACCGAACCACGGGACGTTTTGCCCGTTTGCCGGCACCTTTGGGTCCCCTCGAAAACGGGGCGGCAACCCTGATCGCCCGTGCCCCGCCGCCTTTCGACGATAGGTCATAGCTTCTCTTCTAAGTGGCTTAGATAGGGTTAATGCTGCGCGCGGTGGGTCGAATGCGCTCTATTTTCTTTGTGGGGACGCAGGGTTTTTGGGCATTTTTCTGCACTGCGGCGATTCTGCGCTTGTATTTTGCGTAAAAAAATGCCCTTTTCCGCGCAACAAAATTTCCGATAGGAGACAAACATGGATCTGGCTGCCCGTCCGTATCGTTCGGTTCTCTATATTCCCGCGTCGAAAGAACGCGCATTGGAAAAGGCCCGTGGCCTGCCTGTCGATGCGATCATCTTTGACCTCGAGGATGCAGTGGCACCGGGAGAGAAGGTCGCAGCCCGCGCCACGCTTGCCGCTGCGCTGCAGCAGGATTACGGCAACCGCGCGCGCATCGTGCGGATCAATGGTCTGGACACCGAATGGGGTGTCGAGGATGCCAAGGCGGTCAATGACATGGACTGCGATGCGATCCTGCTGCCCAAGGTCGAAAGCACCGCGCAGCTGGATGCATTGGCCGAGCTGTGTGACAAGCCGATCTGGTCCATGATGGAAACGCCGCTGGGGATGCTGAACGCGGCTCAGATTGGTGGGCACCCCAAGATGCACGGCATGGTCATGGGTACCAATGACCTCGCCAAAGAGCTGAACTCGCGGTTTCGCCCTGATCGCCTGCCGATGATGGCCGGGCTGGGCATGTGCCTGATTGCAGCCAAGGCGACCGGCTGTGTCATCGTGGATGGCGTGTATAACGCGTTCAAAGATACGGACGGCCTGCTGGCGGAATGCGAGCAGGGGCGCGATATGGGTTTTGACGGCAAGACCCTGATCCACCCGGCGCAGGTCGATGTGACCAACGCAGCCTTTGCCCCGTCCGATGCTGAGGTCGACCTGGCCCGCCGCCAGATCGAGGCCTTTCAGATCGCTGAATCCGAGGGCAAGGGCGTGGCGGTGGTTGATGGCAAGATCGTCGAAAACCTGCATATCGTCACGGCACGCAAGATGTTGGCCAAGGCGGATGCCATTGCGGCCATGGCCGAATAAGGACAGGTTGCGGGCAGCAAAGCTAGGAGACTGCCATGCTGCTTCTGATTCTGGGTGTCGCTCTGTGGTGGGCGGCGCATCTTTTCAAACGGATCGCCCCGGCGCAGCGCGCCGCGATGGGGGACAAGGGCCGAGGTCTGGTGGCGCTGGCCATCGGTGTTTCGGTCCTGCTGATGATTTTTGGCTATCGTATGGCCGATGGGGCGTTTTTCTGGGGGCGCTCGCCTGCCATGGTCGGCATCAACAATCTGCTGATGATTGTTGCGCTGTATCTGACCAGCCCCGGCCCGTCCAAAGGGGCGCTGTTTTACAAAATGCGCCACCCGATGTTGACCGGGTTTCTGGTCTGGGCACTGGCGCATCTTCTGGTTAATGGCGATACGCCATCCTTTGTGCTGTTCGGCGGGCTGGGCCTGTGGGCGCTGGTCGAAATGGCCGTGATCAACCGGGCCGAGCCAAACTGGACCCCGCCTGCCAAAGGCGCGATCAAGAAAGATGCGATCTTTCTTGCGGCCAGCGTCGTTCTGCTGGCCGTGATCGGTTGGATCCACACCTGGCTTGGCGCCGCAACATTCGGGTAACCTCATGAAACTCTATCGCTTTCTTTCCGAAGACGACACCTCTGCCTTTTGCCACAAGGTGACCGATGCCCTGAACAAGGGCTGGGCGCTGCATGGCGACCCGACCTATGCGTTTGACGCTGCCAATGGCGTCATGCGCTGTGGTCAGGCCGTGGTGAAAGAGGTCGACGGAACCTACACAGCTGACACAAAACTTGGAGAACACTGATATGGCCAAGACCAATCCGGGTCGCTTTTTCGAAGACTATTCCATCGGGCAAGTGATCGAACACGCTGTGCCCCGGACGGTTTCGGGCGGAGAGCGCGCGCTGTATCACGCGCTGTATCCCGCCCGCCATGCGCTGTATTCCTCGGACGCTTTTGCGCAGGCCAGTGGTCTGCCCAAAAGCCCGATCGACGATCTGGCCGCCTTTCATGTGGTGTTTGGCAAAACCGTGCCGGATGTCTCGCTGAATGCGGTGGCCAATCTGGGCTATGCTGAGGGCCGCTGGCTGAAACCGGTCTATGAAGGCGACACGCTGCGTTCGACTTCTGAGGTGATCGGGCTGAAGCAGAACTCCAACGGCAAGACCGGGGTGGTTTATGTGCGCACGCGCGGGCTGAACCAGCGCGACGAGGTGGTGATGGAATATTGCCGCTGGGTGATGGTGCGCAAACGTGATCACGACGCACCCGCGCCGGAAACCGTGCTGCCCGACCTGAAGAAAGTTCTGGCACCCGAGGATCTGGTGATCCCCGAAGGGCTGGATTTTTCGAACTACGATTTCACGCTGGCGGGCGAACCGCATCGCTGGGGCGATTACGAGATCGGCGAGACCATCGACCATGTTGACGGTGTCACCATCGAAGAGGCCGAGCACATGATGGCCACGCGCCTGTGGCAAAACACGGCCAAGGTGCATTTCGACCTGACCGTGCGCCCCGAAGGCCGCCTGATCTATGGCGGTCACGTGATTTCCATGGCCCGCGCGCTCAGCTTCAACGGTCTGGCCAATGCGCAGATGATCGTCGGTCTGAATGGCGGGGCCCATGCCAACCCGTGCTTCTCTGGCCTGACGGTCAAGGCCTGGAGCGAGGTTCTGGACAAGGCCGAAACCTCTGTGCCGGGCGTCGGTGCGATCCGTCTGCGTCTGGTGGCGACCAAGGGCGGGGCACCGTTTGAATTGCGCGGCGAGGACGGAAAATACCTGCCTGATGTGCTGCTGGATCTGGATTACTGGGCGCTGATGCCGCTGTAATCCTTAGGAATAAGACACTCCAGGGCCGCTTACGCCACGTCTGCCCAGCGGCCCTGTGACAGAACTTTCGCGAAAATTCATGTTGCGTTAACATTTCCTCAGGGACGGAGATTCGACCGGACAGCCTGGGGGACATATCCATGCCGACTGCGCAACTGCCCGCAGCACCCAAAGATGTGCTGCAAATTCCATCCAAGGACATTCCCGCGACACTGCGCGGGTTGATTGACACCCGCAGTCTGACGCCGTTGATGCGGGAAATCCACCGGCAGCTGCTGTCAGAGGATCAGTCGCTGCGCAGCCAAAGCCGCGCCGCGCTGCGGCATCTAGGGTTTCCTGATTAGGGCTTGTGGACAACTTTGACAGAAAGCGGCTGGGGTGGTGAGCGCCACAGGCCCTAAAATACCGCATAATGGAATCAAACGCGCAGATGCCGGGCTGGAAAAGGCCCGGCGTTTTGCGTTTTGTGATCACGCAATCGCGCGCTGTGATCACAAAACGACAGAAAACACGCAATCTGCGCCAAAAAACCGCGCGTGTTAGCGCACAGCCCCCGTGACTTGTGCCACAATTTCTTTACAACACGGGGCAAGCTAACTCGAAAAGGACGTAGCCAATGGCCGACGTGAACCGGGGAAACCGCCCGCTATCGCCTTTCATGATCGGGCAGTATTACCGCCCGCAGATGACTTCGATTTCCTCCATCATGGTGCGGATCACCGGGATTGCCTCGCTTGGCACCGCGTTCCTGCTGGTGCTGTGGCTGCTGGGGGCCGCCGGATCCGAGGAAGGATTTTCCGGGATCGACTGGTTCCTGACCAGCTTTATCGGTGATCTGATCCTGTTCGCCGCCACCTGGGCCATCTGGTACCACATGCTGGGTCGCCTGCGTCACGTGATCTGGGATCTGGGCTATTTCGTCGAGGTCACCGTGTCCGAGAAAATGGGCTGGGGCATGTTCATCGGTGCCACAGTCCTGACCCTGTTCACCGCCATCGTGGTCTGAGGAGAGTTCCCATGAAATTTGTCACAGACCGCAAACGCGCACAGGGCCTGGGTTCGGGCCGCAGCGGCACCCATCACCATTGGAAAATGATGATCAGCTCGGCCGCTCTGGTCGTTCTGGTGCCGCTTTTCGTGTTCACCTTCGGCGCAGGGCTGGGGCGTGATCACAGCGATGTCGTCGACTATTTCGCACGGCCGTTCCCGGCCATCATCACCGCGCTGACCCTGGTGGTCGCCATCCTGCACTGCAAGGCCGAGGCCGAAGAGGCCATCGTCGACTATGTGCATGGCGTGAAAGGCAAGCTGCTGATCGTGGCGCTGAATGCCGCCAGCTACACGATGATCGCGGCGGGCCTGTTCGCCCTCGTGAAAATCGCCCTGTAAACCGCGCGCTAAGGAAGTACAGAAATGACTGCAGCATACGAATACGAGACGCATGACTATGACGTCGTGGTCGTGGGCGCCGGTGGTGCCGGCCTTCGCGCGACGCTGGGCATGGCAGAGCAGGGTCTGCGCACCGCCTGTGTGACCAAGGTTTTCCCGACCCGTTCGCACACGGTGGCGGCGCAGGGCGGCATCGCCGCCTCGCTGTCCAACATGGGCCCGGACAACTGGCAGTGGCACATGTATGACACCGTCAAAGGCTCTGACTGGCTGGGTGATACCGACGCGATGGAATACCTCGCGCGCGAAGCCCCCAAGGCCGTGTATGAACTGGAACATTACGGTGTGCCGTTCTCTCGGACCGAAGAGGGCAAGATCTATCAGCGTCCCTTTGGTGGCCACACCACCGAATTCGGTGAAGGCCCGCCCGTACAGCGCACCTGCGCCGCGGCAGACCGCACCGGCCACGCCATCCTGCACACGCTGTATGGCCAGTCGCTGAAGAACAACGCCGAATTCTACATCGAATATTTCGCCATCGACCTGCTGATGGAAGACGGCGTCTGCAAGGGCGTTCTGTGCTGGAAACTGGATGACGGCACCTTCCACGTGTTTAACGCCAAGATGGTGGTTCTGGCGACCGGCGGCTATGGCCGTGCCTATTTCTCGGCCACCTCGGCCCATACCTGCACCGGCGATGGTGGCGGCATGGTGATGCGCGCAGGTCTGCCGATGCAAGATCTGGAATTTGTGCAGTTCCACCCCACCGGCATCTACGGATCAGGCTGCCTGATCACCGAGGGCGCGCGCGGCGAAGGCGGCTATCTGACCAACTCCGAGGGCGAGCGTTTCATGGAACGCTACGCACCGACCTACAAGGATCTGGCACCGCGCGACTACGTGTCCCGCTCCATGACCATGGAGATCCGCGAAGGGCGCGGTGTGGGCGCTGACGGTGATCACATCCACCTGAACCTCAGCCACCTGCCCGCCGAAGCCCTGGCTGAACGCCTGCCGGGTATTTCGGAATCGGCCAAGATCTTTGCCGGTGTTGACGTGACCAAGGAACCGATCCCGGTCATCCCGACGGTGCACTACAATATGGGCGGCATTCCCACCAACTATTGGGGCGAAGTGCTGAACCCGACCGAAGACGACCCGACCGCCGTGGTCCCCGGCCTGATGGCTGTGGGCGAGGCCGGCTGTGCCTCGGTCCATGGGGCGAACCGCCTTGGCTCGAACTCGCTGATCGACCTCGTGGTGTTTGGCCGCGCCTCGGCCATCCGCGCCGGTCAGGTTGTGGATGCGAACGCGCCGGTGCCGGTGGCTCCGAAATCGGAAATCGAGAAGAGCTTCAACCGCTTTGACGGTCTGCGCTATGCCAAAGGCGCGATCCCGACCGCGGACCTGCGTCTGGAAATGCAGAAGACCATGCAGCGTGACGCCGCCGTCTTCCGCACCGCCAAGACCATGGCCGAAGGTGTCGAGGCCATGACCGAAATCGCCGGTAAGATGGGCGACCTGTCGGTCACCGATACCTCGCTGGTCTGGAACTCGGATCTGATGGAAACGCTGGAGCTGACCAACCTGATGCCGTCGGCCCTGTCGACCATCGTGTCCGCCGAGGCCCGCAAGGAAAGCCGCGGTGCCCACGCGCATGAGGATTTCTCCGAGCGTGACGATGAAAACTGGCGCGTCCACACCGTCAGCCGCATCAACGAGGCAGGCACCCAGGTCGACCTCAGCTATCGCCCGGTGATCACCGATCCGCTGACCACCGAAGACGAAGGCGGCATCAGCATGAAGAAAATCGCGCCCAAGGCGCGGACCTTCTAAGGAGAGGACGAAATGGCACAATTTACGCTCCCCAAGAACTCGAAGATCCGCACTGGCAAGACCTGGCCGAAACCCCAGGGTGCCACCAATATCCGCAAGTTCCAGATCTATCGCTGGAACCCGGATGACGGTGAAAACCCGCGGGTCGACACCTATTTCCTGGACATGGACAAATGCGGTCCCATGGTTCTGGACGCGCTGATCAAGATCAAGAATGAGATCGACGCGACCCTGACCTTCCGCCGGTCCTGCCGCGAAGGGATCTGTGGCTCCTGCGCGATGAATATCGACGGGATCAACACGCTGGCCTGTATCTATGGCATGGATGAAATCAAGACCGAGACGGTCAAGATCTACCCGCTGCCGCACATGCCCGTGGTCAAAGACCTGATCCCTGACCTGACGCATTTCTATGCCCAGCACGCCAGCATCATGCCCTGGCTGGAGACCAAGACCAACCGCCCGGCAAAAGAGTGGAAGCAGTCCATCGAGGACCGCAAGAAACTGGATGGTCTCTATGAATGCGTGATGTGCGCCAGCTGCTCGACCTCGTGCCCGAGCTACTGGTGGAACGGTGATCGCTATCTTGGCCCGGCCGCGCTGCTGCACGCCTATCGCTGGATCATTGATTCCCGCGACGAGGCCACCGGCCAGCGTCTGGATGAATTGGAAGATCCGTTCAAACTGTATCGCTGCCACACTATCATGAACTGCTCGCGCACCTGCCCCAAGGGTCTGAACCCCGCCGGCGCCATTGCCGAGATCAAGAAAATGATGGTCGAACGCGCCGTCTAAGCGCCGTCTCGATAACGTAATTTGAAACGCGGGCCTTCGGGTCCGCGTTTTGCTTTTGGGGCCACTTTGGCGACATTTGCAATTTCTGCATGGCACCTTTCGCAATCTTGCGCTTGTCCCAAGGCCTGCCGAGGCGCAGATTAGGCACAGGGGAGGACATGCCAACAGAAAGGCAACCCCATGACGAAAGAGCAGAAAAAAGCAGCCCTTGACGCATTAAACCAGGCTTGGGCCTATTACACACCAGAGCGACGTCCTGCCTCGGACGCCCCGGTTTACGAAGATTTGCCCCTGGCAGCCTGACCCGGCCTGACCACGTATTCGACGGCAGCGAAGCGGCTTTCCCTTCGCTGCCGTGTTTGTTTATGGGCCTTTTCATAGCGTCTAATCTGCGCCATCAAACCCTATGCTGATTGTTCTAGGCCTTTTGATCGCCTTTGTTCTGGTGGTCGTCTTTTCGAACCGGGACACCCGGCTTTGCCGCTGGCGCGAAAGGCGCGGGGCGGATCACAGTGACTGGTCCTGTGTGTATTGCGGGGCGACATGCCAGGGCCCGCAGGGACAGCCGCCCCAGACCTGCCTGCGCGACAAAACAGACCGGGCCTGAGGCGATTTTTTGATCAAAAGAAAACACTTGCGCGGTTTTTGATTTCCCCGCATATGCGCGCCCCAGATACCTGCGCGCGCGCCTCTGACGAGGTGGGTCAGCCCCCACGCGGTTACGTAGGTCTCCCTTGGAAGTGAGCGGTCTGTGCCGGGATAGCCCCGGAATGGCCGGGTCTGATTGGAGATGACCATGAACGCTATTGCCGGGGCTCTGCCCTGTTTGTCCGACGCTGTTGCTTTGTCGCGGGCCGAAGCCTATGCGCATCGTCAGCGTTTTGACTATCCGACGCTGGTGATGGAGTGTGATGCCGTGCTGCGGCAATATCAGGCGCTGGCGCGGGGATTGGGCGCGGCGCGGATCCATTACGCGCTCAAGGCCAATCCGATGCCCCAGATCCTGACCCGGCTGGCGGCGGCTGGCTGTGGGTTTGACGCGGCCTCCCGTGTGGAAATCGAGGCGTGCCTGGCAGCTGGCGCGGCACCGCACAACATCTCCTTTGGCAACACGATCAAGCGCGCTTCGGACATCGCCTTTGCCTTTGGGCAAGGTGTGCGGCTGTTCGCTGCGGATGCGGCAGAAGAGCTGGAGAAGATTGCCCGCCATGCGCCCGGAGCACAGGTGTATATCCGTCTGCTGGTGGACAACCCGCAGGCAGATTGGCCTCTGGGGCGCAAATTCGGTTGCGATCCGGCGATGGCGCTTGACCTTTTGGCACTGGCCCGTGCGCTGGGGCTGCAGCCTGTGGGCCTGTCCTTTCACGTGGGATCGCAGACGCGGCAGGCCCGGATGTGGGCTGGGGTTCTGGATCAGGTGGCGCAGGTCTGGCAGGGGGCGCAGGCGCGTGGTTTTGCGCTGAGCCTGCTGAATATTGGTGGCGGCTTTCCAGCCGGTCACGGCACGGGGGCTGTGGATGCAGAGAGCTATGCCGCCGAGGTGGTTTCCCTGATCCGCCAACGGTTTCATCCGATGCCGGACCTGCTGGCCGAGCCGGGCAGGGGGCTGGTGGCCGAGGCAGGTGCCATTGCCGCCGAGGTGCTGCTGGTGTCGCGCAAATCCGACGCGGCGGTCAATCGCTGGGTCTATCTGGATATTGGCCGCTTTTCCGGGCTGGCCGAGACCGAGGGCGAAGCGATCCGCTACGATCTGCTGACTGACCGGGATGGGGGCGCGACGGGCCCCTGCATTCTGGCAGGTCCGTCCTGTGACAGCGCCGATGTGCTGTATGAACGCCAGCCGGTGCAGTTGCCGTTGGATTTGCGGGCAGGCGACCGGGTGATCCTACGCCATTGCGGGGCTTATACTGCGACCTATGCGTCGGTTGGGTTTAACGGGTTCCCACCGCTGGATGTGGTTGCGATCTAATCATATCCCGCAGCGACAGCACTGGACAGCGGCGCGCGCTGCGGATCAAATCCCCCCATGACACAAGATACCCATGCCCCGAATGATGCCGAGGCCCGCCGCGCGGTGCCTCCGGTGATCTGCTACCCGACTGACACGCTGCCCGCGCCGAATATGGCTTTGTATCAGGCTGCGCTTGCGCAGGCGGAGGTGATCAAAACCCATATCGCTCCGCCCCGCGAGGCCGCGGCCTTTCACGTGTCCAAGGGGCATTTCTTTCGCATCCTCAGCGTGGGCGGGCCGCAGGTTGGTGATCTGAACCTGTGGAATGCGCAGGATCTGACAGAGCGGTTTTATTCAGGCAAGACCCGCGCGCTGCACGGCACGCATCTGACAGTGGGCGACCGCATGTGGAGCAGCTTTCCCAATATGCGCCCCATGGCCACCATCGTGCAGGATAGTCTGGCCTGGTACGGGATCGACCGCTTTGGCGGATCGGTGCATGATGTGATCGGCACCCGCTGCGATCCTTATACTGGCAATTTGCTGGCAGGCAGCCAATATCACCACTGCTGCCATTCCAATCTGATCCGCGCGTTGTCCGACGCCACAGGGCTGAGCAAAGACCTGGCCGAAACCCATGTGCATGACGTTTTGAATGTCTTCATGTGTACTGGATTTACCCGCGATACAGGGCAGTATTTTATGAAGGCCAGCCCGGTCCGTCCCGGCGATACGCTGACATTCTTTGCTGAAATGGATTTGCTGGGCGCGCTGAGCGCCTGTCCCGGTGGAGATTGCAGCAGCGAGCACAGCTCGGATACAGCGCAGTGCCATCCGCTGCAAATCGAGGTTCTGGCCCCACCGAATGAGGCGCTGCAGGGCTGGCAGCCACCTGCCCCAAATGGCTATGATCGCAGCCACGGTCGTTGAGCCCAAAAGAAACCGGCCCCGCCGATCTGGCAGGGCCGGTTTTCTATTTTTGTGCATCGCAGCCAATTATGCGGGAAAGGCCGCCTCCAAAGCGATTTCCACCATATCGCCAAAACTGCGTTCGCGCTGATCCGAGGGCAGAGCCTCGCCAGTTTGCAGGTGGTCGGACACAGTCAGCACCGCCAGCGCCCGCGCGCCATGGCGCGCTGCCAGGATGTAGAGTTCGGCGGCTTCCATCTCCACGCCCAGAATGCCGTGCCGGGTCATCTGTTCGTTCAGATCGGGACGTTCGTCATAGAACACATCCGATGAATAGATCCCGCCCACATGGCAGGCCACATCGCGGGACTGCGCTGCGGCTTCGGCGGCGCGCAGCAGCCCGTAATCCGCGCAGGGCGCGAAATTCAGTTCCTTGAAAATCCCGCGCGACGGCGTGGACAGGGTCGACGCCGCCATTGCCAGGATCACATCGCGGATGCCCACATGTGCCTGCATCCCGCCGCAGGATCCGATACGGATCAGGGTCTTGGCCCCGTAATCGCGGATCAGCTCATTGGCATAGATGGACAGGCTGGGCATCCCCATGCCAGAGCCCTGAATGGTGACGCGGTTGCCTTTATAGGTGCCGGTATAGCCCAGCATCCCACGCACGCGGTTCACACAAACCGCATCCTGCAAAAAGGTCTGCGCTGCCCATTCTGCGCGCAGCGGATCGCCGGGCATCAGCACGGTTTCGGCGATGTCGCCGGGGGCGGCTCCGATATGGACTGTCATGGCTGGCTCCGTTTTCTGATCAGATCAGAGCGCAAAGTCATCCATGGACTGACCATTTGCAAGCGCGTCGATCACCCAGTTGGGTTTGCGACCGCGACCGGTCCAGGTCTGGGTCGGATCGGCGGGGTTTGCGTATTTCGGCACACCTTTGGATCCTTTGCTGGGGCTATTCACAATATCATCCAGCGAAAAACCAAATTCTTTGGCGGCGCTTTCAGCGGCGCGCTTGGCTTCGGCGCGGCGACGGGCATCCAGGCTCTTCAATGCTTTTTGCGCGTCGGAAATCAATTTGGTCAGTTCGTCGTGTGACAGGGACTCAAGGTCGATATTCATGGTCATTACTCCTTTGGATTAATTCCGGCATATCGGAAAAAAATCCCATGACAAGGTGTATAATTGTACCAATTACGTCGCTTCGTGTCTATTTCCTGCAGGTGGGCAGGGATTTGACGCCGGTTGGCGTAAAATGACACGAATTAATCGAGGGAAATAAAGTGTTAATATACAACCTTAGATTTTTCAGCCTGCCGCTAAGTCGCGTCAAATTGAAATTCTTGAATTTTAAGAGTTGGGATTGAATATCACGCAAACCAAGGGGTGTTCCCGATATTGATGTGCCATGCCGCTTGTTTTCTGAGGAGAGGGCGCACCTGAAATGAGCCGATCCAGCCCTATTCCCACGGGCGTCTTGAGCCAGGTTTTCCCTGGTCATGAATGTGGTTGCGCCGGATGGTGCGCATGGGGGCGCAGCCAATAGAAAAGGGCCAGCGCATCACTGCCCTGGCCCTTGAAAATGGTTTTTTCGGCTGGTTACTCTGCAGCGACCTCAGCTGGCACGGCCAGCGTAACGACATCGCGCATGATGGTGTTCAGCTCGAAATCCTTGGGGGTGTAGACGTTTGCCACACCCATGGCTTTCAGGCGCGTGGCGTCTTCGTCCGGGATGATGCCGCCGACGATCACGGGCGTATTCAGCCCGGCCTCGCGCATCCGGTGCATCACGTCCTCAACCAGCGGGATGTGGCTGCCAGACAGGATCGACAGGCCGACCACATGGGCCCCGTTCCGTGCGGCCTCGACGATCTGCTCGGGGGTGAGGCGGATGCCTTCATAATCAATCTCCATCCCGCAATCGCGGGCGCGGAAGGCGATTTGTTCGGCGCCGTTGGAATGCCCGTCCAGACCGGGCTTGCCGACCAGGAATTTCAGGCGGCGGCCCAGCTTGTCGCTGGCGGCGTCGACCATCTCGCGCAGATCATCCAGCCCTTCGGTCATGTTCGAGGGGGCCGACGACACGCCGGTCGGGCCACGATATTCGCCATGCACGACGCGCATCTCGCCAGCCCATTCGCCGGTGGTCACACCCGCCTTGGCGCAGGCGATCGACGCCTCCATGATGTTCTTGCCCGCTTTGGAGTCCGCGCGCAGCTGTTCCAGCGCCGCTTTGACCGCCGCATCGTCGCGCCCGTCGCGCCAGTCTTTCAGGCGGGCGATCTGGTCCTGTTCCACCGCGGGATCCACAACCATGATGCCGCCATCTTCGCCCATCAGGGGGCTGGGCTCGCCTTCGGTCCAGCGGTTCACACCAACCACAACGGTTTCGTTGCGCTCGATCCGGCCCAGACGCTCGGCATTGCTGTCCACCAGGCGACCTTTCATATAGTCGATCGCGCCGATCGCACCGTCCATGCTTTCGATATTGGCCAGCTCGGCGCGGGCACCGGTCTTCAGCTCTTCGACTTTGCGATCCACGGCGGGGTTGCCGTCGAACAGGTCATCATATTCCAGCAGGTCGGTTTCATAGGCGAGGATCTGCTGCAGGCGCATGGACCATTGCTGATCCCAGGGGCGCGGCAGGCCAAGCGCCTCGTTCCAGGCGGGCAGCTGCACGGCGCGGGCGCGGGCCTTTTTCGACAGGGTCACGGCCAGGGCTTCGATCAGGATGCGATAGACGTTGTTTTCCGGCTGCTGTTCGGTCAGGCCCAGGCTGTTGACCTGCACCCCATAGCGGAAGCGACGGAATTTCGGGTCTTCGACGCCATAGCGGTCCTGCAGGATCTCGTCCCACAGATCGACAAAGGCACGCATCTTGCACATTTCGGTGACGAACCGGATGCCCGCATTCACAAAGAAGGAGATCCGGCCACAGAGTCGCGGGAAATCCTCGGCCGGGACGCGCGGTTTCAGCTCGTCCAGAACGGCGATGGCAGTGGCAAGGGCAAAGGCCAGTTCCTGCTCGGGCGTGGCACCGGCCTCTTGCAGGTGATAGGAACACACATTCATCGGGTTCCATTTCGGCACATTGGTATAGCAGTATTCTGCCACGTCACCGATCATCTTGAGGCTGGGCTTGGGCGGGCAGATATACGTGCCGCGCGACAGGTATTCCTTGATCAGATCGTTCTGAACCGTGCCCTGCAGCTTGGTCACGTCCGCGCCCTGTTCCTCGGCCACGGCGATGTAAAGCGACAGCAGCCACGGCGCGGTGGCGTTGATCGTCATCGAGGTGTTCATCTGCTCAAGTGGAATATCGTTGAACAGGCTGCGCATGTCGCCCAGATGGCAGACCGGCACACCGACCTTGCCGACCTCGCCACGGGCCAGAATGTGATCGCTGTCATAGCCGGTCTGGGTCGGCAGGTCGAACGCCACCGACAGGCCTGTCTGACCCTTGGCCAGGTTGGCACGATACAGGGCGTTGGATTTTTCCGCGGTGGAATGGCCGGCATAGGTGCGGATCAGCCAGGGGCGGTCCGGCTGGCGCTTGGCTTCGGCGGGCTGGCGGTCGCTGTTGGTGTCGGTCATTCTGTGGCTCCGTCAGTCAAATCAGTGGCGATTCAGTCTGGCAATCATCTTGCGCTTGGCGATGAGTACGCGAAATTTTATGTCTCTGTCAATTCGCCGCGATGCAGCGAGTGCATCTGCAGCATAGGTCACCGGCCCCAAAGCGGCAATGCAGCGCGCCGTCGCGACGTTGCGGCGCTTCGTCCTGCAGGGGTCGGGCTGGCGGGCGCGTCGTGGGCTGGCATGAGGGCTTGCACGGGGCGCGTGGCGCTGTCACGGTCTGAAAATGACTGCGCCGGTGACACTGCCTCTTTGGTTCTTTTTGCTGATCCTGCTTTTTGCGGGCATGACATTTGCGTCGCATTTCCTGTTCCCGTCTGTGCGCTGGTTCTTTCGCCGCAGGCTGGAAAAAGCGGTCAAACGGTTGAACCGGCGGCTGCAGAACCCGATCCAGCCGTTTAAATTGCTGCGGCGCTACGATCTGATCCAACGGCTGTGCTATGACCCCGAGGTCACGCGGGCCATTGTCGCCCATGCGCGCGACCATAATGTGCGCGAAGACGTTGCGTTCCAGCGTGCCCGCCGCCATGCGCGCGAAATCGTGCCCTCCTTTTCCGCCTTTGCCTATTTTGGCTGGGGGGTGCGGCTGGCGCGGATCTTTTCCAATGCGTTTTTTCGGGTGCGGCTGGGACATCACGACCCCGAGGCCCTGTCCGGGATCGACCCGCAGGCCACGGTGATCTTTGTGATGAACCACCGGTCCAACATGGATTACGTGCTGGTCACGCATCTGGTGTCTGACCGGTCTGCCTTGTCTTATGCGGTTGGGGAATGGGCGCAGATCTGGCCTTTGTCGCGGCTGATCCGCGCGATGGGGGCGTATTTCATCCAACGCAAATCCCGCGATGCGCTGTATCGCGCGGTGCTGCGCCGCTATGTGCAGATGGCGACAGAGGGCGGCGTAACCCAGGCGATTTTCCCCGAAGGCGGGCTAAGCCTGACAGGCGCGGCGCGCCCGCCCAAAATGGGGCTGCTCAGCTATATCCTCGAAGATGTGGATCTGCAGGCGCGGGATGTCGTCTTTGTTCCAGTGGCGTTGAATTATGATCGGGTGCTTGAGGACAGCGTGCTGATCCGCAAGGCCAGGTCTGGCGGCGAACGATTTGGGGCGCCGATTTCATTGGTGATGGGCGCGGTGGTCAAACAACTGTGGCTGCGTGTGACGGGGCGGTTTCACAAATTCGGCTATGCGGCGGTCAGCTTTGGCACACCTGTATCGCTGCGGGCGGTGCCGGATCTGCAAACCCGGCCCGAGGCGCTGGCCCAGGCGCTGATGGATCGCATCGCGGATATTGTTCCGGTGCTGAGCGTGCCTTTGCTGTGTGATCTGCTGTTGGAGGGGCTGCAAAGCCCGGCGGATCTGGGGCGGGCGTTTCAGGCTGCTCTGGCGCAGCTGGAGGGCGCGCATGTGCATCTGCCGCGTCAGGATCCGTCTTATGCGCTGGAATATGGGCTGCGCCTGTTGCGGGAACGCGGCATCGCCACAGAGCAGGCCGGGGGGCTGCGGATCGTCGAGACAGAGCAGGACACCGCGCGGTTTTACGCCAATTCGATCCGTCATCTTCTGGGCAAGCCGCCATATCCGTTGGGGGCAGAGGACTAGATTTGGTCAAATTTCTGCGCCTGCGTAGGATTTTCTGCGGTTGCGAGGTTATAAAATTACAAAACGGCATTTGATGAGGTTGCATTGTTGCGTGACCGCGCGTATCTCCTAGGGCGATCCCGCGATTCTGCGCCGCAGACGCGAAATGGACGCAACGCATTAGACAGGAGGCCGCCATGGCTCTGGACACGCAAACCGGCATTGCCGATTACGACGCACCGGAAAAAGACCTCTATGAAATCGGTGAAATGCCGCCGCTGGGCTATGTGCCCAAGAAAATGTACGCATGGGCGATCCGCCGCGAGCGTCACGGCGAGCCCGAGCAGAGCTTTGAATGCGAGGTGGTCGATACCTGGGACGTCGACAGCCACGAAGTGCTGGTTCTCGTCATGGCTGCCGGTGTGAATTACAACGGTGTCTGGGCCGGTCTGGGCCAGCCGATCTCGCCGTTTGACGTGCATGGCGACCCCTATCACATCGCCGGTTCCGACGCCTCGGGCATCGTCTGGAAAGTCGGTGACAAGGTGAAGAACTGGAAAGTGGGCGACGAGGTCGTGATCCACTGTAACCAGGATGATGGCGACGACGAAGAGTGCAACGGCGGCGACCCGATGTATTCCCCGACCCAGCGTATCTGGGGTTATGAAACCGGCGACGGCTCCTTTGCCCAGTTCACCAAAGTGCAGGCCCAGCAGCTGATGCCGCGTCCCAAGCACCTGACCTGGGAAGAGGCCGCCTGCTACACCCTGACCCTGGCCACCGCATATCGTATGCTGTTCGGTCACCACCCGCATGAACTGCGTCCGGGCCAGAATGTTCTGGTTTGGGGGGCTTCGGGTGGTCTGGGTTCCTACGCGATCCAGCTGGCCAACACTGCGGGTGCCAATGCGATCGGCGTGATCTCGGACGAGAGCAAGCGCCAGTTCGTGATGGATCAGGGCGCCAAGGGCGTGATCAACCGTAAGGACTTTAACTGCTGGGGTCAGCTGCCCACGGTGAACAGCCCCGAATACAACGCATGGCTGAAAGAAGCCCGCAAGTTCGGCAAGGCCATCTGGGACATCACCGGCAAAGGCGTGAATGTCGACATGGTCTTTGAACATCCGGGCGAAGCGACCTTCCCGGTCTCGACCCTGGTTGTGAAAAAGGGCGGTATCGTGGTGATCTGCGCCGGTACCTCGGGCTTCAACACCACCTTTGACGTGCGTTACATGTGGATGCACCAGAAGCGCCTGCAGGGCTCGCATTTTGCGAACCTGAAACAGGCTGCTTCGGCCAACCGCCTGATGTGCGAGCGCCGTCTGGACCCCTGCATGTCCGAAGTGTTCACCTGGGACGAGATCCCGCAGGCCCACACCAAGATGCTGCGCAACGAGCACCTGCCGGGCAACATGTCCGTGCTGGTTCAGGCCCCCAAGACCGGCCTGCGCACCTTTGAGGAATGCCTGGAAGCCGGCAAGAAGTAAAAGACGCTCATTAGCGACTCACTTCCCCAAGATCAGCGCCCGCGAATCGCCCACCGGCCTTCGCGGGCGCTTTGCGTTTGGCGGCACCTTTTTTAGAAACAGGCGCTTAAAATCTTAACCCTCGCAGTTTCTGGGGAGGGAGATTCCGTGAATTTCTCGGGAAATCTGCTCATGTTATAGTTGTCTTAACCAATCATTAACCACCGCAAGAGAGGTTCTCCATGGGACATGACTGGATACTGGATGTACTGACCGACCTAAAGACTTTTGCGCGGGCGAACGGTCTTCCGACCTTGGCTGCGCAACTGGATGACGCGTCTTTGGTGGCGCGGGTCGAGATGGCATCCCATGTCGAGGGGACTGGACTTGGGATTTGCGGGCAACACACCGCGTCTGGACGCGCTGATCGAGGGTTTGGAATCAGCTAAGGGGCTGGAGGATCTCCAGAGCGCCATCGAAGAGCTGCGCGACCAGTTGGGCATCGACCACATCGTCTATCATTGGGTATCCAGCAACGGTGATCAGTATGGCTGTGGCACATATTCACAAGAATGGGTGCAACGCTATCTGGACAAAGGATATCTTCGGATAGATCCGGTCATCCAGGGCTGTTACCAGAATTTCCACCCGGTGGACTGGAAACGCCTAGATTGGAGCAGCAAGGCGGCGCGGGCATTCCTTAAGGATGCCATCGCATTCGGGGTCGGGAACCAGGGGTTCTCTATTCCGATCCGTGGGCCGAACGGGCAGTTTGCCCTGTTTACGGTCAGCCATAACTGCAACGATCTGGAATGGGAGAAGTTCACCGAAGAAAACCGACGCGATCTGATCCTCGTGGCGCATACCTTCAATCAGAAGGCGCTGGAATTCGAGCCCGGACGCGCACCTGACCCCGCACAGCCGCTTTCCCCGCGCGAGATCGAGGCCATGACCCTTCTCGCGATAGGCTACAGCCGGGCACAGGCCGCCGACACGCTGTCGATTTCCGAGCACACGCTGCGGGTGTATGTAGAAAGCGCGCGTTTCAAGCTGGGCGCCATGAACACGACCCATGCGGTCGCACGGGCGCTGAGCCGCGGCATTATCGTCGTCTAGATCCCCACGGTTCCGATTTCCCAAGTCTCGGAGCCGCCGCATCTCGGGCCGGGCTCCGGGACAGGTTGTGTGGTGCTCCTTCCGGGGCCTGCGCTCGGGGTGTCGGGATTGGACGTTCCCTGAAATCGCCGCAATCTGGCCTTAGAACTGCGCCACCGGGCGGGCATCATGTCCCAAACACTTGCCGCCCTGGCTTTGTTTTTCGGCTGCGCGCTGGCCTTATGATCCCTGTCAGGATGAGACAGGGCGCGTCGCATTGCGCAAAATCCTAAACCGATCTTAAGCCTGCCGGGCGGCGGGTAACGATCCCGTTAACCTGGGCGGATCAGATTTTCCCCATCGACGTTTATCAGGGGAAGATAACGCTATGATCCGCTATATTTACGGGGAAGACCTGCACAAGTTTCCGAAGCTCGCCCGCTCCATGTTTCTGGACCGTGCGGACCAGTTCAAGACGCGTCTTGGCTGGGCTGTCACTGTGGATGAGCGTGGCTTTGAGCGTGATGAATATGATGCGGAAAACCCGCTATACGTGATCTGGGAAAAGGCGGATGGCACCCATGGCGGGTCCATGCGGCTGTTGCCGACCGTGGGTCGGACCATGGTGAATGACCATTTCATTCACCTGACAGATGGCGTGCGCATTCAAAGCCCGCTGATCTGGGAATGCACTCGGTTCTGTCTGTCCCGCGATGCGACGCCCGGTGTGGCGGCGGCGCTGATGCTGGCCGGGGGCGAGGTCATGCAGGAATTTGGGGTCGAGCACTATGTTGGTGTGTTCGATGCCCGCATGGTGCGGATCTACCGCCGCATCGGCTCGTCGCCCGATGTGCTGGGCAGCGAGGGTGAGGGGCGCGAGCGTATCTCGGTCGGGCTGTGGGAATTTACTCCCGAAGCGCAGGCCCATGTGTCCAAATCCGCCGGGATTACGCCGGAAATGTCCAAACGCTGGTTCGAAATGTCTTTTGGCGGGGTGATGACCTCGGAAGAGTTGGCTGCGGCCTGAATGTTGCTGCGGATCTGGTTTCGGATCGGCTGTGCCGATCCGACCGGCGCGCCGCTGGCGCGGCGCGAAGTTGAGTATTTAGACCAAGAAGAAGCTAGGGTGTCTGGTGGCTGGCCGCGCGCGGGGATAGGGTGCGGCCATGACTGTACCCGCGCTTACTTTTTCCGACGATCAGGCCCAGGCTTTTGACCAGGTGGCAGAGATGCTGCGTGAGGCGGGGGTCGATCTGGAGGATGGGCTTTGCCTGCCACCCAAGGAGGGCCCCTCGCGGGTTTTGGGGCTGACGGGCAAGGCGGGCAGCGGCAAGACCCTGCTGTTGTCCGAATTGGTTAAGGCGCTGGAGGGCGCCGGGGTGGATATCGTGTCCGGCGATTACGAATCCAAGCGCGGGCGCGACACGCGCACCCTTGCGGTTCTGGCCCCCACCAACAAGGCGGCCAGCGTTTTGCGGATGCGCGGTGTGCCTGCCACCACGATTCACCGCATCATCTACACCCCGGTCTATGACCCGGAATATGAAAAGATCGCCGAGTGGCTGACTGGTGAAGGCGAACAGCCCGAGCTGGAAGAGCTGACCGAAGAGGCGCTGGCCCGCGCGCGTGCCAGCTATGAGTTGCACAAATCCATCCCGGCGGCTTTGGCGGCGGCGGGGCTGCGCGGCAGTGATTTTATCACCGGGTGGAAGCGTCGGGATGAGCCACTGGATATTGGCTTTGTCGACGAGGCCTCGATGCTGGATGACCGGCAATTCGAGGATCTGAAAGAGATTTTCCCCAATCTGGTGCTGTTTGGCGACCCGGCGCAGCTGGCTCCGGTGAACCAGTCCGGCCAGATGGTGTTTGACGGGCTCAAGCCCGAGCACAAGCTGGAACTGCACCGTATTCACCGGCAGACCGCCGACAATCCCATTCTGGATCTGGCCCATGCCTTGGCTGATCCCGATCTGACCTTTGATACCTTTGAGCGCATGGTTGAGCAGACCGCGCAGCGTGATGACCGTGTGGTGCTGGCGCAGCGGGTCGAGGTCGATCTGATGGCGCGCAGCCCGGTTCTGGTCTGGCGCAATGCCACGCGGATTCGGTTGTTAAACGCCTTTCGCATGGTGCATGGCGCGCCCGAAGACAGCCTGCTGCCCGGCGAACCTCTGATCTGCGACGGGATCGAACTGCCCCTGAAACACCGCAAGAAACGGCTGGATCTTGAGGCGCGCGGCCTGATCAAAGGCGCGCAGGTGATCTATCTGGGGCCGGGGCGCAAGCCGGGCTTTTCGCGGCTGCATGTCGTGGGTGCGCCAGAGCCGCAGGTTTCGGCCGCGTCGATCGTTAAGATCGAGAAACCCGACGAGGAAGAGCCCTTTATCCCCTATGCCGCGCGCATGGGGGCGACCTTCCTGCATGGGGCGGCGGTGACGATTCACAAGGCGCAGGGCAGCCAGTGGGATGACGTGCAGGTCTTTGCGCCGGATCTGTTTGTGGCCGCGCGCATGGGGCGCAGCGAGGCGGGGCAACCGCTGTGGAAACGGCTGGCCTATGTGGCGATCACCCGCGCGCAATCGCGGCTGTATTGGGTGGTGCGCAACCGGTTGGCCAAGCCGCAGACCGGGCTGCGGATCGACGATCTGGGCGGCACCCCCGCACCGCTGGCGCTAGAGTCCGAAACCGATGGGCTGCCGGGTTTGTGACGCCACGGCCTTGCGGTGTTTTTGCTAAAAACCTGTTGCCATTTCCGAACCTTCGCGGGCAGTCTGGCGCGACATATGCAGACGGCTAAGGGAGGGTCCAATGCAGGGCATGATGATGAATATGCCGCTCTCGGTGATCGAGATCCTGCGCTTTGGTGCGCAGGCTTTTGCGGATGAGGGCATTGTTTCGGTGCGTTGCGAAGGGGACATCCACCGGGAAACCTATGCCGAGGCCTATGCACGATCGGGCCAGCTGGCCCATGCGCTGAAAGGGCTGGGGATCGGGATTGGCGATCGGGTCGCCACGCTGGCCTGGAACGGCTATCGCCATTTCGAATTGTATTACGCCATCAGCGGCATGGGGGCGGTGTGTCACACGATCAACCCACGCCTGTCTGCCGAGCAGATGGTCTATATCATTCGCCACGCCGAAGACCGGGTGATCTGCACGGATCTGACCTTTGTGCCTGTTCTTGAATCTCTGGCGGCAGAGCTGCCACAGGATCTGAAAATCGTGGTCATGACCGACCGCGCGCATATGCCGGACAGTGCGCTGGATCTGTTGTGTTACGAGGATCTTCTGGCACCGCAGCCAACCGAATATGATTGGCCGACCCTGCCCGAAGACACGGCTGCGGGGCTGTGTTACACCTCTGGCACCACGGGCAACCCCAAGGGCGCACTGTATTCCCATCGCTCGACCGTTCTACATGCGCTGTTCCTGGCGGTTTCGGTGCCGCGCTCGGTCTATGAAGGCGCGCGCGTGCTGCCTGTTGTGCCTATGTTTCACGTCAATTCCTGGGGGCTGCCCTATGCGGGGCCGCTGACCGGGACATCGCTGATCATGCCGGGGCCGTCGCTGGATGGCGCATCGGTTTATGATCTGATGGAACAGGAAAAGGTGACGGCGTCCTGGGGCGTGCCCACGGTCTGGCTGGGCCTGCAGGGCGAAATCACGAAACGGGGGGCATTGCCCAAATCGCTGGATCAGCTGGTGATCGGCGGCAGCGCCGCGCCGCGCTCTATGATCGAGTTTTTCGAAGAAAAGGGCGTGGATGTCTGCCATGCCTGGGGCATGACGGAAATGAGCCCCATCGGGACGCAGTGCCAGTTGCCCAAACATATGCAGTCCTTGCCGCGCAAAGAACAGATCGACGCCAAGACCCTTCAGGGGCGGCGGATGTTCGGGGTGGATCTGAAAATCTGTGACGAGGATGGCACCCGCCTGCCGCAGGATGGCACGGCAGTGGGGGAATTGTTCGTACGCGGCAATGCCGTTGTGTCGGGCTATTTCAACAATGAAGAGGCCAGCCAGGCCGCGCTGGATGCCGAAGGTTGGTTTGGCACCGGGGATGTGGCCTGCATCACACCGGACGGGTTTTTGTCGATTCAGGACCGGTCCAAGGATCTGATCAAATCTGGCGGAGAATGGATTTCCTCGATTGATCTGGAAAACCTGGCCATGGCGCATCCCAAAGTGGCCAATTGCGCGGTGATCGCCATCCCGCACCCCAAATGGGACGAACGCCCGATTATTGTGGTGGTGCCGCAGGATGCGGGGGATCCGCCGCAGCTGGATGAAATCCACGCTTTGATGGACGGTCACATGGCGAAATGGCAGTTCCCGGATGCACTGGAACTGGTGGATGCCCTGCCGATGACGGCCACTGGGAAAGTGTCGAAACTGACTCTGCGTCGTCAGTTTGACGGCTATGTGCTGCCTGATGCTGGTTGATGATTTGCGGGGCCTGGCCCCTGTCACGTCGGACTGGGTGGTGATGGATGCGGCGCGGGTGCAGGCTTTTGCCGATGCGACCGAAGACTGGCAGTTCATCCATCTGGATGCCGAGCGCGCCGCCGCCGAAAGCCCCTATGGCGGGACCATCGCCCATGGGTTTCTGACATTGTCCATGTTGACGGCTTTGTCGCGCGGTGTGCTCAGCGATCTGCCGGGCATGACAGCCAGCGTGAATTATGGTTTTGACCGTATCCGCTTTGTCAGCCCGGTGCGGGTGGGGCGGCGCATTCGCGGTGTCTTTACCGTGGCGGCGGTGGATGAACTGGACGCGGCGCTGGATGTCCACTGGGATGTTGAGGTCGAAATCGAGGGCGAGGAAAAACCCGCCCTGGTCGCCAATTGGATCACCCGTATTTTTCTGGAGGACTAGATGGATCTTGGCATAAGCGCGCGCGTCAAACCGCTGATTGATCAAGTGCGGCAGATGGTCGAAAACGACATCGCGCCGCTGGATGCCGAGTATCACGCTGAGGTTGGCAAACATCCCGATGGCCGGTTCCACCACACTGCGCGCCAGCTGGAAATCCTGAACGGGCTCAAAGATTTGGCCCGGTCGCGGGGGCTGTGGAATTTCTGGCTGACGGGCAGCGAACAGGGCTATGGCCTGTCGACCGTGGAATATGCCTATCTGGCCGAGGAAATGGGCAAGGTTCCGCTTGCTGCCGAGGTGTTCAACTGCAACGCGCCAGATACCGGCAATATGGAGGTGTTGGAGCGTTACGGCGAAGACTGGATGAAAGATCGCTGGCTGAAGCCTCTGCTCGATGGGCAGATCCGTTCGGCCTATGTGATGACCGAACCGGATGTGGCGTCGTCGGACGCAGCGCAGCTGGCCTTTGAGGCGCGGCGCGACGGTGATGACTTTGTCCTGAATGGTGAAAAATGGTGGATCAGCGGGGCCGGGGATCCGCGCTGTGCGCTTTATATTCTGATGGCCTGCACCGATCCCGAGGCGCCCAAGCACAGCCGCCACACCATGTTTGTGCTGGACCCGGACATGCCGGGGATCGATGTGCTGCGCCCTATGCAGGTCTTTGGCCATGATGATGCGCCGCATGGCCATATGCATATTCGCTTTACTGATGTGCGCGTGCCCGCCAGCCATGTGGTGCTGGGCGAGGGCAGGGGGTTTGAGGTCGCGCAGGGGCGGTTGGGCCCCGGTCGCATCCATCACTGTATGCGTGCGATTGGACAGGCGGAAAAGGCGCTGGAGCTGATGTGCCAGCGCGGGCTGGAGCGCGAGGCCTTTGGCAAACCCATCGCCGAGCTGGGTGCCAATTACGACATCATCGCCAATGCGCGGATGGAGATCGAGATGGCCCGGCTTTTGTGTCTGAAAGCCGCCTGGATGATGGACACAGCCGGGGTGCGCGCGGCCCAACCCTGGATCTCCAAGATCAAGGTCATCGCGCCTTTGATGGCGGGCAAGGTGCTGGACGAGGCGATGCAGCTGCACGGTGCCAAAGGCATCAGCCAGGACATGACTCTGGCCCATATGTGGACCCATATCCGCACGCTGCGTTTTGCCGATGGCCCTGACGCGGTGCATCGCAGGCAAGTGGCACGGGCAGAGCTGCGCAAGCACCGCCCCGCCTGAGGCTGCGGTTTTTAGGGGTATTTATAAAGCAGAGAAACAGGGGCGGCGCGATGGATCTGGACCGTTTGAGCACTTGGATGGCGGCGCATGTGCCGGGCTTTGACGGCCCGGTCTCTGCCCAGAAATTTGATGTGGGACAGTCCAACCCGACCTATCTGCTGACTGCGGGTTCTGGGCGCTATGTGTTGCGGCGCAAACCGGATGGGGAATTGTTGAAATCCGCCCATGCGGTGGATCGGGAATACCGCGTGATGGGGGCTTTGGCGGATAGCGATGTGCCCGTGCCGCGCATGTTGGCGCTGTGCGAGGATCCGCAGGTTTTGGGCACAATGTTCTATGTGATGGAATATGTTGATGGGCGTGGCGTTGTCGATCCTTCGATGCCAGATGCACCCCCGGAACAGCGCGCGGCGATCATGGAGGAAATGGCGCGGGTTCTGGCCGCGATCCACCGGGTCGATCTGGCCGCGACAGGTCTGCAGGATTTTGGCCCCGAGGGCAGCTATTTCGCCCGCCAACTGGCCCGCTGGACGAAACAATACCGCGCCACACAAACACAGGATCTGCCGGATATGGAGGCGCTGATCGACTGGCTGGCCGCGCATCTGCCTCAGGATGACGGGCGGCGCTGTCTGGTGCATGGGGATTACCGCATCGACAACCTGCTGTTTGATCCGAACGGGCCGCGTTGTCTTGCGGTGCTGGATTGGGAGCTTTCGACCACGGGCCACCCCTTTGCCGATCTGGCTGGGGTGATTATGCAATGGCAGCTCCCCACGGGCAGCGAGGGGCGTGGTCTGGCCGGGGTGGATCGCGCGGCGGCGGGCCTGCCCAGCGATGCGGATTTCATCGCGCGCTATTGCCATCACGCGGGCATCGCCCCGCCACAGGGTTTCGGATTTTACGTCGCCTTTGCCTTTTTCCGCATGGCGGCGATCCTGCAAGGCGTCGGCAAGCGCGCCCTTGACGGCAATGCGGCCAACCCCGAAAAAGGTCTGAAATTGGGGGCTTATGTGCCCCGCTTTGCCGAATTGGGGTTGGAGGCCCGCTATGCCCATGGATGAAACCCTGCGCGAAGACCCGTATTCCTGGTCCGCCCATATCGGGATGCAGATGCTGGATTGGGGGCCGGGATATGCCAAATTCCAGCTGCCTCTGGCCGATTTCATCATGAACCGCCACGGCGCGCCCCATGGTGGGGCCCATGCCTCGTTGCTGGACACGGTGATGGGCTATGCGGGCTGCTATACCGGTGATCCGGCGCAGCGCCAGATGTGCCTGACCCTGAACCTGAACGTGCAATATTTGTCGCGCCCCAAAGGAGAGGTGTTCATCGCCGAAGGCCACAAGACCGGCGGCGGCAAATCCACCTTTTTCGCCGAAGGCATGATCCTTGATGAAACAGGCGAGCTGATCGCCAAAGGCACCGGCACGTTCCGCTATCGCAAGGGCGGATAAGCGCGCCGCGCCCCTGTTTCTTCTTGGTGCAAATACTCCCCCGCGCCGCAGGCGCGTCGGCCCGCAGCCCGGGCCGGCGCACGGCATCAGGTCTGTCGCCAGCTCAGGCCGGGTGCGGAAA
>JAOASD010000019.1 GCA_025210265.1 Pelagimonas sp.
GACCGGTCATGCGGATGTGATGCGCCACAATCATCCGTGGTTTGCAGGGCAGGCGGGGCCGCGCGGAAATCGGGTTGCCAGCCGCCTGACCAAAGAGGCGGATGTGATGGTTGTGCTTGGGGCGCGGCTTGGGTTCAATTCTACCTTTCATTCCAACGACTATGTCGGGGTGAATACGCGCATTGCCCATGTCGATATCGAAGGTTCTGCGGTTGGGCGCTATTTCCCGGCTGAAATTGCGGCGCAGGGCGATGCAAGACTGACCGCTGAAGCTCTGGCAAACATCGCGACGCGCCCCGAATGTGCGGACTGGCGCGCAGCCTTTCGCGCTGACATGGAGAGCCTCAGCGCCGAACGGAACGAAGAGGCGAAGATTGACACGCTGCCGATGCATCCACGTCGTGCGCTGGCTGAAATCCGCGCGGTTCTGCCAGAAGACGCCATCGTAACGCTGGACACTGGCAACACCTGTTTACAGGCGGCAGACCGGCTGGCCCATTATGCGCCGATGTCTCTGATCACGCCGCTGGATTTCGGCCTTGTCGGATTTGGTCTGGCCGCCGCAATTGGCGCCAAGGCCGCCGCCCCTGATCGACCGGTGGTGGCCGTGATGGGCGACGGGGCGGTCGGCTATACGATGATCGAGATCCAGACTGCAATTTCGCATGGCTTGCCGATTACCATCATCGTTTTGGACAATCAGGCATGGGGTGCCGAGAAAGCTTATCAACAGGAATTCTATGGCGGGCGCTTGCTGGGCGCGGAAATTCAATCGCCCCGTTACGACAAATTCGCCGAGCTTTGCGGCGGCAAGGGCATTTGGGTGGACGGCCCTGGCGGCATGGCCCCAGCCTTGCAAGAGGCGCTCGCCAGCAACCAGACGACCGTTATTCAGGCCAGAATTGATCCGGGTGCGCTGATGACCCTTCGCAAGGATTTGTTCAAAGCCCCTCAAGAGGACAGGTAATATGACCAAAGTGGATACGATCATCATCGGGGCTGGCAATGCTGCCTTTTGCGCCGCGCATGCCGCCCGCGAAAAGGGGGCCGATGTGTTGATGCTGGAATGCGCGCCCGAGGCCGAGAATGGGGGCAATTCACGTTATACCGCCGGGGCAATCCGGTTCGCCTTTGACGGGGTCAATGATATCCGTGCGCTTTGCCCTGATCTGCCTGAAGAGCAGATAGAGATTACCGATTTTGGGACTTATACCGAGGATCAGTTCTTTGACGATATGTTTCGCGTGACGCGGTACCGCACCGATCCTGCATTGTGCGAACGCATCGTGCGGTCGTCGCGGGCGACCATGCACTGGATGCGTGAAAAGGGCATCCGTTTCATGCCGATCTATGGTCGGCAGGCGTTCAAGGTGGATGGGCGTTTCAAATTCTGGGGTGGGTTGGTTTTGGAAAGCTGGGGTGGCGGGCCCGGGCTGGTGGATGCACATACCGAGATCGCCCGTGCTTCGGATGTGGAAATCCGTTATCAGACCCGCGCAGTGGAACTGCTGACCGATGGCCATGCGGTAACCGGCGTAAGGGTGCGTCACAAAGGTCAGATTGAAGACCTTAGCGCCAAATCTGTTGTCTTGGCGTCAGGTGGTTTTCAGGCCAGCCCGGAAATGCGTACCCGGTATCTTGGGCCGGGATGGGAAATGGCCCGTGTGCGCGGTTCGCGGTTTAATACCGGCGAGGGCATCAAGATGGCGACGCAGATCGGAGCGTCAACCTATGGTAATTGGTCTGGGTGTCATGCGGTCGGCTGGGATTACAACGCGCCCGAATTCGGCGATCTGGATGTGGGTGACGGGTTCCAGAAGCATTCTTACCCATGGGGCATCATGGTCAATGCTACGGGACGGCGGTTTGTCGATGAGGGTGCGGATTTTCGCAACTATACCTATGCGAAATATGGCCGCGTGATCCTGAACCAGCCGGATCAATTTGCCTGGCAGGTATTTGATGCCAAGGTCACTCATCTGTTGCGCGATGAATACCGGATCAAACGTGCGACCAAGGTCACCGCCAACACACTGGAAGAGCTGGCGCAAAAACTTGAGGGGGTTGACCCCGCAGCCTTTCTTGACGAGATCGCGCGCTACAATGCAGCAGTGGATCAGGCCACGCCATTTGATCCGAACGTCAAGGACGGGCGTGGCACAAAGGGGCTGGATGTGGCCAAGACCAACTGGGCCAATACCATCGACCAGGGCCCGTTCGAAGCTTATCAGGTCGGCTGTGGCATCACCTTTACCTTTGGCGGATTGCGCATCGACCCCGACAGCGGTCAGGTGCTGGACAACGACCTGTTGCCGATTCCAGGACTTTTCGCAGCGGGTGAGCTGGTGGGAGGTGTCTTCTTCTTTAACTACCCGGGCGGTACCGGCCTGATCAGTGGCTCGGTGCTGGGGAGGTTAGCAGGGGACAGCGCGGGCGCAGCCGCGACAAGCTGATTGCGAAAAGCTGGACTGGGATTGCCAGAGTAACTTCGCTGATATGCATCTCTGGCGCCCAGCTTGGCTTGCTGAATTTGTTTTTTGATCTCGGGGGTAAGTAGGTGGAGGTTCGCGGGTCGGTCAGCGCGACTTTCTGATGAATTCGGCGAGCAGCTGATTGAACTCTTCCGCACGCTGGATATTGACCAGGTGGCCGGTTGCGGGAAAGCGGTGCCATATCGCGTTTCTCAAGGTGTCTTGTAAAAAGGCGTTGGTTTCGGCCACGAGGTAATAGTCGTCGTCACCGGTCACCAGCATCACAGGCTTATCAAGCGCATGCAGCCGATCCGGATCGTCGAACAGCGACCGGCGGTTCCAGTGCAGGGTAGACAGCACATGTACCGCGCCCTCGGGCGATTGAGCGCGCAGGTTTTCGGCGTAGATTGCCCAATCCCCGGGCGAGTCTTTCTGGAAACTTTGATAGGCCGGGTCGTCTTCGAGAACGGCAACCGCACCGTCACCGCCGCGTTCCTCGCGCAGCTGGATTTCGTGGCCAACCCATTCCCTGCGATAGCGCTCGGTTTCGGCGGCATCGCGCGGGCCCGAACTGTTGCCGACCAGCGTGACGCTTAGTACCCGTTCAGGCTGACTAAGCGCGAAATCAAGACTGGTAAAGCTGCCCATCGAGGTTCCGACCACATGCGCTGCTGCCAGCCCAAGGTGATCCATCAGCGCCAAAAGATCGGCAGTGGAGTATGTCTGACCGTATTTGTTGCGGTCGGACGGTACGTCGGAGGGCAGAAAACCGCGTGCGGCATAGGTGATACAGCGATGGTTTTGCGACAGGGCTGGGATCTGGCGATGCCAGCTGCGGTAATCGCCACCGAACTCATGCACAAAGGCGCCCGCGCCGGTTTCTTCGTAGTACAGCGTGATGCCGTCAGGGGTCTGAAAATCAGGCATGAAAGACTCCTGTGCCAGTTGGATGGGGATCAGTGCGACAGCGCCGCAATGGCCTGTGCGTCATAGCAAAGTTCGGCCAGAACTTTGGCGGTATGCTGGCCCAGCTCGGGCGCGGCGCTTTCCCGGGCGTTGCGATCCGCAATGGGGTTGCGGGCGAATCGCATGTCGTGGCCTTTGGTGGAGACAGTGGAAAAGGCGGCATATTCCTTGGCAATTGGGCTTTCGGCGATGGTCTGGACGTTTTCGACCCTGGAACAGGGGATGCTGTTTTCGATCAGAATCTCAAGCCAATGGGCCGCCGGGTGTTGCTTCAGGTGCGCGCCCAGCACCTCGTCCAGCGCGTCGCGATTGACGATCCGCGCCTCGTCGCCCTGAAAGCGTGGGTCATCAAGCAGTGCTGTATAACCGATGGCCTTGCAGAACCTTGGCCAATCCTTATCGCTGCCCAGGCCGATAACGATGTCGCGGTCGGCGGTGAGGTAGGGTTCGAATGGGGCCATCGACGGGTGGCGCGACCCGATGGGTCCCGGCACGATCCCGGCGTTCAGATAGCGGGCAAAGGCGTTTTCAAGGCAGGCCCATTGGCAGCCCAGCATGGAGACATCCAGATGGCTGGTCTGCTGTGCACCCTGGGCGTCGCGTTCATAAAGTCGTTGCAGAATGCCAATGGTGGTGAAGAGAGCCGCCGAGATGTCACCGACGGAAAAGCCGACTCGGGTCGGATCGCCGCCCAGCTCTCCGTTGATGCTCATCATGCCGCTCATCGCCTGCACGACGATGTCATAGGCGGGGCGCGGTGAAAGGCTGCCGTTTTGGCCAAAGCCGCTGATCGATGCAGAGATCAGGCGGGGATTGATACGTTTCAGATCGGCATCGCCACAGCCCAGACGGTCGCGTACGCCGGGACGCATGTTTTCGACAAAGACATCCGCCGTTTCCAGCAGCTTGTGCAGCGCGGCTTTGCCCGCGTCGGTCTTGAGATTCAGAACGACCGAGCGTTTGTTGCGGTTGAGCGAGGCGAAATAGAGGCTGACGTCATCTTTGAATGGAGGGGTGGTTCGGGCCAGGTCGCCGTTCGGATTTTCGACCTTGATCACATCGGCACCAAGGCTGGCCAAAAGCCAGGTGCAAAAGGGGCCGGACAGGACCGACGTCATGTCGACAACGCGTATACCTTTCATGATGGGATCCTCGCGAGCATGGATTTCAGGGTTTTCAGGTGGGCGCCGTCGGCGGCGCAGGCTGTGGCGCAAAGATCGCGGCAGCACTGATCCAGTGCCTCACGAGCAACCATGCGGTCGGTAAGCCCCCAGGCGATGGCGTCGTCCGCGGTGATGCTGTCGCCACCCAGCAGGAGCGCGGCGCTGCGCCCTGCGCCGATCAACGCCTGCAAGCGGTCGACATCATATTGCCCCGGCAGCACCTTGTTTTTCAGCACCGGATAGGCAAACCGCGCGTCGGGAACGCAGATGCGCATGTCGGCGCCAAGCGCCAGTGTCAGCCCGCCGCCCATACAGGGGCCATTGATGGCTGCGATGGTCAGCACCGGAATCGCATGAAGGGCACGGGCCATTTCATCCCAGGGGTCCGGGCCATCAGTTTGGTCAAAAAGCGTGTTCAGATCCGCGCCAGCGCAGAACACACGGTCGCCCGCCCCGGTGAGGACCAGGGCGCGCAATTCGTCATCCCGCGCGGCGGAGCGAAAGATGTCGCGCAGGCTGATCAGCATCTCTGGGGTCAGCGAATTTGCCTTGGCCGGACGGTTGATGGTGACGGTCAGGAGAGCGCCATCCCGGCTGGTTTGGATCAGATCGGTTTCGGTCATGTGCGATACTCTGGCACGGTACGCTCTAGCATGCGCATCAGCGACGGCCATTGCACACCACCATGTGGCCCATTGGCCGGAGACCCCCAGTCGTGCAGCGCTGCCATGGCGTCGGGGGTGATTTCAATCGGCTGGTCTGTGCCCGCCAGAATATCCACCTGAATCTTGCAGGCCATCTCAAGGTAATAGTGATAGAGGAACGCCTCGGCTGCTGTGCGTCCAACCACCAGAAGCCCATGGTTCTGCAACAGCATGGCGAAATTATTACCCAGATCCTGTGCCAAAAGGGCGCCTTCGTCGGGGATGGCGGTCGAATCCTGGTAGGGGTGGCTTGACAACGTGCCCAGAACAAACCCCGCGTGTTGCGACAGCGGCAAAAGCCCGTCGGGCATCGCGGATACGGCAACGCCTGCGCGGGTGTGACTGTGGATCACGTAATTCACATCCGGTCGCGCGCTCAGAATGCCTGAATGGATAATGTGCCCTGCCAGATTGACGATCCGCCTGCTGCCCGGCTGATCATCTACCGCCCGCCCGTCAAAGGACATGCAGGTCAGGTTTGAAGCGGTGATCTCGTCAAACATCAAGTCATGCGAATTCAACAGGTAATGCCCCGGATCATCGGGCAGCCGCGCCGAGATATGGGTCGAGGTCAGGTC
>JAOASD010000020.1 GCA_025210265.1 Pelagimonas sp.
CCGGTGTGGATGTCCTTTTCCTGCAGCAGCGCATGGAAAAGCGGCACTGTGGTTTCCACGCCTTTGCCGTCAATGATCAACTCGCCCAGAGCGCGCTGGAGACGGGCCAGAGCCTCGGTGCGGTCGCGGCCATGGACGATCAACTTGCCGATCAGGCTGTCGTAATAGGGCGGCACCTTATAGCCGGAATAAAGCGCGCTATCCATGCGTACACCCAGACCGCCGGGGGCGTGATACTGGGTGATCTCACCGGGGCAGGGGGCAAAGTTGGGCAGGCGTTCCGCGTTGATCCGAACTTCAATGGCGGCCCCATTGATTTCCAGATCATCCTGCGTGAAGGACAGCGGCATGCCTTCGGCGACGCGAATTTGTTCACGCACCAGATCCACACCAAAGATCGCTTCTGTGACGGGATGCTCCACCTGAAGACGGGTGTTCATTTCGATGAAATAGAACTCGCCGTCTTCATAGAGGAATTCAACGGTGCCCGCGCCGCGATAGCCCATTTTGGCAATGGCATTGGCACAGATATCACCAATGTATTTGCGCTCTTGCGGAGTGATCGAGGGACCGGGGGCCTCTTCAAAGACCTTTTGGTGGCGACGTTGCAGCGAACAATCACGTTCGCCCAGATGTACGCCATTGCCCTGACCGTCACCAAAGACCTGAATCTCGATGTGGCGCGGACGCTGCAGATACTTTTCGATATAGACTTCGTCATTGCCAAAAGCAGCTTTGGCTTCGGCGCGTGCGGTGTGATAGGCGCTTTCCATATCGTCTTCGGTGGCGGCCACTTTCATGCCGCGCCCACCGCCGCCTGCAGTGGCTTTGACGATCACCGGATATCCGAAATCGCGGCCAATCTTCTTGGCCTCTTCCACGGTGGCCACGCCGCCGTCAGAGCCGGGAACAACTGGAATACCCAGTTCCTTGGCCGTGTCTTTGGCGGTGATTTTGTCCCCCATCTGGCGGATATGTTCCGCAGTTGGGCCGATAAAAGCCAGATCGTGATCTTCAACGATCTGCACAAACTGTGCGTTTTCCGAGAGGAAGCCATAGCCGGGGTGGATCGCCTCTGCACCGGTGACTTCACAGGCCGAGATGATCGCAGGCAGCGACAGGTAGCTATCCGCCGACGGAGCGGGACCGATGCAGATGGATTCATCTGCCATGCGCACATGCATCGCGTCAGCATCGGCGGTGGAATGCACCGCGACCGACTGGATGCCCATTTCGCGGCAGGCGCGGATCACGCGCAGGGCGATTTCGCCCCGGTTGGCGATCAGGATTTTCTTGAACATCGCCAGCCCCTTATTCGAGGATCACAAGCGGAGCGCCATATTCAACGGGGGCGCCATCTTCTACCAGAATACGTTTCACCGTGCCGGATTTCGGCGCCGGGATGTGGTTCATGGTTTTCATCGCTTCGACGATCAGCAGGGTATCCCCTTCGTTCACGGTTTTCCCAACCGAGATGAAGGCCGGCGCACCGGGTTCCGCCTGCATATAGACGGTGCCAACCATGGGCGAGGTGACCGCGCCGGGATGGGCAGCGGGATCTTCTGGCTCGGCCGGGGCGGCGGCAGGGGCCGCTGCGGGCGCTGCAACCGGCGCTGCGGCAGGAACCGAAACCTGAGCAGGGGCAGCCACGGCAATCGGCGCAGCCGCAGCGCGCGATACACGCACATTCAGGCTGTCGTCATCGCCATATTCGCGCATGACTTCCAGTTCGGTCAGGTCATTCTCGCGCAAAAGTTCAGCCAGAGCCTTGATAAAGGCGACATCCGCTTCGTGGTTTTTCTTACTCATCCGTTCCTCGCAGATATGATCAAAAGCTCGGGCCGCAAAACACGGTCAAGCCCACTCCGAGGCTGTATATAGACAAAGCCGCGACGTAATAAAAGCTAGACCGGGAGGGAAAAGCATCCGGGCATTGCCCTTTCAACCAAGGGGTGCTTTGGTGCGCCTCAGGGTCTGGGAGGATTTTTCATGAATATTGCCTTGTGGTTAGCCCGTCAGGCGCAGCTTCGGCCAGAGCGTATGGCGCTGTTTTTGGGTCGGACTGAGTTCATGACATATGGCGATTTTCATCAGGCAGCCTTACGTCTTGGGGGGGCTTTACACGCTCAGGGTGTGAAATCCGGCGATCGCGTGGCGCTGTTTATGAAGAATGTGCCCGAGTATTTGATTGCCGAATATGCCTGTTGGTACGCGGGTGCGGTGATTGTTCCGATCAATGCGAAGCTACACGCCAAAGAGGCGGCCTGGATCATGCAGGATGCCGAGGCTGAACGTGCTTTTGCCACCGCAGATCTGGCATCAGATCTGGCCGCGGCGACTAAGGCGCAAGTGATCACATCCGGCAGTGAAGCCTGGCAGCAGATGCTGGGTCACAGCCCCTTGGATGATATTGCTTATCGCGCACCCGAAGATCTTGCCTGGTTGTTCTATACATCGGGCACCACGGGACGCCCCAAAGGTGTGATGATGACCCACCGCATGTTGATGATCATGTCTGATGTCTATCAAAGCGATTGCGATCTGGTGGAAGACCATGATGTGGCGCTTTATGCCGGGCCGCTCAGCCATGGGGCGGGGATCTACAATATGATGCATGTGCGAGCGGGCGCTTCGCATGTGTTTCCGGTTTCCGGCGGCTTTGATGAGCGCGAAATCCTTGATCTCTCGCAGCATTTTGGACGCATTCATATGTTCATGGCCCCGACTATGGTGCAGCGGCTGACACGCATGGCAAAGGGGCTGCAGATCGGGGGCGAGGGCATCAAAACCATCGTTTACGCCGGCGGGCCGATGTACAACGCCGATATCATCGAAGCCGTTGACTGGTTCGGTCCGGTCTTTGCCCAGATCTATGGCCAGGGCGAATGCCCTATGGGGATCACCGCACTCAGCCGAGGCGATGTGATCGACCGAGACCATCCGCGCTGGCGTGAACGGCTTGGATCGGTTGGGCGGGCGCAATCCGCTGTCGAGGTGCGCATCGGCGATGAAAATGGCCAGACGGTTGCAACAGGCGAGGTGGGTGAAATCCTCGTGCGTGGGGATGTCGTCATGCCGGGCTATTGGCAAA
>JAOASD010000021.1 GCA_025210265.1 Pelagimonas sp.
ATATCGTCAGAAGACCGGGTCATCGACAGAATGAAGGGGCCGAGCGCTTCTGGATCAACCCCGGTCTGGCAATCGCGCATCAGGCGCAGCAGCGCCATGAGTTCAGCGGCCTCATCGGGCAATTTGTCATCGCTGACATGCACCAGCCCGGTTTGAGACAGCTCACGCCGCAGGCGGGTGCTCCAATCGGGGGTTTCAGGGGCAGGGTTGTCGCCCTGGGCCTGCCAGATGGCCTGAAGGGTGCGGGTGACCACTTCGGAATTCTGGCGAATATCCAGGGTATGCATCCGCAGGCCAAACACCTGCACCTGCCAACGCAGCGGGCGGATCAGATCCTGGGCCAGAAGATCTGCGTTGATGTCCTGCAGGGCGGATTCGACGGTTTTGAGATCTTTCTCAAGATCTTTCACATGCAGATAGCGACCATCAAACAGGCAGGAGCGGATGGCGGCCATGGCCTGACGGAACACTTCGTTCGGGTTGCGCGCGCGCAGGGCGGCGGCGTCACTGGCGCGGCTGTCGATCAGCTGTGTCAGGGCCTGATCCGTTTCCTGGGGCAGGGGGGCCAGCTTCTCTGAGACGGACAGGCGCTGCACGATGTCATCCAGACTGTCCAGATACAGATCGCGCGCCATATCATGCGACCGCATCAGGGCCTCGGCGGTGACTTTGGCGGTGACATTGGGATTGCCATCCCGGTCGCCGCCGATCCAGGAATGAAAGCGCAGGCAGCAACTGTCGGGCAGATCCTTGCCAAAGATATTCTGTGTGGCAGAGGCGAAGCTTTCGAACAGGCGGGGGACGGCCTGCATCAGGCTGTTGCGATAGAATTGCAGCCCCCAGTCGATTTCAGCATCAAGGGTCGGGCGTTCAAGGCGCAGTTCCCCTGTCATCCAGAGCAGGTCAATTTCCATTTCAAGACTGCGCTGAAACTGCGCTTCTTCACGAGGTGACCAGCGCTGGGTTTCGAGATTGACCAGACAGCGATAGATGCGCCGGTGAATATCCAGCACTGAAACGCGTTTGGCCTCGGTGGGGTGGGCTGTCAACGTGGGGCCGACGCTCAGGCGATTGTCTTCAATCAGCTTGCGCATGGTGCGGCGTTCGTCGGTGCTGGCCTCGGCCAGAGTTTGGGCAAAGCTGCCAGCGCGCTTGGCCGGGCCTGCCATGCGATCCGCAAGACGGGCGGTGCGGATGGCGGTGTTTTCATCCAGAATTTGCTGTAGCTGGAACCAGATGGTTGCGGCCTGCAGATGATCTGAAGCCTGATCCTGAGACCAGGAGCTGCGGGGCATTCCCTGATCGGTCAGAAGGTCGGGCGCCCGGCGCGCCAGGACAGCTGTCCATGCCTGTTTCAGACGATCGCGCAGATGATCCGTCTGAGGGGCGGCTGTGGCGGTTGGAAGGGGAGTGTCGGGCGCCCGCTGTTGCATCACTGAACCTTATCCATTGGGTTGCCGTCGTTAAAAAACGCTTCGAGATTGTCGAGAACGCGAAAGCCCATGGCTTCGCGCGTGGCACGGGTGGCGCTGCCCAGATGCGGCAGCATGACAAGATTGTCGCAATGCAACAGATCCGGGGCGATCCGGGGTTCGCCATCAAAGACATCAAGACCCGCGCCGCCGATCATGTCAAAGCTGAGCGCCTGAATAAGCGCGTGTTCATCAATGACTTCGCCTCGGGCGGTGTTGATCAGAAAGGCGTCCTGTTTCATCAGGCTCAGCCGGGGGCCGTTGATCAGATGCCGGTTGGCCCCGCCACCGGGGCAATGCAGCGATACGAAATCGCATTGCGGCAGCAGATCTTCGACCGTATCCACCTGTGTTGCCCCATAGGCGGCCAGCACCTCGGGGGCGATCCTGGAACGGTTCTGCACCAGGATCTTCATGCCAAAGCCATGATGTGCGCGCCGCGCCATGGCCTGACCGATGCGGCCAAAGCCGATGATGCCAAGGGTGGCACCGCTGACTTTCGTGCCCACAAGATGGGTAGGGCGCCAGCCTGTCCATTGTCCTGCGCGCAGCTCGCGTTCGCCTTCTCCGGCGCGGCGGGCCACCATCAGCAGCAGCGTCATGGCGATATCAGCGGTGCAGTCTGACAGCACATCCGGCGTATTGGTGACGGTGATGCCATGGGTCTTGGCGACGTTCAGATCGATATGACCAAAGCCCACGCCGTAATTCGCCAGAAGTTCGGTTTTCGGACGCGAGACGTCCAGCGCCTCGGCATCCAGTTTATCCGTGACCGTGGGCAGGATCGCGTCATATTTTTTCAGCGCCTCGCGGAAATCCGCATGGGTCATGGGCGTGTCGGCCCGGTTGAACTCGGCGTTGAAGTTTTCCGACAGCCGGGCCTCAACCGCCGCTGGCCAGCGGCGGGTAACAAGCACATTGGGTTTCGCGGCCATCAGGCGGCCTCCTTCATGACATTGGCGATGGTGTCGCCGATCACAGCCGGGTTGGGGGCAACGGTGACGCCCGCGGCCGACAGGATTTCAACCTTTTCGCTGGCGCTTTCGCCAAAGGCTGAAATGATCGCGCCGGCGTGGCCCATGGTGCGCCCTTTGGGGGCGGTCAGGCCCGCAACATAAGCCACGACAGGTTTGGTCACGTGATTGCGAATGTAATCTGCGGCCTCGGCCTCTTGGGGGCCACCGATTTCACCGATCATGCAGATCACATCGGTTTCGTCATCCTGTTCGAATTTCTCAAGGATGTCGCGGAAGGACGACCCATTGATCGGATCACCACCGATGCCGACACTGGTTGAAACACCGATGCCATGCGCCTTGAGCTGGGCGGCGGCTTCATAGCCCAATGTGCCCGAACGGCCAATGATCCCCACATTACCGGGCAGGTAGATATGCCCTGGCATAATGCCCAGCAGCGCCTTGCCCGGTGAAATGGTGCCCGCGCAGTTAGGCCCGGTCAGCACCATGCGACGCTCTTTGGGATAGCGGTACATGTAGCGTTTTACGCGGATCATATCCTGTGCGGGGATGCCATCGGTGATGCAGACGCAGTAGCGGATGCCGCCATCGGCTGCTTCCATGATGCTGTCTGCCGCAAAGGGGGGCGGCACAAAGAC
>JAOASD010000022.1 GCA_025210265.1 Pelagimonas sp.
GCGTCTTCGAAAATAGCCCCGCGAAGAGGTTGCGAGAGCTTGACGCCTTTTGCGGAAAACCAGTCGATCCAGCCCCAGTGGTTGCGTTGATGCAGAATCGGAACGGACAAGAGGTCGGTCGCTTGTTCGAAGGGGCCAAAGCGCGCCACGAAATCGGGGCTTGCGACAGCTATGGGCTGGAGTTCGAGCAGCTTGGTTGCGTTGCCGGGCATATCTTGCAGGCGCTCCCAGCGGATTATGATTTCGGCCCGGCTGCTGCCAGACCCACCAGGGCGCCAGGTCGGAACGAACTCAAGTTCGATGCCCGGATGAGTTTCCCAGAAATCGCTGATTCTGGGCATGAGCCACCGGGCGGTAAAGATCGGCCCCGCCGAGATCCGCACAACCCTGCGCGCATCGGGTTGGAAACGTTCAACCGCCGTTTCCAGCAGGGCAAAGGCCTGCGTCGTCGCCTCGGCCAGCCGTTTGCCGTCTTCCGTCAATCTGACATTGCGCCCGATCCTTTGGAACAAGGATACCTGCAGCTGATCCTCCAGGCCTCGGATGTGATGGCTGATCGCAGTTGCGCTGACCGAAAGAGAGTTTGCAGCAGCGCGGAAACTGCCCAGTCGGGCAGCAGCATCAAAGGCACGAAGGGCGGGCAGAGACGGTAGCATTGCGCTCAATTGTTAAGTTTCACTCATTATTTGCTGAGAAATCTGTCTTTGTAAAGCGGGCTGACGCATGCTCTTGTTCGGTCAGTATCGGATCAGGTGAGCAATTAGATGACCGAAAATCCCCGGCGGCGTGGCAGAAAGCACCGTTTGCAGCAGACAGACATAGATGAAGAAAATTTACCTGTTTGGGCAGGCGTTTCGGGGGGGCGGTTGCAGCCGTTGTCAGCGAAAGAGATTGCAATTGTCGAAGAAAGCGCGTTGTCGCTTTTGGAGCGGCTTGGTCTAAGCCAGGCAACAGGCTCAATGATTGAAAAGGTTTGCGCCGCAGGCGGAACGCTGACCGATGACGGCCGTTTGTGTTTTCCGCGCGCACTGGTGCAGCGGACGATCGATGAAGCGCAGCGCGATTTTATCCTTTGTGGCCAACGGCCAGAGAATGACCTGCGCATTTCGGCTGCTCGGGTGCATATGTCGACCGGTGGCGCGGCGCCCGGCGTCTTTGATCTGGATACGCACCAGTATCGCGACTCGACTTTGCAGGATCTGTATGATGCCGCGCGCATCGTCGATTGTATGCACAATATCCACCATTTTAGCCGGTCGGTGGTGGCACGTGATATCGAAGACAACGCGACCATGGACCTGAATACGGCCTATGCCTGTTTGGCGGGCACGTCGAAACATGTATCGATCTCGATCACCGAGCCGGAAACCGTCGGCAAAGTTGCCGAGCTGTGTTACCGTATCGCGGGGGGAGAGGCGGCTTTTCGCGCGCGCCCGTTTCTGACGGTGATGGTGTGCCATGTGGTGCCGCCAATGCGCTTTGCCCAAGAGGCCTGTGAAATACTGGAAGCGGCCATTCTGGCGGGTTTCCCGGTGCAGTTGATCAGCGCTGGACAGGCCGGAGCCACCAGTCCTGCGACAATCGCCGGCTCGTTGGTTCAGGCGGTTGCGGAAACTCTTGCCGGGTTGGTTTTTGCCAGATTGGTTGATCCCGACGTGAAAGCAATCTTCGCGCCAAAGCCGCTTGTGGCTGATCTGCGCACCGGTTCCATGAGCGGCGGCGGAGGTGAGCAGGCCATCCTGATGGCGGGCGCTGCGCAGATGGGGCGGCATTGGGATTTGCCGACCAGTTCGATTGCGGGGATCACCGATGCCAAACGGCTGGATGCGCAATATGGCGCTGAAAAATCTCTGGCGGTGACCATGGCAGCACATGCAGGATCGAATATCGTCACACAGGCGGCGGGCATGATGTCGTCGCTTCTGGGGGTCAGCCATGCGGCCTATGTCACCGATAATGACATGCTGGGAAACATCCTGCGCACCCTGCGTGGAATCGAGGCGACGCCGGAAAACATCGCTGCCGAGGTGATTGCACAGGTCTGTCGCGGAGAGGGACATTATCTGGGCGAACAACACACGTTCAGTCGGATGAAATCAGACTATTTCTATCCCGAAGTCGGGGACCGCCGAAGCCCGCGTGAATGGGAAGAAGATGGCGCGCATCGGGTGGGTGACACGGCCCGTGACAAGGCGCGCGATATCATGAGCAGCCACTATCCTTCTCATATTCCGGATGATCTGGACAGAGCTTTGCGCGCGCAGTTCGACATTCGATTGACGCGGCAACAGATGGGGCGACCTTCATGAACAATCGGGCCCTGTCACAACGCGCCCGGGCGGCTCTGCCTGGGGGTGTCAGCCATGAATTGCGATACCGCGACCCGAACCCGGTGTTCATAGATCGGGCATCGGGTGCCGAGAAATGGGACGTCGCAGGACGGCGCTATATTGACTTCAAGATGGGGTCAGCCAGCCAGATGCTGGGGCATTGCCACCCGGTGATCGTCGAAGCTGTACAGCGGCAGGCTGAGCGATCTCTTTTTTCGGCGGATTGCCATGTGGCCGAAATTGAATGGGCCGAATGGGTCAACCGGCTTTACCCCAGCGCAGAGCGCACGCGGTTTACTGCGTCAGGGACCGAGGCAACCATGCTGGCGCTGCGGTTGGCCCGGGCATGGTCTGGCAAGGATCATGTGCTGCGGATAGATGGGCATTTTCACGGCTGGCATGATCACGCCTTGAAGGGCGCGAAACCCGGCAATGATCGGGCGACCTCGCTTGGCATTCCGCAGGCGGTGAACGATCTTATCCATGTCTGTGCGGCGACCCCTCAGGCGCTGAGGGATGCGCTTGCCGATGATCGTATCGGCACTGTGATCATCGAGGCCTCGGGCGCGAATTACGGTTGTGTGCCTTTGGAAACAGAAGCGTTGGGGGCATTACACGATGTGGCACGGTCGGCCGGGGTGGTGCTGATCTTTGATGAAATCATTACAGGTTTTCGCTGGTCTCCCGGCGGTCGCCAGGCCCGTGATGGTATTGCGCCAGATCTGACAACACTGGCCAAGATTGTGACCGGGGGAATGCCCGGAGGGGCACTCTGTGGTCGCGCCGATATTATGGAGCTGATGAACAATGCCACGATGCGCGATGGACTTGCCCCGGCGGTCAGCCACAAGGGCACGTTCAACGGCTCGCCGCTTGTGGCGGCTGCGGCCTGTGCGGCCATGCCGTTGCTGGCTAGCGGCGAGGCACAGGCGCAGGCCGATGCGATGGCGCAACAGATGCGCGACGGCATGAATGCGGCTTTGGCGGATCGGGGGGTGCGCGGTCTGGCCTATGGGGACAGTTCCATCTTTCATCTCTATTTCGGGCGCAGCACCTTGGAGGGGCTGACCCCGGCGCAGATCCGCGGCCTGCCCAAAGCGCAGGTCAGTGCCTATCGCGACGGGATGCTGAAGCGTGGTGTGGACATGATGGCCTATACCTCGGGTCTGACTTCGGCCGCGCATACGCCCGCCCTGATCGACGCGGCGCTGGATGCGTTTGACGACACGCTTTCCGAAATGATCGACAGCGGGGTTCTGTCATGACTCTTCCCAAACAGGCCCGCACCGTCATCATCGGCGGAGGCGTCATTGGATGTTCAATCGCCTATCATCTTGCGCGGGAAGGGCGCAAAGACATCGTTGTGTTGGAACGGTCAAAGCTGACCAGCGGCA
>JAOASD010000002.1 GCA_025210265.1 Pelagimonas sp.
AAACTTACCCGCCGTCGTCGGAGCTTGTTTCGTCTGCGCATGTTGATGAGGCGCGTTATGATGAGATGTACGCGCGTTCTGTGAACGAGCCAGAGGCGTTCTGGGCGGAGCAGGCGCAGCGTCTGGACTGGATCAAGACGCCGACGCAGATCAAGGATGTGAACTACACATTCGGTGAGGTGGACATCAAATGGTTTGCCGATGGCACCCTAAACGTGGCCGCCAACTGCGTTGACCGCCATCTTGAGACCCGCGGCGATCAGACCGCCATTATTTTCGAACCCGACGACCCCAATGAGGCCGCCCAGCACATCACCTACAAGGCGCTGCACAAAAGCGTCTGCAAGATGGCCAACGTGTTGGAAACCCTGGGTGTTCGCAAGGGCGACCGCGTCATCATCTATCTGCCGATGATCCCCGAAGCCGCCTATGCCATGCTGGCCTGCGCGCGCATCGGCGCGATCCATTCCATCGTTTTCGCGGGCTTCAGCCCCGACGCCCTGGCCGCCCGTGTCAACGGGTCCGATGCCAAACTGATCATCACCGCAGACGAAGCCCCGCGCGGCGGCCGCAAGACCCCGCTGAAATCCAATGCGGATCAGGCCCTGCTGCATTGCAAGGACGATGTGAAATGCCTGGTGGTCAAGCGCACCGGAGGCCAGACAACCTGGACCGATGGCCGCGACTTTGACTACAACGAAATGGTTCTGGAGGCCGCCGATTTCAGCCAGCCCGCTGAGATGAGTGCCGAAGATCCCCTTTTCATCCTGTATACCTCGGGCTCAACCGGTCAGCCCAAGGGGGTTGTACATTCAAGTGGTGGATATTTGCTTTACGCCGCTCTGACACAAGAAGTTGTGTTCGACTATCATGAGGGCGACATCTACTGGTGTACCGCTGACGTGGGTTGGGTCACGGGCCACAGCTATATCGTCTATGGTCCGCTGGCCAATGGCGCCACCACGCTGATGTTTGAAGGCGTGCCGACCTACCCCGATGCCAGCCGCTTCTGGCAGGTCTGCGAAAAGCACAAGGTCAACCAGTTCTACACCGCGCCGACCGCGATCCGCGCGCTGATGGGCCAGGGTAATGACTTTGTAACCAAATGCGACCTATCCTCGCTGCGAATCCTGGGCACCGTGGGCGAACCGATCAACCCCGAGGCCTGGAACTGGTATAATGACGTGGTTGGCGGCGGCCGCTGCCCGATCGTTGACACCTGGTGGCAGACCGAAACCGGCGGCCATCTGCTGACCCCGCTGCCCGGCGCCCACGCGACCAAACCGGGCGCGGCGATGAAACCGTTCTTTGGCGTGCAGCCGGTGGTTCTGGACCCGACTTCGGGCGAGGAAATCCACGAAAGCCCGACCGAAGGGGTGCTGTGCCTGAAGGACAGCTGGCCCGGTCAGATGCGCACGGTCTGGGGCGATCACGAACGCTTCCAGAAGACGTATTTTGCCGATTACAAAGGCTATTACTTCTCGGGCGATGGCTGCCGCCGCGCCGCGGACGGCGATTACTGGATCACCGGCCGCGTGGACGATGTGATCAACGTGTCGGGCCACCGCATGGGCACGGCCGAGGTCGAAAGCGCGCTGGTCGCCCATGAAAAAGTGGCCGAGGCCGCCGTGGTCGGCTATCCGCATGACATCAAGGGCCAGGGCATTTACTGCTATGTCACCCTGATGAATGGCGTCGAACCCACGGACGAGCTGTACAAGGAACTGCGCACCTGGGTGCGGACCGAAATCGGCCCGATCGCCAGCCCGGACCTGATCCAATGGGCCCCCGGCCTGCCCAAAACCCGCTCCGGCAAAATCATGCGCCGCATCCTGCGCAAAATCGCAGAAAACGACTACGGATCCCTCGGCGACACATCAACACTCGCTGAACCCGCCGTCGTCGATGACCTCATCGAAAACAGAATGAACCGCTAAAACAGCGTGGCACTCTCTTTGAAAACCGGCCTTTCGGGGCCGGTTTTTTTTGTGGTCGTGATTCGTGAAACACTGCACGATTTCAGCCGTGCCGCTCACAAAACCATCGGGCAATTGCAGCCTCACGCCCCCAGAACAGTTAACGCTTTACCATGTGAGTTGTTGGGGCCGCTATGCGCGCCCTTCCCCGAATGGCTCTGTGCCCTGCCCCAGATGTTAACCAAGAAACAGGTAAATAGTCTTAATTCTATGGGCTTGCTGCGGGGGCGCTTACTTTGTGCTAACCTGTTTCACGGTGGGGGCGCTCTGGACGGAGCAGTGAAACATGCATTTCGCAGGCCCAACTTCATGGATTGCGCCGCTGGCCACGGGACACCCGCTTGGCCTGCCTGCGCTGTCAAAACAGCCCCAATCGCAGCAGAAAGTACAGCCGCCCAACGCCTCGCGCGGGATGGGCAGAATGATGAGTGACGGCCAGCCGCCTCCGCAGCAGGGCAACCCGCGGCGTGAGCTGCCGGACCCAGCCACCCATGTGGCCCCGCCGACGATCATGCAGCTTAAGATCAGTCAGATCCTGGACGATCAGGCGCTTAAGATCCGCGAAACCCCCGAAGAAGCCCAGCCAGAACAGGGGCGCAAGGACGGGGCGGATGACACCACGCCCCGCGCGACAACGCCAACCCAGGCCGAAGAGGCCGTGCGCGGCTATGAGGCGCTGGACGACATACGCCCGGATTCGTTCAGGCCCGACACGCGGGGCATCACGACGACGGTGCAACAGGATGATCCGCCCCCCCGCGCCCTGCTGGAAGCAGCAGGCTGATACGCCATTCTGCCGGGGAAGATGCATTTTTCCCCGGCTTTTCCTGTGGCTTCCGACACGTGCCCTTCTTTTCAAGGCCTGGCCCTTGGCCTATATCACCCCTTGGCCTATAAGCGCCGAAACGTGGCCGTAACGTAATGCGGCCAGCCCAGGGGAAGTGGCGAGGATTGCATGAGCAACAACCATGAAACGGATGTGGCCTTTATCAAGGCTCTGGCGGAACTGCTGCGCGAAAACGATCTGACGGAATTGCAGGTCAAGCGCGAATATGGCGAGGATGACAGCCTGAATGTCCGCGTCAGCCGGGTTCAGCCCCAGGCGGCGCCGGTTCAGGTCGCTGTGCCTGCTGCCGCCCCTGTTGCTGCGCCCGTGGCCGCTGCACCCGCCGCTGCCCCTGCCGATGACATGCCCGAAGATCCCGCCGCCCATCCCGGCGCGGTGACGTCGCCCATGGTTGGAACCGTTTACATGCAGGCCGAGCCGGGTTCGCCCGCTTTTGTCAGCGTTGGTCAGACCGTCAGCGAAGGTGACACGCTGCTGATCGTCGAGGCGATGAAGACCATGAACCACATCCCCGCCCCGCGCGCGGGCACCGTGAAACGTATCCTGGTCGAGGATGGCGCTCCGGTGGAATACGGCGCGCCGCTTGTGATCCTCGAATAAGGGGGCGCAGAGATGTTCGACAAGATCCTGATTGCCAACCGGGGCGAAATCGCCCTGCGCGTGATCCGCGCCTGCCGCGAAATGGGCATTGCCAGCGTGGCGGTGCATTCCACGGCGGATGCCGATGCCATGCATGTGCGTATGGCCGATGAAACCATCTGTATCGGCCCGGCTCCGGGGACGGACAGCTACCTGTCGATCCCGGCAATCATTTCCGCCTGCGAAGTGACCGGGGCACAGGCAATCCATCCGGGCTATGGCTTTTTGTCCGAAAACGCGCGTTTTGTGCAGATCGTCGAAGATCACGGGCTGAAATTCATCGGCCCCAGCGCGGCGCATATCCGCATCATGGGCGACAAGATCACCGCAAAGGACACGGCCAAGGAACTGGGCATTCCCGTTGTTCCCGGCAGTGATGGCGGCGTTGAAACGCTGGAAGATGCCAAGCGCATCGGCGCGGAATTCGGCTATCCCGTGATCGTCAAGGCCACTGCCGGCGGCGGTGGGCGCGGCATGAAGGTCGCCAATTCCGATGCGGAGATGGAGATTGCCTTCCCCACCGCCCGTTCGGAGGCCAAGGCCGCCTTTGGCAATGACGAAGTCTATATCGAAAAATACCTGCAGAAACCGCGCCATATCGAGATCCAGGTCTTTGGCGATGGTCAGGGCAACGGGGTGCATTTGGGCGAACGCGACTGTTCGCTGCAGCGCCGCCACCAGAAGGTGTTTGAAGAGGCCCCCGGCCCCTCTATCACCCCCGAAGAGCGCGCGCGCATCGGCAAGATCTGTGCCGATGCTGTGGCTCAGATGGGCTATTCCGGCGCGGGCACAATCGAATTTCTGTATGAGGATGGCGAGTTCTATTTCATCGAAATGAACACCCGTCTGCAGGTGGAACACCCCGTGACCGAGGCGATCTTTGGTCAGGATCTGGTGCGCGAACAGATCCGCGTCGCGTCGGGCCTGCCGCTGTCCTTTGCTCAGGACGATCTGGAGATCAATGGCCACGCGATCGAGGTCCGCATCAACGCCGAACGCCTGCCCAATTTTGCCCCCTGCCCCGGCCCGATTTCGCATTACCATGCGCCGGGCGGTCTGGGGGTGCGTATGGACAGCGCGCTATATGACGGCTATCGCATCCCGCCCTATTACGACAGCCTGATCGCCAAGCTGATCGTGCATGGCCGCGACCGGCCCGAGGCGCTGGCCCGTCTGAACCGCGCCCTGGGCGAGCTGATCGTGGATGGCATCGACACCACCGTGCCGCTGTTCCATAAGCTCTTGCAGGAAAAGGACATCCATACCGGGGAATACAACATTCACTGGCTGGAAAAATGGCTGGATGCCGGTGGGCTGGACAGCTGATAGACCTTTGGCTCGGAGGGCTGTTTTGTGACGGTCACCTCCGAGCTTTTGCTGCACGCCTATGCGTCGGGCGTGTTTCCCATGTCGGAACATCGCGACGATCCCGAGATTTTCTGGGTCGATCCGCGCCGCCGTGGTGTACTGCCGCTGCAGGGGTTCCATGTCTCGCGCAGCCTGGCCAAACGGCTGCGGCGCGATGATTATCAGGTCACGTTAAACCGCGATTTTGGCGGGGTTCTGGATGGCTGCGCTGATCGGGCCGAAACCTGGATCAATGGCGAAATCCGTGATCTCTACACCCAGCTTTACGCGCAGGGCCACGCCCATTCGCTTGAGGTCTGGATGGAGGATACTCTGGTCGGCGGCGTCTATGGTGTGACGCTGGGCAGGGCCTATTGCGGGGAATCGATGTTTTCTTACCGCACCGATGCGTCAAAAATCGCGCTGGCCTGGCTGGTGGATCTGCTCCGGCGCACCGGGTTTACCCTGTTTGACACGCAATTCATCACACCGCATCTGGCCAGCCTGGGCGGGCAGGAAATCCCTCGTGCGGCTTATCGTCAACAATTGGCAGAGGCTTTGGAACGCGACGCCGATATTCTCTCGGCCCCGCTGGCGCAAAGCGGCAGCGACGTGGTCAACGCCCTGCGTACGGTGGGTTGAAAACCCACCTTACCCATGACACGCGCCGTAGGGTGGGTTTTTAACCCACCGATCCTGCCAGAACGGCCTGTTCCGTGGCGGCCCAGGCGGTGGTGATCTCGGCATCTGAGGGTTGCGCCCAAACCGGCCCCGGCGCGATGAACCCCGCCGAAACCAGCGCCTGTTGCGCCGCTGCAAAATCCAGCAGGCCCATGGCGTGACGCCCGGTTTCCAGCCCATCGGGCTGCCAGCTGTCGGTGATTTCATTGACCAAAAGCGGCGCGCGCCCGGTGAACCCTTCCACATGTTTCTGAATAAACCCGGTGGCGGCTGACAGTCGCCGCACCATGATCGCCAATTGCTGTTCCGGGCGCGCGACCATGGCGAAAAGGTGGATGGCCGATCCTTCAGAGGCGATCACCTGTCGCGCGGCCTTGTAGCGGGCGATCTGCGTGGGCAGGTCATGATCCTGAGGATGAAACACGGTGTAGCCCGCATCGCGCAGATAGCTGTCCAGCCGGTCTTCGCACAGCAATTTGCCCCGCCGCGCCCCAAGGCGAGACCGCGAGATAAACAGTTTTTCCGGCCCGTCCGGGGCAATGTCGCGGGCGAAGCTGCGCTGGCAGAACCGTTGCATATGCGGCGTGCCCTCGGAAATCTGACCCAGACCAAAGCCCTGACCCGGCACGAATAATTTCTGTGGCCGCACAGGCATCCGGGCGATTTTCACGCGCCCCACACCGGCCATGTCCAGGAACAGGCGCTGATAGGGTTCCAGATCAAACCCCGCTTCGGGGCTTTTGGGGATGAACAGCACGCCGGCGATCTTTTCCGGCAAGGCGGGCAGCGCCCAAAGCCGCCCAGTGCTTTCCACCAGGAAATGGCCGAAATGACGCCACAACACGCCGCCCCACAGCCATGTACCCTCGAGCTCGCGGACATCGCCCTCGGGCCCCGCCGGGGGCTGCGTCAGCGGGCGGTTTTTTCGCCACAGCGCGCCCTGGGCGCAATAGCTGCCATTGGCGCGCAGGATCCCGGCCCGTTGCACAAAGCCGCGCTCATGCGGCGGCACCACCACGGGATTGCGCAGCACCTCGACCCGATGTGACCAGCCGCCACCGGGGCGCGGGCGGTTGCGCTCGGCCTCGCGCGCCTTTGCCAGCGCGGTTTTCTGCTTGTCCTGTTCGGCGCGCCCCTGCGGCATTTGGCCAACCCCTTTCACATTCCTGTTTGAGCCTGCCGCAGGATTGAGGCAATGCTTTTGCGAAAACTTGTCGAGGACTGGAAAAATCATGATCAAGCGTATTTCTTCGGGTGGCGAATTCGAAGCCAAGATCGGCTATTGCCGCGCTGTCGTCGCCGGGGGCTTTGTCCATGTGGCGGGCACTGTGGGACAGGGTGACGACGTTGTCGCCCAATGCAAAAGCGCCTTTGAGGTGATCGAAAAGGCACTGGCCGAGGCGGGCGCATCCCTGGCCGATGCGGTGCGCGTCAACTATTACCTGCCCGACGCGGCAGAATTTGAACCCTGCTGGCCGGTTCTGGCGGAAAAATTCGGCGCGAATCCCCCAGCGGCAACCATGGTGGAATGCAACCTGATCGACCCGAAATACCGCATCGAGATCGAGCTGACCGCGCTGGCCCCCAACAGCTGCTGCTAAGCGTCGGGCCTGCCGGGCGGGGCGTCTGATCGGCGCGCTGCGCGGTGTGGCGTCATGCAACATGTCGCGGGGCGCGGGGGCACTGGACCTTCGCCCCGTTCTTCTTTATCACCAGACGCACTTGAGACAGGAGTCGTCCATGGGCATTCTCAACACTCTGCTGCGCGCCGTGACCTGGTGGAACGGGCAGACCCTCAACACCCAGATCTATACCTGGCGCAAAGGGCAGAAAGTGGGTGAGGATGAGCAGGGCAACATCTTTTACCAGACCGCTGACGGCAAACGCCGCTGGGTGATCTACAATGGCGAGGCCGAGGCCAGCCGGATCAGCCCCGACTGGCATGGCTGGCTGCATCACACTTTTGCAGAGCTGCCAACCGACCGCCCCCTGCCGCACAAAACCTGGGAAAAGCCGCATCAGGAAAACCTGACCGGCACCGCGCTGGCCTATGCGCCCGCAGGATCTCTGCGTCAGGCCAAGCCCGCAGACCGGTCTGATTACGAGGCATGGAGCCCGGAATGAGCCATTCCACCACCGAGGTGATCGTAGGCGGCGGCGTATTGGCCGCCGCTTTGGCATTTGGCCTGTATGCGGTGCAAAGCACCGGGTTTCAGCTGCAAAGCACGGGCTATGAGTTAAGCGCCTCTTTCCGCTCGCTAGAGGGCGTGAATGTGGGCACGGATGTGCGTCTGGCCGGGGTCAAGGTCGGCACTGTGACCGACATCACCCTGAACCCCGACACCTACCGCGCCGACACGGTCGTGCAGATCCGCGACGGCATCCTGATCCCCGATGACAGCGCCATCGTCGTCGCGTCCGAGGGGCTTTTGGGTGGCAATTTCGTGGAAATCAGCCCCGGCGGCTCGCCTTTCTATTACGAGGCAGGGGACGAGGTGCTGGACACGCAGGGCGCGGTCAGCCTGATTTCGCTGCTGTTGAAATTTGTCAGCGGCGGGGGCGAGGAATGACCCTGCGCCGCTTTGTCACCAGTCTGGCCGCTGTTCTGGCCTTTGCTGTTCCCCTAAGCGCACAAGAGGCGGTGAACCCCGGCAGCGGCGCGGTGCTGCGCGCGCTGGATAAGCTGAACGCCAAGACCTATGACTTTACCATGCAGAATGGCGAGGCGGCGGCGCTGGGGCTGATCGAGATCCAGCTGCAGGAATGCCGCTATCCCAAGGGCAACCCGTCGGGCGATGCCTATGCGTTTATGACCATCCGCGAGGCAGGGATTGCCCAGCCGGTCTATCGCGGTTGGATGGTGGCCAGTTCCCCGGCGCTGAACCCGCTGGATCACCCGCGTTACGACGTCTGGGTGCTGCGCTGCACGGTGCCGGGTCAGGACACAGACGCCCCGCAAGAGGGCAACTAGAGCGCAGTGAAAATACGCTGAAACACAGCTCAACGCCTAGGCTCAGGACCCATTAATTTACGGCGCTCAGCATGGAAAAATGCGCGGTATCAGTGGTTTGGGTTCCGCAGAAAAGGCTGGTTGCCTTTGCAAGGGATCCGCGCCGCTGCGGGTGTGCATTTCTCCATGCCCGTACGGGTTCGCCGGATTTTGCCCCAACCTGCGTTATATGCCCTTGAAATAGAAAACTATTCCTGCGGCCATATGCCTGGCCTGGAACAAAATCTGGCGAACTGAGCGTTGTAAATTAATGGGTGCTGAGCCTAGGACCAGGGTCCGTTGAAACTGAAAGTTTCAGGCAGAGTTGGGTGAGACAGTTTTTTGCATTTCTGCAGTAAGCCCCTGATATGACAGGGCTGGGGCTTTCCCTGCTTTAGGCCCAGATAGAAAAGGGCGCCGAATTGGGCGCCCTTCCCTTTTGGTCAAGACCCGGACATCAGCCGAACATGTCGGCGGTGATACCCGCATACCAGCCCACGCTTTCCTCATAGGTGCGCTGGCGCAGATCCGCATCCTCGCCGGTCTGCGAGATGAACCCATCAACCTTGGCGATCTTTTCATCGGTCGCCTTGTAAGACGCCCCCACCTTGATGCCGTCATTGGTTTCGATCAGCGACCAGCAGGTGTTGGAGAATTTCGCCGGGAAGACCTTGGACCCGGTCAGCGCGCCGCGCACGGCCATGGCCGCAACCTTGGCCTGGCTGTTGGCGGAATAGCCGGATTTCGGCATGTCGCCCTGATTGGTCGCATCACCCAGAATGTGAATATTCTCATCCAGACGCGATTGCATCGTGTGCCCGGACACCGGGGCCCAATTGCCTTCGGTCAGGGCTGCTGCATCGCAGATCGCCCCGGCTTTTTGCGCCGGAATGACATTGCAGACATCGGCCTTGACCACTTCGCCGTCAATATCGACGGTCATGTCAGCCGCGTTCACCGACACGTTTTCACCGCCGAAATCGGGGCCAATGCGTTCGATCATGCCACCGTAATGCTTTTCCCAGCCTTCTTCGAACAGCGCCTGTTTAGAGAATTTCGGCTTGGGATCCGCGATCAGGATCTTGGCGGTCGGGTTGTTGTTTTTCAGGTAATGCGCCACCATCGAGATCCGCTCATACGGGCCCGGAGGGCAGCGATAAGGGTTGGGCGGGGCCACCATGACATAGGTGCCGCCCTGCGGCATCGCCATCAGCTGGCGCTTTAGCAATTCGGACTGGGTGCCGGCCTTGTAGGCATGGGGCATCTTGCCCTGGGCGCTCAGATCCCAGCCGGGCACAGCCCCGTCGACAAAGTCGATACCAGGCGAGATGATCAGCCGGTCGTAAGGCACCTTGCCGCCCCCCGCCAGCGCCACGGTCTTGGCATCGCGGTCCACGCCGGTCGCCCAGTCATGCACAACATTGATGCCATAGTCCGACGCCAGACCGCCATAGGTGTGGCCGATGCTGGAAAGATCGCGGAAGCCGCCGATATAGAGGTTGGAGAAGAAGCAGGTGTAATAGGTGCGGGTCGGTTCGATCAGGGTAACGTCGATCTCACCCTTGCTGTCCTTGGCCACATAACGCGCCGCGGTTGCACCGCCTGCGCCGCCGCCAATCACCACCACACGGGGTTTGCCATGGCCAGCGGCCTGCACCATCGGCGCAGCCAGCGTGCCCGCTGCTGCAACACCGGCCGTGCCCAGAAACGTACGTCTGTTAAATGTCATGTCCATTTTCCTCCTGAGTTGGACTGATTTCGGGGGGAAACCAAAGGCGATGCCCTCTCCCATTCCCGCCCGGAATATGCTGGCAATACAGCAGAGCGTTGGCCCCGCATGGCCTGGCTGGCACGTTGATCCGGTGGGGAACATTGTCCCCGGATCTGCTTCAGGATCAACAGCTTGCCGGTGCTTTCGCTGCATTCGCACAAAGATTGTATACCATGGGCCACAATGCAATCAGACATGCCAAGACGCGATGTGCTGTGTCTGAGGTGGCTGTATTTGAGATGCCTGTCTCCGCGGCCCCCGCAGGACACAGGGTGAAACGCACCGGAAGGCAACGGCCGCCACCAGCCCAACGGGCAGAACACAGACCCGGCGCGCGATCCTGATCCCGCCCCCCGGCCCTGCCCGATCGGGTGATGTCCTGCCTGTCTGATCTCCAGCGCACCGGCCTCCTGTTCGTTGAAATGCCGTGCTTACTCCAGCTCGGCAAAATAGGCGGCCAGCGCCGCGATCTCTTCGTCATCCAGACGGCCCGCCATCATCTGCATCACCGGATGCGGACGCAGCTTTTTCTTGTAGGCGTGCATGGCGATGACAAAATCCTCGGTCGGCCAGAAGGTGATCGACGGGATGCCATCATCCGCCCCGTCACGCTTGTGACAGGTCAGACATTCCGAAGCGAGATATTCGCCGTAATCCTTGTCACCAACAATGGCGAGGATTTCAGGCGGCAGCTCCACCTCGGGCGCATCCATGGTGGGTGCAGATTCCGGGATGTCCTGCGGATTGTCGGAAAACTGACGCAGATAGGCGATCAGATCGTGGCGATCCCGTGCATCCTTGATGCCGCGAAACGACATGCGGGTGCCCGAAATCAGCGCCTTTGGGTTTTCGATATAGGCGTCCAGATGTTCAGCATCCCAGACCAGACCATCATCAAAGGCGCGCTCCATCCCTTTGGAATATTTGAACCCGTCAATCGCCCCGGCCCGGCGACCAAAAATCAGATTCAGATGCGGCCCGGTGCGGTTCTCGGCCCCCTCTCCCAGCTGGTGACAGCTGGAACATAAACGGTAAATGCCAGCGCCTTTTTCCGGGTCGCCCAACAGCGGACCGGCATCTGCAACCTGCGTGTCGGGCTCTGCCGGGGCGACGGCTGCGGCGGCACTCGGATCCGCCTCCAGCCGGGCCTGAAGCGCGGCGATCTCTGCGGTCTGGGCCGCAACTGTGTCCGTCGCGGTTTTCAATTGATCCCGCAGCGCAACCAGCCCCGCATTGGCGCGATCCGCCGATGCAAGGGACGATGCCGCAAGCGTTTGCGCTGCCTCGATTTCTGACGCTCGATAGTCGCGGGCGGTCCAGCCATAAGCGACCCCCAGCATCAGCGCAGTTCCCCCCAGAACCGGCGCCATGATATTGACGATTTTCTGCATTGGTCCCCTCCCATGCATGATGCACGCACCCGGTTGCCCGAATGCATGCATCCTATTTTCAGTCGCGGTTTATCGTCAGGACAGAGGTCACTGAGAGTAGGACTTCAGATATTCCGTCACCGCTGCCAGATCTGCTTCTTTTTTCAGACCGGCAAAAGACATCTTGGTGCCTTTGACGTATTTTTTGGGATTGGCCAGGAAAGCCGCCATGTTTTCCTCGTCCCAGGTGCCGCCCATGCTGCCCATGGTTTTGGAATATTTGAACCCTTCGACACCGCCAATCGCGCGCCCCATAATCCCGTTCAACTGCGGGCCGGTGCGGTCCTTGGCACCATCACCAATCTGGTGGCAGGCCTTACATTTCTTAAAGACCTTTTCCCCTTTGGCCACCAGATCTGCATCCAGCGCGGCCATGGCGGGCGCAGCGGCGGGGGTCTCTTCGGCGGCAGGCGTTTCTGCAGCAGCAACCTGCACGGTCTCAGCCGGAGCGGCTTCGGCTGCGGGGGCTGCGGCATGGTCTTCGGCCATCGCCATTTCGCCGCCTTCCTCGTCCGGGGTCACGTCCAGAACCGTGGCGCGCATGGTGATTTCCACGCTGTCCTTGCAGTTTTCCATGCAGGGTTCGGTGCGCCAGATCGTGTATTCGGTCTCGGCCCGGTCATCCAGAATGAACCCACCCGCATTGGGCAGAACAACCTCGTTCCAGGTGTCCTTGGACAGTTCGAAATCATCGTCGATCAGGTCGTTGGAATACAGGATATAGGCCGTGATCGCATAGACTTCGTCAGCGGTCAGGGTCTGCGCCGCGCCAAAGGGCATGGAGCGGTTCACATAGTCCCAGACGGTCGACAGGTGCGGCCAGTAGCTGCCCACGGTTTTCAGCGGATCCTCATCCGCCAGGGTGCCGTCACCACCGGCCAGTTTCGGCCAGTTGTCGACGCCCTCGGCAAAGGAGCCATGGCAGACCGCGCAGTTGTCCTCAAAGATCGACTCGCCGTCATAGGCGTTGCCGGACCCGTCGGGCAGACCGGTGCCATCGGGCTGAACATCGACATCCCAGGCGGCGATTTCTTCGGCCATGGCTTCGCGGCCCAGACCGAAATTCTGCCCCACACCGGGGGTCGACGCATTGGCGGCGGCGATCAGGCCACCGGCCGGCGCCAGCGAGGCGGTCGGCGCAACAGGCGTCGGCAGCGCGGCCATCATGTCCGGGTTTTCCGGCATCTTGGCGACGTTGCGATCGGCAAAGTTATAGGCAGCCACAAAGGTCGCCCCAAGGCCCAGTGCGGCCCCGGCAAAAAGATTAAGAGACTTCGACATTTTCGGCCTCCCCGTTGGCTTTCACCCACCAGGTCTGGATGCAGTTGTTGTGGTAGATCGAGTTCAGGCCGCGCACTTCACGCAGCTGCGCTTTGCTCGGCTGAACGTAACCGGTTTCGTCCATGGCGCGGGCCTGCAGGAACATTTCCTCGCCGTCCCAGGTCGTGTCCAGATAGAAGCGGGTCAGGGCCTTGCTGTTGCCCTGGGTGCTGCCCAAACGTGCGGTTTCCCAGGTCTTGCCGCCATCTTTGGACACATCAACACGGGTGATGCGACCATGGCCGGACCAGGCCATGCCGGTGATGACCATCGGGCCGGGACCGTGCTGGATCGGCTTTTGCGGGCTGGGCGAGGTGATCACGGATTTCGCATCCATGACCCAGGTCCATTTGCGCGAGGTGCCGTCTTCGAGCGTGTCGGTGTATTTCGAGGTCTCTTCGCGGCTTTCGACCGGGCCATCCATGACCTCAATGCGGCGCAGCCACTTGACCCACATATTGCCTTCCCAGCCGGGCACAACCAGACGCACCGGGTAGCCATGCTCTTTGCGCAGGGCTTCGCCATTGGCGCTGAAGGCCACCAGAACATCGTCCAGCGCCTTTTCCATCGGGATGGAGCGGCCATTCGACGACGCGTCCGCGCCCTCGACATAGACCCATTTGTCAGCCAGATCGCCCGCCGCATCCAGACCTGCCTCGTTCAGCAGGGTGCGCAGGGAGACACCGGAATATTCCATGTTGTGGATCATGCCATGGGTGAACTGCGCGCCGTTCAGCTGCGCACCGGCCCATTCCATGCCGGTATTCGCCGCGCATTCGCAGAAATACACATGGTTTTCGCGCGGGAAACGCTCCAGATCGGCATAGGTAAAGACCAGCGGCTTATCGACCAGACCGTTGATCATCAGGCGATAATCATCTTTGCGCAGCTCGATCGCGCCCGAGTGGTGGCGTTCAAACGCACAGCCCTGCGGGGTGATCGTGCCGTCCAGCGCGTGGATCGGGGTGAAGTTGATCGAGCTGATCGTGTCGGCGGTCAGCCATTCCACGTTGCGGCGGATCACGTCTTCTTCGTATTTGATCGGCAGACCATAGGGGGTGGCGTCTACGCCGTCACCCAGGCCACTGGCCCATTCCTGCACTTCGGTGATCAGCGGGTCCGGCCCCGCTGCTTTTGCCGCGCCAGCGGCCACCGCTCCCGCGCCCAGTGCCGCCGCACCGGTCAGGAACTGGCGACGCGAAGCGGCGTGCTTCTTTTCATCGGCCATTTTTGCCTCCTCTCGGATAATCTCATTCGCTTATGTGAATGGATCACGTTGAAAAAGAAGGGCGTGACCACACGCCCCTCATTTGGGTTTCCTGTGTCAGATGCCTACGACATCGACGGAATTGTTGGGTGCCAGTTTGATGGTGCCCTGGTTGCGGATGTGGTTTTCCACCACGTCCCAGATCTGCGGCCCTTCGGTGCCCTCGTTCACGCTGGCCCAGCCGGCGACGATATAGGTCTTGGAAGGATCGATCTTTTCACCGGTCTTGAGCAGGGTCATCTCGCTGATGCGCTCGCCCTGCGGTTTGGAGATATCGCAGCGGTAGCCCATGCCACCGATCCGCACCATATCCCCGCCCTGCTGGTAATAGGGATCCGGGTTAAAGATGTTGTCGGCCACGTCCTCAAGGATCACCTTGATAAATTCACCTGTCATTTCCGAACGATACGCCTCGCCATAGGTCATGGAGGTGACGTTCCAGATGTCTTCGCGGGTGATGTCCTGACCGGGCAGGATCGACGGGCCCCAGCGCACGCCGGGCGACATGGCGATGTCCGCTTCGCGCTCGGAAATCAGCGCGTCGCAGATCAGGTCATCCCAGCTGCCGTTAAAGTTGCCGCGGCGATACAGCAGGCTGTCGGTGTTGCCGATCACCTCTTCGAGCTGCGCCTTGTAGGGCGCGCGCTGCTCGTCGATCAGGGCGGCCACATCGGCATCCGGGGTGATCACATCCGAAAAGATCGGGATCAGCTTGTGGCGGAAGCCCATCATGCGGCCGTCACGAATGTCCAGATCGACACGGCTGACGAATTTACCGTTCGAACCCGAGGCCACAACGATGGTTTCGTTCACCAGATAGGGCTCGGGCAGCGCGTCATGGGTGTGACCCGACAGGATCACGTCGATGCCCTGCACGCGGCTGGCCATCTTTTTATCCACGTCAAAACCGTTGTGGCTCAGCACCACAACACATTCGGCGCCCTGTGCGCGCACTTCGTCGACCATGGCCTGCATGTTCTCGTCGCGGATCCCGAACGAGTATTCCGGGAACATCCAGCGCGGGTTGGCGATGGGCATATAGGGGAAGGCCTGACCGATGACGGCAACCTTGACGCCGCCACGCTCAAAGAACTTGTAGGGGGGGAACAGCTCGGCCGGTTCATCCCATTCCGCGTCAAAGATGTTCTGACCCAGAGCGGCGAAAGGCAGGTTCTCGACGATCTCGTTCACGCGGTCAGAGCCCAGGGTAAATTCCCAGTGGAAGGTCATCGCATCGGGCTTCAGCGCGTTCATCACATTGACCATGTCCTGGCCCTGCGTGTGATAGCAGGTGTAGGAACCATGCCAGGTGTCGCCGCCATCCAGCAGGATCGCATCGGGGCGATCGGCGCGGATCGAATTGATCACCGTGGCCACGCGATCCAGACCGCCAACACGGCCATAGGTGCCCGCCAGCGCCGAAAAATCGTTATAGGTCAGGGCGTAATGACTGGGAGAGCCGTCATTGATGCCATAGGCCTTGCGGAAATCCGCGCCGGTGATGTGGGGCACCGCCCCTTTGTTGCCGCCGACACCGATATTCACTTCGGGTTCGCGGAAATAGATCGGTTTCAGCTGCGCATGGATGTCGGTGACATGGATCAGGCTGACATTGCCAAACGTGTCAAACTGCAGAAGCTGATCCTGCGTCAGGGATTGCTGTGCCGCCAGGCGGGCCCAGTTGCCAAAGCCAGAGGCGCCGACCATAGCCGAAGCCGCCATGGACACCTGCAGAAAATCGCGTCTTGAGATCATGGGGAGGGTCTTTCTTTCTCTCTCGCGACACACATGCGCATGTGTGAATGTAATTTAAGGGGAAAATCCCTGCGCCTGAGGAGCGGCGCAGGGAGGGAGAGTTGGATCAGTTACGCACCGACGGGCCTTCGACCGACAGGCCGTTGGCACGCGACTTTACATACAGTTCCAGCGCGATGAAATCAGCCGAGCCGGGCGAATAGGTTTCCGCACGGGTGTCGCGCACACAGCCCTTAAAGCGGCTGTGAACCCCGTTCAGCTTGGCGTTTTTCAGGCGATAGGCCGGGAAACCATTGATCTGCCCCTGGGACAGATGATCGGCCCGGATAAAGTTGCCGTAGTTCTGTTCGTGGCAATTGGCACAGGACAGTTCCAGCTGACCGGTGCGGGTGTAGTACATTTCCTTGCCCTGCTCCCACATCGCGGCAGCGGGACCGTCAATGGCCACATTCACCGGCATACCGCGCGAATAAGAGGTGATCATCGCCTCCATGCTGACCGCGGCGCCAGCGTCATATTTGAAGGGCTTAGCGCCCATGCGGTTTTCGCGGCAGTCATTGACCTGCATCTGCAGGGTGCGGACCTCTTCGGCGCCATCATTCCACTTGGGATAGGTGGCGGCGACACCGGCCATGCTTTCTTCGGCATCGCCATGGCAGTCAGCACAGGCCTTGCCCTCAGAGCCTTCGGCGGCGTTCCACATATCCAGCGCCTGATCGACAAAGATCATGCCCGGATTGTCAAAATCATCCATTTGCAGCGCCTGGGTTTCATCCGAGCGGAAATGCCAGCCCGAAATGATTTCGTCCACATCATCCGCCATATGCGCAGGCGCGGCGGTTTTGGTGACCATTTCCAGGTCTTCGTTGATGGTCAGTACATCGTCATCAGCGCCGCCCGCAAACACCATCGGAGCGGCCAGCAGTGCGGCCATTGCCGTCATTGCCTTGAATTTCATGAAAGTTCCCTCCCTAGGCTTTCCTGCTGCCCGACCGGGCAGCGGATGGCACCCTGCCCCCGGCGCGCTCCGGGGACAGGGTTTTCATCAGATCAGCCGATCGCGACCTTTTTGGATGTCTCATAGACATCGCCATCGTCATCGTACCAGGTGAATTTAAATTCACCGGCTTCGGGCACGGTGGCCTCAAATTCGATATACGGGTTGGTCGAGATCGCCGGTTCCAGGGTCACGTCTACGACGTTCTGGCCATTGAAATCGCAGGTAAAGCGATTGATGATCGAGCGCGGGATGATGTTGCCATCCTTGCCCTTACGCTGACCCGATTCCATTTTGTGCGAAATCAGGGTCTTGAGGGTCACAGCCTCACCGGCTGCTGCCTTTTTGGGGGCCTTGACGCGGGGTTTGACACCAGATGCCATTGTTCTGTTCTCCTAAACTTAGCCGCCGCAGCCGCCGATGGTGACCTTGACGGTCTTGGAGGCGCGGGCAAAGGATCCGTCCGCCAGTTTGGCGATGGCGATCACGTCCTGCGTGCCAGCCAGGCGAATCCGGGTGGATGCAGCCTGTGTGGCGGCCAGCGGGCCAAAATTGAACTGGGCGACACCCGGAGTCGGGTTGCCAGCGGCCAGAACCAGAATGGCCGACGCGCCTTCGGCGGAGACCGCGATCGGAACGGTGTTGCCGTTTTCCGCGATTTCCGGTGCGGTCAGTTCGACACCAGCATCGGCCAGAGCGGCCCCGCCAGTGAATTCGGTGATCGCATCCTCAGCCGCAGCGTTTGCACGGAACGGCAGGACGGTCATCAGCGCAGCACCGGCCCCAATGGCCAGCGTTTCGCGACGAGTGAATTCCATCGTCTTTACTCCTGATTGAACTGGACAGCTCAGCTGTCCTTGAGGGTCAGCAAATATGCGACCACATCTTCGATTTCCTGGGCCGAGAGGATCGGCGTCAGGGCTTCTGTCGGGGCTTTGCCCGTATAGGCGGCGCCGGGGCGAATGAACCCGGACGTCTTGTAAAAGGCCGGCATGACCGAACCTTCAAAGGTCTTCTTGGCGTTCACGACGATGCCGCGCAGTTCCTCTGCCGAGCGGTATTCGCCGACACCGTCCAGCGACGGGCCCACTTCGCCATGGAACGGCGCATCCTCCAGCGCCGTGACGGCGTGGCAGGAAATGCAGTTCCCTTTGGATTTGGTGATCATGATCGTGCGACCATTTTCCGCGTCCCCGGCCGTACCGGTCAGAGAGGCAGAGATTTCACCATATTCGCTGAATGTGACATCGTCGGGCACAACGGTTTCTGCGCAGGCCACACCTGCCGCAAGCGTCACCGCTGCCGTGATTGCTGTGAGCCTCATATTCCCTCCCTAGGCTTAAAGAATCAGGGTTATGGCCCCCTGTTCCGGGCCTAACCCTTAACTTCGGCTGATGTATACCGTAGGCCACCGCGCCACCACCACGCAACAACAAATTCACAGAAATGAATTATTGCTCCGATTGGTCGCATCTGACCTGTTTTTAATCAAAAGATCCGTTGTTGCGCTCTTGGATCCGACGGGCGTGGTATCGTTGGAAATCTTCCCCGTTATCAAGCGTATAGCGCCGCTCGGCGACCCATGTGAACATGTCGATTGTGGTGCCCTTGCCAAAGGCACCGGGCATCACCGCAACCGCCGCGTCCAGCGCGGCCACGCCCTCTGGCACCTCTTCTGGTAGAAAGACAATGTTGGGGGTGAACATCACCCGCCACTTGCGCGCCATGTCTTTTTCCGACAGCGATTCCCCGTCGAAATCCACCACTTCGATGTCCCCATACAGGTTCATCTGCACGACAAAGAAGTTATCCCCGATATAGGCGCTGATCTCGGGATCCGAAAACACCTCTTCGTGCATTTTGGTGCAGTAGATACAGCCGCGCTGTTCAAAGAACAGGACCAGCCGCTTGCCCTCGGCATTGGCCTCGTCCAGATCTTCGCGCAGATCCTTGAACGTGTCACGCATCCAGGGCTGTTTGTGCAGCCCGTCATCGCCCAGCTCTGCCGATACGGGTGCCGCCATCAGCAGCGCCAGCGCGGCCGCCGCCGCGCGCCTCATCACATATCTCATCCGATCCTCCCCTTCTCAAATTCATGCCGGGGATGCCTGCATCAGCTGAGTGCGGTCCAGCCCGGAAAAGTCTGGATCATCCACTGCGCAATGACGTTCACGCTGTTTGTGGCGATCAGGATCGCAAACAGGATCAGCATGACCCCCATGAGTCTTTCAACATGTTTGAGCTTATCACGATTTCGTGCGGTCCAACGCAGAAATGGCCCCGAAAACAGCGCCGCCACCACAAAAGGTGCCGTCATGCCGACACCATAGACCAGCAGCAACAGCCCTCCGCGCCAGACATCCCCCATGCCGCTGGCGATCATCAGGATCGAGGCCAGCGCAGGCCCGACACAAGGCGTCCAGCCAAAGCCAAAGGCCAGCCCCATCAGATAGGCCCCAACCAGGGTCGAGGGTTCCGCGCTGCTTTCGATCCGCGCCTCACGGTACAGCAGGCCAATCCTGATAACCCCCAGAAAATGCAGGCCAAAAACGAACAGGATCGCTGCGGCCACATAGGACAACAGGTCTTTCCAATCCGCAAAAACCTGCCCAACGGCGGTTGCGCCCATGCCCAGCAGCACAAAAATCGTCGTCACGCCGCTGGCAAACACCACCGAAGACAGCACCAGACGGCGCTGCGTCCCCGGCGCAATCGCTGCATCATCGCGCAGCTCTGCCATGGAAATTCCGGCCATGTAGCACAGATAAAATGGCACCATCGGCAGGATGCAGGGGGTGAAAAAGCTGAGCAAACCGGCAAGCCCGGCCCCGGCAAAGGAAATATCCAGCACGCGATCCCCCCGTTCCTTGTGCAATTCAAATATTCAGATTATGTTGTGCGACAGTCAATGGACAATCGGTGCGCTATGGCTATTCAGAGCATTCTTCGTGTTGCCTCTCTTGCGGTTGGGTTTCTGGCTTTGCCGGCCCATGCGGGGGATGTGCGGCTGATCATGGTGGAACAGCCCGGCTGCGCCTATTGCATGGCCTGGGATGATGAAATTCACCCCGCCTATGACAAGACGGCAGAGGGCAAATATGCCCCCTTGATGCGCGCGGATCTGCATGTTGGCCCGCCCAAGGGCGTGTCCTACACCCGCCGCGTCAACTTTACACCGACATTCATTCTGATAGAGGACGGCAGCGAAATCGCCAGAATGGAAGGCTATGTCGGTGAGGATTTCTTCTGGCCCCTCTTTGCCCGTATGCTGGAAGACAACACAGACTACCAACCGGCGGTGAACTGACACCGCCCCCACTTGCCCCGGTGTGACAGGCCGGGCACCACGTTCGAGGATCGGGCATGGCACTGCCTCTTCTGCATGATGACCTAAGCGAAGACGAGCTGGACAAGATCGTCGATAAGGCGACCACTGCGTCCGCCTTTCTAAAGGCGATCAGCCACGAAGGTCGGCTGATGATCCTGTGTCATCTGGTGACCGGCGAAAAATCGGTGACCGAGTTAGAAGAGCTGCTTTCGGCGCGTCAGGCCGCGGTCAGCCAGCAATTGTCGCGCCTGCGGCTTGAGGGGCTAGTTGTCCCCCGCCGCGAGGGCAAGGCGATTTATTATCGCCTCGCGGATGATCGCCCGCGCAAGATGCTGGAATGCGTCTACGATCTGTTCTGCCGCGACGAGGACGACACCTAACCCGTGTCCGCACGTTCCGGTCTGGCGGATACCACACCGGTCTGAGCAGATCTGACAGGCGAAAAAGGCCCGCAGCCCGGCACCCAGCCGACCCTTGCGGGAGGGCGCATCGCGTCACATACTGCTGAAAGGATCTGTCAGGTCAGGAGGAGGGCCGGGCATGAACAGTGTTTTATCGGACTATCAAATCGTGGCGCTTATCGGCCTGTTGGGCGGGCTGTTGCTGGGCCTTGCAGCGCGGCTGGGACGGTTCTGCACCCTGGGTGCCATCGAAGACGCGCTGTATGGCGGATCCACTCTGCGGTTGCGCATGTGGGGCATCGCTATTGGCTTTGCCGTGCTGGGCAGTTTTGGCCTGATGGCCGCCGGGTTGCTGGATGGCGCGGAAACCTATTACCTGTCAATCCGTTGGATGCCGCTGGCCTCGGTGCTGGGCGGGTTGATGTTTGGCTATGGCATGGCCCTGTCGGGCAATTGCGGCTATGGCGCGATCGCCCGTCTGGGCGGAGGCGACCTGCGCAGCTTTGTTATTGTGCTGGTCATGGGCGTGTCGACCTATGTGGTTCTGTCCGGCCCGCTGGCGCCGCTGCGCGCGGCAGTTTTTGACCAGCAGGATGTTGTGGCGGGCGAGATGCCTCCGGGTATTGCACATGTTCTGGGGGGCATGATTGGGGTATCCGCCCATTGGATAGGCATGGCCGTGGGCCTGTGCCTGATGGGGTTTGCAGCGGCGTCCCGCGCGCTCTGGGCCAAACCGATGCAGGTCTTTTGGGCCCTGGTGGTCGGCAGCGGTGTGATCATCGGCTGGGCGGGCACGGCCTGGGTGGCGCGCGACGGGTTCGAGGCACTGCCGGTGGTCTCGCACAGCTTTGCCGCGCCTATGGGCGAAACCATCCTGTGGTGGATGACCGGATCGGCACGGCCTTTGTCCTTTGCCGTGGGCTCGATCACCGGGGTCTGGACCGGGGCCTTTGTCGGATCGCTGATCAAAGGGCATTTCCGCTGGGAGGCCTGCGAAGACCCGCGCGAGCTGCGCCGCCAGATCTTTGGGGCGGTGCTGATGGGGGTTGGCGCGGTGACGGCGCTGGGATGTTCCATCGGTCAGGGGCTAAGCGCGTTTTCCGTGCTGGCCCTGTCAGCACCTGTGACCTTTGCCGCGATCTTTGCCGGGGCGGCGCTGGGGCTGCGTCAGTTGATCGTTGGGTTCCAGCCTGCGGAATGAGCTGTGGCGTGGTGGGTTGAAAACCCACCCTACCCCGAAATTGCAGCGATATTCATTGATTTGGCGGAGCATGGGGGCGCTGCCCCCGCGCCTGTCGGCGCTCCCCCGGAGGTATTTGAACCAAGAAGAAACATGGGGCGGCGCGATCCCATTTTCAGGCGCGCCGCCTTTTGCGTTTAGGACATTTCCTGCAGGCGGGCGACGTAGCGCGCCAGCGTGTCGATTTCCAGATTGATGCGGTCCCCGGTCTTGGCATGGCCCCAGGTGGTCACGGATTTGGTATGGGGGATGAAGTTGATGCCGAAGTCGCAGTCATTGACTTCGTTCACCGTCAGAGAGGTGCCATTCAGCGCGACCGAGCCCTTGGGCGCGATGTAGCGGGCCAGTTCACGCGGGGCGCGCAGGGTGACACGGGTGCTGTCACCCTCGTCGCGCATCTCTACGATCTCGGCCACGCCATCCACATGGCCCGACACGATATGGCCGCCCAGCTCGTCCCCGACCTTAAGCGCGCGCTCAAGGTTCAGGGGGCGGCCCACATTCCACAGATCCAGATTGGTTTTCGACACGGTTTCGGCGCTGATTTCCACGTCAAACCAATCATCGCCAAGCGCCACTACCGTCAGGCAGACCCCGTCACAGGCGATCGACGCACCAATGTCGATGCCGCTGGTGTCATAGCGCGTGCCAATCCGCGCGCTGAGATCGCCGCGCTGCTCCAGCGCCTTGATTTCCCCGATATCGGTGACGATTCCCGTGAACATGGCTTGTCCTTTCGACGCAGCATCCGGCGCAGCCCTCGGGGCCTTAATTTCGCCGGGTTGTGGCGTTAAGTTAGAATTCAGGGCAAGGACATAGAACGGCACTATGAGCAAAGCAACAGGACAGCGCAGGGTCTTTCTGTTTCTGCAGGGACCGCATGGACCGTTTTTTAACCGGTTGGGGGCGATGCTGCGCCGCACCGGGGCCGAGGTCTGGCGCGTAGGGTTCAATGCCGGGGAACGGGCGTTCTGGTTCCATCCGCGCAGTTATATCCCCTATAAGGGCACGCTGGATCAGTGGCGCGACCGCTTTGTCGATCTGCTGGCTGAAAAACAGGTCACCGATATTGTGCTTTATGGCGATGTGCGCCCGATCCATGCCCAAGCTGTCGAAGAGGCCAAGGCCCGTGGCATCACCGTGCATGTATTCGAAGAGGGCTATATGCGCCCCTATTGGGTCACCTATGAGCGCGGCGGCTCCAACGGCCATTCCCGCCTGATGAAGATGAGCGTGGCCCAGATGCGCCATGCGCTGGAAGCCTCGGATATGGAGGCCCCCCTGCCCCCGGCCCATTGGGGCGACATGCGTCAACATATCTTTTACGGCGCGCTGTATCACTGGTTTGTCATGTTCCGAAACGGCCAGTATCGCAATTTCAAACCGCATCGTTCGCTGAGCGTCGTGCAGGAGTTTTTGCTGTATCTGCAACGGCTTGTCTTTATGCCGGTCAGTTGGGCGGACCGGGTTCTATCGACTGCGCGGATCCGGCTGGGGGGCTTTCCCTATCATCTGGCGCTGATGCAGCTGGAACATGATTCCAGTTTCCAGAAACATTCGCCCTTTGACACGATGCCCCAGTTTATCGACCTGGTCGTGGCAGGGTTTGCCGAGGGCGCGCCGGGTCATCATCATCTGGTGTTCAAAGCCCACCCGCTGGAAGATGGGCGCGTCAATATCCGCCGTGCAATCCGCGATGCCGCCACCCGTCACAAGGTCAGCGACCGGGTGCATTACGTGCGCGGCGGCAAGCTGGCGCAGCTGTTGAACGATGCGCGCAGCGCCGTGACGGTGAACTCCACCGCAGCACAGCAGGTGCTGTGGCGTGGCATCCCGCTAAAGGTCTTTGGCGATGCGGTCTATGCAAAACCGGAATTTGTCTCGACCCAGCCGCTGGCGCAATTCTTTGCCATGCCCTCGCGCCCCAATATGCAGGCCTATAAGGATTATCGCCGCTATCTGTTGGAAACTTCGCAATTTCCCGGCGGGTTCTATTCGGCCCGTGGACGGCGGCAATTGCTGCGCCAGGTGGTCGATATGATGCTGTCGCCGGACGATCCCTATGACGCGCTGAAACGCGGAACCGCGGCCCCGCGGCAACAGTTGCGGGTTGTGCGCTAGCGGCTTTTTCGCGTGGGACTGGATTTTTTTGCTCCTTGCCGATAGGTTAAAGAAAAAAATACAGGCAGATTTCAGGTCGAGGAGACCGAGCAGTGAAAAAATCCCCCTCCCGGTGGGCGAAAGGATTCGCCTTGCTGGCCGCGGTGTCCGTTCTGGCATCCTGCGGTCTTCCCCGCGTTGGCCCCAATAAACGCGAAATTTTTGCAGGATCCGTGCAGCGCGAAGGCGACGCTTTTATCGTTGCGGTGAATGACCGCGTGACCCGCGCCACCTCTGTTGTGCCGGCGCTGGGCTTTTCCGATGCGTTCAAAAATGCCGGTGTTCTGGGGTCGGACACGATCCGTCCGGGGGACACGCTGGGCCTGACCATCTGGGAAAACGTGGATGACGGGCTGCTGGCCTCGGAAACCAGCAATTCGACCCTGCTGGAAGAGGTCCAGGTGGACGGCGCGGGCTTTATCTTTGTGCCCTATGCCGGGCGCATCAAGGCTGCGGGCAACACGCCCGAAGCGATCCGCCGCGTGATCACCCGCAAGCTCGAAGATCAGACACCCGATCCGCAGGTGCAGGTGCGCCGTATTGCCGGGGACGGGTCCACCGTGTCGCTGGTGGGCTCGGTCGGCGGTCAGGGGGTTTATGCGATTGAACGCCCGACGCGCACCCTTTCCTCGATGCTGGCCCGCGCGGGTGGCATCACCATCGAACCGGAAATCGCGCAGGTCAAAGTGCTGCGCGGCAGCCGGACCGAAACCATCTGGTTCCAGGATCTGTATAAACACCCGGAATTTGACATCGCCCTGCGCGGCGGGGATCGCATTCTGGTCGAAGAAGACACCCGCGCCTTTACAGCGCTGGGTGCCACCGGCGCGCAGGCCCGCGTGCCGTTCGAAAGCCAGACCCTCAGCGCGGTCGAAGCCATCGCCCAGGTGGGCGGGCTGCTTAGTGCCAGCGCCGACCCGACCGGGGTGTTTGTGTTCCGCAACGAACCGGCGGCGATTGCCAATCAGGTACTGGCCCGCACCGATCTGGTTGGCGCACAGCGCATGGTCTACGTGCTGGACCTGACCCAACCCAATGGCATGTTCCGGGCCCGCGATTTTGTGATCCGCGATCAGGACACACTGTATGTGACCGAAGCGCCCTTCACCCAGTGGGACAAGACGATTGCCGCTCTGACCGGCTCGCTTGGCGCGGTCAGCACCCTGTCGACCGCCGCGACGACGCTGGGCGGTTCCGGGGGCTGAGGCCCTTGGGCATGAACAACGATCAGGTCGCCGGGGATCCGCATCCCCGGCGTCTTTTTGTCTATACTGCCGGTTTTTTGCGGCAAAAGCGGCTGCGGCGGATCCTGCAGCTGTCTGGCTATCAGCTGCGGCTGGGGCGGCCTGGGCCTCAGGATCTGGTTGGCGTCTGGGGCCAATCCCCCTATGCCCATCGCGGCGAAGCCATGGCCAAACGCAGTGGCGCGGGGCTGGTGCGGATCGAAGATGCCTTTCTGCGTTCGCTCTTTCCCGGTCGCAGCGGGGAACCGCCGCTGGGCCTGTTGATCGACCATAGCGGCGTGCATTTTGACGGGCGTGCGCCCTCTGATCTGGAAACTCTGCTGCAGACCCACCCACTGGATGACAGCGCCCTGCTGGCACGGGCGCGCGGTGCCATGGGCCGCATGGCCGAACATCACCTAAGCAAATATAGCGCCACCGATCCCGACGCCCCCCTGCCCGATCCAGGCTATGTTCTGGTGGTGGATCAGACACGCGGCGATGCCGCAGTCACGGCCTCTGGCGCGGATCGTAACAGGTTTCTGGAGATGCTGTTCATCGCGCGCGAAGAACACCCCGCCGCGCGCATCGTCATTCGCAGCCATCCCGAAACCGCGCAGGGCCTGCGCCCCGGCCACCTGCAGGCCAAAGACTGCGGCCCGCATACCACGTTTTATGACGGACCCGCCTCGCCCCGCGCGCTGCTGGAAAACGCGGTCGCGGTCTATACCGTGTCCTCCCAGATGGGGTTCGAGGCAATCCTGACCGGACATCGCCCCCGCGTCTTTGGCCAGCCGTTTTATGCGGGCTGGGATCTCAGCGATGATGAAATGCCCATCTATCGCCGGCAACGCCGCCTGACCTCTGCTCAGTTGTTTGCCGGGGCGATGATGCTCTATCCGAAATGGTATGATCCCTGCTTTGACCGGCTGTGCGAGATCGAGGATCTGCTTGGCAATCTTGAGGCCCAGACCCGCGCATGGCGCGAAGACCGGCACGGTTGGATCGCCAGCGGAATGCGCCTGTGGAAAAGGTCTCATCTGCAAAATTTTTATGGATCTTACAAAGCCTTACAGTTCGAAGATAAACCAGACATACCCACGCCAGCCCCCCCAGAGAACGGACCAAACCGCATGGTTTGGGCAAACAAAGCCAGCGCCCCACAGATCACGCGCATCGAAGACGGCTTTCTGCGCTCCCGTGGGCTTGGTGCTGAACTGACCCCACCGCTGTCTCTGGTGAGTGATCCGCTGGGTATCTATTATGACCCGACCCGGCCTTCTGCGTTGGAAACGATGATCGCACGGCGCGCGCAACACATGCCAGCTACACAAATCCGACGTATCGAGCGCATTATTCACCTCATAACCACAAATAAATTATCCAAATACAATCTTTCCGGCGATCTGCCCGACCTCCCCACTGGCAAACACAAGATTCTGGTCCCCGGACAGGTCGAAGACGATGCCTCGATCCTGACAGGCAGCCCGGATATTCAGTCAAACGAAACGCTGCTGGCGCGCACAAGGGACGCCAATCCCGATGCGCTGATCATATGGAAACCACACCCGGATGTTGCTGCCGGTCTGCGGCAAGGCCACGTACAACACCCTGAAAAATATGCAGATATATCCCTGACCGAGACAGCGATTGCGCCCTTGCTGGACCAGGTTGATGCTGTCTGGACCCTAACCTCTCTGACAGGGTTCGAAGCCCTGCTGCGCCGCAAACAGGTCACGGTATTCGGGGCTCCCTTTTATTCGGGCTGGGGCCTGACCCGTGACCTTGGCCCCGTCCCCGCACGCAGAATGCAAGGCCCCCGCCCATCTATCGAGGCCCTCGCCTACGCAACCCTCATCGACTATCCACGTTATCGCGACCCGATCAGCGGACAGCCGTGCAGCGTCGAAACAATCATCGAAAGATTGCACAAAAACGATATACCGCCTCCCGGCGCATTTAACCGTATCCTGTCAAAAATACAGGGGCGCTTTGCCAGCCACGCATCGCTTTGGCGTGGCTGACGCCGGGTGCGCAAAACTTCATGTAATACATGAAGCTCTCAGCCCAAAAATCTGAGATTAAACAGATGTCTTTCGCCGCCAGATATGTCGAATATCCCCAGCTTCAGAGCGAACATCGACCAATTCAAAGCGCGGAGCGTCGCCCAACCTGGCAATTCCAAGCGCGCCCAGCCCAGGATAGCCTTCAGCACCCAAAGCCAATCCCGCCGTGAAAACTTGCACTTCATCAACAAGTTCGGCCATTAACAAAGACGCCGCCAGCTGCCCGCCACCTTCGCAGAAAACGCGTGTCAGCCCGGCCGCCCCCAACGCCTGCAGAACGGATCCAGGGTCGACACGCCCATCACGCAGCTGGCAGGGCATCAATGTTGCGCCCAGGCCAGCCCAGGCTTCGCGCAGGTCGGGATTGGCATCCGGGCCATGCGCGATCCAGACCGGCACCTCTTGCGCGGTCCGCGCCAGTTGCCCCATCAAAGGCAGGTCCAGAAAGCGCGACACGACCACCCGCACTGGCTGCCGTGTTTCGCCAAAACCGCGTACCGTCAGCGCCGGGTCATCCGCCCGCGCAGTGCCCCCACCGACCATCACAGCGTCATGGCTGTGGCGCAGCGCATGAACGGCTTTGCGGGCCCCCGGCCCCGTGATCCACTGGCTTTCCCCGGACGCGGTCGCAATACGCCCGTCCAGGCTCAGCGCCAGCTTGAGCGTCACCCAGGGACGCCCCTGAGCTTCGCGCAGGAAAAAGCCCGCGAGATCGTGCAGCGCCTCTTCGGCCAGAACGCCGGTTGTCACCTCAATCCCGGCGGCCCGGAGCATATCAAACCCACGACCATCCACGCGCGGATCGCTATCGCGCACCGCAGCAACGACACGCGCGACCCCCGCATCTATCAGCGCCTGCGCACAAGGCGGGGTCTGGCCAAAATGAGAGCAAGGCTCGAGCGTCACATAGGCGGTTGCGCCACGCGCATGATTGCCAGCCATCGCCAGCGCCTGCGGTTCGGCATGGGGACGACCACCCGCATGGGTTGCACCCCGACCGACCACGCGCCCCTCTTTGACGATGACGCAGCCCACCGCAGGGTTGGGCCAAGATTTGCCCATACCCCGACGACCCATGGCAAGCGCATGGGCCATATGCTTTTCATCAGTAGTCACTGGTCTTTGGGCGTAGCTTGCGCGTCGGGGCGCAGCTCCGAGACAAATTTGTCGAAATCATCCGCCGCCTGGAAGTTTTTGTAAACGCTGGCAAAACGCACATAGGCGACCGTATCTATCCGCGCCAGTGTCTCCATCACGATTTCACCGATCTGATGCGATGAAATGTCGGTCTCGCCCATGCTTTCCAGACGCCGCACGATGCCAGAAATCATCTGATCAATACGATCCGGTTCAATCGGACGCTTTTGCAGCGCGATACGGATCGAGCGTTCCAGCTTGTCCCGGTCAAAATCTTCGCGACGACCATTGGACTTGATCACCACAAGATCGCGCAGCTGTACACGCTCATAGGTTGTGAAACGCCCACCACAGGCCGGGCAAAACCGGCGACGGCGAATGGCGACGTGATCCTCGGCTGGCCGGGAATCCTTTACTTGTGTGTCAATATTTCCGCAAAACGGGCAGCGCATCTGGCCGGTCCCCTCGTTCTTTTTCTGCTCTTTATGCCTGAATGCGGGGTTGGCCCCCACTTATCCACAGCCACTATAGGCCCTTGGCTAAGTTTTGGGTAGAGGGGAAATGCAGCCGCTAGATGATGGGGCAGCACATAAGCGAATCTGGGGACAAGTTCAGGCCAGATGGGCCACAATCTGGCGCTGATGCGGCGCGTTGCGATGTTCAAACAGGTAGATCCCCTGCCATGTCCCCAACAGCAGCTGACCATTGCTGACAGGAATGCTCAGACTGACCGGCAGCATCGCGGATTTGATATGCGCGGGCATGTCATCCGGCCCCTCATACGTGTGTGTCAGATAGGACATGCAGGGGGCGGATGTGGGTGGCACAAGGCGGTGAAAAAACGCCTGCAGGTCGGTCTGCACCTCGGGATCCGCGTTTTCCTGGATCAGCAATGACGCAGATGTATGCTGTATAAAAAGGGTCAGCAGGCCGTTGCCCGTGACCCAATCTGCGACCTCACGCGTAAATTCATACAGGCCGGGCCCGTTTGTAGCGATATGGAACCGGGTCTGGCGCATCGGGGTGCCTTAACCCTGGTCGTCACTGACCGACTGCGGCGCGGTAAAGCTGTAACCCTCTTTTTCCAGCGCCTTGACCGCGCGCATCCCGGCCTTGGTCGCCATGCTGCGCGCCTCTGCCCAGGCGCGGTTGAGGTCTTCTTTGCTGGCCTGAGGATAGGTCGCCTTGAACTCCGCCCGCCAAATGGTGCGGCCAATGGTGCGCGCCATGCGGCGGCGGATTTTCTGGTCTTCGCTCAGCGGAGTTTTCGCGTCGGTCATAGGTACGATCCGGTCAGGTTAAGCAGTCACAGGAATACCCCGGATGCATAGCAAAATCCGCAGATGATCCTAGCCCCTGACCGTTAATTCCAGACAAATTTCGCCGGACTATTCCGGTTTTTTCCGCGCGATTGTCAGCTTTAGCACCAATAGGCCCCAAGGCAGGCCGTGAAACGCCATGTCGAACATGTCCACCGGGCGGGTTAGGTCGCCGGCCACAAGCATTTTGAGTTTTTCCCAAATATGCGGTTCGGGGACAAAAGGCGCGAGCCCAAGCGTGGCGCATAAAAGCACCAGAACCATAACATCCAAACGATCCAGAAACGCGCGCAATAAGGTCACATACCGTCAGCGAAAAATCCGCTCTCCCTGCATGTCGATCATCTGACGCGCTTTGCGCAGCGCAGCATCAATCGCCTGATCACGGTCGCGGATCACATCCGCACGGATCAGATGATGCACCTTCGCCTCGCCATTGATCTCTTTTTCGATCCGGGCGGCCAGACGGAACTGACCATCCTCGGGCACCGGATCGGGGAAGATCAAAAACCCCTTATACTCAATAGGTTCAGCGGCAGGGGATTTGGCACCCCCGCCGCCAAACAGTTTCTTAAACAGCGACATCGCTTACTGATCCAGGAAGCTGCGCAGCTTGCGCGAGCGCGACGGATGCTTGAGCTTGCGCAGGGCTTTGGCTTCGATCTGACGGATCCGTTCGCGGGTCACGCTGAACTGCTGACCGACCTCTTCCAGCGTGTGGTCGGTGTTCATGCCAATGCCAAAACGCATCCGCAGCACGCGCTCTTCGCGCGGGGTCAGCGACGACAGCACGCGGGTCGTGGTTTCCTTCAGGTTTTCCTGAATGGCGGAATCCAGCGGCAGGACCGCGTTCTTGTCCTCGATGAAATCGCCCAGCTGGCTGTCTTCCTCGTCGCCAATCGGCGTTTCAAGGCTGATCGGCTCCTTGGCGATTTTCATCACCTTGCGGACCTTTTCCAGCGGCATCTGCAGCTTTTCTGCCAGTTCCTCCGGGGTCGGCTCGCGGCCGATCTCGTGCAGCATCTGGCGCCCGGTGCGGACCAGCTTGTTGATCGTTTCGATCATGTGGACCGGGATACGGATGGTGCGCGCCTGATCCGCGATAGAGCGGGTGATCGCCTGACGGATCCACCAGGTCGCATAGGTCGAGAATTTATAGCCACGGCGGTATTCGAATTTATCGACCGCCTTCATCAGACCAATGTTACCTTCCTGAATAAGATCAAGGAATTGCAGGCCGCGGTTGGTGTATTTCTTGGCGATCGAGATCACGAGGCGCAGGTTGGCCTCGACCATCTCTTTCTTGGCCTGGCGGGCTTCTTTTTCACCCTTCTGAACCTGACCGACAATGCGGCGGAATTCGCTGATATCCAGACCGACATACTGACCAACCTGGGCCATGTCGGCGCGCAGTTCCTCGACCTTGTCGCTGCTGCGTTCGATGAACATCTGCCAGCCGCGACCGGGCTTTTCCGACATGCGTTCCAGCCAGTTTGGGTCCAGTTCGTGGCCACGATATTCCTCGACAAATTCGCGGCGGTTGATGCGGGCCTGGTCGGCCAGCTTCACCATCGAGCTGTCGATGGACATGATGCGCCGGTTGATGCCGTAAAGCTGGTCGATCAGCGCCTCGATCCGGTTGTTGTGCAGGTGCAGTTCGTTCACCAGCTCGACGATCTCGCCGCGCAGTTTTTGATAGCGGGCCTCTTCTGCGGCGCTGAACGTGTCATCCTCGTTCAGCGTGGCCGAGATCCGGCTGTCCTGCATTTCGGCCAGCTCTTCGTAATCGCGGGCGATGTGATCCAGCGTTTCCAGCACGCGCGGTTTCAGCGCAGCTTCCATCGCGGCCAGCGACATGTTGGCCTGTTCGTCGTCATCATCATCGTCGTCTTTGGCAATCGGGTTGCCATCGGCGTCGAGCTCGGGCTGATCATCCTTGGGTTTCGCGGCCTCGACACCGGAGGTATCGACCACGGGTTCCTCGACCTCACCATCCTCGCCCATCTGGCCCGAGAAGGTGGTCTCAAGGTCGATCACATCGCGCAGCAGGATGTCTTCGTTCAGAAGTTCCTCACGCCAGATGGTGATCGCCTGGAAGGTCAGCGGGCTTTCGCACAGGCCCAGGATCATCGTGTTGCGACCGGCCTCGATCCGCTTGGCGATGGCGATCTCGCCCTCGCGGCTCAGCAGTTCGACGCTGCCCATTTCGCGCAGATACATGCGCACAGGGTCGTCGGTGCGATCCAGTTTCTCGGTCGTACCGCTGCCCAGCGTGATTTCGCCGGGTTTCTTGGTTTCGACCAGATCGGTCGCACCCTTGTTGTCGTCTTCTTCGCCCTCTTCGTCATCCTCGGTGACCTGGATGCCCATTTCCGAGAGCATGGACATGACGTCCTCGATCTGGTCCGAGCTGACCTGATCCGGGGGAAGCACCGCGTTCAGCTGGTCATAGGTGATGTAACCACGTTCGCGCGCCTCGGCGATCATCTTTTTGACCGCGGCCTGGCTCATGTCGAGGCTGATTTCCTCTTCCTGATCCTGGGGCTTGGAATCGTCAGTGTCCTTGGCTGCCATCAGGCTCTCCTTAGCGGGGATTCGGGCGAAGCGATTCGGTATACCGAATCGTCGGGGGATTCGAGTGATTCGCCGGGAATTCTGTGCTTTTTCTCACGACTGTTCCCTTGCCGCATCTTTCATGCAACCCAAGGGGTTAATGCTGCGTTGCGGCAAATCGAGAGAGACCCCGAATCGCCATGATTTCGATAGGTGTCGCCCTAGCCGCGTGCCCCGCCATGCCCTATTTTGGCCAAGAGATCGTGGAAGGCATTTCTTTCATCCCGATCAACATCAGCCCCATTATCTGCCGTTTCATATTGGCCGGCGTCATCCTCGGCATCGCTGAACGGTTGGGACCGGATCAATGCGGCCTGTGCTGATTGCCACATAAGCGTCTTTTCCGACATCTCAAGGAAGTCTTCCTCAAGTTCCTGCATCCAGGCCCGGTCGCGGCGCTTATTGTCCAGCAGCGTGATGTTTTCGGACAGAATCACCGAGACATAATGGTCCCCCTTCCGCAGCACCATCGCAGGTTCGGCCTTGATGAAGGGATCATTCATAACGAATTCGACCGCGCGCAGAACGTCGAAATCCTCCACCTCAGATGTATCCACACCAGAGGCGTGATCCAACAGGTAAGAAACGATTTGCTCGTGCCGTTCATCAAAGAAATCGACCATTTCGATCGACTCCCGCATGAAATCAACCGCCGCCCAGTAGCGCCATGACAGGGCTGCGATCTTACGCTCCCGGATCATGTCGATGTCGCGTTCGTCGGTCCCCTGCGCCAGAAGGGAGTTTTTTGCCGAGGCGGACACTTTGGGCATCCGCTTGAAGGAACGGAATTCAGGCGAGTATTTGGGCGTAAAGAACTGCTGGCGCTTAAGCTGTTTGAACTCTTCGAAATAGTTGCGTTTGACCCGCTCATCCGGGATCTTACCGGCTGCGGCAAGCAGGCGCTTATCGAGATCCGCGCGTTGTTCTGGTGTTCGCGTGGGCGCTGCATTCAATTCGCGATGCCACAAAGCGATATGAAGGGGGCGAGGCTCCTCGATACGCTCTTCCAATTCGGCCTTGCGGCCTGCGCGGAGCATATCGTCAGGATCTTGCCCCTCATCCAGACGCACAAACCCGACGGACTGACCTGACTGGATTCCCGGCAAGGCCAGATCAATCACCCGGTCCTGCGCGCGTATCCCGGCCTTATCCCCATCCAGCATAAAAATCGGATATGGAGAGCAGCGCCACAACAACTGCAACTGGTGCTCTGTCACCGCCGTGCCCAGCGGCGCAACTGCCGCTTCGAAACCGGCCTCGGACAGGGCGATCACATCCATGTAGCCCTCGGCCACAATCAATGGCTTACCCTTGCCCGCCGCCGCACGCGCATTGCGAATATTGTAAAGGTTGCGCGATTTGTCGAACAGCTCGGTTTCCGGCGAGTTCAGATATTTGGCGTTGTCATTGGGGTCCATGGCCCGCCCGCCAAAGGCGATGGCCCGGCCACGCGCATCCCGGATCGGGAACATGATGCGGTCGCGAAACACGTCATAGGGTGCGCGGCCCTTATCGGATTTGCGCACCAGCCCGGCGGCCAGCATCAAATCCATCGGCACGTTCTTGTTCACCAGCCATTCGCGCAGGTTTTCCCAGCCCGCTGGGGCATAACCGAGATCCCAGCGATCCAGCGCATCTTGATCCAATCCGCGCCCTGCAAGATACTCACGGGCGGCCCGTCCGCTGGCAGGCTTCAGCTGATCTTTGTAAAACTTGACCGCGAGTTCCATGACTTCGGTCAGCTGGGTGCGCCGATCGGCCTTTTCCTGCGCTTTCGGATCGCGTTTGGGCACCTCCATCCCGGCCTCCTGGGCCAGGATCTCGATCGCCTCCATAAAGCTCACATTCTCGGTTTCCCGCACAAAGGAAATCGCATCCCCCTTGGCGTGACAGCCAAAGCAATAATAATAGCCCTTGCGATCATCCACATGAAAAGACGCAGTTTTTTCATGATGGAACGGACAGGGAGACCACATATCGCCCTTGCCCTGATTGGATTTCCGATTGTCCCACATAACCTTGCGCCCCACGACCTGAGACAGGCTCGTGCGGGTGCGCAGTTCATCAAGGAAGCCAGGGGGCAGGCTCATTTTGAGGCTCAGATTCAGTGTGGATACTGGTCACAAAACTGTAACCCGAAAACAACAGGAGTTCAACGAGGCTGCGACCTGCTGTCGCAATCCCTGCGCACTTACATCGCCTCGCATTGTGCGCGGTACGCTTCGCCGATCTGATCGCCCAGCTGGTCCTCGGGTACGCTATAGATGAAATCCGCCAGCATATCGCCCGCAGTGCGCCCCAGATCCTTGCGCAGTTCGCGCTTGGTTTTGCCTTTTCTCTGCCCATCCAGCCGCTTTTGCACCGCGCTCATCACGATTTCGACCTGGCTGTCGCAGCTGGCGGTCTTGTCCTCTTCGGCAAAGCTGGGCAGCGGCGAAAAAGCAATCAGACAGGCGGTCAGACAGAGGGGGGCAAAGGCACGCATGAAGAGGCTCCGGTAACGGGTCGTCCCCCTGCTTACCCTGCCCGCGCGCGCCCGACAACCGATGCCATGGCGGTTGTGATCTCATGCACCAATGTCCCCGCCATGGATCGAAAGCCAAAAATCAGCAACGATTCCGCGTCTTCGCGCACAATACTCACCGTGGCGTGTTGCAACAGGCTGCGCGCCGCCGCGCCATCGGGAAAAGCGCGCGGGCGCAGATCCACCGGGCAGAGCCGCGCCAGAACCTCATCGCCCCCGGCCCCGCGCAGGCGCAGGGCGCACCACGCATCACTTTGCACCGTGATCGCCGCGTGGTCGGCCAGTTCAGGGGCTGGGGTCACGCCCAACAGCATCGCCTGATCGCGCCCAGACCAGAAAATCCGCGCCCCCTGAGAGGCCACGCTTTGCCCCGCTGCAGGCCAGCCCAACCCATGGGCCTGGGTCAACGCCGCATCCAACGCGCCGCGTGCGCCGGGCTTGGGCGACAGCCAGTGCAGCGCCTCGACCGCGACCTCTTCCAGCACCCAGTCGCCCTGCGTGATTGGAAGCAGCCCCGCCGCCACCGGGCTGGCGGGTTCCAGTTTCAAATAATCAGCCACGCAACCGCCCTCCTCTTGCATCAAACGCCACGGGATCGGTCAGCTCGACCAGGGTTTCCACCCCGCGCACCGCATCGACCAGCATCAGCCGGTCGCCAATCCGCGCAGGCCCGTTTTTGACAAAGCCGAGCCCGCGCATCTCGCCCAGCGTCGGGCTGTACCCGACCGAGGTCACGTAACCCAAATCATGTTCCTGCACCTGCCACGCACCTTTGGGGAACAGATGCGCCCCGGCGGTCAGCGCGCCCCTGTCAACAGGGCGCAGCCCGACCATACGCTCGCGCTGAGGATCCAACAGACCCGGACGCTGCGCCAGCATCTTGCCGATGAAATCCCCGTCCTTTTTCAACATCTTGCCAAAGCCGATGTCATAGGCCGTCACTCGGCCGTGAATTTCCGCATGGGTAATATGGCCCTTTTCGATGCGCAGCACATTCAGCGCCTCCATCCCATAAGCGCCCCCGCCCAGCGCCCTGGCCCGCGCCACCAGCGCGTCAAACAGCGACGCGCCATAGCGCGCGGGAACGGCGATTTCATAGGCATGTTCGCCGGAGAACGAGATGCGGAACAAACGCCCCTGCACCCCGCCCAGCGCGACCTCGGCACAGGCCATAAACGGAAAATCCGCGTCCGAAATCGGCTGATCCAGCAGCCCGTTCAGCAGCTCTCGCGATTTGGGGCCCGCCACGGCAAACTGCGCCCATTGTTCCGTCACCGAGGTAAAGCGCACATCGCGCCCGGCAAAAGCCGTCTGCTTGGCCCAGTCCAGATGGCGCATCACCTGCCCCGCCGCGGCGGTGGTCGTGGTCATGACAAAGCGCCCATCCGGCAGATGCGCCGTGGTGCCGTCATCCATCACAAACCCGTCTTCGCGCAGCATCAGACCATAGCGCACGCGCCCAGGCTTTAGCGTGGAAAAGCGGTTGCTATACACGAAATCGAGGAAATCTGGCACATCCGCGCCCTGCAGCTCGATCTTGCCCAGGGTCGACACATCGCAAATGCCCACATGATTGCGCACCATCGTGACCTCGCGATCACAAGAGTCGCGCCACGTCGTTTCGCCGGGTTGCGGGAAGTAAGAGGGCCGATACCACAGCCCCGCCTCGATCATCGGCGCGCCCATCCTGCGGCTGGCCGTGTCTGATGTCGTGCGACGCTCGGGCGCAAAGCCCTTGCCCTCGGCCCCCGCCCCCATCGCTGCAATCGAAACGGGTGTAAAGGGCGGACGGAAGGTCGTCGTTCCGGTCTCAGGGATCGACCGTCCAGTCACATCCGCCAGCACCGCCAGCGCCTGCATGTTCGAATTGCGCCCCTGATCGGTGGCCATGCCCTGCGTCGTGTAGCGTTTCATATGCTCGACCGAGCGGAAATTTTCCTGCGCGGCCTGTGTCACATCCTTGACCGTCACATCATTCTGGAAATCGAGCCAGGCGCGTCCTTTGCCCGGCACCGCCCAAAGGCGGGTAATGCGATAGGGCGCGTCCTCGGCATCGGGCAGCGGCAGATCTTCAGGCGTCAGACCCAGCGCGCGCGCGGCCTCGGCCCCGGCCTCCAGCCCATCCTGCAAACAGGCCTGCGTGGACATGCGCCCGCGCGCTGCGCCCGCAACGCTCAGCCCCGGCACGGCCCCTTCACGTGGAACAAAGGCCAGCAGATCCTCGTCCCAATCCGGGCGCGTATTCATGTGGCAGGTCAGCGCCACCTGCGGGTTCCAGCCACCAGACACGCCCAGTGCATCGACATGCAGCCGTTCTTCGCGCCCATCGGGCAGGCGCAGAGCGACGCCCTGCAAATCGCGCATCCCCAGACCGCGCGTCACCTGCGCGCCCGCGTAAAACGGCACATCCCCGGCCAGGTTCTGCGCGTCATGGCGGCTGTCGATCAGCGCCACAACCCGCACCCCGGCCTGCATCAAATCGCGAGCCGTGCGGTGGGCATCATCATTATTGCCAAACACCGCCACATTGGTTCCGGGCACCGTGCCAAAGCGATTGAGATAGCCGCGCAGCGCCCCCGCCAGCATCACGCCGGGCCGGTCATTGTCGCGAAACGCCACGTGGCGTTCCAGCGCCCCGGCACATAGCACCGCACGTTCGGCCACAATACGCCAGAATGTTTCGCGGATATGGGTGCCCTGCTGCAGCGCCCCGTAAGTGCCCTGATCATAAGCTCCGGTCACAGTGCAGCGCGGCAGGATGCGGATATTCTCCATCTCGCGCAGCTGCTCCCAGATCCCCGCTGCCCAAAGATGGCCGGGCTGACCGTCGATCTCTTCTTCCTCGAAAACCAGCCGCCCGCCGGGCTCTGCCGCCTCGTCACACAAGATCACATCTGCCCCGGCGCGCCCCGCCGCCAGCGCCGCCATCAGGCCCGTAGGGCCTGCGCCAATCACCAAAAGATCGCAAAAGGCAAAGGCCTTTTCCCGCTTCAGCGTGTCGGATTTCCCCGACAGCGCACCCAGACCCGCGGCCCGGCGGATCGCCGGTTCATACAGCTTTTCCCAAAAAGCCGCGGGCTTCATAAAGGTTTTGTAGTAAAACCCCGCCCCCAGAAAGGGCGCGGCCAGATCATTCACCGCCATCAGGTCAAGCCCCAGCGACGGCCAGCGGTTCTGGCTTTGCGCCGTCAGACCTGCGACCAGCGGCACCATGGTTGCGCGGGTGTTGGGCATGGCCTGCGCCTGCCCCGGATCCAGCGTCACCAGCGCATTGGGTTCCGCCGAGCCCAGCGTCATCACCCCGCGCGGGCGGTGATATTTAAAACTCCGCCCAACCAGCCGCTGCCCTTCGCCAATCAGGGCCGAGGCCAGCGTGTCGCCCTCAAACCCCGAATAGCTGCGCCCGTCAAAGCGAAACTCCAGAGGGCGGCTGCGATCCACACGCCCCTTGCCGTCAATCCGCATCCAGCGCCTCCACCAATTCGACCGAGACCACCTCATGCGTGAGCGTGTTGCGCGTCACCGCCAGCCATGACCCGCACCCGGCCTCGTGATACCACAAATCACGCGTCACCCCGGCCGGATTGTCGCGCAAATGCAACCAATCGGCCCAGGCCGCCACATCGCCATCCGGGCGCTGCAACAGATCATCCGCCCCCTGATAATAGAACTCGCGCCGATCGCGCGCACCGCAGATCGGACAGGTTATCCGCATCTGATCACCCCCCTGCCCGTGTCGCCGCGCGCTCCCAGTTTCTTCTTGGCAAAAATACTCATTCTATCCCCTCCGCGCGCGTCAATGCAGGTTGTGCTGCGATCCGGTGCCTTCTTCGTCCATCAGCCCCACACCATCGCGGAACCGGTTCAGACGAAAGCGCGCCGCCGGATCATGCGGCTGGTCCGTGGCCATCAGATGGGCAAAGCTAAAGCCCGAGCCCGGCGTGGCCTTGAACCCGCCATAACACCAGCCCGCATTCAGATAGAGCCCCTCGATCCCGGTCTTGTCGATGATGGGCGATCCATCAGGCGACATATCCATGATACCCCCCCAGCTGCGCAGCAGACGGGCCTTACCGATCATCGGCATCAGGGTCATCGCGGCCTCCATCACATGTTCCTGCATCGGCAGATTGCCGCGCGCCGCATATGACGCGTACATGTCGAGATCGCCGCCAAAGACCAGCCCGCCCTTATCCGACTGGCTGATATAGAAATGCCCCATGCCAAAGCTGACCACATGGTCGATGCAGGGTTTTAACCCCTCGGTGACAAAGGCCTGCAGCACGTGGCTTTCGATCGGCAGGCGCATCCCCGCCATCGCCGCCACCTGGCTGGAGCGCCCGGCCACGGCGATGCCGACCTTTTTCGCCCGGATCGCCCCGCGCGTGGTCTGTACGCCAACAACGCGCCCCGCCTCGATATCAATGCCCGTAACTTCGCAATTCTGAATCAGGTCAACACCCCGCCGATCCGCCCCGCGGGCAAAGCCCCAGGCCACAGCGTCATGGCGCGCCGTCCCGGCGCGGCGCTGCAACAGCCCGCCATAGATCGGAAAGCGCGTGTTGTCATAATCAAGATAAGGCAGCAGGCGGCGCAGCTGATCGGTGCTCAGCAATTCGGCGTCATCGCCCTGCGCCCGCATCGCATTGCCACGCCGCACCAGCGCATCGCGCTGCCCATCGGAATGGCACAGAACCACCTGCCCGCGCTGCGACAGCATCACGTTGTAGTTCAGCTCCTGCTCCAGCCCTTCCCACAGTTTTAGGGAATGGGAGTAAAATTCCGAGTTACCGGGCAGGAAATAATTGGCGCGCACAATCGTGGTGTTGCGGCCCACATTGCCACCGCCCAGATAGCCTTTTTCCAGAACGGCGATATTGGTCATCCCATGCTGCGACGCCAGATAATAGGCCGTCGCCAGCCCATGCCCGCCGCCACCGATGATGATCGCGTCATAGTCGGATTTCGGCGCCGGATCGCGCCAGTGCGGCCCCCAGCCCTTGTTGCCGGTCAGCCCCTCGCGCAGCACACGCCAGCCCGAAAACCCCATTGCTCCCCTCCCGACGGTCCCTGACCGCACATGCCAAAACAGGGCCAGTGAACCAGCCCTGTTTTCGCTTTGCAATCGTCTGAAGGGGAATTTGCCGAGCTCGCGCCGTTAACCGTCGCTCCAGACCAGTTTGGGGGCGAAACGCGGGCGCGTGAAACCGTAATTGTAGAACAACTCGGCCGTATTCAGCCCCGGCACCTCGAAGGGCGGTTCATACATCGTGCTGGTTTCCACCACGATCACCCGTTCATTGTGCAAAAGCGTCGGCAGCTGTTCCAGCATCGACGCCAGATCCCTGTTGCGCAGGCGGTCGAAATCGCCCCGTGTCTTGGACCATTCCGCGACATATTTGCTTTTGTTCGCATTGTAGCGCACCAGCGTGACACGCAGCGAATAGGGGCCCTCGGACCGGGTCAGATAGCTGAGCAGATCGACCATGCCATCCAGATAGTCATTGTCGATCGGGTCGGTTTCCCGGCTCAGCGCATCTGAAATCGTATAGGCGGCCTTGATGTTCAGGCTTTTGTAGCGAAACGCATCATAAAGCGAAAACGTGGCCGAGAGCACCGCGATGACCAGCGGCAACCAGATCACCGCTTCGATGGACATCTGCCCCTCTGCATTGTTCCAAAAACGGCGAAGACGGGTTTTCATAGCATTCTGCATCTGTCTTACCTCGGTTCCTGCACAAAGGCGGATGTCACGACCAGCTGCGCGTAGCCATTGGCATCCAGGTTCAGTTCCGCCCCCAGCGACGTTGTCGGCATCATCGGTTTGAATTTCAGACAGGCCCGGATCAGCATCAGGTCATTGTCCTGCCCGTGAACAAAGCTGCGCACGGGTTTGGGGTCTTCGGCGGCGTTCTGGCAATCCGCATCCACAGGGGCAGCGGACAGATCGCGCGGGCTGACCTGCACCATTTCCAACCGCAGGTTGTCGGTGCATTCATCCAGGATCGTCGCCTCATCACAGATTTTGGCGCGGACCTCGCTGTAGGATGGGATATTGCCCGTGCTCAGGCGAATGTCCCGTGTGGCCAGATCCACCCCCCGCTCCAGCATGGCATGGCGCAGGTTCATATAGGCCATTTCGATACCGGCAGAGAGCAGGAAGAAGAAGACCGTGAAATACAACACGAATTCGACCGTCGAGCTGCCCTCCTCTTCCTTACGGAACCGGGCAAACATGGTAGGAAGGCGCGTCATCATTGGATCAACCTCAGGCTGTTGATTTGGCGGGCAATGGCGTGGAAGGTATCGGTGATTTCCACCCCTTCGACGTCAAAATAATGGCTGGGCGAAGAGGCACAGTCGGCCAGGGCGATCTGGCCACCGCTGGGGGCCTCGAACGCGATGGAGAAGATCACGATACCCGTGTCCTTGGCCGCGTCGCAGATGTCAGACAGACGTGCATCCGCCGCGCTGCCATTAACGATCGAGGTATAGCCGTAATACACATCCCGATAGGTGTTATAGCTGACATAGCCGTCATAGTAGGGTTTGACATACATCTTCTTGGCCAGACCCTTGGTACCAAAGCGGGCAAAGATTTCCGCATTGCTCATGCGACGGGCATTGTTGCCGCCATCGGGAAAGTTGTCATAGCGATAGCTGGCGCTGTAGTTTTCGTAGCGTTCCCAGAAATAGACATCATTGTTTGTACCATAATTGTCATCCACCAGCAGCGAATACCGGTCATCCGACAGGCTAGAGGTGCCACGATCATCCACCCAAATATCGGACATGCCGTATTTATGGTGATACTTCAGGTCATATTCGGTGGTGTTCGCCCCGTCGGTCATCACAACCACGAATTTGATCGCTTCGGGATCATCATATTCGGCAGGACGGGCCGCCGCATCGGCAACAACCAGACCATCGCCAGCCATGGCCGAGACCGCCGGACGCGCAGCCGGATCCAACAGGGCCACACCCCATTTCACCCCCAGATCAATCGCTGTGTTGCCCCCGGCAGTCAGCCCGGCGATGTGATTGCCCAGCGCGGTCTTGTCCGAGCTATGAACCATCACGGCACTGGTATCTCCAGTCTTACACCAGGGGTTGGGCAGCGATGTGGTGGTCTGGCTGGTGCTATACAGATCGAAATGCGCCAGCCGCGTCAGTTCGGTGCTGGGCGAAATCGCGACCGTGTCGAATTCATCATTATCAAAGATCACGCAGTTCGAATAATTATGCAGGTTGTCCAGCGTCCAGTATCCGGCCACGGTGGTGCCCAGATTGACCGTCGCATTATACGGCACAACCGATACTGTGGTCAGGCCAGAGCCTTCTCCTGTCGGCTGAATCACCGTGTCGACAAATTCCGCAGCCGCCGCGCGCATATTGGTGATGCGCGACCCGTTCATCGACCCAGATACATCCAGCACCAGGGAAATTTCCACATTGGAGATCTTTTCCTCGGCGGTGCTGGCCGCCGGCGCGGTCAGAGAGTCCAGCCCTGACATCTTCAGAAAAATGGTTTCCAGATCCGCAGACCCGTTGGCCGCCACCGTGCGGTGGTTCAGCCCCTGCTCTACGTTCACTTCGGCCAGAACCTCGTCGAGCCCCGCCTTCAACATATAATCCTGCACAACGGCAGTCGGATCCTGTTCCTGATCCAGATCAGCCGCAGCCAGAACCGCGCGGTCCATCGTGCTTTGCATTTTCGCGCGCGTGGCTTCAAAGCGCATAATATCAACCGCAGCACCGGTGATCGCCAGGATCAACATCACCATGAACAGAGAGAAAATGGTGATGTTGCCATCTTCGTCTGCCCAAAAGGCGCAACGCTGTTTTACCAGATGTCCCATGCCAGTTTTCCTTGCATTCGAGGCCGCACCTTCTGCACGACAGGGGGTAGGTATGCTTAACAATTGGGCCGGAACTGGGGCCGAAACGTGCAGCAGTTGGTGCAATTCAGAGGTATTTTGGGCGGTTCCCGCACAGCCCGGCAGAAAGCGCCGCAGCCAATGCCCCAAATGTCTTAAGGATTTGCCCAGGGCCGCCCCTTCAGACAGGCAGCGCAGCACGGACCATCCCTTCCGGTGCTGGCCTGCTCTGCGCGCGGGGCGTGGGCGCAACAGATCCGGCCCTATCATGGGGTGGCGCAGCGCAGCATACGCGCGGGTCTGGTGAACTGAAGGGTCTGTAGGAATACATCCCCGATCAACGCAACGCCCGGCACTGAAAGGCGCAGGAACGGCGGGATCACAGGTCGGGGATTGGAACGAGCCCCGTGCAGGCACTGGATACGGAAACTGGCAGCAACAGATGGTCATCGCGGCCCCTCCTTTGTCGTCTGTCGCGACCGGCGAAACCGCCGATTGCAAACAAGACGTTAATTAAGGAGTCGGGTGCAGGACCGGGCTGAAATGTGGCGACAAAGGGGCGGTTCCTCAGAATTTTCCTAAACCGCCCCCTGTTTGTTCTGGCTGGGTTCGCCGATGCGCGGGGGCTACAGCCCCTTGGCGCGATAGCTTGCGGCCACTTTGTCGATGGCGACGATATAGGCCGCAGTGCGCAGATCATGGACATCCGCGCGCCCGTGCCAGCATTCGCGCATGGATTGATAGGCAATGCGCATCGTGTCATCCAACCCCGAGCGCACCAGCTCCAGCTCATCCGCGCCGCGCAGATAGCGTTGCTTGAACTTCGGGTCGATGTTCCAGCGATCGCCCATGGCTGCGTCCAGCCGCTCCAACTCGTCCACGACCAGCTGGTGGCGCGCCTCTTCCTGACGCCGCTGCATCCGGCCAAAGCGGATATGGGACAGGTTCTTGACCCATTCGAAATAGGACACGGTCACACCGCCCGCATTGGCATACATGTCGGGGATGATCACCACACCCTTTTCGCGCAGGATGTCATCGGCACCGGCAGTGACAGGGCCATTCGCTGCCTCGATGATCAGGCGTGCCTTGATATTGGCGGCGTTGGTCAGGTTGATCACCCCTTCCAGCGCGGCGGGGATCAGGATGTCGCAGTCCTCTTCCAGAACCGAGGCCCCCTGCGACACATATGTCGCATCGGGAAAGCCCGTCACACCGCCATGTGTCAGGATCCAGTCACGCACCGCCTGCACATCCATCCCCTCGGGATTGAACAGGCCGCCATCATGTTCGATGATTCCGGTGATGCGCGCGCCATCCTCTTCCTGCAGGAACTTGGCAGCGTGATAGCCCACATTGCCCAAGCCCTGCACGATGACGCGCTTGCCATCCAGTGTGCCGTCCATACCGGCGGCCTGTTTGTCCGCCGGTTCGCGGAAAAATTCGCGCAGTGCATATTGCACGCCGCGCCCGGTCGCCTCGACCCGGCCCGAGATCCCGCCCGCATTCAGCGGCTTGCCCGTCACACAGGCCCGCGCATTGATGTCGGTGGTGTTCATGCGGGCATATTGATCCGCAATCCACGCCATTTCACGTTCGCCCGTGCCCATATCCGGTGCGGGCACGTTCTGCGACGGGTTGATCAGATCGCGCTTGGCCAGTTCATAGGCAAAGCGGCGGGTGATCTTTTCCAGCTCGTGCTCGTCATATTGACGGGGGTCCAGACACAAACCGCCCTTGGATCCGCCAAAGGGGGCTTCGACCAGCGCGCATTTATAGGTCATCAGCGCGGCCAGCGCCTCGACCTCGTCCTGGCTGACGGCGATGGAATAACGGATGCCGCCCTTGACCGGTTCCATATGTTCGGAATGCACCGAGCGATAGCCGGTAAAGGTCTGGATCTGCCCGCGCAGCCGCACGCCAAAACGCACCGTATAGGTCGCGTTGCAGACGCGGATCTTTTCCTCAAGCCCCGGCGGCAGGTCCATCAGGGCGACCGCCCGGTTATACATCAGGTCAACGGATTCCCGGAAAGTCGGTTCATTCCTGGGCATCATGGACATGGGATTTCCTTTCGCGCAACTCGCCCGGCGCCGCCCCAATCTGGGACAAAGACCGGTCCCGTAAGAGTCAGCGTATCGCGCCCCTGTCCCCATCCCAAGCTTTCTTTCGCCGCAATTCCGAGTCGTTTGCGGCAATCTGACGGGCATAATCAGGCGATTGTCCCGCAAGGCAAAACAATACGGGTCATTTCACTGCGATTATCCAGCAAACCCTTTAAAAATCTAGATAATTGCGGATCAAATCGCCCAATTTTGGCCGCGTTTAACCGGCATAACAGGGCTTGATTTAGGTGGGATCTGCTACTGCGACCCGGAACGCTGTCCGGGGAAAGGAACGGAACATGGTAATGAGCAAGGCATATCTGCCCGGCCCGCAAAAGGCCAATGAGGCCGCCCCGGCAGCGAGCCAGGCAGCAGCCCAAGCACAGGGGGCAACATCCGCCACGGGCGGGTGGCTTGGACGGTTCTGGGGGAAACAGGACGGGTCGATCAGCTATCTGGCCGTGGCCGGGGCGCTGGTGATGATGGTGTTTGGCGGCATCGGGATCGACATGATCCATGCAGAGCTGAAGCGCACAAAACTGCAAAACACCCTGGACCGCGCCGTGCTGGCAGCGGCCAATATGGACAATGCCGCGGATCCCGAAACCACGGTCGAAGAATATTTCCGCGCCATGAATCTTGAGGACACGCTAGCCTCGGTTTCGGTGGACCAGGCGGTGAATTTCAAACGCGTCAGCGCCTCGGCGCAAGCAGTGATGCCGTCGAACTTCATGCAGCTGATCGGCGTGGACACGATGCAGGCCCTCGGAGATGCCACTGCTGAACACGGGCTGAACAAGATCGAGGTCTCGCTGGTGCTGGACGTCTCCGGGTCGATGCGCGGGAACAAGCTGGTGCAGCTGAAAGAGGCGGCAAACAGCTTTGTCGACACGCTGCTCGAAGATGACGCCGATGGGCTGGTGACGATTTCCGTGGTCCCCTACAATGCGACCGTCAATCTGGGCCCGGATCTGGCCGCGCAGTATAACCTGGAAAACCTGCATGATTTTTCGCATTGCGCCTATTTTGACGCGGCGGATTTTGCCAGTGCCGCGATTGATCCGGCGCAGCAGCTGGGCCAGCTGGGCCATTTTGACCCCTATAGCGGCGGCACGCATGTCACAAACCCCTGGTGTGGCCAGGGCCATCACCATGCCATCATCGCGCATAGTTCAGATGCCGACGCGATCAAAGCGCATATCAACAGCTTTAGCGCACAGGGCAACACGGCGATTGACCTGGGGATGAAATGGGGCACAGCCCTGCTGGATCCTTCGGCGCAACCGGTGGTGGCCGGTATGGTTGCGGGCGGTCACATCGCCCCCACAGCCGGGCCGCGCCCTGCCGCGCATAATGATACGGAAACGATGAAATTCGTCGTGGTCATGACCGATGGTGCGAACACCACCCAATATGATCTGAAAGACAGCCGCAAATATGGCATGTCCGAGGTCTGGGTCGATGATCGTGGCACCTCGTCCCGTGATGATGACCGCTATTCGATCCGCATCACCGACAATAGTGGCACCCATAACGACGTGTATATGTGGCCGCATGAATCCTACACCAGCAACCGCTATCGCAATGGGGCCTATAGCGCACTGAGCGGTGGCGCGGTTGTGCCAAACCCTCAGGCTGCCTTTGGTGCGCCGGTGGTGGCGGCTGCGGATAATTGCGGCGACACGCCCGGCGCTGCGGATGAGGTTTGCCTGAACAATGGCCCCCGCCAGCTGTCCAATGCCGAACTGTTTGGCCGGATCAAAACCCGTACCCTGGGCAATAGCTGGTATTACCGCGCCTATCGCGACCGCCGCGTCAGCTATAACACCTATCGCGATGCGTATTATTCCTACGAAGCAAAGGTGAACAGCACCAGGGCCGACAGCCAGCTGTCCACCGTCTGTGGCGCGGCGCGCGACCAGGGGATCGTGGTCTATGCCATCGGGGTCGAAGCCCCGCAGCGCGGGCTGACGGCCATGCAGGACTGCGCCTCTTCACAGGCTCATTATTTCGATGTCAACGGCAGCGAGTTGGATGACACATTTGATGCCATCGCCCGTTCGCTCCAGCAACTGAGGCTGACCCAATGACCCGGTTTTTCAAACAACGCCTGACCCGCTTTGCCACATCTGAAACCGGGTCGATGGTTGTCCCCTTTGCGCTTTGGGCGCCGGTGTTTATCGGGCTGATCCTGTCGTCGATCGAACTGGGCACCGTGACCATCCGGCAGACTGCGCTGGAACGGGCCATGGATGACACCGTGCGCGAAGTCCGGCTGGGCCGGCTGAGCGATCACGCCGCCATCAAGCAAAGCATCTGTGACGGGGCCGCCGTCCTGCCCGGCTGTGAGGCGCATCTGCATCTGGAAATGCTGCCGCTGTCCATGACCGCGTGGAACGCCCCCGCTCAAAAGGCCGATTGCGTGGATGTGTCGGAAAACGTGACCCCGAACCGCAATTTCCGCAATGGTGAGGCCAATGAAATGATGCTGCTGCGCGCCTGCTACAAATATCAGCCGATCACCCCGGCGGGCACGCTCAGCTCTAGCCTGGCCAAAGATGCCGATGGTTATACCGCGCTGGTGGTGACCTCGGCCTATGTTAATGAACCGTCGTAAGGAGGCAGCCATGTGTTTTTCTGCCCTCACCGCCCGTATGAAATCCGGCCTGTCGCGTTTTGGTCGCGAAGATCGCGGCTATGTCACAATCGAGGCCCTGATCGCCGTGCCTGTTCTGCTGTGGCTGTTCGCTGCGGGCTGGGTCTATTTCGATGTGTTCCGCCAGCAAAGCGTGAACCAAAAGGCCAATTATGTGCTGGGGGACATGCTGTCGCGTGAAACCGATCCGATCACCAGCGCCTATATGGACAATGCCCATAATCTTTTGGGTGTGTTGAACAAATCTCAAACGGACAGCGCGCTGCGCGTGACTGTGGTGCAGTTTGACGGCGATGCGGATCAATGGACCGTGCAATGGTCCGAGGCGCGCGGGCTGACCGACACCCTGTCAAACAGCGACCTGCAGGACTACATGGCGCGGCTGCCCAATACGCCCAGCGGCGACCAGCTGATCCTGGTCGAAACCTGGGACGCCTATGATCCCGCGCTTGAGGTCGGGCTGGGGGCGTTCAACATCCGCACCTACAGCTTCACCCGGCCGCGCTATGCGCCGCAATTGGTTTTTGGTGTGTAACCCGTTGGTAAGACGTGCCCTGCTAACAACCCCCATCGGTTTTATGGGGAATGGGGTGCCGTAATCAGTACCACGCTTGTGGTTTGTTCACCCGGTAACGATCTGTTTGGTACCAGTCACGTATGATAACCCGTGATGTGTTTTGGTGGGTCATCTGTTCCTTGTTTTAAAACCGCTTTACTCCGTGCAAAACGGTTGACCAGTCAGACGGGTCACGGCCTTGGCCGCGGCCCGTTTTCCTGTCACGGCGACGGCGCGCCTGTGTTACACTGCGATACCACAAGAAGGGATTTCAAATCTGCGCCCCGCCGCGTTAAACCGATCCTGGAACAGCCACATAAAGGAATGGGTATGACAGAACAGCCGCAGGAACTGGCGCGCATCCGGGCCTCTGCGCCGCGCCGGGTGATCGGTGTCAGCGTGATGTCGCTGCTGGGGGCGCTGGTGCTGTATGTGGGCATGGCGGTGCCGCCGCAAAATCTGCTGTGGCAGATTTTTCTGCTTGTGACCGGTGTCAGCGCGCTGTTGGTGGCGCAGCTGATGTGGCGCGCCACCGCGCTGGATCTGGTCCTGACCAAAGAGGCCCTGACCGACACCGCCGGGGAAGAGCTGGCCCGGCTGGACAATATCGCCCGCGTGGAACGCTCTGCCTTTGCGATGAAACCCTCAAACGGTTTTCTCATCGTGCTGAAATCGCCGGGGAAAACCGTCTGGCGGCCCGGTCTTTGGTGGCGCATGGGGCGGCGCGTGGCGATTGGTGGGGTGACCGCCGGGTCACAGACCAAACCCGTAGCCGACATGATCCTGATGCGCCTGCAACGCCCGGATGAGGCCGAATAGGCCATGCTGCAGGCCACGCTCAGCACCCCGGTCGGACAGGTTGTGTTGACCGAAGAAAACGAGGCCCTGACCCGGCTGAGCTGGGGCAGCGGCGGGCAGGACGACAGCCCTCTTTTGAACGAAGCCCGCGCGCAGCTGCTGGCCTATTTCGAACACCGGCTGACAGAGTTTGACCTGCCGATGCGGATCACAGGCAGTGAATTTCAACAGGCCGTCTGCGCGCAAATGGCCCAAATTCCCTATGGCCGCACAAAGCGTTACGGAGAGATCGCGCGCATCACCGGTGCCTCGGCACAGGCAGTGGGCAAAGCCTGTGGGGCGAATCCGATCCCGATCCTCATTCCCTGCCATCGGGTGTTGTCCAGCACGGGGCTGGGCGGATTTTCCGGCGGTCAGGGTGTCGAGAGCAAGGTGATCCTGCTGCGCCATGAGGGCGCGGCATCGCTGTTGCTGTAACCTGTTTGCCGACCCATTTGCGTTCAGGCGGTGGGTTACAAACCCACCCTACCCCGGCCTCAGGCGTCAGTCGCGACGTGGATCGCGGGGATAGACCCCCAGGATTTCGAGCATATCGGTGAAGTAGTCCAGCTCATCCAGCGCGCGACGCACGGCGGGATCATCGGGATGGCCTTCGATGTCGGCGTAAAACTGCGTCGCGGTGAACGATCCATCCACCATATAGCTTTCCAGCTTGGTCATGTTGACGCCATTGGTGGCAAAGCCGCCCATGGCTTTGTACAGCGCCGCCGGGATGTTGCGCACCCGAAACACGAATGTGGTCATCATCGGGTGGTCAGAGCGCCGCCGCAGGTCTGCCTCGCGCCCCATGATCAGGAACCGGGTGGTGTTGTGGGCGTGATCTTCGATATGGCGGGCCAGAATATGCAGGCCGTTGATGTCCGCCGCCAGATCGGATGCCAGAACCCCGCTGGTGGTGGATTGGCTTTCGGCCAGTTCCATCGCCGCACCAGCGCTGTCCGCCGAAGAAATGCCCTGAATGCCGTAGCGTTTCAAAAAACTGCCAGCCTGCGGCAAAAGCACCGGGTGGGCGTGAACGGTTTCCAGCTCTTCGATCTGCACGCCGGGCATGGCCATCAGGCTGATATGCACCCGCACATAGGCTTCGTCGACGATGCGCAGCCCGCTTTCGGGCAGCAGGCGGTGAATATCGGCCACACGCCCATATGTGGTATTCTCGACCGGCAGCATCGCAAGATCCGCCTCGCCCTTTTGCACCGACTCGATCACTTTTTCGAAACTTTTGCAGGGCAGCGGGGTCATGTCAGGGCGCGCGTCGACGCAGGCTTCGTGGGAATAGGCCCCCAGTTCCCCCTGAAAGGCGATCCGCTGCGTCATGGTCATGCTCCTCAAATTCCACAAAAATCGCCCTCAGACAAAAGATCGGGCGATTGGTCGCGCCTTCTATACCTTGCCTAAGACGAAGGGAAGCCGTAGTAACCCGCCCAACCAGATTCAGACAAACAGGGCATCACATGCTTGACACGATGACGTTTACCAAGGTTCTGGGCGGCTTCTGCGGCACTTTCCTCGTTTTCCTGCTGGGGAAATGGGTTGCCGAGGAACTGTATCACACAGGCGGTGGGCATGGTGATCATGCCGAAGCGGCCTATGTGATCGAGGTCGAAGACGCAGGTGGCAATGAGGCCGCCGAAGAAGTCGACTTTGCTGCCCTGCTGGCCCAGGCCGACGCCGAAAAAGGCGCGAAAGTTTACGGCAAATGCCGCGCCTGCCACAAACTGGAAGATGGCGCCAATGCCACCGGCCCGCACCTGTTCGGTGTGGTTGGTCGCGCGATTGGCGGCGTTGACGGGTTCGGTTACTCCGGCGCATTGAACCAGGTGGGCGACACCTGGACAGCGGAGGCGCTGAATGCCTTCCTTGAAAACCCCAAGAAAGTGGCAAGCGGCACGTCCATGTCCTTTAAGGGTCTCGGCAAGATCCAGGATCGCGCCAACCTGGTGGCGTTCCTGAGCGCCCAGGGCAACTAAGGCAGGGCCACTCAGGCGGGTAACACCGCCCCCGGCACCACCAAAGACAGACAGGAAAGGCCGCCCTTTGGGGCGGTCTTTTCACATTTTTGGGCACAAATGCGCCCGCAACATCAAAATCGCGCCGGCACACCCCCGCTCACATTTACGCAATCTCAACTTGCACTACCCTACCCTAGCCACAATAACTTGGTTAACAGGCCAAAACCCCGCCGCAGGCAAAAACGGGTGGGACAGGTGAAAGGGGAGTTCATGTTTCACGTGACCGCAAGGACCAAGACCACAGAGATCGCCAAAACCAGACAGGCCAGCGCCCGACCACAGGTCGCCACACTGCCCTGGCATCGGTATCTGGCCCCTGCTTTGCTGTCCTGCGGCCTTGTGATCGCGGCCACCCAGGCCTTTGCCGAAGGCGTGACCACAACGCATGGCGTGTCCACCTTTGGCGGGTTGAAATACGGCCCCGATTTCACCCATTTCGACTATGTGAACCCCGAGGCACCCAAGGGCGGCACCTTTTCCACCTGGGCCTTTGGCACCTTTGACAGCCTGACGCCCTACATCCTGAAGGGCAACGCCGCAGCCGGGGCCAGCGTGTTTTATGACAGCTTGCTGACCGGCAATCTGGAAGAGCCCGACGCCAGCTATGGCCTGGTTGCCGCCTCGATGGAGTTCCCGGAAAACCGCGAATGGGTGGTTTTCCACATGCGGCCCGAGGCGAAATTCCGTGATGGCAGCCAGGTGACCGCCCATGATGTGGTGTTTTCTTATGAAACCCTGCTGGACAAGGGGCGGCCCAGCTTCAAAACCACGTTCCAGTATTTCAAAACGGTGGAGGCGCTGGATGATTTCACCGTCAAATTCACCTTTGATCCCGAAGGTCCGCTGCGCGAGCTGCTGATGACCGCCGGCGGCATCCCGATCCTGTCAAAGGCCTATTACGAAACCGTTGATTTCAGCGAAAGCAGCATCGAGCCCCCCATGGGCTCTGGCCCCTACACGCTGGACAGCGTCGATCCGGGTCGCTCGGTCAGCTATAAACGCCGCGATGATTATTGGGGCCGCGATCTGCCGGTGAATGTGGGCAGCGACAATTTCGATGTGATCAAATTCGAATATTTCGCCGATTACACCACCGCGTTCGAGGCCTTCAAAGGCGGTGCCTATCTGTTCCGCGAGGAATTTTCCTCAAAGGTCTGGGGCACCGGCTATGATTTCCCGGCGATTGATGCGGGTCAGGTGATTGTCGACACCCTGCCCGATGGCCGCCCCGCTGGCACGCAGGGGTTCTGGTTCAACCTGCGCCGCGACAAATTCCAGGATCCGCGCCTGCGCGAGGCGATCGGCATGGCCTTTAACTTTGAATGGTCAAATGAAAGCCTGTTCTACAATCTGTACCAGCGCACCGACAGTTTCTGGGAAAACTCCCCCACCCTTCAGGCCGAAGGAATGCCCAGCGCGGCGGAACTGGCCCTGCTGGAGCCCCTGCGTGAGTTCATCCCCGAAACCGTGTTCACCGACCCGGCCTTTAGCCCCGCCGTGTCGAAATCCAGCGACCTGGCCGACCGCCGCACTCTGCGCCGCGCAGGCAAATTGCTGGACGAAGCCGGTTGGGAAGTGGGCGATGACGGGTTCCGCTATCGTGACGGCGTCAAACTTGAGATCGAGGTGCTGAATGACAGCCCAACCTTTGAACGCATCATCAACCCCTATATCGAAAATCTGAAACGGCTGGGGGTCGATGCATCGTCAAACCGCGTGGATGCCGCCGAGGCGCAGGAACGCGAAAAGAATTTCGACTATGACATCGTCACCCAACGCTTTTCCATGAGCCAGACCCCCGGCAACGAGCTGCGCCAGATCTTTGGCTCTGCCAGTGTCAACACGCCCGGTTCGGTCAATGTGGCGGGGCTGAGCAATGAAGGCGTGGATCGCCTGATCCGCATCATCGCAGATGCCGACAACCGCGAAGATCTGGACACCGCCGTGCGCGCGCTGGACCGGGTGCTGCGCGCCATGCATATCTGGGTGCCGCAATGGTATAAGGGGGCGCATAACATCGCCTATCGCGATGTGTTTGGCCGCCCCTATACGGACACACCACCCCCGCTTTCCATGGGCGAAAGCTCGATCTGGTGGTGGGATGAAGACAAAGCGCAGAAGCTGCGCGATGCAGGGGCGCTGTAAACCGCCATGGGCGCCTATATTCTCCGCAGATTGCTGCTGATCCTGCCCACGCTTCTGGGCATCATGATCATCAACTTTGCCCTGGTGCAGTTTGTGCCGGGCGGACCGATTGAACAGATCATCGCCCAGATCGAGGGCGAAGGCGACGTGTTCCAGGGCATCGCAGGCGGCGGTGACGAGGTCGCCAGCGGCGCTGGCGAGGATTCCGTCGGGCGGCGTGGCCTGCCGCCGGAATTTATCGAACAGCTGGAAAAAGAATTCGGCTTCGACAAGCCCCCGCTGGAACGCTTTTTGAACATGCTGTGGAACTATGTCCGGCTGGATTTCGGCGAAAGTTATTTCCGATCCATCAGCGTGATCGACCTGGTGCTGGAGAAAATGCCTGTTTCCATCAGCCTCGGCCTCTGGTCCACGCTGATCGCCTATATGATTTCGATCCCGCTGGGCATCCGCAAGGCGGTGCGCGACGGGTCCAGTTTTGACACCTGGACCTCCGGCGCGATCATCGTGGCCTATGCGATCCCCGGTTTTCTGTTCGCCATCCTGCTGCTGGTCCTGTTCGCGGGCGGCAGCTATTGGCAGATCTTCCCGCTGCGCGGCCTGACCTCTGACAATTGGGAGGAACTGAGCCTGCTGGGCAAGGTTGCGGATTACTTCTGGCACATTGCGCTGCCGGTCATTGCCTCGACCATTTCCGCCTTTGCCACTCTGACCCTGCTGACGAAAAACAGCTTTCTCGACGAGATCAAGAAACACTATGTCATGACCGCCCGCGCCAAGGGGCTGAGCGAGAACCGTGTCCTGTATGGCCATGTGTTCCGCAACGCCATGCTGATCGTGATCGCGGGCCTGCCTGCGGTGTTTATCGGCGTGTTTTTTTCCGGCAGTCTGATCATCGAAACGATCTTTTCGCTGGATGGGCTGGGCCGGTTGGGATTCGAGGCCGCCGTCGCGCGCGACTACCCGGTGATCTTTGGCACGCTGTTCATCTTCGGCCTGATCGGGCTGCTGGTCGGCATACTGTCGGACCTGATGTATGTCTTTGTCGATCCGCGTATCGACTTTGAAAAGCGGGAGGGCTGAGCATGTTTTCCCTGTCTCCGCTGAACCAGCGCCGCTGGCGCAATTTCAAACGCAACCGCCGGGCCTTTTGGTCGCTGTGGATCTTTCTGGCGATGTTCACGCTCAGCCTGTTTGCCGAGTTCATCGCCAATGACAAACCGATCCTTGTCAGCTATCGGGGCGAGTTGCGCACACCGATCTTCAGCTTTTACCCCGAAACCGCCTATGGCGGCGATTTCCGCACCGAGGCCGCCTATCGCGACCCCGAGGTCAAATGCCTGATCCGCACCGGCGGGTTGGAGGATTGCTTCGACGATCCCGAAGGTCTGATCGCGCAGGTTGATGCGGGCGACACGCTGGAGGGCGATTTTCACAAGGGCTGGATGATCTGGCCGCTTGTGCCCTACAGCTACAAAACCCCGGTGGACCGCCCCGGCGCGGCCCCCCTGCCCCCGAATACTGTGAACTGGCTGGGCACGGATGATACCAAGCGTGACGTGGTCGCACGGGTGATCTATGGCTTCCGCTTGTCGATCCTGTTCACCCTGATCGTGACGGTCTGCGCCAGCATCATCGGCATCCTCGCAGGCGCGCTTCAGGGCTATTTCGGCGGCTGGGTCGACCTGATCTTTCAACGACTTATCGAGATCTGGGGCGCGACCCCATCCATCTATGTCATCATCATCCTATTCGCGATTTTGGGGCGAAGTTTCTGGCTGCTGGTGCTGTTGACCATCCTGTTTGGCTGGACCGCGCTGGTGGGCGTCGTGCGCGCCGAATTTCTGCGCGCACGCAACCTGGAATATGTCCGCGCGGCCAAGGCGCTGGGGGTCAGCAACTGGACCATCATGTTCCGCCACATGCTGCCCAACGCCATGGTCGCCACCGTGACCCTGCTGCCCTTCATCGTGACCGGCACGATCAGCACGCTTGCGGGCCTGGATTTCCTTGGCTTTGGCCTGCCCTCATCGGCACCCTCGCTTGGCGAACTCACTCTGCAGGCAAAACAGAACCTGCAGGCGCCCTGGCTGGGCTTCACCGCCTTCTTTGTCTTTGCCATCATGCTCTCGTTGCTTGTCTTTATCTTCGAAGGCGTGCGCGACGCGTTTGACCCAAGGAAAACCTTCTCATGAGTCCGATCCTGCAAGTGCGCGACCTGAAGGTGTCTTTCCGTCAGGATGGCAGCGAAACCCTGGCGGTCAAAGGCGTCAGCTTTGACATTCAGCGCGGCGAAACCGTGGCGCTGGTGGGCGAAAGCGGGTCGGGAAAATCCGTCACGGCCCTGTCCACCGTGTCCCTTCTGGGCGACAGCGCGGGCGTTAGCGGGTCGGTCCTGTATGAGGGTCAGGAAATGATCGGGGCCGAGGAACGCCGGCTACGACAGGTCCGCGGCAATGACATCAGCTTTATCTTCCAAGAGCCGATGACCTCGCTCAACCCCCTGCACACGCTGGAAAAACAGCTGGGGGAAAGCCTGGCCCTGCATCAGGGGCTGGTTGGCGACGCCGCCCGCGCCCGCATTCTGGATCTGCTGCACAAGGTCGGCATCCGCGACCCGGAAAACCGGCTGGGGGCCTATCCGCATCAGCTGTCTGGCGGGCAGCGCCAGCGTGTCATGATCGCCATGGCCCTGGCCAATGGACCGGATCTGCTGATCGCAGATGAACCCACCACGGCGCTGGACGTGACCATCCAGGCCCAGATCCTCGAACTGCTGGCCGAGCTGAAACAGGCCGAGGATATGAGCCTGCTTTTCATCACCCATGACCTTGGGATCGTGCGCAAATTCGCCGACCGCGTCTGTGTGATGAAAAACGGCGAGATCGTCGAACAGGGCGTCACATCAGACATCTTTGACAATCCGCAACATCCCTACACGCAGAAACTCCTGTCGGCGGAAAGCACCGGCACCCCCGATCCCGTGGCGCAAAATGCCGAGGAAATCGCCAGCGCCGACAAGCTCCGCATCTGGTTCCCGATCCAGCAGGGGCTGATGAAACGCACAGTCGGTCATGTCAAAGCCGTGAACGAGGCCAGCTTTGCCGTGCGCGCAGGCGAAACCGTTGGCATCGTTGGGGAAAGCGGATCGGGCAAGACCACGCTGGCGCTTGCCATGATGCGCCTGATCCAGTCCGAAGGGGGCATCACTTATCGCGGGCAGGACGTGCGCCGCTGGTCCACCCGCCAGCTGCGCAAGCTGCGCTCGGACATCCAGATCGTGTTCCAAGACCCGTTCGGCAGCCTCAGCCCCCGCATGACCTGCGAACAGATCATCGCAGAGGGGCTGGGTGTGCATGGCTCCCCCGATGGCCGCCCGCACCGCGATGCCGTGACCGAAGTCATGCAGGAGGTCGGGCTCGACCCCGCCATGATGCACCGCTACCCGCATGAATTTTCCGGCGGTCAGCGCCAGCGCATCGCCATCGCCCGCGCCATGGTCCTGCGCCCGCGCCTTGTGGTGCTGGACGAACCGACCAGTGCGCTGGACATGACGGTGCAGGTGCAGATCGTCGACCTGCTGCGCGACCTGCAACGCAAATACGACCTCGCCTATCTGTTCATCAGCCACGATCTCAAAGTCGTGCGCGCCATGAGCCACAAACTCATCGTGATGAAACAGGGCGACGTGGTGGAATATGGCAACGCCAAAGACGTGTTCGAAAACCCGCAGACGGACTACACCCGCACCCTGCTGTCAGCCGCCTTTGATATGGCGGTGTGACTCAACAGGCTTCTTTGCTTCCCCAATACCCCTGGGGTCCGGGGCAACGCCCCGCTGCGGGACGGTGGGCGGGGCGATGCTCTGCAAGAGCAAGCGTCGCCCGTCCCGTCAGATCGCAGAACTATGTCCTGCCTTGCTCAGATCATAGGCATCAAACCCGCGCGCAATCATGCGCGTCAAAGGCCGGGCCTTGCGCGGAATGAACAGCCCGTCCTCGGTGATCTCCAACAGGTTTTCAAACCGGTCGTTGATCTCTTTGAACATGGCAAACAGCGCCTCACGCGTGATCGCATGATCGCGCAGGATCTCTGCTGCATTGATGCGGAAATCGCACATGATCATCTCGATCAACCGACCACGCATCAGATCCTCAGTACTGAACACATGACCGCGCGCGGTGGAAAACCGCCCGTCCCGGATCACCTGCGTATGGGCCGATGTACCCGGTGCATTCTGCGCAAACCCCTGCGGAAACCGCGAAATCGAAGAGGCCCCCAGCCCGATCAGCGCCAAGGCCGTATCATCCGTATAGCCCTGGAAATTGCGCCGCAGCCGCCCGGCCTTTTGTGCAATCGCCAACCCGTCAGATGCCTGCGCGAAATGGTCGATCCCAATCTCGTCATAGCCATCCCAGACAAACAGCCGCCGCGCGGTTTCAAACAGGTCCAGCCGCTCGGTCGGCGTGGGCAGCGCCTCGGACGGGATCAACTGCTGCCGCTTGGCCATCCACGGCACATGAGCATAGCCATAAAGCGCCACGCGATCGGGCGCGAAGCTCAGCAGTTTCTGCACGGTATCGGTGATCCGGGTCTTGGACTGATGCGGCAGGCCAAACAGAATATCAGCGTTCAGCGAATGCACACCGCGCTCGCGGATCATTTCCACCGCCTGTTTGGTGATGTCAAACCCCTGAGGCCGCCCGATGGTTTCCTGGATCTGCGGGTCAAAATCCTGCACCCCGATCGAGGCCCGATTCATCCCGCCCGCCGCCAGCGCGTCCAGACGCGCGCCGTCAATTTCATTCGGGTCAATCTCGACCGAGAACTCGGCAGTTTCGGAAAAATCGGCCACATCGCGCACCGCATCAATCAGCCGCTTCATCATCTCGGCGCTCAGGATGGTCGGCGTCCCGCCGCCCCAATGCAGCCGCGACAGTCGCACACCGCTGGGCAGATGGCGTTTTAACATCGCCAATTCGTCGATCAGCGTCTGCACATAGGCCTCGACCGGGGCGGCGGTGGCGGTGCCCTGCGTCCGGCAGGCGCAGAACCAGCACAGCCTGCGGCAAAAAGGAACATGCAAATAGAGAGAGATTTCCCCATTTAAAGGAAGGTCTTCTATCCATTCAACGAATCGTTCCGGGGCAACACCCCCAGCAAAATGAGGCGCCGTCGGATAGGAGGTGTAACGCGGCACTTTGGCATCAAACAGCCCAAGCCGCGCGAGTTGTGTTCGCGTGTCCATGCGCATAGACTTAGGCCCATCGGCGAGGCACGACCTTGACCCAGATCAACACGGTGTTCATGCAATGCTGAAAGAACGAGAGCTCCCCCCGCATCACGATTGCGGTTCCTGCCCGATCCGGCATCGGGCGGTCTGTGCCCGCTGTGATGCGGATGAACTGGATCTGCTGGAAGAGATCAAATATTATCGCAAATTCGAAGCAGGCCAGACCGTGATCTGGTCCGGCGACCGCATGGAATTTGTCGGGTCGGTCGTGTCGGGCATCGCCAGCCTGACACAAACGATGGAAGACGGGCGCACCCAGATGGTCGGCCTGCTGCTGCCCAGCGATTTTGTCGGTCGTCCGGGGCGGGCAAACGCCGCCTATGATGTCGTTGCAACCACCGATCTGGTGATGTGCTGTTTCCGCAAATCCCCGTTCGAAGACATGATGCTGCGCACGCCGCATATCGCGCAACGCCTGTTGGAAATGACGCTGGACGAACTGGACGCCGCGCGCGAATGGATGCTGGTTCTGGGGCGTAAGACCGCGCGGGAAAAGATCGCCTCTCTGCTGTCGATTTTCGCCCGCCGCAATGCAACGCTGACCAAACAAACGCAGCTCAACGGGCCGCTGGTTTTTGACCTGCCCCTGACCCGCGAGGCCATGGCCGATTATCTGGGCCTGACGCTGGAAACTGTCAGCAGGCAGATTTCAGCCCTGAAAAAGGACGGGGTGATCGTATTGGAAGGCAAACGCCACATCACCGTCCCCGATATGTCGCGCCTGATGGAAGAGGCCGGGGATGACGCAGATGGCGGCGTGTACTGACGCGCCCCATCGCAGACCCAGGCCCGGCCGTGATCTGAAACCGGTCAGTGCCCCACGGCCTTTAACCGGGCACTTAACGCATCCGCCTCTTCGCCACTGTTCTTTGCAAGGCGGCGCATTTCTTCGGACAGGACAACAAACCCGGCCCCGGCGCTTTGGGCGCGATGCGCCTCGATCGAGGCATTGATCGCCACAACCTGCAGCGATTTTGACAGGCGTTTGATCCGCCCCACCGTGTCCTGCACGGCCCCGGACAACACCTGCTGTTCCTTCTGACCTTCTTCGCGGATCAGGGTCAAAGCAGTTTGGATCCCCTGCACCATCCCGTTCAGCGCCGCCAGCAGATCCGTGGCGACAAAATCCGCAAGCCGCGCCAATTGATGCGCGTTGGGCAGCTCGCATTCCAACAGCAGGGCATGGGCCTCGCGGCGAAAGCGTGACATGGCGATGCGCGCCTGCGATGTCACCGCGCCGGCCTGTTTCAACACCAGCAGCGCGGATTCGCATAGATCGCCACTCTGTTCCGGGTTCATCAACGCATTGGAGATGCGGTCAAATTCCTCCAGCGCCGAGGCGCAGCTGGGGCCTGTTCCCCCGCGTGACCCTGACGGTTGCGCCCCTTGCAAAAGCCCCAGCATCACCGCCTGATGCGACAGCATCCGCAATTTCCCCGCCGCGGCGATCAAATCGCCCAGCTGGGCTTCGGCGCTTTGCCCGGCGTCGCGGTCTGGGCCGCTGTCCTTGCCCGGCGCGCGGCCCTGCCGAACCTGTGTGATATTGCTGCGGCCCATCTGTTGCCTCGTGAAACTACAAACACACAAGGGGTCTGGACCAGCGGAGCTTAATCAATCGTGACTGTCCCCCATAGAACAGCAAAAGAGCCGCGAAGCGCGGCTCTGATGACCATCATACAGGCAGCTGCCTTTTTCCTGGGCAGGCTTTGTGCGGGAACAGACCAAGGTCTGCCAAGCGGTTTAATGCGCCATCAACACCGTCACATTGGCGCGTTCCAGCATGTGCCTTGTGGCCCCGCCCAGGATGGCTTCGCGGAACCGGGAATGGCCATAGGCCCCCATGACGATCAGATCTGCATCCACATCCCCCACGTGACGCAGCAGCACGTCCGACACCCGTGGCAGGGTTTTTGAAAGCACGTTGATTTCGGCTTTTACCCCGTGGCGGGCCAGGAATTGCGACAGCATCCCACCGGGGTCCGACCGGTTGGGCCCATGCTGCGGCGGATCGACCACGACCACATGCACCAGTTCCGCCCCGCGCAGCACCGGCAGGGCCGCACGGGCTGCGCGCAGGGCTTCGGAGCTTTCGTTCCAGGCCAGCACCACCCGTTGCGGGCGATGCGGCGGCGTCACGTCATCGGGGACCACCAGCACCGGCACCTGGCCCTCGAACATGGCGGCCTCGATCACCGGTTCCAGTTCGACCCCGTGATCATCGCCATAGGGTTTGGGCAACACAACAAGGTCGGCAAACCGGGCGCGCGCTGCCACATGTCTGCTGATTTCCGCCAGCTGAGACATGCCGCTTTCGGCGGACCAGCGAATGTCAAACTGAGTCATGACCGCGCGGGCCTGCGCCTCCATTTCTTCGCCTTCGCGCTGTGCCCGTTCGAATTGCTGCTGCATCACCACCGCGTTGGCCCCGGCATAATAGTATCCGGTCTGCGAACGATCGACGCCGATGCACAGAATATCCAGATGCGCATCCGCCGCCCGCGCCACAACGGCGGCATGTGACACGGTGCTTTCCAGCAATGCGGGATCGGTGACAACGGTCAGAATGGTCTTGTAGGTCATTTCAGGCCCCCGTTTGGAATGCGTCGCAGTTACGGGATCAACGCTATCCACTGGTCAATTGAGATACATTGACCCGTATCAACCCAAAGCGCGCATTCCATTGATGCAGATCAATGTCGCCTTTTGCGCAAAGTCGCATGAACGGCCCAGTCTAAAACCGCCCGCGCGGAATCCGAATCGTGTGGGCAAGACGAAGGGACGAACAATGTTGAACTACATCAAGCTCATCGTGCTTGGCGTGGTGACGATCTTCGCGATGATCGCCGCCAGCTATGCGCGCGATTTGGCTTATCAGGTCCACGCGATCCTCATCATGCTGGTCGCTGGAGGGATGTTTCTGTGGACACTGCGCCGCACGGACGAACCTGCACCTGCAGCTGCAAATCAAAACGAATATATGGACGGCGTCGTGCGCGCCGGTGTCATCGCGACGGCCTTTTGGGGTGTTGTCGGCTTTCTGGCCGGGACATTCATCGCGTTTCAGCTGGCCTTTCCGGTGCTGAATTTCGACTGGGCCGAAGGCCTGGCCAATTTTGGCCGCCTGCGCCCGCTGCACACCTCGGCCGTGATTTTCGCCTTTGGCGGCAACGCCCTGATCGCCACCTCGTTCTACGTGGTGCAGCGTACATCGGCGGCGCGCCTGTGGGGCGGCAACACGGCCTGGTTCGTGTTCTGGGGCTACCAGCTGTTTATCGTGCTGGCCGCGACCGGCTATTTGCTGGGGGGCACCCAGTCCAAAGAATACGCCGAGCCCGAATGGTATGTTGACCTGTGGCTGACCATTGTCTGGCTGGTTTATCTGGCGGTGTTTGTCGGCACGATCGTCAAGCGCAAGGAACCCCACATCTATGTGGCCAACTGGTTCTACCTGTCCTTCATCCTGACCGTTGCCATGCTGCATGTGTTCAACAACCTCAGCATCCCGGTGTCGATCTGGGGCTCGAAATCGGTTCAGGTTTTCTCGGGTGTGCAGGATGCCATGACGCAATGGTGGTATGGCCACAACGCTGTGGGCTTTTTCCTGACTGCGGGCTTCCTGGGCATGATGTACTATTTCATCCCCAAACAGGCCGAACGTCCGGTGTTCAGCTACAAACTGTCGATCATCCACTTCTGGGCGCTGATCTTCATCTATATCTGGGCCGGTCCGCACCACCTGCACTACACCGCGCTGCCTGACTGGGCGTCGACCCTGGGCATGGTGTTCTCGATCGTGCTGTGGATGCCCAGCTGGGGTGGCATGATCAACGGCCTGATGACCCTGTCCGGTGCCTGGGACAAGCTGCGCACCGACCCGGTGATCCGCATGATGGTAATTTCGGTCGGCTTTTACGGCATGTCCACATTCGAGGGTCCGATGATGTCGATCCGCGCTGTGAACAGCTTGTCGCACTACACCGACTGGACCATTGGTCACGTACATTCCGGCGCGCTTGGCTGGAACGGCATGATCACCTTTGGCGCGCTGTACTATCTGGTGCCCAAACTGTGGAACCGCGAGCGCCTGTACAGCCTGTCGCTGGTCAGCTGGCATTTCTGGCTCGCCACCATCGGTATTGTCTTCTACGCCGCCTCCATGTGGGTGACCGGCATCATGGAAGGCCTGATGTGGCGCGAAGTTGACGCCAATGGCTTCCTCGTCTGGAGCTTTGCCGACACCGTGGCCGCGAAACTGCCGATGTATGTCGTGCGTGGTCTGGGTGGGGTCATGTTCCTCGCTGGCAGCATCATCATGTGCTACAACCTGTGGATGACCGCCAAGCGTTCGCCTGCTGTCGAAGCAGACGTTGCCGCGGCCCATGCCGCGACCCCGGCCGAATAAGGAGGACCGGATAAATGGCAATTCTTGATAAACACGCGATCCTCGAAAAGAACATCACCCTGCTGGCCGTCTTTGCCTTTCTGGCAGTGACCATCGGGGGGCTGGTTCAGATCGTGCCGCTGTTCTACCTCGACAACACCATCGAGGATGTAGAGGGTATGCGCCCCTACACCCCGCTGGAGCTGGCCGGGCGTGACATCTATGTGCGCGAAGGCTGCTATGTCTGCCACAGCCAGATGATCCGCCCCATGCGCGACGAGGTCGAACGCTATGGGCACTATTCGCTGGCGGCAGAGTCGCAATATGACCACCCGCACCAGTGGGGGTCCAAGCGGACCGGGCCGGATCTGGCCCGCGTCGGTGGCCGCTATTCGGATGAATGGCATGTGGACCACATGCGCGATCCGCAATCGGTGGTGCCGGAATCGGTCATGCCGAAATACGGTTTCCTCGAAGCCAAGCTGATCGACGGCAAATATATCGGCGACCTGATGTCCACACACCGCTTTGTCGGCGTGCCTTATACCGACGACATGCTGGCCAATGCACGGGCGGATTTTGACGCCCAGGCAGACCCGGACAGCGATTTCGACGGGCTGATGGAACGCTATGGCGACAAGGTCAATGTGCGTAACTTTGACGGCCAGCCGGGGATCTCCGAAGCCGACGCGCTGATCGCTTATCTGCAGATGTTGGGCACGCTGGTCGATTTCTCGACCTTCACGCCTGACGCCAGCCGCTAAGGAAAGGACCGGATATGGAAGAATATACGTTCCTGCGCCAATTGGCCGATAGCTGGGCGCTTCTGGCAATGTTCGCCTTCTTCATGGGCATCGTGTTCTGGGCTCTGCGCCCAGGATCGACCCCCGTCCACGAAGACATCGCCAACATTCCGTTCCGCCATGATGACAAGCCCGCGCCCGTTTCGGGCGAACCCGCCACGGATTAAGGAGGCCGGGATATGAGCAAACAGCAAAAGAACGACGATCTCGACTATGAGACAACAGGTCATTCCTGGGATGGCATCGAAGAGTACAACAAACCGCTGCCGAAATGGTGGTTGTACACCTTCTACATCTGCATCGTCTGGGGCATCGGCTATTCGATCGCCTATCCCGCATGGCCGGGTATCAAAGCAGCCACCCCTGGTCTGCTTGGCTATTCGACCCGCGGAGAAGTGGCCGAAGACATCGCCCGCGTGGATGCGCTGAACGGTCCGATCAACGAACAGCTGGCCTCGGTCGAGCTGACCGCGATCGCCGATGGCGCCGACCTGCACAGCTATGCGCAGAATGCCGGTGCCGCCGTGTTCAAGACCTGGTGCGCCCAGTGCCACGGGTCCGGTGCGGCGGGGGCCAAGGGCTATCCCAACCTGCTGGACGATGACTGGCTGTGGGGGGGCAGCATCGAGGACATTCACACCACGATCACCGTTGGGATCCGCAACCCGGAAATCGACGAAGATTATGCGCGCGTGTCCGAAATGCCTGCCTTTGGCCGTGACGAACTGCTGTCCGAAGAGGAAATCTCGCAGGCCGTCAACTACGTGATGCAGCTGTCGGGCGGCACTCCGCTGGACGCGGCCGCTGCAGAAGCCGGTGCCGTGATCTTTGCGGACAATTGTTCGTCCTGTCACGCTGAGGACGGCACCGGTGACCGCTATCAGGGCGCGCCCAACCTGACGGATGCGATCTGGCTGTATGGCGGCGATTACGCCGCGCTGATGGAAACGGTCAACAATTCCCGCTACGGCGTCATGCCGAACTGGAATGAACGCCTGTCCGAAGCGGAAATCCGCGCCGTGTCCAGCTATGTGCATGGTCTGGGTGGCGGCGAAGCCTCGGAATAACCCTTATCGTCCCTTCAAAAAAACCAGCCCCTCCGCCTGTCCGGCGGGGGGGCTTTTTCGTGTCTGATGCATGTTTGGCAACGGGGGCTTGTGTCCACTGCGATGCTGGCCCCTGCATGGGGGCAAAGATGACCTCAAAATTATTTTTTCAAAAAGAAACCAATAAACTGCGCGTTTGACCCAAATCAAAGTCGCACAGGGCGGTCCCCGTCATAGTCAGGGCATAGGTCGGGGCCCTCCCCCTGATCACATCGACACCCCGCCACGTTGCTGGGGCGTATGACGCCGGTGCCTCGTCCTGTTCGCGCGTTTCCTGAGGCGCCGGCGTCTATACTTACTTTCTCTGGAACAGACGCCGCCAGATGCGGTGGCCGCGTGGCAAGGTTGGTAGCCCGGCCATCACCGCTCTGAGCTAGGCTCAGGACCCATTGATTTGTGGCACTCAGTTCGCCAGATTTTGTTCCAGACCAGGCATATGCCCGCAGGAATAGTTTTCTATTTCAAGGGTATATAACGCAGGCTGGGGCAAAATCCGGCGAACCCGTCATGCCAAAGGCATGTCATTTTGTTGGCACCCCTTCGGGGTGACGGGCACGGAGAAATGCACGCTCTCAGCGGCGTGGATCCCTTGTAAAGGCAGCCAGCCTTTTCTGCGAAATCCAAACCACTGATACCGCGCATTTTTCCATGCTGAGTGCCGCAACTCAATGGGTCCTGGGCCTAGCAAATCATCGGGTCAATCACGGCGCGCCCTCTGGTCGTTCATCTGCGGTCTGACCGTCAGGCGCGGCCGTGAAAGATCGTCACGACCGATGCCGCCGCTGCGGGGCTGGCCTGTGGCCATCATGAAAGTTCTTGCAAGGACCGTCAGCATCGTTGCCTCCTGATAAGGGTTGATTACATCAACAAACATGCGCAACCCTACCGCAGCACGCGAGTCACGAATAATTCCAACCTGAAAGTAAGGCTTACACATGGGCTGGTCCGACATGCCGCCGCTCAGCGCGCTGCGCGCCTTTGCGGCCTATAGTGAAAGCGGGTCGCTGGAGCGTGCGGGGGCGGCGCTGAATGTCAGCCATGCGGCGATCAGCCAGCAACTGCGGGCGCTGGAAACCCATCTGGGCGTGCCTCTGCTGGATCGCAGCGCCCGTCGTATGTCCCTGACTGCCGAGGGGGAATTGCTGGCCCGCGCCACCACCGACGGGTTTGGCCAGATGGGGCAGGTCGTGGCCACATTGCGCGGGGCCGATGCCACCCGCCCTTTGCATGTGGCCTGCACTCCCGGCTTTGCGGCGACCTGGCTGATGCCCCGCCTGGGGGCCTTTCGCAGCGCCCATCCCGAAATCGAATTGATGATCAACCCGAACCCCGCCCTGACCGATCCCAGCCCCGGAGGCATCGACATCGCGCTGCGCTATGGTGACGGGCCGTGGGCGGGGCTGGACAACACCCCGTTGCTGCGCGCCCCTCTGGTGGTGGTCGGCGCACCGTCGCTGTTTCCCGACGGACCGCCAGAGGACCCCCGCGCCCTGCTGGACCGGCCCTGGCTGCAGGAACTGGGCACAAACGAGGCCACACGCGGCATGGAGCTGTGGGGGATTTCCCAGCGCCCCAGCAATGTGTCGCACCTGCCGGGCAATCTGCTGATCGAAGGGCTGCGCGATGGTCAGGGCATCGCGGTCACAACGCGGTTGCAGGTAGAAAAAGATCTGGCAGAGGGGCGGTTGATTTTGCTGTATGATCAACAGGATAATGCGTATTATCACATTGTGACTTTGCCGGGGGTACACCGCCCGCCCCTGCGCGCCTTTATCCGCTGGTTGGGCCGTCAGGCCGCTGCTGCCCTTGCTCCTGCGCCAAATCCCGGCCCGCCCCCTCTGGCATGACGCCGCGGAAAAGTTACCTGCAAGATACAGAATTTGATACAGGTCAAGGGCGCGCCCCAGCCAAAAGGGGATAAGGGCCGCACCTTAGCCATTAACGGAGCGATTCCCCGTGTCCGACAGCAACACTCCCGCCCCCAGCCTGTACAAATCGCGCGAACCGATTTTTCCCAAGCGCGTCAGCGGGAAATTCCGCAACCTGAAATGGGTTATCATGATTGTGACCCTGGGCATTTACTACCTGACGCCCTGGATCCGCTGGGATCGCGGCCCGGCCCTGCCGGATCAGGCTGTGCTGGTCGATCTGGCCCATCGCAGGTTCTTTTTCTTCTGGATCGAAATCTGGCCGCATGAATTTTACTTCATCGCTGGTCTTTTGATCATGGCGGGGCTGGGGTTGTTCCTGTTCACCTCGGCGCTGGGGCGTGTGTGGTGCGGCTATGCCTGCCCACAGACCGTCTGGACGGATCTGTTTATTCTGGTCGAACGCTGGATCGAGGGTGATCGCAACGCGCGCCTGCGCCTGCATCGTCAGAAAAAGATGGATTTCCGCAAAGCCCGGCTACGGGTAACAAAATGGGCCTCCTGGTTCCTGATCGGGCTGGCCACGGGCGGTGCCTGGGTGTTCTATTTCACCGACGCGCCGACGCTGCTGGTGGATCTGATCACCGGCCAGGCCCATCCGGTTGCCTATACGACCATGCTGGTGATGACCGTCACCACCTTCTTCTTTGGCGGATTTGCGCGCGAACAGATTTGTATCTATGCCTGCCCCTGGCCGCGCATTCAGGCCGCGATGATGGACGAAGAGACCCTGACCGTGGGCTACCGCGAATGGCGCGGCGAGCCGCGCGGCAAACATCGCAAAAAGGAAGGCGCAGAAAATCTGGGCGATTGCATCGACTGCATGGCCTGCGTGAATGTCTGCCCTGTGGGGATCGACATCCGCGATGGTCAGCAGCTGGAATGCATCACCTGCGCGCTGTGCATTGATGCCTGTGACGACATGATGGCCAAGATCGGCAAACCGCGCGGTCTGATCGACTATCTTGCCGTAGGCGACGAGGCCAATGAACGCGCGGGCAACGCGCCGCGCCCGATCTGGAACCATATTTTTCGCGTACGCACGATGATGTACACGGCGCTGTGGTCGCTGGTCGGCGTGGGTCTGATCTTTGCCCTGTTCATCCGGCCTGACATAGAAATGACCGTTGCTCCGGTGCGCAACCCGACCTTTGTCACCCTGTCGGACGGGTCGATCCGCAACGCCTATGACGTGCGTCTGCTGAACAAACATGGCGAGGACCGCCCGTTCCGCCTGTCACTGACCGGCAATGACTATCTGCGCATCCAGCTGCAGGGCACACCGTATGAAACCGTGACCGTCAAGGCGAACGAAACCCATTTGCTGAAGGTTTATGTGGTCTCGCCGCGCAACAGTGATCCGTCCAATGCCGAACGCACCCCGTTCCGCATGTGGGTCGAGGATCTGACCAATGGCGACCGGGCACATACCGATACCATCTTTAACGGAAGGGCCAATTGATGACGCGCGAACGTAAATTGACCGGCTGGCATGTGCTGGCGATCTTTGTCGGGGCCTTTGGGATCATCATCTCGGTCAACCTGACGCTGGCTTTCAATGCGGTCAGCACCTTCCCCGGTCTGGAGGTCAAGAACTCTTACATCGCCAGCCAGACCTTTGACGACCGCCGCGCGGCACAAGAGGCGCTGGGCTGGGATGTGAACGGGTTTATCGAGGCCGACCGGCTGGTGCTGTCCATCACCGATCCTGACGGGCGCCCGGTTCAGGCCGGATCGCTGCAGGCCAAGGTCGGGCGCCCGACCAGCACCGCGCAGGATCTCGCCCCCGAATGGGCCTATAATGGCAAAGCCTATATCGCCTATGAGGTGCTGGAAGCGGGCAACTGGGATCTGTGGCTGGAGGCCAAAGCCCTGGACGGCACCCCCTTTCAGCAACGCCTGACCATGAAGGTTGCGAGGTAATCCCATGACCGCAGTCATGCGCCCCCCGGTGTCGGCCTGCCCGGCCTGTTCCGCCGCCCCTGCCGCCGAGGCACTGGCCGCCGCAGCCGAGCCGACCGAGGCCCATATCGTCCTGTCCCTGCCCACGATCCACTGCGCCGCCTGTATGTCGAGCGTGGAACGGGCGCTGGCCACGGTGGATGGGGTGCGCTCGGCGCGGGTCAACCTGACCATGAAGCGGGTCAGCATCGAGGCCGACCCGGAGCTGACCGCGCAGGATGTGATCCCCGTGGTCGAAGGCGCGGGATATGAGGCGCATGAGCTGGACAGCACCGCCCTGACTGCCACCGCCAATGACCGCGCGGGCCGCGATCTGTTGATGCGGCTGGCGGTTGCGGGCTTTGCCGCGATGAATGTCATGCTGCTCTCTGTCGCGGTCTGGTCCGGGGCAGACGGCGCGACACGCGACATGTTCCACTGGATCTCTGCCGCCATCGTGCTGCCCGCCGTGGGCTTTTCCGCGCAGCCGTTTTTTCGCAACGCCTGGGTGGCGCTCAAGGCGCGCAGCCTGAACATGGATGTGCCGATTTCGCTGGCGATCCTCTTGGCGCTTGGCACCTCGCTTTGGGAAACCTCGCTATCCGGGGAACATGCCTATTTCGACGCGGCGATTGCGCTGACCTTCTTCCTGCTGACCGGGCGCTATCTGGACCACCGCACGCGGTCTGTGGCGCGCTCGGCCGCGCAGGAATTGTCGGCGCTGGAGGTTCCCCGCGCATGGCGTCTGACCGAAGACGGAGAGGAACAGATCAGCGTGGCCGATCTGGCCGTGGGCGATCTGATCCGCGTGCGGCCCGGCGGTCGGATGCCGGTGGATGGCGAAATCACCGAAGGCCAGTCCGAACTGGACCGCTCGCTGCTGACCGGGGAAACCCTGCCGGTCTATGCTGAACCCGGCGTGATCGTCAGCGCGGGCGAGGTCAACCTGACCGGCCCGCTGGTGATCCGTGCCAGCGCCGTGGGGCGCGATACATCACTGCACCGCATGGCGGATCTGGTGGCGATCGCGGAATCCGGGCGCTCGCGCTATACCTCGCTGGCGGATAAGGCGGCGAAACTTTACGCGCCGGGGGTGCATATCCTGTCGGCCTTGGCCTTTGCCGGATGGTTGCTGTACTCTGGTGATCTGCGGATTTCGCTGAACATCGCCGCCGCCGTTCTGATCATCACCTGCCCCTGCGCGCTGGGTCTGGCCGTGCCTGCGGTGACCACCGCCGCCTCTGGCCGGTTGTTCAAACGCGGTTTGCTGATCAAGGACGCCACCGCGCTGGAACGTCTGAGCCAGATCGACACCGTGGTGTTCGACAAGACCGGCACCCTGACCGCCGGCACGCCTGAGCTGACCAATCTGGGGGATTTCACACGCCGCGATCTGGAAATCGCGCTGGCGCTGGCCGAAGGATCGGCCCATCCGCTGTCGCAATCCCTGACCGCAGCCGCGCGCGCCGCCGGGATCACCCCCGCCAAGCTGAGCGAGATCACCGAAGTGCCCGGCCACGGCACCGAAGCCCTGTGGCAAGATCAGCGCGTGCGCCTTGGCCGCGCCTCCTGGGTCGGCGGCGACGGGCACTCCAGCCTGACCACCGCCTGGCTGCGCGTGGGTGACGGGCCGGTACAGGGCTTTGCCTTTACCGACCGGCTGCGCGACGGGGCCGAGGACACCGTACGCGCGCTGCAGGATGCTGGCCTGAAAGTGATCGTCATGTCTGGCGACAGCACCGCCGCGGTCGAAGCCCTGGCGCACCGGTTGAACATCCCGCATTGGCTGGCCGAAGCCCTGCCCGCGGACAAAGCCAGCCGCATTCAGGATCTGACCGATCAGGGCGCCCATGTGCTGATGGTCGGTGATGGGTTGAACGACACGGCGGCGCTGACGGCGGCCCATGCTTCGATCTCGCCTGCCTCGGCGCTAGACGCGGCGCGCGTGGCATCGGACATCGTGCTGCTGGGCAGCGCGCTGGACCCGATCCCCGAGGCGCTGAGCACCGCCAAGAAAGCCACCCGCCGCATCCGCGAGAACTTCACCATCGCCAGCTGGTACAATGTGATCGCGGTGCCGCTGGCCATCGCGGGGCTTTGTTCGCCGCTGATTGCGGCGCTGGCCATGTCGGCCAGTTCGATCACGGTCTCGCTGAACGCGCTGCGCCTGCGCTAAATGCGGGCAGCGGTTTGCGCCGCGCCCGCCAGATGTTAAACCACAGGACAGGCCCCGCGCTGGGGCGCTGTTCTATAGAACGGACCGACACAATGAATGTGCTGACCTACCTCATCCCGATTTCGCTGGTTCTGGGCGGGGTTGGCCTGACCTTTTTCATCTTCACCCTAAGGTCGAACCAATATGACGATCCAGAGGGGGACGCCCGCCGGATCCTGTCCGGCGATTACGACGATCGGCCCAAACAGGACTAAGGATCATCTGCGGGGGGCCGCGCCTCAGCGCCCGACCCGTTCCCACAGGACGCCATCCGGGCGACCAAGCCCCTGATCGTAATAGGCACGCATTTCAAATTTTGTGACACAGGCATCGGCATTTGCGTCAAAGGCCATGATGATGTCCTGCGCCCGCTTGCCAAAGGCGGTACGGATTTCGCGCATATCCAGCACGCCATTCCGGTTCAGGTCGCTTTGGTTGAAACTGAACACCGGACCCGGCCCAGTATAGGCGCTAAGCCGCCCTTTGGTCACAGTATAATCGCTGGCCTGTGCCGGGATCATAGCCGCGACGCATAGCAGCCCGCCCAGCGACAGGGCTTTGGCAAAAACCGTCATAACAAACACCTTTCGAGCCCCCTGACGCCTGATCGCGCAACAAGGGATAGGAAGCCCACCCGATACACCCACACACGAGTATAGCGATTTTGCGCCGCAACCAAAGCCGCAGCGCGCGCGATCAAAGAAAACTCTCTGACAATTTTACGGAAACAATGGTGCAGAGGTCAAACCGGCAGGGCCGTGGTCTTGAACACCGTGCGCAGCGCGAACGAACTTTGCATCTGTGCAACCCCCGGAAGGCGGGTCAGGTATTGGCGGTGAATGCGGGCAAAATCCTCGGTATCTTCGGCCACAACCTTCAGGATGTAATCCGCTGTGCCCGCCATCAGGTGGCATTCCAGCACGTCCGGCACCCGCGCCACCGCCTTTTCAAACGCATCCAGCACGTCATCCGCCTGCGCCTGCAGGGTGATTTCCACAAACACCGTGGTCGGCAGCCCGTTGCGCCGGGCATCCAGCAGGGCCACATAGCCGCGAATATAACCCTCCGCTTCCAGCCGCTGCACTCGGCGATGGCAGGCCGAGGCCGACAGATGCACCCGCTCTGACAGGTCCGCATTCGAGATTCGGCCCTCGCGCTGCAACACCCGCAGGATGCGGCGATCTGTATCATCCATCGTCATGGTTTCGAATGTCCTTCGACTTTTTAGTCCAGCTGACGAAGAATCTACCACATTAAATCCATTTCGCACAGGTCTCTGCCATGAAATTGCATCCAGAGGGGCGCAGACTGTCCGCAATAGGAGAAGAGGAGACGCGGCATGAAAATCGGATGCCCCACAGAGATCAAACCCCAGGAATTTCGCGTCGGCATGACGCCCAACGCCGCGCGAGAAGCGGTGGATCACGGCCATGAGGTTCTGATCCAGACCGGTGCCGGTATTGGCGCGGGCTTTTCGGATGACGATTATGCCGCCGCCGGTGCGCAGATGATCGACACAGCCAAAGACATCTTTGCCAGCGCCGACATGATCGTGAAGGTCAAGGAACCGCAGGCAATCGAGCGCGCCATGCTGCGCGAAGGCCAGTTGCTGTTCACCTATCTGCACCTCGCCCCCGATCCCGATCAGACCCATGATCTGCTGAAATCCGGCTGCACCGCGATTGCCTATGAAACCGTGACCGATGATCGTGGCGGCCTGCCCCTGCTGGCCCCCATGTCCGAAGTCGCGGGCCGTCTGGCCCCGCAGGTCGGTGCCTATACGCTGCAAAAAGCCAATGGCGGGCGCGGCGTGCTGATGGGCGGCGTGCCCGGTGTCGGCCCGGCCAAGGTGCTGGTGATTGGTGGCGGCGTGGTTGGCACCCATGCGGCGCGTATCGCCGCCGGTATGGGCGCGGATGTGACCGTGCTGGACCGCTCGCTGCCACGCCTGCGCTATCTGGACGATGTGTTTGGCAGCCAGTTCCGCACCGGCTATTCCAGCCGCGGCCTTCTGACCGAGCATCTGTCCCAGGCCGATATGGTTGTCGGCGCGGTTCTGGTGCCCGGCGCTGCCGCCCCCCGTCTGGTCAGCCGCGCCGATCTGGGCCTGATGAAGCCCGGTGCGGCACTGGTGGATGTGGCCATTGATCAGGGCGGTTGTTTCGAGACATCGCGCGCAACCACCCATGCGGACCCGATCTATGACGTGGATGGCATCATGCATTACTGCGTGGCCAACATGCCGGGGGCCGTGGCGCGGACCTCGACCATCGCGCTGGGGAACGCGACCATGCCGTTTATGCTGGCCCTGGCCGACAAAGGCTGGCAGCAGGCCTGCGCCGACGATCCGCATCTGCTGAACGGGTTGAATGTCCATGCGGGCGCACTGACCAATTACGAAGTCGGAAAAGCCCTGGAACTTGACGTGCTGTCCCCGCAGCTGGCGCTGAAAGCCTGATCAATCTTTAGAACGGGCGACGGATCCTCCTCCGTCGCCCGTACAAGGCCTGTATCCTCCCTGTGACAGGCCTTGTACCATGCTCAAAAAACTCTCTTTCCTGAATCCCTATTGGCTTTGGATCATCCTCGCCCTGCCTGCCTTTGGCATGATGTCCGAAGCCCTGACCTCGACCGATCCCAAAGTGTTCAAATTCCTGCTGCACCCAACGGGGGAATTCGGCGCGCGGATGCTGATCATTTCCATGCTGGCCACGCCCCTGGCGCTGCTGCTGAAGGGCTGGCGCGGGCCGCGCTGGTTGAAAAAGAACCGGCGGTATTTTGGCGTGGCGGCGTTTGGCTATGCGCTGCTGCATCTGCTGTTCTACGTGATAGAGCGCGCGTCGCTGGACAAGATCCTGGGCGAAGTTACAGATCTGGACATCTGGACCGGCTGGCTGGCCTTTGTGATCTTTCTGCCCCTGGCCGCGACCTCGTTTGATGCGGCGGTGCGGGCACTGGGACCGCGCTGGAAATCGGTGCAGCGCTGGGTCTATGCCGCCGCTGTGCTGACCCTGCTGCACTGGGCCTCGCATGACAATTTCGAAGGGGTTGGCCCGGCGCTGGTGCATTTTGGCCCGCTGATCGCGCTAGAGGCCTATCGGATCTGGTATTGGTATCTGCGTCCGCGCAACCGCGCGCAGGCGGTTTGAACCACCAAAACAAAAACGGCGGCCCCGTGGTTGGGCCGCCGCAAATCCCGTCATTGCGCGTCGATCATTTTTTCAGCGCGTCGCGGATTTCCATCAGGATGTCCAGCTCGCTCGGGCCTTTGGGGGCCTCTTCGACCGGTGCGGCCTCTTCTTCCTTGGAGGCGGCATCCTTGGCACGGTTGACCATCTTGACCAGCATGAACACCACAAAGGCAATGATCAGAAAGTTGATGATCGCCATCAAAAAGCGCCCAATGGCAAAGACCCCGGCCCCGGCCTCTTCGGCGGCGGCAAGACTGGCATAGCTGCCGCCATCCAGCGCATAGAACCAGCCGGTCAGATCCAGCCCCCCCATGAAAATCCCGATGATCGGATTGATCAGATCCGCCACCATCGAGCTGACAATGGCGGTAAAGGCCGCCCCGATGATGATCCCAACAGCCATGTCCATGACATTGCCCTTGGCGATGAAATCCTTAAATTCCTTGATCATTGCGTGTCCCCCTTTGTCCTGTCACACAGCGCGCGCAGCCCAGTATAGCACGGCCACACACCGGATGTGGCCCATCCGGGCAGAGGACAAAATGGGAAAGCCGGCGGGGGCTTCCCCGCCTGTTGATTACGCGGGCAGCGCGCCTGTCATCACATAGCGTAGGATCTGAACGACCTGTTCCGGCGTGCGCGCCATGGCCAGCGCGGCGGCGTCGACCTCTTTCAGCGCGTGATCATGTTCGGGCTGTTGCAGGATGATCAGCGATTTGCCCAGCGCGCTGGCATAGCCCGCGTCAAAAGCGGCGTTCCACTGTTTGTATTTCTCGCCAAAACGCACCACGACCACATCCGCATCCGCGATCCCCTTGCGGGTGCGAATGGCGTTGACCATGGCCCCCTTGTGGTCGTGCCAGTATTTGTCAGGCTCAGCGCCAAGGATATTGACGCCGCAATCATCGCTGGCCGCGTGATCGGTGACTGGGGCATCAAAGGCAATATCCAGCCCCTGCGCCCCATTGATGATCTGTTCACGCCAATCGGTGTGGATTTCGCCGGAAAGATAGACCTTTAGCGACATGGCTGCCCTCATAATTTTCTGTCAGGGGTCACGATATCCCCCTGCGGACAGATGTCCAGAGCCGCGCGTTCAGCGCCGCCAGAACGGTTTGGCGCGGCCCTTGCCTTTGCGCGCCTTCAGGTATTTGCGCAGCTCGGTATAGCCGCCCACCTTTTCCCCATCGATGAAAATCAGCGGGGTGGTGGCGACGTGATGTTTGTCCTTGAACGCATCAGTGGCGGCGCGGCTGCGCAGCACATGTTCCTCGATCTCAAAGCCCTCCTGGCGCAGCAGATCGCGGGCAGCGGTGCCATAGCCGCAGGTGTAATTGGGCAGGTCCATGCGGTGAAGGATGGCTTTGGGCATTGGCGTGTCTCCTTTTCTTGCTGCGAATAAAGGGACGCCCCTGCCCCGCAACAAGACCATCCTGTTCACGTTCCTGAAATCAGGCGTGAACCGGGGGCCTGAACACCAGGCCGCAGCCCACGATGCGCGAGTTGCGCGGCCCACCATTCGCGTATGATGGCAGGCACAGACGCATACACGCTGGGGTAACACACAGAAACATATCAGGAAAAAGCAACACTGAATTGCCAAGGAACTGATCCATGCCTGCCCTGTCCCACATCCTGTCTGCCATCCCGCTTTGGGTGGTCCCGCTGTTATTCGGCCTGATCTTTCTAGGGAGAAGAGCGCAGTTTGAACGCTCCAGCCCGGTTTTCCTGATCTATGCGCTGCCGCTGCTAGGGCTGTTGTCACTGAACCGCGCGATCAGCCTGGGCGATCTGGCAAGTGCTGCGCTGCTGGCGGGCTGGGCTGCCGGTGTGGCGCTGGGGCTGCGCCTGCAACCCCGCTGGAGCCTGTCACGCAGCCAGCGCCGGGTGCAGCTGCGCGGGGAACACCTGACCATGGTCACGGTTCTGGGCCTGTTCGCCCTGAACTTTGCCGCAGGCATGGCGCAGGGCATGGCCCCCAATCTGGCCACGGGCACGATGTTCGGCGGGCTCTTTGGCGCGGTGGCGGGCGGGCTGTCCGGCAGCCTCGCCGGGCGGGCGATCCATATCGCGCGGATGCCGGTGACAGGCACGGACCCAGCCTGACACGCGCACAAAAAAACCGGCCCACATTCGGGCCGGTTTCTATCCGGGTGCCACGTCGAAACGCAGCGCCCAATTCGTTTTAGAAACGAATTACCCGTTCACACGGATGGTTTCGTTTTTGGGATCATAGGGGCTGTCGCAGGTGACAACCGCATCCCACAGCTGGTCCATGATCTTGACCTTCAGCTTCTGACCTTCGACCGCGAGATCGGGGCGGACATAGCCCATGCCGATGCTCTTCTCAAAAGCAACCGAATAGCCACCCGAGGTCAGACGCCCAACGCGGGTGCCATCCTCGGTGTACAGCACTTCGCGGCCCCAGGGATCCGCATCCGCCGGACCGTCAATCAGCATGGTGACGCATTTGCTGCGGATGCCCTTGGCTTCCATCGCGGCCTTGCCGTTGAACTCTTTGCTCTGGTCGATAAAGCGCGGCAGGTCGGCTTCGGCCGGGGTCGCGTCGCGGCCCAGTTCGTTGCCAAAGGCACGGTAGGATTTTTCCTGACGCAGCCAGTTCTGAGCGCGCGCGCCGACCAGCTTCATACCGTGCTTTTCGCCCGCTTTGTTCAGCAGATCCCACAGGTAGTTCTGCATCTCGATCGGGTGGTGCAGTTCCCAGCCCAGTTCACCGGTATAGGCCACACGGATCGCATTCACCGGGCACATGCCCAGTTCGATCTGCTTGGCCGACAGCCAGGGGAACGCTTTGTTGGTCAGGGCGTTTTCAGGATCCGCGTCAACGATGATCTCTTTCAGGACATCGCGCGACTTGGGCCCGGCGATGGCGAACACGCCCCACTGGGTGGTCACGTCCTGGATCTCGATATAGCCGAACTCCTCCATCTTGTCCTCGGCGGCTTTGCGCAGGAAGTCCGCGTCATATTCCGTCCAGGCACCGGCAGAGACGAGGTAGTAGTTGTTCTCACCATTGCGCACGATGGTGTATTCGGTGCGGGTGGTCCCGGCCGAGGTCAGGGCGTAGGTCAGGTTGATCCGGCCCACTTTCGGCAGTTTGTTACAGGTCAGCCAGTCCAGGAAAGCGGTCGCACCGGGGCCCTTGACCACATGTTTGGTAAAGGCGGTTGCGTCGATCAGGCCAACGCCGTTGCGGATCGCTTTGGCTTCGTCCACGGCATATTGCCACCAGCCACCGCGACGGAAGGAACGCGCCTCTTCGTCAAAGTTTTCGGGCGCATCCACGGGGCCGTAATAGTTGGGGCGTTCCCAGCCATTGACCCAGCCAAACTGTGCGCCTTTGGCCTTTTGACGATCAAAGGCAGGGGCTGTGCGCAGCGGACGGCAGGCGGGGCGCTCTTCGTCCGGGTGGTGCAGGATGTAGACGTGCTCGTAGCATTCTTCGTTCTTGCGCGCGGCGAACTCGGTGGTCATCCAGTTGCTGCTGTAGCGTTTGGGGTCCAGCGAGGCCATGTCGATATCGGCTTCGCCATCGACCATCATCTGGGCGAGGTAATAGCCGGTGCCGCCCGCGGCGGTGATCCCGAACGAGAACCCTTCGGCCAGCCACATGTTGCGCAGGCCCGGAGCCGGACCCACCAGCGGGTTGCCGTCAGGCGTGTAGCAGATCGGACCGTTGAAATCGTCTTTCAGGCCGCTTTCCGCACAGGAGGGCACGCGCTCCGCCATCGCCATGTACTGATCCGCGATCCGGTCGATATCCAGCGGGAACAGGTCCGCGCGGAAGCTGTCCGGCACACCATGTTCAAACCGTGCGGGCGCGCCGCGCTCATAGATGCCCAGGATCCAGCCGCCGCGCTCTTCGCGGGCATAGGATTCATTGTCGGCGTCGCGCACAACGGGGTGCTCGGGGTTGCCTGCTTCGCGCCATTTGACCAGCTCGGGGTCTTTATCCATGACGATGAAAGTGTGTTCCACGGGAATCGCCGGCATCTTGATGCCCAGCATCTTGGCGGTGCGCTGCGCATGGTTGCCCGAAGCGGTCACGACGTGCTCGGCGGTGATAACGACTTTTTCGTCGCTCTCCACCAGGTTGCCGCCCTTTTCCACCATCTTGGTGCAGGTCACTTCCCAATGGGTGCCGGTCCAATGGAAATCATCCGCCTGCATTTTGCGGTGGATTTCGACACCACGCTGGCGCGCGCCCTTGGCCATGGCCTGGGTCACGTCGGCGGGGTTAATATAGCCATCTTCGGTGTGATAGATCGCACCTTTCAGGTCGCCGGTTTCGATCAGCGGCCAGCGTTCTTTGATCTGATCCGGGGTCAGCCATTCATAGTCCACACCGCAGGTTTCCGCAGTCGAGGCATAGAGCATGTATTCGTCCATGCGCTCTTGGGTCTGCGCCATGCGCAGGTTGCCCACCACGGCGAAACCCGCGTTCAGGCCGGTCTCTTCTTCAAGGGTCTTGTAGAAATCGACCGAGTACTGGTGGATATGGGTGGTCGCATAGCTCATGTTGAACAGCGGCAGCAGGCCTGCGGCGTGCCAGGTGGAGCCCGAGGTCAGCTCATCGCGTTCGATCAGCATGACATCGTCCCAGCCGGCTTTTGCCAGGTGATAGGCGATCGAGGTGCCGACGGCACCGCCACCGACCACCAGAGCTTTGACATTGGTTTTCATCAGACGACTCTCCGGAATGATTTGAGACATTGAATACCGCGCCCCGCCCCCCCAAGCCGAGCCAGCCCGACGCGTCATCCGACAAAAGCGACCTAGCGGCGTCGCACAGGGGGCAGATGGGGGGCAGATGGGGGCAGATCACCTGTCAGATTGATGCAAATAGCGACATTTGCGCCCCCGATCAGGGGTCATTCAGCCGCGCCTGATGGCCTGACTGCGACGGGGACAGCAGCCGCAGGCGCAGAGATTCAAGGTTGATGGCGCGTATGATCCGGCGGGTGACAGCCGGGTCGGCGCGGGCGTCGATCAACAGCGCGATCTCTGTCCCGATACGGGCGCGAAAGCGATGCCAGCCCTCTGGCGATCTGGCGGAATGATCGTGAAACGCCACCCCGTCCTGCACCAGCACGATCGGGCGGGGATCCGCAGGCGGCGCGATATGTTGGCGGCCAGACTGTGCCACGCCCGGCGCGCTACGCACCGCTGCGTGTGGCGGCAAATACCAGCCCTGCAGCACAATCACCTGCGCCCCCTGACGATAGACATACCCACTGGCGGCGGGGTCAGCCGGTGCCATTTCCGGGACAGAGCGCGTCAGATCCGCAGACAGATCATGCCGCTGCCAGCCCGCTGGCGCCGCAGGAAAGGCCAGGTTCAGCGCGCGCCCCCGCCGCATTTCCACCCCTGCCTGCCGGGCCGCCTGTGCCCCACGGTTTGCGACACTGTCGCGCCAGCCGGACAGGCCGAACTCTGTCGGGGACTGCCCGGCCTGTCGGGCTTCATCCAGATAGTCCCGCGCGGCAACAGAGAGCAGCGCAAACAGGACAATACTGGCCATGCTGGTCACAACCCGGTTCATCCCACGCCCCTTTGCCCTCTATTCCACTCGCTCGCCACACCGCCCCGCGCGGCCCAGCCCCCGATACCACAGCGCAGCATCACGGCAGAACAAGGGCAGCGTCAGGAAAATTCCGCGAAAGCGGCTTCTGCCGCGCTTAGCTCAGCAATTATACATGTAGCTGGACACCAGCTGATCCGTCGCCATGCGCCCGGTCGGCTGACAGTTGCGATGCACTTCGCGCGTACCGCTCATGACCACGCGCAGCGGGTTCTGCAGCACCGGGCCTTCGACCCAATATTCCAGCGGGTTGCCGGGACAGGCGCTGGAAAACACGCGGGCCAGCCCGGAATACCAGTCGCCAGTCTTGTTGCCATTGAACAAAAGCGTGCCCGAATAGACGCCGGAATTGCGCAGCCCCGAACGCGGCGCTTCGTAATAAAAGGCGCGGCCCGATCCGCTGGCGGTCAGGCGCATCACCGATCCGTTATGGTTCCAACAGCTGTCCGCCGCCACCGGCGCGGCCTGGACCATCACCCCAACACCAAGCGCCAAAACCAGGGCGCAGATCTTTCTGAACATGGCATATCCTCCTGTGAATTGTCTTGAATAGCGGCAGTTTGCCGGGCGCCTGATCCCCCTGTCAAAGCATTCCCGGCAAAATGGTTCTGCCCCTCATGCACTCACCACGCCCAAAACAGGGGCGATTGCGGCGATTCCCCGCTGATCCGGGCGTGACTTTCCCTTTCCCCCGGCCCGCCCCTTGCCTATAAGGGCACCCGGTCCGCTCTGCAGGGAGTCGCGGGCCTTTCAGGCAATTGGGCAGGGCACGAATGTTCGGATTTGACAAACTCCTTGGCATGTTTTCTTCGGACATGGCCATCGACCTCGGCACGGCGAACACGCTGGTTTACGTCAAAGGCAAGGGGGTCATCCTGTCCGAACCCTCGGTTGTGGCCTACCACACCAAACAGGGCCGCAAAGAAGTGCTGGCCGTGGGCGAAGATGCCAAAATGATGCTGGGCCGGACGCCGGGCAGCATCGAAGCGATCCGCCCCATGCGCGAAGGCGTGATTGCCGATTTCGACACAGCCGAAGCGATGATCAAAGAATTCATCCGCAAGGTGCACAAGCGGTCGACCTTTTCCAAACCCAAGGTCATCGTCTGCGTCCCCCATGGTGCAACCCCGGTTGAAAAACGCGCGATCCGCCAGTCGGTTCTGTCTGCGGGCGCGCGCAAGGCCGGTCTGATCAGCGAACCCATCGCAGCAGCGATTGGTGCGGGGATGCCGATCACCGATCCCACCGGCAACATGGTTGTGGATATCGGCGGCGGCACCACCGAGGTCGCGGTTCTGTCGCTGGGCGACATTGTTTACGCGCGCTCTGTGCGTGTGGGCGGCGACCGCATGGACGAAGCGATCATCAACTATCTGCGCCGCCAGCAGAACCTGCTGGTCGGTGAAAGCACCGCCGAACGGATCAAGACCTCGATCGGCACGGCGCGGATGCCCGATGACGGGCGCGGCAGCTCGATGCAGATCCGCGGTCGTGACCTGCTGAACGGCGTGCCGAAAGAAACCGAAATCAGCCAGGCGCAGGTTGCCGAGGCACTGAGCGAACCGGTGCAAAGCATCTGCGAGGCGGTGATGACCGCGCTCGAATCGACCCCGCCGGATCTGGCGGCGGATATTGTTGATCGCGGCGTCATGCTGACCGGCGGCGGCGCGCTGCTGGGCGATCTGGATCTGGCGCTGCGCGAACAGACCGGTCTGGCGGTCTCTATCGCGGATGAATCGCTGAACTGTGTGGCTTTGGGCACCGGCAAGGCGCTGGAATATGAAAAGCTGCTGCAGCACGCGATTGATTACGACAGCTAAGGCAGCCCTGCGCGCGGCGATGGACAAGCGCCGCGCTTTCCCTGCATGATCCTGCCGGCTGCCAGCCCCAACCGGGCTGGCCACGCATTTACCGGTAAAGAGGTTGCAAAGACAGCTTGGCCACGGACCGCAACAGCGATGATTTTTCTGGCCCCCTGAAGCGGTTGCTTCTGGTGATTTTGGTGCTGTGCCTTGCGTCGGTGTTTCTGGTCTGGCGCATCGACAGCCCGCGGGTCGAACGGTTTCGCGCCCGCGTGGTGGATGCGGTGGTGCCCAATATGGATTGGGCCATGGCCCCGGTCACAGGCGCGGTGCGCATCATCCGCGATTTCCAAAGCTATCAGCGCATTTACGACCAGAACCGCGAATTGCGCCGCGAGCTGCGCCAGATGACCGCCTGGAAAGAGGCCGCGCTGCAGCTGGAACAGGAAAACGCCCGGCTGCGCGATCTGAACAATGTGCAGCTGGATCCGCGCCTGACCTATATCACCGGGGTTGTGCTGGCCGATAGCGGCAGCCCGTTCCGCCAGTCGGCGCTGATCAATGTGGGATCGCGCGATGGCATCGTGGATGGCTGGGCGACCATGGACGGGATCGGCCTTGTCGGGCGGGTCAGCGGCGTGGGTGCCAATACCAGCCGGGTCATTCTGCTGACCGACACGACCAGCCGCATTCCCGCGATCATCCAGCCTTCGGGCCAGCACGGGCTAGTGGCCGGGGACAACACGCTGGCCCCGACGCTGGATTTCCTCGAAGACCCCGATGCGGTGCAGCCCGGCGATCAGGTTGTGACCTCTGGCGATGGCGAAGTCTTTCCTCCGGGGTTGCTGATTGGCCGCGTGGCGCAGGATCCGGGCGGGCGTCTGCGCATCCTGCTGGCGGCGGATTACGAACGGCTGGAATTTCTGCGGGTGCTGCGCGATCACGGGGCACGGCGCGTCACCACGCCCAGCGCCCTGATCGAACCCGAAGCCCTGCCCGGATCGGACACCGATCCCAGTCCCAGCCAAGAGCCCAGCGATGGCTGAGCGCACAGCCGGACAGGTCTGGGGGATGCGGCTGGCCTTTCTGGCGCTGGCCGGGGGGATCATGTTCATCCATCTGTTGCCACTGGAAACCACGCCGCGCCGCTGGGCCGCGCCGGATCTTTTGGTCGCGCTATGCTTTGTCTGGGCGCTGCGCCGCCCGGATTATGTGCCCGCCATCGCGGTGGCCGGGGTGATGTTTCTGGCGGATCTTTTGCTGCAGCGCCCGCCGGGCCTGTGGGCGCTGCTGGTGCTTTTGGCGACCGAATGGCTGAAACGCCGCGACCGGCATATGCGCGACACGACCTTTCTGGCGGAATGGGTGACGGTGGCCGCGGTTCTGCTGGGGATCACGCTGGCCTATCGCCTTGTGCTGTCGCTCTTGATTGTTTCGCCGGGGATGCTTTTCTTGTCACTGATGCAATTTGGCATGACTGTGCTGGCTTATCCTTTTGTGGCGGCGCTGTCGCATGTGGTGTTCCGCGTGCGCCGCGCCTCGCCCGGAGAGCTGGACCCGCTGGGGCGCAAAACATGAAACGAACGCCAAAGGAAACCGCGAAAAGCGCGCTGACCATTTCCCGCCGGGCGCTGTTGCTGGGCGGTGTGCAGCTGGGCTTTGCCGGGGTGCTGGCGCTGCGGATGCGGCATATGCAGGTCGATCAGGCCGATGAATTTCGCCTGCGCGCCGAAGAAAACCGCATCAATATCCGGCTGATTCCCCCCGCGCGCGGGCGGATTTTTGACCGCGAAGGCCGGGTGATCGCGGAAAACGAGCCGACCTTTCGGATCACGCTGGTGCGCGAAGACACGGATGATGTGGATCAGGTGATTGCCCGGCTGGCCCGGCTGGTCGAACTGGACGAGGACGACCTGAACCGCGTCTATGTCGAGATGGAGCGCACCCGGAACACGCCTTTCCTGCCGATCACCGTGGCCGATCGCGTCAGCCGCGCCGAAATCAACCGTGTGGCAGTGAACGCCCCTGCCCTGCCCGGCATTGTCCCCGAAGAGGGCCTAAGCCGCGTCTACCCGCAGCACGATACCTTTGCCCATGTGGTTGGCTATGTCGGCCCGGTCTCGGATCGTGATCTGGCCAGTTTCGAAGATCCCCCGCCCCTGCTGCGCATCCCCCGCTTTCAGATCGGCAAGGTCGGGGTGGAAACCAAACACGAAGAGGTGCTGCGCGGCAATGCCGGCACCAAGCGGGTCGAGGTCAACGCCGCAGGCCGTATCATGCGCGAGCTGGACCGCCGGGTTGGCGAGGCCGGGGCGGATCTGCAGCTGACGCTGGACAGCGCATTGCAGGACTATATCAAAGCGCGTCTGGGCGAAGAATCCGCCAGTGTCGTGGTGATGGATCTGGAAAAAGGCGACCTGCTGGCCATTGCTTCGGCCCCCTCTTACGATCCCAATAAATTTGTGCGCGGCATTTCCCACAAGGATTACAATGCCTTGCGCGACAATGACCACCGCCCTCTGGCGTCAAAAACCGTGCAGGATGCCTATCCGCCCGGCTCGACCTTTAAAATGGTCACGGCGCTGGCCGCGCTGGAGGCCGGGCTGGTCACGCCCGAAGACACCTATTACTGCCCCGGCCATCTCGAAGTCGGCTCGCGCCGGTTTCACTGTTGGAAACGCGTCGGCCATGGCCATGTGAACCTGGAAAGCAGCCTGCGCGAAAGCTGCGACGTCTATTATTACGAACTCGCCCTCAAGGTCGGGATCGAGCGCATCGCCGCCATGGGCCGCCTGCTGGGGCTTGGCGAAGCGCATGAGCTGGAGATGTCCGCCGTCACCGCCGGGTTGATGCCCGACAAGGAGTGGAAGCTGCGCGAGCGCGGGGCGGAATGGCTGATCGGGGATTCGGTCAACGCCTCTATCGGGCAGGGCTTTGTGCTGTCCTCGCCTTTGCAGCTGGCTGTGATGAGCGCCCGCATCGCCACCGGTCGCACCATCAGCCCCCGTCTGGTCAAAAGCATCAATGGCCGCGAAACCCCCAGCCGCGCGGGTGAGCCGCTGGGTCTGAAACCCGACCATCTGAACTGGATCCGCCGCGCCATGTATTCGGTCAGCAATGACCGGCGCGGCACGGCCTATGGGTCACGCATCATCGGCGATGGCTATCGGCTGGCCGGTAAAACCGGCACGGCGCAGGTGCTGAACCGCGTGGTGCGCAACCAGGATGTGCCCTGGGAAGAACGCGACCACGCGCTGTTTGTCAATTTCGCGCCCTATGACGCGCCGCAGATCGCGGTGTCTGTGGTGGTGGAACATGGTGGCGGTGGGTCAACCGCGGCGGCCCCGATCGCGCGCGATGTGACCTTGCAGGCGCTGTACAAAGGCGACCCGCCGCTTGACGCCTATCCGACCAAGGACCGCCCCAAAATCAAGGCCTTGCAGGAACGTCTGGCCCGCGAGCGTCAGGCGCGCGAGGCCGAAAGGAACAGCCGCGCATGAGCTTTCTGGAATATAACCTGCAAACCGTGCCTTCGGGCTGGCGCAAGATCCTGCATCTGAACTGGCCGCTTGTTCTGCTGCTGAGCGCGGTGTCCAGCGTCGGGTTTCTGATGCTGTATTCCGTGGCGGGCGGATCCTTTACCCCCTGGGCCGAACCTCAGATGAAACGATTTGCCATGGGGCTGGTCGGCATGATGATCGTCGCCATGGTGCCGATCTGGTTCTGGCGCAACATGGCCTTTCTGGCCTATGGCGGGGCGCTGGTGCTGCTGGTTCTGGTGGAGCTGATCGGCAGTGTCGGCATGGGCGCGCAGCGTTGGATCGACCTTGGGTTCATGCGGCTTCAGCCCTCGGAACTGATGAAGATCACGCTGGTGATGTTTCTGGCCGCCTATTACGACTGGCTGCCACTGAACAAGGTGTCGCGCCCGCTTTGGGTGGCGCTGCCTGTGCTGATTATCATGATCCCCACGGCGCTGGTGCTGTCGCAGCCTGACCTGGGCACCGCGATCCTGCTGATGACCGGTGGCGGGGTGCTGATGTTTCTGGCCGGGGTCCACTGGGCCTATTTCGCCACGGTGATCGGGGCCGGGGTCGGCACGATCTGGGCCGTGTTCCAAAGCCGCGGCACGGATTGGCAATTGCTGAAAAATTACCAATTCCGCCGCATCGACACGTTCCTTGACCCCAGCTCGGACCCTTTGGGCGCGGGCTATCACATCACGCAGGCAAAGATCGCCATGGGGTCCGGTGGCTGGACCGGGCGGGGGTTCATGCAGGGCACCCAGTCGCGGCTGAACTTTTTGCCGGAAAAACACACGGATTTTATCTTTAACACTCTGGCCGAGGAATTTGGCTTTGTCGGTGGGTTTTCCCTGCTGGGTCTTTACGTTCTGGTGCTGGTTTTCTGCATTGCTTCGGCCATCCAGAACAAGGATCGCTTTGCCTCTCTGCTGACCCTTGGCATTGGCGTAACCTTTTTCCTGTTCTTTGCGGTCAATATGTCCATGGTGATGGGGCTGGCCCCTGTTGTCGGGGTGCCCCTGCCGCTGGTCAGCTATGGCGGGTCGGCCATGCTGGTGCTGTTGATGGCCTTTGGACTGGTGCAAAGCGCGCATGTTCACAGGCCGCGCTAAAAGGAACGAGGAAACCGTGACCGCGACTATTCTGTTTGCCGCCGGAGAGGCGCGCTGGACCATCTATGAACCGCTGCTGCGCGACGCCCTGCAGGCGCTGAAAGTGGACTATGTGCTGCGCACCGATCTGCCCCCGGACGAGGTGGATTTTGTGGTCTATGCCCCGGATAGCGATCTCCAGGATTTCACGCCCTTTACCCGGTTAAAAGCGGTGCTCAGCCTCTGGGCCGGGGTCGAACGCATCACCGGAAATGAAACGATCACTGTCCCCCTGACCCGCATGGTCGACGAAGACGGCCTGACCCAGGGTATGATCGAATGGGTCACAGGCCATGTGCTGCGCCACCATCTGGGGATGGATGCGCAGATCGTGAACCCCGATCACAGATGGGAACCCAATGCGCCCCCCGTGGCCAGTGACCGCCCGGTGACAATCCTTGGGCTTGGTACGCTGGGGCTGGCCTGTGCGCGGGCTCTGCGTGGCCTGGGGTTTCCCGTCACAGGATGGAGCCGCCGCCCGCGCGCGGTCGCCAATATGCGCTGTTTCCATGGCGAAGACGGGCTGGAAAAGGCGCTAAGCGGCGCGCAGATCGTTGTGCTGCTGCTGCCCGAAACCCCCGACACCCGCCATCTGATCAATGCGGACCGCCTGTCTCTGCTCGCCCCCGGTGCCTTTCTGATCAACCCCGGTCGCGGCCCGCTGATCGACGAAGAGGCCGTTCTGGCGGCGCTGGACAGCGGCCAGCTGGCCCATGCCACGCTGGATGTGTTCCCGGTGGAACCTCTGCCGCAGGATCACGCCTTTTGGACACATCCCAAGGTCACGGTCACACCGCATATTGCCTCGGAAACCCGGCCACAAACCGCCGCGCGCGTGGTGGCGGAAAACATCCGGCGCGGCACTTTGGATCACAAGCTGCTGCATGTTGTGGACCGCGAGGCCGGATACTGATAAGCGCGCGCCAGACCCCTCTGCCCTCAGGAGACCGCCATGAGCTTTGATCGTTCCGTCAAGATCGCCCCGTCGATCCTTTCCGCCGATTTCGCCAATTTCGGAGCCGAGATCCGCGCGATCGAAGATCAGGGCGCGGATTGGGTGCATATTGATGTGATGGACGGGCATTTTGTGCCCAACCTGACCTTTGGCCCCCCGGCGGTCAAAGCCTTCCGTCCGCATGTGAAAACCGTGATGGATGTGCATCTGATGATCGCGCCGGTGGATCCCTATATCGACGCTTATGCCGAGGCGGGCGCCGATGTGCTGACCGCCCATATCGAGGCCGGCCCGCATATTCACCGCACCCTGCAGGCCATTCGCGGCGCGGGCATGAAGGCAGGCGTGGCGCTGAACCCAGGCACCCCGGCCGAAGCGGTGGCGCATCTGCTGGACCTGACCGATCTGATCTGTGTGATGACTGTGAACCCCGGCTTTGGCGGGCAGAAATTCATCGACATGACCGCCAAAATCCGCACCCTGCGCGAGATGATCGGCGACCGCCCCGTGCATATCGAGATCGACGGCGGCGTGGACCCGTCCACTGCGCCTTTGGTGGTCGAAGCCGGGGCCGATGTACTGGTGGCGGGCTCGGCGGTGTTCCGGGGCGGGTCGGTCGATCAGCCCGAGGTCTATGGCCAGAACATGATGGCCATCCGCGACTCGCTGAAATGAGCACAATCGCCTTTGATCTGGACGGCACGCTGATCGACAGTGTGGAGCATATCCACGCCGCGGTCAGCGCCGGGCTGTCGGATCTGGGTCTGGCGCCCATCACCCATGACGACACGCGCAGCTTTGTTGGTCATGGACTGCCGCCGCTGATCGAAAAAGTGCTGGGCCATCTGGAGGAACCGGCGGCCCGTCACGCAGAGCTGAGCGCGCGGGTGATGACGCATTACACCGCGATCCCGAATGATCCGGCCTCGGTCTATCCCGGCGTGCCTGCCGTGCTGGAAACCCTGAGTGCTGCGGGCCATCGCCTGACCATCTGCACCAACAAACCGCGCGAGGCCGCCATGGCTGCTCTGCGCGACACGGGCTTGCTGCCTTATTTTAATCTGGTGATCGGGGGCGACAGCCTGAGCACGCGCAAGCCTGATCCCGCCCCTTTGTTTGCTGCGATTTCCGGTGATCAGGCCATATTTGTGGGCGATAGCGAGGTCGATGCAGGAACGGCCAAAGCCGCGAACCTGCCCTTTGCGCTGTTCACCGAGGGCTATCGCAAATCGCCGGTCTCCGAGATCCCCCATGCAGCCAGTTTTGCGCATTTCCGCACCCTGCCAGAGATCGTGACAGACCTGATGCCGTGAGACGGCCCGCGATGCGGGCCGACGCGCCCGCGGCGCGGGTGGGTTTTTTGACCAAGAATAAAAACGGGCGCGGCGCGCATATGCGCCCGTGCGGTAGCGGGACCTGCCGG
>JAOASD010000023.1 GCA_025210265.1 Pelagimonas sp.
ATCGGCACCCGAGCGGGTAAATTCGTCGGTGTGGCACAGGCCTGTGGCCTTGATTTCCACCAGAACCTCTCCGGCCTTCGGGCCTTCAAGGTTAACTTCCATAACCTCAAGAGGCTTGCCTGCCTCAAGGGCGACGGCGGCTTTCGTTCGCATCATGTGTCTGTCCTTCGACGTCGGAAAACTGTTCTAAATTTCGCTGGTGCGCCACGCGCAACACAGGCCTTGCCCCATTGGGCGGCTGCTGCCGCCATACTGCCCCGACACATAAAACAAAAGGCGCTCAACTGCGACAAATCCAAGAAAATCCCGTCGTTTCAGACCACTGCGACACGCCAGTCAGCTTGATAGACACAGCCCCCATCTGCGCGGCTCATACCTTGCTCTCGGCATCACCGGTCGCGGCACTGCGCCCTGACTGCCCGGCCCTTTGCAGGGGACGTCGCCGCCCAAAAATCGCCCGCGCCTTCCGCAGCGATAACACCGCAATCGACGCATTCATGATGCGAAAGTCTGTCTTTGATGGTTGATCGCTCTGGGTTAGTCCCCAAGGCAATGTTGGCGAATGTCTTCCTCAGTTATTCTGTCTTTTTTATACGCCAGCACCGCCAAGTCCAGAGCGGTGACACAACCGACATGCTGGATTCCTCTGGCAGAGTTCTCTAAATTCACAAATTGCACAATCAACGGGTCGCGCTCTTTGAGCACCGCAGTAGTCCTGACAAGTGCGCTGGTACTCAGACCGATTTCTTCGAAAACCTCCAAGGCCAGGCGCGGCAACGAAAAATGATCTCGCGGCGTGGCGAAGAATATGGCCCAGGCGTCGGCGAATTGTGGCTCAAACCATGTATCCGAGCTCAGGACGATACGACCTTCGCTATCAACCGCCTTGAGCGTGTCAAAGAAACTGGCAGGCGCGTTAAAAACGGTAACTTTCAATTCGTCAGCATGTGCCACCACCGAGCAGGACATAAAAGTTGCGGCACAGCACAAGAGCTTGACGTGTTTTTTGAACATCTTCATTTCGGGAAATTCCATCACATATTTAGCGATTGGTCTTGGAGAGATTGCACCTTTATTTCACGATATCTTTGAAATTTGGCTTTTACATACTTGGCTTAGTGCGCGCATATCGACGCCTGCGTCAACATTGGCGACAATTTTTACTCACCCTTAGCAGAGGCTCCCAACCACCTGACGATCGTATCGTGAAACATGAGACCAACACCCGCAAGCACAAGGCACATGTATTCATAGATCGACAATTGAAATCCACGCACGTAAAAAGTGACACCCCCAAAAAACGCCGCAACTGTTAGCCTACTACACACTTTGCGCCAACACTCTCTCTTCAAAAGGCCGCCCCCTTAAACGACTGGTAAACTGCGCCTTATGCAATGGCTGGAGTTGTCAGATCACAAGCCTGAACCAGATCAGCTTCTCCCTGCAAAGCCTGTGCAACCCCCGCACTTCTTGAAAATTCACATCAACCAAGTTTGATCTTCCCTAATCTAATATAAAACACGACAGACATCACAAAAGGAAAAGCTATCGTGTACAAAAAAAGCAATGCCCGTAACGCGTCCCAGAGGCTCCAGGAACAAAGAAAAGCACGCAACAACCTAAAAAATGAATAAATCCCACAAGGACCGCTCCTTTTCGAATGCCATTAATCTCTTTTTGAATGCTGTCCGTCTCTTTTTGCTCTAGGCTTGTCATGAATGGGAAATCCCTCTGCTGAATTTTCTTTTGACACATATAGATGTACCCACCACACAAAATAGGTACAAAAGTCACCGGGAGGAAGCGCGGCAAGCAAAGTTGCACGCATATCGCCCTTGGCCGCCATGAACGATCAGGCGCGAAGTGGCATCCAGAGGGAAAGCCCCAAGAGCACAGCGTGTCGCAGCCGATTTCAAACCGGAGGACGACTATGGGGGATACTTGGCCGGGCAGGCCCTACGCATCCACGCTCGCTCACACAAATTCTAGGGTGTCTGGCGGAGCGGAAGGGATTCGAACCCTCGAGACGGTTTCCCGCCTACACACTTTCCAGGCGTGCGCCTTCGACCACTCGGCCACCGCTCCGCCGACCGCTCTATCAAGGCTTCGTCGGGCGCTCAAGTCGATTTCCGCAACTTTGTGAAATTCTGTGCAGATCACCTTGCCACAGGGGCAAGATACAGCCGGGGCGGGAAGTCCTGACTGGACAATGAACGGATTGGTGTGTTCCTTGCCGCAAAACCGATTTGAACACCGCCATGTCGCAAAACCGCAGCGTTGCCATGGCACAAGGCCCCGGCCCTTTGCGCATAGGAAAGAGACAGATGCCCTTTTTGACCCATCCGACCACGCCTTTTGACGATCAGAAACCCGGCACCAGCGGGTTGCGCAAGAAGACCCCCGTGTTCATGCAGCCGCGCTATCTGGAAAATTATGTGCAGGCGACCTTTGACGGGATCGGCGGCGTGGCGGGCAAGGTATTGATTGTCGGCGGCGATGGGCGGTTTTTCAACGACACCGCGATTCAGGTGATTCTGCGCATGGCGGCGGCCAATGGCGCGGCGCGCTGCATTGTTGGCCAAGGCGGGATTCTGTCGACCCCGGCGGCGTCGAACCTGATCCGCAAGCGCGGTGCCGATGGCGGGTTGATCCTGTCGGCCAGCCACAATCCCGGCGGTCCGAACGCGGATTTCGGGTTGAAGTTCAACGGTGCCAATGGCGGTCCGGCCAGCGAGGCGGTGACCTCGAAAATCCATGCCCGCAGTCTTGAGATCGACAGCTACAAGATCGCGGACAGCGCCGATCTGGACCTGTCTCAGCTGGGCGAAAGCGATCTGGACGGCATGGCGGTCGAGATCGTCGACCCTGTGACCGACTATGCCACCCTGATGGAAGCGCTGTTCGATTTTGACGCCATCCGCGCGCTGTTTGCCGGTGGCTTCCGGGTCAGCTTTGACGCGATGCACGCGGTGACCGGCCCCTATGCGCGGGAAATTCTGGAACGCCGCCTGGGCGCGCCCGAAGGCAGTGTGCAAAACGGTGTCCCCCTGCCCGATTTTGGCGGCGGCCACCCCGATCCGAACCCGATTTGGGCCAAGGATCTGATGGCGCGCATGTATGGCGATGATACCCCGGATTTTGGCGCGGCCTCGGATGGGGATGGCGATCGCAACATGATTGTCGGCCCCAATTGTTATGTCAGCCCGTCAGACAGCCTCGCGCTGTTGGCGGATCTGGCGCATCTGGCACCGGGCTACAAAGACGGGATCGCGGGGATTGCCCGGTCGATGCCGACATCGGCAGCGGCGGATCTGGTGGCCAAGGCCAAAGGGGTCGAGGTGTTCGTCACCCCGACCGGCTGGAAATTCTTTGGCACCCTGCTGGATGCGGGCCGCGCCACGATCTGCGGCGAGGAAAGCGCCGGGACCGGGTCGAACCATGTGCGCGAAAAGGATGGGCTCTGGGCGGTTCTGCTGTGGCTGAACATTCTGGCCGCGACGGGCAAATCCGTGCCCGCGCTGATGCAGGATCACTGGGCAAAATATGGCCGCAACTATTATTCGCGCCATGATTACGAGGCCATCGACAGCGATGCAGCCCATGGGCTGATGGATCATCTGCGTGGTCAGCTGGACGGGCTGGCCGGGCAGGAGCTGGCCGGGCTGCAGGTCGCCTCGGCTGATGAGTTTGCCTATGACGATCCGGTGGATGGATCGCGCGCCACAGCGCAGGGCATCCGCATCCATTTCGCTGATGGGGGCCGCGTGGTGTTCCGCCTGTCGGGGACCGGCACGCAGGGCGCAACCCTTCGGGTTTATCTGGAGCGGCTGGAAACCGACCCGGCCCGCTTTGATCAGGATGTGCAGCAGGCGCTGGCCCCGGTCATCGCGGCGGCGCAGGAGGTTGCTCAGATTGCCCAGCGCAGCGGTCGCGACGCGCCGGATGTGATCACCTGAGCGTGGCGCGAAATCCGCGATTTACAGAATTGAAATAGACGTCCCTCCTGCTTTTCCGGGGCCTTTTGTTGCGGCAACAAGGGGCAGCCGGGATCAGGGAGGGCATTGATGAGCATTCATTCAAGGATCGTGGACGATCTGGCGGCAAGCAATATCGGCTTTGTCACCACAGTCCCGTGCAAGCAACTGGCCGGGGTGATCGCGGAAATCGACACCCGCCCCGGCATCCGCCATGTCCCCGCCAATAAGGAAGACGAAGGCATGGGCCTGTGCGCGGGGGCCTGGATGGGCGGCACGCGCTCGGCCATCATCATGCAGAACACGGCGATTGGTGTGACGATCAACACGCTGGCCACGCTGATCCAGTTCTACCGGATGCCCTTGCCGATCCTGATTTCCTATCGCGGCGAGGTGGGCGAACCCGTGGCCTGTCAGGTGGAAATGGCGGTGCATACCAAGCCCCTGCTCGCGCAGCTGAACATCCCGACCTACCATTTCCACCGCAAAGACGATGTCGAAGAGCTGCCGGGCATTCTCAGCCATTGTTACATGGCCAGCAAACCGGTGGCCGTGCTGATGGATGCCACATTCTGGAAGGAGGCCACCACATGATCCGTGCCGAAATTCTGCGCGACATCGCACCCGTGATCCGTGACCAGCTGGTGATCTGCAATATCGGCATTCCCAGTCAGGAACTGCACCAGATCGACGACCAGCCCAGCAATTTCTACATGCTGGGCACGATGGGGCTGGCCTCGTCCATCGGGCTGGGGCTGGCCTTGACCCAACCCAAACCGGTGGTGGTGATTGATGGGGACGGGTCTGTGCTGACCAATCTGGGCACTCTGCCGACAATCGGAAATAACGAGGATGGCAACCTGATCCTGCTGATCATCGACAATGGCAGCTATGGATCAACCGGCGATCAACCGACCTACACCAGCGGACGCAGCTCTCTGTCGGCCATGGCGACGGCCTGTGGCTGTCAGAACGTGGTGGAATGCGATGGCGCGGGAACCAAGGCGGCGTTGACGGATGCGCTGGAACGCGGCGGCACCACAGTGATTGTCTGTCGTTGCGACAGCGGCAATGAAAAGATGCCAGTGATCACCATGGATCCAGTCACAATCCGCGACCGGTTCATGGCCGAGGTCGCGCGCTAAAGCGCCTGAAAGCGGGGCAGCCAGCCCAGGCTGTACTCTGTCGCGCCGCCGGGTTTGTATTCGGCCCCGACCGGGCCAGACCAGCCCGCATCGCGCAGGGCGCGCAGGATATAGGCCATGTCCAGCTCTCCCTCATCGGGGCGGCCGCGATGAGGCACCGCGGCCATCTGCACATGGCCGATCAGCGATTGCAGCGCGGCAAAACGGCGGGTCACGTCGCCCTCCCCCGCCTGAACATGGTAGATGTCAAAGATCATCTTCAGGTTCGGCGCGCCCAGCGTTGCGATGATATCTGCCGCCTGATCGGTGGTTTTCAGGAAATAGCCCGGCACGTCGTGACGGTTGAGCGGTTCAATCAGGAGGGTGATGCCATGCGGTTCGGCCTGCGCGCAGGCAAAACGCAGCGTGTCGAGATAGCTTTGCCGCGCGTCCGCGCCCTCGGCCAGCCCCGCCAGAACATGCACGCGCTTGGTGTTCAGCGCAGCGGCATAGCGCAGGGCCTCGACCACATCCTGCTGCGCCTGCTCCGCGTTGCCCAGCGCCGCTGTCCCAAAGCCCGCGCCGCGCCGTGTGTTCAGGCTCAGCATCGGCAGGCCGGTGGCCTCCAGCGCGGCCTTTACCTGATCCGGCGCGTAGGCATAGGGTTCGTGACATTCAACCGCGTCAAACCCGGCGCGGGCAGCGGCGTGGATGGCGGTGGGCAGGTCATGCTCTGTCCAGAGCAAGCCAAGATTGGCAGAAAATAACATACGCCCTGCCTAAAACAAACCCACCGATTTGCAACCGGTCAGGCAGCGGCGGACCCAACGCGATGCCCGGCCATCCAGACCGAGATCTGGTCAATCTGGTCCGCACTCAGCCGCAGGCCCAGCTTGCTGCGCCGCCAGATCACATCCTCGACGCTGCGCGCATATTCCTTGCGCATCAGCCAGATCAGTTCGACCTCGCTCAGATCCGCACCAAAATCCTGCCCCAGATCCTGACGGGTCTTGGCATTGCCCAGAATGTCCCAGGCCTCGGTCCCGTAGGCGCGGATCAGGCGCTGCGCCCAAGCGGTATCAAGGAAAGGATAGTCCCGCTGCAGCGTGGCAATCTGGTCTGCAACCCCGTCCACCGGGAAATCCCCGCCGGGCAGGGCCACGCCCGCCGTCCAGCGCCCCGGCAGCCCGGCAAACACTGTGGCCAGCCGGTCCATCGCGCTTTCGGCGAGGCGGCGATAGGTCGTGATCTTCCCGCCAAACACGCTCAGCACCGGGGCACCTGCGCTGTGATCCATGCTCAGCACATAGTCACGGGTCGCCGCCGACGCACTGCCCGCCCCGTCATCATACAACGGACGCACGCCGGAATAGGTCCAGACCACATCCTGCGCGCCGAGGTCGCGTGTGAAATAGCGATTGGCAAAGGCGAGCAGATAGTCGCGCTCTGCCGCACTACAATCTGGTGTGTGATCCGGGCTGGTATGATCCAGATCCGTTGTGCCGATCAGGGTGAAATCCCCCTCAAACGGCAGCGCAAACACAATGCGCCCATCGGGGCCCTGCAGGAAATAGGCCTTGTCGTGATCATAAAGACGCGGCACCACGATATGCGATCCGCGCACAAGACGCACGGTTTCAGGCACCTGAAGCGCGATCGGGCCGGACAGCAGCTCTTTGACCCAGGGGCCTGCGGCATTGACCAACGCGCGGGCGCGGTGAGTACGGCGCAGGCTGGTCTCGCGGTCCAGCGTGTCCACCTCCCAGTGGTCCGCATGGCGACGGGTGGCGATCACTTTGGTTCGGGTCAGGATCTGCGCGCCGCGCGCCTCGGCATCGCGGGCATTCAGCACCACCAACCGGGCATCCTCGACCCAGCAATCGGAATATTCAAACGCCTGCGTAAACTTGTCCTGCAGGGGCGCGCCCTCGGCCCTGGCAGTCAGGTCCAGCGTACAAGACCCCGGCAGGATCTGCCGCCCGCCCAGCCGGTCATACAGCGCCAGCCCAAACCGGATCAGCCAGGCCGGGCGTCGCCCGCGCATCCAGGGCATGAGCAGCCCCAGCAAACGCGCGCTGGGAGTGGTGGCGTCAAAGCGCATATCCCCATGATAAGGCAGCACAAACCGCATGGGCCAGCTGATATGCGGCATCGCCCGCAGCAGGGTTTCGCGTTCTTGCAACGCCTCGCGCACCAGTCGAAATTCGAAATAATCCAGATAGCGCAGCCCGCCGTGAAACAGCTTGGTCGACGCCGAAGACGTGGCCGATGCCAGATCCCCCATTTCCGCCAGTGTCACGCTCAGACCCCGGCCCGCCGCATCGCGCGCGATCCCACAGCCATTGATGCCGCCACCAATGACAAAAAGATCCGCAATCGTTTTATCCTGCTCTGCCATTGGCTGTTCCAACCTGCACACTCATGACGCGGTGATGCGGGCCTGTATGCCTTTGCGAGGTGACAGTTTCGTGACCTTTTACAGCAGGTTTGGTCCGCCACTATGCCGCACTGCCGGGCAGCTTACGCAACGACAGGTAGAACGGAGTCAGAGCCGAAGCTGGACAGAACCAAATGGCTTGCCGATACTCCTGACATCAAAACACGCATGTCACCGGGGAGGAAACATCATGCGGAAATACCTGAAACACGCGGCCATTGCCGCCCTGTCGCTGTCCTTTGCGTCCGAAGCACTGGCGACGGAATGGAATGTCTCGGTCTGGGGCAAGCGCCGCGCCTTTACCGAACATGTGGAAAAACTGGCCGAGCTGGTCAGCGCCAAGACCGGCGGCGAATTTACCCTGAATATCAGCTATGGCGGCCTGTCCAAGAACCGCGAAAACCTGGATGGCATTTCCATCGGTGCGTTTGAAATGGCCCAGTTCTGCGCGGGCTATCACCGCGACAAGAACCCGTCGATCACCGTGCTGGAGCTGCCCTTCCTTGGCGTAAGCAGCCTTGAGGAAGAGCGCAAGATTTCCATGGCGCTGTATCAACACCCCGCCGCGGTCAAGGATCTGGAGCGCTGGAACGCCACGCTACTGATGCCCTCGCCCCTGCCGCAATACAACATTGTCGGTGTCGGGGATGCGCCTGCCAAACTGGCGGATTTCACTGGCCTGACCGTGCGCGCCACCGGCGGCATCGGCAAAGCGATGGAAGCCGTGGGCGCCGTGCCGACCTCTATGTCCGCCACCGAAGTGCGCCAGTCGCTGGATAGCGGTGTGGTCAAGGCCGTGGCCTTTGCGCCCCACGCCCATATGTCCTTTGGCACAATCGAATCCGGCAAATGGTGGACCACCAACCTGAACCCCGGCACCGTGAACTGCCCGGTTGTGGTGAACACAGACGCGCTGAACGATCTGTCCGATGCCCATCGTGACGCCCTGCTGGGGTCGGTTGACGAGGCGCTGGATCACTACATCGCCAACTATAACGGCAAGACCATGGATGCCTGGGGCCCCGCCCTGTCCGAGCGCGGCATTGCCGAAGTGACCTTTTCCGATGATGAAATCGCCGCCTTCAAAGAGGCCGCGGCTGGCCCTGCCGCCGCCGCCTGGATCGCGGATAACAGCACGCGCGGCCTGCCCGCCCAGGAGCTGTACGATTTTGTCACCGGCATGATCGGTCAGTAAACACTCTCCCCGATTGGGGATCGCCGGGGCCTGATTGCGGGCCCCGGCCTTGTTTCCTTCACGCCCCTCTTTAAGACAAGGATGCGCCATGGCCGGACTTTCCTCTGTGCTGCAGGATGACAGCCTGCTCAGCCGCACGGATCGCGCGCTGTACCGGGTGGAAACCGCGCTGGCCTTGTTGTCAGGGCTGGCGGTGTTCTCGCTGATGGTGCTGGCGGTGGTGTCGGTTTCAGGGCGCAACCTGATGAACGCACCGCTGCCCGGCTATGTGGACTGGATCGAACAGGCCATGCCGCTGATCGCCTTTATGGGGGTGGCCTATACCCAGCGCGATGGCGGGCATATCCGCATGGACATTCTGGTTGGCGCGCTCAAGGGCCGTGCGCTGTGGGCCGCAGAGTTCATCACAACATTGGCCATTCTGGTGCTGATGGTGCTTTTGGTCTGGGGCACCTGGGCGCATTTCCAGCGCAGCTTTGATTTTGCCGCCCCGATGTGGAGCCGCGACAGTTCGATGGACATTGCCCTGCCGCTTTGGCCCGGCAAACTGCTGGCACCAGTGGCGTTTTCGGTGCTGTGCCTGCGGCTGGCGCTGCAGCTGATCGCCTATGGCCGCGCCTTTGTGCTGGGGCTGGTTGAACCGGTCGCTGTGCCGCTGGTGCAATCCGCCGCAGAACAGGCCGCCGCCGAGGCCGAAGCCGTTTCCGGCGGAAAGGACTGAGCCATGGACCCCATTGATATTGGATTGATCGTTTCAGGCGGTCTGCTGGTTCTGGTCGTGCTGGGGATGCGCGTGGCCTTTGCCGCCGGTCTGGCGGGGATGATCGGCCTGATCTGGATCTTTTGGTCAAAAAAGGGCTACGATCCCGAGGATTTCGGCTGGGCCCTGAGCGTCGCGGTCAAGACCGCCGGGCAGGTGCCCCATTCCAAAGTCTCAAGCCAGGCGCTGAGCCTGATCCCGACCTTCATCCTGATCGGCTATCTCGCCTATTACGCGGGCCTGACCAAAGCCCTGTTCGAGGCCGCAAAACGCTGGCTGGCCTGGGTGCCGGGCGGGCTGGCCGTGTCCACGGTATTCGCCACGGCGGGCTTTGCGGCGGTGTCCGGGGCTTCTGTTGCCACGGCAGCGGTATTCGCGCGCATCGCCATCCCGGAAATGCTGAAAATCGGCTATGACAAGAAATTCGCCGCAGGCGTTGTGGCGGCGGGCGGCACGCTGGCCTCGCTGATCCCGCCCTCGGCGATCCTTGTGATCTATGCGATCATCGTGGAACAGGATGTGGGCAAACTGCTGCTGGCGGGCTTTCTGCCGGGGCTGTTTTCCGCGCTGGTTTACGGTGCGCTGATCATAGGCATGGCCAAGGTGATCAAAGGGTTCGGCCCTCCGGTCACGGGGTTCACCTGGAAAGAGCGTTTCCTGTCCTTGCCCCCAGCCCTACCCATTGTGATCGTGGTGCTGACCATCATCCTGTTTGTTTACAATCCGTTTGGCGGCGACGCCTGGGGAACCCCGACCGAAGGCGGCGCCATCGGAGCCTTTGTGGTGTTCCTGATGGCGCTCTATCGCGGGATGCGTTGGGGGGAATTCAAATCCGCCCTGCTGGAAACCGCCAAGCTGAGCGTGATGATTTTCACCATCATCTGGGGCGTGCTGATCTATGTGCGCTTTCTGGGGTTTGCCGACCTGCCGGGCGCGTTTTCGGACTGGATCACGTCGCTGTCCATGTCGCCCATGCTGATCCTGATCTGCATCCTGCTGGCCTATGCGGTGCTGGGCATGTTCATGGATGCGATTGGGATGCTGCTGCTGACACTGCCCGTGGTCTACCCGGCGGTGATGGCGTTGAACGGGGGCGAGTTCGTGTCCGCCGCAGACAGCACCTTTGGCATGAGCGGCCCGATGTGCGCGATCTGGTTCGGCATTCTGGTGGTGAAAATGGCCGAGTTCTGTCTGATCACGCCGCCCATCGGGCTGAACTGCTTTGTCGTGGCGGGGGTGCGGGAGGATCTGACTGTGCAGGACGTGTTCAAAGGCGTGACACCGTTTTTCATCGCCGATGCAGTGACGATTGCCTTGCTGGTGGCCTTCCCGGCGATTGTGCTGTGGTTGCCGAATTTGGCATCCTGACCGCGCAACAGGCACTGTTGCGCCGCGCCGTTCCGCCCCCACGGGGCGGCGCGATTGCGCCTCCCCTCGGAACGGCGCTTTCAGAAACCCTCAGCGCATCACAAACGGATCGGGGATCGGCTCATCGCTGGTGCGCAGCCAGACCGCTTTGACGCGGGTATATTCCATTGCCGCCTCGATCCCGCCTTCGCGCCCATGCCCCGACAGCCCATGCCCGCCAAAGGGTGCAATCGGGCTGACCGCGCGATAGGTGTTGACCCAGACAATCCCGGCGCGAATGCCCCGCATCATGCGATGCGCGCGGGTCAGGTTCTGAGTGAACAGGCCCGAAGCCAGCCCGAACTGGGTGTCATTGGCAATCGCCAGCGCCTCTTCCTCGGTTTCGAAATCGACCACGGACAGGACCGGGCCAAAGAACTCATTACTCAGGCTTGGGGCGTCACGCGCATCCGAACAATCGAGGATCGTCGGCGGAAAGAAATGCCCCGGCCCCTCGGGCACGGTGCCACCGGTGATCAGCCGCGCGCCCTGCGCGACGGATCGCTCGATCAGATCCATCGCCACGTCGCGCTGGCGCAGGGTGCAGAGCGGGCCAACCTCGGTCGCCATATCCTGCGGCGAACCGATCACAACCGATTCTGCCTTTTCCTTCAGCCGGGCCAGAAACGCGTCCTTGATCGAACGCTGCACCACCAGCCGCGACCCTGCCACACAGCTTTGCCCCGTGGCGGCGAAAATGCCCGAGACCTGCGCATTCACCGCGCTTTCCAGATCCGCATCCTCGAACACGATAAAGGGCGATTTGCCGCCCAGTTCCAGCGAGGTCGAGGCCAGGTTTTCCGCTGAATTGCGCACAATATGCCGCGCTGTGCCCGGCCCGCCGGTAAAGGCGATGTGGTCCACGTCCCGGTGACTGGTCAGCGCCGCACCCACGTCCGGTCCGCCGGTCAGCACGTTCAAAACGCCGCGCGGGAAGCCCGCCTGATCAAAGATCCGGGCAAATTCCAGCATCGGCGCGGGGCCGTCCTCGGACGCTTTCAGCACCACAGTGCAGCCCGCGGCCAGCGCAGGGCCGATCTTGACCGCCGACAGGAACAGCTGGGAATTCCACGGCACCACGGCGGCAACAACACCAATGGGTTCGCGCCGCAGCCAGACCTCCATATCCGGTTTGTCGATGGGCAGATGCGCGCCCTCGATCTTGTCGGCCAGACCGGCGTAATAGCGATAATATTCCGCAACATAGGCAATCTGCGCGCTGGTTTCGCGGATGATCTTGCCGGTGTCGCGGGTTTCCAGCTCGGCCAGGCGGGGGGCATTGTCCGCAATCAGATCAGCCAGCCGCATCAGCAGCTTGCCGCGCTGGGTCGCGGGCATCAGCGCCCAATCGGGATCGGCAAACGCGCGCGCAGCTGCGGCCACGGCGCGATCCACATCCTCGGGCGCGGCGGCGGGCATCTTTGCCCAGACCGCGCCCGTGGCCGGGTCGATACTGTCAAACGCCTGCGCGCCATCATGAAACGCGCCGTCGATATAATGCTGAAACCGCTGCATCGCTGCCCCCTTTTCCCGGACCTTGCTGGCCTACCTTACTGAAACGCCGGCATCACGTCCGTGATGAACCGTTCCAGCGACGCCTTTTTGCGTTCAAAGCTCATGGAGCTGTCGATCCAGAAGGAATATTCGTCATAGCCCAGCTCTTCGTAGCCCTTGAGCCGTTTGATGACGGTATCGGGCGTGCCGATGACCAGATCGCGCTCCATCGCTTCGGGTGAATAGAAGGGATGGTTGGCGATGTCCTCATCGGACAGCGGGTCAATCAGGCCCATCTCGATCTCGCGCTTGTTCATGAACCACGCGCCGAAATAATTGTAGAACCGGTTCAGCTCCTGCGCGCCCAGCGCCACGTCCTCGGCATCCGAGGCCACGTAGGTGTGCTGCAGCAGCATGATTTTGGGGCGCGGCTGATCGGGGAATTTTGCGCAGGCATCGTTGAACTTGGACATCAGGTCGCGGATTTCCTCATCGCCTTTCCACAGCGGCGTGACCTGCACGTTGCAGCCATTGGCCACGGCAAATTCGTGGCTGTTGGGATCGCGCGCCGCAACCCAGATCGGCGGACCGTCCTGTTGCAGCGGCAGCGGGGCCGAGGTGGTTTTCGGGAACTGATAAAATTCACCCTCGTGGGTGTAATCGCCTTTCCACAGGTTCTGCACCGCCGGGATCAGCTCGCGCATCCGCTGGCCTGCCTCCCAGGCATCCATGCCCGGCAACATGCGTTCATATTCAAAGAAATAAGCCCCGCGTGCCACGCCCAGATCCAGACGGCCCTGCGTGATCAGATCGGTCATCGCGGCCTCGCCCGCCAGACGGATCGGATGCCAGAACGGCGCGATCACCGTGCCGGTGCCCAGACGCACATTCTGCGTCTTATTCGCCAGATCGACCAGATTCAGGAACGGGTTCGGCGCGATCGTAAAATTCATCCCGTGATGTTCGCCGGTCCAGACCGCGTGGAACCCACCGCGATCAGCGATCTGGCTCAGAGCGATGAACTCGTCATACAGCTGCTGCTGATCCTGCGCGGGGTTGATCCGCTCCATATGCACAAAAAGCGAGAATTTCATGTCACTTCCCCTGCCTCAACTTCCCTGCGGCAAGGGACGGACGCGCCCGCTTGCCTGGTTTCCGAAATATACACCGAAATCGCCAATCCGGCTTTCGGCCGCGAACCGTTCCAGCATGGTGCAGATCGCAGGATCTGCCACATCCATCAGGGTCGAATCCGAAAGCTGGGTAAAGACGCCCTGCGCGGCGTGGTCACTGCCCGCCTGACAGAGGAACGAGATATGCTGCGTTTCGCGCGCTTCATCTTCATAGACGGAATAGATATGGCCGGGTTCCGCACCGGTGCCGGTCTGCGCGATCAACCGGTTCAGCGCCGCATTGGCCCCGCCTTTGCCGACCTGAATTTCCGGCAGGGTCAGCTGGCCATGGCCAGTATCCACCATCAGAACCTTGCCCTCATGTTCGATCAGGGCCGAGACAATCAGATCCGTGCCGGACAGGGCGTCGATCCCCGCCGAGGCGGTAACATACGCGCCCCGCGCATAGCCCAGCCCCGGATGCGGGTGGTTTTCAAACGCCTGCACCTTGCCGATCAGGATCAGGTGATCGCCCGCATCCACGGTCTTGTGCATGGTGCAGTCGAACCAGGCGGACACCCCGTCGATGATCGGATTGCCTGCGGGGCCATCCCACCAGCCAACGGTGGAAAAGCGGTCTTCGACGGGCCGGGCAAAGGTGTTGGACACCTCTTTCTGCAGTTCCGACAGGATGTTGACCGCATAGCCCTCGGCCTTGGCGAAGGCCTCGTAATTGGACGAACTATTGGCAAGGCAGACCAGCACCAGCGGCGGATCCAAGGACACCGAGGTAAAGGAATTGGCGGTAAAGCCCAGCGGGTTACCATCCGCCTCGCGGGTGGTGACCACGGTCACACCGGTCATGAACGCGCCAAAGGCGTTGCGCAGGGCGCGCGGATCACTGCTGGTCATCTGCTGTCTCCTGTGTGGGGCGGGCCAACCAATCGCTCAGCGCGGCATTCACCGCCTCGGGGGCGGTCAGGTTGACCATGTGGCGATGCCCGTCGATCACCAGCGCCTGCCCGTCCTGCACGGCGGCGGCCATGGCCTGCGACATGGCGGGCGAGGAGTTCAGGTCGCCGTCGCCGGTCAGAGCCAGAAAGGGGCAGGTGATGTTGGGGTAGCGATCCGCATAGGTCGCATCACCCCGCGCAAAGGCCGCATAAGCCGTGCCATAGCCGCCGCGATCGACCTCTGAGAGCCAACCGGCCACTTGATCGCGCGCAGTGATTTCCTCGGCGCTGTCGTCAAACCAGCGGGTCAGCGGCGTTTCCAGATCAAAGCTGCCGCTTGCGATCAGCTCGGCACGGGCGATCACCGCCGCGCGGGCCTGTTCATTGCGGCAATAGACCCCGTTCAGCAGGGCAACGCGGCGCAGCATGTCGGGATGGGTGGCGGCAAAACCACCCGCAATCAACGCGCCCATGGAATGCCCAGCCAGATTGACCGGCCCAGTGCCCAGCGCCGTCAGCGCCGCGTACAGCCAGGCCACATAATCCGGCAGGCCACTGCCCGGTGGCAAAGGCGCGCTGCCGCCATGACCGGGCAGATCCAACGCGATCACCCGATGGGTCGCGGACAGCGCCGCGATCTGCGGTAACCAGGCGGCGGATTGCATCCCTACCCCGTGCAGCAGGACCAGAGGCTCTCCCTGCCCTTGGGTGCGAAAGGCGATGCCTCCGCTTTGCTCAGACGGCGGCAGGGTTGTCGAGGTCATGGCCCAGCTCTTTCAGATCCTGATAGCGGTCTCCGATGCGGTGATGCGGACGGCCCCCAACCGAGGCCCCAAGCGCGATGACGATTTCATCCGGGGCGGGCGCGTCGGCCACCTGCGTCTGGATCGTCAGGTAATGGCTGCGGCGGCCGCCATCATTCTTGTCCATCAGCGGGATCTGCAGCGACGCATTGGCCGGGCCGCGGGTGTTGGTAAAGGCGAGGTAGGATTTCGCGCCCACCGCCTCGCGGAAATGGTTGCCAAAGCGCAGGGTGTGGATCAGCGCCGAGGCGTGCTCGACCTCGCCATTCACGCCGACAATGGCGGATTTGCCGTAGCCTTCGACCTTGTCGCCGCCGCCGGTGGCGTCCAGCACCATGCCGGTCAGCAGCTCCCCCAGACCGGGGGCGCAGTCATGGATCGCGGGGCGCAGATCCTCGACAAAGCCCATGCCCGCCCAGGGGTTTTTAATCACGGCAATGGCCGCCACCATTTTCAACGGCACGGGCGCGGCTTTGCCGCCTTCGATCAGGGTCGTTTCGACATGCAACAGCGTCTTGCGGATTTCTGCGGGCATCGGGGCAGTCCTTGGGTGGAATCTCGTCACCGACAAAATGGTATACCATCATACCGTATGTCAATTCCCTTGCCCCACCTACAGCCCACTGCTATCCCAACCCGCATGGACACCGCCGGATTGTCAAAAATCACCCAGCCCCCCGCGACCCTGCGGGATATGGTGCAGGAACAGATGCGCGATGCGATCATCGAAGGACATTTCCAACCCGGAGAGCGCCTTGTCGAACGTCCGCTTTGCGAACAGCTGGGCGTCAGCCGGACCGTAATTCGCGAAACAATCCGGTATCTTGAGGCCGAAGGGCTGGTGGACATTCTGCCCGGCAAAGGCCCGATCGTGGCCTTGCTGAACTGGCAGGATGCACAGCAGATCTATGACATCCGCCGGATGCTGGAAACCGCCGCCGCCCGCCGGTGCGCCGAACAGATCACCCCGGATCGCGCCGCACGGCTGCAGGCCGCGCTGATCCAGCTGCAAGAGGCAGTCAGAGCGCGCAAACCCGGCGACATGTTCCGCGCCACGGCGGATTTCTACCGCGAAATCTTTGAAGGCGCGGGGCATCACATCGCCTGGGAGATCGTCCAACGCCTGAACGGGAGAATCAGCCGGCTGCGCCTGATGACCCTATCCTCGACCGAACGCGCGCAGCCCGGCCCCGACCATATGCACGCCATCTGTGCCGCAATCACGTCAGGCGCGCCGGATGCAGCGGCTGAGGCCGTGATGCGCCATCTGAACGACACCCGCGCCATCGCCGAACGCCTGCTGGCGCGTGATCAGGATCTGTAAAAATGCCCAAAGCCTACTGGATCGCCAATGTCACAGTCACCGACCCAGAGGCCTATCAGGATTACCGCGACCTCGCCCCGCCCGCCTTTGCCGAATATGGCGCGCGACTGCTGGCACGGGGCGTTGCGGAAACGCTGGAAGGACGGGCATGGCAGCTGCGCGTGATCCTGGAATTTGACAGCCTCGAAAAGGCACGCGCCTGCTATAATTCTCCGGTCTATCAGGCGGCACGCGCCAAACGTCAGGACGCAGCAGAGGCCGACATCGCCCTGATCGAAGCCCTGGAATGACGCATAGGTGATCACCCTCCGCGCAGCATCCGAAATGCGGCAAAGGTTTGTTTTTACAGCTATAATCACATCCACACAGCGCGGAAACGAAAACAGGCAGCCGATTGGCTGCCTGCGTTTCACATACACACTTTTGTCAAAGTGGTGAGCCGTGTAGGATTCGAACCTACGACCCACTGATTAAAAGTCACCCACCGACATTTATGGGTAGACTGCGGGCTGGTGTGGTAATTATGCAAAAACAACATCTTATATTGATTTTCAAACGAATATCAGTCGGCTGATAGTGCGTGCTGGCGCAACTTAGTGTTGTGGTGCGTTTGAAAATGGATCACGGAGAGCCCCATGACCGCAACTCTGAACCTCGACAGCGTGACGCAGGTGCGAAACGTTGCCAAAGACAAACCGAAGTCCGGCACCGTCTGGTACCCACGAGCGTGTCCGCTACATTCGCGCTGACATGGAAACGGGCAAAGGGCTAATTCAACGCCGCATGGCCGCTGAAAAAGACGGGTTTCAAATCCGCACTTTTCGTACCCCGGATGATCTACCAGCACATGCTCGCACAAAGTTTGAATTGATGGAGCGCGCGGCAAATGCTGAGTCCTGAGGAACGCGCCAGCTTGGAGGCCGCGCGCCGCATGGTGTGCGGCGACAGAGGCGACATATACGTCTTTGAAGACGGCAAATTGCTCGTCAGTTCGGCCTTTGCTTTGAACCCATCACGCGACCCGATTGACGCGCTGAAAGGCCGAGGCGAAGGCTACCAAGCCGGGTGGAACGACGCATTGAAAGGACACAACAATGGAACCCACTGACGCAAAGTACGCGGTTCTGGCGGCGATTGAGACTGCACGCACCGAGGGGCGTGCCGAACCCGGTTTCGCTGCGTCTCTCGTCGATCTCAAGACACATAGACCCAGTGAGTTTGGACAGCGCGAAGAGAACGCCTGTTCAATTGCCAATTTCGGATTGCCCCGCTTTGAAACCAGCCTTGAAGCCTTCTTCTTTGCCAGCGGCGAAGCCGTCGTTGTAGCCGATCTCGTTGCCTTCGATCACGCCTTTGTGGTGTGAACGCTTGTCCAGTTTCGAACGCCATTCCTCGGCGGCTTGTTCTACTCCCAGCACCCGGCCTTCTTCGCGTGCTTGATCTACTAAAGCGCGGGCGGATTCGCGCTCCGCCTCGCGGCCTTGCGCGACATAGGATTTGCGCAAGGCTTCAAGCTGTTTCTTGGCCTCGTGGTACGATACGCCTTCCGCGTAGCGTTAGCACGCGCGTTTCGGGATCGTCGGGCATCATGGTAGGGCCAGATTGATGTTGCACGCACTCCGCAAGGTGCGTTCGGTGCTGTGGGAAATGGTCAATCAAAAGCGATTATTCCTCATGGAAATGCTGCCGATCTCAAAGGGTATAAAATGCGATATGAATTTCGTGGTAGAACACTCCAACAAGCTGTCCGCAACTCACTGCACGAGAATACCGGAGTGGCCCTGCGGCGCAAAGACGACGCAGGGGAACGCAATAGTTGCCGCCAACTTGCTAGGTGGTTAGATCAACTGGAAAGTGAGGCAGGTGATCTAGAGAACGAAATTCGCGATGTTGAGCGGCATCTTGATGGCCTCCGGCAGTCTCGAATGGACAATGCATTGGCTGGTGCAATAGGAGCTGCAAGTGCTGCGGCAGGCCCGCTCGCCTCCGCTTTGAGAGGGGCAAGAATAGTGCGCAGGCTACTCAGTGGTGGTGGTACAAATCTCGCAGATGTCGTTTCTGCTGTGCCTGTGATTGGTGGCGCAATTTTGGCGGCCCGGAGTGCGCTCGCCGTAGCTCGCGACACCCGAGAAATTCGAGAAGCTATGAATGCTCTGGATAGGTTGGAGCGCATAGCAAACGCAATGGAAGGCACTGCCCGCGAACTAAACAACGAATGGCGGCAAAATCGGTGTGATATTCATTTTTCTTGAAACCTAACTCGCGGTGTTGATTTCCGACAGTTTGCCGGAAATCAACTCTTCGAAAAAATGCTCTTTGCCACATTCGGAGATACGTTCGAACAGATCACCCCGTGCGTTGCCGTAATACAAATCCGAGGCCCAAAACGTTTGATAAGGCTCCAGGTGCAAGCTATAGTCACATCGTATGTAGTGCAAAATGCCACTTCCTGAGTTTAGCGTCTTATAGTTCTTCGAAAGCATGTATAGGTGTCCGAATACAGCCGAAGGAAACACGGCATTTGATTGTGGAGGTCCCGTGTATCTTCCAAGGTACCAGGGGGGAGCGGTCTCAATAAACTCTCGTTTAGCCCACTCATATCTGTTCCGAACCGCATCTACGGTCGAGACGCTTAGCGTTTGCGGAGACCGAGGAAAACAGTCATCTTCGGAAATTGAGTCCACTGCTTCGATAAGACCGAAATCGTACCCTTCGAATAAATGTGGTGCCGCGCTCAGCGCGATTAGAAGAGCCTCGGACTTCCTTACACATTCGGACGACATTCGAAATTCACCACCGACAGCAGGGCGATGAAACCCTAAGGTGTGTTTTTTCGTGAAGGCGTTAGCAGCCACCAATAATAAGCCCAAGCAAGACAGAAAAGTTATGAAGTATGACAACGATAGGGAGAAAACCTTGTATCGCATTCAATTTATCTCACTGGCCTTCCTTCGGGGCAGACAGCAAGGCTCGACCCGTTTCGCGATAGTCTGAGATTGAAAGGTAAGAAAATAGTTAACACTTGGTCTGCTATCTGCTTTTCCCACCAAGATACTGGACCATCAAATCAGGATCACGCATGGCTTTCCCGACCTTCAAAAGGCGGGATCGATCAACGCGCACCTCTCTTTTGCCGCCGACTAGTAAATAGTGGCGGTGGGAGTCGGTTAGCTCGACTTTCTTAATCAGCTTGCGTGACGCCGCGACGTTTTGCTGAGGCGACTTTTTGGGATCACCGCGATAGCGGTCAAATTCCCGGCGATCTTCAAGTTCGAGCTGGATTGCGGTGAAAGTTCTTTCGCTGCTTCCGGGCTTGGTAGGATCATCCCCGCCAAACAGTCGAAACAAATCATCCTGTGACTTAATCATCCCGCACCGGGATTCAGGGGCCGCAACGAGACGCGGCGGTCCCACATATGAACGCGCTCTGCACGGTCAAAGTCAGGAGAGAAGAATTTCGCGATGGCTTTGGCAACCCTCTTTGCGACTTTGGCTTCGGGAGCAGCAACAACCTCGACCGCGCGCTTCACGGTCACATAGAGAAAACCGTCTTCGATGCGCTTGTTCTCGGTTTCCCAGCCGTCGGCTTCCAGCTTTTCAAACTCGCCTTGGTGCTCTTCGAACTGGCTTTCAACATCAGCTTTGCGTTGCTCGCTCACGAGGCTCGAAAAATCAGGGGTCAGCAGCTTTCGCTCGTCCCCGTCCAAATCTTCTCCACGCTCGTACTTGGCCATCGCTTCGTACTGGCGTTGATGATACTCATTGATACTTTGGACCTCAGCCTCCGCCCTAGCGATCTCATCTTCAATCTCGCTCAGACGGTTCCTGAGGCGGGCGACACGTTTTTCAGCGGAGGCCTTCGCGGAAACGGTCTCTTCCAGTGCCGTTACAAAGATGTCGTCGAGACGTGGGTTCAATTCACCATCATTGACACGCTGCGCAATGGCAGCGTCTGGATGGTAGAAAAACCCGTCTATGTAAGTCTCGTTCATGCTCCGATTCTGCCCTTAGACGGTTTCACGATCAAGCCTTTTCCACCGGGGAGAGAAAACGGGGCGGGTGATGCGCCGGGGTCGTATGCCGTCGCAACGGACATTACTTTGGCAATTGTGCCACCGTGCCAATATTGATGATGCTTTTCACCTATGGCTTTCGCCGGAAATTTTACAATTCGACCCAAACCATCCCGCTTTGCCCGAGCAATGAAAAAAGGAGCGACAGGCTGCACATCGCGCCCCTCATGCCAATACTTTGCTATCAAGGGGCGACAGTGGCCAGACAGGCGATTGTCCAATTGCGTTTCGGAGGTGAACCAGCGCCCATCACTCCAAGTGAAGGCAACCCCGTCGCTAAAATCGCAGCAATCAGGATTGTCACCCATTGCCTTCAAGACGGCAACGTCGCCTGCTGTGAAGGTCGCTGCCCCCAAATCCGCACCGATGCTTATTGCCACAATAGACCGGTTGTCTGAGGCGAATAACTGACCCTCCGACAATTCTACAAATCCCAGCCAAGGAAACAGCTTTGTTCCGCGCCCTCGGAACCTGTTGGCCATTAGCAGCGCCTTGAGGAAACCGGCAGGCACTGGTGTATTGCAAACAGGTTCAGTCACAGTCGACCCTCAAACAAGGCTTCGGACAAAAAACGCTCGCGACCCTCTCTGGTCGGATAGGCGCTCAACACCTCGCTAAATGGCGGAGGCAACACCTCCCCTGCTTCGTTGTATTGCCGAACTTCGGGCGGTCGCCACTCAAAGCTTTCGGCAAACGCCTTCAATTCGGCCATGCAGATCAAACTCCGCGCCCGTTGATCTGTTAGTGCAAGTGGCCAAGGGAAGTAGTTTTCAACTTTTGCCCGCACCCAATCTCTTTTGCGTTTAGGCAAAAACGAAGTGTTGCGGTCATTGCTGATCATCTTGGATTGAAATTTCAAATCGTAGTCATCCAACTCAATACCGATGTGGTAGCCTCGATAGCGCAACCGCGACTTTTCCACTATATGTTCGCCCACGCGGTCAAGTTCACCATTCACAGACTTCACAAGGTCAAATTTGTTCGCTGGTTCGTGCTCATCCTCGACTAGATCGACAACCCCATAGAAGCCGTGCTCGTTCCAAGCAGCAGAGTCGCCAGATGTAAGCCCCGCCTCACGGATCATATCGTTTCCGGTTGTGGCAAGGCCGTGGGTCTGTACGTCGCAACCCAAGTCACGAAGTGCTGTTCGGGCGAGTTGCGCCCATCGCCAACGTTCGCCTTCGGGCTTCTTATTGTTTGGTGACAGACAGAGGTATCCTTTCGCCTGATCGACCACTTCGAGAAGTCGTTGTTGACCTTCGCCTTGATGGAACACGGGTAACACACAATCCCCGAACTCAGCGCGGAGCGCGGCAAGGTTCCGATCTGATTCCACAATCGCGTCGAGTAGCTCCTGCGGCGTGGCATCACGCTCCTTCTTTCCGGGGATCACATCCAAATTGATCAGCCAAGTTTCTTCGAACAAGCCATCTGCCTCAGTGAGGAAACGCGAGTAAGCCGACTTAACTTCATCAAGCGTTACAGACGCTCCTGCGTTCCATGCCGTGAAGGCACCAGAACCAAGCATGATGTGCGAAGGGCATGAAGGCGCTCGGCTCTGACTGGCTGCACGCAGTGCCTCAGCGTAAGGCACCCACTCACCCCCAATCCCGCGTTGCGCCAGTAGCGCCCGTTGCTCTTGATCTTTGCGCTCAAGCCTAGCGAGCAAGGCCGGTGCGTACTCGCATTGTTCATCAAACGTCCGAACACCTGCCTTTGCCATTGAGAGCCATTTCATGACCTCACGGGCATAGTCGCTGTGCATGGAGAACAGCCTGTGCGAACACATCTGGTTTTCCACAACCTGAAAGGCGTCGTTCTTTGGTGTGCCGGACATATATAGGTGCATCGAGCCCTCCTGACACAAAGGGCAGCAACCACAAGGCGATCAGAAAACCGTAAAGCGCAATCCCCGTGTGCTGACGGTTTCAAACGATCCCAAAGCCTTACCGACCCGGATGTTTGAAAAAGCGAAAATCGCCAGAACGGCGTCTGGCGATTTTTCATTTATTTTCACTCATTTAAGTGGTGAGCCGTGTAGGATTCGAACCTACGACCCACTGATTAAAAGTCAGTTGCTCTACCAACTGAGCTAACGGCCCACTCTGTGTGTGGGGGCTTCTAAGAATTTGGGGCGGGGGGGTCAAGCGGAAAAAAGCAATTTCTTGCAGGAAAATTTGCGCGCCCTCTCTCGCCACTGGAAACAAAGGCAAAGCAGGCGTATATGCGCGCCATGGAACAGATGCGCGATACCGGTGTGCCCTTCATGAAAATGCACGGGCTGGGCAATGATTTTGTTGTCATTGATGGACGTTACAGGAATGTGACGGTCACGCCTGCCCTTGCGCAGGCGATTGCGCATCGCCATTGCGGCGTCGGGTTTGACCAGCTGACCGTGATCGAACCCAGCGACAGCGCCGACGCGCATCTGGTGTTTTACAATGCGGATGGGTCGACCTCCGCCGCCTGTGGCAACGCGACTCGCTGTATTGCGCGGCATCTGATCAATGAAACCGGCAAGACCCATCTGACCCTGACCACCGATCGCGGCACGCTGTTCGCCGAAGAGGCAAGCAACGGCCTGACCTCGGTGAATATGGGCGCGCCGCAGCTGCTGTGGCATGAAATTCCGCTGGCGCAGGAGATGGACACGCTGGAACTGCCGATTGACGGCGCGCCGACTGCCACCGGCATGGGCAACCCGCATTGCACCTTCTTTGTCGATGATGCCGAAGCCGTCGATCTGGAAGCGCGCGGTGCCGAGATCGAGCATCACCCGCTTTATCCCCAGCGCACCAATGTGCAATTCGCCAGCCTGATCGCCCCTGACCATCTGCGCATGCGCGTGTGGGAACGCGGCGTGGGCGTGACCATGGCCTCTGGCTCTTCGTCCTGCGCAACCGCCGTGGCTGCGGCGCGGCGCGGGCTGACCGGGCGCAAGGTACGCGTCGATCTGGATGGCGGCACGCTGCATATCGACTGGCGCGACGATGGCGTCTGGATGACCGGCCCCACGGCCCATGTGTTCGACGGCATCTTCACCGCCGCCTGGCTGGAGCAGGTGTCATGACCGCGCCCAAATTCACCACGCTGGGCTGCCGCCTGAACGCCTATGAAACCGAGGCGATGAAAAAGCTGGCCGCCGAGGCAGGCGTGGATGACGCCGTGATCATCAACACCTGTGCCGTGACACAAGAGGCCGTGCGCAAGGCGCGCAAGGAAATCCGCCGGTTGCGGCAGGAAAATCCCAACGCCCGCGTGATCGTCACCGGCTGCGCCGCGCAGATCGACCCGGACAGCTTTGCCGCCATGGAAGAGGTCGACACCGTCATCGGCAATAGCGAAAAAATGGCGCCCGAGACATGGGCCAAGATGAACCCGAATTTCATCGGTGAAACCGAGGCCGTGATGGTCAATGACATCATGTCCGTCACCGAAACAGCGGGGCATCTGATTGACGGGTTCGGCACACGGTCCCGCGCCTATGTGCAGGTACAGAATGGCTGTGACCATCGCTGCACCTTCTGCATCATTCCCTATGGCCGGGGCAATTCGCGCTCGGTCCCTGCGGGGGTGGTGATTGATCAAATCAAGAACCTTGTGCAGCAGGGCTTTAACGAGGTCGTGCTGACCGGTGTGGACTTGACGTCCTGGGGGGCGGATCTGCCGGGTACGCCGCGTCTGGGCGATCTGGTGATGCGGATCCTGCGCCTGACCGATGTGCCGCGCCTGCGGATCAGCTCGATTGATTCGATCGAAGCGGATGACAATCTGATGCTGGCCATCGCGACCGAGCCGCGCCTGATGCCGCATCTGCACCTGTCCCTGCAGCATGGCGATGACCTGATCCTGAAACGGATGAAGCGCCGCCATCTGCGCGATGATGCGATCCGGTTCTGCGAAGAGGCGCAGAAACTGCGCCCCGGCATGACCTTTGGCGCGGACATCATCGCCGGCTTCCCGACCGAGACCGAAGCCCATTTCGAGAACTCGATGAAGCTGGTCGAGGAGTGCAACCTGACCTGGCTGCATGTCTTTCCCTATTCGTCGCGCCCCGGCACGCCTGCGGCCAAGATCCCGAACAAGGTGAATGGCACCACGATTCGCGAACGCGCGGCCCGGCTGCGCGCGGCGGGTGAGGCACAGGTCGCCAAACATCTGGCCGCGCAGATCGGCAGCACCCATCAGGTGTTGATGGAATCACCAGACATGGGCCGGACCGAACAATTCGCCGAAGTCACCTTTGCATCGCCGCAGGAAGTGGGCCAGATTGTGCGCGCAACCATCACCGGCGCCGGTGACACGCAGCTGAGGGCATGACGCTCTCGCCACGGAGGGAGTGATGCATCCAAACCCGATTTTTCACGGCGATGATGCCGCGCGCGACCTTGGCTTTGCCCGCAATCGCGGGTTTGGCGTGTTGGCCGTGTCGCAGGACGGCGCGCCGCTGATCAGCCATGTACCGTTTCTGCTATCACAGGACGGGGCCAGCGCCGATCTGCATCTTGTGCGCTCGAACCCGATTGCGCGGCTGGGCGATGTGGCGGCGCGGTTGGTGGTGAATGGGCCGGATGGCTATGTCTCACCCGACTGGTACGACGCGCCAGAACAGGTGCCGACCTGGAACTATGTTTCGGTGGAACTGACCGGGCGGCTGGAGCCCCTGCCCGCCGAAGAGCTGGAGCCCCTCCTGACCCGCGAAACCGCGTTTTTCGAGGACCGCCTGCCCAAAACCCCGTGGAAGATCGACAAGATGGACCGCGACGCCTTTACCCGCATGTTGCGGATGATCGTCCCATACCGGTTTCATGTGGACGAGGTGCACAGCACCTGGAAACTGAACCAGAACAAGACCCAGACCGCCCGGATGGGGGCAGCGGATCAGATCAACACAGGCATCGGCAGCGAGTTGGGAACCCTCTCGGCGCTGATGCAGAACCCGCCCGGCAGCACACCGGGCGAGTGAAGGGTCACATCAGATCGCAGCGCGGGCTTTGACGATGCTCAGCGCGGCGTTGGCGGCCTCGCGGCCTTTTTCGACAAAGTGTTCTTTGTAGATGCCGATATGGTGGTCGGTGGGCTGGAAATGGTGCGGGGTCAGCGACACGGACAGCACCGGGACCCCCGTGTCCAGACCCGCGCGCATCAGACCATCCACAACAGCCTGCGCAACAAAATCATGCCGGTAGATCCCGCCATCCACGACCAGCGCGGCACAGGCCACGGCAGCATAGCGCCCGGTGGCAGCCAGATCGCGGGCCATCAGCGGCATTTCAAACGCGCCGGGCACGTCAAAGACATCGACCTGCTCGGGATCAATCAATTCGCAGAACCCGGCCAGCGCCTGATCCACGATCTCCGCATGCCATGCGGCCTTGATGAAAGCGTATCGGGGGTGTGTCATCGTCATCTCCTATCGTCTGGACACATCCACCCAAGGCGATCACGATAAAGCACGCGCCAGCCTTGCGACCCACGCATCCTTTCCGCTCTCTTCCATCCGGACTATGACCGTCGGCTCCGGTTTCTCACCGGATCTGCTGACGCTTTATTCTGGTTCCACATCTTAACCCGAAAACCGGTTTCCACTTTTCGGGATGTGGACACATCTGGTTCCACATCTTGGTCCGAAAACCGGTTCCTACTTTCCGGGATGTGGACACACTGGCCCACATCTTGGTCAGATGCGCTCCTTTCAAAAGCCGCTCGCGGGCTTACGGGTCTGGCCCGCATACCGCCGGTGGGGAATTTCACCCCGCCCTGAGAGTGGCGCGAAGCTGCCAGTTTCGACGCCCCGGCGCAAGAGCCCGTGAATGGCCGTTTGCGCTTTGTCACAAGATCGGTCATGACGGTTTCATGACAATTCAATCCCGCGCCCTTTCCGTACATCTCCTGACCGCAACCGGAGCGGTGTTTGCGATGCTGGCCCTACTGGCCGCCGCACAGGAACAATGGTCCATCATGTTCCTGTGGCTGGTCGTGGCCTTTGCCGTGGACGGCATCGACGGCCCCCTGGCCCGGCATTACGATGTCAAAACCAACGCGCCGCGCTTTGACGGGGTGCTGCTGGACCTGATCATCGACTACCTGACCTATGTGTTCATCCCGGCCTTTGCCCTGTTTCAATCAGGGCTGTTGCCCGGCTGGACCGGATGGTTCGCGATCATCGTGATCACATTTGCCAGCGCCATGTATTTTGCCGACAACCGGATGAAGACGGCGGACAATTCGTTTCAGGGCTTTCCTGGCTGCTTTAACATGCTGGTCATCGTGATCTTTGCGCTAGAGCCCGATTTCATCGTGACGCTGGTACTGGTGGCGGTGCTGTCGCTGGCCATGTTCCTGCCGCTGAAATTCATCCACCCGGTGCGAACCAAGCGCTGGCGGGTGCTGTCGCTGCCTATGGCGCTGGCCTGGACCTTCTTTGCCGGCTGGGCCGCTTGGGTGGATTTCCACCCGCAAAGCTGGGCGCATTGGGGGCTGGTGGCCACGTCGATCTACCTGATTCTCGCAGGTATCGTGCAGCAGATCATCCCCGAGCGGTCGACCTAAATTCGCCCCCTCAAAAACGCAAAAGGCGGGACACATGGCCCCGCCTTAATAATATCTGAAAGCCCAAGGCCGCGAATTAGTCGCCCTGCTTGGCCTCAAGCGCATCCAGCCGGGCCTTCAGGGCCTCGTTTTCTTCGCGGGCTTTCTGGGCCATGGCGCGCACAGCGTCAAATTCTTCACGGGTGACAAAATCCCGATCCGCCAGCCAGCGGTCGATCATCGAGCTCATGGCGGTTTCGGCCTCGGCCCGCGCGCCCTGGGCCACGCCCATCGCGTTGGTCATCAGTTGCGAGATATCGTCGAATACTTTGTTGCGCGTCTGCATGGGTCACTCCGGCGTTGCACTTGCCCCCTATATGGGCCTCAAAGGGGGAACTCACAAGGTTGACTTCCCCAGCCAACAAGAGGCAACAGGACGCATGCAGGCCGCTATCCCTTTCCCGAACCTTTCCAGTGAATTGTTTTCCATCAGCCTATTCGGCGCGGAATTTGCGCTGCGCTGGTATGCGCTGGCCTATATCGCGGGCATCCTGATCGGATGGCGCATCGCGGTGGCACTGGTCCGGCGGCCCAAGCTGTGGCCCGGTGATCTGGCCCCGATGACCGCCGCGCAGGTCGAAGAGCTGCTGACCTCGGTGATTCTGGGCATCATCGTTGGCGGGCGGCTCGGCTATGTGCTGTTTTACCAGCCGGGCTATTATCTGGCGCATCCGCTGGAAATCCCGATGGTCTGGACCGGCGGCATGTCGTTTCACGGCGGGCTGCTGGGGGTGATTTTGGCGACCTGGTGGTTCTGTGCCAAGCACCGCATCGACAGGCTGCAGACCGCAGACATGATGGCGCTGGCCACGCCGGTCGGGCTGCTGCTGGGGCGTTTGTCCAACTTTGTGAATGCCGAGCTGTGGGGGCGTCCGACGGATGTGCCCTGGGGCGTGATCTTTCCGGGCTATGCCGCGCAGGATTGTGGGCAGGCTGTTGGCGAGCTCTGCGCCCGCCATCCCTCGCAACTCTATGAGGCGGGGCTCGAGGGGCTGATCCTTGGGCTGGTGCTGCTGGCTCTGGTGCTGCGCGGCGCGCTGAAATCGCCCGGCCGGATCGCAGGCACGTTTTTTGCCGGATATGGAATCGCGCGTTTTGTGGTGGAATTTGTCCGCCAGCCGGACGCGCAGTTCATCAGCGCAGGCAACCCGCTGGGGCTGGCGCTGCATGTGAATGGCTATGGTTTGACCATGGGTCAGATCCTGACCTTACCGATGATCGCGCTGGGGCTGTTCCTGATCCTGCGCGCGCGGCCCGCCGAATGACGGCGCTGACCCAGATCATCGCACGCCAGATCGCAAAGACTGGGCCGATCACGCTGGCCGAGTATATGACCACCTGCCTGCTGCATCCTCAGCATGGCTATTACACCACGCGCGACCCGCTGGGCGCTGCGGGCGATTTCACCACCGCCCCCGAGATCAGCCAGATGTTTGGCGAGCTGCTGGGCCTGTGTCTGGCGCAGGCCTGGATGGATCAGGGCGCGCCTGACCATTTTATTCTTGCCGAGCTGGGCCCCGGACGCGGCAGCCTGATGCAGGACGCGCTGCGCGCCACCGCCCGCGTGCCGGGGTTTCACGCAGCCGCCGAACTGCATCTGGTCGAGGCCTCCCCCACCCTGCGCGCAGAACAGGCCAAGCGGTTGGGCGGTCATACCCCGATCTGGCACGATCAAATCAGCGATCTGCCCGAAGCGCCGCTGTTCCTGATCGCCAATGAATTCTTTGACGCGCTGCCGATCCGCCAGTTCACGCGGGCCGAGGAAGGCTGGCGCGAGACCATGATAGGGTTGCAAGACGACACGCTGCGCCCCGGCCTCTCCGATGCCGCGCCGGTGGCGGCGCTGGCCCATCGACTGAATGACACGAAACCGGGTGATCTGGTGGAAACCTGCGCCCCGGCCAGCGGAACCGCCGCCCAGATCGGTGCGCGAATCGCGGCCCATGGCGGCGCGGCGCTGATCATTGATTATGGCGACTGGCGCACGCTGGGGGATACGTTACAGGCACTGCAGGACCACCAGCCCACCGATCCTTTTGCCGCGCCCGGTCAGGCCGATCTGACCGCCCATGTGGATTTTGAGGCCCTAGCACAGGCCGCCGCCCCCGCCTGCCACACAAAACTGACCCCGCAGGGCGTGTTTCTGGAACGGCTGGGCATCACGCCCCGCGCGCAGGCCTTGGCCCGCAATCTGCAGGGCGCGTCGCTTGAGGACCACATTGCCGCACATCGCAGGTTGACCCACCCGGCAGAAATGGGTTCGCTGTTCAAAACCCTGGCGCTGTTCCCAAAGGGCGCGCCACCGCCACCGGGGCTTGAGACATGACGCTTGAGATCATCACCGCTGAAACACTGGCACCTTTCCGGCACGGGTTCTTTACCCGTCGCGGAGGCGCGTCTTCGGGGATTTTTGCCGGGCTGAACTGTGGTGCCGGATCATCGGACCTGTCGGAAATCGTGTCGATCAACCGAGGCCGGGTGGCTGACGCCATGGATGTGCCCGCGACCCATCTGATCACCGCGCACCAGGTTCATTCCCCCGATGTCGTGCATGTGACCGCTCCGCTGGAACGCCCGCTGCCGCAGGCTGATGCGCTGGTGACGAATCAACCGGATCTGGCGCTGGCCGTTCTGACCGCCGATTGCCAGCCGGTTCTATTTGCGGACCCCGACAATCACGTGATCGGCGCAGCCCATGCCGGGTGGCGCGGCGCGCGGGACGGTGTGCTAGAGGCCACGGTGGACGCGATGATCGCCCTTGGTGCCGCGCGCGACAGCATCCGCGCCGTGATCGGCCCCTGCATCAGCCAGCGCGCCTATGAGGTCGGCCCCGAGTTCCGCGACACCTTTCTGAGCGAAGACCCCGACAATGCCCGCTTCTTTGCGCCGGGTGCGGGAGAGAAACAGCAATTCGATCTGCCCGCCTATGGGCTGCACCGCCTGACCCGCGCCGGTGTGCAGGCCGATTGGTGCCGCCACTGCACCTATTCAGATGCGGATCGGTTCTATTCCTACCGCCGCACGACCCATGCCAAAGAGGCGGATTACGGTCGTCTGATTTCGGTCATTCGCCTCTGATCCTGCCCAACCAGCGGCAAGATAGGGACCAGCAATCGGCCCCTCCCCGTCACAGCTCTGCCCAATTCGACCTGCATTTTACGAAAAAGCAGATCGGCACCGCCCCAGCGGCCAGCAAGGACAGAGCACACTATGAAAACCCGTTTCCTGAAATCCGTGATTGCGACCTCGAAACAGACGCAGCCGCCGATGCCCTGGCAGCGTGGCAAGATCCGTACCGCGTCGATCAAAGCGCGCAAAGCCGAAACGCCCCCGCGCCGCCAAAGCGCCTGATTCCCCCAAAATCCCGCCACAGCCGGGGCTGATTCGTCGCCCCACCCATCCAAATGTGGCAAACCTGTCGACCAGACCGGAACAATCCCGCCCCTTGTGGCGGGATTATGCGTTTCATAGGCTTCAAATTCAGATCAATTTTGACCTGCCTTGGGGAATACGGCCATAACATGTCCCAAGACACATGACGCAATCGTCCTTCTGTCGTTGTTGGTGGGGGCCAACACGGATGTGACCAACCTGAAAAGGGGACTCACATGACCAGCCTTCGCCACGACCGTGATGGACTTTCGCGCGCCCATTCCGTTTCTCTCCAGGTACCGAGTGAACAAGAGTATCTCCGGAACGGGCGGCCTCGTCGCACACTCTCTCTCATGCGAAAATACGAGGCCGCCGCGCTCCTTTCGGATCTGACGATTTCCTTTACATCCCATGTCGCGCCCGCCAGCCCCCTGTTCGAAGAGGCAGCCACCGGTTTTGCCCGCGGCACCCCGATCCAGACCACCCGCGGCCCCGTCGCGATCGAGGATCTGCTGCCCGGCGATTACATCGAAACCTCGAACGGCATCGAACCGGTGATGTGGATCGGATCGACCAGCTACATCCCGGATCGCGATGATGATGGCACCACGCTGACGCATCTGACACGGATCACCGCCAATGCCTTTGGCGTCGGACAACCGCAATTCGACATTCTGGTCGGCCCCGCTGCGCGCATGACCGTGCGCCACCCGAAACTGAAAATCCTGCTGGGGCAGGAAACCGTGCTGGCCCCCGTGGCGGATTACGTGGATGGCGACCGGTTCATTGAAATCACCCCGGCCGGGCCTGTGCAGCTGTATCACCTGATGGTGAAACGCCACGGCACGATCCGCATCGGCGGGCTGGACATGGAAACCTACCACCCCGGCAAATCCACCGGGGCGGCCATGGGCCAGAACCAGCGCACCCTGTTTTTGTCCATGTTCCCCAATATCGAGGCGCTGGAAGATTTCGGCGATGTCACTCTGACCCGCACCACCCGCGAAGTGGTGGAGAGCCTGATCGACACTTGACCCGCCGCGATCCGCAAAACACGCAAAACAAAAGGCGCCCGGAACCGGATCGCGCCTTTTTCTGTTCGGATCGTCCTGTGGATCTGCCGGTTGGATCAGGCAGACCGGCTCAACCGTTCTTCGAGCACATCAAAAGGCACGCCGGGTTCATCCTTGGCCCCACGAATGACCAGCGAGGTTTTCACGCTGGCCACATTCGGCGCGGTCAGCAGATCCCCGGTCAGAAAGCTTTGGAATGTCGACAGATCCGGTGCGGCGCATTTCAGGATGAAATCCACCTCGCCATTCAGCATGTGGCATTCGCGCACCAGCGGCCAGCACTGACACAGCTGCTCAAAGGCGCGCAAATCGCTTTCTGCCTGGCTTTGCAGCCCGACATTCACAAAGACCTGAACCTCGAACCCCAGTTCACGGGCGTCCACATCTGCGTGATAGCCGCGGATAAAGCCCTGCTCTTCCAGGGCGCGCACCCGCCGCAGACAGGGCGGCGCGCTGATGCCCACGCGTTTGGCCAGCTCGACATTGGTCATCCGACCATCTGCCTGCAGTTCTGCCAGAATTTTCCGGTCGATCGGGTCCAGCCGGTGCGCTGCCATCATGCCCTCCGTTTTCGCGATTGTTATAGCACCAACAAAGATCGGCGCAATAATCTTTCAAAAGGGCGCAATAATCTTTTCTTGCCGGATGCGAAAGAGTTGATTTTTCCAAGCCACCTGACCGTTTTTTGGTCGAAACCGCGTTTCGTAGTAAACTGCCCACACAAAATCCGAAAACGAGGTGACCCATGCGACGCATCATTGCCGCCTTACCGCTGCTGTTTGCCCTGACCGCCTGCGGGCAGGAAGAACTCCCGCCATCCACGTTTTACGACAGAACAATCGTCCAACTGGACGGACAAAGCTGGAGCATCGTCACCCGCGACGATGGCAAACACTTTGTCCATGCCTTTGGCCGCTACTTCCCTTGTGCCGGCCCAAACCCGGATCTGGAGGGCTGTCGCACCGCCATCCAGCAGGCCAAACAACGCGAAAGGATGCGCGACGAGGGGGGCGATTATTGACAGGACGGCACGTCTTTACAGGGGCGGTTCAGTCTCTATATGGGAGCTGACCCGCTTTTCCGAAGGAGCCGCCCCATGTCCGATACCCGTCACACCCGCGTCCTGATCATCGGCTCTGGCCCGGCAGGCTACACCGCCGGGGTTTATGCGTCGCGCGCGATGCTGGAACCGATCCTGGTGCAGGGCATCGAGCCGGGCGGCCAGCTGACCACCACCACCGAGGTCGAAAACTGGCCCGGTCACACCGAAATTCAGGGCCCCGACCTGATGGTCAACATGGAGGCCCACGCCCGTGCCATGGGCACCGAGATCATTGGTGATATCATCACCAGCCTCGAACTGGACAAGCGCCCCTTTGCCGCCCACGGCGATAGCGGCACGACCTACACCGCCGATGCGGTGATCCTGGCCACCGGTGCCCGCGCCAAATGGCTGGGTCTGGAAAGCGAAGAGGCGTTCAAGGGCTTTGGCGTATCCGCCTGCGCGACCTGCGACGGGTTCTTTTACCGCGGCAAGGAAATCGTTGTGATCGGCGGCGGCAACACGGCCGTCGAAGAGGCGCTGTTCCTGACCAACTTCGCCTCCAAGGTGACACTGATCCACCGCCGCGACGAGCTGCGCGCCGAAAAGATCCTGCAGGACCGCCTGCTCAAGCACGAAAAGATCGAAACCCTGTGGCATCACCAGCTGGACGAAGTGCTGGGCGATGACATGCCCAAGGGCGTCACCGGCGTGCGCGTGAAAAACGTGCAGACCGGCGAAACCAGCGAAATCGACTGTGCCGGTGTGTTTGTCGCCATTGGCCACGCGCCCGCAAACGAACTGGTCAAGGATGTGCTGGAAACGCATATGGGCGGGTACGTCGTGACCAAGCCCGACAGCACCGAGACCTCGATCCCCGGGGTGTTCGCGGCGGGTGATCTGACCGATCACAAATACCGCCAGGCGGTGACCTCGGCAGGCATGGGCTGCATGGCCGCGCTGGAGGCCGAGCGCTTCCTCGCGGATCAGGAATAACCCGTGTCGCATGATTTTGACGCCCAGCGGGCCGAAACCCAGGCAACCTATGACGCGCTCAGCGCCGAGCACACGCTGCCCGAAACGGCGGATCTGGATTATTTCCTGATCCCCAATTCGGACGAGGCGGATTGGCGCCCGCTGGCCGATATTCTTACCCGGCAAGGGTTTGAATGCCAATGGATCGAAGAAGATGGCGACCCGTATCTGGTGGCCACCCTGCGCGATCAGGCGGTGTCTTCGACCGGCATCTGGATCGGCGAAGAGGTCGCCACCCGCGCCGCGCTGGACCACGGTTTTGCCCCGGATGGCTGGGGCATGGAAAGCTAACACAGATCAAGCCACGCCTCGCGCGTGGCTTTTTCTTTGCTCAACCGGTGCTCCGGGCCGAATGTCGGCCCTGCCCCGAGGCAAGCGCGCGAACGGCTGTTCGCCTTTTGGCAACACTTGGCGGGTTTCCTCCTGAAATTTACCACTCTCAAAATTACCACTTTGCTGCAGGTGCAAAATATGCGATGCGTTCACGCATGAACACACTTTTTCGAGTCGCAAAGCCATGCATAGCGAGAAACCCATTACGCCAGAGGAAGAGGACCTGCTTTTCCGACTGCTGCGCCAGCTGGAGGCCGCCCCGGATGCATCCCAGCGCGCAACGGCGCAGGCCATGGGTGTGTCGCTGGGCAAGCTGAACGCGCAACTGCGCATGGCGGCTGAAACCGGGCTGGTGAAGATTTCCGAACGGGCCGGGCCCGACCGGCGCCAACGCTTTGCCTATGCGATCACCGTGCGTGGCGCCGCCGAACAGATCCGGCTGCGCGACAAATTCCTAACCCGCAAATTCGCTGAATATGACGCGCTGCACGCCGAATTGACCGGCACAACCAGCGGTCTGGACCCCTTCAAACACAGGACCAAACTGATGCAGAACAACCTTGCTCCTATCCCCGAGCTGTATGTCTCTCACGAGAGCGCGCAGAAGCTGAAGGTCGAAGCCGCCGACCTGGTGTCGCATGACCTGACCCCGCGCCAGATCTGCGATCTCGAACTGCTGATGAATGGCGGTTTCAACCCGCTCAAGGGCTTCCTCACCGAAGCCGACTATAACGGCGTTGTCGAAGACATGCGTCTGGCCGACGGCCAGCTGTGGCCGATGCCGATCAACCTGGACGTGTCCGAAGAATTCGCGAACTCGCTGGAAATCGGCCAGGACATCGCCCTGCGCGATCAGGAAGGCGTGATCCTCGCCACCATGACCGTGACCGACCGCTGGGAGCCGAACAAATCCCGCGAGGCCGAAAAGGTTTTCGGCGCAGATGACGACGCGCACCCCGCCGTGAACTACCTGCACAACCACGCGGGCAAGATCTATCTGGGCGGCCCCGTAACCGGCATCCAGCAGCCCGTGCACTATGATTTCCGTGCCCGCCGCGACACGCCCAACGAACTGCGCGCCTATTTCCGCAAGCTGGGCTGGCGCAAAATCGTTGCGTTCCAGACCCGCAACCCGCTGCACCGCGCCCACCAGGAACTGACCTTCCGCGCCGCGAAAGAGGCCGAAGCCAACCTGCTGATCCACCCCGTTGTCGGCATGACCAAGCCGGGCGATGTGGATCACTTCACCCGCGTGCGCTGCTACGAAGCCGTTCTGGACAAGTACCCGGCATCGACCACCACTATGTCGCTGCTGAACCTCGCCATGCGTATGGCCGGCCCGCGCGAAGCCGTGTGGCACGGTATCATCCGCAAGAACCACGGCTGTACCCACATCATCATCGGCCGCGACCACGCGGGTCCGGGCAAGAACAGCCAGGGCGAAGATTTCTACGGCCCCTATGACGCGCAGGACCTGTTCCGCGCCCATGCCGAAGAAATCGGCATCGAAATGGTGGACTTCAAGCACATGGTTTATGTGCAGGAACGCGCCCAGTACGAACCCAACGATGAGATCGAAGATCGTGACAATGTCACCATCCTGAACATCTCGGGCACCGAACTGCGCCGCCGTCTGGCCGAGGGCCTGGAAATCCCCGAATGGTTCTCCTTCCCCGAGGTGGTCAAGGAACTGCGCCGCACCAAGCCGCCGCGCTCCAAGCAGGGTTTCACCGTGTTCTTCACCGGTTTCTCCGGCTCCGGCAAATCCACCATCGCCAACGCCCTCATGGTCAAGCTGATGGAAATGGGTGGCCGCCCGGTCACGCTGCTGGATGGCGACATCGTGCGCAAAAACCTCAGCTCTGAGCTGGGCTTCTCGAAAGAGCACCGCGACCTGAACATCCGCCGCATCGGTTACGTGGCCTCCGAGATCACCAAAAACGGTGGTATCGCGATCTGTGCGCCCATCGCCCCCTACGCCACCACCCGCCGCGCCGTGCGCGAAGACATCGAGCAATTCGGTGCCTTTGTCGAAGTCCACGTGGCCACCAGCCTCGAGGAATGCGAACGTCGCGACCGCAAAGGCCTGTACAAGCTGGCGCGCGAAGGCAAGATCAAAGAGTTCACCGGGATTTCCGATCCCTATGACGTGCCGCAGAACCCGGAACTGTCTGTCGAGACCGAAAATGTCGACGTGGACAACTGCGCGCATCAGGTGATCCTGAAGCTCGAAGCCATGGGGCTGATCGCTGCCTCCTAAGGCGGACATAAGGGGCGGCGCTTCGGTGCCGCCTTTGGGGTTTTTCCTGCATGTCCCGTCCTGCGGCGGGACAACCTTTTGGAGCATCCTGCGCGCGGCCTATGGCCGGGATCAGGTGAGCCGCATTGCCGAAACCGACGGCATTCCCCGAGAGGTGTTTTTGAAACCCAATGGTCAGGCGCGCCCGTTTCGGGGCAAGCGGCTGATCGGTGGTCACGTGTTGTGGACAGATGTTCAGGATCTTTACCCGGACCGGCGCTTTGTCACGTTCCTGCGGGATCCGGTGGAACGGCTGACCTCGCAATATTTCCGTCAAATCAGAAACCGCATCTGGACGCCGGTTTCTGACGATCCGGCAGAAGATCTGAACGCCTATCTCCCGACGCAGCGCATCGCCATACGGCAATGGTTTGGCTCGGATGAGACGACTGCCGACGCAGCCTTTGCCTTGCTCAGAGACCGGTTCGCGGGCTTTGGCGTGATGGAAGAATTCGACCGCTCGGTGCATCTGGTGCTGCAGGCGCTTGGGCTCGACACGATCCCCGGCTATGTGCAGCGCAATAGCGGTGGGAACAAAACACCCCTGCCTGACAGTGCAATCGCAGTCATCCAGAGCTATCTGGCAGAAGACATCCGGTTTTACGATCTGGCAAAGGCAGAGTTCGAGCGGCGTTGGAATACATCTGAATTTGCAGCGGATCCCGACAGGATGGCGCAATACAAAGCTGCGAACAAAGCGGCACGTCAGGCGCTACTCGCCGCGCATGACGGGCGCGATCCCTATGTGAAAGGTGCGCGCCCGAAATAAGGGTCAGTGCACCGTCACAGGGGCCAGATCATTCTGGCGGGCCAGCACAAAGGCCATGGCGCGGTCGGGCACAACAGCCAGACGCTCGCCTTCGGCATTGTGCACTGCGTAGACTTCTTCCAATTCGCCCAGCTGTTCCTGCACATCCTGCGGCAGATCCTCAGTACGTACGGAGCGCACATAAACGATCCGGCTTTTCTCCCCGGAAAAGAGATCATGTTTGGTGAACATTGGCTTACCCCTTTCTGATCTGGATGGTTTGTACGACCGCCTCTGGGCGGCTAAGGGTCAGATCGACATGCAAAAGGCCGTTTTCCATGATGGCCTCGCCCACTTCGACCCCATCAGCCAAAACAAAGCTGCGCTGGAACTGACGCGCGGCGATCCCACGGTGCAAGAAGACCCGTTCGGACCCGTCATCACGTTGACGGCCGCGGATCACCAGCTGGCGGTCTTCGACGGTGATGGCCAGATCTGCCTCGGAAAATCCAGCCACAGCCAGCGTGATGCGGTACGAATCATCCGCAGTCTGTTCGATATTAAAAGGCGGATAGCCCTCGCTGGATTTTGCGGTGCGTTCCAGCAGGCGTTCCAGCTGCTCGAACCCCAGCATATGGGGATAAGACCCCAGGGTCAGTTTGGTCATCGACACGTCCTTTGCATAAGCGACCGTCCGGCCGGGGCCCCATACGGCGACCCCGATACAAGAAATATGGGAGCGCGCGTGATGAGGTGCAAGGGGCTTTGCGTAACCATCAAGAAACGCTATATTAATAGCCTCAGCTGCTGCAAGGACCGCCGCCATGAATGCCCCCTCTGACCTCGCGATGAAGACCGATGATGTATTGCGGGTCGAGCTGGAGGTCTTTCGCCAGGAGCACCGCGATCTGGATGACGCCATTCGGGCCCTGCAGGACACTGGCACATTTGATCAGATCACCCTGCAGCGGCTGAAAAAGAAAAAGCTGCAGCTGAAAGACAAGATCGCCCTGATCGAAGACCGGTTGCTGCCAGATATCATCGCCTGATCGGCCCCGCTGCCTGCGCTCAGGCAGGCATTTTCTGGTTCATCGGAAACAGCAGCTGCGCCTCTTTGCTGCGCAGCGACACCCGTGCGGATTGCAATGCGTCCTCTTCGCAATGCATAAATTCGGGTTTCAGGCGCAGCAGCTCTGCCCGTGCACCATCCTCAAAGCCGCGCAGGGCCAGGGGACCGGGTTGAAAGCTCTCACTGGGGAGATCATCACCATAGACAATTTCGTGGCGCTCAAAAAGAAGATGGTAATATTCAATCATCTGCCCGGTTTCGCATAGCCGGACGCCAGGCAGATGGGTCAGATCCTTGGCACGGATCAGCACCTCAGGCTCTGCGAAATGCATTCCAGCCAGGGCGCTGCGCACCAACAGGCGGTGATTGGCCGACATGGCCGTGGCACCGTGATCGCCAAAAGCACCCGGATCAAACCGCACCGGAGCATCCATGCCCAGCGCGCGCCGGCGCGACCGCCCCACCCAAAGCAGCGGCTGCGCCCCGTGGTCTTTGGTCATGACCAAATCCCCTTTTTCCAGCGCCTCAACCGGGATCGGGCCGCGGGCGGTGCGAATCTGCGTACCGCGCAAGAAACAGGGGGTCACGGTCTCAAGATGGACAAAGGCGACGTCGGTATTTCCGTCCGCATCCTCAACCGTATAGGTGAAGATATTGGATCCTAGTTCCGTCCCCGCAGAGGCCAGAACCAACCCAGCATCGGTGATTTCGATTTCTTCCCCGGTGGCTAGGGTGACAGTGTCGCCCAACGACACAGGCTGGCCGTTGATATGCGTGATCTGCAACTCCCCCCCAACAGAGCTGCTGTCATTGGCCAAAAGATCAACCGTCACCTCGTTCCCAAGCGGCACGGTGATTTCATCATCCCCTGCCACCAGCGCGGTCTGCACCGAATCCCCTGCAATCATCAGATTGCTGTCATATGCGCGGTCACCGCCATCGGCGATCCCGATCTTGATCGTGTTCACCTGCCCCGGATTGACAGGTGCCTTCAATGTCAGGGTCACGGTAAACCCATCCATTTCCGTGTTATAATTGTCGTCGCTTTGGGCGTTGTCGATATAGAGGTTAGAATTGTCCTGATCGTTGATGTTGTTGATCGTGATGTCACCGGTCCCAACGGTCAGCTGTGCAGGCTGGCCATTCACCCAGATACCCACCGCATCGTTAAACCCGCTATCAACATATTCCAGGTACTCTTCGGACGAAAACACGACCTGCATGGTCAGTGTACTGCCGTCAGGAATGAACTCTGCCTCCAGAATGGCGGCGTCATAGGTCGCCTGACCGGAAATCGCAGACAATTCTGCATCCCCTGCCGTGTTATTCACCGTGGTCTTGCCCGCAGTGACATTCACATCCCCACTGCTATTGGTGACATCCGTGGCCCGCCCGGTGGACAGGATCACACCTGTATCAGACGGTGTGATGTCCGGCGCATGGGTATCCCCACCGGAATAAATTCCCGACGCATGACCCATCCCTGTATAATTCGCAGATACGATATTGATCCCGCTCCCAAACATGGCATCTGCCATCTGGGTTGCATCGGCACTGGTATCAATCGGCAATTCACTGGCAGTGGGCATGGCGCATTCATCCCGGAACAAGAAAAGACCCAGCCAGCAATAGACCCAAAGATTTAAGACCCTCTTATCAGCGCCGCTGCGCCATATTGCCCCTCGCGCGCAAATCGCTATAGTCCGCGCTTCCCAGACGTCACAGGGGGACAGCATGGCAGAGATCAAGGTCGGCATCATCATGGGCAGCCAGTCGGACTGGCCCACAATGCAAGAGGCCGCGGATGTTCTGGACGAACTCGGCGTGGCATATGAAACCAAGATCGTTTCGGCCCATCGCACACCAGACCGCCTGTGGGACTATGGCAAAAGCGCCGTGGACCGTGGACTGCACGTGATCATTGCCGGTGCAGGCGGTGCCGCACATCTGCCCGGTATGATGGCGTCGAAAACACGTGTGCCGGTGATCGGTATTCCCGTGCAGACCAAGGCGCTGAGCGGTGTGGACAGCCTCTATTCCATTTTGCAGATGCCGCGCGGCTTTCCGGTTGCGACCATGGCGATTGGCGCGGCTGGGGCCAAGAATGGCGGACTGATGGCGGCGGGCATTCTGGCGCTGCAGGATCCCGAACTGGCCGCACGGCTCACCCAATGGCGCGCCGATCTTTCGGCCTCTATCGCAGATGAGCCCGTGCGCGACTGACGCTTTCGATCTTGGAGCGCGCGCCCCTTCGGTCTAAACGGGGCGCAACGCCGCAACCTGACCCAAAGGGAAGCCAACCATGCCGCAGCACCCCGCACCGCTTGCCACGGGCAGCACAATCGGAATTCTTGGCGGGGGCCAGCTGGGCCGCATGTTGTCTGCCGCCGCCAGCCGCCTTGGCTTTAAAACCCATATTTTCGAACCGGGTGCCAACCCGCCCGCCGCCGATGTTGCCCATCGCGTGACCACCGCATCCTATGAGGATAAAGAGGCGCTCAAAGCCTTTGCCGCCAGCGTGGATGTCATCACCTATGAGTTCGAGAACATCCCGACCTCGGCTCTGGACATCCTGGAATCACAACGCCCGATCCGGCCCGGCCGCGAGGCGCTGCGCGTGTCGCAGGACCGCCTGACCGAAAAGACCTTTCTGGCGGATCTGGGCCTGGCCACAGCGCCTTTTGCCGACATTCCCGATGCGGCGGCCATGCAGGCGGCGGTGGAAACCATCGGCGCGCCCTCAATCCTGAAAACCCGCCGCTTTGGCTATGACGGCAAGGGGCAGGCCCGCCTGCGGACGCCCGAGGATGCAGACACCGCGCTGGCAGAGATGCAGGGCGCGCCTTCGATCCTCGAAGGGTTTGTGGATTTCTCCATCGAAGTTTCCGTGATCGCCGCGCGCAGCGTGGACGGGCAGGTTTCGGCCTTTGATCCCGGTGAAAACGTGCATCGCGACGGCATCCTGCACACCACCACCGTGCCCGCCAAACTGCCGCCGCGCCTGCGCACCGATGCGGTGCTGCTGGCCGGGCGCATCCTGAATGCGCTGGATTATGTCGGCGTGATGGGGGTCGAACTGTTTGTGACACCGGGCCAGTTGATCGTGAATGAGATCGCGCCGCGTGTACATAATTCCGGCCACTGGACGCAAAATGGCTGTGCCATCTGTCAGTTCGAACAGCATATTCGCGCTGTTGCGGGCTGGCCTTTGGGCGACGGATCGCGCCACAGCGACGTGGTGATGGAAAACCTGATTGGCGATGATATGGATCGCGTGCCCGAGCTGGCGCAGGATCCCAATTGCGCGCTGCATCTTTATGGCAAAGCCGAAACCAAGGCAGGCCGCAAGATGGGTCACGTGAACCGCATCGTCAAAGCCTGACATGGCTGTTCCGGGCGGTGGGTTGAAAACCCACCCTACCCCGGATGTCACAGGGCATTAGCCAAAGAAGCGGGCCGCCACAGGCCCGCTCATCCACGCGACCTGACCGCCTGCGAGGGTGGCGACGATGCGGCGGGTGTCGCGCTCCATCACCACTAGATCGGCACGTTTGTCCTCCTCCAGCACACCGCGATCCTCCAGCCCCAGCAGCCGGGCCGGACCAGAGGACACCATCCCCCAGGCCCCTGCCTCATCCGCCAGCCCCAGTTCGACACAGCGCCAGGCCGCGCGCGCAGGCGACGGATAGTGGTAATCCGAGGCCAGCGCATCGCACAGCCCCGCCGCGATCAGATCCTGCGCCGAGGCATTGCCCTTGTGGCTGGCCCCGCGCACCACATTGGGCGCGCCCAAAATCACTGGCTCACCTGCGGCATGGGCCTCTTGCGCGGCCTCTTGCGTTTCGGGGAACTCGGCCACTTTCACACCGCGCGCGCGCCATGTCTGGCGATCTTCTGCCGTGGCATCATCATGGCTGCCCAGCGTGACGCCCGCAGCGATCAGCCGCTGGCACAGATCAGGCAAGGCCGCCTGCACCTCGGCTCCGCGGGCATGCAGATCCAGCAGCATGGCAAAATGGGCATCAGGGTTGCGCCCGGCCTTCAGCGCCTGCCCTGTCAGGCGCGGCGGCTTGCGCCCTTGCGACAGGCGATCATGGGGCAGGTGGTCATTGAACACGAGGTAGGAAATGCCGAACCGTTCCACCGCCGCGACCGCGCGGTCGTAGTCCTCGATCAGATGCGTTTCCAGCCGCAATTGCAGGCGCAGATCAATCGGCACGCTGGGGGCTACGGCGTTTACATTGGCAAAGACCTCTTCGGCGAAATCCGGGCCGCGCAGCCCGCCTTCCCAGCTCCAGAATTGGGCCAGCATGGCCGTGGTGAACCCGTTTGCCGCCAGCTCCAAGGTCACGGCCAGTACACCTGACTCGCGCTCGCGCAGGGCCCCCCGACGCGGGGCCATATGCCGTTCAAACCCATCGCCATGGGCATCCACCAGCCCCGGCAGGATGTCATAGCCCGACAGATCCACAGCGCGCCCAGGCGCATCCGCCACCACCGCGCCGCCACTGATATGCAGCGGGCCACTGTCCCAGCCGCCCGCGCGCATCACCCGCGCGCCATGGAAACTGCAGTCAATTGTCATCACATTCTCCGGTCAGGCAGTCGAACTGCGCGCCCTCAAACAGGTCGATCCAGTCAAGCCTGCGGTCAAACCGCCCTTCTTCGAGGAACAGCGCGACCTGCGCCATAACCGCTGGCGCGGCCATAATAAAGGTATGTGTGACCGGCAAAGTGATATGCGCTGCCATCCCGTCAACCCTTGTCGACTGAACCGAAACCTTGCCATCATCCAGCCCAGGGATCATCGCAGAAAACAGCGGGTTCAGCGTCTTGTTCCCGGCAATCACGCCCAGCGGAAAATCCACGCGCGGCAACAGGCGTGGCAGATCCTGAGGCCCGGTGCCCAGCTGCCCGCCCGCAGGCCCATTGATCCAGTCAAACAGCTCCAGCCCGCCCAGCTCGTCCACGATCTCGCTGCCCTGATTGGGCGGAGCCAGCATCACAACCCGGCCCAGCCGCTCCGGGCGATTGTCCTGCAGCCAGAACCGCAACAGGATGCCGCCCATGGAATGAGTCACAAAATGCACCTGTTTGGAACCACACTCCGCCACCGCTTCGGGCAGGATCCGCGAGGCCAGCTCTGGCACCCGCGCCTTGGTCGAGGGATAGCCCGGCACGATCACCTGATAGCCCCGCGCACGAAACACTTCGGCCATCAGGATCAGGCTGTCCTCGCTGCGCGCCAGCCCGTGCAGCATGATGATACAACCATCCGCACCCGGCACAGGCTGCGTAGGGCTATCCGCCCGCAAGGGCATCGCCCACAGGCCAAACAACACACAGAGAGACAAGAGAAACCGCATGGTGCTGGCATAGCGCGCCCGCGCCCCGTAAGGAAAGGGACAAAGGAGCCCACCATGCCGACCTCCCCCCGACTGGCCACCCGCGCCGTCATTGTGCACCAGAACCGCCTGCTGCTGGTCAATGCCTGGCCCGATGGCCAAAGCGCGCTGTGGTGTGCGCCCGGCGGCGGGGTTGAACCGGGCAGCAGCCTACCCGACAATCTGATCCGCGAGGTGCATGAGGAAACCGGGCTGACCGTGTCAGTCGGCGATCCCTGTCTGGTGAATGAATACCACGACCCCGACACAGGCTTTCACCAGGTCGAGATCTTCTTTCGCGCGACCATCACAGCCGGTGAAATCGACAACACATGGCAAGACCCCGAGGGCATCGTCCAGCAGCGCCGCTTTTTCAGCCGCGAAGAGCTGGATCAGATCTGGTTGAAACCCGACAGCCTGCGCAGCCTGCCCTGGCAGGACGGGCTGCTTTATGACCCGATGGAGCGTCTGGCCAAATAACCCGGCCCCAGCACCGACAGGGCCACACCGCCCAGCACCAACAGCGTGGCAAAGACCAGCCGCGCGCTGACCGGTTCCTGCAACCACAGCGCGCCGGCTGCAATGGCGATCACCGGCACGCTCAGTTGCGCCACCGCCGCGACGGACCCGTCCAACCGGGGCAGCAGCGCATACCACAACGCATAAACCAAGCCCGAGGTCACAGCCCCCGACAGCACTGCAAGCCCCACGCCCGGCCCAATCGGCGGCAGCGGGACAAAGACCAGCGCCAGCAGCGCAAAGGGCAGTGCAACAATCAGGAAATGCGCCGCAGTGGCCGCCAGCGGATCCTGCGCGCCGCGCCCGACCAGCGAATAGATCCCCCAGCCAAACCCAGCCAGCGCCATCAGGACCGCTGCCAATGGATCAACCTGCACCGCGCCCCCAGGCCAGACCAGCCAACACAGGCCCGCAAAAGCCACGCCCGCCCCGGCCCAACGCAACGGCGGAATAGCCTCACGCCCCATCAAGCTGCCCAAAAACATCGTGATCTGCACAACACCAAACAACACCAGCGCGCCCAACCCCGCGTCCAACCGCAGATAAGCCACCGAAAACCCAAGGATATACAGGAACAGCCCAATCACGCCCCAGATCGTCCAGGCGCCTCTCAACGCCCCACGCCGTCCTGACACCAAAATAAGCAGCACCAGCATCGCCGCCCCCGACACCAGCCGGATTGCCCCAAACCACAACGGGTCCAACCCACCGCGATCAATCCCCGCCCGTGTCAGCAGCGAATTGGCCGCAAATCCGATCATGGTCACGACAACCAGCAAAAACACCCGCATGTCAGCGATCAGGCCGCACGGGATAGCGATCGCCTTTCTGGTCAATCAGCACCAATCGCGCACCATTCATGACGAACTTGTCACAGCGCGCCTGCCCGGTGATGAACTCTACGCAGACAATACCGCCCTCGCGAACTTCATAATAGCCACCGGCGCTTTCCTGTTCATCGCCATAAAACGTATAGCTGTACCGCCCATCCTCGTAATAGCGCGACACACCATTGTCGTAAAAAACCAGGTCCGCCCCCCTCAACCGCACCAACAAGTCATCACGGGTGAAAGGCACATCCCCATCGCGGGTCGGAAAATCCTGCGCAGTGGCAAGGCCAGGCATCAGGCTTAGGGTCAGGGCAAGGATCCATCTCATACACAGACCCTGCCTGCGATTGGTAAAGAAGTCACTTCACAGCTTCGCCAGCCGCGCCTTTCTTCTCTTTGGAAAAATACTCCGGGGGTGCGGGGGCCGCGCCCCCGCGGGTCGCCGGGCCAAAGGCACGGCGAAACCTCTCGCCCAGCTCAGGCCACCATCTTTTCCGCGACCTTCAGATCGACTGACACCAGCTGGCTGACACCCTGCTCCTGCATGGTCACACCAAACAGCCGATCCATGCGCGCCATAGTCACCGCATGGTGCGTGATGATCAGGAACCGCGTGTCGGTGCGGCGGCACATTTCATCCAGCATGTCGCAGAACCGGGTCACATTCGCATCATCCAGCGGCGCGTCCACCTCGTCCAGCACACAAATCGGTGCCGGATTGGCCAGGAAAACCGCAAAGATCAGCGCCAGCGCGGTCAGGGTCTGTTCGCCCCCGGACAACAGGCTGAGCGTCGACAGTTTCTTACCCGGCGGCTGGCACATGATTTCCAGCCCTGCCTCCAGCGGATCGTCGCTTTCGACCATGACCAGATTGGCCTCGCCGCCGCCAAAAAGATGGGTGAACAACATGCTGAAATTGCTGTTCACCTGCTCGAACGCGGTCAGCAGGCGTTCGCGCCCTTCGCGGTTCAGCCCGGCAATCCCGCCGCGCAGGGTTTTGATCGCCTCTTCCAGATCCGATTTTTCCGAAACCAGCAGGTCATGCTCGGCCTGCACCTCACGCGCATCCTCTTCGGCGCGCAGATTGACCGCGCCCAGCCCGTCACGGCTGCGTTTCAGGCGGTTGACCTCGGTTTCCAGCGCCTCTGCCCCCGGCATATCTTCGGGATCGCCGCCAAGTTCCTGCAGCAGGGCTTCTGGCGTTTGTTCGCGCTCGTCCTCGATCCGCTCCGCGGCAGCCGTGACACGAGCGCGGGCGGCTTCGGCGCGGGCCTCGGACGCGGCGCGGGATTCGCGCGCCTCACCAGCCAGACGCTCCGCATCGCGTTCATGGGTCAGGGCCGCGCGCAGCTTGGCCTCCGCCTCTGTCAGCGCCTCGGACGACGTCGTTTTGCGCGCTTCAGCTGTGGTGATCTTCTCGCTCAACTCGCTGCGTTGCGCGGCCAGCTGCGCGGGCACGAGGCTCGCGGCTTCCAACTCCTGTTCGCTTTGCGCCTTGCGCTCGGCCAGCTCGCCCGCGCGCTTTTCAGCGGTTTCCAGACGATACCGCCAGCCGGACAAATCCTTTGTCACCTGCTGCGCGCGGGCGGTGCGGGCATCGCCCTCGCGGCGCAGCTCGTCATGGGCGGAGCGGCGCGTCATCATCATCATGCGCGCGGCTTCGACCGTCATTTTCACATCTTCGGCGCGGGCGCGGGCCTCGGCCAGATCCTCCAGCCCAGCCATGGTGCGCTCTGCCTCCAGCAGCTGCGCGCGGGCGGTCCCGGCCTCGTCTTCGTAACGCTTGACGGACAGGCTGGCGGCCTCCAGCTTGCCCTCGGCCATGTCGCGATCGGCCTCGGCCCGGTTCAGAGCGCGCGACGCCTGGGTCAATTCCTGATCCGCCTCGCGCCGTGCCTCCCGCGCGGCTTTGTCAGCGCGAGTCAGCTCGGCCAGTCGCTGTGACAGCGCCTCATGCGCGGCGCGGGTGCCATCAAGCCGCGCTGTCGCGGCGGCCATTTCCTGTTTCAACGCCTCAAGCCGGTTCAGCTGTTCCAGCCGCAGCGCAGAGGCCGAGGGCTGGTCTTCGGCCCAGGCGCGGAACCCATCCCAGCGCCACAGATCACCCTCAAGACTGACAAGCCGCTGACCCGGTTGCAGCAGCGGTTGCAGCCCTGTGCCCTCATCCGCAGAGACCAACCCAATCTGCCCCATGCGCCGGGCCAGAACATCCGGGACGGACACATGCTGCGACAGGGCCGTGACCCCAGAGGGCAACGGTTGCGTATCGTCATAACCAGGCAGCACGGCCCAGCCCGAGGGGCCATCTTCGTCAACCTCAGGCGCGCGCAGATCATCAGCCAGCGCCGCGCCCAACGCCTTTTCAAACCCCTGTTCGACCTGCAGCCGGTCAAGGATCTGCCCGCCCTCGGCCGTGTCGCGTTCCAGCAGGCGGGCCAGCGCCGTGACCTCGGCCCGCAGCGCATTGGTTTCGCCCTCGGATTCGCTGCGCTCGGCGCGGGCATCAGCCTCGCGCGCCTGGGTTTCCGTGCGGGCGGTTTCGGCCTCGGACAACAGGCGTTCGGCGCGATCGACCATGGCCTGCGCATCCTGCTGGCGGATGCGCGCCTGATCCATCACCGCGCCGCTTTGGGTCAGCGAGGTCTGAGCCGCGGTGACAGTGTCGCGGGCACGCTGCGCCTCGGCCTCGTTGCGTTGCAGCGTCTTTTGGCAATCCGCCAGAAACCGCTGCGCAGATTGGTGCCGCGCGGCCAGACGAGCCACATCCTCGGTCTGCTGGGTCAGTGCGGCTTCGCGGTCCTGCAGAATTTCTGCGGCATCGCGGGCCTCATCTGCAGCCGCCTCCAGCCGTGTGTCCTGCCCCTGCGCCGCCTTGGCCAGTTCGCGCGCCTCCCATTCCAGCTGGGCAATGGTGTCGCCCGCATCGCGGTTCAGGCCTGCCTCGCGCTCCATATCCTTGACCAGCTGGTCGATCCGGCTGGTGAGCGTGGCGATGGTGCCTGAGGCGCGGGTTTCTTCATCCGCCAGCGCATCGCGTTGAACCAGAAGCCGCTGCAGGATTGCGGCGGCGACCGAATCCTCTTCGCGCAAGGCGGGCAGAGCCTCTTCGGCGATGCTGCGCTGCTGTGCTGCTTCGCGGGCCAGCGCCTCTGCCTTGCCCGCCTGAACTGTGCATGTGCGCAGATCTTCGTCGGCCTCGGCCCGCGCCTGATCCGCATCGCGCCAATGACGATAAAGCAACTGCCCTTCGGCCCGGCGCAGTTCTTCGCCAATGGCACGGTAGCGCGCGGCCTGTTTGGCCTGGCGCGCCAACTGACCCAACTGCCCGGCCAGCTGTTCGATCACGTCATCGACGCGCAGCAGATTGGCCTCGGTGTTTTTCAGCTTCAGCTCGGCCTCGTGGCGGCGCTGATAGAGGCCACCGATCCCGGCGGCGTCCTCCAGAACCTTGCGGCGGTTCTTGGGTTTGGCATTGATCAGCTCGCTGATCTGGCCCTGCCGCACCAGCGCCGGGCTGTGCGCGCCAGTCGCCGCATCCGCGAACAGCATCTGAATGTCGCGCGCGCGTGTGTCCTTGCCGTTGAATTTATAGGCGCTGCCCACGTCACGCGTGATCCGCCGGGTGATGTCCAGCGCGTCAGAGTCGTTGAACCCGGCGGGCGCAAGCCTGTCGCCATTGTCGATGCTCAGGTTGACCTCGGCAAAGTTGCGCGCGGGACGCGTGGCGGCCCCGGCAAAGATAACATCCTCCATGCCGCCGCCGCGCATCGCCTTGGCGCGGGTTTCGCCCATCACCCAGCGCAGCGCCTCCAAAAGGTTGGATTTACCGCAGCCATTGGGGCCGACCACCCCGGTCAGACCATCCTGAATCGGCAGGTCTGTGGGATCGACAAAGCTTTTGAAACCAGTAAGGCGGAGCTTGGTAAAGCGCATCTGCGTGCGGACCCTGTTGGAAAGAATGGCATTCACAGTGCCGTTTCACAGGGTCAAAAGTCAACGGCACCGCCCCGGCATGTGGCAGCATTTCGCCAGTTGTCCACAAGATATTGCGAGCGTCCCGATTACAATTCGCATTCAACACGGCCTGAATAGGTGCCGTTGCGCTCGGTTACATTGTCCAGGTCACAATATAGCGTCGGTGTCTTAACGGGTTTCATGGGCGGGGGTTGGCCATTGCAGGACAATCCCATCCGCACCACCGAACCGTCGCCATCATACCACGCAACCTTACAGCCGGTTTCATGTATCGTAAGGGCCCCGGCCTTGGCCCAGATTTCACGAAAATCGCTGCCCCATTCAAAATTGGTGCGCGTTGCCTCAGCCAGATTGCCGCGCACACGGATACTGAAAGTCGTGCCGTCATAGCTCCGCTCGACCGCATCAACGCCATAAAATCCGGGACCGCCAGTGTCGCAGCCCATCAGAAAGGCACATGTCATAACAAGTAGAATACGCATGGAGCCACTGTGTTGGACATTGGTTAACACCCGCTTAACGGCGAGCGTTGGTCGCACAAAACCGGCAAGAGGGGTTTACATTCCAAACTCGGAATGCATATTATATTCCAGTTTCAGAATATTAATCGCAGGAGGCCATCATGGCACATGCACAAACCCGTCCGGCAGACAGCTATTCGCCGCTATATTTCCTCGCCTCCCTCGGCGCGGGCGGTCTGGCCGTCACCTTTTTCATGTTTCTGATGTTCTGGGTGCCCCATCCCGGCCAGCCCGTCCCCGTCTTCGAAGACATCATGGCCGCCTGGTCCAATGGCAGCCCAGCCCTGCAAGGGGCCATCGCCATCGCACTGATCGGCATCGCCTTTTTTGTCTTTCTGAATGTCAAACTGCTGGTCTGGAACCTGCAGGCCCTGTCGCGGTTCAAACAAACCCCGGCCTATGCGGCGCTGCGCAATTCCAACGCGGAAACCACCCTGCTGGCCATGCCGCTGGCGCTGGCCATGTCCGTCAACGCCATGTTCATCGTCGGCATGGTCTTTGTCCCGAAACTGTGGAGCGTGGTGGAATATCTGTTCCCTGTGGCCATCATCGCCTTTGCCCTGATCGCCGTGCTGGCATTTCGCCTGATCGGGGACTTCCTGGGCCGTGTCCTGTCCAAAGGCGGGGTGTTTGATGTGACTGCGCATAATTCCTTTGCCCAGCTGACACCGGCCTTTGCCCTGTCCATGATCGCGGTTGGGTTTTCGGCCCCCGCCGCCATGAGCACACACCCGACAACGGTCGCCGCGGCGCTGATCCTGTCAACCGTTCTGGGTACGATTGCAGTGCTGTATACGGCCTTTGCCGCCATCACAGCCGTGGCCTCTATGCTGCAACATGGCACGGCCCGCGAAGCAGGCCCAACCCTGATGATCATCGTCCCAATCGTCACCGTTCTGACCATCCTGTCCCTGCGTCAAAGCCACGGTCTGCACAGCACCTTTGATGCCCATGACAATGGCGGGGAAACCATGGTGTTCCTGGCCCGCATGATCGCCATCCAGCTGGCCTTTTTCGGACTGGGCGCTGTTGTGCTCAAGGCGCAGGGCTATTTCAAGGATTTCGTGCTTGGCCCCAAAACCTCACCCGGTTCTTATGCGCTGGTCTGCCCCTTTGTCGCCTTTAGCGTGCTGATGCATTTCTTTGTCAACAAAGGCCTGGTCGGTGCAGCCGTGGTCGAGAAATTCAGCGCAGGCTACTGGGGTCTTACCGCGATTGCGCTGCTGTTTCAGGCCACTGCCATCCTGCTGGTCCTGCGCTTGAACCGCCAGCATTTCACCCGCAGCAACACCGTTGCCGTTCCGGCAGAGTGATCCTCCGCAACCTGCTGGAACAATTGAAAAGGCCGGGTCATGCGCCCGGCCTTTTTAAATGCCCTGTGAAGGTCAGAAATTGACCTCGACATCAGGAAGCTGCAGCGCCTTGACCAGATCGCGCACCTCTTGCCGCGCCGCGACATTCGATATGTTCAACTGCTTCACCCCAATATCCTTGAGATCCAGCAAGGTCAGGCCGCGCGGAAACAATTCACGAAACACAACCCGCTCCGAAAAGCCCGGCGCGACGCGAAACCCGATGCGCTTGGACAGGCGTTCCAGTGCCTTTTCCATCTTCATCTTGTTGACCATCTGCTGTGCCCCCAGACGGTTGCGCAAAACGATCCAGTCGATCGGTGGCAGCCCGGCCTGTGCGCGCAGTTGACGGGCGCTCCAGACCATTTCGGAATAGACCGACGGGCCCATGATCTTTTCGCCATCATTGTCGATCCGGGCCAGCAGGTCGAAATCGACAAAGCTGTCATTGAGCGGCGTGATCAGCGTATCCGCCAGCGAATGCGCGACCTGGGCCAGCCGGGTATGCGAGCCGGGACAGTCGATCAGGATAAAGTCGCAATCGGGTTCCAGCGCCGCCACGGCCTTGGACAGGCGATGGTCATAGGCGTTTTCACCGGGCGCCAGATTGGCCTTGTCGACCTCGGGCAGCTCCTGATAGCGCGGGCTGGCCAGGGTCAGGCCCAGATCCTGCAAATGACGCTGGCGGTTTTCCAGATAGCGGCCCACACTGCGCTGGCGCAGGTCCAGATCCAGCACCCCGACACGATGCCCCATCCGCGACAATGCGGTGGCCACATGCATGGACACGGTGGATTTGCCCGCCCCGCCCTTTTCATTTCCGACAACGATGATATGTGCCACGGCTTTATCCCTAACCTGCCCCACATCTCTGTGTGTAGGGGGCAGCTTCAACTGTATCTTGTGGGTGAGGTCAAGAAAAGAAGGCCGCGTCCTTACAGCGCCCCGCGTTGCACGCAGGACGCATCTGGGCCCGGCAGATGTGATGCGCAGAATAGAAAAGGCCCGGCGCATGGCCGGGCCCTGTCTCTTGGATTGCGCAAAGGATCAGTGCAGTTTTGCACCGACTTCGGCAATCGCGTCGTCGATCGACTTGCCAGCGGCGGCGGCGGTCATCTGACCTGCCAGCACCTCACGTGCAGCGGCAACTGCTACTGCAGCGGCGCGGTCGCGCACCTCTTTGACAGCCTGTGCTTCGGCCGACGCAATCTGACCTTCGGCGGCCAGAACACGGCGTTCGATCGAGGCCTTCAGGTCAACCTTGGCCTGCTCAGCGGCGGCTTTGGCTTCGTCCTTGGCATGGGCCACGATGCGGTCCGCCTGCTCTTGCACTTCGAGCGCCTTGCGCTCGTAGCTGGCCAGCAGGGTCTGGGCCTCTTCGCGCAGCGATTTGGCTTCGTCCAGCTCGTCGCGGATGCCTTGGGCACGCTTGTCCAGCATACCGCCCAGCATACCGGGCACTTTGAAGTAGACCAGAACCGCGATGAACAGCAGGAAGCCGAGCAGCACGATGAAATCGGTGTTGCGCAGCGACACAAACGGGCCACTGGCAGCCAGTGCCGGGCTTGCCATCACAGCAGCGGCCAGAGCGGTGGCGGAAACGGAAAGTTTACGCATATCTCTTACCCCTTGACCCGATTGCTAACCGCAGCAGCCAGAGCGCCCGCATCTGCCTTACCACCCAAAGCGGTGACAATGGCATCAGCCGTATCCTTGGCAACGGTTTCGACGTTTTCCATAGCCGAGGCCCGGATTTCCGAGATTGCTTTCTCGGACTCGGCGGCCTTGGCCGAAATTTCTTCATCTGCTTTTGCCATAGCCGCATCAAGATCTGCCTTGATCTCGTCACGGGCCTTTTGCGCGATGCTCTGCGCTTGGGCTTTGGCATCCGCCAGGGCCTTTTCATAAGCAGCTTCGGCATCCTGTGCCTTGCGCTTCAGCTCTTCGGCGGCAGCGATGTCATTGGTGATTGTCCCCTGGCGTTCCGCCAGGACGCTTGCAATGCGCGGCAGCGCAATGCGCGAAAGAACAAAGAAGATCACCAACAGGGCGATGACCAGCCAGACTACCTGGTTGGAAATCCAGTCGCCGCAAAGTTGCGGCATCCCGATGGCAGAGCCATAGGAATCCACGCAGGAACTGACGGTCTCAGCCGCGTGTTCTGCACTGTGGGTATCAGACGCCATGTCGTCCTCCGTGGGAACGTTGTCTCTACAACGGGCGGCGCGTCAGTCACGCACCGCCCGCGCGTAAGGATCTTAAGTTCCGTGGATTAGACGGCGAACATCAGCAGCAGAGCGATCAGGAACGAGAAGATGCCCAGTGCTTCTGCGAATGCGATGCCGATGAACAGGGTTGCGGTCTGGCCAGCAGCCGCGGAGGGGTTGCGCAGAGCGCCTGCCAGGAAGTTGGCTGCAACATTGCCAACACCCAGAGCTGCGAGACCAGTACCCAGACCTGCGATGCCTGCGCCGATATGTGCGAGTTGACCTTCCATGATGGTATCTCCTTACGATTGGAAGTTGAATTTCTGTGTGTTTCGGGGGGTAGGGTGGGTCTGTGACCCACCGCTGACCGGTATTAGTGCGACGGGTGCAGTGCGTCCTTGAGGTACACGCAGGTCAGGATGGTGAACACGTAGGCCTGGATAAAGGCCACCAGCACCTCAAGACCATACATCGCGGTGATCGCCAGGATGGACACCGGTGCAACAGCGGCCAGCGCGGCAAAGCCTGCGAACACTTTGATAACCGCGTGACCCGCCATGACGTTGCCAGCCAGACGAATGCTGTGGCTGACGGGGCGCACAAAGTAGGAAATCAGTTCGATGATCGCCAGGATCGGGCGCAGCGCGGCGGGGGCGCTGGACACCCAGAACAGGCCGAGGAAGCTCAGGCCGTTTTTGGCGAAACCAACTGCGGTCACGGTCAGGAACACGGCCAGGGCCAGCACCACGGTCACGGCAAAATGCGAGGTGGTGGTGAAGCTCATCGGGATCAGGCCGAGGAAGTTCGAGAAGACGATGAACATGAACAGGGTCATGATGTAGGGGAAGAACTTGACCGCGTCCTTACCGGCCACGTCCTCGACCATCTTGTAGATAAAGCCGTATGCGAGTTCAGCGATCGACTGGCTGCGCGAGGGAACGATTGCGCGGCGCGCGGTGCCCAGAACCATCATGCCGGTGATGCACAGCACGGCGATGAACATCCACAGGGTCACGTTGGTGATGGTGAACATGCCAACCGCGCCGTCACCGAACAGCGGTTTGACGATGAACTGGTCCATCGGGTGAAATACCAGGCCGGTGCCTTCTTTCGCTTCAGTCGCCATCTTTGTCCCCTTCACTGACCCCCACGCCATGGGAGGCCGCTTCGTTCGTTTCGCCGCCCAAGCGCGCGAGTTGTGCCTTCTGGATCTCAGCCGCGCTGCGCAACATCACGTTGATGCCTGCGGCGATCCCCAACAATGTAAATAGCACCATAAGGAACGGGGTTGTGCCAAACAGCGCATCCAGCCCGTATCCGATGCCAAAGCCGATCCCCAGACCGGCCACCATTTCCGTCACCATCCGCCAGGCCTGATTGGCCATGGAATAGTGCTCTTCCTGATGGTGTTTCTGCGCGTCCGTGGCGCCCTTGGCCGCTTCGATCTTTGCTTCCAGCTCTTTCAGCTTTTGCTTTGGATCGGGTTCGGTCACGCGAAACTTCCCAGTCAGAGAGTTGAGGGTTTGCTACGGTGCAGCGCCGCCTGAGTCAACAGGGCTTCCAGAGGCCATAAACAAATCCAAGATATTGAAAAGTAACAATATTACCCACACCACCAACAGGTCGGTCATTCCGCCGCAGCGCGAAAAGATCAGTTTGGGCGCTATCATAGACATTCAACGATCTGGTTGAGTTTCCCTCGACCAGCCCTTGACCCCTCTGGGCCGGTGGCGTTTACACATGACCATGAACACCCGCCTCGACACCGTGTTTGCCGCGCTGGCGGACCCCACCCGCCGCATGATCCTGTCCATGCTGCTAGAGGACGACATGGCCGTCACAGATGTGGCCGCGCCATTCGATATGTCCCTGGCCGCGATTTCCAAACATCTGACCATCCTGGCGCAGGCCGGGTTGATCAGCCAGGAAAAGCGCGGCCGTGTGAAATGGTGCAAGCTGGAGCCAGACGCCCTGCGCGAGGCCAGCGTCTGGATGCAGGGATTTGGTCAGTTCGAACCGGTCAATCTGGATGCGTTCGAACGCTTTCTGGCGCAGGAGCTGCCAGACCAGGAGACACCGGGCGAGGCCTAGGCCTCAGACGGGCACCCACCGTCGCAAAATTCCTTCAGATGTTTCAGGAATGCCTGCACTTTTGCGGTGCGATGCAGGTCCACATGCGTGACCAGCCACAGCGGCGCGGCCCAATCGTCTTTTGGCGGAAGGATCTGCTCCAGCTCCGGGTGCAGCGCCGCTTCGTGTACGGTCATAAAGCCCAACCCCGCTCCGGCAAGGATTGCCTGCCCCATCACACGGGTGTCCGCCGAGCGAAACACCATGCGTTCCGCTGGCACACGTTCACGCAGCCAGGTGAAAAACGGCGCGCGCACCTCAGGATTGGCATGGCTGACAAAATCATGCCCCGCCAGATCATGTTCATCCGCAGGGCGCCCTTTGCGCGCGATATAGGACCGATGCCCGTATAGCGCGATGGATTGCTGCGAAAAGGCCTGAACCACATTGTCGGGCTCTTGCGGTTTTGTCCCCGCCCGCAGGGCCACATGCGCCTCGCCATATTCCAGCCGAAAGACACGATCATCGGTCAACAGCCGCATGACGACCTGCGGATAGGCCTCGCGGAAGGACGTCATGGCCGCGACCAACATGGGGGCAAAAGCCACCAGGGATGTCACGACCAGTTCACCGGAGACATCGCGCCCCTGCCCTTTGATGCGCCCCTCAAGCTGCTGGAACTGTTCGTCCGTGGTTTGGGCCACTCGCAGCAGGTCTTCTCCGGCCTCGGTCGAGGTATAGCCGCGCGCGTGGCGCTGAAACAGTTTGACGCCCAGACGCCCTTCCAACGCATCAATATGCCGGATGACGGTCGCATGATGCACCCCCAGCGCCTCGGCGGCACCGCTGACTGTGCCTTCGCGCGCGACATGAAAAGCCGTGCGGATTTCGTCCCAATTGTCCATTCTGGCCCCATTCCGATCCCGATGCCCGAGATCACGCGTCCCTGTGAAACACCCTACACTTGGCCCCGCCCAAGGCAGGTTTCAATGCACCCCGCCCACTTCGGCACCAGTCACACGCATAAAGACTGGTCGTACACATACAGAAAAGCCGCGCGCATCGCTGCGGCGGCTTTCCAAGCGGGTCACCCCGCCTATGTCAGGCAAATCCGTCAGTTGTCGGTCGGAGCGCCAGTGGTAGAGGTCGACGCGCTGGAGGAATCGCTGTCCGACAGAACAGCCGCGCTGACAGCAATCGCCGCGATCGCAGCCGACACAGCCGCGCCACCACCAGCCGAGCTGGACGCGCCAGCAGCCAGCCAATAGGGGTTGCCGTCTTTGTCTTCCTGCACACCCGGATCGCTATCCTGCGTGCCAGCGTCGCCATATTTGCCTTCTGCGAATGCAGTCGCGGCGGAGAATGCGACGATGGATGCCGCCAGAATGGTCTTTTTCATAACAAAACTCCGTGGATGACGTTTAGACGTCTTGGTATCAGACTTAGGCCTATTTTAGAACTGATAAAACAACCAGTAGGTTTTTTCGTTAAGGCGGGCGGGAAACCGCCATTGGCGCGAAACTGCGGCTAAAATACCTCGTTTTCAGCGGTTTTGCCTAAATTAGGCTCATCACAGCCAATGCGCTTGCCAGGTCTGCCCCCAGATAAAAGCAAAAAATGTCTATATTGCCCTGCCTGCAGCCACGCCCTCACAGAATCAGGCCAAGCCCGCAGTGGCAGAATGCTCTGCGCATTTTTGCACATAAACCCGCAGATAATCACAAATTGATAATCAGGTCGCACATGTCAATCCTATGAACAGACCCGGCAGCGCCGGAGATTTTTCAAAGGACAAAAGACATGACCCAAACCCTGCTGCGCATCGACGCCTCTGCCCGCCACGCCGGTTCCGTCACCCGCGATCTGGCGGATCGCATCGCTGAAAAGCTGGCCCCGGAACAGACCCTGACCCGCGATTTGACCAGCGGCTTGCCCCTGCTGAGCGAAACCTGGATCGGCGCCAGCTTCACCCCGGATGACCAGCGCAATGACACACAGCGCGCCGCGCTGGAGCTGTCCGACAGCCTGATCGCCGAACTGCAAAAGGCCGACACGCTGCTGATCGCCCTGCCGATCTACAATTTCGGCATCCCTGCCGCGCTCAAGGCCTGGATCGACCTGATTGCCCGCGCCGGTGTCACCTTTCAATATACGGAAAACGGCCCGCAGGGCCTGCTGAGCGGCAAACGCGCGATCTTTGCCGTGGCCTCTGGCGGCACCGAAGTGGACAGCCCCGTGGATTTTGCCACCCCCTATCTGCGCCATGTTCTCAACTTTGTCGGGATCACAGATGTGCAGGTTGTGCGCTCGGATATGCTGGCCGTGGATGCCGATGCCTCCGCCGCACGGGCCGAGGCGGATCTGGCCGCGCTGGCCGCCTGAGCACACCGCATAGCGAGTAGACCTTTGAAACAGGGCCCTGCGGGGCCCTTTTCCTTGACTCCGGGCACAGACTCGCGTAGCGCCGCATCAACATCCGGGAGCATTGCGCCTTCCGGTCCCATGGCCATTGGCCGGGATCGCCCCCCGTCAGCGAGGATTCGCCCACGGGGGCTGTTCTGTATTGGGCACCGGTTTCGCAGCAAGCCCCGGTTTGTGAATGACGCAGCGCGCCCCTATCTGGGGGGCAGATGGAACAGCAGGAAAGGGGGCCACCCCATGTTCGAGAATCTTTCAGAACGCCTTGGCGGTGTCTTTGACCGGCTGACCAAGCAGGGTGCGCTCTCTGCCGATGACGTGAAAACCGCAATGCGCGAAGTCCGCGTGGCTCTGCTAGAGGCCGATGTCTCGTTGCCCGTGGCGCGCCAGTTCATCAAGGCGGTCGAAAAGAAAGCGACCGGCGCGGCGGTGACCAAATCGGTGACGCCCGGTCAGCAGGTCGTCAAGATCGTCCATGACGAGCTGATCGAAGTGCTGCGCGGCGAAGGCGAGCCCGGCAGTCTGAAAATCGACAACCCGCCCGCGCCCATCCTGATGGTCGGCCTGCAGGGTGGCGGTAAAACCACCACCACCGCCAAGCTGGCCAAGCGCCTGAAAGAGCGCGAAAACAAAAAGGTTCTGATGGCCTCGCTGGACGTGAACCGCCCGGCCGCCATGGAACAGCTGGAAATCCTCGGCAAACAGATCGGCGTCGACACGCTGCCTATCGTCAAGGGCGAAGACCCCGTCGCCATCACCAAGCGCGCCAAAACGCAGGCCGCGCTGGGGGGCTATGACGTCTATATGCTCGACACCGCGGGCCGCCTGTCCATCGACGAAGAGCTGATGGCCCAGGTCGAGGCCGTGCGCGACGTGGTCGATCCACGTGAAACGCTGCTGGTGGTCGATGGTCTGACCGGTCAGGACGCGGTCCACACCGCCGAAAACTTTGACGAGCGCATCGGCATTTCAGGCGTTGTGCTGACCCGGATGGATGGTGACGGGCGCGGCGGTGCGGCCCTGTCCATGCGCGCCGTCACCGGCAAGCCGATCAAATTCGTCGGCCTTGGCGAAAAGATGGAGGCGCTGGAAACCTTTGAACCCGACCGGGTTGCGGGCCGCATCCTGGGCATGGGCGACATTGTTGCTCTGGTCGAAAAGGCGCAGGAAACGCTGGAGGTCGAACAGGCCGAACGCATGATGAAGCGGTTCCAGAAGGGTCAGTTCAACATGAACGACCTGAAAATGCAGCTGGAACAGATGATCAAGATGGGCGGCATGGAAGGCATGATGCAGATGATGCCGGGCATGAGCAAAATGGCCAAGCAGGCCGGCGATGCCGGTGTCGATGACAAGCTGCTGAAACAGCAGATCGCCCTGATCCAGTCCATGACCAAGAAAGAGCGCGCGAATCCGCAGATCCTGCAGGCCAGCCGCAAGAAACGCATCGCCGCAGGTGCGGGCATGGAGGTCAGCGACCTCAACAAGCTGCTGAAAATGCAGCGCCAGATGTCCGACGTGATGAAGAAAATGGGCAAGATGGGCAAAGGCGGGATGCTGAAACAGGCCATGCGCGGCATGTTCGGCAAGGGCGGAATGCCTGCCGATATGGCCGGGATGGGCGGCATGGACCCGTCGAAAATGGACCCCGCCGCCATGGAAGCCGCAGCCAAGCAGCTTGGCATGGGCGGCAAACTGCCCGGTCTGGGTGGCGGCGGCCTGCCGCCGGGCCTGTCCGGCTTTGGCAAGAAAAAGTAACAGAGACAGCCATGCCTGCCCCAACACTCGAAACCCCGCGTCTGCGCCTGCGTGGCCATGTCCTGTCGGACATGGACGCCTTTGCTGCGTTCTTCAAAGGAGAGCGCGCCGCGCTGGTCGATTCCCCGCAGAACAAGACGCATCTGTGGTACGGGTTCTCTTCTGAGGTGGGCAGCTGGGATCTGATGGGCTTTGGCGGCTGGGCGATTGAAACCCGTGACGGGCAGCTGATCGGCCAGATCGCCATCACCCATCCCCCGCATTTCCCCGAGCGTGAAATCGGCTGGATCCTGTTTGACGGGTTTGAGGGTCAGGGCTTTGCCACCGAGGCTGCCACCGCCGCGCTGCACTGGGCCTGGGAACAGGGGATGGACACGCTGGTGTCCTATATCGAACGCAGCAACACGCGCTCGATTGCGCTGGCCGAACGGCTGGGCGCGGTGCTGGACCCCGAGGCCGAAAATTACGACGACGACGATGTTGTGTATCGCCACCGCCCGGATGCGGATGGCAACCCGGAGGCCTACGCATGAGCCTGACCAACGCCCCCCGTCTGGAAACCCAGAACCTGATCCTGCGCGGCCCCGAGCCCCGCGATGCCGATGCGCTGATCGCTTTTCTGATGGATGAGGTCCGCGCCGATGGCTTTGGCTATATCGACAATCGCGGCGATGCCTGGCGCTGGTATGCGCTGAATATCGGGCATTGGCATATCCACGGCTATGGCTATCTGACCATCGAGGACAAGGCCACCGGCACCCCCGCAGGCATCACCGGCATCTGGAACCCCGAAGGCTGGCCCGAACCGGAACTGGGTTGGGTTGTGTTTGACGGGTTCGAAGGGCGCGGCATCGCGTTCGAGGCCGCCACCCGCGCGCGGCAATGGGCCTATGAGGATCTGGGCTTTACCACCCTCACCTCCAATATCGTGCCATCCAACACCCGCTCCAAGGCGCTGGCCACCCGGCTGGGCGCCACCTATGAGCGCACCTATCAAAACGTCCATATGGGGCAGGACGAGCTGTGGCGGCACCCCGCCCCCGAGGCGCTGGCATGACCACCCTGTTGCCCAATATCACGCTGCACAGCGCGCGGCTGACCCTGCGCCCGCCGGTCGAGGCCGACTATCCCGCCATCGCGCGGTTCATGGCCTCCCCGCGCGCGGCGTTTGTGGGCGGGGCCACGGCGGATGAATTCCAACGCTGGCGCGGATTTCTGGGCAGCCTCGGCCACTGGGCGCTGCGGGGTTATGGCATGTTCACACTCCTGCAGGGGGATCAGGTGATTGGCCGTGTCGGTCTGATCAACCATATCATGTGGGACGAACCCGAACTGGGCTGGCAGCTGTTTGACGGGTTCGAAGGTCACGGCTTTGCCACCGAAGCCGCGCAGGTCGTGATCGACTGGGCTGCGCGCGAAAAGGGCCTTGGCCCGCTGATTTCCTATATCGACCCGCAGAACCCCGCCTCGCGCCGCGTCGCAGAACGGCTGGGCGCATATCACGAGCGCGACACGCAGGTGCTGGGGATGGATATTCAGGTCTGGCGTCACCAGCCCGGAGCACCGGCATGAGCCCCGCACAGACCACAGCCGCCTGCGAACGGCATCACCCCGGCCCCGGCGCCCGCGCCGCTGCACGCCTGTGCGGCAAGGTGCCCGTGATCGACACCCGTCGCCTGCAGCTGCGCGGCCCGCGGATCTATGATTTCAAGGCCTTTGCCAAGATCTATGAATCTGATCGCGCCATCCTGATGGGCGGCCCGTTCTCGCGCGAAGAGGCCTGGCAGGAATTTACCAATTACACCGCGCTCTGGCTGCTGCACGGTCATGGACTGTGGACCATCGACGCGCTGACCACGCCTTCGGCTGGGTTTGTTCTACTGGGCTATGAATGGGACGATCCCGAACCCGAGCTAGGCATTTTCCTGGATGAAGCGTCAGAAGGTCAGGGCATTGCCCAAGAGGCGCTGGAAGCGGCGCGCGACCATGCCTTTGCCGCGCTGAACTGGGACAGCGTCGTCAGCTATGTGGCCAATGACAATGACCGCTGCATCCGCCTGATGGAAACCTGCGGCGCGACCCGCGATCTGGCAGCCGAAGCCGCCCTTGCCGACACCTGCGACAGCCATGCCGACACGCTGGTCTATCGCCATCGCAAAGCAGGAGATGCCTGATGGGCCATCGCGACATTCCGGTTCTGGAAACCAAGCGCCTGATCCTGCGCGCCCCCGCGCCGGAGGATTACCCGAATTTCAAGGCCACCTTTGCCAGCTACCGCTCGCGCTTTATGGGCGGGCCGCTGAACGCCTATGAAACCTGGATGCTGTACGCGGCTGAAATCGGCCATTGGGAAATCCGCGGCTATGGCATGTGGATGATCCACCTGCGCGACACCGATGAAACCGTCGGCATGGCGGGCGGCTGGTTCCCCGCAAAATGGCCGGAACGCGAAATCGCCTGGATCATCTGGCCCGATCGCGGCGGCAAGGGCTATGCGCTGGAGGCGACCGACCGCGTGCGCCGCTATTTCTACCAGGATCTCGGCTGGGACACCGCCGTGTCCTATATCGACCCCAAAAACCTGGATTCCATCCGCCTTGCCGAACGGCTGGGCTGTGTCAAAGACAAATCCGCCGCCACCGTGGACGGCCATGACGCGGTCTATCGCCACCCCTCGCTAGAGGAGCTGCGCGGCCAGACCGGCCATGGCGTCGACATGGAAATCGCCCATTACCAAGACCCGCTCTTCAAACCGAAAGGCTTTGCAATTGACTGACGCCGTTTCCCGCGCCGCCGAACTTCTGGCCGAGCATCGCGACAGCATCGACCGGCTGGACGCGATCCTTGTCTTTACCCTGGCAGAGCGTTTCAAACACACCCAGGCCGTGGGCGTCCTAAAGGCGCAGCACGACCTTCCCCCATCCGACCCAGCGCGCGAGGAAAACCAGATCGCGCGGCTGCAGGATCTTGCGGAACGGGCTGATCTGGACCCGGAATTCGCAAAGAAATTCCTGAACTTCATCATTCAGGAAGTCATCCAGCACCACAAGCAACACCAATCCTGACGGGCCTCCCCGTCAACTTGCCATCCAAAGGAGAAAACCCATGGCTATCAAAATCCGTCTCGCCCGTGGCGGCTCGAAAAAGCGCCCCTTCTACCGCATCGTGGCCGCCGACTCGCGTATGCCGCGTGACGGCCGCTTCATCGAAAAGCTGGGCACCTACAACCCGCTGCTGCCCAAAGACAGCGAAGAGCGCGTGAAAATGGATCTGGAACGCGTTCAGTACTGGCTGGGCGAAGGCGCACAGGTCACCGACCGTGTGGCCCGCTTCCTCGAAGCCGCTGGCGTGAAAGACAAAGCCGAGCGCAGCAACCCCAAGAAGGGCGCACCCGGCAAGAAAGCGCAGGAACGCGCTGAAGAAAAAGCCGCCAAAGCAGCAGAAGCTGCCGAAGCAGCAGCGGAAGCCTCGGCAGAATAATTCTGCTGCCAGGCACGCCCCGGTTGCTGGCCCACCCAGCGCCGGGGCACCTTTTCCCCGACTTTCTGGGGCTGTGAATGTTTCGACTGATCCGCGTGGTGTTTTTGTTGATGTTCGCCTTTGTGGCGGGCATTTTCTTTGAGCGGAGCAATCAGGCAGAGCTGTGCGCGCAATCCAATGGCCAGATGACGGCCGGTTTGTGCCACGCGAAATAACGGGCAAAACGCCCTGCTGCCCATCAGAATAAAGGCGCGAGTGACATGAGCGACAGCCTCGCTGACAATCCCGAAATGATCTGCGTCGGTGCCATTGCGGGCGCGTTTGGTGTGCGCGGCGAAACCCGGCTGAAAAGTTTCACCGCCGACCCCCGTGCCATTGCCGATTATGCGCCGCTGTTGTCTGATCGCGGCAGTTTCGACATCACCATCACCCGCGAAATCAAAGGTGGCTTTGCCGCCCGGCTAAGCAGCGTCACCACCAAAGAAGAGGCCGACGCGCTGAAAGGTGTACAGCTATATGCGCCGCGCGACCGGCTGCCCTCGCTGCCCGATGACGAATTTTATCACGCCGACCTGATTGGCCTGGCCGTATTTGACACGGGTGGGGCGCAACTGGGCAAGGTGCAGGCAGTGCAGAACCACGGGGCGTCTGACCTGTTGGAACTGTCCATTCCCGGCCTGTCCCATACGGTTTTGCTGCCCTTTACCCAGGCGAATGTGCCGACGGTTGATCTGGCCTCGGGCCGAATTGTGGCGGACCCGCCCGAGGGGCTTTTGGACTAAAAAACGCCAAATAGCGCGCATCGGGAAACAAATTCACCGGATGCGCAGCATTGTCGCCAGAACCCCAGAAAAATCTTCTGGATTTGGGCGCAACCCACCCCTTTTACGCCACATTTTCGGTCCAATTTTAGCCAGATTCGAGGCATTCGGAGTCTGAGTGGTGGACGTTGTGTTAAATAGAGTTCTGCTGTCGAGCGTGGCGCTGTTGCCCGCTGTGGCGGCACTGTTTGTTCCGGCTGCAACGCTGGGCGCGCCAATCACCGCCGCCCTGGGCGGGCTTGGCGGATTGTTCGCCCTGGCTTCTGCCTTTGAACGCCCCCGTCGCAAAAACCGACGGGCCATGTCAGGCCAACCCGGCGGACCAGATCGCCAACCACCAGAGCGCGGCGAAGACCCCGCACCTTCGCTGATCCCTGGCAATGTATTCGAAATCCACGCACGTCTGGATCTGCCCCCGCTGCCGCAGCTGCGCAGAGAGCTGTCCGCCGCACTGCTGCCCCCTCTGGCCGGACCAGACGGCCCCCCGACGCGGGACGAAGCCCTGGCCGGGGCGCTGTTCCGTGTGCTTGAGGCGCGCGGCAGCAAAACCGATGAGGCCCTGCGCGACGAAGAGGTGATCGAACTGGCCCTGTTCGCGCGCCTTTTGCGGGCCAGCCCAGCCGAGGCCGGACGCCTGTCGCAATATTTCCATCGCCCCGAGGTCATGCTGGCCCTGCGCGATCAGGTGATGGATGTGGGCCGTCATCGTGCGGCGTTTGACCGTCAACAAACTGCGCTACATGCCACCCATGCGCTGTGGCAGGCCAACCGCCCTGCCCCCAACAGCCTGCTTGACGGGTTTGCCGCGCTCAGCGCGCCCGACCCGGATCTGTGGCACCATTTCATCACGGCCTTTGACCCTCAGGACACGGACCAGCTGGAGGCGGCGCTGTTCTGCGTGGAACAGGCCAGCTGTGATCAGGCCAGCGTCGCCCTGTTTCTGCTGCGGATCAGCGATATTCCCGGCTTTTTCGCGCTGCTGGCGCGCAGCGGACAGGAACTGCGCCTGAACCGGCTGCGGCGGGTCTGCGCCAATCTGGGAGGCGGTGTCTATGCCGCAGATCTGCCGTTAGAGGCCCCGGTCAGCCAGGAAACCCTGTCCGGGGCGCTGGACATGCAATTTGCCGCGCTTACCCTGGAAACCGGGCAACCGCGCTGGCCCGCCCCCAGCGCGGCCCTGCGCAGCGGCGGGATTCGCCCTCTGCTGCCACGCCCCCATTGGTGCCTGCAAAGCGGCGCATTGCGTCACGCGCCGGATCCGGCGCATTTCGACCTGCCGCTGCCCGGCGCCTAGGCGCTGGGGGCTTGCCCTGCCCTGCTGCCTGCCTGTACTCAGCCGGGGTCCGTCGCCAGCGTCGCCCCGTAGGAAAGCCCATGACACAGCCCAAAGAAGACAAAACCCCGCGCTCGCACGGGCGCAAGTCGATCCGCCTGTCGCTGAAACCGCGTGAATTGATGGGCGAGGATGAGATGCTGGTGCGCGCCTGGCAGGCGCAGGTGATCACGCTGTTCCCAGATGCCTTTCCCGGCGTGTTGGGGCAGTCGCTGACCGGCAAGGCGTTGAAAGACGGAAAGTGGCAGTTGACGCCGATCCCTCTGCGGCATTTCGGCGAGGGCAAGCATCGTAATGTCGATGATACGCCTGCGGGCGGCGGGGCCGGCATGGTGATCCGCGCGGATGTGATGGGCAAGGCGATTGAGGAAGCGCGCGCGCGCTCGAACGCGCCGATTGTCTATCTGTCGCCCCGCGGCAAGCGATTTGATCAGCAGATGGCGCGGGACTGGGCGCAGCTGCCGGGGATCACCATGATTTGTGGCCGGTTCGAAGGGGTCGACCAGCGGGTGCTGGATCATTACGGCATTGCCGAAGTCTCGCTGGGGGATTTTGTCATGACCGGGGGCGAGATCGCCGCGCAGGCGATGCTGGACGCCACTGTCCGCCTGTTGCCCGGTGTGCTGGGCAATGCGGAAAGCGCGGTGGAGGAAAGCCATTCCAGCGGGCTTCTGGAGCATCCGCAATATACCCGCCCGGCAGAGTGGCAGGGTCACAAGATCCCGGATGTTCTGATGTCCGGCCATCATGGCGAAATCGCGAAATGGCGGCGCGCCCAATCCGAGGCGCTGACCAAAGACCGTCGCCCGGATATGTGGGCCGCGTTTGAGGCGCTGACGGATAAGGAATGAGGGGTTTCGCCGTGCCTGCAGCCCGGCGACCCGCGGGGGCTCTGCCCCCGCACCCCCGGAGTATTTTTCCAAAGAGAAGAAGAAGGGCGCGGGGGTAAAGCCGCGCCCTGTTTGGTTATTTGGAGAGGCTGGGGAAGTAGTCTTCGCAGCTGCCTTCGCGGTACACATCGGCGGTGCAGCAATGCAGGCCACCGCCAAAGGCATAGGCATCGCGCAGGTCGACTTCGACGACTTCCATGCCCAGCTTGTCCATCTGTTCGGCCTGGTAGACTTCGGATTTTTCGACGCAGACGGTTTTGGGGTCAAGCACCAGCACGTTCATGCTAAGCCAGGTCGAGGAATAGCACAGCGGCGGCGGGGTGTTATGGGCCGGCTGCGCTGCATCCACGATCTCCCAGCCATTGTCGTTGAACATCTTGCGCTGGTCTTCGGGCAGGCGGCGCTGGGGGTTGTTCAGGATCAGGCCCGGACGCAGCGGGGTAAAGGTCGCGTCGATATGGATCGGATAGGGATCGCCGGGGAAGTTCACCGTGTGAACGCGGTGTTCGGGGAAGTGGCGGCGGATCCACTCGATGCCTTTGAGATTGGTGGTAAACCCGTGCTGCACCACCAGATCGCGGCCAAAGCGCAGCACGTCGGCGGCATCGAACAGGGGCTCTTCTTCGGTGGTGACAAAGAATTTCTCTTCGGCCCATTTCAGGCGCTGCTGCACGCCGATTTTGTCCGACAGGTAGTCGGGGTGGTAATCCGCATCGGTCAGGCGCGGTTTGGGCGCGGCTTCGTGGCGGAAATTCGGGTCTTCGTCCCAATATTGCTGCATCAGCGGGCGGTAGTTCAGATATTCGAACCAGCGGCAGCGATAGGACATGGTTGCTTCGAGGATTTCGGAGCCGACGGTCAGCAGCACGTCGCGCGGCGGCATACAGCCGAACTGGCTGTCGGTGTGGAAATCCGGTGTGGTGGCCGGTTTGGAATGGTCGATCGAAGTCGGGCGGTCGACACGGACACCGCGTGCGCGCAGCTGGTTGGCGAAATTGTCCAGCAGTTCATTGGCGCGGTCAATGGTGTCCTGCGGGCGACGGCCCCACTGGCCACGCATATCGCTGTCTTCGGGGACTTTGGCGTCCAGCGCGGGTTCTTCGGGCGGGATATGGCAATCATCGGCGCGCCCCACGATCACGTGGCGCAGGGGATCCCATTCATTCCAGCTGTTGACGGTTGTTTTGTCAGGCGACCACTCGGACATGTTTTGCTCCGTTCTGCGGGAGCGAGGGGGGCCTCCAATCTCCCGATTGAAAACCCCGGCGTTCAGGATCGTGACAGGGGCAAAGCACATGCTTTGGCGACGCCATCGCCCAAGGCCCAGCTATTGGTTAGCAGGAAACCGAAGGGCTGGAAAGAGAGCGGGTTATGGCCGGTTCAGCCCGATACCTGAGACCCCGGATACGGCACTTGATAGATCTGATGGATAAAAGGCCACGCCCCCTGTCAGCGATGAAAACCCGCTGCGGGGCGTCACATTCCCCGCAGCGGTGAAAGGACAAATGACTTTGTAAAAAGCACCAACCAGCGCAGGACCATCCCCATATCAAAGCCCAGCCACACAGGCCTGCCCTCACGCTTATGAAGCAGGCTGGCGGATCGGCATAAGAACACCCGTACCGGCACGAACCACGCTATTTTGGCCCCTGCAACATAGCAACTTATCGAATCCGATAGGTTGAGCCGGTCAGGGGCTGATATGCCCCAGCGCGACCGCCAGAACGAGCGCCTGTTCCCGCGTCGCCGCGCCCAGTTTCCGGCGCGCCGAAGACACATGTTTGCGCACGGTGATTTCCGCGATCCCCAGCCGGTCGGCGATCATGTCATTGCGATAGCCACGCGCCAGCAAGACCAGCACATCCTTTTCCCGCGCGCTCAGCCGGTTGGCTTTCAGCACAGGGTCATAGAGCGGGGGCGCTTGATCCGGGCCGGACAGAAACGTGTTGAACACCGCGCATAGCCGCCGCAGATCCCGCGGGGACAGATCGGGTAGAAAATCCCGCCCGGCTTCATCCCCGGCCAGCACAATCATGCGCTTGTCATGCACAGTTTCATTATTGAACTGAAACGCGAACAGCGTCTGATAGCCGAAATCCTTCAGGCCGTGATTGTAATCCAGGCTACGTTTGTTTTCGACATCCTGCGGGCGCAGCACCCCGCCCTGCAGGATCTGAAACGGCACATCGTCCTTGAGTGTCTCCAACAGGGAATCCACACCGTAGAATTCTTCGTCGAAATAGGTTTCCAGCCAATCCTCACGCATGGAACAGCGCGCCCAGTTCAGCGCACCGGAATAGCCGTTTGCCGACACCATATTGATCGCACTACCACCGATCCTGAGGACAAATTGCTCGGCAATTGCCCAGCGTTTTTCCCTGTCGGGTTCGGCGGACAGCGCGTCGATGGCCTGAAGGATAATCTCGCTCATACTGACCGTCCTGCCTGTCCCGGATCGCTCCGGGAAGGTCAGGTTAACCGCAATCTCCTGCCCTGTCAGCTTTGCCTTGCCCTGCTGGCGCAATCTTTCTATACGGGGCCATCTTGAACGCATCGGGGCGACTCGGTGCGTTTGGGGTTTTGGGCCTCTCCGGCCCGACAGCAAAGAAAAGCCGGCCCATCCGGGGACGCCAATCGGCAACCCAGGCACTGGACGGACATCATCCGCGGGCAAACCGCGTGTAACATAGGAGTTGATCAGATGGACCTGATCGCACAGCTGGAGGCGGAACAGATCGCTTCCCTCGGGAAAGACATTCCCGATTTCAAAGCCGGCGACACCGTGCGCGTTGGCTACAAGGTGACCGAAGGGTCGCGCACCCGTGTTCAGAACTACGAAGGTGTCTGCATCAGCCGTAAAAACGGCAAAGGCATCGCCGGTTCGTTCACCGTGCGCAAGATTTCCTTCGGCGAAGGTGTGGAGCGTGTGTTCCCGCTGTTCTCCACCAATATCGAATATATCGAGGTTGTCCGCCGCGGTCGTGTCCGTCGCGCCAAGCTCTACTATCTGCGCTCGCGTCGCGGTAAATCGGCCCGTATCGCCGAAGACACCCGCTACAAGCCGCTGCAACCCAAGGCCTAAGGAGAGACGAGATGAAAAAGGATCTGCATCCCGACTACCACCTCGTCACCGTCAAAATGACCGACGGGACCGAGTTCCAAACCCGCACCACCTGGGGCAAGGAAGGCGACACCCTTGTTCTGGACATCGACCCCACCGCGCACCCGGCGTGGAATGGTGGCAGCGCACGCCTGATGGACCAGGGCGGCCGCGTGTCCAAGTTCAAGAAGAAATACGAAGGCCTGGGCTTCTGATCGAAGCGTTCAGTGCTTTACAATGTTGCGCCGTCCCTGCTGGGGCGGCGTTTTCGTTTTGGCGGCATCACCCCAGCGCCCCCAGACGCGGCCCTCTCCCCAGGGTCCGCGTGATCCGCAGGGCCCGCAACAGGACATGCAGGGCGTCCCGGCAGGAACAGAACCGCTTCGTTACCGGGGCCATGGGTGCGCAGCCGCAGCCCGCCCCCGCTTTCACGGGCGAATCCCTGCACCATGGACAGGCCCAGCCCCGCCGCCAGACTGCGTGGTTTGGTCGAAAAGAAGGGTTCCGTCACACGCGGCAGGATCTGCGCCGGGATGCCCCCGCCCGTATCCTGAATCGAAATCCCCAGATGTGTACCTGCAGCCAGCGCAGCGCCATCCACCATCTGCCCTGCCATCGCTGGATCAGCTTTCAGCGCAGTCAGGGTCAGCGTGCCTCCACTCGGCATGGCCTCGACCGCATTGTTCAACAGGTTCAGAAGGGCAGTCATCAACTGCCCCTCGTCCACCTCAACCCAGCCCGGTTGTTGCGGCAGGTTGAGTCGCAGCTGGATCACCACAGGCCACATGGGGCGCGCCAGATCCACCGCCGCCATCACCGCATCATACAGGTTCAACCGCTGCCGAAAGGCCGGAGCCTTGCGCGCATAGATCAGCAAATGGCCCACCATTTTTTCCGCGCGCTGCGCGGCAGTGCGGGCATCACTCAGCGCGGCCTGCTGCTCCAGCCGGTCGGGCAACGCATCATATAGCTCCAGATTGCCCAGAATGGCCGCCAGCGCATTGTTGAAATCATGCGCGACACCGCCCGCCAGCCGCCCGATTGCGGCCATTTCCTGCTGCTGCGCGGACCGGGCCGCGTCTGCTTCGGCCTGCAGCCGGTTCTGGCGGGCCACCCAGAGCGCCTTGGCCACGTAACCAATCGCAGCCAACGTCACGATCACCCCAGCCGCCTGCCCAATGCCAGGCGACATCAAGTCCAGCTTGCTGAGAAAAACCAGAACAAAGGCGCAGGTCAGCCCCAAAATCTGCCCCCGCACCATCCATGCCAGACGGTCCGCCCGCCGGATCAAATAGGCAACCAGCGCGGTCAGCAGCATGATCCCCGTAAAGGACATCGCCACATCATCATTCATCGCCAGACGCACCGGCATCCAGAGAAACGCCACCATCGAACACAGGAACAGGCCCCCCGCAATGCTGACATCAACGGCGCGGGCTTGCAAAAGACGGCTTTTCAGAAACCTGTATTGCACCACATGGCTGGCCAGAAAGATCCCACTCCAGCACAGCGCACTGATCAGCCAGCCGGTGTACAGGTACAACAACACCCCGCCGCCACCGACACCAATCAAACGGATCAACAGTTCAAGCCGGTCGCCATATTCCAGCTCGTGGAGCCGCGCGATTTCCCTGCTGTGATCCATACGGTACATATTCCCGGATAAAGAACGCAGCCACAGCCAGGCAGGCAACGGCTCGCCCCAACCTAGCCCAGCGGGCTGCGTCCGACAATTGGCAGTTCCCGACCAGCCCTGTCACCAAGCGAAACATGGCTGACACGGAATGATGGCGCTGCGACGGGATAGCCTATGTTTTATTCTTAAATATGAATATATGGATCCGAAGCACCCGAATCCGACGTTTCCAGGAGGCGCGCCATGGACTTCAACAAAATCAGCGACGACATCACTGTCTCTCCGCAGATCTCGGCCGAACATCTGTCTGCAATTGCCGCTGCGGGCTATCGCTCGGTGATCTGCAACCGCCCCGATGGCGAAGGCGCAGACCAGCCCAGTTTCGAAGAAATCGCCGCTGCCGCCGCCAATGCCGGGCTAGAGGCGCGCTATCTGCCGATCGAAGGCGGCAAGGTCAGTGACAGCGATGCCGAAGGCTTTGGTCGCCTGCTGCGCGAGCTGCCCGGCCCGGTCTTTGCCTATTGCCGCACCGGCACGCGCTCGGCCACGCTGTGGTCGCTGAGCCAGGCGGACGTGATGGACCCCTCTGCCATCCTGCTGGCCACCAAGACCGCTGGCTATGACATGGCGGGCGTGGTGCGCCGCATCGTGAATGGCGGCAAGACCCCGACCGATGAGGGCGACGCCAAGTTCGACGTGGTGATTGTCGGCGGTGGCGCGGCGGGCATCGCCGTGGCCTCCAGCCTGAAATCGCGCAAGCCGGATCTGGACATCGCCATTCTGGACCCCGCCGATGTGCATTATTACCAGCCCGGCTGGACCATGGTTGGCGGCGGCGTGTTCGAGGCCGAAACCACCGCCCGCACCATGGGCAGCCTGATTCCCAAAGATGTCCACTGGATCAAATCCGCCGTCGCCGCCTTTGAACCGGGCAACAATGCCGTCGTGCTGGATGGCTGCCGCGTGGTGAAATATGATCGTCTGGTGGTCTGCCCCGGCATCAAGCTGGACTGGCACAAGATCGACGGGCTTGTGGACACGCTGGGCAAGAATGGCGTGACCTCGAACTATCGCTACGATCTGGCCCCCTATACCTGGGAGCTGGTCAAAGGCCTGAAATCGGGCCGCGCCCTGTTCACCCAGCCGCCCATGCCGATCAAATGCGCCGGTGCGCCGCAAAAGGCGATGTATCTGTCCGGCGATTATTGGCACAAGACCGGCCGCCTGAAGGATCTGGACATCCAGTTCATGAATGCCGGAGGCGTGCTGTTCGGGGTCAAGGATTACGTGCCTGCGCTGGAATCCTATGTGCAGAAATATGGCGCGGACCTGAATTTCTTTCACAACCTGATCGCGGTGGATGGGCCGGCCAAACAGGCGACCTTCCAGATTGCCAAACCGGATGAGGCCCCCAGCGAAGTCACGGTCGCGTTTGACATGATGCATGTCTGCCCGCCCCAGACCGCGCCGGATTTTGTCCGTGTTTCTCCGCTGGCCGACGCCGCAGGCTGGGTCGATGTGGATCAGACCACCCTGCGCCACACGCGCTTTGACAACATCTGGAGCCTGGGTGACGTGATGAACGCCCCCAACGCCAAAACCGCCGCCGCCGCGCGGATGCAGGCGCCGGTGGTGGCCGAAAACATCGTGGCCGATATTGCAGGCGGATCGCCGCGCGCGGGCTATAACGGCTATGGCTCCTGCCCGCTGACGGTTGAGCGCGGCAAGATCGTGCTGGCTGAATTCGGCTATGGCGGCACGCTGCTGCCCTCTTTCCCGAAATGGGTGATCGACGGGACCAAACCGACCCGCGCCGCCTGGCTGCTGAAAGAACAGATCCTGCCGCCGGTCTATTGGAAGGCCATGCTGCGCGGCAAGGAATGGCTGGCCAAGCCGGAACAGGTGTCGGCCAAGTAAAAGAAATCAGGCCCCGCGCAGGACGTGGGGCCTTTTCCATTGGTTTCGCACTGAAACCCCCTTTACAAATTCCATAATCAGAATATGTAAGCCCGGACCGCGCCCGATCGCAGCCCGCATCCCGCCAGTTTCAGGACCACGCACATGAGCACGCCGCAGCCCAACCGCAAACGGACCCAGGGCAAATTTGCCCGTTACCTGCCCATCCTGTCCTGGGCCCGCGATTACAATCGCGACACCGCCATGTCCGATGGGGTGGCTGCGCTGATCGTGACAATCATGCTGATCCCGCAATCGCTGGCCTATGCGCTGCTGGCCGGGCTGCCGGCAGAGATGGGGCTGTATGCCTCGATCCTGCCGCTTCTGGCCTATGCGGTTTTTGGCACCAGCCGGGCGCTGGCGGTTGGCCCGGTGGCGGTGATCTCGCTGATGACGGCGGCGGCGATTGGCAATCTGGGCCTGTCCACCCCGGCTGAAATCGCCGTGGCTGCGGGCACGCTGGCCTTTATTTCCGGCGCGATGCTGCTGGGGCTGGGCTTCCTGCGGTTGGGCTTTCTGGCGAATTTCCTGTCCCACCCGGTGATTGCCGGGTTCATCACCGCTTCGGGCATTTTGATCGCGGCCAGCCAGCTGAAACATATCCTGGGCATCGACATGCATGGCCACACGCTGATCGAGCTGCTGACCACCATGGTCACCCATCTGTGGCAGTTGAACGGCGTGACCATGTGGATGGGGATTTTCACGCTGGGCTTCCTGTTCTGGTCGCGCAAAGGGTTAAAACCCTTTCTGCTGGCCAAAGGGCTGAAACCGCGCCTTGCGGACATTCTGGCCAAGGCAGGCCCGGTGGCCGCTGTCTTTGTCACCACCTTTGTCACCTGGGCCTTTAACCTGGCCGATGGGTCCGAGGTAAAGATCGTCGGCGACGTGCCCAGCGGGCTGCCGCCCCTGACCATGCCCAGCTTTTCCCCCGATCTCTGGGGGCAGCTGTTCATGTCCGCTGTGCTGATCTCGATCATCGGTTTTGTCGAATCCGTGTCCGTGGCGCAGACCCTGGCCGCCAAGCGCCGCCAGCGCATCGACCCGGATCAGGAACTTATCGGCCTGGGGGCGTCAAACGTGTCCACCGCGCTGACCGGGGGCTTTCCGGTGACCGGGGGCTTTTCACGCTCGGTCGTGAATTTTGATGCGGGCGCAGAGACCCCCGCCGCCGGGGCCTACACAGCGATCGGCATCGGCATTGCGACCCTGCTGCTGACCCCGCTGCTGTATTTCCTGCCCAAGGCCACGCTGGCCGCAACCATCATCGTCGCGGTGCTGAGCCTGGTGGATTTCTCGATCCTGAAAAAGACCTGGGGCTATTCCAAGGTCGATTTCGCCGCGGTCTCTGCCACGATCCTGCTGACCCTTGGGCTGGGGGTCGAGGCAGGCGTGTCCGCCGGGGTTCTGCTGTCGATCCTGCTGCATCTCTACAAGACCTCCCGCCCGCATGTGGCCGAGGTCGGACTGGTGCCCGGCACCCATCACTTCCGCAACATCTTGCGGCACGAGGTCGTCACCTACCCACATATGGTGACACTGCGCGTGGACGAAAGCCTGTATTTCGCCAACTCCCGCTTTCTGGAAGACGTGGTGCTGAACCGCGTGGCCGATGATGAAAACCTGCGCCATGTGATCCTGATGTTCCCCGCCGTGAACGAGGTCGACATGAGCGCGCTGGAAACGCTGGAAGAGCTGAACCGCCGCCTTGGCGAGATGGAGATCAAGCTGCACCTGACCGAGGTCAAAGGCCCGGTGATGGACCGCCTGTCGCGGTCACATTTCCTGTCGGATCTGACCGGCGAGGTGTTTCTGTCACAATACGACGCCTGGGAGCGGCTGCAGCCGGCTGCGCCCGAAACGTCCAAGGAGGAAGGCGTCGCGGCCCAGTAACAGCACCGGGTGGATGGGGCGGCCAAACCCGGCCCCTCCGTCGCAATTCACGCGGTTGCCATGATGTTCGGGCAGGTCAACAGGCGTGTGCCCATGCACCACCAACGGACCATGGTCGCGCCTGTCCTGCAGAAATTCCTGCCGGATCCAGATCAGATCCTCCGGGTTCTGGTCCTCCAGCGCGATGCCCGGACGGATCCCCGCGTGTACAAATAGGTGATCCCTGGTCTGATACCTCCGGGGCAGGCCGCGCAGAAATTCCAGATGCGCCTGCGGCACGGCCTCATGCGCGTCGGCGCAGATGTCTTCGTGGCTGCGACGGGGATCCACATCCACCCCATAGGACGCCAGCGTCGCCCGCCCCCCGGCCGCATCCGCCAGCCAGGTGATCTTGTGCCGCGTATGCGGGTTGATTTCGCTGGGCGCGCGCAGAAAGCGCAGAAAGAAATCTTCGTGATTGCCCAGCAGAAAGTGCCAGTTGCGCCCCTCGGCCTGGCCCTGCAACAGCAGGTCGATCACACCTCGGCTGTCCGGCCCGCGATCCACATAATCGCCCAGAAAAACAATCGGAGCCCCGGCACAGGCGTCTTGCGCGATAAACTCCAGCGCCTGCTCCAGAAACCCCAGCTGGCCGTGAATGTCCCCGATGGCAAAAATCTCGTTATTCACGAAAATTTCCTCTCAATTCCCTCAATGGATGAAATTGACCCTAGTTAGCGTCATTCGAATCTGATATATGGTTGGAAAGCGCCCGACGATCAGCTGCACCGCCATCAGCAACGGGATGCCCAAGAGTAATATGATAGATTTACGTCAGTTTTGTATCGTAACGAGTGCCCTTTTACCACTTTTGGCCTGCGCTCCCCCCCAAGACGCGCAGATCGCCGTGCGCAACCATGCGCAAACTGACGGGGTATCGGGCCAGCCTGATATCCCGCTTTTCTCCACCACACCAACGCAGAGCTTTGTGCCGCTAAAGCCCCTGCATGTTCAGATCACCTCTTTGCCCGGACACAAACCGCCCACGCGCGCGGCGCTGGAAAAACGTCTGCGCCAGCACGCCACGCGGCTTGGTGCCGATGCGGTGATCCACGTGCGGCTCTCCCCTTCCCGCCCGCTTGCCGCAGGGCGGCATCAGCGCAGCGCAACCGGGCTGGCCATTCGGTTCTGATCCAGTGGCACCATGACGCTTGAGCGCATCAGGCCAACGCGATACGCCATGCCCGCCCCCTATTCAAAGGACAGACAGATGCCATTTCGCACACCGATTTTGATCCTCGCCAGCTGCGCCGTTCTGGCGGGCTGCAATGTCAACGACCAAGGCCATTTCACCACCACCGGGCCGGACAAAGCCGCCCCGACCGACGCCACAGCACAAACCAATCCGGCCAAAATCCAGCTGCTGACCGGCACACCCGAACGTGCCTATACCCAGCTGGGTCCGATCAAGGTCACGGTGAACAAGCTGACCGCCTTCCACCCCAATCCCAGCGTCGAAACCGTCGAAGAAGCCATGCGCAAGAAGGCTGCCGCATTGGGCGCTGATGCGATCATCCAGGTGGATATTTCCGACATCCATATCGCGGCGCTCAGCTGGGGCGCACGCACTGGCAAAGGCATCGCCGTCAAATACTGACCCACAAAAAAGCGCCGCCCCAACCGGGACGGCGCTGTTCTATTCAGGTTTGGGCCGCGCTTAGGCGACGTCAAAGACCAGCGGTTTGACCTGCTTGAACATGCCGGTCTTGCACAGATCTTCGATCACCGGTGCGGGCACCGAATCATCCACATACAGCAGCGCGATCGCGCCACCGCCCACTTCGGACCGGCCCAGGGTAAAGTTCGCGATGTTCACGCCATTCGCGCCCATGGTCTGACCCAGCGTCCCGATGATGCCCGGCACGTCTTCGTTGGTGGTGTACAGCATATGCGCGCCGACCTCGGCGTCGATATTGATGCCTTTGATCTGGATAAAGCGCGGCTTGCCATCGCTGAACACGGTGCCTGCCACCGAACGCTCCATCTTTTCGGTCACAACGGTGATTTTGACATAGCCGTCAAACGCGCCCGATTTGTCCTGATTGGTGGTCGAAATCTTGATACCGCGCTCTTTGGCGATCACCGGAGCCGAGACCATGTTCACATCCGGGTTGGCCTTTTTCATGATCCCGGCGATAGCGGCACAGTTCAGCGCATTCAGGTTCATGTCAGCGGCCACACCATCATAGAGGATGTTCACAGCCTTGATCGGTTCATCCGTCATCTGACCGGCAAACGCGCCCAGATGCTCGGCCAGTTTGATCCAGGGGCCCATGACCTTGGCCTCTTCGGCGGTGACGGACGGCATGTTCAGCGCGTTTTCAACCGCACCGGTCAGCAGATAGTTCGACATCTGCTCGGCGACCTGCAGGGCCACGTTTTCCTGCGCCTCGGTGGTCGCGGCACCCAGATGCGGAGTGCAGACAACATTGGGCAGGTTGAACAGCGGGTTTTCCTTGGCCGGTTCTTCCGAGAACACGTCAAAGGCAGCGCCCGCAACATGGCCGGATTTGAGCAGTTCGGCCAGGGCCTCTTCGTCGACCAGACCGCCGCGGGCACAGTTGATGATACGCACGCCTTTTTTGGTCTTGGCCAGATTTTCACGGCTGAGGATGTTGCGGGTGCCATCGGTCAACGGCACGTGCAGGGTGATGAAATCGGCGCGGGTCAGCAGATCGTCCAGATCGTCGATCTTTTCCACACCCATCTTGTCGGCTTTTTCCTGGCTCAGGAACGGGTCAAAGGCGATGACCTTCATTTTAAGCCCACGGGCACGGTCGCAGACAATGCCACCAATATTGCCGGCACCGATCACGCCCAGGGTCTTGTTGGTCAGCTCGACCCCCATGAATTTGGACTTCTCCCATTTGCCCGCATGGGTCGAGGCGCTGGCCTCGGGGATCTGGCGCGCCACGGCGAACATCATCGCGATGGCATGTTCGGCGGTGGTAATCATGTTGCCGAACGGCGTGTTCATCACGATCACGCCCTTCTTGGATGCGGCTTCCTTGTCGACATTGTCGGTGCCGATCCCGGCGCGGCCAACGACTTTCAGGTTGGTCGCGGCCTCCAGAATGGTCGGGGTGACCTTGGTGGCCGAGCGGATGGCAAGACCGTCATATTGGCCAATCACTTCGGCCAGCTTTTCCTTGTCTTTGCCCAGCTCGGGCATGAAATCCACATCAATGCCGCGATCGCGGAAGATCTGAACGGCGGTTTCGCTGAGCTTGTCGGATACGAGAACTTTGGGAGCCATGGGTCTGGTCCTTGTCATTTGAATAACGTGGGGGACCGGACTCTTTGAAAGAGTCCGGAACGATTTCTTGGAAAGAAATCGGGCTCAGGCGGCGACGGCCTGTGCCTCAATCTCGGCGTTGAAGGCATATTCCAGCCAGGGCAGCATGGCCTCGATATCCGAGGTTTCCACGGTGCCACCGCACCAGATGCGCAGCCCGGCGGGGGCATCACGATACGCACCAATATCCAGCGCGACACCTTCGGCTTCCAGGCGCTTGGCCACGGCCTTGGCAAAGACGGCACCGTCCTGAATGCGGTCATCGGTGAATTTCAGACACACCGAGGTGTTGGACCGCGTCGCCGCATCCACCGCCAGGTTGTCGATCCAGTCGCGTGCGGCGCAGAAATCCCAGACTGCCTTGGCATTGGCATCGGCGCGGGCCACCAGCCCTTGCTGACCGCCAACCGCGCGCGCCCAGTCCAGCGCCTGCAGGTAGTCTTCGACACAAAGCATCGAGGGCGTGTTGATCGTCGCACCGGTAAAGATGCCTTCGATCAGCTTGCCGCCTTTGGTCATGCGGAAGATCTTCGGCAGCGGCCATGCGGGGGTATAGCTTTCCAGGCGCTCCACCGCGCGCGGGCTGAGGATCAGCATCCCGTGGGCCGCTTCACCACCCAGCACTTTCTGCCAGGAGAAGGTGGTCACATCCAGCTTATCCCGGGGCAGATCCATCGCAAAGGCGGCCGAGGTCGCATCGCAGATTGTCAGGCCTTCGCGGTCCGCCGGGATCGCATCGCCATTGGGCAGACGCACACCCGAGGTGGTGCCGTTCCAGGTGAACACAACGTCATTGTTGAAATCGACCGTGGTGAAATCAACGATCTCGCCATATTCGGCGGTTTTGACCTCGGCGTCGATCTTCAGTTGCTTGACCACATCGGTCACCCAGCCGGAACCAAAGCTTTCCCAGGCCAGCATTTCCGCCTTGCGGGCGCCCAGCAGGGACCACATGGCCATTTCCATGGCACCGGTATCCGAGGCCGGAACAATGCCGATGCGGTAATCGGCGGGGATGCCCAGAATTTCGCGTGTGCCTTCGATCGCGGCCTTCAGCTTATCCTTGCCAATAGCGGCACGGTGCGAGCGGCCAAGAGCGGCATCTGCCAGATTCTCGAGCTTGAATACGGGGGGTTTGGCACAAGGGCCGGAGGAAAAACGCGGGTTTGCAGGCCGCGTGAGAGTATTGCGCGCGTCGTCGCGCGACACCGGTGCATTGGTAGCCATATCTGACCTAACCTTCCAGATAGATGCCCCTCGTTGGGGAGGGGTGTCCCACTGACCGAGCTAAGCCAACCCGAGAGGAGCCGCAAGACGTATTTGCACATCAAAGCGACGTTTTCGAACCCAAATCCTGTGAAAATGACGCCAATCGGAAACCCAGTACCCCAGTTGCGGCCCAACTCTTCTATGGACGCACAGCGGCGGGGCCGACAAAATACAACAGCGTTTCAATAGAAACCCAATTTGAAAAGGACATTCCATGATGCGAATCAAATCGCTGCTCATCGCCGTTTCCATTGCTATTGGCCTGATGGCCAGCGCCGCGCCATTGCAGGCCCAAGAGCAATTCTGGGGAACCTACATGACCTATCTCGGTCCCGAAGACAGGGTCAATTCGCGCGGTGTGCGCCTGACCAGCGCCGAAGCCATCGTGCAGCAGGACCGCGCCAATATGCACCGTTTCGGCATCCGCCATGCCCACGACGAAAGAGACCCCTGGTTCAACACCAAAGAAAGCCGCGCCGCCATGGGGCGCGCCCTGCGCATCCCGTCCTATTATGCGGATATCATCACCAGACAGGACGCGCTGGTTGTTGTCAGCGTCTTTGGCATTGGCGGTCGCATCACCCGGATCAGCATTCAAATCCCCGGCTAATGCGCGCGCCTGCCCTTGATTTTGCGCCTGTGCGGCGCAAAACTTGGGTATGAACAGCCTCTCTTCCTTTCCCAAAGGCCCTGCCCCGCAGCAGGTCGTGGCCTTTCACCGCACCGAACTCAGCGTGATCCTGTCGCTTTACGGGCGCATGGTCGCAGCCGGGGAATGGCGCGATTACGGCATCTCGACCCTCAAGGACGCGGCGGTGTTTTCGGTGTTCAAGCGCACGGCGGAAAACCCGCTATACCGTATCGAAAAGCGCCCGAAACTGCGCAACCGTCAGGGCGAATACGCGGTGATCGGCACCGACGGGCAGATCCTGAAGCGCGGCCATGACCTGAAAACCGTGCTGCGCGTGCTAGAGCGCAAACTGATCCGCGCGGTGGACTGATCCGCGCGCCGGCACCACCCGGCGCGCCCTCATGATTATCCCTGACGCGCCATGACACATAAAATTTCGAAGATGATCGACACGCCAAGAAAGGCGGTGTTGCCGGATTGGTCAAAGGGCGGAGAGACCTCGACCATATCGGCACCGGCGATGTTCACACCGTCAAGTTCGCGGCAGACCTGCAGCGCCTGATAGCTGTTCGGGCCGCCAACTTCGGGGGTGCCGGTGCCGGGGGCAAAGGTCGGGTCCACAAAGTCGATGTCATAGCTGATATAGGTCGGCTGGCTGCCGACAATCTCGCGCGCCTCAGCCATGACATCGGGGATGCCGCGGTCAAAGAACTCTTCGATCTCGATAATACGAATGCCCTCGGCGCGGGCGAAATCGCGGTCTTCGGCATCATACATGGTGCCTCGGATTCCGATCTGCACCACGCGTTTTGGATCCAGCAGGCCTTCTTCGACAGCGCGGCGGAACGGGGTGCCATGGGTGTACATCTGACCGTTGAAATAAGAATGGAACAGGTCCGTGTGGCTGTCGAAATGGATCATGCCCAGCGGGCCATCCTTGGCCAGCGCGCGTAGGATCGGCAGCGAGGACAGGTGATCACCGCCCGCGGTCAGGGGGCGAATGCCCGCCGCGTGGACCTTGTCATAAAAGGCGGTGATCCGGGCCATGCTGTCCTGAATATCCGCCGGATTCGGGCCGACATCGCCCAAATCGGCGCAGTTCAGCGCCTCAAACGGGCGGGTGCCGCTGGCCTGATGCTGCGCGCGGATCATGGTCGAGGCATCACGCAGCTGGCGCGGGCCGTGGCGCGGGCCGGGCCGATTGGTTGTGCCGCTGTCCCAGGGCACCCCGATCAGCCCGACCTGAACCTCGGCAAACCGCGCATGATCCAGCGCAACATGCGGCAGACGCATGAAAGTCGGCACACCGGCAAAGCGCGGCAGATCAAACCCTGAAACCGGGTGAAAGAAAGGATCGGATGCCATGTCTGTCTCTCCTGTCGGCTCGCCCGGTGCCACGCAGGCGATTTGAGTATTTTTCAAGAGAAAAAGACAGGCGCGCGCCTAGGTCAAGCGCGCGTGACGGGTGACAGGCCCATCGCCCTGGGTTTCAATACGGGTGATGGCATCGGCGATCGGTTCATAGGCCACGGCCATGTGATGCGCATTGGCGTGGATCAGCGTGTCGCTGCTGATTGCCATGGCCACGTGCCCCTTCCAGAAAAACAGATCGCCCCGCGCGGGGGCTGTCCCCTCTGGCAGGGTGTCGCCCAGCGCGGCCTCTTGCATGTCGCTATCGCCCGGACAGGGCATATCGCAGGCCAGCAGCGCAGCCTGAACCAGCCCGGAACAGTCGATCCCAAAAGCCGAGTTTCCACCCCACAGATAAGGCGTGCCAATCAGCCGTTCCGCCACGGCGACCGGGTCTTTTTCCGACGCGCTAATCGGGGCAAGGTGCTGCACCGGCACGTAAAGCGGTTCGGGAGACCAGGCGATGCGCGCCCAGCCCTCGACCATTTTCAACACGCATAGCTGTGCGCCCATGGGCAGGGGCGTCACCGCGCCCATATTCTTGAGCCCCGGCGTCGATTTGGCGTAGCTGCGCGCACTACTGATGCGGTGCGACGCAACAAAGCCCTGCGGTCCCAGCAGATCGGCGGCGGCGATCCAGCCGCAATAGCCATCCTTTTCCGAGATCCCGAACAGCTTGTCCCCCAGCAGTTCGAGCACCCGGAACCGGTCGCCTTTTATCAACTGCCGGTCGCGCGCCCCATCCGGGGCGTTCAGCAGATCCGCGACGATGGTCTGCACGACCTGCACGCGGCCTTCGACAAACTCTTCGGCCTCGACCTGACCGCGCAGCGATGCATGCGCGACGCGGCCGTTGAACGGCGTCATTCGGCGGTCCATCAGAGGTTCAGCAGCGTCGGCAGCGCGTCAAAGATGGCGCGGGGGCCCTGCCCCAGACCGCCCTTGCTGCGCCCTGGTGCGCCGCTGGGCTGCCAGCTGTAGATGTCGAAATGGGCGTAGCGCGGGCTGTCCTCGACAAAGCGGCGCAGGAACAGCGCGGCGGTGATGCTGCCCGCCATGCCACCCTTTGGGGCATTGTCCAGATCGGCGATGCCCGGTTCGATCATGGTCTCATACGGCTCCCAGAAGGGCAGGCGCCAGACCGGATCGGCCATGCGTGTCGCCGCGCCTTGCAGCGCGCTGGCCACGCCCTCATCATCGGTGAAGAACGGTGCCAGATCGGGGCCAACCGCGACCCGCGCGGCCCCGGTCAGCGTCGCCATGGAAATCAGCAGATCGGGCTTTTCCTCATCGGCAAGGGCCAGCGCGTCGGCCAGCACCAGACGCCCTTCGGCATCGGTATTGTTGATCTCGACACTCAGCCCCTTGCGCGAGGTCAGGATGTCCTGCGGGCGGAAACTGTTGCTGGACACCGAATTTTCCACTGCAGGGATCAGCACCCGCAGGCGCAGTTTCAGATCAGAGGCCATGATCATATGGGCCAGCCCCAGCACATTCGCCGCGCCGCCCATATCCTTTTTCATCAACCCCATAGAGCCGCCGGGCTTCAGGTTCAGCCCCCCGGTGTCAAAGCACACGCCCTTGCCCACAAGGGTCAGGGTCGGGCCGCTGTCGCCCCAACGCATGTCGATCAGGCGCGGGGCCTGCGCGGCGGCGCGGCCAACCGCATGGATCATCGGAAAATTCTGTTCCAGCAGGTCATCGCCGGTGATGCAGCTGACGCTGGCACCAAAGGTCTGGCCAAGGGCGCGGGCGGCCTGTTCCAGTTCCTGCGGGCCCATATCTGCGGCGGGGGTATTGACCAGATCGCGGGTCAGCGCCTCTGCCTGCGCAAGGGTTTCAACCCTGACCGCGTCAATGCCAGCAGGCGCAACCAGGCGGCGCGTCGGCCCGCCCTCGCCCCCGCGATAGCGGCGATAGCTGTAGCCCGTCAGCAGCCAGCCCAGCGATTCGACCTCGGCATTCAGGCCCGGCAGATCACTGGCCAACCGATAGTCCCCCGGTGCCAGCGAGGACACCGCCGCAGCCAGCGCAAAGCGCACCCGCGCACGTTTCTGCGCGGATCCAACACCGGCCACAGCCGCAACAGGCGCACCATCCGCCCCCGGCAGCATCACAGCCTGACCCAACGCAGCTGTAAACCCGGAGGCCTGAACCCAGGCGCGGGTCGCGTCATCCTGATCCTCCAGCCACGCGGCCAGCCCGTGCGCCTCCACCACATGCAGCGCGCGGGCCTCCGGTGTGTCTGGGGAAAATGTCAGGGCGTGATCTTGCGGCATCTGCTGTCCTTCCGGCTTTTGAAGAAGCCTATTTGGACCACAGTCTGCCGCAAGGGATCAAACGGAAAATTCCTGATAATCCCACAACATGGCCAAAGATCCTTCGCCCATGCGGGCCAGCCGGGCCAGGGTTGCGGCCTCGGCCACGCGATCATCATATTCGACGCAGATGATCACATCGCGCGCCACGCTGGCCAGACCGGCCAAACCGATCTGTTCCGCAATCGCGCTCAGCGCACGCAGATTTTTATGCAGATCTTCGCGCGGCCCTTTCAAAGACATCTCCTGCACGTGGCACAGGCGCTGTGCCAGATCCTCCATAGCTCGGCACACGACATCCTCTGCCGCGTGTAGTCCCAGATCATTGCGCAAGGTTTCGATTTGTCCCGGCTCGACCAATGGACGTTCCTTTGGCGCCAGAAAAGTTACCTCTTTCACATCTCACCCCATTTCCTTCGCCCCCACGGCACAGGCAACATGCGGGATCGACCTTCTCAAATCGTTAGTGCGGCGGGGCTGTTTGCCTTCAATTCAGTTTGAATTCCCGGCAAATGCGGGCGGATCCGGGCGCGAAATGGGCGTTTAATGCAGCACGCCCGAGACACCATTGGCATGAGCGCGCACATTGGGGCGGCCAAGGCGCGCCGCAAGATCGCGCAGCGGTGTGCCAAGGCTGCTGCCGGTGCAAAGCGGCGCGCCTGCCTCGTCCAAAATCACAAGATGCCCCCGGCAAAAGCCCAGGCCATAGCCCTTGTGCGACAGGTCTTGCGCCAGCGCCTGCCAGCTATGCGCGCCTTCTACGACTGGCATCAGAACGCAGCGCCACAGATACAGGGTCTCGCAATCGCGGGGCTGTGGAAGTTGCGGGACTGATCTGGGGACGGCATACAACTGCGCGTCGGTTTTAGCTGAAATCTGCATTGCTCACTCCTGCTTTCACCCATGATCCAGAAAGAATTGCAGAAAATTGAGGCGAAACTGGGTCGCGCATCCGAACAGCTGTCTGCGCAAAAGGTGAGCTGCAGAGAAAGCGCCGCGACAGTTCAATCAAATTGACAGGATTATCCCCCAAACACCCGCGCAACGAAAAAGGGCGGCCCCCGCAGGAACCGCCCCAAAACATGCGATCTGAAAACCGATCAGCCCTTTTTCAGAACTTTCTGGCCCAGAACCTCGGCAATCTGCACCGCGTTCAGCGCGGCGCCCTTGCGCAGGTTGTCGCTGACGCACCACAGGTTCAGACCGTTTTCGATCGTGCTGTCCTGACGGATGCGGCTGATGAAGGTTGCGAAATCGCCGACGCATTCCTTGGGTGTGACGTAGCCACCGTCTTCGCGCTTGTCGATCACCATGATGCCCGGCGCTTCGCGCAGGATGTCACGGGCTTCGTCTTCGTCCAGGAACTCTTCGAATTCGATGTTGATCGATTCCGAGTGGCCGACAAAGACCGGCACGCGCACACAAGTTGCGGTGACCTTGATGCTGGGGTCGACGATTTTCTTGGTCTCGGCGACCATCTTCCACTCTTCCTTGGTGGAGCCGTCTTCCATGAACACGTCGATATGCGGGATCACGTTGAACGCGATTTCCTTGGTATAGACCTTGGCCGGCACGTCCGAGGTGGGGTTGTAGACCGCCTTGGTCTGATCCCACAGCTCTTCCATCGCCTCTTTGCCCGAACCGGACACGGACTGATAGGTCGACACCACGACGCGCTTGATCTTGGCGCGGTCATGCAGCGGCTTCAGTGCCACAACCATCTGCGCGGTCGAACAGTTCGGGTTCGCGATGATGTTCTTCTTGGAATAGCCATGCACGGCATCGGCATTGCATTCCGGCACGATCAGCGGAACGTCCGGGTCGTAGCGATAAAGCGAGCTGTTGTCGATCACGACACAGCCAGCCGCCGCGGCCTTGGGCGCGTATTCCTTGGTCGCGGTGGAGCCCACGGCAAACAGCGCCATGTCCCAGCCCGCGAAATCGAACGTGTCGAGATCCTGGGTTTTCAGAGTTGTCTCGCCGAATGTCACCTCAGTCCCCAGCGATTTGCGCGAAGCAAGCACTGCGATCTCATCGACCGGAAATTCCCGTTCGGCGAGGATGTTCAGCATTTCGCGGCCCACGTTGCCCGTGGCGCCCGCGACGACGACCCTATAGCCCATTTGGCCCTCCTAAAGGTTTCTGACGTCGCACGGTAAATATGCGACTGAGGCTCCTTATATCAGGTCCGTCAAGGGGGGAAGGGCCTTTCGCCCCCGCAGCAAACACGCCGCAGCAGTGCCGCATCGGGGCCACTTTGCCGTTTTTCGCCAATGCGGTGAAAACCTGCAACAATTTGCAGGTGCGGAAATTCCGCCCTTGCCTGATAATCTGGGGGTATTCTAAAAGTCAGTTGAACCGCAGTTACTCAGCCGATGCGGGAATCGGACCGGCGTGACCGGACCGAGGCACCAACAGAAATCCGGCCTGGGGCGCATTGCCCCCTGCCGTGAGGGACAGACAGATGTTTTACGAGCTTGTCACGGCGCTTAGCCGCAAGCAGAAACAAGCTGTTTTTTCGCTGATCGACGCTGTCGCTCTCCCGGTTGCGCTGACCCTGGCGGTCGCGCTCGAAGCCTCTGTAAAGGCAGACCTGACAACATTGCGGGGCCTGTTGCCCCTGATGGGGGCCATGGTCGCCATCGGCACCGGGCTGGGCTGGTGGCTGGGACTGCCGCGCACCACGCTGAACGCCTATGAAACCCGCGGCATCGGGCCCACCGCAATGCTGGCCATTTTGATGTCCGGCATCGGCTATGCGCTGAACAGCATGATGCAGGCGGGGCTGCCCTTTGGGGTCTTTGCCATTTTTGGTCTGGTTTTTCTGGTGGCATCGGCCAGCTGGCGCATGGCGCTGCGACAGGCCACGATCCAGGTCTATCGCCGTGGCAAGCGCCGGATGCGTGTGCTGATTTACGGGGCTGGGCAGACCGGGCAGCAACTGGTGGCCGCCCTGCGCCATGATGACGAAGTGCAGGCCATTGGCTTTGTCGATGACAACCCAACGCTGCAAAGCGGCGTTGTCGCCGGGCTGCGCGTCCATGGATCCACCGGGATCAAAGAACTGGTCATGCGCAAGGAAATCGACCGGGTTGTGCTGGCCATGCCCTCGCTCAATCAATCTGCGCAGGCCCGGATTGCCCATCGCCTGCGCGCGGTCGGCTGCGAAGTCCACGCCCTGCCGTCTTTTGCCGAACTGATCAGCGAAGGCGAACTGGGCAAGCGGGTCTCGCCCGTGTCGCTGGATGATTTGCTGGGCCGCAACCGTCTGGAAAAGGAACTGCCCGGCGTGACCGATGCCTATTCGGGGCGACGCATTCTGATTTCCGGCGCGGGCGGCTCTATCGGGGCCGAGCTGTGCCGCCAGGTGATCGCCTGCAAACCCGATTGCCTTGTGCTGCTCGATCACTCGGAACTGGCGCTGTATAATATCGACAAGGAACTGCGCGACCTGAACCCCGATCTGCACATCGTGCCGATCCTTGGGTCGGTCCTGAATGATGCTCTGGTCCGGGATCTTTTGCAGGATCACGCGATTGACGTTGTGCTGCACGCGGCGGCCTACAAACATGTGCCCATGGTCGAATTCAACCCGCTGGCCGGGCTGAACAACAATGTGATCGGCACAAAGGTGCTGGCCGACGCGGCGCGGGATTGCGGGGTTGAACGCTTTATCCTCGTGTCTTCGGACAAGGCCGTGCGCCCGACCAATGTGATGGGCGCGTCCAAGCGTCTGGCGGAGCTGATCGTGCAGGATCTGGCCACGCGCAGCAGTGGCACGCGGTTTTCCATGGTGCGGTTTGGCAATGTGCTGGGATCGTCCGGGTCGGTCATTCCGCTATTTGAGGAACAGATCGCGCGCGGCGGCCCTGTCACCCTGACCCATAGCGGGGTCACGCGCTATTTCATGACCATTTCCGAAGCCGCGCGGCTGGTGCTGCTGGCTGGCAGCTTTGCCCGTGGGGGCGACGTGTTTGTGCTGGATATGGGCGACCCTGTGCCGATCCGCAAACTGGCCCGTCAGATGATCGAAGGCGCGGGCTATTCCGTGCGCAGCCCCAGCAACCCCGACGGCGACATTGAGATCCAGATCACAGGCCTGCGCCCCGGCGAAAAACTGCATGAAGAGCTGCTGATTTCACCAGACATGCTGACCACGCCTCATGCCAAGATCCTGCGCGCCCAAGAGGGCTATCTGTCAGAAATAGAGATGGCCACCGCGCTGAAAGATCTGCGCCTGTCGCTGGAACAGCGTGACGAAGACGGGGCCCGCGCCGTGATCGAACGCTGGGTCGAACATGGCCTGCGCCCCGAGGCCGCTCAGCAAAGCTGACCGCCGCAAGGTCCAGAACAAAAGCTGACCGCAGCAAGGTCCAGAACAGTTAGATCCGGCAAATCCCGTTTGGGGATGCTGTGTTCTGGGAATGCAGCATTCTGGGACAGGACTCGGCCCTTCCCAGAATGGTCAGCAAACAAACCGCCGCGCGCTCAGCGCCCCGGAATACCGTCCCGCGCCGGGGCAGTTTCCCAATTGTCGATCAAGGCGGCGGCCTCTTCGGCGGTTTCGACAAAGCGGAACAGGTCCAGATCTTCGGGGCTGATTGTGCCCGCATCGGCCAACGCGTCCCAGTTGACGATCTTTTCCCAGAAGGCGCGGCCGAACAGCAGGAAGGGCACGCGTTTCATGCGGCCGGTCTGGATCAGGGTCAGGGCTTCGAACAGCTCGTCCAGCGTGCCGAACCCGCCGGGAAAAACGCAGATCGCGCGGGCGCGCATCAGGAAATGCATCTTGCGGATGGCAAAGTAGTGGAAGTTAAAGGACAGGTCCGGCGTCACATAGGGGTTGGGTGCCTGTTCATGGGGCAGCACGATGTTGAGGCCGATGCTGACACCGCCCGCATCCTCGGCGCCGCGATTTCCGGCCTCCATCACACCGGGGCCACCACCGGTGCAGATCACATAGTCACGGTTGTCTGTCTGTTTGGACCGCTCGGTCATCAGCGCGGCAAAGCTGCGCGCCTCGTCATAGAAATGCGACAGATCGGCGAGGGTCTGGGTGCGGGCGCTGGCCTTGTCGGCGGGGGCCGGGATGCGCGCGCCGCCAAACAGCACGATGGTTGACTCGATCTGGTGCTGGTCCAGCAGCATGTCGAATTTCAGCAATTCCAGCTGCAGCCGCACCGGGCGCAGCTCATCCCGGCACAGGAAATCCTCGTCGGCAAAGGCCAGCCGGTAGGCGGGGTTCAAGGTCTGCGGGGTCTCGGGCGCCTGTTCGGCGGCATCCATATCCAGATGGGCATCACGAAACGGGCTGCGGCGATCTTGGGACATGTGCGCTCCTTACTGTTCACCCATAACGAGTAACGCGCCCAGAGGCCGAGCGCCAGCAACCCGTCCATCAGATCATTTCAGTTTGTCCGGGAAGCCATCCGCCCGCAGGTCGGTGTCCAGCAGATCCTCCAGCAGTTTCGCAACCATGGGGGATTGCGCCGTGCCGCCATAGGCCGCGCGCGCCGCGACATAGGATTGTTCCGTCGCAGAGGCCAGATCCAGCGGGACACCAAATTCACGACCAAAACCAAGGGCAAAGCCCAGATCCTTTAACACCAGATCCATGTTGAACCCGACATCATACGATCCGTTCAGGATCAGCGCGCCTTCGGTTTCATGCACAAAACTGTTGCCCGAACTGGCGCGGATGGCCTCCCAGCTTTGCGCCAGATCCAGCCCGCCGCGCTTGGCCAGCATCAGCGCCTCGCTGCTGGCTTTCAGGTGGATGAAGGCCAGCATATTGGTGATCACCTTGATGATCGCCGAGGATCCCAGCGGCCCCATATGGAACACCTTGTCACCCATGGCCTGCAGCGCGGGCATATGGGTTTCGACCAGATCCGCGTCGCCGCCGGGCAGCATGGTGATTTCCCCGCGCGCCGCCAGATGGACGCCGCCAGTGACCGGCAGTTCCAGCATCCGCACCCCGTGATCGCCTGCCTTTTCAGACAGGCGCAGCACGTCGTCGCGGCCAAGGGTCGACATTTCGATCCAATGGGTGCCCTGCCCCATCCGGGGCAGGATCTGATCCAGAACCGCTTCGCTGATGGCGGGTGAGGGCAGACAGGTGATGACGTGATCCGCGGCCTCGGCCAGCGCGGCGGCACTGTCCGCCAGAACTGCCCCTCCGGCCACCAGAGGCGCGGCAAGATCGGCATCGAGGTCAAACACCGTCACATCGAACCCCGCCCGCAGCAGGCAGGCCGCACAGCTGGCCCCCAGATTTCCCAATCCGATATAGCCGTAATGCATGGCGCCCCCCCCCCTACTGAAAGTAGATCTGGTATTTTTCGCGAATACGGCGATCCAGATCTGGCGGCAGCGTGCCCCCGCTTTCGCGCAGGATACGTTCCTTTTTCGCAATGGCCTGATCCAGCAGGATCGGCTGGCCTGCCTCGTCCCATTCCTTGGGGCTCATCCGGTTGCCCAGATCGGGATAGACAAAATCGGTTTCCATCAGGCTGAGGGTCTGATCCGTACCCAGATAGTGGCCCGGCCCCATGCAGACTGCCTTCATCTGGTCCAATGCAATGGCGTCGTCGGACACTTCGATCCCACGCACACAGCGCAGCGCCTGACCAATCAGATCGTCCCCCATGATCAGGCTTTCCAGACAAAAGCCCAGCAGCGAGGCGTGCATCCCCGCAGCCTCGTACACCATGTTCAGCCCCGACAGGCCGGTCATGACGTTAGAGCACATCTGCTCCCAACCCGCCTGCATATCTGGCAGTTTGCTGTCAGACGCCCCTGCAGCAGCACCGCCCGGAAGCCCATAAAACCGGTGCATCTGCGCGCAGCCTGCGCTGAGCAAGGCCTGCTCGCCCGACCCGACCGACATGGCACCGGTGCGCAGGTCCAGACCAAAGGGCCAGGTGCCAAACACTGCCGGATGGCCCGGCTTTAGCGCGTTCACATAGACCACCCCGGCCAGACATTCCGCCACAGCCTGCACAATCGCACCGGCGATGGTCGGCGGGGCGGTCGCCCCCGCCATGCCCGCGCTCAGCAGCAGAACCGGCATCCCGGCATGGATGCATTGCTCCATCACCTCGCAGCTTTCCGTGGCAAATTTCATCGGCGGTACGACGAAACAGTTCGTATTGGAAATGAACGGACGCGCGCGCCAGGCCGCTTCGCCCCCGGCGATCTGATGGATCAGCTCCATACAGGGCGTGACATGATGCGGTTCGGAAAAGGAAATGCCGATATGTTTGGTTGTGCCCGCAACCGAGGCGTAGATCGAATTGAGGTCCATCTCTAGGTTGTCACTGATGTCGCGACAGACCATGGGCCGCTGAAAGAAATGCACATTTTCAAGCTGCTGCGTGATGCGCGCGGCGTCATACAGATCCTGCGCCGTGCTATGGCGGTACTCCAGCGTGACCGGATCGACCAGATGCACAGCCGCCCCGGCGGTGCCGTAATGCACCCGCGTGCCCGACAGATCAAGATCGTGGTTCTCGTCGCGCCCACATAGCGTGATGTCCTTGGCCGCTTTGGCCAGCATGTCCTCGACCAGCGCGCGGGGAAAGCGCAGACGCCCATCATCACCCAGGATCGCCCCGGCCTGTGTCATGATGTCGATGCCGGATTGCGGGGCGTCGGCCAGGCCGATTTCCTCAAGCGCCTGCAAGGCGGCGTGATGGATTTTCTGCACGTCTGCGTCGGTCAGAGGGCGGTACTGGCCGCCCTCCAATCCCGGTCGGATCGGGCGCATATCCTGCGCCAGAGGGGCGGCGCGTAGCGCGTGACGTGCGGCCCGCCCCCCGGCCCGACGGCCTGTTTTGCCTTCTGCTGTTCCCATAGGTCGTCCTCCTCACTGACCTGTCAGAACTGTGGACCTGCCCTCCTCAGGCGCGAATACGCGCGTTTTCGGGATCCCACAGCGGCTGGTCCGCCATGACCTCGGCGGTGTGGCGGGTGCCATAGATCTCGACCTCCAGCGTGGTGCCCGGTTCGGCCAGATCGGCGCGGACCATGCCCAGCGCGATGGAATGGCCCACGCGGTACCCCCAGCCACCAGAGGTGGTTTCGCCCACCACATCACCGCCGCTCCACAGCGTGGACATGTAGGGCGCATCGGCCTCGCCTGCATCGACCTTCAGCGTGACAAAGCGTTTGGTGACACCCTGCTGGCGCTCGGACAGGATCGCGGCCTTGCCCGGGAAATCCTGCGGCTTATCCAGTTTGACAAAGCGTTCCAGACCGCCCTGCAACAGCGAGTAATCGGTGGACAGATCGCCCTTCCAGGCGCGATAGCCTTTTTCCAGACGCAGGCTGTTCAGCGCATACATGCCAAAGGGTTTGGCCCCGGCTGCGGTGATCGCATCATAGATCGCGGGCATGTCGGCGTTCAGCGCGTGCACCTCCCAGCCCAATTCCCCGGCAAAGGAGACACGCACCAGATGCGCAGGCTGCCCGGCCACAGTCGCCGCCTGATGGGTCAGCCAGCCGCTGTCCAGATCGGCATCGGACAGACCGGCGAGGATCTCGCGCGATTTCGGGCCCGTGACGATCAGCGTGTCGCGGGTCGTGGTCAGATCCTCGACCGAAACGCTGTCTGGCATGGCATTCACAAGAATGTCGCGGTCATGCCATTGCGCGGTGGCGGCGGTGATCATGGTGAAATCATCTTCGCCATGACGCATGCAGGACATTTCGGTCAGGATGCGGCCGCGATCATCCGCGATATAGACCAGATTGATGCGCCCGATTTTCGGCAGACCACCGGTGATCAGACCGCGCAGAGCCTCGGCCGCGCCATCGCCTTTGACGGCAAAGCGGGAAAAGCCCGGCAGGTCCAGCACGCCACAGTGATCGCGCACCGCTTCGCATTCTTCCTTGATGCGCTGCTCCCACGGGCCAGAGCGGCCCCAGGTGTGGGTCGCCTCAAGCGAGGTATCATCGCCCTCCTGCGCAAACCAGTTGGCGCGCTCCCAGCCATTATAGACCCCCATGACACCGCCAGCGGCGGTCACCTTGTCATGCACGGGCGACAGTTTCTTGTCGCGCGCGGCGGGCCATTCGTGATGCGGGAAATGCATGGCATATTCGTTGCCGTAGACTTCCATGCCTTTCTGGTTGCAGTAGTCCTGATCGGTGTAATCGGTGTAGCGGCGCGGATCGACCGCCCACATGTCCCATTCGGTGTGCCCATCCACGATCCATTCCGCCAGCACCTTGCCCGCGCCACCGCCCTGCGCGATGCCAAAGGTAAAGCTGTGCGCCTCGAACGCGTTTTTCACACCGGGCATCGGGCCGATCAGCGGCAGACCATCGGGGGCGTAAGGGATCGGGCCGTTGATCACACGCCCAACACCGGAGGTCGCCATCAGCGGCACGCGCTCCATTGCGTCGGTGACGATGTCCTCGATCCGGTCCAGATCGTCATTCCACAGCTGGAAGGAGAAATCCTCGGGCATGGGATCGTCTTCGGTCATCCAGTGGCCCTTGCAGTTGGGCTCATAGGGACCAAGGTTAAACCCGTTCTTTTCCTGCCGCAGGTAATAGGAAATATCCACGTCGCGCAGCAGGGGCAGCTTGCCGCCATGTTCCTTGGACCAGGCTTCGACCTCGGGCACTTCGTCGGTCAGCAGATACTGGTGCGACATGACCATGGCGGGCACGGTGCGACCCCCATAGGGTTTGAACATCTCGCCAACGCGCTGCGCGTAATAGCCAGCAGCGTTGACCACGTAATCACAGGCGATGTCACCCTTTTCGGAATGCACGATCCAGCTGCCATCCGCATTCTGGGTGACACCCGTGGCAGGGTTAAAGCGGATGATCCGCGCGCCCATATCCCGCGCGCCCTTGGCCAGCGCCTGAGTCAGCTGCGCCGGATCAATATCCCCATCGGTCGGGTCATAGAGCACGCCCTCCAGATCATGGGTTTCCAGAAACGGGTAATGGTCCTTGGCCTGCTCGGGCGTCCACATTTCCATCGGGATGCCCTGGTATTTGCCCATAGACAGAGCGCGTTCAAATTCCTGCATCCGCTCTTTGCTATGCGCCAGACGAATCGAGCCCGACACATGGTAGTTCATCGGGTAATCCACCTCTTCGGCCAGCCACGAATACAGCTCGGTCGAATAGCGTTGCATGTTCATGATCGCCCAGCTGGTCGAAAAGGTCGGCACGTTGCCAGCCGCGTGCCAGGTGCTGCCCGCGGTCAGTTCGTTCTTTTCCAGCAGAACGCAATCGGTCCATCCCTTTTTGGCCAGATGATACAGGCTTGAGACGCCGACAACGCCGCCACCGATGATGACAACTTTTGCCTTGCTGGGAATCTCGGACATGGATGGGTGCTCCGTCTGTGGTCATAAAACAGTTGCCTGAGTATTCGGCGGATTGGCGCAGGGTTCAATTCGCAAATCCGCTATCTTTAATCGGATATGTCGATTAGCATCTGACCATGCAAATCGAACTGATCGACACGTTTCTGGACCTGCTGGACACGCGCAGCTTTAACCGCACGGCGGAAAACCTGGGCGTGACGCAATCCACCGTATCCGCGCGGGTGGTGGCGCTGGAACGGGCGGTTGGGCGAAAATTGCTGAACCGGTCGCGAGCAGGCACCGAGCTAACCACAGCCGGGATGTGGTTTGCCCCCCATGCGCGCAGCCTGCGCCACGGCTGGACCTTTGCGCTGCGCGACACCAACAGTCCGGGCGACGCCCTGTCATTGCGGGTTGGTCTGCAGCTGGATCTGGCGGAATCGCATATTGGCGACTGGGTGGCGGAGTTCCGCGAAGCCCTGCCCGAAACCAATTTCTATCTGGAACCGGATTATTCCATCCAGATGAACAAGGAACTGTTGACCGGGCGGCTGGATTTCGCGGTGCTGTACACCCCGCGCTTTGGCCCAGACCTGCATTTCGAAAGCGTGGGCGAGCTGAATTACATTCTGGTGTCGACCGGCAGCGACCAGATTGCAGACCTGTCCCCGACGGAACATATCCGCGCCAGCTACTCCCCCTCTTTTGACATGCAGCTGACCCGCCTACACCCGGAATTCGCCGACACACCGGTCGCCAGCGGCCAGAATGCCGCCGTCACCGGGTTGCTCAGCGCGCTTGGCGGATCCGCCTATGTGATCGAAGAAACGGCCGAGGCGCTGCACCAGCAAGGCACGGCCAGACCCGTGCGCGATGCCGCGCCCATTGCGCAAACCGTTTATGCCGGAATGCATGTGCGCCGCAGGCACAGCCGGGCGCATACACGGCTGATCACCATCGTGCGCAGGCATCTGACGAAATAACCCCTCCCGAACGGATCGGAAGGGGTCTGATTGCGCGGAGCGGTGGGTTGAAAACCCACCCTACCCTTTTAGCCGATGATCGCGTTCAGCGTCGCCGAGGGGCGCATCACGGCTGCGGTCTTGGCATCGTCGGTGCGGAAATAGCCGCCCAGATCCGCCGCCGGGCCCTGCGCTGCCGCCAGTTCCGACAGGATCGCCGCTTCGCCATCGGCCAGTGCCTTGGCAACCGGGGCAAATTCAGCGGCCAGATCCGCATCATCGGTCTGTGCGGCCAGAGCCTCGGCCCAGTAGCGAGCAAACCAGTAGTGGCTGTCGCGGTTGTCCGGCTCACCCACTTTGCGCGAGGGCGAACGGTTGTCGTCCAGAATGCCCTGAGTCGCAGCTTCGGCAGCGCGACCCAGCACGCCTGCCTTGGCGTTGCCTTTTACATCCGCGAGGAAGTTCAGCGATTCGCCCAGCGCGCAGAACTCGCCCATCGAATCCCAGCGCAGGTGGTTTTCACCCTGCAGCTGCTGCACGTGTTTGGGGGCAGACCCACCCGCACCGGTTTCGAACAGACCGCCGCCATTCATCAGTTTGACGATGGACAGCATCTTGGCCGAGGTGCCCAGTTCCAGGATCGGGAACAGGTCGGTCAGGTAGTCGCGCAGCACGTTGCCGGTGATGGCGATGCTGTCGTTGCCTGCGGTGATGGTTTTCAGCGACTGTGCGGTGGCCTCACGCGGGGCGAGGATCTGGAACAGGTCGGATTTGCCGGCGGCTTCCAGAGCGGGCTGCACATATTTGATCAGCTCGGCGTCATGGGCGCGGTTTGCGTCCAGCCAGAAGATCGCCTCAGAGCCGGTCAGGCGCTGACGGTCCATCGCCAGTTCGATCCAGTTCTCAATCGGGGCTTTCTTGACGGTGCAGGCGCGCCAGATGTCACCGGCCTCGACATCATGGCTGTGCAGGGTGTCGCCATTGGCCAGAACCACGCGGATGGTGCCATCTGCGGGGGCCTCGAACGTGGTCGGGTGCGAGCCGTATTCCTCCGCCTTCTGGGCCATCAGGCCGACATTCGCCACAGAGCCCGCCTTGGTCACGTCCAGCGCGCCATTGGCCTTAAAGAAGTTGACGGTTTCGTCATAGACGGTCGCGTAGCAGCGGTCGGGGATCACGCAATTGGTGTCGCCCTTGGCGCCGGTTTCGTCCCAGCCTTTGCCGCCAGCGCGGATCACCGCAGGCATGGAGGCGTCGATGATCACATCAGACGGCACATGCAGGTTGGTGATGCCCTTGTCGCTGTCCACCATATACATGGAGGGACGGTCCAGCGCGGCGATCTCGGCCTTGATGGCGTCGGCATTGTCCAGCGTGTCGATGGCGTCCAGAACAGCGCCCAGACCGGAATTGGGCGAGCCACCCGCGGCGGCAATCGCGTCACCATGCGCGTCCCAGACCGGGCCCAGCCATGCTTTGACCGCGTGGCCAAAGATGATCGGGTCGCTGACCTTCATCATGGTCGCTTTCATGTGCAGCGAGAACATGGTGCCGTCGGCTTTGGTGTCTTCGATGGCCTCGGCCAGGAACGCACCCAGAGCTTTGGCGGACATGAAGGTCGCATCGGCCACGGTGCCAGCGGCCAGAGGCCAGCTGCCTTTCAGAACGCTCACAGCGCCGTCTTTGCCGACAAATTCGATCTTGGCATCGCCCGCCTGCGCATCGGTGATGGTGGCCGACACTTCGTTGGCGTAGAAATCATTGCCCGGCATGGAGGACACTTTTGTCTTGCTGTCGCTGACCCATGCGCCCATCGAATGCGGGTTGTTCTGGGCGTAGTTCTTGACTGCTTTGGCCGAACGACGGTCCGAGTTGCCTTCGCGCAGGACCGGGTTCACAGCCGAGCCCTTGATGCCGTCATATTTGGCGCGGACCGCTTTTTCCGCGTCGGTGGCGGGGGCCTCGGGATAGTCAGGCAGCGCGTAGCCCTGCGCCTGCAGTTCCTCGATCGCGGCCACCAGCTGCGGCACCGATGCCGAGATGTTGGGCAGCTTGATCACGTTGGCGCCTGCGGTTTTCACCAGCTCGCCCAGCTCTGCCAGGTGATCGTCCTGGCGCTGCTCTTCGGTCAGGGACTCGGGGAAGGTCGCGATGATGCGGCCCGCCAGCGAGATGTCCTTGGTGCCGACCGACACGCCAGCCGCAGCGGCGAATTTGCGGATGATCGGCAGGAAGGAGGCCGAGGCCAGCTCGGGCGCTTCGTCAACCTTGGTATAGATGATATCGGGGGTGTTCTGTTCAGACATGAGTTCCAAACCTTTCCTTGGCTGCGCACGCAATACGCCATGCGGCACGCGGATTCCAGCACCCGGCCTATGGGATGTCCGGGCTTACAAGGCGCTTTGTATACAATTGCGTACCGAAATCAACCGCTGAGTTTTTGCGCCTTTCACAGGCACCTTTTAGGCAGGTTGCAGGCCCTTGCCACGCGGGCAAATCGGCGCAACCAGGCGGCAAAACGCGAATCCCCTTGCGTAAAAGGGGTAATCGGCCTATATCCCTTGCCAACAGCGGTGCGCTGGGGTCCAAACCCAACGCCCATCGGAGAAATTCGGACGGGCCGCTGGCCCGTTTTTTTGTGCCCTCTTCCCAAGGGGGATTCTTGCGCCCCGGATCGCGTTGATCCCATGGGGGCATCAGGACCAGAAGGCAGGATAATGACCGACCTGATCGCCAAGACCGCCATCGACAAGCGCCTGGCCGAGATCATCACCCCGGTGATCGAGGATATGGGTTTTGAACTGGTGCGGATTCGCCTGATGGGGGGCAACACGCCCACCCTTCAGATCATGGCCGAGCGCCCCGAGGGCGGCATCGAAGTCGACGAATGCGCCAATATTTCCACCGCCGTCAGCGCCACGCTGGATGTCGAGGATCCCATCGCCGATGCCTACACGCTTGAGGTCTCCAGCCCCGGCATCGACCGCCCGCTGACCCGGCTGAAGGATTTCGACACCTACGAGGGCTACGAGGCCAAGCTGGAAACCCAGAACCTGATCGACGGGCGCAAGCGGTTCCGCGGCGTTCTGGCCGGGATCGAGGGCAACGAAGTCCTGATCAATATGGAAGAAGGCACCATTGGCCTTGAATTCGACTGGCTGGGCGAAGCCAAGCTGGTCATGACCGACGAACTGGTCCGCGAAATGCTGCGCCAACGCAAAGCCGCCGCAGTGGACGAAACCCAATTCGACGAGATCGAGGCCGAAGACGCGCCTCGCGAGGAGGAGTAAGACTATGGCAATCACCTCTGCAAACCAGCTGGAACTGCTGCAGACCGCCGAAGCGGTGGCGCGTGAAAAGATGATCGACCCCGGTCTGGTGGTCGAAGCGATGGAAGAAAGCCTCGCCCGCGCAGCCAAATCCCGCTACGGCGCGGAAATGGACATCCGCGTCAGCATCGACCGCAAGACCGGCCGCGCCACCTTTACCCGCGTGCGCACCGTGGTCGAAGAAGAAGAGCTGGAAAACTACCAGGCTGAAATGACCGTGCAGACCGCCAAACAATACATGGCGGATCCGCAGATCGGCGACACTTTTGTCGAAGAAGTGCCCCCGGTTGAACTGGGCCGCATCGCCGCGCAAAGCGCCAAGCAGGTGATCCTGCAAAAGGTCCGCGAAGCCGAGCGTGACCGCCAGTATGACGAATTTAAGGACCGCGCCGGCACGATCATCAACGGTCAGGTCAAACGCGAAGAATACGGCAATGTCATCGTCGATGTGGGCCGTGGCGAAGGCATCCTGCGCCGCAATGAAAAGATCGGCCGCGAAAGCTATCGCCCCGGCGACCGCATCCGCTGCTACATCAAGGATGTGCGCCGCGAGACCCGTGGCCCGCAGATCTTCCTGTCGCGCACCGCGCCTGAATTTATGGCCGAGCTGTTCAAGATGGAAGTGCCGGAAATCTATGACGGCATCATCGAAATCAAGGCCGTGGCCCGTGACCCCGGTTCGCGCGCCAAGATCGGCGTTGTGTCCTATGATGGCGGCATCGACCCGGTCGGCGCTTGTGTCGGTATGCGTGGCTCGCGCGTGCAGGCCGTTGTGAACGAATTGCAGGGCGAAAAGATCGACATCATCCCCTGGAACGAGGACATGCCGACCTTCCTGGTGAACGCGCTGCAGCCTGCAGAAGTGTCCAAGGTTGTTCTGGACGAAGATGCCGAGCGCATCGAAGTCGTCGTGCCCGACGATCAGCTGAGCCTGGCCATTGGTCGTCGCGGTCAGAACGTGCGTCTGGCCAGCCAGCTGACCAGCCTCGATATCGACATCCTCACCGAGGAAGAAGAATCGGCACGCCGTCAGAAAGAGTTTGAGATTCGCACCAAGCTGTTCATGGAAACCCTGGACCTGGACGAATTCTTTGCCCAGCTGCTGGTGTCCGAGGGCTTCACCAATCTCGAAGAGGTCGCCTATGTCGAGCTCGACGAACTGCTGGTGATCGACGGTGTTGACGAAGACACAGCCGGCGAATTGCAGACCCGCGCCCGCGAATATCTGGAAGAGCAGGCCCGCAAGGCTCTGGCCCGCGCCGCTGAACTGGGCGTGCAGCAGAACCTAATCGACTTTGAGGGGCTGACCCCGCAAATGGTCGTGGCTCTGGCCGAAGACGGTGTTCTGTCGCTGGAAGATTTCGCAACCTGCGCCGACTGGGAACTGGCCGGTGGCTGGACCAGCGTGGATGGCCAGCGCGTCAAGGATGACGGCCTGCTGGAACCGCATGGCGTTGACCTCGAAGAGGCTCAGAACATGGTCATGACCGCCCGCATCCTGCTGGGCTGGGTCGACCCGACCGAGCTGGAGACCGAAGAGGACGCGGAAGAGGGCGAAGAGGCCGAGACCGCAGAAGGCACCGAGGAGGCCTGATCCAGAGATGAGTCGCGGCGGCAAGGCAAAAGACCGGGAAGACGGCCCGGAACGCAAATGCATCGCCACAGGCGAGGCCCAGCCGAAATCCGGCCTGATCCGGTTCGTCATCGGCCCCGAGGGGCAGCTGGCGCCGGATCTGGCTGGAAAACTGCCGGGCCGTGGCATATATGTGGCCTCGGACAAGGCCGCGCTGGAAAAGGCAGCAAAGAAAGGCCTGTTCTCTCGCGCGGCACGCCAGCCGGTCACACCGCCCGAGGATCTGGTTTCGACACTGGAAAAAATGCTTTCGCGCCGTGTGGTTGACCTGATCAGCCTGGCGCGGAAATCGGGCGTTGCGGTGTCTGGATATGAAAAGGTCAAGACCAGCCTCGACAAGGAAGAGGCACGGGTTTTGATCCAGGCAGTTGATGGATCCGAACGGGGCAAGTCGAAACTTTCGACCCCTTATGGCGGAAATTACATTGGCTGGCTGACTGCTGACGAACTGGGCATGGCCTTTGGACGACAAAGCGTGATACATGCGGCGCTTGGCGCTGGCGGTTTGGCGCGACGTGTTGTAGAGGAAGCCCAACGATTGAAGGGTGTACGCATCGGTGCGTCTGATGCGGATCGCGGCGGCAGGGGCCGCCGGAAAGGATAAAGTAGCTTCATGAGCGATAACGACGGCAAAAAGACATTGGGTTTGCGCGGTGGTGCCCGTTCCGGCAATGTGAAGCAAAGCTTCAGCCACGGCCGGACCAAGAACGTCGTGGTGGAAACCAAGCGCAAGCGCGTTGTGGTCCCCAAACCCGGTGCGGGTGCGGGCGGCGGCAAGGGCGGCCTGGTTGGCGCAATGGGCGGAAAACGCCCTGCCGGCATCTCTGACGCGGAAATGGAACGCCGCCTGAAGGCACTTCAGGCCGCCAAGGCGCGCGAGGCCGAAGAACAGGCCAAGCGTGAGGCCGAGGAAAAGGCCCGCGCCGAAGAGCGCGAGCGCAAGCGCGCCGAGAAAGAACAGAAAGAGCGCGAACAGCGCGAAGCCGAAGAGCGCGCCCGCGCCAAGGCCGAAGAAGAAGAGCGCAAAGCCCGCGAGGCCGCCGAGGCCGCCAAACGCGCGGCCGCAGCCCCCGCGCCCAAAACCGAGGAACCGGCCCGTGGCCGTGGCCCGGCCAAGGAAAAAGAAGCGCCGCGCCGCGCGACACCGGAACGCGATGACCGCAACCGTGGCAAAGGCCGTGGCAATGATGGCGGTGGTCGCCGCTCGGGCAAGCTGACCCTGAATCAGGCGCTCAGCGGCAGTGGCGGTCGCCAGAAATCCATGGCCGCGATGAAGCGTAAGCAAGAGCGCGCGCGTCAAAAGGCGATGGGTGGCACCCAGGCCCGCGAAAAGGTTGTGCGTGACGTTCAGCTGCCCGAGGCCATCACCGTGGCCGAACTCGCAAACCGCATGGCGGAGCGCGTGGCAGACGTGGTCAAGGCCCTGATGAACAACGGCATCATGGCGACTCAGAACCAGACCATCGACCAGGACACCGCGGAACTGATCATCGAGGAATTCGGCCACAAAGTGACCCGCGTGTCCGACGCCGATGTCGAGGACGTGATCCAGCAGGTCGAGGACAAGGACGAAGATCTGCAGCCGCGTCCGCCGGTCATCACCATCATGGGCCACGTTGACCACGGCAAAACCTCGCTGCTGGACGCGATTCGCGATGCGAAAGTGACCGCTGGCGAAGCCGGGGGCATCACCCAGCATATCGGCGCCTATCAGGTGACCACCGACAGCGGCTCTGTGCTCAGCTTCTTGGATACACCCGGCCACGCCGCCTTTACCTCCATGCGCTCGCGCGGGGCTCAGGTGACGGATATCGTGGTTCTGGTTGTGGCTGCGGATGACGCCGTGATGCCGCAGACGGTTGAGGCGATCAACCACGCCAAGGCCGCCGGTGTGCCGATGATCGTTGCGATCAACAAATGCGACAAGCCGTCCGCGAACCCGACCAAGGTGCGCACCGACCTGCTGCAGCACGAAGTGGTCGTGGAACAGATGTCCGGTGAAGTTCAGGATGTCGAAGTGTCCGCGCATACCGGTCAGGGCCTTGACGCCCTGCTCGAAGCGATCGCACTGCAGGCCGAGATCCTGGAACTGAAAGCCAACCCCGACCGCGCCGCCCAGGGTGCCGTGATCGAGGCCCAGCTGGATGTGGGTCGCGGCCCGGTTGCCACGGTTCTGGTCCAGACCGGGACGCTGAAACAGGGCGACATCTTTGTTGTGGGTGAGCAATACGGTAAGGTCCGTGCGCTGATCAACGACAAGGGCGAGCGCGTCAAAGAAGCCGGCCCCTCGGTTCCTGTCGAGGTTCTGGGTCTGAACGGCACGCCCGAGGCCGGTGACGTTCTGAACGTGACCGAGACCGAGGCTCAGGCCCGCGAGATCGCGGAATATCGCGCCAACCTGGCCAAGGAAAAGCGCGCCGCCGCCGGTGCAGCCACCACGCTGGAACAGCTGATGCAGAAAGCCAAGGAAGACGAAAATGTCTCCGAGCTGCCTGTGCTGGTCAAAGCCGACGTGCAGGGCTCTGCCGAGGCGATTGTTCAGGCGCTGGAAAAGGTCGGCAACGACGAGGTGCGCGTGCGCGTGCTGCACTCGGGCGTTGGCGCGATCACCGAAACCGATGTCGGCCTGGCCGAAGCATCGGGCTGCCCGGTGATCGGTTTCAACGTGCGTGCCAACACGTCGGCCCGCAACGCCGCCAACCAGAAGGGCGTGGAGATCCGGTACTATTCGGTGATCTATGACCTTGTGGATGACGTCAAAGCCGCCGCATCTGGCCTGCTGTCCAACGAGATCCGCGAGAACTTTATCGGTTATGCCCAGATCAAAGAGGTCTTTAAGGTCTCGAACGTGGGCAAGGTCGCGGGCTGTATCGTCACCGAAGGTGTGGCACGTCGCTCTGCCGGTGTGCGCCTGCTGCGCGACAACGTCGTGATCCACGAAGGTACGCTGAAAACGCTCAAACGCTTCAAGGATGAGGTGGCCGAGGTGCTGTCTGGTCAGGAATGCGGAATGGCGTTCGAGAACTACGACGACATCCGCCCGCAGGACGTCATCGAGATCTTTGAACGTGAAGAGATCGAGCGTACGCTGGACTGATAAAGGGGCCCTGCGGGGCCCCTACCCCATCATTGGGACATCAAAAAAGGCGCCTCAACGGGCGCCTTTTCTACATCTGGTCCCCAGAGTGAGCGAGGGCCAGGATGTTTACCGGTATGTGTGCAATCCGCTCAGGCGGTTTTGCGAACGGGCAACCCAACATAGATACGATCACCGACGCGCACCGACATACGGCCATCAGGAAAGGTCTTTTCCAACAGGCCCTGTACGGAGACGCAGCTACCTATCACAACTGTGCGCAACATGGCTTTACTCCCCAAGGTCAATAACAATTTGAGAGTATGTGCAAAATTTTAATATTTAAACCACCAGAAAGCAGAAAATTACGCACATTGGGTAATCAAATAGCGATCTAAGTGTGAGCCCCTATACGAAAGTCGTAAGATTTTTGAGGGATGCTTATTTTATAGCCAATCCCGCAGGATGGGAATCAGCGGCACGTCCGCCGGAGGCATCGGATAAGATTTCAGATCCTTGGCAGCGACCCATTTCAGCACCTGCCCTTCGCGCGCTTGCGGAATTCCATCCCATTTTCGGCAGGCGAAAAGCGGCATCAGCAGGTGGAAATCCTCATAGCTATGGCTGGCAAAGGTCAGCGGGGCGAGACAGCTGGCCCAGGTGTCGATGCCCAGCTCTTCCTGCAATTCACGGATCAGCGCGACCTCGGGGGTTTCGCCCGGCTCGACCTTGCCGCCGGGAAATTCCCAGAGACCGGCCATGGATTTGCCCTCAGGCCGCTGCGCCAGAAGGATACGACCGTCGGTGTCGATCAGCGCAACGGCGGAAACAAGGATGGTTTTCATGAAAAGCGCCTTTTCAATGCGGTCCGGCGCGAGGACAGCCCCCGCGCCTTGGGTATTTTCAAAGCAGAGAAGCCCGGATCAGGACCGATAATCCGCGTTGATCGTGATGTAGCCATGGGTCAGGTCGCAGGTCCAGACAGTGGCACGGCCCTCGCCAAGGCCGATATCAGCACGGATGGTGATGTCCGGCTGTTTCATCACGGCGGCACCGTCTTCTTCGCGATAGGTCTCTGCAACCCAGCCGTTTTCGGCCACCAGCACATCGCCGAATCGGATGGTCAGCGTGTCGCGATCCGCCGCAGCGCCGGATTTGCCGACCGCCATCACCACGCGGCCCCAGTTGGGGTCTTCGCCAGCCACGGCGGTTTTCACCAGAGGCGAGTTCGCGATGGACAGGGCGTGGGTGCGGGCATCCGCATCGTTGGCCGCGCCGGTGACTTCGACGGTGACGAATTTTGTCGCCCCTTCGCCGTCGCGCACAACCTGATGAGCAAGATCCAGCATCACGCCGTCCAGCGCGGTTTCAAACGCCGCATTGCCAGTGACATCAACGCCGGATGCCCCGGTCGCGCCAATCAACAGCGTGTCCGAGGTCGAGGTGTCGCTATCCACCGTGATATTGTTGAAACTGCCCGCATTCAGGCGGCTGACCAGCGCCTGCAGGTCGGCGCGCGCGATCTTGGCATCGGTAAAGATATAGACCAGCATCGTCGCCATATCCGGCGCGATCATGCCTGACCCTTTGGCGATGCCCGCGATCTTGACCGGCTTGCCGTTGATCTCGACCGTCGCTGTCGCGCCTTTGGCAAAGGTGTCGGTGGTCATGATCGCCTGCGCCGCATCCGGCAGACCGTCGGCCGACAGATTGGTCGCCAGCGCATCCAGTTGGCTGATGATCCGATCATGAGGCAGCGGTTCACCAATCACCCCGGTCGAGCTGGTGAAAACGCGGGTTTCGGGTAGGCCGACACGCTCCGCCACAGCGGCGCAGATCGCGTTGACAGAACCGTCCCCCGCGCGCCCGGTAAAGGCGTTCGAGTTGCCGGAATTGACGATGATCGCCGCGCCTGCATCGCTGTCCATGCCGATTTTCGTCTGGCAATCCAGCACGTTGGAGGATCGCGTGGCAGACCGGGTAAAGACACCGGCAATCACGCTGCCGGGGTCCATCACCGCCAGCATCACGTCCAGCCGACCCTGATATTTCACCCCGGCTTCGGCAGCAGCAAGGCGCAGACCGTCAATCTGGGGCAAGTCGGGAAAACTGGCCGGAGCCAGGGGCGAGACAGGCGCAGGTTTGCCCATTTATTCCTCCAGCAATTCGATCTTGTTCAGGATGGACAGGTCGATGCTGTCCTTGCTGCTGCGGGTGACATCCGCCCCGTTCACCAGATCCTCAAGATAGGTTGTGACCGCGCCCTGTTGCAGCTTGCCCATGATTTCTTCGCGCACGGCGTCCAGCGGCGGCACGTCCGGGATCCGGGTTTCGTTCAGCTTGATCACATGCCAGCCAAACTGTGTCTGCACCGGGCCGGTGATGTCACCGGGTTCCAGCGACTCGACCGCTTTTTGAAACGGTTCGACCATCATGCCGGGGCCAAACCACCCCAGCGCACCGCCACCGGGACCGGACGGGCCGGTGGAATGTTCGCGTGCGGCTTCGGCAAAATCTGTACCGCTTTTGACCGATTTCAGGATTTCCAGCGCCGATTCTTCGTTGTCCACGAGAATGTGAGAGGCGTTAAATTCCATCCCCTGCGGGCTGTCGGCGTAATCGGCCTGATAGGCGGCGCGGATCGCCTCTTCGCTGACTGCGTTTTCGGCAATCGCCCCCAGCGCCTCTGCGGCCAAAAGCGAGCGGCGCTCATTTTCCAGCGCAACGCGCACACGACGGGTTTCACTGGCCAGATCGTCCTGCGCCAGGGCTTCTTGCTGGATCAGTTGGTCCAGGATCCCGTCCCACAGCACATCTGCGGGCAGTTGCTGGTACTGTTCGGGCAGACCGGCGCGCACACTCAGAACGTGGCCCAGGGTGATTTCGGTGCCGTTCACCGTGGCAACCACGGAATCCGCGGTCATGTCCCCTTCGGCGTGAACCGGGGCAGCCAGTGCCAGCGCAATCGCCGCAGCGCCCAGTTTCATGAGGGTTTTCGACATCGTTTGGTCCTTCCAGAGGGGCCGCGCCCTTGGGCGGCGTTGACACTTTCGGGTCCGACGCTTACATGCCGCAGGGGCTTATGCAGGCCGGTCGTTCCCCTGTTTCATATGGGTTGAGTGCGAAGCGGGCAAGCAGATGCCGCTCACGGGATTGAGAACGGGTAAAGATAGACCATGCTGGGAAAACTCGCGCGTAAGATGTTCGGCACGCCGAATGATCGCAAAGTCAAAGCCACCCGCCCGCTGGTCGAAAAGATCAACGCGCTGGAAACCGAATTCGAAGCATTGGATGACGCGGGTCTGATCGCCAAAACCGAAGAATTCCGCAAACGCATCGCCGATGGCGAAAAGCTGGATGCGATCCTGCCCGAAGCCTTTGCCAACTGCCGTGAAGGCGCCAAGCGCGCGCTGGGTCTGCGGGCCTTTGACACGCAGCTGATGGGCGGGATTTTCCTGCATCAGGGCAATATCTCGGAAATGAAAACCGGCGAGGGCAAAACCCTTGTCGCGACCTTCCCCGCCTATCTGAACGCGCTGACCGGGCGCGGCGTGCATATCGTCACCGTGAACGATTACCTTGCCAAGCGGGACAGCGAATGGATGAGCAAAGTCTACGCCGTGCTGGGCATGACCTGTGGCGTCGTCTATCCGCGCCAGCCCGACGAGGAAAAGCAGGCGGCCTATGCCTGCGACATCACCTACGCCACCAATAACGAACTGGGCTTTGATTACCTGCGCGACAATATGAAATCCGAACTGGCCCAGCTGAGCCAGAAGGATCACTATTTCGCCATTGTCGACGAGGTGGACAGCATCCTGATCGACGAAGCGCGGACCCCGCTGATTATTTCCGGCCCGGCGCAGGATCGTTCGGAACTCTATGTCGGCATCGACAAGCTGATCCCGGATCTGGACGACAGCCACTACACGATTGACGAAAAATCCAAGAACGTGACCTTCACCGACGAAGGCAATGAATTTCTGGAACAGCATCTGGTCGCCCGTGGCCTGCTGGCTGAGGGGCAGTCGCTCTATGACCCCGAAAGCACGACCATCGTGCATCACGTCAATCAGGGTCTGCGCGCGCATAAACTGTTCCAGAAGGACAAGGATTACATCGTCCGCGATGGCGAGGTCGTGCTGATCGACGAATTTACCGGTCGCATGATGCCGGGTCGCCGCCTGTCCGAAGGGCTGCATCAGGCAATCGAGGCCAAGGAAGGCTGCCAGATCCAGCCGGAAAACGTGACCCTGGCCAGCGTGACCTTCCAAAACTATTTCCGCCTCTATGAAAAGCTGGGCGGCATGACCGGCACCGCCCTGACCGAGGCCGAGGAATTTGCGGAAATCTACGGGCTGGGTGTGGTCGAGGTTCCGACCAACCGTCCCGTCGCCCGGATCGACGATGACGACAAGGTGTACCGGACCGCGCAGGAAAAATTCAACGCCATTGTCGAGGAAATCAAGCTCGCCCATGAAAAGGGCCAGCCGGTTCTGGTCGGCACCACCTCGATTGAAAAATCTGAAATACTCAGCCAGCTGCTGACTGAGGCGGGTCTGACCCATAATGTTCTGAACGCCCGCCAGCACGAACAAGAGGCGCAGATCGTCGCCGATGCCGGCAAGATGGGCGCCGTGACCATCGCCACCAACATGGCGGGCCGTGGCACCGACATCAAACTGGGCGGCAATGTCGAGTTCAAGATCATGGAGGCCATCGCCGCCGATCCAGATCGCAACCCCGACGAGATCCGCGCCGAAATCGAAGAAGGCCACAAGAAAGACGAACAAGAGGTCAAGGATGCGGGCGGCCTGTTCGTTCTGGCCACCGAACGTCACGAAAGCCGCCGCATCGACAACCAGCTGCGTGGCCGCTCCGGCCGTCAGGGCGATCCGGGCCGCAGCTCGTTCTTCCTGTCGCTGGATGACGACCTGATGCGCATCTTTGGCTCGGAACGTCTGGACAATGTGCTGGGCAAGCTGGGCATGAAAGAGGGCGAGGCGATCGTGCACCCCTGGGTGAACAAATCGCTGGAACGCGCGCAGGCCAAGGTCGAGGGCCGCAACTTTGACATCCGCAAGCAGCTGCTGAAATTCGACGATGTGATGAACGATCAGCGCAAGGTGATCTTTAGCCAGCGACGCGAAATCATGGAATCCCAAGACCTGTCGGAGATCACGCAGGACATGCGCCACGAGGTCATCGACGAGCTGGTCGATATCTATGCGCCGCCGAAATCCTATGCCGAACAGTGGGACATGGAGGGGCTGTATGCCGCCACCATCGAAAAGCTGGGCCTGAACGAACCGGTTATGGGCTGGGCCGACGAAGATGGCGTGGATCAGGATGTGATCCGTGAACGTCTGGAGGACGCCTCGGACAAGCTGATGGCCGAAAAGGCCGAGGCCTTTGGCCCCGACAACATGCGTCAGATCGAAAAAGGCGTTCTGCTGCAGACCATCGACGCCAAATGGCGCGAGCACCTGCTGACGCTGGAACATCTGCGCTCGGTCGTGGGTTTCCGTGGCTATGCACAGCGCGACCCGCTGAACGAATACAAGACCGAGGCCTTCCAACTGTTCGAAAGCCTGCTGGATTCGCTGCGCGAGCAGGTGACCGGGCAGCTGGCTCAGGTGCGTCCGCTGACCGAAGAGGAACAGCAGGCAATGATGCAGCAGATGATCGCCCAGCAACAGGCACAGATGCAGCAACAACAGGCCGCCGCCGCGCCCCAGGGCCAGCCCGCCGAGGCAGGTGCCACCACAACAACCGACACCGCAGCAGAGGGCGATGCCCCCACCCCGCTGATCGCCGGTTTCGACGAAACCGACCCCAGCACCTGGGGCAATCCCAGCCGCAACGATTCCTGCCCCTGCGGGTCGGGCAAAAAGTTCAAACATTGCCACGGGCGTCTGGCCTGATCAGGCCAAGGGCACCACGCAAACAGATCTTTGGCAGGCCGTCCGCATACCGGGCGGCCTGTGTCTTTGCCATGATCCGGCCATAAAACGCCGTAAAACCCTGTGCAAAAGCCCAATTGAGTCCGCGCAAGCGCCCAAACGCCGCCACCTTTGGCCCTCAGATTGTTTCCAAACCCTCACAAATGGGAGGCAGTCATGTCGCGCATCAGAAGTTTTGCCATTGCAGGGGCCACCCTGCTGATCGCCATCGCCACGGGCTATGTCATGCAATACGGCCTGCCCGGTCAGGGCGAACAGGCCCGCATCACCGGCCCTGTCGAGGTCACGGAAATCGCCTATGCTTCCTCTGGGACGGCTGTGCCGCGTCTGCCATCGGACACTCTGGCCAGCGCCGCGCTGCCGGACACCCAGATCACATTCAGCGCCGCCGACCCGGATACCGGCCTTGCCGCCACCCTGCCTCAGGAAGAGGCACAGGATGGGTTCAGCTGTGATCTGGCAATGCGCGCCGACACGGTCGCAGGCGCTATGGTTGATCTGACCCTATCCGCCCCCTGTAACGCCTCTGAACGCGTCACAATCCACCATCAGGGTCTGATGTTCACCGAAGTGGTGCAGCCCGATGGCACGCTGAAACTGACCGTTCCGGCGCTGAATGAACGCGCCATGTTCATTGCCAGCTTTGCCAGCGGCGCAGGTACGACAGCCTCGACCGAAGTCGGTGCCCTGCCCTTCTATGACCGCGTTGTGCTGCAGTGGAAAGGCAAGGCTGGGCTGCAGCTTCATGCCCGCGAATTTGACGCCGATTATTTCACCGAAGGCCATATCTGGGCCGCCGCCGCCGGTGATCTGGGCCGCGCCGCGCGGGGCGAAGGCGGGTTCATGACCCGGCTTGGTCAGGAAAACACGCCCGAAGCCCTGGTCGCCGAAATCTATTCCTTTCCCACCGGCACCGCCAAACAATCCGGCGCTGTGAAACTGACGGTCGAAGCCGAAGTCACCGCGATGAACTGCGCCGACACGGTGGCCGCCCAAACCCTGGAATTGCCCGCCGATGGACAGCTGCGGGTGCGCGATCTTGCGCTGGAAATTCCCGGCTGCGACAGCACAGGTGATTTTCTGGTGTTGAAAAACCTCGTCCAAGACCTGAAAGTCGCGGCAAAGTAACGGCTGCGGATCACCGGGATTATGTACTGGCTTCGTGCGGCGACACTCGCCGCACTTTTCTTTTTGTTTCAACCTCCTGCGGCCCTGGCCGAGGACATCACGCTGCGCTCTCGCGATGGCGGGGTTGAACTGTCCGGCACATTGCTGGGCTTTGACGGTGAATTTTACCGCATCCGCACGCAATATGGCGAATTGACGGTGGATGGGTCCGGCGTGCTGTGCGAGGGCTTTGCCTGCCCGTCCCTCACCGATTACGTTGCCGAGCTGACCGTGTCAGGATCCGCCACAATAGGCCGGGTGCTGATGCCCGCGCTGGTCGAATCCTTTGCCCTGCGCAACGGGTTGTCGACCAAGCGCGTGAAACAGGATGACAGCCAGTTCACCTATATCCTCAGCGACACCAAATCCGGCAAAACCGTGGGGCGCTTTGCCTTTCGGGTGACAAATACAGATCGCGGATTCGCCGACCTGCTGGCCGATGATGCCGATATCGTCATGGCCCTGCGCGAAATCCGCCCCAGCGAGGTGCAGCAGGCCCGCGCGGCGGGGCTAGGCGACATGACCCATCCGAATCGCTCGCGCGTGCTGGCGCTGGATGCGATTGTGCCGGTGGTCGCGCCGCAGAACCCGGTGGACAGCATCACCCTGGACGAGGTCGTGGATATCCTGACCGGCGCGCATCGCAGTTGGCGCGGGCTGGGTGGGGTGGATGCCCCGATCACCATCCATCTGCGCGACACCGCCGCCGGCCTGACACAAGCAGTCGAAGACCGCCTGCTGAACCGCGTCCGTGGCAAGGCACGTGCCGCAGCACAGCGTCATGATCAGACCAGCGCCGTGTCACAGGCCGTGGCCGGGGATCCGTTCGGCTTTGGCCTGACCTTCCATTCGCAGATCGACAACAGCAAACCGCTGATCCTGACTGGCCCCTGCGGGTTCCAGCTGCGCGCCGCGCGCCGCACGATCAAGACCGAAGACTACCCGCTGACCGCGCCCATGTTCCTGTACATTCCGGCACGCCGCCTGCCTGCACTGGCGCGGGATTTCCTGGCCTTCACCCGATCCGCCCCGGCGCAGATCGTGATCCGCCGCGCCGGGTTTGTCGATCAGGCCCCGGAAGAAGTGCCCATGGACCTGCAAGGCGACCGGATGGCCAATGCCATTCTGGTGGCCAATGGGCGCGAAGATTTGGACCGGCTGAAACGCATGACCCGCAGCCTGTCGGATATGCGCCGCCTGACCACCTCTTTTCGGTTCGAGGCAGGGTCTACCCGGCTGGACGCGCAATCCCGCTCCAACGTGCAGCAACTGGCCCGCGCGCTGGAGGCAGGGGCCTATGACGGACGCCGCGTTGTCTTTATCGGATTTTCCGACGGCGATGGCCCCGCATCCGCCAATCTGCGCATCGCGCGCAAGCGGGCTGAAACCGTACGCAAAGCGGTGCTGGATGCTGCGGAGACCGCCGATCTGGCGCGGGTCGACATCCAGATCGACGCCTATGGTGAAGCGATGCCCATGGCCTGTGATGACAGTGCCTGGGGGCGGCAGGTCAATCGCCGGGTCGAGGTCTGGCTAGAGTAGGCCTTCTGCGCGAAAGCTCAGCTCGCGCGATTTTCCGATCACCAGATGGTCGTGCAGCGTGATCCCCAGCGCATCGGCGGCGCGCTGAATTTCTGCTGTCATCTCAATGTCTTCGTGACTGGGCGTGGGGTCGCCTGACGGGTGGTTATGCACAAGGATCATCGCCGTGGCGTTTAATTCTAGCGCCCGCTTGACCACCTCGCGCGGGTAAACCGGGACATGGTCCACCGTGCCGCGCGCCTGCGCCTCATCCGCGATCAGCACGTTTTTGCGATCCAGAAACAGCACCCGGAACTGTTCGATATCGTTATGCGCCATGGCGGTCTGACAATAATCCAGCAACGCGTCCCAACTGCTGACAACCTGCTTGCGCAACACCTTAGAGCGCGCAAGCCGATGTGCTGCGGCCTCGACAATTTTCAATTCCGTGATCACCGCATCGCCGACGCCTTTGACCTCTCTTAGCCGGGCTGTAGGGGCAGAAAGCACCCCGTTGAAGTCACCAAACATCTCCAGCAATTGCCGCGCCAACGGTTTCACATCGCGACGCGGGATGGCGCGGAACAGGACCAGTTCCAGCATCTCGTAATCCGGCAGCGCCTCGGCCCCGCCGATCAGAAAGCGTTCCCGCAGACGGGCGCGGTGATCCTTGATATAGCTCGGCAGCACCTTGGTGTTTTCCAAGGGCTGAACCGGCGCCTCGTCCATATCGAACAGCGCAGCCTGGGAATCCGAGAAATGCGGGCCTCTGGTCATGCGCCCAGCCTGCCCGGACTTGGTGAATCATTTGTTAAAATGAAAAGAGCCGCGACGATGCGCGGCTCTTTCAGGATACTGAGGTTCTCCGACCGTGAATTACTCAAATCATTCCCCGGATGATTTGCCCGCCCCAAAGAGGCGGGTTCAGCAATTCACCCCTTCATCGAATCCCAGAAGTTCTTGACGGATTTGAAGAAGCTGGAGCTTTCGGGATTGTTTTCCTCGCTCAGCTCTTCGAACTCGCGCAGCAGTTCTTTCTGGCGGCTGGTCAGGTTGACCGGCGTTTCGACCGCCAGTTCGATGAACATGTCACCGACACCGCCCCCACGCAACGCAGGCATACCCTTGCCACGCAGACGCATCTGACGGCCAGACTGGCTGCCCGCCGGGATTTTCACCCGCGAGCGACCGCCGTCAATTGTCGGCACCTCGATGTCACCACCCAGCGCGGCGGCAGACATGGCCACCGGCACGCGACAATGCAGTTCCGTGCCTTCGCGTTCAAAGATCTTATGCGCCGCGACCTCGATAAAGATATAGAGATCACCCGGAGGGCCGCCGCGCATCCCCGCCTCGCCCTCGCCAGCCAGACGAATGCGCGTGCCAGTTTCCACACCCGCAGGGATGTTCACCGACAGCGACCGGTCCTTTTGAACACGACCCGCGCCGCCGCATTTGCCACAGGGGTTTTTGATGATCTGACCCAGGCCGGAACAGGTCGGGCAGGTGCGTTCAACCGTAAAGAACCCCTGCGTGGCGCGCACCTTTCCCATGCCCGAACAGGTCGGACAGGTGGTCGGTTCGGCCCCGCCTTCGGCACCGGATCCATTACATTCGCCACATTGCACCGAGGTCGGCACATTGATGGTTTTCTGCATCCCAGAGAACGCATCTTCGAGCGTCACGCGCAGGTTATAGCGCAGGTCAGCCCCGCGCGCGGCACGCTGACGGCCACCGCCGGCGCGACCACCGCCGCCCATGAAATCGCCGAACAGGTCGTCAAACACATCGGAAAACGCGCTGGCAAAGTCACCCTGCCCGCCGCCACCGAACCCGCCGGGGCGCCCGCCGCCGCCATTTTCAAACGCGGCATGGCCGAAACGGTCATAGGCGGCCTTTTTCTCGGCATCCTTTAGGACGTCATAGGCTTCGTTGACTTCCTTGAACTGCGCTTCGGCGTCGGGATTGTCCGCGTTGCGGTCCGGGTGCAGTTCCTTGGCCTTCTTGCGATAGGCTTTCTTCAGCTCGTCCGCAGACGCGCCTTTGTCGGCGCCAAGCACCTCGTAATAATCACGTTTGGACATATGTCCTCCTTTCCGCGGAACGGAAAAGGGCCGGCCCGGCGAACGGACCGGCCCCCGATCAGAGCCCTAGAGGGGCTTAGCCACGCTTGTCGTCGCCAAGATCTTCGAAATCGGCATCGACGATATCGTCGTCATTGCCTGCGGCACCACCGGCGTCGCCACCCATGTCAGCGGCGCTGGGTTCTGCCGCACCTTCTTCGGCCGAGGCCTTGTAGATGGCTTCGCCCAGACGCATGGCAACCTCTTGCACGTTCTGGATGCCGGACTTGAGCTTGTCGGCGGTGACATCGTCCTTTTCCAGATCGTCCTTGAGCGCAGCCAGAGCCAGTTCGATCGCTTCGACAGTCGAGGGATCGACCTTTTCGCCGTGCTCTTCGACCTGCTTTTCGATCTGGTGCACCAGGCTTTCGGCCTGGTTCTTGGCTTCGACCAGATCCTTGCGCGCCTTGTCGGCCTCGGCGTTTTCCTCGGCCTCTTGCACCATGCGGTCGATATCGTCATCCGACAGACCGCCAGAGGCCTGAATGGTGATCGACTGCTCTTTGCCGGTGCCTTTGTCTTTGGCGGCCACGGACACGATGCCGTTGGCGTCGATGTCAAAGGTCACTTCGATCTGGGGCATACCACGCGGTGCGGGCGGGATGTCCTCAAGGTTGAACTGACCCAGCATCTTGTTGTCAGCCGCCATTTCACGTTCGCCCTGGAACACACGCAGGGTCACGGCGTTCTGGTTGTCCTCGGCGGTCGAGAAGACCTGGGACTTTTTGGTCGGGATCGTGGTGTTGCGGTCGATCAGGCGGGTAAAGACCCCACCCAGAGTTTCGATGCCCAGGGACAGCGGGGTCACGTCCAGCAGAACCACGTCCTTGACGTCGCCCTGCAGAACACCGGCCTGAATGGCGGCGCCCATGGCAACCACTTCGTCCGGGTTCACACCTTTATGGGGCTCTTTACCAAAGAATTTGGTCACCTCTTCGATGACTTTCGGCATCCGGGTCTGACCACCAACCAGCACGACCTCGTCAATATCCGAGGTGGTGAGGCCCGCATCTTTCAGAGCGGCCTGGCAGGGTTTGATCGAGTTCTTGATCAGGTCCGACACCAGGCTTTCCAGCTTGGCACGAGTCAGTTTCAGAACCAGGTGCAGCGGTGCGCCATCCTTGCCCATCGAGATGAAGGGCTGGTTGATTTCGGTCTGGGTCGCACTGGACAGCTCGATCTTGGCTTTTTCAGCGGCTTCTTTCAGACGCTGCAGGGCCATCTTGTCCTTGGTCAGATCGACGCCGTTTTCCTTTTTGAACTCATTCGCCAGATAGTTGACGATCCGCATGTCAAAATCTTCGCCGCCCAGGAAGGTGTCGCCATTGGTCGACTTCACTTCGAACAGGCCGTCGTCGATTTCCAGGATGGTCACGTCAAAGGTGCCGCCGCCAAGGTCATAGACCGCGATGGTTTTGGTTTCATCCTTGTCCAGACCATAGGCCAGCGCGGCCGCGGTCGGTTCATTGATGATGCGCAGCACTTCCAGACCAGCAATCTTGCCGGCGTCTTTGGTTGCCTGACGCTGAGCGTCGTTGAAATAGGCCGGGACGGTGATGACCGCCTGGGTCACGTCCTCACCCAGATAGGATTCGGCGGTTTCTTTCATCTTATTCAGGATGAAGGCCGAGATCTGGCTGGGGCTGTATTTTTCGCCACGGGCCGCAACCCATGCGTCGCCATTGCCGCCATCGACGATGTCGTATGGCACGATGTCCTGGTCTTTGGTGACCTCGGCATCGGTGGTGCGGCGGCCGATCAGGCGCTTGACCGCGAATACGGTGTTTTCCGGGTTGGTGACGGCCTGGCGTTTCGCCGGCTGGCCTACAAGGCGCTCGTCTTCGGTGAAGGCCACAATCGAAGGCGTCGTGCGCGCGCCTTCCGCGTTTTCGATCACGCGGGCCTGGCTGCCATCCATGATAGCAACACAAGAGTTGGTGGTGCCGAGGTCGATCCCGATCACTTTAGCCATGTTCTTCGATCCCTTACAAACTTCAAGGCGATGACACGAGGCAAGGAACCCGTTCCGGCATCCCGCGCCCCGCAAGTTCCGCTCTGCCAAGGCTTGCCCCGACATCGCGTTCGCAGGGTATATAAGGAGGGCGATAGCCCCCTGCAAGCACTGCAAAAGCGGCAATTGCGGGGAATTTGCACGTGAAAGGCGGGGCTTTGACCGGGAAAGCGCGAAACAGGCTGATGCGCAAAGGGTTTGCGATCTATCCGCAGGCGCTGGATCTGGCAGCGCAGCAGGCGCTGGTGGCCGAGCTGCGCGCGATTCTGCAGATTGCGCCACTGGTGCAGCCGGTCACGCCGCGCGGCAAACCCATGTCGGTGCGCATGTCTGCGGCGGGGCAGTTTGGCTGGGTCACGGATCGCGCAGGCTATCGCTATGAACCCCGGCACCCGGCGGGGGTGGGCTGGCCCCCGATCCCGGACAGCGTGTTGAAATTATGGGAAGACCTGGCCGACTGTCCGCGCCCACCGGAATGCTGCCTGATCAACTGGTATGGCGAAGGCGCGCGGATGGGACTGCACCAGGACAAGGACGAGGCGGATTTTGACTGCCCGGTCCTGTCGATTTCACTGGGGGATGACGGGCTGTTCCGCATGGGCAATGTCGTGCGGGGCGGGTCGACCGAATCACTCTGGTTGAAATCCGGGGATGTGGTGGTGATGGGCGGCGCGGCGCGACTGGCGCATCACGGGGTGGATCGGATCCGCTTTGGGTCGTCGGATCTGCTGAAAAATGGCGGGCGCATCAATCTGACGCTGCGGGTGGTGCGGTAGGTTTGCGGCTTAGCGCAGGCTGCAGCACCCGGCCAGAACACGCGGATCATCCCCACCAATGACAACCGTGCCCTCCAACCCGTAGAGCGCATCGGACATCCCGTCCGAACATTGCCGCGCCGCGATGGTCACAACCAGATCCGAATCCGCCGTGCTGCCCTGCACTGCGAACACATCGGGCCGCCCGGCAGCGCCACGCATATTGCCCAGCAGATAGGTCTCGCTCGCGCCATCAGGTTGGCTTAGAACCGCCTGCGCGCCCATACTCATGTCCAGCCCCCAGAAGGGTTCGGTGCCAAAGCAGGTCAGATAGGGATATTCCGGCAGGCTCCCATCCGCGACCGGAGCCAGAAAGCGCAGCGACGCCCAGCCGCTGCCTTCGCCGAAATTGATCCGGCCCCAATTGCCCTGAACCTCGACCACTTCGACCCACTGCGCATCGGGCGGCAGGACATGCAGGATCGGCGCGCCGGCATTGGGCGCTGCGCGCACATTCAGCACGTCATTCGCCGCTACGCCCGTCACATTGTGAAACAGCGGATAATCCTGCGCCGCAACCGGCGCAGCCAGCAGCACAAACAGGGCGGTGATCAGGCGCAACATGGCGGATCCTTTCTGGAAAATCACCACAATTTTAACCATTTGCGGCGCATAAGCCCAGTGCCGAATACCTGACCCTCAGCGCCGCGCACTCCAGCTGGCAGAGGCATGTTTGCGCGTGTAAAACTCCCCCATCAGCCCAATCATGATCAGCACGATGGACAGGTAGAACGCATATTCCCATTCAGAATTGCGCGGGTTGTAATCGACAAACGCATAGCCCCGCGACTGGTCAATGGCATGAAACAGCGGGTTCCAGTCAAACATGACCAGCATGTAACCGGGCAGCGTATTGGCGACGAACATCTTGCCCGAAGCGATCATATTCGCACGCTGATAGACCGTGGAAATGATGCCAACCACGGTGGGAAACCAAGGCTTGGCCGCCAGAACCACCATCCCAATCGCAGCGCCCGAAAACCAGGCCAGCAAAACCATGGCGATACAGCCAATCGGGTCGTGAATTTCCTGCAAAACAAAGGGTTTGAACCCCACATCATAGACAAACAGGATCGCCAGCAAGGACAGCATCTGAATATAAAGCGAGCTCAGCATCGCCGCCGCAATCGCAATCGCCGTGTTCATCGGCGCGTGCTGCATCATCGGGCTGGCAGGCCCCTCGGACCCGGACACCGCGCCCATGGTTTTTGTATGCGTCATGTACAGGAACACGCCGGTCATGATGTAGATCATGAAATCCCCACGCAGTGCCGTGCCGCGCAGTCCCAGGATCATGAACATCACATAGAACGCCATGACAAAAATGATCGTTTGCAGCATGTTCATGAAAATGGCCATGAAGGCATTGCCATGGCTTTTGCGCACCGACCGGACGGCGTTGTGATAGATCAGCTCGGCGATATTTAACGCGGACCCCAGCGCCGACCGGGGTTTGTTTGTCTGAAACATGTGCGCCTCTGCCTTGATGGGCCTGCATTTGCTGCGGCATTCTTGCCGTTCTAGGTAAAGATCAGCATAAGGCGCACAGGCTTTCAAATCAATGAACCCGCAGCTTGCGCGGGAAAGGAGCGTTGCCTTGAATTATTCCGAGTTGATCCCGGTCATCCGTCGCCTTGCATTGGAAGCGGGCGACAAGATCATGGAGATCTACAATTCCGACGATTTCGACGTAAAGGTCAAATCCGATTCCAGCCCCGTGACCGAAGCCGACGAAGCCGCAGACGCGCTGATTTCGGCTGGTCTGCGCGCCGCTTTCCCCGATATGCCGCTGGTCACCGAAGAACAGGCCGACAGCCATGATCTGGATGTCGACACTTTCCTGATTGTCGATCCGCTGGATGGCACCAAGGAATTCATCAACCGCCGTGGCGATTTCACCGTGAACATTGCGCTGGTGGAAAACGGTGTGCCGACGCGCGGCGTGGTTTACGCACCCGCCAAGGACCGCATGTTCTACACCACCGCCACCGGCCCGTCGGTCGAAGAAATCGGCCCGTTCAACGCCGACGCAGCAGGCGAGACCACAGCGATCAAAGTGGCAGACAGCAACAATGACGCGCTGATGATCGTGGCCTCCAAATCGCACCGCGATCAGGCGACCGAGGATTACATCAACAAATATTCCGTCAAGGATTCCAAAAGCGCGGGCTCTTCGCTGAAATTCTGCCTTGTCGCCACTGGCGAAGCAGACCTGTACCCGCGCGTCGGTCGCACGATGGAGTGGGACACCGCTGCCGGTCACGCGGTTCTGTCCGGTGCCGGAGGCCGCGTGGTGCGTTTCGACGACCACACACCGCTGGTTTACGGCAAAGAGGGTTTCGCCAACCCGTTCTTCATCGCCTATGCTCCGGGGGTCACCCTGAAAGAGGCCTGATATGGCAGAGCAAAGCGTCAGCATCATCGTGGTCAGCCGAGGCCGCCCCGATGCGTTGGCGCTTTGCCTGACTGGCCTGTCGCAGCTGGACCACGCCTGTTTCGAAATTGTCGTGGTCGGCTGCCCGCAGGCGGTTGGGGCCGTGCAGGCCCATCCGTCGGCAAGCGCGATCAAACTGGTGCCGTTCGACCAGCCCAATATCTCGATCGCGCGCAATCTTGGCATCGCTGCGGCCTCTGGCGATCTGGTGGCTTTTATCGACGATGATGCCGTGCCAGAGCCGCTGTGGCTGCGCAATCTGACCGCGCCGTTTGTGGATGCGCAGGTCGAGGCCGCAGGCGGCTATGTGATCGGGCGCAACGGGATTTCCCTGCAATGGGGCGCGCGGCGCTGTGATCCCGCAGGCGATTCGCACCCGCTGGATCTGGACGGGCCCGGCCCGCATCTGCTGTCTCCACCGGACAGCGGCGCGATCAAAACCGAAGGCACGAACATGGCGTTTCGCAGGGCAACCCTGCTGCAGATCGGCGGGTTCGATCCGGGCTATGCGTTTTATCTGGATGAAACCGACCTGAACATGCGCCTCGCCGCGCAGGGCGCTATCACGGCCATCGTACCGGATGCGCAGGTTCATCATGGCTTCGCGCCCAGCGACCGCCGCCGCGCTGACCGCACCCCGACGGATCTGACCGCGATTGGCGCGTCGCAATGGCTGTATCTGCGCAAATACCTGCCTGAAAAACACCGCCGCGCCGCCTGGCGCACATTCCGCAAAGCCCAGCGCCAGCGCCTGCTGCGCCTGATGCAGCGCGGACCGCTGGGGGCCGATGATGTGTGGCGGTTGATGCGTGGGCTGGATCGCGGGCGACGCCAGGCGGAGGTCGCACCCGTCCAGACACTCCCACTGCTTACCTCTGACAATCTGCCCTTTATGCCCCATCCCGGTCGCCCCGGCGCGCCGCGCAGTGTTATCTCTGGGCGCAGCTGGCAAGCCCGCCACAAACGCGCCCAAGCCGCAGATACCACCCGCAGCGGCGCAATCACCAGCTTGTATCTTTTTTCACCAACGACGCTGTTCCATCACGCAACCTTTACGCAAGACGGGTACTGGGAACAGCGCGGGGGGCTTTTTGGCCGCAGCAAACGCCAATGTCAGGTATTCCGCTATTGGCGTTTTTCCGCGCGTGTGCGAGATGAGGTTCAGCGAAACTCTGCCGTTCGTGGTTAAATTGTTGTCACAATTGCCTGCGAAAGGGCATTCAAACGCAGAAAGCGTAAAAATCATACTGAATTCACCGCATGGTAAGGTGAGCCCTATAGAGCTTGTCACAAAAACATGCGATACACCGAAGCATTAGACGAACAAGGAGCAGGTTGATGAGCAAAAAGGTTACCAAGGCGATCTTCCCTGTCGCCGGAATGGGGACCCGCTTCCTCCCGGCCACCAAATCCGTTCCCAAGGAAATCATGACGCTGGTTGATCGCCCGCTGGTGCAATACGCCATCGACGAAGCCCGCGCCGCTGGGATCAAGGAATTTATTTTTGTCACCTCGCGCGGCAAAGGCGCGCTTGAGGACTATTTCGACCACGCCCCCCAGCTGGAGGCCGAGCTGCGCCGCAAAGGCAAGGACAAGCTGCTGGAAATCCTGCAATCCACCGACATGGATTCCGGTGAGGTCGCCTATATGCGCCAGCACCGCGCGCTGGGTCTGGGCCACGCGGTCTGGTGTGCCCGCCGCCTGATCCACGACGAGCCTTTCGCTGTGATCCTGCCCGATGACGTAATCGCCGCTGAAAAACCCTGCCTGCAGCAGATGGTCGAAGCCTATGAGGAAACCGGCGGGAACATGGTTGCCGCGATGGAGGTGCCCCCGGAAAAGGCATCGGCCTATGGGGTTCTGGACGTCCGCGAAGACATGGGGTCGATGGTGTCGGTCAAAGGCATGGTCGAAAAACCCGCCGCTGGCACCGCTCCGTCCAATCTGGCCGTGATCGGGCGCTACATCCTGTCCTCCAATATCTTCAACAATCTCAACAGCCTCGAAGAGGGTGCGGGTGGTGAAATCCAGCTGACCGACGCCATCGCCAAGGAAATCGACGGCGAAGGCGTGTATGGCTATCGCTTCCGCGGTCAGCGTTATGATTGCGGGTCCAAGGCCGGCTTCCTTCAGGCGACTGTTGCCTTTGGTCTGGAACGCGAAGAGCTGCGCGATGACCTCGAGGGCTTCCTGCAGGAAATCATGGCCAGCCGGAAAGCCGCGGAATAAACGTGACCCATGTATTGGTGACGGGCGGCGCTGGCTATATCGGCAGCCATGCCTGCAAGGCTTTGAAATCGGCGGGTTTCACCCCCGTCACCTTTGACAATCTTTCGACCGGATGGCGCGATGCTGTCCGGTTCGGTCCGCTTGAACAGGGCGACCTGTGCGACCGCGACCGGCTGGATCAGGTCTTTGCCAAATGGCAGCCCGTGGCGGTGATGCATTTTGCGGCGCTCAGCCAGGTGGGCGAAGCCATGGCCCGCCCCGGCATCTACTGGCGCAACAATGTGCAGGGCTCGCTGACCTTGATCGAGGCCGCAACCGCCGCTGGGTGCCTGGATTTTGTGTTTTCCTCAACCTGCGCGACCTATGGCGAACATGACAATGTGGTGCTGGACGAAACCACGCCGCAGCTGCCGCTGAACGCCTATGGGGCCTCCAAACGCGCGGTCGAAGACATCCTGCGCGATTTCGGGGCCGCCCACGGGCTGCGCCATGTGATTTTCCGCTATTTCAACGTGGCTGGCAGCGATCCAGAGGGCGAGATCGGCGAATTTCATCGCCCCGAAACCCATCTGATTCCGGTCATGCTGCAGGCGATTGACGGCCAGCGCCCCGCGTTAAAAATCAACGGCACCGATTACGACACGCCCGATGGCACCTGTGTGCGGGATTATGTACATGTCTGCGATCTGGTCGATGCGCATCTGTTGGGGCTGAAACATCTGCAGGATGGCGGCGACAGTCGCGTGTTCAACCTTGGCACCGGGCAGGGGTTTTCCGTCCGTGAGGTTTTGGATGCCGGGGCGCAGGTTACAGGCCTACCAGTCCCACATTCCGAAGGCCCCCGCCGCGAAGGCGACGCGACCAAGCTGGTCTCTGGCTCGACCCGCGCCGGGCACGAATTGGGGTGGGCACCCAGCCGGTCTTCGCTGGAACAAATGATCGGTGACGCCTGGCTGTGGCATCGCAATGGGCAGTACGACAGCTGAGCCGCCCCGCCTGTTGGACCTGACCCGGCTGACCCGCCGGGCCGGGCGCATCATGACGGGCATCGACCGGGTCGAATACGCCTATCTCACTCATCTACTGCGCCGCGATGCGCCGCTGTTTGGGCTGGTACGCAGTTCGCTTGGTTACATCCTGCTGGATCGGCAAGGCTGCCAAGCCTTTGCCAAGGCCTGGGAAACCGGCGAGTTCGGCCTGCCCGGCCTGCTGGCGCAGCTGAAGCCCGGCCTGGACCCCGCCCGCGCCGGGGCCGAGTCCCTGCTGCGTCGCACTGCGCTGGCCCGCTGCCTGCCACCGGGCCTTGCGCGGATGTTGAAACGACACCTGCCCAGCGGCTGCCACTATCTGAATACCGGGCATAGCAACCTGACACCGCGCGTGCTGCGCGCTCTGCGGTGCCTGCCAGATATGCGGATTGGGGTGCTGGTGCATGACACGATCCCGCTGGATTTCCCGCAATTTCAACGCCCCGGCATGGCCGACCGATTTGCCGGGTTCCTTACCCGCTGCGCGCAAGCCGATCTGCTGATCGCCAATTCTGCGGCCACCGCGCAGGACCTGCAGCGGCATCTGGGAAATGATTGCCCGCAGATTGTCACTGCACATCTGGGCATCGACACGCCCCAACCCGGCAAAGCGCCCGACGGCCCCTGGCACGGGGCACCCTATTTCCTGTGCCTCGGCACGATTGAACCACGCAAGAACCACGCCCTGCTGCTGGATCTCTGGCCCGAAATCCCAAAGGCGCATCTGCTGATCTGCGGCCAGCGCGGCTGGAACAATGATGCGGTGTTTGCCCAGCTTGATCGCACCCCCGACCGCGTGCATGAGCTAAACACCCTCAGCGACCCGGAATTGTTCGCCCTTTTGCAACAATCAAGCGGCCTGCTTTTCCCCAGTTTTTCCGAAGGCTATGGCCTGCCGCCAATCGAAGCGGCGGCGCTGAATGTGCCGATCCTGTGCAACGATCTGCCCATCTACCGGGAGATCCTGAGCGACATTCCCATTTACGCAGAGGTATCAGACCGTTATCAATGGTCCACAATGATAAAACGGCTGGCAGAGACCGGGCAGACAGGGCAATTCGCGCCGCAAGGCCGGGAAATAACGTGGACTCCGCCGAATTGGGACGCGCATTTCAAGGCTGTGTTAACCCTGATCTGATAGCCGTTTTCGGAAACAATCGCCGCCACTGCGCGGCGCTTTTGGGGGCTCTTGGTTGAGCGTATGGCGGTCATACAGGCTTCGGCTTCAACGCAGGCGATGGCGCATCCGCGCCTTTCGCAAAAGGCGTGAACTGCACCCTGTTGCCAACCGCACCGCCGACATCAAACCCAGCGATCTGCTGCTGTTTTCCACCCAGCGCAACGAAGGTGTGCGCCTGCCCTGGTTCCTGAAATATTACCGGGACATGGGGGTGAACCACTTCTTTTTTGTCGATAATGGCAGCGACGACGGGTCGCTGGAGTATCTGGCGCAGCAGCCCGATGTGTCCGTCTGGACGACCGAGGCCGGGTATAAGCGCGCGCGCTTTGGCATGGATTGGATGAACTGGCTGCTGATGCGCTACGGGCATAATCACTGGTGCCTGACCGTCGACCCGGATGAGCTGTTCCTGTTCCCTTTCTGCGATACCCGCCCGCTGCGCGCGCTGACCGACTGGCTGGATGCCTCCTCGATCAAGAGTTTCGGAGCGATGTTGCTGGACATGTACCCCAAGGGGCGGCTGGACCAGCAACCCTACCTGCCCGGCCAAAACCCTCTGGAAATCGCATCCTGGTTTGATGCAGGCAATTACGCCATTCAAAAGAACCCGACCTTTGGCAATCTGTGGATCCAGGGCGGGCCGCGCGCGCGCATGTTCTTTGCCGACGAACCGGCCCGCGCCCCCGCGCTGAACAAGATCCCGCTGGTAAAGTGGAACCGGCGCTATGCCTATGTCAGTTCGACCCACAACCTGCTGCCGCGCGGGCTGAACCAGATCTATGACGAATGGGGCGGCGAAAAAGCCAGCGGCGTGTTGCTGCACACAAAGTTCCTCGATACGTTTGGCGCCAAAGCCGAGGAAGAGCTGAGCCGCAAACAGCATTACGGCGCGTCGCGCGAATATCTGGCCTATGCGGATGCGATCAAGGACAACCCCGACCTGTGGTGCAAATGGTCTGAGAAATACATCAACTGGCGTCAGCTAGAGATCCTTGGCCTGATGTCCAAAGGCAACTGGGCATGAAGGGCAGCGTCGGCATTGTCATGCTGGTGCACACCGCGCTGGATCGTGCGGAACAGGTCGCGCGACACTGGGCCAAGGGCGGCTGCCCGGTGGTGATCCATGTGGACACCAATGTCCGCAAACCTGTGTTCGACAAGTTCCGCCAACGCCTGTCCGACTGCCCGGATGTGCAGTTCTCCAACCGCCATCGCTGTGAATGGGGCACCTGGGGGCTGGTTGCCGCCAGTCAGGACGCGGCTGAAATGCTGCTGGCGCGCTACCCCGATGTGCGCCATGTTTACCTGTCGTCGGGCTCGTGCCTGCCGCTGCGCCCGGTGGCCGAGCTGACCGCCTATCTGGCCGACCGCCCGCGCACCGATTTCATCGAAAGCGCCACCACCGCAGATGTGCCCTGGACCGTGGGCGGGCTGGATGCGGAACGCTTTACCCTGCATTTCCCATTTTCCTGGCGGCGTCACCGCTATCTGTTTGATCGCTTTGTAGAAGTGCAGCGCGCGCTGCGGTTCAAACGGCGCATCCCCGCGGGGCTGGTACCGCATATGGGCAGCCAGTGGTGGTGCCTGACCCGGCAGACCCTGACCGCCATTCTGCAAGACCCCGAACGCCCGACCTATGATCGCTATTTCCGCCGGGTCTGGATCCCGGATGAAAGCTATTTTCAGACGCTGGCCCGGCAATATTCCACCAATATCGAAAGCCGCTCTCTGACCCTGTCGAAATTCGACTTTCAGGGCAAACCGCATATTTTCTACGACGATCATCTGCAGCTGCTGCGCCGGTCGGATTGCTTTGTCGCGCGCAAGATCTGGCCCCATGCGGACCGGCTGTACAGCGCCTTCCTGTCTGACGCGCCCAGTGTTGGATCCCAACAAGAACCCAATCCGGGCAAGATCGACCGGATTTTTGCCAAGGCCGTGGATCGCCGCACACGGGGCCGACCCGGCCTTTACATGCAAAGCCGCTTTCCCAATCGCGGTTGGGAAAACGGGGTGACTGCCGGGAAATACTCGGTCTTTCAGGGCTTTGCCGATCTGTTCGAGGATTTCGAGGGCTGGCTGAGCCGCGCCACCGGGGCGCAGGTCCATGGCCGCCTTTTTGCGCCAAACCGCGCCGAATTTGCCAATGGCCAGACCGTGCTGAACGGCGCGCTGTCCGACAATCCCAAGCTGCGTGACGCCAATCCCAAGGCCTTCCTGACCAATCTGATCTGGAACACGCGGGGCGAACGACAATGCTTTCAGCACCGCCCCGGCGACACGCCAAAAATCATGTGGCATATGGCCCGCGACCCCAACGCCCAGATCAGCGTGATCACCGGTGCCTGGGCCGTGCCCCTGTTCAAATCCAACGCCGATTTCGCCGATCTGCGCGCCCGCGCCGCCCGGTTGCAGAAACTGGAATCCAAGATGCTGGATGAACTGCACAGCCCCGAGGTCAAGGCCCGCCTGCGCATCTGGACCATGGCGGAATTTATCGAATCTCCGATGGAGCCGCTGCAGGTGATCATCGACGAGATTGGCCAGAAATCCCTGCGCCGTCTGGCCGAAGCCCCCCGGCTTGAGGATCTGACCGGTTTCGGGCAGTTTCTACAGAACCTGAAAAACCAGGGGATGCACCCTTATCTGATGGGGGATTTCCCCGTTGATCCCCTGCCCTTTCACGGGGGCGATGCCCCTCGCAAACCCTATCTTGTTCAGAAATAGCCACCGATGACCGCCCCATTCGACAGTTTTGTGATCTTTGCCGAGATGCGCACCGGCTCTAATTTTCTTGAGGCCAATCTGAACGCGCTAGACGGCGTCACCTGCCATGGCGAGGCGTTCAATCCCAATTTCATCGGCTATCCGAACTCGGACGATATTCTGGGTATCTCTTTGGAAGAGCGGGAAAAATCACCGATGGATCTGGTGGCGCAGATCCGCCGCGATCCCAGCACGCAGATCGGCGGATTCCGCTATTTCCACGACCATGATCCGCGCATTCTACAGCCGGTTCTGGACGATCCCCGCATTGCCAAGATCATCCTGACGCGCAACCCGGTGGACAGCTATCTCAGCCTGCAGATCGCCCGCGCCACGGGGCAGTGGAAACTGACCAATGTAAAGCGCCGCAAAGACGCCAAAGCGGTGTTCGAAGCGGACAGTTTTGACACCCATATGCAGGCGCTGCAGGATTTCCAGATCCTGCTGATGAACAGCCTGCAGCGCAGTGGTCAGACCGCGTTCTATATTGCTTATGAAGACCTGCAAGATGTCGATATCCTGAATGGGCTGGCCCGCTGGCTGGGTGTCAACGCGCAGCTGGACAGTCTGAACAGCGCGCTGAAACGCCAGAACCCGCAACCCACCAGCGACAAGGTCGAGAATTACGAGGAAATGGCCGATGCGCTGGCGCGGCTGGACCGGTTCAACCTGGCGCGCACGCCGAATTTCGAACCGCGGCGCGGGCCGGTTGTGCCCTCTTACATCGCTGGTGCCCGCACGCCGCTACTCTATATGCCGATCCGCTCGGGGCCAGAACGCGCGGTCTGCGACTGGCTGGCCGCGCTGGACGGGGTCGGGACCGACGCGCTGGTGGACAAATTCAATCAGGGCAGCCTGCGGGCGTGGAAGCGCGAACGCCCCGGCCATCGCAGCTTTACCGTCATTCGCCACCCGCTGGCCCGCGCGCATGAAGCGTTTTGCAGCAAGATCCTGAACACCGGCAAAGGCGGCTTTGCGGGCATTCGCAAGACCCTGCGCCGCGCCCATGCCCTGCCCATCCCCGAAGGCCCGATTGACGACAGCTATGACGTGGACGCCCATCGCGCGGCGTTTACTGCGTGGCTTGGCTTTTGCCGTGCCAACCTGTCGGGGCAGACGGCGGTGCGGGTCGATGGCCATTGGGCGACGCAGGCGCAGTGCATTCAGGGCATGGCCGATTTCACCCTGCCCGACATGATCGTGCGCGAAGAGGAAATGGCCGGCTACCTGCCCGCCCTCGCCATGCAGGTCGGCCACCGCGCACCACAAGATCCCGAACATGTGCCCAATCAGGCACCGTTTTCGCTGGCTCAGATCTATGACGACCAGATCGAATCCCTCGCCCGCGACGCCTATGCCCGCGACTACACCATGTTCGGCTTTCAGGATTGGGCCTAACGCAAAAGCCCCGTCTTTTGCGTTAGGTGGCAAGGCTGTCTTTTGCATCGCAAAAGATCAGCGGCCACACCCATCCACCCTGGACGCGCGCTATCCCAAAAGCTCCGTCTTTTGCGTTAGGTGGCAAAGCTGTCTTTTGCACTGCAAAAGATCAGCAGCCACATCCATCATCTGCGCCCCCCCCAAAAAAAACAAAACCGCGGCCCTGATAAGGACCGCGGTTCATGTTTCGACAATACAAGGACGTCAGGCGGCCTGAACCGCCTCGGTCTCGGTCAGGATGGTGAACAAAGTGCCGACATCCGGGTTGGCGCGCAGCTTTTCACATAGCGAGGCATCCCGCAGAGTGCGCGATACCAGTGCCAGCGCCTTCAGATGTTCGACCCCCGCGTCCTCGGGGGCAAACAATGCAAAGATCACGTCCACCGGCTTCCGGTCCACCGCTTCGAAATCAATCGGCTTTTCCAGCAGCACGAACACGCCGACCACCTGCTCCAGTTCGGGCAGGCGCGCGTGGGGCAGGGCAACGCCGTGGCCAACACCGGTCGGCCCCAGCGATTCCCGTTCCAGCAGCGCCTCGACCGTGGCCTGGGCTGGCAAGCCGTGGGCTTGCTCGGCCAGATCCGCAAGGTCGTGCATCAGGCGCTTTTTGCTGGACGCGCCATGAACGACCTTTACGGCCGCAGGTTTCAGTAGTTCAACGAATTTCATGCGTTGCCCGTATTCCTGATCGGTCTGAGCTGCCTCGGCCCCGGTTCCGGCTGGTCCTTACGGATCAATCCAGCCGATATTCCCGTCTTCGCGCCGATAGACGACGTTCAAACCTTCCTTTTTCTCATTGCGGAACACCAGGACAGGGGCCCCGGCCAGTTCCATTTGCATCACAGCCTCACCCACGGTCAGGGATGGGATCTTTGTCTCCATCTCGGCCACGATGATCGGCTGCAGCGAATCCGGCTCATTGGCCTCGGACTCAGCTTCGGATGCGAGGATATAGGACGAAGCCCCGATAAGTTCAACGGGTTCCTGCCGATCCTTGTGGTGGTCCTTGAGGCGGCGCTTATACCGACGCAGCTGTTTGTCTAATTTTTCGACACATTCCTCAAAGGCAGCGTAAATTTCCGTCGCATGGGCCTTGGCCGACGCGGTCAAGCCCGTCGACAGATGGATAGAGGTTTCACAGACATATTCATGGGCGCTTTTGGAAAAGATGACATTGGCGTCGGTCGGTCGCTGAGAATACTTATCCAGCATGGACCCCAGTTCCGTGCGGACATGTGTCTGCAGAGCTTCGCCGATGTCAATTTGCTTTCCCGTGATCTGATAGCGCATATATTAGTCCTTTTTGTTATGGCACCTACGCAACCGCCCGACCGGCCCATGACAGGGCCAGGATCGGAAAATTGTGCAAGTCAGGGATAACACGCCGGCCGATTTGCCCGGCAGCAGGTTGACCGCCAGCGCCCCTCGGAAACGAGGGTCGCATCAACGGGCCATGCAGCAATGCGACGTGTCATACAGCCATTTGAGGCCGGATTGCGCCCAACTGTCAATGGCAGGACCATGAAAAACCGCGCTTTCCGGCCACAATCAGGACCGTGCAGCTGCAGCAATTCATTCAACCAATGCGAAAGCTATCGCCCAGGTAAACGCGTCTGACGTTTTCGTTCTGCACCACCTCGTCCGGGCTGCCAGACATAAGCACCTGACCATCATGCAGAATATAGGCCCGGTCCACGATCTCGAGCGTTTCGCGCACATTGTGGTCCGTGATCAGCACGCCGATGCCGCGCTTTTTCAGATCCGCCACCAAATGGCGAATGTCCCCGACACTAATCGGATCAACCCCGGCAAACGGTTCGTCCAGCAACAGGTAGCTGGGGTTCGCGGCCAGACAGCGGGCGATTTCGACTCGCCTGCGTTCGCCCCCAGACAGGGCCAGCGCAGGCGCGCGGCGCAGATGTTCGATCGAGAACTCGCCCAGCAATTCCTCCAGCCGTTCACGACGGCGGTGGCGGTCTTTTTCAGCGATATCCAGCACCGAGGCGATATTGTCCTCGACGCTCAGCCCGCGGAAAATCGACATTTCCTGCGGCAGATAGCCAATCCCAAGCCGCGCACGGCGATACATCGGCAGATAGGTCGCGTCGCGCCCATCAATCGTCACCTGCCCGGCATCCGGGTTCACCAGACCGGCGATGGCATAAAACGAAGTTGTCTTGCCAGACCCGTTCGGCCCCAGCAGCGCGACGACCTCGCCCCGGTCGAGTTTCAGGGTAACGTCGCGGATCACCACCCGCTTGCGATAGCTTTTGCGCAGATGTTCAACCCGCAGGCCACTGCTGCCTTCGGTCACGCGCAGCTGTGGGGCTGCCGTTCCGCTGACCCGGTCAGTGCCGGGGCGGTCTGCCATCTTACTGCCCCTCAGAGGCGGGTTGCAGAACCGTGCGCACGCGGCCCGACATCTGAGCCGCACCGCTGTCCAGATCCACAACCATCTTTTCCGACGCCAGCGCATTCGCCCCCTGCGTCAGCAGCACCGCGCCGCTCATGATGATGCGGCCGGCGTCAATGTTGTAATCGGCGCGCTGCGCTTCTGCGGCCTCTTCGCCACTGACAAGGGTGACGCCGCCGGTGGCCTCCAGCCGGTCAATCCGGCCTGCGGCTTCGGAATAGACGACCAGCACGCGGGGCGCGGCCAGACGCATGTCCCCCTGCAGGATCACAACATTGCCGGAATACAGCGCCGTGCCGTCCGTCTGATTGATCTGAAGGGAATCTGCCGTGACCTCGACCGGGGCGCTGGTATCCTGTTGCAAAGACCCGAATTTCACCTGCGTGCCCTGCTGCGCCATCCCCGGCTGGGGCAGCGCCAAAGCGAAACTGGCCGCAAGCGCGGCGGCGGCAAAAACGGATCGGATCATAAGGCAGCACTCATTCAGTCTTTGGGTCGTATACCAGCTTTACCCCGTCGGTGAACAGCAAATGCACATCGCCGGTTTCACCAATTGGTGCGATTTTCAGCTTTCCCGCCTCAAGCCGCCCGACAGGGCCGGTGCCCGTCACCGGACCTGCGCTTTCGACCGCGACCTGATCCAGCGCCGAAACCAAACCATCGGTCTGCAGAACATACCCCGTGGTGCTTTCGATACGCACCCCATCTTGCAGATGCACCTGCTGCGATCCATCGCGCAGCATGGCGCGGGCGGCATCCAACCGGATCTGGCCACCGCCCAGCAGACGCAGCTGCGCCTCCAGCTCTTCGGCGCGGATGACGCCATCGGCCTCGGGGCGCGCGGTCCGGGCCGTCATAGTCAGCATTTCACCGCGCGCGGTGGTTCCGGCGAAATAGGGCGCACCGACCTGTTCCTGCGCGGTTTCTCCCTGCTGCAGAACTTCGGCAAAGGGCACGTCCATCACCGGCGCCCGGCTGCGTGACAATAGAAACAGAGTCGACAGCATGGCCAGCGCCGCCAGCGGCAGCAGGATCTTCAGCCAGGCGACAACCTGCGAATAAAGGCCGGTTCCGCGCGCCATGCTATGCCACGCCCCAATCAGGCATGGGCAAAGATGTCAGTGTCCGGCCAGCCCTCAAGATCCAGCAAAGCGCGGGTCGGCAGAAAGTCGAAACAGGCCTGAGCCAGATCGCTGCGACCTTCGCGCGCCAGATTGCGATCCAGCGCCTCGCGCAGCTGGTGCAGATACAGCACGTCCGAGGCGGCATAATCCAGCTGTGCCTTGGTCAGGTCATCAGCCCCCCAATCGCTGGATTGCTGTTGTTTGGAAATGTCGACGCCCAGCAATTCCTGCGTCAGCGTTTTCAACCCATGGCGGTCCGTATAGGTCCGCACCATACGGCTGGCGATCTTGGTGCAATAGACCGGCGCTGCCAGCGCACCAAAGGCATGATACATGGCGGCAATATCGAACCGTCCAAAATGGAACAGTTTCAGTACATCGGGGTTGGTCAGCAGGCGTTCCAGATTGGGGGCCGAGCTCTGGCCCTTGGCGACCTGCACCAGATGGGCATTGCCGTCACCGCCAGACAGTTGCACCACGCACAGCCGATCCCGGTGCGGGTTCAGGCCCATGGTTTCGCAGTCAATGGCCACAACCGGGCCCAGATCCAGATCGTCGGGCAGGTCGCCCTTATAAAGATGATTAGCCACGGGTCGCCTCAGCTGTGAGTTTGGATGACCCTGCAGCACATATCTGTGCGCAGGGGGGCTTTCAACTCTGCCACGGGGGGCGGCCCGCCACATTGCGCCTTTGGATCGGCGAAATGCGGCCAGTTTAAGACAAAATGAACCAGAGCAAAGCCCCGCCTCCGCCTTGATTCGGTCACATTCAGCCCGCACATCACGAAGGATCGCATTTTGTAACAATTCGTGAGCAATTTGATTCATCTCTGAATTGTCGCTTTTTGCCGAAATCACACCCCGGCCTCTGACACGGAAACCAAGACCATTCCCCTTGACCTTTCGAAGTTGTGGTTAATTTTAACCAACTGTTCATGAGTGAGCCCTGATGAACAATCCACCCCCAACGGCGATGCCAAGGCGCGCCAATTTACCTGCGTTTTGGCACCTCTGGCGGAAATCTTGAGCCATTGTTAATCACGTCGAAACAATCAGCACCCACCAATCGGCAGACTGTTTCCAAGCGCACTACGGCCAATCCTGTCCCCCCGATCAAAACGCACACCCGCGCCCGTGCCCGACTGACAGGCAGGGGGAAAGGTACGATCACTTTCCCGCAAGGCGTGTTCCACCCCCCAAAACCTGACCATAGCAGCCTGAAAATACACCCATTCAACTTAAAAGTGTGTCGCGATCATTCAGTTGACGATTGAGGCAACAGTTGGGCATAACCAAGTTGTCGAGCAGGTCGTTAAGAGTTTAGGCGATCTGCATAACGGCACTTGGGGGTTGGTGCGTTCCACCTGGGAGTAAACGGTAAAGCTGCTGCGATCTGCCCGATCTGTCTGCACGGGCAACATATCATAGAGGACATGGTTGGTGTCGGTCCAACACTGCCGCGGCAGTGCACGATGCCCTTTTGCCTGCCTATATGACACCGGATCCAGCGGTCTATCCATGCTCCGTCACGCATGACTTAGGAGGTCATCTTGACACTGCATATTCGCCAGCCGCTGCCGACGGCAAAGATCGAAAGCCTGATTGACGAGGCCATGATCGCGCGCCCGCGCCGCCGGGCCTATCGCGACCATGCCAAACGCATCATGGATGTCGCTCTGGTCCTGCTGGTGGCGCTGCCTGTCCTTTTGGCCCTGCTGCCGATCATGGCGCTGATCGCGCTGGATGGCGCGTCGCCGCTGTATTTCCAAAAGCGCGTCGGCCGCAATGGCCGCATCTTTTATATGTGGAAGCTGCGCTCGATGGTGGTGAATGCCGATCAGATGCTGGAAAGCTATCTGGCCGCAAACCCCGCGGCCCGTGCAGAATGGAACCGCGATCAGAAACTGAAGAACGATCCGCGCATCACGCCGGTTGGGCGGTTTATCCGCAAGACCTCGCTTGATGAGCTGCCGCAGCTGTGGAACGTGCTGCGCGGGGATATGTCCCTGGTGGGGCCGCGCCCGATGATGGTCAACCAGCAAAGCCTGTATCCCGGCACCGCCTATTACGCGCTGCGCCCCGGCATCACCGGGTTTTGGCAGACCTCGGTCCGCAATGAATCCAGCTTTGCCGAACGTGCGGGTTTTGACACGGACTATCTGCGCCAGCTCAGCTTTGGCACCGATCTTGCGGTGATGTTGCGCACGGTCAAGGTCGTGCTGAACGGCACCGGCTGCTGATCACGTCCTGGGTCAGGGATTGACCGGCCCACAGCTACAGCGCATCTTCGAGGGCCTGTCTTGATACGGAGCCCAGCGCGATGCAGCCCAGCCTGCGATCCCTTGACCATCTTGTTCTGACTGTGCGCGATCTGGATGCGACGGTCACATTTTACTCTGACATTCTGGGGATGCAGGCCACGCGCTTTCGCCCCACCGATGGATCGACCCGCTGGGCGCTGACATTCGGGGCACAAAAGATCAATCTGCACCCAGCCGGGGCCGAGTTTGATCCAAAGGCCCTGCACCCCACCCCCGGCAGCGCGGATCTGTGTTTTCTGTCGGACACCCCGCTGGCCGACTGGCAGGCGCATCTGACCGGACATAAGGTCACAATAGAAGAAGGCCCCATCGCCCGAACCGGGGCGACAGGGCCAATCCTGTCGATCTATATCCGTGATCCCGATGACAATCTGATCGAGATTGCGAACCGGAGTTAGAGCGCCGAGCGCGCGACCTCGCGGTGCAACGCCTGCATCTGGCTTTCGATCAGGCGCAGGCTGCGCTCATTCGTTAGGCGACCGTCTGCGTCCCATTGATCCCCGGTCTGACCGATCATCACCTCGGGTCCGCTCAGAAGGCGCGGCTGGAACGGCGTCAGGCACAGGCGCAGCATGTTCTGCGCGCGCTCGCCCCCGGCGCGGCCCGCCGCTGCCGACAGGATCGCCACGGGCTTATCCTGCCACGGGCTGCCATTGGTGCGGCTGATCCAGTCCAGTGCATTTTTCAGCGCGCCAGACAAGCCTTTGTTATATTCCGGCGACACCACTAGGACCGCATCCGCTGCGGCGATGCGGTCTGCCAGATCCTGCACCTCGGCGGGGATACCGGTGTCGTCCTCGATGTCCTGGTCATAAAGCGGAAACCGGATGTCGGCCTCGTGAAACTCCGCTGGGTCAAAGATCCGCGCGGCCTCGCGCAGCAGCATCCGATTGGTGGATTGCGCCCGCAGCGCGCCGCAGAGCCCGACCAGTTTCAAATCGCTCATTTCTGTCTCTCCTCATGACGTTGTCACAAAGGGTAACAGCAAAACGCCGCAGGAAAACCCGCGGCGCTGCGTCATCTTATGTGCAGGTATGCACAGCTGCCATCCTTATCAGCGGCGTCTGCGCAGACCTTGGGCGATCAGGCGTTGGGCAGGATCACAATTTCGACCCGGCGGTTCTGGGCCTTGCCCTCGGGTGTCAGGTTCGATGCGATGGGCTGATCTTCGCCCCGACCGATGACCTGCACACGGCTGCCGGGCACACCTTCGGACAGAAGGACGTTGGCGACGGCCTGCGCACGGCGCTGCGACAAATCAAGGTTATAGCCCGCATCGCCATCGCTGTCCGTATGGCCGATCACCTGCGCGGTGGTGCCCGGATAGGCGATCAGGCTGGCCCCCACATCGCGCAGATCGGCAACCAGGGTCGGGCGCAATTCGCTGCTGGCGGTGGCGAACAGGATGTCCTGCGGCATGGTGACGATCAGGCGATCCCCGGTGTTGCGGATCGTGGTGTCCGGGCCAAGCTGCTGGCGCAGTTCGGCCTCTTGCTTGTCCAGCTGGTTGCCGATGGCGGCACCGGCGGCGGCACCGATCAGCGCGCCGGCCACGGTGGCGCGGTTGCGTTCACCCTTGTCGTCGCCCCCGGCCAGACGGCCGGTGAGCGCGCCCAGACCAGCGCCGATCAGCGCGCCCTGTTTGGCCTGACGGTTCGGGTCGCTCTGGTCGATCAGGGGACCGGTGGTACAGGCGCTAAGCGACAGCGCGGTGATGGTGGATAGAACAATCGCGGAATTTGCCCGGATCATGTTGCGTGCCTCATATCTGAATTTGCCCCTATTTCATGGGGTCTGTGACTGCTGATATGCAATAACATCCCCCTCGGGGCGCACAATGTCACGGGGAAATCCGCGCATCGCGCTGCGCGGATCGGCAAGGCTCCGCGCATTTTGGCCCTAGGCGGCGGTTTCGGCGTCCTCGCGCGCGGCCTCCCACGCCAGAAGCGCACGCTTGACCGGCAGGCCCCAGTGATAGCCGCCCAGCGCGCCAGTTTTGCGCAACGCGCGGTGGCAGGGGATCAGATAACTGATCGGGTTGCGCCCCACAGCGGTGCCCACGGCGCGCACCGCCTTGGGTTTGCCGACCAGCCCGGCCAGTTCGGAATAGGTTGTGACATGGCCCGATGGGATCTGCAGCAGGGCCTCCCATACTTTGATCTGCAACGGCGAGCCGATCAGATAGAGCGGCACCTCGCCTGTTTGCTGCAGGCCAAAGGCGGTTTCCGCCCAGGCGCGCAGGCGGTCCGGGGCCTTTACATATTCGGCCTTGGGCCAGCGGCTGGTCAGATCCTCCAGTGCCTCGGCCTCGGTGCATTCGGATCCAAATCCGATGCCGCAGATGCCTTTGTCAGTGCCCATGACAAGGGCCGGGCCGAACGGGCTGTCGAACCAACCCCAATAGATCACCAGACCCTCCCCCTGGCGGGCGTAATCGCCTGGGCTCATGGCTTCCCAGCGCAGGAACAGATCATGCAACCGCCCGCCGCCGCTTAACCCCACCTCATGCGCGGTGGATAGCGTGGTAAAGCGTTGCTGCAACAGGGTCTTGGCATGGCCCAGCGTCAGATATTGCTGATAGCGTTTGGGCGATACCCCGACCCATTGCGAAAACAGGCGCTGGAAATGCGCCGGGCTCATGCCGATTTCGCTGGCCAGCTGGTCCAGGCTGGCCGCAGGGCCAAGCGCATCCACCGCATCCAGCGCACGGCGCATGACATGGAAATGATAGCTTTGATCGCTGTCCTTGGGCATGGAATCCTCATCGGTTTTGACCATATCCTAGCGGGCGCGCGCGGGCCAAACGACCCGGAAATTGCGCATTTCAGCAGGCTTGACTTGTCGCGCCGCGCAGGTGCCAATCGCAGGATGGATCACAAGACATTCATGGCCTCGCTGCCGCCCAAAGATCTGGCCCGCCTGTCACAGCGATCAGACGCAAAGGGGCTGCGCCATCTGGCGCTGCATCTGGGGGCCATCTGCGCGCTGGGGCTGTGGATCGCGCTGGGAGGGCCGCTTTGGTGGGCGCTGATCCCGGTGCAGGGTGTGCTGATCGTGTTCCTGTTCACGCTTGAACATGAATGCACCCATCAGACCCCTTTCGCCAATACACGCCTGAACGAAGCAGTGGGGCATCTTTGCGGGTTTTTACTGCTGCTGCCCTTCCTGTGGTTTCGCTATTTCCATCTGGCGCATCACCGCTGGACCAACCTGCCGGGCAAAGACCCGGAGCTGGACAGCCCCAAACCCACCAGCTGGGGGGCGTGGATCAAACATGTGTCGGGCCTCCCCATGTGGGTCAGTCTGATGCGCCAGTTGATCGTGAACGCGATGGGCCGGGCCAAAGCCCCCTACCTGCCGGACCGCGCCTTGCCACGCATCACATTTGAGGCCCGCGTGCTGCTGGTGCTCTATGCGTTGGCGGCGCTTAGCCTGATGGTGTCACCACTTTTGTTCTGGGTCTGGATCCTGCCGGCGCTGGTCGGGCAGCCCTTCCTGCGGCTGTATCTGCTGGCAGAGCATGGCCGCTGTCCCGAAGTGGCGAATATGTTCGACAACACCCGCACGACCTTTACCAATCGGGTGCTGCGCTTTCTGGCCTGGAACATGCCTTACCACGTCGAACACCACACCGCGCCCAATGTGCCGTTTCACCAACTGCCCGCGCTGCACCAGCGCATTCAAACCCATCTGAAACACACCGAAAACGGCTATGCGCGCTTTACCGCCAAATGGATCGGCGATCTGTGACTTGCCCCAAGGCCCGCGCCGTTGCATAGCGGTAGCATGGCAAAGCAGCTAGATTATCACACGATCCGCCAGATCTTTGACCGTTTCCGCGAGGCCGAGGCAGAACCCAAAGGCGAGCTGAACCACACCAATGCCTATACATTGGTCGTGGCCGTTGCCCTATCTGCGCAGGCCACGGATGCCGGGGTGAACAAAGCCACCGAAGACCTGTTCAAGATCGCGGACACGCCGCAAAAGATGCTCGACCTCGGCGAAGAGGGCGTGATCGAACATATCAAGACCATTGGCCTGTACCGGCAAAAGGCCAAGAACGTCATCAAAACCGCCCGCATTCTGGTCGAGGACTACGGCGGCGAAGTCCCCAACAGCCGCGCCGCGCTGGAAAGCCTGCCCGGTGTGGGGCGCAAAACCGCCAATGTGGTGCTGAACATGTGGTGGGGCCATCCCAGCCAGGCGGTGGACACGCATATCTTTCGGGTGGGCAACCGCACCGGGATCTGTCCGGGCAAGGATGTGGTCGCCGTGGAACGCGCGATCGAGGATCACATCCCCGTCGATTACCAACATCACGCCCATCACTGGCTAATTCTGCACGGGCGCTATATCTGCGTGGCGCGAAAACCGAAATGCGGAGCCTGCGTGATCCGCGAATTCTGCCAGTTCGAGGACAAAACCCAATGAAAAAGTATCAGGTTGTCGGCATCGGCAATGCCGTTGTCGATGTGATCGCCCGCGCCGAAGACACGTTTCTGGATCTGATGGGGATCGAAAAAGGCATCATGCAACTGGTCGAACGCGAGCGCGGCGAAACCCTGTATGCCGCGATGCAGGACCGGCTTCAGACGCCGGGCGGCTCGGTTGCCAATACGCTGGCGGGTCTGGGCAATCTGGGTCTGCGCACCGCCTTTATTGGCCGCGTGCATGACGACGCGCTGGGCCGGTTCTATGCCGAAGCGATGGAAAAGGACGGCACCGATTTTGTGAACCCGCCGGTTGAAGGGGGCGAGCTGCCGACCTCGCGCAGCATGATCTTTGTTTCGCCCGATGGCGAGCGGTCAATGAACACCTATCTGGGCATCTCCGCCGAACTCTCTCCGGCAGATGTGCCCGAAGAGGTCGCCGCCGAGGCCGAGCTGATCTTTCTCGAAGGCTATCTGTTCGACAAGGACAAGGGCAAAGAGGCGTTCCTGCGCGCCGCCCGCACCTGTCGCGCCGCTGGGGGCAAGGCCGGGATCGCCATTTCCGATCCGTTCTGCGTGGAACGCCATCGCGCCGATTTCTTGCGCCTGATCGAGGAAGAAATGGATTACGTGATCGGCAATGAGGCCGAGATCCGCTCGCTGTTCCAGAACGATGATCTGGAGGCCGATCTGAACGCGGTTGCCGCGATCTGCCCGCTGGTGGTCTGCACCCGCTCCGGGGATGGCGTGACCATCATGCGCGACGGGGTGCGCACCGATATTGCGGTTGAAAAAGTCACGCCGGTCGATGCGACGGGCGCGGGCGATCAGTTCGCGGCGGGCTTCCTTTACGGGCTGGCGACCGGGGCGGATATGGCGCTGGCAGGCCGCATGGGCTGTGCCTCGGCTGCCGAAGTCATCAGCCATATCGGCCCCCGCCCCGAAGCCAACCTACAGGCGCTGTTCCGCCAGCAGGGTCTGATCGCAGACTAAGCCCTATACCCCCGCGCGGGTCACCCCGCCGGGGATTTACAGGCCCTGCAAAGGCCCAGCTCTATATCCGCGATTTCAAGCGAGCCAGACGATCAGCATGACGCGCTTAAACCACCTTGCAGATCAGTGGGCCTCGGCCCAGTTGGCGCCCTGACCGGCATCGACGACCAAAGGGACGTCCAGTTTGACCACTGGCTCTGCTGCGCCTTCCATCACGCGGCGCGCGGTGCCGATCAGGTCGTCCACCGCGCTCGCGTCGACTTCGAACAGCAATTCGTCGTGCACCTGCAGCAGCATCTTGGCGGGCAGGCCTGCGATGGCATCGGGCATCTGGATCATGGCGCGCCGGATGATGTCCGCCGCCGTGCCCTGAATCGGCGCGTTGATCGCCGCGCGCTTGGCAAAACCCGCACGGGGGCCTTTTGCCCCGATCTCGGGCATGTGGATCTGGCGCCCAAACAGGGTTTCGACGCGCTTGTGTTCCTTGGCAAACTCCACGGTCTGATCCATGTATGTGCGGATGCCGGGGAAGCGTTCGAAATAACGGTCGATAAAGCCCTGCGCCTCGGCCCGCGGAATGCGCAGGTTGCGCGCCAGACCAAAGCCCGAAATCCCGTAAATCACACCAAAGTTGATCGCCTTGGCCTGACGGCGAATATCGGGGGTCATGTCCTCCAGCGGCACGTCGAACATTTCTGACGCGGTCATGGCGTGAATGTCATGGCCGTCACGGAACGCCTGTTTCAGCGCGTCGATCCCGGCGATATGGGCCAGGATGCGCAGCTCGATCTGGCTATAGTCCAGCGCGACCAGCACCTTGCCCTCGGGTGCGACAAAGGCCTCGCGGATGCGGCGGCCTTCTTCGGTGCGGATCGGGATATTCTGCAGGTTCGGATCGCTAGAGGCCATGCGCCCGGTATTTGCGCCCGACTGAATATACGAGGTATGCACGCGGCCCGTTTCAGCGTTGATGTGATCCTGCAGCGCGTCCGTATAAGTCGATTTCAGCTTGGCCAGTTGGCGGTAATCCAGCACGCGGGCGGCGAAATCATGTTCGGTGGCCAGATCCTCCAGCACATCAGCGGGGGTGGACCATTGGCCGGTCTTGGTTTTCTTGCCGCCCTCAAGGCTCATATCCTCGAACAGAATCTGGCCGACCTGCGCGGGGGATTGGACGTTGAAATCCTTGCCCGCCAATTCGTGCAGCTCGGCCTCGTATCCCGCCATTTTCTGGGCAAAGGCGTTGGACATGCGCGACAGCACTTCGCGATCGACAAGGATCCCGTCCATTTCCATCCGGGACAGGACCGGGACCAGCGGCCTTTCCAGCCCCTCATAGACGCGGGTCACGCGGGCCTGATGCAGGCGGGGTTTGAAAATCTGCCAGAGGCGCAGGGTGATGTCCGCATCCTCGGCAGCGTAATCCACGGCCTTTTCAATCGGCACGCGGTCAAAGGTGATCTGACTTTTGCCCGTACCCAGCAGATCCTTGATCGGGATCGGTGTGTGCGACAGGTAGCGATCCGACAGCTGGTCCATGCCATGCCCGTGCAGCCCGCCATGCAGCGCGTAGGACATCAGCATCGTGTCATCAATCGGGGCGACGCTGACGCCATAGCGGGCAAAGACCTTGGCATCATATTTCATGTTCTGCCCGATCTTGATCACCGCCGGATCTTCGAGCAGGGGTTTCAGCGCGTCCAGCGCCTGGTTGAGCGGCATCTGCCCCTCGGCCAATTCGTCCGAGCCAAACAGGTCGTCGCTGGCCTGTGCGCGGTGGATCAGCGGGATATAGCAGGCATGGCCTGCCTCGACACAAAGCGAGATACCAACCAGATCGCAGACCATTTCGTCCAGACCGGTGGTTTCTGTGTCCACGGCAACCCAGCCGCGTTCCTGCGCCTGCGCGATCCAGCCCTGAAGCGTTTCAAGGTCGCGCACACAGTCATATTTTGCCTGATCAAAGCCCGGCTGTTCCGGGGCGTCGGTGCTGACCTCTTCTGCTTTGGGCTCTGGCATGGCGGGGGCCTCCGCCCCGAGGCTGTCGGCCACGCGCTTGGTCAGGCTGCGAAATTCCATCTGCGCAAGAAAGCCCAGCAGCGTGTCGGGCTCGGGGTCTTTGACCTCCAGATCGTCCAGCGTGAAATCCAGATCCATGGCGCAATCCAGCTGCACCAGCTTTTTCGACAGCTCGATCTGGTCGCGCTTTTCGATCAGGGTCTGGCGGCGCTTGGGCTGTTTGATTTCCTCGGCCCGGTCCAGCAGCTCCTCAAGCGAACCGTATTCGTTGATCAACAGCGCTGCGGTCTTGATCCCGATACCCGGCGCGCCCGGCACGTTGTCGACACTGTCCCCGGCAAGGGCCTGCACATCGACCACCCGTTCGGGGCCGACGCCAAATTTTTCATGTACCCCATCGCGGTCGATGCGCTTGTTCTTCATCGGGTCCAGCATCTCGACCCCGTCGCCGACCAGCTGCATCAGGTCCTTGTCGCTGGACAGGATGGTCACGCGGCCACCGGCCTCGCGCGCCTGACAGGCCAGAGTGGCCATGATGTCATCGGCCTCGAACCCTTCGATTTCCTTGCAGGCGATGTTGAAGGCGCGGGTGGCGTCGCGGGTCAGGGGCATCTGCGGGCGCAGATCCTCGGGCATGGCTTCGCGGTTGGCTTTGTACTGATCATACAGATCGTTGCGGAAGGTGTGGCTGCCCTTGTCAAAGATCACCGCCACATGGGTCGGCGCATCGGGGCCGGTGTTTCCTTCGACATAGCGTTGCAGCATGTTGCAGAACCCGCTGACCGCGCCAATCGGCAGCCCATCGGATTTGCGCGTCAGCGGCGGCAGCGCGTGGAACGCACGAAAGATAAAGGCCGAGCCATCAATCAGATGCAGGTGACACCCTTTGCCAAATCCGTCGCTCATGCTACCTCTCCTGCGATCCTATTCAGAGGTCTGTTTTACATGTTCCGCACAGCGTTGCCAGTTGTCCTTTTCCTCAGCGCGCCTGCATTTGCGCAAGGCATTGAATTGCCGGGGCTGAGCGACAAATCCCCCAAGGCGCCGGTACTGCCCGCCTGCGAAAATCACCCCTATAGCCAGCAGAACTGTGTCCGGGTGCTGGCATGTATCGGCGATACGGGGCTGCATTTTGACGGGCAGGCGCGCGGCTGGGATCAAGGTGTGGTGCTGGGTGCGACCAGTGAGGGCGTGCCCTGCGCCGGGCATTGGCAGTCTGGTGGTTTCATGGGGTCGGGCACGTCGCAAATGACCTGCCAGGACCAGCTAAACGTCGATGTGCTGTATTACACGCAGGACAATGAAACCGGCACCGTGATCGGGCGCGGTATGGACAGTTTCGGCCGATCTATCATCGTCTGGACCGGGCAGAATGTGCTGAAATTCCTGACCCCCGACGGCAAGATCGGCGCCGAGCTGCCCTGCGGCCCGACACCGATCCCGATCAGTTGAGGGTCTGTCCTAGTGCTGTGAGCGGATAAATGTCCCGTTCTGCAGATCGCGCATGACCTGCCGGATCTCGTCCTTGGTGTTCATCACAATCGGCCCGTGCCAGGCCACGGGTTCCTGAATCGGACGCCCGGCGATCAGTAGGAACCGCACGCCCTCGGGGCCCGCTTGAACTGTGACCTCATCCCCGTTGCCAAAGCGCACAAGGGTTCGGTTGCCCGACAGGTCGCGGATGTTCAGCTCCTGCCCGTTCACTTCCTTTTCCACCCGCACGCCGATCGGATCCGCCGCATCGCTGAACCGCCCAGCCCCGGCAAAGACATAGGCAAAGGCATTGTTGCGCGTATCCACCGGCAGGGACTTTTTCACATTGGGCGGCACGGATACATCCAGATACAGAGGGTCCGCCGCGATGCCATCAACCGGGCCTTTGCGGCCCCAAAACGCGCCGGTGACCACTTTGACCCGCGTGCCGTCATCCTCGACAATCTCGGGGATGTCGCTGGCCTGAATGTCCTGATAGCGCGGCGCGGTCATCTTCAGCGTGGAGGGCAGATTGGCCCAGAGCTGAAACCCATGCATCTGCCCTGCCGCATTCCCGCGCGGCATTTCTTGATGCATGATGCCAGAGCCAGCGGTCATCCATTGCACCGAGCCGGCACCGAGAACACCGCGATTGCCCAGGCTGTCGCCATGTTCGACCTCGCCGTCCAGCACATAGGTGATGGTTTCGATCCCGCGATGGGGATGCCAGGGGAACCCGGCCTTGTAGGCTTCGGGGTCGTCATTGCGGAAATCATCCATCATCAGGAACGGGTCGGTATGGCTGGGGTCGCCGAACCCAAAGACACGATGCAGATGAACGCCCGCACCTTCCATGGTCGGGCGGGCTTGGCTGGTGTGAACCACGGGACGAAACGTCATGATAAGCCTCCTTTCAGCTTTGAAAGGAAGTTAGGCCGGTTCATGCCGTCGAGTAAGGCGAACCACCACAGAGTGATGGTGCATGAACGCACAGATGGGGGTGTGGCTGGCGATTTGTGCAGAGCCCTCAGACCTTGCCCTCAAAATCCTTGTGCACATATTTGGCGTCGCAATAAGGGCATTCGACAAACCCGTCCTCTGCGGGGATCTGCAGATAGACCCGAGGATGACCCAGCGCGCCTTCGCCGCCGTCACAGGCCACGCGAAAAGTATCAACAATCTTGGTTTCGGGGGCTTCGATGGTCATGAGATCATTCCCTTTCCGCTGCCTATGCACTACCTGCGTTATGAGCCAGACAGAGCGCAGGGGCAAGATCCAGCATGACACGCGACGCGATCCGCATCGAAGGACTGAAAAAGACCTATCAGGGCGGCAAAGAAGCCCTGAAAGGCATCGACCTGACCATCCCCGCCGGGTCGATCTTTGGTTTGCTGGGGCCGAACGGCGCGGGCAAATCCACAACGATCAATATCCTCGCCGGGCTGATCAACAAAACCGCAGGCAAGGTCGACATCTGGGGCTGGGATCAGGACCGCAACCCGCGCCAAAGCCGCGCCGCGATTGGCGTGATGCCACAGGAACTGAACCTGGACCCGTTCTTTGCCCCGCGCGCCGCGCTTGAGGTGCAGGCCGGGCTGTACGGTGTCCCCAAAGCCCAGCGCCGCAGCGACGAAATCCTGGAGATGGTCGGCCTCACCGACAAGGCCAACGCCTATGCCCGCACCCTGTCCGGCGGGATGCGCCGCCGCCTTCTGCTGGCCAAGGCGCTGGTGCATCACCCGCAAATCCTTGTGCTGGACGAACCCACCGCCGGGGTGGACATCGAACTGCGCAAAATGCTGTGGGACAATGTGCGCAAGCTGAACCGCGAACGCGGCATGACCATTATCCTCACCACCCATTACCTCGAAGAGGCCGAGGAAATGTGCGACGAAATCGCCATCATCGACAAAGGCGCGCTGGTAAAACGGGATTCCACAGCAAACCTGCTGGGCTCGCTGGATGGCAAAACCATGATCGTGCAACCAGATCAACCGGTCGAGACCCTACCGCAGGCCAAAGGCATCACTGTCGAAAACCGCGCTGACGGGTCACTGGCCCTGTCCTACCGCGCCAGCCAGATCACCGCCGAAGACGTTCTGGCCGTGCTGCACAGCGCCGGTATCCGCATCCGCGACGTGCGCACCGAACAGGCCGATCTTGAGGATGTCTTTCTCGCCCTCACCGGCAGCGCCTGAGGCACCGCTGGAATTTGAGTATTTTACAAGAGAAGAAGCAGAACCGCGCGCCTGCTTCTTTGCTTTTACAAATACTCCTGGGGGAGCCGCCAAAGGCGGCGGGGGCAACGCCCCCATGCAACCGAATCAGCCGCGCGCCAACATCCGACCCAGCGGGCGGCCGGCCAGGATATGCACATGCAGATGCGGCACTTCCTGCACGCCATTCTTACCCGCATTGGCGATCAGACGGAACCCGTCGGCCTCTACGCCTTCCATTTTGCAGACCTCACCAACCGCGCGGATGTAATCGACAATCTCCGCGTCGCTGGCGCTTTGAGCGAAATGGTCAAAGCAGACATAGGGCCCTTTGGGGATCACCAGCACATGGGTCGGTGCCTGCGGCTGAATATCACGAAAGGCCAGCGCGTGTTCGGTTTCCAGCACCGTGTCATTGGGGATCTCACCGCGCAGGATCTTGGCGAAAATATTCTGGTCGTCATAGCTGTAGGGCATGTGGAACCTCGGCCTGAAAATAGTGGGTTAATCTGCGTATAGATGGTCGGTTGTGGCGATCTCAAGCGCCTTGTCCGCGCCGATTGTCAGGAAGGCAGCCAGCGCCTGCGCATTGGCATCGGCGCTGTCCTGTTCGCGGATACGCAGGAAATTGTCGAACCCGGCATCCTTGATGCGGTCGCTTTCATGCAGGATGTCATTGCGCACCGTAGGCAGCAGGCGTTCCAGCGTTTCGCGCGGTGTGCGATCTCCGGCAAGCCCGACGCGCATGGCGTGACCGATCAGATACTCATCGGAAAAGTTGCACTCGATCGTCAGGATCCGCGTGGTGGCCCGGTCGCGGCCAAAATCCTCCAGCAAGTCCAGATTGGACGGGTCCAGACAGACCACCAGCCGGTCGCTGTCATAGAAATCATAGAGCATCCGCAGCAGCGCGCGGCGGTGGCGGTGGCGTTTGCCCATGGTTGACTGGATGCCACCCAGATCGGGCAGGGGGCAGCCCTCTTCGTTGAACAGATATTCGATGCAGGGGATGTTGGTCATCTGCTGCACGCGCTCCAGCAGGCGCTTGGCCACGTGCCATTTTTTGCACAGCACGATCATCAATTCGCGTTCCCGCCCAAGGCTGCTTTCCTGTTCCCAGAAGCGCGGCGCAAACCGCCGCCCGCCGCGCCCCTTTTCCGTCAGGAAGGCGTAAAGCGAGCGCCCCTCGTTCGAGATCTGGAACCGCGCGCCTTCTGCGGCGTAAAGCACACCAAGGCGGCGGCGCAGCTCGGTGGCTTCGGGGCTGATCTTGCGGGCGAACAGGAAATTCTGGCTGAGCAACAGATCGTAGTGATCGTTGTAGAACGTCACCGGCATCCCGTAATCGGAAAACATCAGGAAGGTCAGCGTGCGGCTGTCGATCTCATGGGCGGGGACCAGATGGCGCACCAGCGTCTGGAAAAAGGTTTCGTCCGGGATCCAAGTGGTGCGAAAGAACCGCATCACATCGCGCCGTTTGCGGGTGAAACCGAGGATCCATTCAATCGTGCGCCGCCGCAGGCACCACCATTGGCTGCCGATCATCACTTCGATATCTGACGGGATCTGCCGGGTCAGGCCCAGACGTTTCTGCGCCTCGAACATCCAGTAGAACCGGCGTTTCTGAGTGCGCTCATTGAACCAGTGGCGGTAGATCAGGCGCTCTTCCTTCCAACCGGTCTTGATCCAGTCGGATTGGAAATAGTCGAAACTTTCCACATAATCGCAATCGCGCCGGTCCAGAAATTCATGCGCATATTCCGCCGATTTGATCGCCATGCAATCGCCCGACAGCATGTAGAAATGCGTCGCGCGGGGGAACGATTCGACCGCGGTTTCCACCGCATACAACGTCGCCTGCACCAGCGACCATTCTCCCCAGCCGCATTTGATCCGCTTGCGGGCAAAGGTCACGTTCGGATTGTCGGCCAGTGCTGTGCGGATCTGATCAAAATCCGCGCGCGGGGCGCGGGCGTCAAAATGGATCGAGATGTAATCGCCCACAGCGGTCAGGCTCTGCGCCTGTTTGATGATGGCGTCAGGGTCTTTGTGACACAGAAGTATGAAGGCGATTTTTGCCATGTGGGAAACGAACTGCCCTATTTTCGCCCGATTGTTTATGTTGATAAGGGTGAACAGGCATTGAATAAACCTACTTTCTTTGCTTTTTTGAAGGGAATTTAGGGCCAGATCGCTCAGAAAAGCGCAGGACCGGAGGCATTGAAAATATGGGGTTTCCCGGCACTTGGATGACCGAAAGCCAAAGCATGGTCTATCGGGTCGTGCCCAAATGCGCCTGCTCGACCATCGGGCAGATCATGTATTATTCCGATCACGGGCGTTTTTTTGACGGCGACATCCATGATGCGACGGATGGCCTGCACAAATGGGCGCTGGAGGCTAGCCAGCCCGCGATCAAGGCCAATGTAAAGACCCGCAACAGCTATACTTTTACCTGCGTGCGCAACCCCTACACCCGGATCCTGTCCAGTTTCTTTGACAAAATCTGTGGCATTCAGCGCAACGGGAAACGCTATCGCGGCAATCTTGTGCCGCTACTGATCCAGAAATACGGGATCGAGGTCGGCGGCGAGGATGGCAAGGAAGAGTTCGACCAGATTCGCAGCTTTCGCCGGTTTCTACTGTTCACCCGCGACACCATCCGTTGGCGCCGCCCGATGGATCCCGACATTCACTGGAGCGCCATGGCTGGCCATGTCAGCACCTTTATCGTGAATGGCGGGCGCTATAACCGCATCTTTTGGACCGAACAGTTCAATGACGGGATGCAGTCGGTGCTGGATCACGTGAACACGCCGAACCCGGTCGATCTGTCCAATATTCCACGCTTCAATGAAAGCGAGGGGCATGGACCCAAGCGCGCGCATCCGGTCGAGGACTATTTTGACGATCTCTCCATGCATCTAATGAAAGAGATCTATCACCGCGATTTTTCACTGTTCAAATATGACTTTGACGACCCGTCCAACAAGATGCCGGTGGGCGAGATCGACCTGGACGAGGTGCACGCCAAGCTGGGGGATTGATCCCACCCCAGCGCACCGCCTGTTTTGACCGCAGAATTTGGGTATTTTCAAAGCAGAGAAGCCAGAAGGGCCCGCCCCTATTCCAGTTCCTCTGACGGGATCATGGCAAAGAAACGCCCCCCGGACCAGACGCCGAACCAACCGTCGTGGTGATCGCCCAGATCAATCATGCGATAAAAACTTTTGCGGTCGATCCGCGCCTCAAGCGTGCTGCGGATCAGGATATAGGGCGTGGGTTCATCGGTTTCGGGGTCGCGGGTGACGCGAATCGGGTGATCCGGCCCCGCCTCGGCCTGATCGCCAACCTGAGTGGTAAAGCGCAGCACCTGCGCCGCACCTGCGCCCGTGGCCTCCACATCTTCGGTGACAAAGGGGGCGTCCTCGACCGTGATCCGCCATTTTTCCACCGGAGTGACCAGAAAATAGGCATCCTCCTCACGCTTCAGGATCGAGGAAAACAACCGCACTAGGGCCTCGCGCCGGATTTCTCCGCCTTCGTGATACCATGTGCCATCCCGCGCAATGCGAATGTCGATATCGCCAGACAGAGGCGGATTCCACAGATGCACAGGCGGCAGGCCCCGGTCCTGCGCAGCCTCTTTTGCGGCGCGGGCCAGGCTTTCGGCGCTCTGGGTCACGGGATTTTGTTTACGCATAGTTTTTGCCATTTCCCTACAAGGCGATACAGTTATGCAAAGCATATAGTCCCAACAGGAGGCAATGGTATGTCCGAGGCAGAGGATCTGGTATCCGGGATCGAGGCGCTGGAGGAACAGCTGGCCGAGGCCAAGCGCGCCATCACGGCCCGGTTTATCGGGCAGGAGCGCGTGGTTGATCTGACCTTGTCGGCCTTGCTGTGTGGCGGGCACGCGCTGCTGATCGGCCTGCCGGGGCTGGGCAAGACGCGGCTGGTGGAAACCCTGTCCACCGTGATGGGGCTGCGCGGCAACAGGGTGCAGTTCACCCCGGATCTGATGCCCGCCGATATTCTGGGCTCCGAGGTGCTGGAAACCGGCAGTGACGGCACTCGGGCGTTCAAATTCATCGAGGGGCCGATTTTCTGCCAGCTGCTGATGGCCGATGAAATCAACCGGGCCAGCCCGCGCACCCAATCGGCGCTGCTGCAGGCGATGCAGGAAAAGCAGGTGACTGTGGCAGGCGAAACCCGTGCGCTGGACGCGCCGTTTCATGTGCTGGCCACCCAGAACCCGATCGAACAAGAGGGCACCTATCCCCTGCCCGAAGCCCAGCTGGACCGGTTTCTGGTCCAGATCGAGGTGCCTTATCCTGATCGCGCCACCGAACGCGACATCCTGCTGGCCACAACCGGGGTCGAAGAGGCCGACAGCCATCAGGTGTTTGACGGCTCCCAGCTGATCGCCGCGCAGCAATTGCTGCGCCGGATGCCGGTGGGCGATGCGGTGGTGGAAATGATCCTGGATCTGGTGCGCGCCTTCCGGCCCGACAGCGCCGATGCCTCGGCCCGCGTGCGCGAGTTGGTCGCCTGGGGTCCGGGGCCGCGCGCTGCGCAGGCCCTGATGCTGACCGTGCGCGCCCGTGCGCTGTTGCAGGGCCGTCTGGCCCCCGCGCCCGAGGATGTTCTGGACATGGCCCGCCCGGTTCTGGCGCACCGCATGGCGCTGAGCTTCTCGGCCCGCGCGCGTGGCGAAGATCTGGGCGCATTGATCGACGAGGTCGCCAGCGGCATGGCCAGAAACGGGGCAACAAAAGGGGCCGCCGCGTGACCCAGCCCATCGCCCAGCTGCGCCAGCACGCTCAGGAAGAGGCCAGCCGCTTTCCCGCGCTGCTGGCTCGGGCGGAACATCTGGCCGGCACTGTTCTGCTGGGCGAACATGGGCGCAGGCGCGCCGGGCTGGGCGATGATTTCTGGCAATACCGGCCACTGCGCGCCGGGGACAGCTACCGCCAGATCGACTGGCGGCGCTCGGCCCGCGGTGATGATCAATTCGTGCGTGAACGGGAATGGCAGATCGCGCAAAGCGTGCAGCTTTGGGTCGATCCTGGGGCCTCTATGCGCTTTGCCAGCGACAAGGATCTGCCCAGCAAGGCCGCGCGCGCCCGGCTGCTTGCCCTTGCGGCGGCGATCCTGCTGATCCGGGGGGGCGAGCGGGTCGGGCTGACCGGTTGGTCCCTGCCGCCGCGTCGGGGCGATGTGCAGGTTCTGCGCCTGGCCGAAATGCTGGTGTCCGAGGACGCAGACGACAATCCCGACCCTGAGGCGCGCGGGATGCTGCCTCATTCTCGGGCGCTGTTTGTGTCTGACTTTCTGGGCGATTTCGCCCCGGTCGAGGCCGCCCTGACCAAAGCCGCCGATCGCGGTGTGCGCGGTGTGCTGCTGCAGGTGCTGGACCCTGCTGAAGAGAGTTTTCCCTTTCAGGGCCGCACGATTTTTGAAAGCGTCGCAGGCGGGCAAAGCCATGAAACCCTGAAAGCCAGCGAGCTGCGCGACCGCTATCTAGACCGGCTCGCCGCGCGCAAAGATCACCTCAGCCGGATCGCCCGGCTGACCGGCTGGCAGTATAGTTGCCACCACACGGATCAAAGCGCGCAATCCGCGCTGTTATGGCTGTATCGCGCCATGGATGGGGGACAGTGATGTCGGTATTCGGTGCGCTTGGGTTCACGGCACCCTGGCTTTTGCTGGCGCTGATCGCGCTGCCCTTACTGTGGATCCTGCTGCGCGCCGTGCCGCCCGCGCCGGTGCGCCGGGTCTTTCCCGGTGTGACGCTGCTGCTGGGGCTCAAGGATGACGACCAGATCAGCGACCGCACACCGTGGTGGTTGCTGCTGCTGCGGATGCTGGCGGCGGCAGCGGTGATCATTGGCCTTGCCGGGCCGGTGCTGAACCCTGAACAGCGCAGCGCCGAGGGGGAGGGATCCGCCCCGGTTCTGGTGGTGCTGGATGGCAGCTGGGCCAGCGCGCGCGACTGGCAGGCGCGGATGCTGGCGCTGGACGGGCTGTTGACCCGTGCCGGGCGCGAGGACCGGCCCGTCGCGCTTTTACGCCTCAGCGATCCGCAAGAGCCGCGCTTTGGCACGGCCGATGTGCTGCGCAGCCGGTTAAGCGGGCTGACCCCGCTGCCCTGGGCCCCCATGCCTGACCTGCCCACGCTCCCCAAGGGGGATTTTGACAGTTGGTGGTTCAGCGACGGGTTGGAACGGGACAGCCGCAGCGCCCTGCTGACCGCGCTAGAGGCCCGCGGCACCGTCACCATCCATGAAAGCCCGCGCCCGCTGCTGGCGTTGGAGCCCGTCACCTTTGCCGATGGCTTGCTGAACATCACTGCCCATCGCCTGCGCCCCGGCCCCGCGCGTGAGGTCACGCTGTTGGGACAAGGCCGCGATCCGGCGGGCAACCCCGCCACGCTGCTGCGCACGCCCATCGCCTTTGACAGCGGCGCAACACAGGCCACCCTCGCCCTATCCCTGCAGGACGAGCTACGCGCGCGCATCACCCGGTTCGAACTCGCCGGGGCCAACCATGCGGGGGCCGTCGCCCTGCCCGATGACAGCCTGCGCCAGCGCGAGGTCGCGCTGGTGTCGGGGCTGGAAAACCGCGAGGGGCTGCAACTCCTGTCGCAATTGCATTTCATCGAACAGGCGCTGGTCCCCCATGCGGATCTGCTGCAAGGCCCGCTAGAGGACATCCTGCCCGCCAATCCCGATGTGATCGTGCTGGCCGATGTCGCCACCCTGTCGCCCAGCGAAACCGACGACATCAGCGACTGGATCGAGCGCGGCGGGCTGCTGTTGCGCTTTGCCGGGCCGCGCCTTGCCGCCAGCGATGTCAGCCGCAGCACCGAAGACCCGCTGATGCCCGTACGTCTACGCGCCGGGGGCCGCACGCTTGGCGGCGCGATGAGCTGGGGCGCGCCGAAAACGCTGGCTCCGTTTGATGAAACCAGCCCGTTTTTCGGCCTGCCGATCCCGGACGAGGTGCAGGTGCGATCACAGGTTGTGGCCCAGCCCGACCCGGTGCTGGCCCAGCGCGTGATTGCCCAGCTGAGCGACGGCACCCCACTGGTCACACGCAAACGGATCGGTCAGGGGCAGGTCGTGCTGTTCCATGTCACCGCCAATGCGGAATGGTCCAGCCTGCCGATTTCGGGCCTGTTCGTGCAGATGCTGGAGCGGCTGGTGCTGGCCAGCGATATTTCTGCCAGCGAGGAAACCGCGCTGCAGGGCACGATCTGGCAACCGCTGCAGGTGCTGGACGGGTTCGGTGCCCTGTCCGACGGGGCCACCCTGCCCGGCGTCGCGGGCGAAGACCTGATCGCCGCACCGCTGGGCCCGCGCCTTGTTCCCGGCATTTATCAGGGCGAGGATCAGATCCTGGCCCGCAATGTGATCGCGCAGGACGCACAGCTGCAGCCGGTGAACTGGCCTGCGCGCCTGACCGTCAAAGGGCTGGCTACGCCGCGCGAAACCCCGCTGGCCGGGGGCTTTCTGGGGTTTGCTCTGATCCTGCTGCTGGCCGACATCCTTGCTGCGCTGGCGCTGGGGGGAAAGCTGCGCGGTGCGCGCGCGGGCATCGTTCTATTGGCGCTGCTGGCCCTGCCAGACGCGACCACGGCGCAGGACGCAACTGCGGATGAGGCCGCACGGCTGGCCACATCCGAACTGGTTCTGGGTCATATCCTGACCGGCAATGCCGAGGTTGACCGGCTGGCACAGGCCGGGATGCTGGGCCTGTCCGAAACGCTGTATTTCCGCACCTCGGTCGAACCGGCGGACCCGGTTGGCGTGGATCTGGAACAGGACGAGCTGGCCTTTTACCCGTTTCTGTACTGGCCCATCACAGCGGATATGCCGCTGCCCTCGCCAGAGGCCTATGGCAAGCTGAACACCTATCTGCGCTCTGGCGGGATGATCCTGTTTGATACGCGCGATGCGGATATTGCGGGTTTTGGCAACAGCACCGCCACCGGGCGCAAGCTGCAGGAACTGGCCCGCCCGCTGGATATTCCGCCGCTGGAACCGGTGCCCGAAGACCATGTGCTGACCCGCACGTTCTACCTGCTGCAGGACTTTCCCGGACGCTATACCGGGCGCGGCATCTGGGTCGAGGCGGCCCAAAATAACACTGAACAAATCGACGGGATGCCGTTTCGCAATCTCAACGACAATGTGACGCCTGTGGTGATTGGCGGCAATGACTGGGCCGCGGCCTGGGCGATGGATCAGCGCGGCACCCCCTTGGTGCGGCTGGGACGCGGCTATGGCGGGGAACGCCAGCGCGAGATCGCCTATCGCTTTGGCGTCAATCTGGTCATGCATGTGCTGACCGGGAATTACAAAAGCGATCAGGTCCATGTGCCTGCGCTGCTTGACCGTTTGGGGCAATGACCATGAGTGGACAGATCCTGTTTGACCCGCTGCTGCCCTGGCCCGTGATCGCCGTTCTGGCGGGGCTAAGCTTTGCCGGGATCGCACTGGCGCTGTGGCGCGGCCTGTCCGGCTGGGCGCTGCGCCTGTTAGCCGGTGCCGTGCTGATCGGCGCCCTGGCCCAGCCCTCGTGGCAGATGGAAGAGCGCGCGCCTTTGGCCGACATCGTGCTGATGCTTGAGGATCGCACCGCCTCGCAGCGCCTCGCCGATCGCCCGGAAATGAGCGAAACAGCCGCCGACACGCTGGCCGCGCGGATCGCTGCGCGCCCCAATACCGAGCTGCGCCGCATTCCCGTGCTGGATGGCGACGGCAATGCTGGCACGCTGCTGATGGGCGCGCTGTCCGCCGCACTGGCCGAAGAACCGCGCGGGCGCATCGCCGGGATCTTTCTGCTGTCAGACGGACGGTTGCACGATCTGGAACAGGCCCCCGACCTGCCCGCACCGATGCACTTGCTGCTGACAGGGCACGACACCGACTGGGATCGCCGCCTTGTGGTGGAAAACGCGCCAGGCTTTGCCATCCTGGGCGAAGAGCTGCGCCTGACCCTGCGTATCGAGGATGACGGCGCAGCACCAGATACGGCCAGCACACCGCTGATCATCTCTGTCGATGGCGGAGAGCCGCTGCGGTTCGAAGTCCCCGTGGGCGAGGATCTGGACCTGCCCATCACCCTGCCCCATGCCGGTCTGAACCTGATCCAGTTCACAATCCCCACCGCCGAAGGTGAACTGACCGACCGCAACAACAGCGCGCTGGTGCAGATCAATGGCGTGCGCGACCGGCTGCGTGTGCTGCTGGTGTCCGGCGAACCCCATGCCGGGACGCGTACCTGGCGCAACCTGCTGAAATCCGACAGTTCCGTGGATCTGGTGCATTTCACCATTCTGCGCCCGCCGGAAAAACAGGATGGCGTGCCGGTCAATGAATTGTCGCTGATCGCCTTTCCCACGCGTGAGCTGTTTCTGGAAAAGATCGACGATTTCGATCTGATCATCTTTGACCGCTACAAGCGACGCGGGATCCTGCCCTCGATCTATCTGGACAATGTGCGCCACTATGTCGAACAGGGCGGCGCGGTGCTGATTGCCGCTGGTCCCGATTTTGCCAGTGCGGATTCGCTGTATCGTTCGCCCCTGTCCCAGATCATTCCTGCCGAACCCACCGCGCGGGTGGTTGAACGCGGCTATCGTCCCGCTGTCACAGATCTGGGCGCGCGCCATCCTGTCACCGCCGGATTGCAGGGCGCGGACAGCTGGGGCCGTTGGTTACGCCAGATCGAACTTGAACCCGAGCGCGGCGATATTGTCATGACCGGCGAAAGCGACCGGCCTCTGTTGATCCTGGACCGGGTCGGCGACGGGCGCATCGCGCTGCTGGCGTCTGATCACGCCTGGCTGTGGAGCCGCGGCTATGAGGGGGGCGGGCCGCAGCGTGAATTGCTGCGCCGTCTGGCCCATTGGATGATGAAAGAACCCGAGCTGGAAGAAGAGGCGCTATGGGCCGAAGCCACCGGTCAGACCATGCGCATCATCCGCCGGTCGCTCAGCGATCAGGTCGGCATGGTGACAATCACCCGCCCCGATGGCGCAGCCGAAGAGGTCACGCTGCGCGAGATCGAACCGGGCCGGTTCGAGGCGCAATATGACGGCCCTGAAATCGGGCTGTACCGGCTGAGCGAGGGCGATCAAAGCGCGGTGATCGGGCTTGGCCCCGCTGCGCCGCGTGAATTTGAGGCGGCGATTGCCAGCGGCGCGGCTTTGGAGCCCGTGGCGGAGGCCACGAATGGTGGTGTGATGCGGCTTGAGGACGGGGTTCCCGGTATCCGCGACGTACGTCCGGGCCGCCCGGCCTCGGGGCGTGGTTGGATTGGACTGACCCCTCGGGATGCGTTTGAAACGCTGGATGTGCGCCAGACCCCGCTGGCCCCCGCCTGGCTGGTCTTGCTGTTGGCGTTGGGTTTGGTTCTGGGGGCCTGGCTGCGCGAGGGGCGGAGCTGAGGAAGGGGGCTTTGCCCCCGCTGCCTTCGGCATCTCCCCCAGAGGTATTTTTGCCAAGAAGAAACAGGGGCGCGGGCGGGGGGAAAGTTTTTTCCAAGGAACTGCCCGGCTGGTGCGTCTGATGGGTATGCGTGATTTGAACGAGAGTGACGAGGCTTTGGCAGAGCGTGCCGCGCGCGGGGATCGCGCGGCTTTTGCGCTGTTGCTGGAGCGTGTTTATGACCGGATCTTTGCCATGGCGTTCCGCCTGACTGGCAGCCGGGCCGAGGCAGAGGATCTGACACAGGATATTTGCGCCGCCCTCCCTGCCAAACTGGCCGGGTTTCGCGGCGAGGCGCGGGTGACAACCTGGCTGCACCGGGTTGTTCTGAATGCCGGTCGGGATCGGTTTCGCAGGCGGGCCAGTTTTGACCGCGCTGCGACGGGCTGGGGCGATTGGGAGATCGCGCGGCGGGCCTCGGACGCCGAAGCGCAGGAGCGTGCGGATTGGCTGATGCAGGCCATGGCGCTGCTGGTGCCGCCAGAGCTGCGCGATACGGTGTTGATGATCCTTGATGGGCTGAGCCATGCCGAAGCAGCGGAGGTTCTGGGTGTGTCCGAGGGCACGGTCAGCTGGCGCATTTCCGAAGCAAAGAAAAAGCTGAAAGCCCTTAGGGAGGCCACGGCATGAGCGAGTTTGACGATCTGAAAGCGGCTTTGGAGGCGACCACGCCGGACCCGGATGCGGCGCGCCGGGCGGAGCATATGGCGCTGGCGATGCGGAATTTTGACGATTTGCAGAAATCCTCCCAAGGACTGGCGGCGCAGGCGCGTCTGACCTCTGAACCCCCGCAAAAGGGCGGGATCAGAGGAGTGTTTGTCATGTTGAAACAAGGTTTGTCGCGCCAAGCGGGTCTGAGGATCGGGTCGGTCCTGACCGCGTTTGGGATGGTTGGGGTGTTGCATCTGGTGTTTGATTCGTTTGCGGGTGATCCAATGGCCTCGGTTCCATTGATCAGAGGCTCAGAACCCGTGATTGAACGGAGGATTGTAAGGGAAGCGCCTGCCCCGATGGTTCGCAAGGCCGCCCCAACCGGCAGCATCGCGTTGTCTGAGGATGCTGCAGTCGGTGTCCTTGCCGGTGCTCCCGAAACAGAAACCTTTGCCAATGCCGCGCCAAACCCGATCAAGGTGACCGCAGAAGACCCCGTTTCGACCTTTTCCGCCGATGTCGACACGGCCAGCTGGGCGGTGCTGCGCAACTCGCTAGCGCGGGGCACTCTGCCCCCGGCGCAATCTCTGCGGATCGAGGAAATGGTGAACTATTTCCCCTATGACTATCCGGTGCCCGAGGGCGGTGCGCCGTTCCGTGCATCCATTGGGGTCAGTGACAGCCCCTGGCGCGCGGGCACGCGGATCGTGCATATCGGGCTGCAGGGCGCGCCGGTGGTGGACCGCCCGCCGCTGAACCTTGTCTTTCTGATCGACACCAGCGGCAGCATGAATACCCCCAAGAAACTGCCCCTTCTGCGGCAAAGCTTTCGCCTGATGCTGGGTCAGCTGGATCCGCAGGACAGCGTGGCGATTGTGACCTATGCAGGCAGCGCGGGGCGCGTGCTGGACCCGACCCCTGCCGCTGAGCGGGACAAAATTCTGGCTGCGCTGGATCAGCTGGAGGCAGGCGGCAGAACCGCCGGTCATGCCGGGCTGCAACAGGCCTATGCCACCGCTGCCGAAATGGCAGAGGCGGGCGATGTCAGCCGCGTGATCCTTGCCACGGATGGGGATTTCAATGTCGGGATCAGCGACCCCAAGGCGCTGGAGGACTTCATCGCCAAGCAGCGCGACAGCGGCACTTACCTGTCCGTTTTGGGCTTTGGGCGCGGCAATCTGAACGATGCGGTGATGCAGTCCTTGGCGCAGAACGGCAACGGCATGGCCGCCTATATCGACACGCTGGCCGAGGCGCAAAAAGTGCTGGTGGATCAGCTGTCGGGCGCGCTGTTCCCGATTGCCGATGACGTCAAGATCCAGGTCGAATGGAACCCCGCCGCCGTCGCAGAATACCGGTTGATCGGCTATGAAACCCGCGCGCTCAATCGCGAGGATTTCCACAATGACCGCGTGGATGCCGGGGAAATCGGGGCCGGGCATCAGGTGACTGCGCTGTATGAAATCACGCCGGTCGGGTCCGAGGCGCGGCTGACCGATCCGCTGCGCTATGGCGCGGCGCCCGAGGGCGGCCCTGCGGACGAGCTGGGCTTTTTGCGGCTGCGCTACAAGGCACCGGGGGCCAGCGATAGCCAGTTGATCGAAACCCCGATCATGGCCAACACCGCCCCCCTGCCCGATGCGCAATTTGCCACCGCCATTGCCGGGTTTGGCCAGATCCTGACCGGATCCAACCTGATCGGGGAATACGGGTTTGACGATGCGATTGCAGCGGCACAGGCGGCGCGCGGCGGTGATCCCTTTGGCTATCGCCAAGAGGCCGTGACCCTGATGCGGCTGGCGCAAAGCCTGTCTCGCTAACCCCCATCCCGGCCTGCGCAATCCGGGCCGGGTTCCTTTCACCGGGGCTTCATCAAACTGTCACGCCATTGTCATCTGGCCGGGTCACTTCGCATCCCGGACCAATTCAATGGGGGATTCCATGCCTTTCCGTGCCATTTGCCTGACCAGCGCCCTGGCCCTGACCGCCAGCGCCGCCGCGGCAGAGATGAATTTCAACCGCATTGCCAGCTTTGCCACGCCGCTGAACATGGCCGCAGGCCAAGACACGATGCGCGAAACCAGCGCCGAGATCATCGCCGCCACCGCCGATGGCATGACGCTGGTTTACACTGACAGCCCGCTGGGTGTGCTGGGCCGCATCGACATCACCGATCCGCGCAACCCGAAACCGCTGGGCAATATCGCCCTTGAGGGCGAGCCGACCTCGGTCGCCATTGCGGGTGATTTTGCCATCACCGGGGTGAATACTTCGGAAAGCTACACGGATCCGTCGGGTTTTCTGGCCTCGATCAACATCGCGGATGGCACTGTCACCGATAGCTGCGATCTGGGCGGCCAGCCCGACAGCGTGGCGATTGCCAAGGATGGGTCTTTTGCCACGGTCGCCATTGAAAACGAGCGGGACGAAGATCTGGGCGACGGCCGCACCGGCCAGCTGCCCGCCGGGTTTGTGGTCAAGATCGGCCTGACCAGCGAAGGCGTTCTGGATTGCGACACGCTGCAAAAGATCGAGCTGACCGGACTGGCCGAGGTCAGCCCCGAAGATCCCGAACCCGAATTTGTCGATGTGAACGGCCTGGGTGAAATCATCGTCACCCTGCAGGAAAACAACCACATGGTTGTGATCGGTGCGGATGGCGCGGTGCTGAATCATTTCTCGGCCGGTGCCGTGGATCTGAACAACATCGACACGCTGGACGAGCGCGGCAGCCTTGATTTCGACAAGGCCCAGCCTGCCCGCAAGCGCGAGCCCGATGCGGTGAAATGGATCGACGACGCACATTTCGCCACCGCCAACGAAGGCGACATGGATGGCGGGTCGCGCGGCTGGACCATCTTCAACAAGGACGGCTCGGTCGTTTATGAAAGCGGCGAAAGCTTTGAACATGCGCTGATCCAGATCGGCCATTACCCGGACAAGCGGTCTGACAGCAAAGGCGTCGAACCCGAAAGCATCGAATTCGCCCGCTTTGGCGACACGCCTTATGTGTTTGTCGGCTCTGAACGTGGCTCGGCTGTTGGGGTTTATGATGTCAGCGATCTGCGCGCGCCGGTCCTGAAACAAATCCTGCCCTCGGGTGTCGGGCCAGAGGGCTATGTCGCCCTGCCTTCGCGCAACCTGCTGGTGTCGGCGAACGAAAAAGACCTGATCGAAGACAAGGGCCCGCGCGCCCATGTCATGCTGTTCGAACTGCAGGACGCGGCGGCGCAATACCCGACCCTGACCTCGGCAGGCGCGGATGAGCTGATCGGCTGGGGCGCAATTTCCGGCATGGTCGCAGGCCCTGACGGCATGATCTACGCCGTGAATGACAGTTTCTATGGCTTCCAGCCGTCGATCTTCAAAATTGATCCCAGCCAGACCCCGGCCCGCATCGTGGACGTGATCCGCGTGCATCGCGCCAATGGTCAGCCGGCGCAGAAACTGGACCTCGAAGGCATCACGCTGGACGGTGAAGGTGGCTTTTGGCTCGCATCCGAAGGCCGCACCGACCGCGCCATTCCCCATGCGCTGTATCACGTGAACAGCAAGGGTCTGATCAAAAGCCACAAGCAGGAATTTGGCCTGCCCGCAGAGCTGATGGCAGTTGAAAAGCGGTTCGGCTTTGAGGGCATCACCCGCGTCGGCGACACCCTGTGGATGGCCGTGCAGCGCGAGTGGAAAGACGACCCCAAGAACCACGTCAAACTGGTCGCCTATAACACCAAGACCAAAGAATGGGGTGCGGTGCATTACCCCAAGGCCGAACCGGCCAAGGGCTGGGTTGGCCTGTCGGAGATCGTGGCGCATGGCGACTTTGTCTATGTGATCGAGCGCGACAACCAGATCGGCGCCGATGTGGTGACCAAAAAGATCTATCGCATTCCCGCCGCCGACATGGTGCCCGCCCCGCTGGGCGGCGATCTGCCCGTGGTCAGCAAGGAAGAAGTGCGTGATCTGATCCCCGACCTGCAGGCGTTTGGCGGCTATGTGACCGACAAGGTCGAAGGCCTGGCAATCTTTGAGGATGGCTCGGCCTATGTCAGCACCGACAATGACGGTGTCGATGACAGCTCGGGCGAGACCTTCTTCTGGGGGATCGGCAAGCTGTAAGGTTGCGATCCTGGAAACCAGCGCCTCGCAGAGCAATCTGCGGGGCGTTTTCTATGTGCAGTGGGCCGACTCAGCGCGCCAAAAGCGGCGGCAGCATATCCGCTAGCAGATCCCAGACCAGCCGCACACGCGGGCTGGTGCGCAATTCCCGATGCGCGACCAGCCAGACCGGATAGTCAAACCGCATTTCAGGCAGAACCTGCGCCATACCCGGATCGCTGCGCCCCAGCCCGACCGGCACAACACCCAGGCCAAGCCCCGCCCGCGCCAATTGCCAATGCGCCGGGTGAGAGCTGGCGCTGGCGATGATATTGCTGTCCGAAATCGGCAGGCCCAGCGCATTGAACCCGTCAATCATCTGCCGGTTTTCGTCGATGCCAATGATGCGGGCACGGTCTGCCAGTTCTTGCGGAGTTGTGATCGGCCCCAGCTCTGCCAGATAGGCATGGGTGCCAAAAAAACCGCCGCAATCCTCGGCCACCAGCTTGCCGATCAGATCGGGCTGGTCAGGGCGGGCATTGCGGATCGCGATATCCGCTTCGCGCCGTTTCAGATCGCGGATTTCATTGGAGGACACGATGTCGACGGTCACATTCGGCGCGACCTCGCGCAGGCGGGTCAGCACCGGGGGCAGCAGCCAGTAGGAATAGATGTCCGAGGCGGTGATCGCCACATGGCCAGCCAGTTCCTGCGCCTGCCCGCTGGCGGTCAGGGAAATCGCGGCGGCGGCTTCGCCCATATTGCGGACATGGGTCATCATCCGGGTGCCTGCTTCGGTCAGGACTAACCCGCGACCGACGCGTTCGAACAGGGTAACGCCCAGCTCTTCCTCAAGGGCTGTGACCTGGCGGCCAAGGGTGGGCTGGGTCATGCCCAGCGCGCGCGCCGCCGCCGACAAAGACCCCTCTTCGGCAGTGACAAGAAAGGCACGGGCCCGGTTCCAATCGAAGGTGACAGATTTCCAATCCATGCGGATATGCATGAAGGAAGGGGCGCGATTGTCAAGAATAACGCGCCCCAGCATAGGTTCGGGAGAGAAACGGGACGGCGGGTGGGGCGATGTTCCCACAGGGAACGAGCGGCACCCGCCGTTTCGGTCAGTTCACCGCTTTGGCGTCGACCACGTCTTTTTCCACCGCCGCCTGCGGTTTGGCGATGGCAATGCGGCGCGGTTTCAGCGCCTCGGGGATTTCACGCGCGAGGTCGATATGCAGCATCCCATCCTCATGGCTGGCCCCGACCACACGCACGTGATCGGCCAGATGGAACCGGCGCTCAAACGCGCGGGTGGCGATGCCACGATGCAGATAGTTGCGCGCGGCGTCATCCTCGGCCTTGCGCGCGGCCACGACCAGCGCCTGCTCCTTGACCTCGACGCTCAGATCCGCGTCGGAAAACCCGGCAACGGCGATCGAGATACGATAGGCGTTCTCGTCGGTTTTCTCGATATTATAGGGGGGATAGCTGGGCTGCCCGCCGGTCTCATTGGACAGCACGCGGTCCATCATGTCCGCCAGCTGATCAAAGCCGACAGTGGCGCGGTAAAGCGGGGCAAAATCAAAATGTCGCATCGGGATCCTCCGTAAAGCGATACCTGTGGGCGCACCTTCCGCAGTGGACAGGTGCCGTTTTTAGGATCAAGGCCCGCTTGGCGGCACCCTGATACCCATCAGGTGGGAAGGATCAAAACCGGTTTCAAGCCCTCAGGGTTTGATGAATTTTCCGGCCTGCGTGTTGCGTGCGCCCGCGCGGTGGGTGGCCACGCCGGGGGGCAGACCCTGTTCAGCCTCAAGCGCGCTGTGCAGCTCGTCCAGCCGGTCCTGCAGCACGGTGGCCAGCGACACGCGCTGCCCCTCGGCCTCGGCCTTGGCAGAAACCACCGACACGATGCGCGGCGCGCCGGACGCATCAAAGGTAAAAACCGGCGAGCCAGAGGCACCAAAATCCACCTCACAAGACAGGATCAGCGTCCCGTTTTGCCGCGCCACAACCTCGCAAAGTTCCTGCAGCGAAGGCGCCTCGGACCGGTCATGGGCATAGGACACCACACCGACATTCTGGCCTTTGCGCGGGTCAATATCGGTGCCAAAGGGTGCAATGGTGGTGTTACGGATCGGATGTTGCAGCCGGACCAGCGCCAGATCATGGCGCACACGCATCATATCCGCCGGGCCGGAATAGTCGTAATCGGGATGCGGCACCGCCTGACGCACCCGCCGATAGGCTGCCGCACGGCCATTGCGCCAGCCCGCCAGAAACTGGATGTCATCCACATGCACCCGCGCCCCGGTGGCCGGATCAAACAGGCAATGCGCCGCGGTCAGCACCAGTTCCGGCGTGATCAGCGCCCCGGTGCAAAAGGCCGTTCCGGCGATCTCCAACCGGCCCACGGCCTCCCAGCGGCGGCCATCTTCGCGGCTTTCCAGCGCGCGCAGGGATTGGGCCTGTGCCGCACTGGCCAGACCCAGAAAGATCACGCTCAAAACACCAAAAACTTTGCGCAATTTTACCTTGCCCCGCGTTGCTCGCCCCTTGGTAGAGCCAGCATAGGGCAAAATTAGGGCATGTCGCGACTGTTCATTCGCGGCTCAGGCGGCGTGCAGATCGCCCAGCGCCGCGGGTTTCGGCCCCCCTGTCGCCCAATCCAGCAATTCGACCGTGTGCACCACGGGAACCCCGGTGCCGGACCCGATCTGCATCATGCAGCCGATATTGCCGGCGGCGATGATATCGGGGGATTTAGCCTCCAGCGTTTTGACCTTGCGCTCTTTCAACTTGCCCGAGATCTCGGGCTGCAACAGGTTGTAAGTGCCTGCCGAACCACAGCACAGATGGCTGTCCGCCGGTTCGACCACCTCGAACCCGGCGCGCTTTAGCAGGGCTTTGGGATGGGTTTTCACCTGCTGCCCGTGCTGCAGCGAACAGGCCGCGTGATAGGCGATGCGCAGCCCTTTGGGCGCGCCCTCGGGGATCTCCAGCTTGGCCAGCAGTTCACTGATATCCATGGCCAAGCCCGCCACTTGCGCGGCCTGCTCCGCCAGAGGATCATTGCGGAACATATGCCCGTAATCCTTGACCGTGGTGCCGCAGCCGCTGGTGTTGATGACGATCCCGTCCAGCCCGTCCCCGTCGATTTCCGCCATCCAGGCCCGGATATTTGCAGCGGCGGAGCCATGGCTGGCGCTTTCCCGCCCCATGTGATGGGTCAGCGCCCCGCAGCAACCCGCGCCTTTGGCCACCACAACCTCCACCCCCAGCCGCGCGAGCAGGCGGATCGTGGCATCGTTGATATCCGTGTTCAGCGCCTTTTGCGCACAGCCCGTCATCAGCGCGATGCGCATCCGGCGCGGCGCCTTGGGGGCAAAGCTCTGCGGATCGTCATTGCGACTGACCGGAGGGATCTGGCGCGGGGCCATTTCCAGCATGGCTTTCAGCCGCGGGTCCGGCATGAACCGGGCAAAGGGCCGCCCGATCTTGGCCCCCAGCAGCGCCAACCGGAACCGTCCCGGATAGGGAATGATCCGCGCCAGCAACCAACGTAGAGCGCGATCCGAAAACGGCCGTTTGTACCGTTTTTCGATATAGGCGCGGGCATGGTCGATCAGATGCATGTAATGCACACCCGACGGGCAAGTCGACATGCAGGACAGGCAAGACAGGCAGCGATCGACATGCTTGACCGTCTTTTCATCTGGCGCGCGCTCGTTCTCCAGCATGTCCTTGATCAGGTAGATCCGGCCACGCGGGCTGTCCAGCTCGTCCCCCAGCACCTGATAGGTCGGGCAGGTCGCGGTGCAAAACCCGCAATGCACGCAGCTGCGCAGGATCTGATTGGCCCGCGCGGTGCCGGGGTCTTTCAACTGATCAGGGGTGAACTCTGTCTGCATCTTGCTCTGCCTTGCTCGGGGTCATGGCTGGAAATTCTGGGATAGGAGAGGCGGTCAAAGCCGCAAGTCGGGGTTAAAAATCCCCTTGGGGTCAAAGCGTTGCTTGATCCCGTCACTCAGCGCGCGCAGGGCGGGGGGCTGTGGCTGGAACATGCCCAGCTGGTCCAGCTGTTCGGCGCTGGACCGGATCAGGCTCGCATGACCATCAAACGCACCAAGCCGCGCGCGCGCATCCACATGCTCTGGCAGCAAAGCCCAGATAAGCCCCCCACCCCAGTCATACACAACCTGTTGCGGTGCCAGACGCGCCACCAGATCCGGCGCGTCGCTTGGTTTGCAGGATATACGCCAGACCGCACCATCCTGATCATGAAACGGCACAACATCGCGGACATAGCGCCAGCCCTCGGCCACGCGCGCCGCGTCGGTTTCAACGCGAACCGCACAATCGGGAAACAGCGCCTGCAGCTGAGCCAGACGATAGGTGACCGATTGGGCAAAGCCCTCGATCCGCAGCATTGTCACCGGGTTGCCATCCAGCCCCACCGGCAAATGCGCGGCGCCCGTGACCTCAAAGGGCGAGCCAAGCGCGCGGGACATGGCCTCGACCGCCGCGCGGTCCTCCAACCCATCAATCAGTAGACAAGCCGCCGCCTCGGGCTTGGGCAGAACCTTCAGGCTGACCTCGCTCAGCACACCCAATGTGCCCCAGCTGCCCGCCATCAGTTTGACCAGATCATAGCCGGTGACATTCTTCATCACCCGCCCGCCATTGCGCAGCACCTGCCCTGTGCCATCCACGAAACGCACCCCCAGCAGGAAATCACGACAGGCCCCCGACTGGATCCGGCGCGGTCCGCTGACATTGGCCGCCACAACGCCGCCAATCGTCGGCTCCCCAGCCACGGACAGCAAACCGCGATGATCCATCGGTTCAAAGGCCAGGCGCTGCCCTTCGGTCGCCAAAGCGGCCTCAATCTCGGCCAGAGGCGTGCCCGCCTGCGCCACAAGGGTCAGCGCGCCGGGTTCATAAAGGGTGATCCCGCGCAGGCCGCCGGTTTCCAGAACCGCGCCGGCACCGCCCATCCGGCGTGTGCCACCACCGCGAATGCGCACAGGCTGCACCGCGCTTTTCACAATCTCGGCCAGATCGGCTTCGCTCTCAGGTTTCATGCTTCTTCTCTTTGAAAATACCTCTGGGGGTGAGGCCGCAAGGCCGAGGGAACAACGCCCCCTTCACTCCGCCGCCACCCGAAGCGCGCGCCGCCCTTCGCTGACATCCAGCGGAAAGACCTTGGCCGGGTTCAGCAACCATTTGGGATCAAACACATCCTTGATCGCCATCTGCGCCTCCAGATCAGCCGCGCCATATTGCACGCTCATCAGATCACGCTTTTCGATGCCCACCCCATGTTCGCCGGTCAGGCAGCCGCCCACCTCGACACAGAGTTTGAGGATCTCGGCCCCAAAGGCTTCGCAGGTTTCCAGCTGGCCGGGTTCATTGGCATTGAACAGGATCAGCGGGTGCATATTGCCGTCCCCCGCATGAAACACATTGGCGACCTCAAGCCCAAATTCCTGCGACATTTCCCCAATGCGTTTCAGTACATAGGGCAGTTCGGATACGGGGATGGTGCCATCAAGGCACATGTAGTCATTGATGCTGCCCATGGCGCCAAAGGCGGATTTGCGGCCCAGCCAGATGCGCCCGGCCTCATCCGCATCCGCCGCTTCGCGCAGCTCGACCGGGTTGTGGCGGCGGGCGATCTCAAGAATCAGGGCCAGCTGTTCGTCAATCTCAGCCGGGCTGCCCTCGACCTCGACAATCAACAGCGCCTCGCAATCGGGATAGCCGGCCTTGGCGAAATCCTCGGTCGCGCGAATGCAGGGGCGGTCCATGAATTCGATCGCCACGGGCAGAACACCCGCCTTGATGATGTCGCTGACGCAGGCCCCGGCGACCTCGTTGCTGTCAAAGCCCATCAGAACCGGGCGCGCGCCCTCGGGTTTGCGCAGGATCCGCAGGGTCGCCTCGGTCACGACACCCAGCTGGCCCTCGGATCCGCAGATCACCCCCAACAGATCCAGCCCGCCCGCGTCCAGATGCGCGCCGCCGATCTCGACCACGGTGCCATCCATCTGCACCAGCGTGACCCCCATCAGATTGTTGGTCGTCACCCCGTATTTCAGACAATGCGCGCCGCCGGAATTCATCGCGATATTACCCGCAATCGCACAAGCCAGCTGGGACGACGGGTCGGGCGCGTAAAAGAAATCCTCTTCCTCGACCGCGCCGCTGACCGACAGATTGGTGCGCCCGGTCTGCACCCGGATCACCCGGTTGGCGTAATCCGTTTCCAGCACCGCATTCATGCGCGCCACGCCCAGGATCACCGAATCCGCGGTCGGCAAAGCCCCCCCAGCCAGCGACGTGCCAGAGCCGCGCGGCACAACTGGCACACCTTCGTCATGGCAGATGCGCAAAATGTCCGAGACCTCCTGCGTGGTTGACGGCAACACAGCGGCCAGAGGCGGGCAGCGATAGGCGGTCAGAGCGTCGCATTCATAGGCGCGGGTTTCCGCCTCGTCCGAGATCACCGCATCCGCAGGCAGAACCTGACGCAGACGCGCCACGATCCGCGCCTTGCGCGACAGGATGTTGGGGTCGGGATCTGGCATCTGCATGGGCTGTCCTCCACCTGGATTTCCCGAAAATCGGTAAATTGGTAAGTTTATGTAACCAAAATATCCAAATTAGGGAAGCCCCTTTTCTGAACCAACCGGGGCGGGTTGCACTTTGCCCCTGTTCCGGGTCATCTGCAGCCATGGCATGGGTCAAAATCATTCATATTCTTTGCGTCATGGGGTGGATGACCTCCATCTTTGCGGTGCCGCGCGCGATCATCTTTTGGAAACGTGAACACGACCGGCTGGGCGAAAACGGCCCGCTGGGGGATCTGACCTGGCGGCTGTACCGGTTTTCCTTTGGCCTGGGGGTCATCGCGATCGTGACCGGGCTGTGGTACGCGCATTGGCTGGGCTGGCCCGCCTGGGTGCATCTGAAACTGCTGCTGGTGGCGGCGCTGGCCGGGCATTATCTGTGGACCGGGCGTCTGGTGAAACGCGCGCAGCGCGGGCAGTTTGACCAATCCGACATGTATCTGCGGATCTTCAATGAAATCAGCGTTTTTGGGGCCATTGCGATCCTGTGGGTCGTGGTGGTTCAACCCTTCTGACCGATGCCTTGGCAGGATCGGCTTGCGCTTTTTACCCTGTTGGATGTCGGCGCTGTTGCGCTGCTATTGATCTGCTGGCTTGGGTCCACCTGGGTCATCGAACATCCGCCGCGCTGGAGGCCATCGACCTCAAAACTGATGGCGCAATATCGTCGCGAATGGATGCGAGTCTTTGTCACCCGCGACCCGCGCATTTTTGATTCACAGCTGGCCGGGCAACTGCGGCAGGGCACGGCATTTTTTGCCTCGGCCAGTATGATCGCCATTGGTGGTGGCTTTGCCCTGCTGGGCAATGCGGACCGGCTGCGCGGGCTGGCGCAGGATCTGACCCAAATCAACGAACCCCTCTTTGTCTGGGAAATCAAGCTGGTGCTGATGCTGTTGCTGGCGGCCAATGCGTTTCTGAAATTTGTCTGGTCACACCGGCTGTTTGGCTATGCCGCCATCCTGATGGGCGCGGTGCCGCAGGATCCGAATGACCCGCAGGCCCTGCCCCGCGCCATGAAAGCCGGAGAAATCAACGTCCAGGCCGGGCGCAGCTATAATCGCGGCCTGCGCGCGGTCTATTTCGGCATTGCGGCGTCGGCCTGGCTGGCCGGTGCCTGGGCGCTGATCCTGGCCACCCTGTTCACCATGGGCGTTGTGATGCGCCGCGAATTTGCATCGCAATCCCGTGCGGTACTGTTGGACGATCTGCCCACGCAGACGTGACTTTGCCTGACGCGCCGCAGCGCTATCCTGAGCGCATGAAACATCTTGCCCCTGCCCTGCTGGCGCTGTGCGCCGCCTCTGCCGCCTTTGCCGATCCGCCTGTGATCAAAGCCGCCACAGCCACGCCCAGCGGCGACAGCTGGCGCTTTTCCGTCACGCTGCTCCATGCCGATACCGGCTGGGAAGATTACGCCGATGGCTGGCGGGTCGAGGCCAAGGACGGCACGATCCTGGGCACCCGCGTGCTGCATCATCCGCATGTGAACGAACAGCCCTTTACCCGCGCGCTTAGCGGTGTGGCCCTGCCCAAAGGGACCGGCACGGTCTATATCCGCGCCCGCGAGTCCGTTGGCGGCTGGGCCGATGACAGATACGCGGTCGCCCTGCCCCAGCCCTGACACGTAGCCCGGCGGCGCTTGTCCCGGCACGATAAAACCAGATACCCACCGGAATAGACGCAACTGGACCTATACAGGGCCGGGGGCAAATGCTTTGTCATAGCCGACACCAAGACCCCTCAAGACGACGACAGGAAATACATCATGCTCGACCAGGCCACCAATCTTGCCAGCCTGCTCAAGGACTCCAGCCTGCTGGAGACCCGTGCCTATATCAACGGTGCCTTTGTCGAGGGCTCTGCCAAATTTGACGTCCTGAACCCCGCGCGCGGCGATGTGATCGCGCAGGTCACCGACCTGTCCCGCGCCGAAGTGGCCGGGGCCATTGACGCCGCCTATGTGGCGCAAAAGGACTGGGCCAGCTGGACTGGCAAAGAGCGCGCCAATGTGCTGCGCCGCTGGTTCGAACTGATGATGGAAAACCAGGAAGACCTGGCCGTGATCATGACCGCCGAACAGGGCAAGCCGCTGGCCGAATCCCGTGGCGAGGTCGCCTATGGCGCGTCCTTCGTGGAGTTTTTCGGCGAAGAGGCCAAGCGCATTTATGGCGAAACCATCCCCGGCCATGCGCGCGATAAACGCATCATGGTGCTGAAACAGCCGATCGGCGTGGCCGCGTCGATCACACCGTGGAACTTTCCCAATGCGATGATCACGCGCAAGGCCGCTCCGGCGCTGGCCGCTGGGTGTTCCTTTGTTGGTCGCCCCGCCGAACTGACCCCGCTGTCGGCCAATGCGCTGGCGGTGCTGGCGGATCGCGCGGGCATCCCGGCCGGTGTGTTCAACATCCTGCCCTCGACCGATGCCAGCGAGATCGGCAAGGAATTCTGTGAAAACGACAAAGTCCGCAAGCTGACCTTTACCGGGTCGACCAATGTGGGCCGCATCCTGCTGCGTCAGGCCGCTGACAATGTGATGAAATGCTCGATGGAGCTGGGCGGCAACGCGCCGTTCATCGTGTTTGACGATGCGGATCTGGATGCCGCCGTCGAAGGCGCGATCATGTGCAAGTTCCGCAACAATGGCCAGACCTGCGTCTGCGCCAACCGGATCTATGTGCAGGCCGGTGTCTATGATGCCTTTGCCGAGAAACTGGCCGCGCGCGTCGCCCAGATGAAGGTCGGTGACGGGCTGGAAGATGGCACCGAGCTTGGCCCGCTGATTTCCGACGCAGCGATTGCCAAGGTGCAGGACCATGTGGCCGATGCGACCGCAAAAGGCGCGCAGGTTCTGTATGCTGGCGACACCCCGCAGGCACCGGGGCACTTCCTGGCTCCAACCATCGTAACCGGCGTCACCCGCGACATGGCCGTCGCCACCGAAGAGACCTTTGGCCCCTTCGCGCCCCTGTTCAAATTCGAAGACACGGACGAGGTGATCGAGCTGGCCAATGACACGATCTTTGGTCTGGCGTCCTATTTCTACGCCAAGGATCTGAGCCGCGTGTACAAGGTCGCCGAGGCGCTGGAATACGGGATTGTTGGTGTGAATACCGGCATCATCTCGACCGAGCTGGCCCCGTTTGGCGGTGTCAAACAATCCGGTCTGGGCCGCGAAGGCAGCCATCACGGCATCGAGGATTACCTCGAAATGAAATATGTCTGCCTGAGCCTCTGATCGGGTCGGCAGCTGCCGGGACCGCTTGATTGCTGGCCCCGGCGACACAATATTCCATGACATGTTGATTGGCGTCGCCCTGCCCACCCTTGCCCTGATGGGGCTGGCTGTCCTAGTCGGGCGGCTGGTAGAACGGGCTATGCCTGAAACCCTATTCGGGCTGGGGCTGGGCTTTGCGATCAGCTGTGTGATCCTGTGGGGGCTGGCCAGCCTGGGATTCGGCGCCGCCTATCTGTGGCGCGGGGTGGCGGTGGCCGCGCTGCTGGGACCACAGGCCGGGGTGCCGCATTTGATGGGTTTGGCCGCGAAATCCGCGCTGATCTGGGCCCCCATTCTGGCGCTGGTCACGATCACAGCCCCAAGGCGCTGGAAAACAGCGGTCTGGTAATCGCCCCGCACAGAGCCGTAAAAACCCCGCGTCACCTGCGCGCGCTGCGCCACTCTGCCCCTGCTTCCCCTTGATTTTCACGCCGGTAACGGTCAGGTGAACAGGGAAAGGAGACGCAGCGATGTTTGCCCTTTTCCGCCTGCTGGTGGTCGGTTTTGTGGTACTGACGGTGATCTATATCGCCCTGTCGGTCTATTCCCGACGCAAAGCCTGCGCCCGGCTGACCGAAGACTGGCACGATGCGGGCCAGCCCGGCACGCGCGAGGACTTTGTCGAGGCCGGACTGAATGACTATGACGGATCGCTGCGCCGCAAACTTATTCTGGGTGTCTATGTGGTGCCCGTGATGGTGGTTGTGACCATCATCTATCTGACGAATTTCCACTGAGGGGGCCGGAATGGCTTATGTAAAATGGGTGTTTATCGCGGTCTTCTGGCTGCTGGTGGCGGCCTTCCTGCATTACACATTGCCGCAGACCGATATCGTTCGGATTGTGAATACTTATGAAGAGAGCCATACCATTCGCGGGTGGAAAACCGCGTTCTGGGCAGCGCCCGAAGACAGCACAGTCGAAGTCGATCAACGCTATGTCCAATTTATTCAGACCGTCGATCCCGACGGTGATGTCATGGTCTATCGCAACGAGGACACCGGTTGGGGCTGGCCACCATACTTTAAATTCACCACATCAAATCTTTACACCGAGGCGGCAGATCTGGTGTCTACGAAAGAAACCCCGAAATGGGTTGCGCTTAAACACTATGGATGGCGCAATGAAGTATGGACAGTCTATCCGAATGCACTTTCAGTGCACGAAGTCAGCGATCCCAACACGCGCATCATCCCGTGGCTGAACATCATCATTCTGACCACGCTTTTCGCGGCCTTCTGGGCAATCCGCGTGCGGGTTCTGCGGGTCTGGAACCGTCTGCGCGGGGACTGATCAGGCCACGGGCTCTGGCATCGTGACCGGGGCTAGTGCCACATCGACCGGTGTTTCGGGTGGGGTGTCTGGCTGTGCCAGATTGCCCTTGACGCGCTCGATCTGGACCTGCACCGCGAGGTGATCAAACAGGGTCCATTCCCGGCGCAGCCCTTCGGGGCCGAACTCGGCATGGGTGACGCCGGACACGCTCAGCGCCGCCTTGGATGGCGCGCCAAACACACCCCATCCGTCATGCACACCGCTAAGCGTCCAATGCACAGCCGCGCGCGGGGCCGAGAGCGGCTCTTCCACACCAATCAGCTGCGTCACGCGAAACTTAGCACCGGGCAGGGCTGCGCGCAGGCCCAGCCAAAAGGTTTCCGCCCCTTTTGCGCCCGTCGCAGTGATGTGGCCGGGATAATGCAGTTCAGCCGCCGGGTCGAAATGGCGGCTGATCATCGACAAATCCCCGGCCAGAATCCGCGTCAGCAGATCAGCCAGCGTGTGCCCCCAAGTATTGTCATTGCCGCGTATTTCGCCGGGCTTCGCCCCCTGCGGCGCGGGCTCCGGCAGGTGCGGCAACCTGCGGGCGACCTCTTCGGCGCTTTGCCCGGTCTGTCGCAGGATCGCGGCACTGTCGCGGATCACGGTTTGTTCGGCCAGCTTGTTGCCACGATAGAGGCTGTCGCTCATCTCGCGCCAGATCACCTGCCGTCCCGTCGGCACACCCAGCAGGCCAAGCCCCTCGTGATTGGCGCGACACAGCACGCGGGTCGCGGCGGAAAACCCGGAATAGCCCACTGGTGCCCACAGCATTTCCTCGCCAAAACGCTGTAGATCCGGGAAAGTGGTCAGCTGCCCCTCGACCTGAGCCGCCAGAGCCGCAGGCCCCTGCCCTACCCCCAGCCCGTCGCGCAGGGTGGCACGCTCTTCGACCAGAAGCGGCAGTTGGTCAAAGCGACGGTCCTTCCAGATCCGTTGCTCTGTCCCGTTTACGAAATCGGCGGCGTCGCTCCAACTGTCATCGAAACCGGGAAGAAAGGGCATTCATCGTTTTCCGTAATACAATCCAACGACATGCTCGGCCTCAGCAAAGAACAACCACCGCGAGACCAGCACACCTGTAAGATGCGACACTAGCGCAAAAAGTGCAAAGAGATGGTGAAGAGGCAGTGAATATTCCACCGGGATCAGGAAAAGAAACGGCAGGACCACCGTCAGCCCCAGCGCAATCACGCGCAGCTTGGCCGAATGGCGTCGCCCGACCTGATGCACCATTTCCCGCAGCAGGTAATTGGTGCCGGTATGGGGCGGCTCAAAGGCGCGGGGCGTGCCGATACCCCCCAGCCCCGTTGCGCTGGCCAGTGTGCTGCCGGACCGCACCAGACGCTTATCCCCATCGCGGAAATTCCACGCCATCAGCGCACCGCAGATCACAAGGCCAATCATCGTATAGGTGACGCGCCCCGCCAGCAGCGCGCCCCCGGTGCCAGACAGGGTCAGGAACAGGGCGGGCGTGGCCCAGTGATGCCAGCGCGGGATGGCTTTCAGTTGGGCATAGATCATCGCGGTGCTGCCCACGGTGATCAGCGCCAGCAGCGCGCCCAGCCAGCCAATCCACGCGGGCGCCTGCCCGACAAAGACCAGAAGCGCGCCGTAAACCCCCATGGTGATCAGGGTCAGCACGGCGGCCCAGGCTTCGCGTGACAACCAGGAGGATCGCCATTGTTTAAACGCCTTGAGCGCACGTTCGCGCCGCCCAAGGTGAAAGCTGGACGCCATCAGCCCGCCCAAAGCCAGCGCATAGGCAATAGCGTAGAACACAAAAGCCACCCAGCCCGTGGCCGGATCCGGGTCCAGCCCCAGCCAGAACAGCAGGCCAAACCCCGCGCCGCTGAGCGTGGTGAACAGGATGATAGAGGGGGCCGGATGCATCAGCGGGGCTCCTTTTTCGAAATGCGGGGCGGCATCAGAGCTTGCCCAGAGACCGGTCAAGCCAGCCAAGGAACCCTGTCGGGTTTTCCGCCACAGGGGTCAGAAGCGGGGCAAGACTGTCAGCGTCCTGCATCTGGTCCTTGGGCCGGGGCGGCAGGTATTTGTTGACGGGTTTGGTGCCCTGTTCGGGCATCAGATCCATGCCGCCGCGCTCAGTGACCAGCTGGCTGACGGCGCTGTCGGAATCGCCCAGATCGCCAAAATGCCGCGCGCCCGCGGGACAGGTGCGGACGCAGGACGGGATCTGATCCTCTTCGGGTAGGTTTTCATTATAGATGCGATCCACGCAGAGCGTGCATTTCTTCATCACCCCTTCGGCGCGGTCCAGTTCTCGCGCGCCGTAAGGGCAGGACCAGGCGCAGAGGCCGCATCCGATACAGTCGCTTTCATTGACCAGAACAATGCCATCCTCGACCCGTTTATAGCTGGCGCCGGTGGGGCAGACGGTCACGCAGGGGGCGTCTTCGCAATGCAGGCAGGATTTGGGGAAATGCACCAGTTGGGCGGTGCCCTCATCCGGCTGGATTTCGTAGCTGTGGACGCGGTTCAGGAAGGTGCCTGCGGGATCGCCGCCATAGGCATCTTGATCAGAAAGCGGAGCGCCATAGTTTTCCGTGTTCCAGCCTTTGCAGGAAATCACGCAGGCATGGCAGCCGACGCAGGTATCCAGGTCAATGACGAGGCCGAGTTTACGGTCGGTTTGGTCTGGCAGGGTGGTCATGGCTGGCGCTCCTGCTTGGATGTTGTGCCTGTTACACGGGTAATATTTGAGTATTTGCACCAAGAAGAAGACCGGATCATTCGCCCACCTCCCAGCGCAGTGATTTGGGGGCGGCGGGGACCGGGGATGTCTGAGCCGGGAAGACGGGTTGAGATTCTTTTGGCGGTGGCGCTTTTTCAAGGCGCACGCGCAGGTCAAACCATGCGGCCTGTCCGGTGATCGGGTCGGAATTGGACCAGCGCAGCCCGTCCCCTTTGGGGGGCAGCAATTCGTGGATCAGGTGGTTGAGCAGGAAGCCTTTGGTCGCCTCTGGCGCGTCGGGGTCCAGCGCCCAAGCGCCCTTGCGCTTGCCGATCGCGTTCCAGGTCCAGATCGTGTTTTCGTTTAACGCGGCCATTTCCATCACCGGAACGGTGATTTCCCCGTGGGGCGAGGTCACCCGCGCCCAGTCGCCATCCTGCAACCCATGTTCGCGCATCAGTTTGGTTGGCACATAAAGCGGATTGCGCCCGTGCAGTTGCCGCAGCCACGCGTTCTGGCTGCCCCAGCTGTGATACATCGCCATGGGGCGCTGGGTGAGCGCGTGGATGGGGTAGTCTTCCTGCCCTTCCAGCCCGGCCTCGTACCATTGCGGCAGCGGGGTCATCTTGGTCCTGATGCCCTCGCGCAGATGTTCGGGCGGCTGATGCGGGCCGTGCCCTTCGCCCGCGCGCTGGAATTTGCGCAGGGTTTCGGACCAGATGTCAAAGACATAGGGGGCGGGGGCATCGTAGAACCCCATTTCAACGGCGTAGTCCTGATAGGCCATGTTCCAGGGTTTGAAATAGCTGGCCTCGTCGTCGATATGGAAGGTCGCAAAGCCTCCGTTCTCGATATAGCGGTCCAGCTGATCGGGATTGGGGGTGCCACGTGCGCCTTTGGTGCCGGGCTCCATATCGCGCCAACCGGCCAGCGGGCCGAGGCCCGGCTTGCGCTGGTGGTTGACGATGTAATCGGCGTAATCCTGATAAAGCGGCGCGCCATCCTTGGTGAAGCCCGGCAACTGCATCCGGTTTGCCAGATCCACCAGAACCGATTGAAAGCCACGTACGTCGCGGTCCGGCTGAACCACAGGCCAGCGGATCGCGTCGGCGGCGCAGTCCGGTTCGGAAATCGGGCGATCCAGCAGGGAAATGCAGTCATGCCGCTCCAGATAGGTGGTGTCGGGCAGGATCAGATCGGCATAGGCGACCATTTCCGAACTATAGGCATCGGAATAGATGATGCGCGGGATGACATAGTCGCCGTTGTCATCCGTGTCGGTCAGCATCTCCATCACGGCGCGCGTGTTCATCGACGAGTTCCACGCCATATTCGCCATATACAGCATCAGTGTGTCGATCTTGTACGGATCTCCCGCATGGGCGTTGGAGATCACCATATGCATCAGCCCATGGGCCGAAAGCGGGTTGTCCCAGGTGAACGCCTTGTCGATGCGGCGCGGGCTGCCATCTTCGTTCAGGCACAGGTCTTCTGGTCCGCGGGGAAAGCCCAGATGCGGGCCTTCCAGCGGGCTGCCTGGGCAGGGTTTCGCATGGGGGCGGGGATGGGCATCGACCGGTTTGGGATAGGGCGGTTTGAACCGCATCCCGCCCGGGGTTTCTACCGCGCCCAGGATGATTTGCAGGATGTGCAGCGCGCGACAGGTCTGGAACCCGTTGGCATGGGCTGAAATCCCACGCATGGCGTGGAAGGACACCGGGCGGCCGATCATCGTTTCATGGGTTTCGCCCCGGAAATCTGTCCAGCGATGGGGCAGCGTCACCGCCTGATCAAAGGCCACATGGGCCAGTTCCGCAGCAATGGCGCGGATCCGGCCGGGGGTCAGGCCACAGCGCTCGGCCACCGCTTCGGGGGTGTATTGCGGGTCCAGATAGGTTTCGGCCATGCGCTGCATGACCGTGACATGGACGTGGCCGTCTTGTTCCAGCTTGCCGCCCAGATCCGGTCGCAGGCCCTTTTGGTCAAAAGGCGCGGGCTGCCCCGTGGCACTGTCGATCACAAGCGGTTTGCCGTCACCGTCGCGCAGGAACAGCCCGTCCTGATCCAGCAGGAAAGGCGCGTTTGTGTATTGCGCCAGATAGGTCAGGTCGACGCGCCCGGCCTTCATCAGACAATGGATCAGCGACAGGATCAGCAGCCCATCCGTGCCCGGCGTGATCCCCACCCATTCATCCGCCACCGCATTATAGCCCGAGCGGATCGGGTTCACACCGATCACTTTGGCACCGCGCGCCTTCAGCTTGCCCAGACCAATCTTGATCGGGTTGCTGTCATGGTCCTCGGCCACACCGAACAGCATGAACAGCTTGGTATGTTCCCAATCAGGCGCGCCAAATTCCCAGAACGCCCCGCCCATCGTATAAATCCCGGCGGTGGCCATATTGACCGAACAAAACCCGCCATGGGCCGCATAATTGGGCGTGCCAAAATTCTGCGCCCAGAAGCTGGTGAAACTTTGCGACTGATCGCGGCCGGTGAAAAAGGCCAGCTTTTCGGGGGCACTGTCGCGCAGGGGCTCCAGCCAGCTGACGGCGGTTTGCAGCGCCTCCTCCCAGCTGATTTCCTCGAACGCGCCAGAGCCGCGCGGCCCGACCCGGCGCAGCGGCGCACGCAGGCGCGAGGGCGCATTGTGCTGCATGATCCCCGCGCTGCCCTTGGCGCACAGCACCCCGCGATTGACCGGATGATCCCGATTGCCCTCGATATAGGCGACCTTGCCGCCTTTCATATGCACGTTGATCCCGCATCGGCAGGCGCACATATAGCACGTGGTCTTGCGGATCTCGTCCGAGACCTTGGGGCTTGTGTTCACTTCCGGTTGGAGGGACATGGCATTCCTCTGGCTAAAGGGTGGCGGTCAGGTCAGGGCAGCACAGTCAGCCCGATCAAGATGAACAAACCGATAAAAACAGTATCAACCACAAGCAAAGCAATCGCAGCCGGACCCACGGCCAGCACCTGCTTCAGATTGGTTTTCATGCCCACCGCCGCAATCGCCACCAGCAAAAGCCAGCGCGACGCCTGACCCAGAAAATCAGCCAGGGCCGTGGGAATCAGATGGGCAGAATTGACCGCCGCAAGGACCAGAAAGGCCAGCACAAAACCGGGCAGCAAAGGCGGGCGCGCATCGCCGGGCTGCGCTTTGGTCATCATGCGGATCGCAACCGACGCGACCAGCACAATCGGGGCCAGCATCGCAACGCGGATCAGTTTCACCAATGTCGCGCTTTCCCCGGTTTCGGGGCTGATGGAAAACCCCGCGCCGACCACCTGCGCGACATCATGGATCGTGCCGCCCAGGAACACACCGCCCTGCACCGTGTTCAACTCCAGCGCCGCCACAATGATCGGATACAGGATCATAGCGATGGTCGACAGAACAGTCACCCCAACCACGGTAAAGATCAGCCGTTCTTCGGACCTCTCATCGCGCGGCAGAATCGCCGCCACCGCCATCGCCGCCGAGGCCCCGCAAATCGCAACCGACGCCCCGGTCAGCAACGAAAACTTCCAACCAGAGCCAAAGAAGCGCCCGACAAACAGGCCAAACCCAATCGTCGCCAGCACACCGCCAATCACCAGCGCGATCAGCGGGCCACCCAACCCGATCAGCAGGTCCAGACTGACCCGAGCCCCCAGTAGCGCCACGCCGATCCGTAACAAAGCCCGCGCGGAAAAGGCGATGCCCGGCGCGGTCTTCTGGTCTTCGGACAGGAAACTGACAGCAATACCCAAAAGCAGCGCCAGCAGCATGGCCGGGGTGGCATAATGTTCGCTGAGAAACTTGGCCGCAACCGCCACGATGATCGACACGATCACGCCGGGAAACAGCTCCTGAACCTTTGACTGCAACGCAGCCGGTTGCGGGATGGTCAGAGTCATGCGCGGTCTTTCAACGACACGTAATCCCGCTGGTCGGGACCGTTATACAGAGTCAGGGGGCGGATCAGGATGTTGCTGCGCTGCTGTTCCAGACATTGCACCAGCCAGCCGGGCATCCGGCCAATGGCAAAGATCGGCACATACAGATCCATCGGAATGCCGTGCAGCTGGTACATGACGCCCGCATAGAAATCGACATTCACATTCAGGCCGTGGCGAGCATAGGGTTTCATCGCCTCCACCACACCTTCGAGGATCTGATAAAATTCGGGCGCGCCCTTTTCCTCGCCCAGCTTTTTCACACCGTCGCGCATATGGCGCGCACGCGGATCTTCGGCGCGATAAACACGATGGCCAAACCCGGTCACGGCCTCGCGGTTCTTGCGCTTGGCTTTGACATACTCGGCGGCGCGATCCGGGGTTCCGATCTCGGTCACCATTTTCATCACATCCTCAGCCGCACCGCCATGGGCAGGCCCAGCTAGCGTGCTAAGCGCCGTGACCATGGCCCCGTGCAGGTTGGCCTCGGTCCCCACGGTCACGCGGGCGGCAAAGCTGCTGGCATTGGCGCCATGTTCTGCGTGCAGGATGAAATCCACATCGGCCAAACGGGCGGCGGCCTCTGACGGTTTTTCGCCGCTCAGCATCCACAGCCAGTTGGCGGCGTGGGACAGAGTCTTGTCCGCCGGCACCGGGTCGCGCCCATTGCGGATCGCCTCATGCGCGGCAATGATCATCGGCACCTGGCTGGTCAGGCGGATGCCGTTTTTCAAAAACCCCTCTTCGCCTTTTTCCGCACTGGCAGGGTCCAGCGCCGCAAGCGAGGACACACAGCTGCGCAGCACATCCATCGGATGCCCGTCCTTGATCGCGCGAATGATGTCAAAGATCGCATCGGGCAGCGCGCGCGCCTCTTTCAGCGCGGCATCAAATTCCGCCAGTTGCCCGGCATTTGGCAGCTCGCCATGGATCAGCAGATAGCAGACCTCTTCAAAACTCGAATGCTGCGCAAGATCGTGAATCGTATAGCCGCGATACAGCAGCTCGCCTTTGGATCCGTCGATATGGCTGACGCCCGAGCGTTCGAAATAGACGCCTTTCAAACCCCGGTTGATCTTGACGTTTTCGCTCATTGCTGGCTCCCTGCGCTAAGGTCGACGGAGGCAAACATGCCAGTTCCCCAACGGATTTTTGACATCGCGCAGGCGCGCAAGGCCCGCGTTGTTTTCCCCGAAATGGACGCGCCCCGCGTGGCAGACGCCTGTGCCGTGCTACGCGATAAAGGGCTGGCAGAGCCGATCGGTCTGGATGACCCGGACGACGCCCTGCTGGCGGCATTGGTCACAGCCCGTGGCCTTAAGGAAAAGATCGCCCGGCGGATGCTGGACCGCCCCCTGTTCCGCGCCGCCGCCATGGTTGCCGCAGGCCGCGCAGACGCCATGGTCGCAGGCGCGGACAGCCCGACCAAAAAGGTGATCGAAGCGGCCGCTATCGGCATAGGCCTGTCTGACGGGGTGGAAACACCGTCCAGTTTCTTTCTGATGCGGTTCCCGGATGGCAAGGACATGATCTTTGCCGATTGTGCGGTGAATGTGGACCCTGACGCGGCGGCACTGGCCAGCATCGCCCGCGCGTCCGCGGCCTCGGCCAAGGCGCTGCTGGGGCGGGCGGATGTGGCCATGCTGTCCTTTTCCACCGGCCAGAGCGGGGCGGGCGACAGCGTGGAGCGGGTGCGCGCCACCTGCGAGGCCACGGGCTTTCTGGGGCCAATCCAGGCCGATGCGGCGCTGAACCCGGTGATCGCGTCGCGCAAAGCTCTGGGCGAAGGTTCGGCGAATGTGCTGGTCTTTCCCTCGCTGGATGCCGGGAACATCGCGTATAAGCTGTGCCAGGAACTGGCCGGGGCACAGGCGCTGGGACCGATCCTGCAGGGCTTTCGCAAACCGGTCTGCGATCTGTCGCGCGGCGCAACGGTCGATGACATCGTTGCCTCGACCGCCGTGGCGCTGGCTTTGGGATAAAACCGGATCACGCCTGCGCGCCCTCCAACAGGGCGCTGGCATCACGGGCAATCATCCGTTCTTCTTCGGCGGGCACGATCCAGACCGCGACACTGGATTTATCCGCATGAAGCCGGGGACCATTGCGGTGGTTCAGATCTGGGTTCATCCGCACGCCCAGCCATTCCAGCCCGCGCAGAATGCCCGCGCGCACACCCACCGCGTTTTCCCCGATCCCGCCGGTAAAGGCGATGGTGTCCACCCCTTCCATGGCGGCGATCAGACTGCCCGCGTGGCGCAGGCTCCAATAGCAGAAATGCTCCACGGCAAAGGCACTGTCGGCGCTGTGATCCAACATCAGGTTGCGCATATCAGACGTGCCGCCCGACAGGCCCAACAGACCGGATTCATGGTTGAGGATCGCTTTGGTGCGCTCCAGCCCGTTTTCCTCGACCAGACGCAGCACCGCATTGGCATCAATCCCGCCCGAGCGCGTGCCCATGGTCAACCCGTCCAGCGGCGAATAGCCCATGGTCGTGGCCACGGATTGCCCGTTTCGGATCGCACAAAGCGAAGCGCCATTGCCCAAGTGAAACGCCAGCAGCCGCGAGGGCAGTTTCTGCCCCGACACATCCGGCAGACGCCGCACCAGCGACGCATAGCTGAGCCCATGGAACCCGTAACGCCGGATGCCCTTGGTTTCCATCATCTTGGGGATGGCATAGCGGGTCGCCACATCGGGGTTGGTTGCGTGGAAGGACGTGTCGAAACTGGCGAATTGCGGCAGATCGGGTGCCAGTTCCACAAGGGTTTCGATGGCCGACAGGTTATGCGGATTGTGCAGCGGGGCCAGCGGTGAACAGGCGGCAATTTCCGCCCGCGCCTCGGGTGTCAGGCGCACCGGCGCGGTCAGATTGCGGCCGCCATGCACAACGCGATGCGCCGCGGCGCGCAGATCCCCCGGCGTGATCCCGCGCTTTTCCAGCGCCGCCAGAATGGCGGTCAGCGCAGCGCGGTGGTCGATCATCGGCAGATCAACCGTATCGCCACCGACTTTCAGGCGCGACGCGCCGCCGATGGACTCGGCCATGCCCGACAGGGTTTCGGGCATGGCCTCTTGGTGCGTGTCGAACAGGGCGAACTTGATCGAGGAAGACCCGGCATTCAGGACCAGGATCTGCCCTTTGCTATCAGGTTCGCCCGCCACGATCAGACCTGCTGCGGGGTCATGTCGGCGGCGTCGATCCCGGCCACTTCGACCGGCTTTTTCATCGCGTCGCGGCGGAAGGGTTCGCCCAGCTCCTGGTTGATCATCGCCTCGATCAGGGTGGTGATACCGTTCTTCTGGTCAATCACCGCCTGGTTCAGCGCATCGGTCAACTCGTCCATGGTGCGGGCGACCACGCCTTTCAGACCGCAGGCCTGCGCGATCCCGGCATAGGACACCTGCTGGTCCAGCTCGGTGCCGACAAAGTTGTCATCATACCACAGGGTCGAATTGCGCTTTTCCGCGCCCCACTGGTAGTTGCGGAACACAACCTGAGTCACGGCGGGCCATTCCTCGCGGCCAATCGCGGTCAGCTCGGTCACAGCGATGCCAAAGGCCCCGTCGCCGGAAAAGCCCACAACCGGCACATCCGGGCAGCCGATCTTGGCGCCGATCACCGAGGGCAGGCCATAGCCACAGGGACCAAACAGGCCCGGCGCCAGATATTTGCGGCCCGCCTCAAAGGACGGATAGGCGTTGCCGATGGCGCAGTTATTGCCAATATCCGACGAGATGATCGCATCTTTGGGCAGGGCGGACTGGATCGCGCGCCACGCCATGCGGGGGCTCATCCAATCGGGTTTGTCGGCGCGGGCGCGTTCGTTCCAGCTGGTGCCGGGATCGTCATCTTCGTGATCCATCGAGGACAGCTGCTGCGCCCAGCGCGACTTGGTTTCCGCAATGCGGGCCTTGCGCGCGTCGCGGCCTTCGTCGCCTGCGCTGTCAGACAGCTGCGCTAGAATGCCATTGGCGACCTTGGCCGCGTCCCCGATGATACCGACGCTGATTTTCTTGGTCAGGCCGATGCGGTCGGGGTTGATGTCGACCTGAATGATCTTGGCATCATTGGGCCAGTATTCCATGCCATAGCCCGGCAGGGTGGAAAACGGGTTCAGACGGGTACCAAGGGCCAGAACAACGTCGGCTTCCTTGATCAGCTCCATCCCGGCCTTGGAACCGTTATAGCCCAGCGGGCCAGCAAACAGCGGGTGATTGCCGGGGAAGGCGTCATTGTGCTGATAGCCCACGCAAACCGGCGCATCCAGACGCTCGGCCAGGGCCATGGAGGCGGCGATACCGCCCTGTGCCAGCACGGTGCCCGCGCCGTTCAGGATCACCGGGTTCTTGGCTTCGGACAGCAGGCGCGCGGCCTCCGCGACCGAGTTTTCACCACCGGAGGAGCGTTCAAATTCGATCGGCTCGGGCAGATCCACGTCGATCACCTGAGTCCACATATCGCGCGGCAGGTTGATCTGCACCGGGGCACTGAACTGCTTGGCCTTGGCGATCACGCGAGTCAGAACTTCGGGGATGCGGGCCGGGTCGCGCACTTCTTCCTGATAGGCGACACAGTCGGCGAACAGGTGCATCTGCTCCATTTCCTGGAAACCGCCCTGACCGATGGTCTTGTTCGCGGCCTGCGGCGTGACCAGCAGCAGCGGGGTGTGGTTCCAGTAGGCGGTTTTCACTGCGGTGACAAAGTTGGTGATGCCGGGGCCGTTCTGCGCGATCATCATCGACATCTTGCCGGTGGCGCGGGTGTAGCCATCCGCCATCATGCCGCCAGACCCTTCGTGGGCGCAGTCCCAGAACATAATGCCCGCCTTGGGGAACAAATCGGAAATCGGCATAAAAGCCGACCCGATGATGCCAAAGGCATGTTCGATCCCGTGGCGTTGAAGCACTTTTACAAAGGCTTCTTCGGTGGTCATTTTCATGGAAGTCTCTCCGTCGCAAATCTGCCGGGCAAATCCGGCGTTTGGCGCCATGGTAGAGATCCGTCAAATGCGCTGTTAGGGCCAGATCCAGCAACGGGTTAGAGCCAGAAAAACCACCCAACGCAACAGCCCACAGACGGGGCTTTAACTGCACCGTTTTTCGGCCACAGCGCGATGCAGATGGGCGGCGGCCGCCGCGCCCCAGGCATCCCAGTTCAGCTGTTGCTCATATTCCCGTCGCGCGCTTTGACTGAGGGCAGCATAGCGGTCGGGGGCCGCCAGATAGGTCTGGATCAGATCGGCAAAATCCTGCGGTCCCGACGCAGGCCTCAGCGCGTGACCATTCACGCCATCGCGCACTGGCACGCCTCCGATTCGCAGACACAGCGCGGGCAGCCCGTGGGCCGAGGCTTCGCAAAAGGCGAACCCGTAGGATTCAAAAGACGGCTGGATCAGGAAATGTGCGTTCGCAAGGGCAGCGTTGAACAGAGCCAATTCCGCAGGGATGGATTTGTCCAGCTGCGGATACACGGTAACATGATCGTTGCGGTGAAACTCTGGCGGTGTGCAGCCGATCACGGTCAGGCGCGCATCGACGCCCTGATCGCGCAAGATCTGCAACGTGTCAAAGGCCATCGGCCCGCCTTTGGCAAACCAGTCGCGGCCAATCACCAGCAGATTGAGCGGCTGGTCCGGGGTCAGAGACTTGGGCGCGGGGGCAGGCACCCAATCCATATTCGCGCCCCAGGGCAGCAGATGCGTGCGCTCGGGCGGCAGGGCGTAACGGCTCTGCGCTGCCTGACGCAGCCAATCCGAGGGCCAGAACAACAGATCGCAGGCACGCAACGCCCGTGCCTCGTGGGCTTCGACCCAATTGTCCAGCAGCGCGCCACCGGGAAAGCGGCGCTGAAACACCGCACCGATTTCCGAGGCCCGATAGGTCGAATGGGTGGCGTCCGAGGTGAAACAGCTGACCATCCGGTCCGGCACACGCAACCCCGCAAGGCTGTGCAGCGAATAGGCGCAGAACAGCACGTCATAGTCGCCCTGCGCCAGCTCGGCCTGCACGCCCCGCGCGATGATCCGGGACAGCGCCAGATGGGCGCGCCAGCGCAGCCGCAGGTTCACGCTTTCGGGCATGGCATGGATCAGACGGCGCAGCGGTTCCGCCCTGTGCCAGCCCTGAGACAGCACGGTCACCTCACCCGCATGACGGCGCAGCGCATCATAAATGCGCGCATTCCCCCCGGAATACAGGTTTCGATCCAGCGGAGACATATCGCACAGATAGGCGATCCGCAGTGTGCTCTGGCTCATGATCCTGATCTTACCCCCAAAACTGATGACGCCCCGTTATCGCGCCAGTATGGGGCGAATCTTTGACCCAGGCGCGGGGAAAGCGCCGGGCAATTGTGGCGGTTCCTTGCTTTTGGCCAAAAACCGTCGCGACTTTGCCCTGCGTGATCGGTAAATTCCCATGAATAGGTCGGGAGAAGCCCGGCTCTTGCCTTAGGATCCGGCCCGTTATGCCCAACCCGATCGCCTTTCTTGCGCTGGCGCTGTGGCCGCTGATTTCAGCGGTCCTGTTTTCGCGTCTGCGCAGCGACAAGGCGCTGATCTGGTCGCTGATGCTGGCCTATCTGTTCCTGCCGGAACCGCCCGCGGCCTTTGACCTGCCGGGTATGCCGCCGATGAACAAACACACGATCCCGGCGCTGGCGGCCTTTGCCATATTGATGTGGCGCGGCAGCAGTGATGGCCCGATCCTGCCGGTCAGCTGGGTCGGCAAAGTCCTGATCCTGACCTTTGTGTTTTCGCCCATCATGACCGTGCTCAGCAACGAAGACCCGGTGTTCTTTGGACAGGTCGGGTTGCCCGGCCTGACGATCAAAGACGCGGTGGCCCTGATGGTGCAGCAATTCCTGCTGATCGTGCCGTTTCTGCTGGCCCGCCAACATCTGGCCAGCGGCGGGGCACAGCGCGAGATCCTTGTCGCGCTGATGTGGGGCGGGCTGGTCTATTCGCTGTTCATGCTGATCGAAATCCGGCTGTCGCCGCAGCTGAACCTGTGGGTCTATGGCTATTACCAGCACCTGTTCGGCCAAAGCATCCGGTTTGGCGGCTATCGCCCGGTGGTGTTCCTGTATCACGGGCTTTGGGTGGCGTTTTTTGTCATGACCTCGGTTGTGGCGGCTTGGGCGCTATGGCGGATGGATGACCAGTCCAAACGGATCAAATTGCTGGGCGCGGCCTTTTACCTGACCGTGATCATCGTGCTGGCGAAATCCTTTGGTGCATTGCTGTTTGTCGTGCTGCTGGTGCCGATGGTCGTGGTGCTGGGGCGGATCACGCAGATCCGGGTCGCCATCCTGATCGGGCTGTTTGCCGTCAGCTATCCGGTTCTGAAAGGGGTCGATCTGATCCCGCAGGGCAAGCTGATCGACGCCGCGGGCATTGTCGACGAGGAACGCGCCGCCTCGCTTGAGTTCCGCTTTGACAATGAAAACATCCTGCTGGATCGGGCCAGCGAACGCCCGGTCTTTGGCTGGGGCAGCTGGGGGCGGAACCATATCCTTGACCCGGTCAGCGGCAATATCCTGACCGTGACCGATGGGCGCTGGATCATCGTGATCGGCGTCTATGGCTGGGTCGGGTTCCTGGCCGAGTTTGGGCTGCTGGTGCTGCCGCTGATCCTGATCTGGCGCGAAGCAGTGAGCAATCGCGAACAGGATGTGTCGCCGCTGGTCGGGCCTCTGGCGCTGATCCTGGCGATCAACATTCTGGACATGCTGCCCAATGCGACCCTGACCCCGCTGACATGGATGATCGCCGGGGCGTTGACCGGCTATGCTGAACAGCTGCGCGCGGCACGGCTGAAACTGACAAAGTTCGAGACCCATCTGAAATGGCAATCGGTGATGTAAGTGAGTGAGGGCCTGATGGGCACGCGGTTGAAAGTTCTGGCCATTGCCGAGGCCGCCAATCCCGAATGGGTCAGTGTCCCATTGGTCGGCTGGTCCCTTGCCAGCGCCCTGCGCGAGGTGGCGGATGTGCATATCGTCACGCAGGTGCGCAACCGCGAAGCCTTTTTGCGCGCGGGCCTTTGCGAAGGCCGCGATTTCACCGCGATTGATTCAGAGGCCCTGTCCCGCCCCGCCTGGAAACTGGCCGAGCGTCTGCGCATGGGCGAAGGCAAGGGCTGGACCATGGTTCAGGCGATCAATGCGCTCAGCTATCCTCTGTTTGAACGGCTGGTCTGGAAACGGTTTGGCGACGGGATCCGGGCGGGTGATTGGGACATTGTGCATCGCATCACGCCGCTATCGCCGACGATTTCCTCGTCACTGGCCGGGCGCTGCGCCGGGGCCGGTGTGCCCTTTGTTCTGGGACCGCTGAATGGCGGCGTGCCCTGGCCCAAAGGGTTCGAAGCCGAGCGGCGCGCCGAAAAAGAATGGCTCAGTTATGTGCGCGGGGCCTATAAACTGCTGCCCGGACGGGGCGCGACGCTGAGTCATGCGTCGGCCATCATTGTCGGGTCGCAGCACACTGCGTCCGAAATCCCGCAGACGCATCAGCACAAGCGGATCTATATCCCGGAAAACGGCATCGACCCCGCGCGCTTTCACCGCCGCGCCGCGCCCTCTGGCGTGCTGCGCGCCGCATTTGTCGGGCGGATGGTGCCATATAAAGGGCCGGATATGTTGATCGAGGCAGCCATGCCCCTGCTACAGTCGGGCACGCTGCAGCTGGACATGATCGGCGATGGCCCCATGACCGAGGCGTTGAAAACACAGGCCGCAGACGTGCCCGGCATCACCTTTCACGGCTGGAAAGCCCATGAAGAGGTGCAGGATATTCTGGCCCGTTGTCATCTGCTGTCTTTCCCCTCGATCCGTGAATTCGGCGGCGGCGTGGTGCTGGAGGCCATGGCGCTGGGTGTCGTGCCGATGATTGTCGATTACGCCGGGCCGGGCGAATTGGTGCAGCCCGAATGGGGGATCAAGATCCCCTGCGCCACGCGCCCCGAAATTGTGCAGGGCTTTGCCAAGGCGCTGTCCGATCTGGCCGACGATCCAAGCGCCCTGCCCGCCATGGCACAGGCCGCGCGCGCGCGCGTCGACAGCCACTTCCTATGGGCGCGCAAGGCCGAACAGATTGCGCAGATCTATGACTGGCTGCGCGAGGGTGCGCCTCAGCCCGCACCGTGTTTTTTCTAACCCGAAAGCGACGCTCACAAAACCGTGAGATTGTTGGTTTTCAGCCGACCTACGCCCTGCTAAGCACACCACATGTTGCGGCGCGTGGTGGCTCTTTTTCTGATCCCTCTGCTGATTGCAGGTGTGTTGGCGCCGAAACTGTCGGCGCTGATCCTGCATCTGAGCCCGCATCTGACCACCGCCGTGATCTGTACCGGCACCCAGATGATCACCATTCATATCGGCGCAGACGGGCAACCCGTCGAAGTCAATGAAACCGATCACGGCCCATGCGTGCTGGCCGATCCCGAGGCGCTGGCCCATCAGGCCTATGCCGACTGGACACAAGCGCCACGCAGCTATCGCCACAGCTTTGTCGAGATCACCCAAGGCTTTGCCAGCGCGGCAGAGCTGGGCCTGCTGCCCGATCTCAGGGGGCCTCCTGTTCTGGTCTGATCCCAAATCTGACCAAACCAAAAGAACGAGAGACCTATGACTGACGCCACCCTCCCCGGCGGCCAGACCCGTGCGACGACCACGGGCGGCCTGCTGTATCGCCTTGTCTGGAAATGGCATTTCCTGGCATCCCTGTATGTTCTGCCCTTCATGCTGATGCTGTCGCTGACCGGCGGGATCTACCTGTTCAAACCCCAGATCGAAAACTGGCTATATGCTGATGCGTTCTATGTGACGCCCGCAGAGGATGCCCTGCCCTATGAGGCGCAAATTGATGCGGTACGTGCCGAGGCCGGCATCACCCGCCTGCGCGGTGTGACCAATTACGACGACCCGACACGCTCGACCCGGATTGAATTCAACGATGCGGACAAGGTCCGGTCTTATGCCTGGGTGAACCCCTATAGCGGTGAGGTGCTGAAAATCGCCGCGCGCGACGAGATGGCCATGCGCCTGCTGCGCAAATTCCATGGAGAGCTGTTGCTGGGCAAATTTGGAACCAAATTTGTCGAGGCCGCCGCGCATTGGTCCGTTGTGATGTTCATCACCGGCATTTTCCTGTGGTGGCCACGCGGCGAGCGCACATTGGCCAAGGCCGTCAGCCTTCCCAAGGGTAAGGGTCGCGCCTGGTGGCGGGAAACCCATCTGTTCACCGGCCTGCTGGCCACTGTGCTGATTGTCCCGATCCTGATCACCGGCCTGCCCTGGACCGATGTCTGGGGCGGCGGTCTCAGCTATGTGCAGGAACAGACCGGCACCAAATCCAAAAGCCTGCGCTTTGGCGGCAAGACCCCCGGATCCACCTCCAGCGAAGGCGGCACCATCGCGCTGAGCCAAGTGTTCGAGATCGCCAAGGCCGAAGGTCTGGTTGCGCCTTATGAAACCCGCCCGCCAAAGAACGAAAAAGCCGCCTTTTGGCTGCGTTCGGCCCATGTGGATCGCAATCAGCAGACCGAGCTGATCATCGACCAGTATAGCGGCGCTGTGCTGAAGCGGCATGATTTTGGCGACAATCCCGGCGTGGCGCGGGCCGTGTCTTATGGGATCTCGTTCCATCAGGGCGAGCTCTATGGCTGGCTGAACCTGGCGCAGAACGTGATTGCCTCGCTGCTGGGGGTGGTCCTGTCGGTCAGCGGCTTTGTTGCCTGGTGGAAACGCCGCCCTGCCGGGTCGCTGGGGGTGCCTGCTGCGCCAGAGGCCGCCCTGTCCAGCGGAATGATCCTGCTGATCATCGGGCTGGCGATCCTGTTCCCGCTGATGGGGGGGACACTGATCCTTGCGCTGGTTCTGGACTGGCTGATTTTCCGCAGGCTTGGCTGGTTCCGCGCCTCGCGCGCTTAAACTGGCAGAGGGCGGCCTTGCGTCGCCCTTTCCACTTCTATTCCGGCTTAGAAATCACCCGCGCGGGAATGCCCGCCACGGTCGCGCCCGCAGGCACATCGCGCGTGACAACCGCATTGGCACCAATCACCGCATGATCCCCGACAGTCAGCGGCCCGATCAGCTTGGCCCCCGCGCCCACATCCACATGACCGCCCAAAACCACCGGCCCGGCCAGCGTCACCTGATGGAAAATCATGCAATTCACGCCGATTTTGGCATCTGGATGAATGATGATCCCGGTGGGATGAGTCAGGCGCAACCCGCCGCCGACCTCTGTGTTCAGGTGCAGCTCGCTTTGGCAGATGGTGGACCAGAACAGATGGTTCAGCGCCCAGTATTTCGCCGCGATCCGCGCGAACACGCCGCCCCGCCTGCGCGCCGCCTGATAGCGCCGCAGCGCCCGCAACAGCTTTTGCCCCGGATCCCAGAACCGGCGAATATCCTCGCGCGACCAATCCGGGATCTCTGCCGAAATCTGCCCTTTCATGCCGATCTGCCCCCTTGGCCCGCGAAACGCCGTATTGGTGCCCAGATTTGAGCCATCCTTGACCCTATGGCAACACTTGTTCTGTAGCCATCCTGACAGAGCTTGATTCATCGCCGTCCAAAGCGCCTAATGCGGTTAAGTCGCAAAGGGGGCTGTGCGGCGCATACCGGAGAAACCGGAAGGACGACCATGGCCCAAGGCGACCGCCTGCATCAGACGCTGCCCTATCGCGGGGATATTGACGGGTTGCGTGCCGTCGCTGTGCTGTCTGTGGTTCTGTATCATTTTGGCGTGCCGCTGCAGGGGGGCTTTGTCGGGGTCGACATCTTTTTCGTGATCTCGGGGTTTCTGATCGGCGGGATCCTCTGGCGCGAATATGACCAGACCGGCCGGATCTGGCTGCGCAATTTCTATATCCGCCGGTTCCGACGGCTTGCGCCCGCCTTCTTTGTGGTGGTTCTGGCGACCACCCTGCTGGGCTGGGCGCTGATGCTGCCGTTTGAGTTCCGCGAATATGGCAAAACCGTCATTGCCAGCACGGTTTACCTGTCCAACGTGCTGTTCTGGCGCGGCGCGGGCTATTTCGACAGCGCAAGCGAAGACAAGCCGCTGCTGCACACCTGGTCCCTTGCGGTCGAGGAACAGTTTTACATTTTCCTGCCGCTGTTCATCCTGATACTGGCGCGCTGGCGCTGGGGATTGCTGGGGGCGCTGGTGGTTTTGTGGGGCGCTTCGTTGGCGGCCTGCATCCTGTTCACGCCCACCCATTCCACGGCGGCCTTCTACCTGTTCCCGTTCCGCGCATGGGAGATGCTGACCGGCGTATTGCTGGCGATCTGGGGTTATGAGACCGGACGGCGCTGGCGCGGCTGGGCGGTGCTCAGCTGGTTGGGGCTGGCGCTGATCGTGGTGTCGGTGGTGGTGATCCCGGCCGGGCCGCTTTTTCCCGGCCTTTATGCCATTTTGCCCGTGGCCGGGGCCGCGCTGATCATCGCAAACGGGACCGGCGATCATAGCGTAAACAAGCTGCTCTGCCATCCGATCATGCTGTTTTTCGGCGCGATTTCCTATTCGCTATACCTGTGGCACTGGCCTGTCTTCACGCTCAGCCACTATCTGCGGGACGGCTATGCCGGGCTGCACGAGGCCGCGCTGTGGATGGGCTTGTCTGTCGGCCTTGCCTGGCTCAGCTGGCGTTTTGTCGAACAACCGGTGCGCCGCGCGCAGGCCCTGCCGGGGTGGTCGGTATTTGCCGGAACCGCGCTGGCCAGCGCGCTGCTGCTGGGTCTGGGCGCGTGGTTGTATAAGGGCGAGGGCCTGCCCGATCGCTTTGGCCCGCCCGCCAGCACACATATCGCCGCCAGCGGGGATTTCCTGCAGGATTTCAGCCGCTGCTACACCGCCACCGACCTGCCGCTGGACGGGCTGGAGGTCTGCCCGATTGGTCCCGAAGGTCCGCCCCGCGTGCTGATCTGGGGCGACAGCCATCTGCGCGCCTTTCACGCCGGGCTGAGCCGCGCGGCGGATGAGGCCGGAACCCCTGCTATGATCCTGTGGCGCGCGGGGTGCCCGCCCCTATTTGGCCTGCGTAAGGTCGAACGGGCCGCCACTCAGGCGCAGGACACAGAATGCCGTCAAGCCAACCAACAGATCCAGCAGGCGCTACCCCGGCTGACCAGCGTGGACACGGTTTTGCTGGTCGGGCGCTGGGGCTATTACGCCAGCGGGCAAGGCTTTGGCCGCGATGCAGACAACCAGATCACCCTGCATCCGCTCAGCGGCCCGGCCCCTGTTGGTCAGGCGCAGGCGCGGCTGATGGCACAGGCGGCCAACCGCACTGTGCAGGACCTGACCCGCCATTTCGACCGCGTCATGGTGCTGCGCCAACCGCCGGAGATCCCCCAATATGACAGCCGCGATGCCGCGCGCGAGGCGGCCCATGCGGGCTGGCCTTTGGCCGCAACCCCAACGGTGTCCGACAGCGTGCCCCGCGCGGCACTGGCCCTGCGCGCGGCACTGGCCGATGCGCCCTGGGTGCCCTTGGCGGAACGCGGCGCGTTAACCATGATTGCCCCATGGCCACTGTTATGTGACGACGTCACCTGCCATGCGGTGCATGACGGGGTTGGCCAGTATTTCGACAATAACCACGTGACCAATGCTGCCGCGCTGCGCCTGAGCCCGCTCTTTGCGCAGGTCTTTGAGCACAGCGCACAACAAACCGCCCTGTCGCAAGAGCCGGGGCAATGACCACCCTGACAGACAGCCATTGGGACGCGATCATCATCGGCACCGGCATCGGTGGCGGCATAATCGGGCGCGCCCTCGCTGAAGCCGGGCAAAAGGTGCTGTTCCTCGAAAAAGGCCCCGCCCCCCTGCCCGGCGAAACCCGCGCCCTGTCCGATCATTTCCTCCCCGAAGCGCGGCTGGTACGCGGCCTCTGGCCTACGCCGCTGCAGGCCACGATCGACGGGCGCGACAGCCAGTTTTTTGCGCCACTGGGAGCCGGTCTGGGCGGCTCATCAACCTTTTATGCCGGCACCTTGGAGCGCCCCGAACCGCATGATCTGGAGGATCAGCCAGACAGGCCGCACCCCACCGGCGGCTGGCCGATCCCGTTTGATCACTTTGCCAAATCGCTGGACCGCGCGAGCGCACTGTTTCAGCTATACGGCACACGCGACCCTTTGGGCGAAGATGCCCCGCTGAACACGCCCCCCGCTTTTACCAAGACCGAGTCCGCGCTGGTCGACAACTTGCAAAAAGCCGGGCTGCACCCCTATCACGCCCATTCTGCCGCGCGCTCTGACACGCCCGACGCCCGTCCGCTGAACGGGCATAGCGCGGGGGTCGCGCCCGCACTGGCCAGTGGCAATGCCACGCTGCAAACCCGCGCCGAAGTCACCCGGCTGATTGCCAATAGCGACCAAATCACCGGGGTGCAGGCACGGATTGACGGTGTCGAACACCAGCTGAGCGCCACGCGCTACATCATTGCAGGGGGCGCGCTTGGCTCGCCCCATCTATTGCTGAATTCAAGCAGCGAGAACTGGCCCGATGGCATTGCCAATCGCTCAGGTCAGGTTGGGCGCAACTTGATGTTTCACCTGAACGAAATGTTCGCCCTCTGGCCACGCGGCAACAGCCCCGAGGACGGTCCCAGCAAATCCATTGCCCTGCGGGATTTCTATCACCATCAGGGACAGCGTCTGGGCATGGTGCAATCCATGGGCGTGCAGGCCAGCTATGGTGAGATTGTGTTTTATCTCAACCAGATGCTGGCACGGTCGCGCTTTGCGAATCTGCCCCTGTTGTCACAACTGACCCGCCTGCCCGCCGCCCTTGCCGCGCGAATGTTCGGACATGCGCAGATTTTTGTCGGCCTGCTCGAAGACCTGCCCTACGAGACCAACCGTGTCCTTCCCGGTGCACAGCTGCGCATTTCCTATGATCTTGCGCCTGAATTGCTGGCGCGGCGAAAACTGTTCCGGCGCGCGATCAACAAGGCCCTGCGCGGGCAGCGGCGCTTTTGCCTGAACCGCGGGCCAGAGCTGAATTTTGGCCATCCCTGCGGGACGTTGCGTATCGGAACAGACCCAACCAAATCGGTTTTGCGACCCGATGGGCGCAGCCATGATATGCACAACCTTTGGGTGGCGGATGCCTCCTTTATGCCCAGCTCGATGGGCGTGAACCCATCGCTCAGCATTGCGGCGTTTGCCCTGCATGTCGCCGATCACATCCTGAAGGAGGCCCCATGACACGGCTCACCCCAAAAGACGGCTGCGTCGTGATCACAGGCGCCGGGTCCGGGTTGGGCCGCGCTTTGTCCGTGACATTGGCAGCTCAGGGTTTCGCCGTTGCAGGAACCGGTCGCAGACCAGATGCGCTGCAAGGCACGGCACAGCTGTGTCAGGGCCGCTTTCTGCAGGTGCAGATGGATGTCGCGCAGCCGGACTCGGTCCGCAAAGGGTTCGCGGAGATCCGCGCGCAGCTTGGCCCCGTGGCCGTGCTGATCAACAATGCGGCGGTCTATCCGCATCGCGATTTTCTAGACGAAACCCCGAAAAGTTTCATGCACAGCGTGGCGGTCAACCTTGGTGGCCCGATCGCCTGCAGCCATACGGCGCTGCAGGATATGGTCCAGACCGGGCGCGGGCGCATCCTGAATGTGGCGACTTTTGCCGATCTCAATCCGCTGCCCACTGCCGGGGCTTATTCCGTGTCCAAAGGCGCGGCGCGCATCCTGACTCGCGCGTTGATTGCCGATCTGGGGGATCGCTTTCCCGGCATTGTGATTGGCGACTGGATGCCAGGCATGTTGCAGACCGATATGGGCATCCCGGATGGCCTGCCCCCGGAACAGGCCGCGATCTGGGGGGCAGAGCTGGCCCTGCGCTGCGATCCCAGCCTGACCGGCGCGGTGTTTGAAATGAACCGCGAAATCCTGCCGCCGCGCGGTCTTAAGGGTAAGGTGAAGGACGCGCTCCTGATGCGCCGCCGCAAGCCCCGGATGCTGTAACCGCGTCAGCCCGCGAACCGCAGCAAGAGCGCCCGCAGCATCTGCCCCGGCAGGATCGCCATGCATTTCAGATAGCGCGCGCCCAGCCGGCTGGGATTGCTTAACATCCGCCACAGCCACTCGACCTGATAGCGCCGCGCCCAATCCGGCGCGCGCCTCTGCGTTCCGGCAAAGAAATCCAGCCCCGCCCCGATCGAAGCAAAGCCCACCCCCGGTGCGACCTCCCGGCCCAGCGCGGCCAGCTGTTCCTGACGCGGCGCGCCCAGCGCAACAAAGCACAGGCGGGCCCCAGATTGCGTCACCTGTTCCAGCAGCGCCCGCGCCGTGGCGCCTGTCGGATCGAACCCCATCGGGGGTGAGATGCGGCAGACCACCCGTGCCCCCGGCACTTCGCCCTCCAGATACTCGGCGGCGGCGGACAGGCTGTCCTCGGTCGATCCCAGCAGGGCAATCGGCACATCGTTTTCCACCGCGATCCGGGTCAGCGGCAGGATCGCATCGGATCCGGGGATCAGCGTCACAGACCGCCCGGCCAGCCGCGACATCCAGACAATCGGATTGCCATCCGCCGTCACCAGATCCTGCGCCCCATAGGCCGCGCGAAACCTGGCAGAGCCGCGCAGTTTCACCAGATGATCCAGATTAATCGTCGCCAGCGCGAATCCCTCGCCCCGCTGCAACCGCCCGGCCACCTCGGCGCGCAGTGCTTCCCAATCCGGCACATTCACTGCGATCCGCTGGCCTGAAAACCTGAACTCCATCACGCCTCTCACCTCACAAGCGGGCTTAAGCCTAGCCCTTTCCCCGCCAAACAGCCATGCACCCGCGCCAAAACCGTGGCAAAGCTGCGGCAATCGCGGGATTTTCCCGCCTCTGCCAGCCGCAGGTCGAAATCTGGCCATGTTTCCGGGCTAGCTGCAGGGCAATGTCGGTATCAGGACAAGCTGTGGGGTGATCATTGGTGCGGGTTTTCAGAACAGATCAGCGCGGGGGACGGCCATGAAAGGGCAGGTCTGCCTATTGGGCTGCGGCTTTGTCGCGGATCTTTACATGCGCTCGCTTGCCGCGATGGACGGGATCGAGGTCGCCGGGGTGTTTGACCTGAACACCGCGCGGCTGCGGCAGTTCTGCGATTTCTGGAAGGTGCCCGCCTGCGACAGTTTTGAGGCCATGCTGGCCACCGCGCCCGATGCGCTGGTGCTGAACCTCACCAATCCCGAGGCACATTTTGACACCACCCGCGCCTGTCTGCTGGCCGGGCGACATGTTTATTCGGAAAAGCCACTGGCGATGCAGGTCGATCAGGCCAAGGAACTGCACGCGCTGGCGCGGGACAAAGGGCTGGTGCTGGCCTCGGCCCCCTGTTCGGTTCTGGGCGAGGCAGCGCAGACACTGGGCCGCGCCCTGCGCGATGGCACCGCCGGCGCGCCCCGCGCGATCTATGCCGAGCTGGATGACGGGTTTGTCCCGCAGGCCCCCTTTCGCGACTGGACCAGCGAAAGCGGTGCGCCCTGGCCTTATGAGGATGAGTTCCGCGTTGGCTGTACGCTGGAACATGCGGGCTATTACCTTGGCTGGTTGATCGGCTGGTTTGGATCGGTCCGCACTGTGGTTGCCGCCAGCGCCGAGGTCATTCCCGGCAAGGACGGCACTAGCCCCTTTGCCCCCGATCTGTCCGTCGCCACGCTGTTCTTTGAAAATGGCCCGGTGACGCGGCTGACCTGCTCTATCGTTGCGCCACATGATCACGCGATCCGCATCACTGGCGACAAGGGTGTGCTGGCCTGCGATGCGGCCTGGGACAACAGCGCCAAGGTGACCTATGCGCGGCGCATGGCGATCCGCCGCAAGCTGATCGAACATCCATTTCCCAAACGCCTGCGCCTGAACGGCCCGACCCACCCCAAGGTCAAACGCTGGGGCGCAGCGGCGATGAATTTCATGCTTGGCCCCGCGGATGTGCTGGAGGCCCTGGAACAGGCCCGCCCCGCGCGGCTGGGTGGCGATTTTGCCCTGCATATGACCGAAGTCACCCTTGCCATTCAAAACGCAGGCGAGATGAGCGGCGCGCAGAAAATGACCACAACCTGCAACCCGATGGAGCCGATGCCATGGGCGCTGTAACCCCATTGCACCCGGCCTCCGGGCCTGTTGTGGCGATCACCGGGGCCGGTGGGTTTGTCGGCTCCGCCTGCGTGGTAGAAGCACGGCGGCAGGGCCTGCCCGTGCTGGCGCTATACCGAAATCATGCCTTGCCCAGCTGGCTGGACGATCCTGACATCACGCCCCTGCAGGCCGATCTGACACAGGACTCCAGTATTGAGGCCCTGCGCGCCGCCCTGCCCGATGGCTGCGCCCTGATCCATGCCGCCGCGCATCTGGGGGATGAGGTCGAGCGACTGGCAAGCGACACGCTGAAGGCCACGCAAAACGTGATGGCCGCCACGCGCGGGCGCGATATTCGTCTGGTCATGATCTCTTCGCTTGCGGTCTATGACACGGACCGGATCGCGCCGGGCAGTGACCTAACCGAAGCCAGCCCGCTGATCCCCCTACCCGACACGGCCTTTGATGCCCCCGCCGCCTATCTGCGCCGTGCCCGCGACGCCTATGCCGGGTCCAAACGCCTGCAAGAGGCGCTGCTGATCCATGATGACGATGCCGAGGATGCCTGGGTGCTGCGCCCCGGCGCGATCTGGGGGCCGGGGCGCAGTTGGCACGCGCTGCAAGGGTTCTGGGCCAGCAAGCTGTTTGTCACAATCGGATCGGCGGGCGAACTGCCGCTGTCCTACCTCGATCACGTGGCGCGCATCGCGATTGAGGCCGCGCGCACCCCGACCGAAGGCATCTCTGTCCTGAATGTGTTTGACGATGACCGCCCGACCCGCGCGCGGTTCTTGCGCGCGCATCGGCGGTGTTATGGCTGGCCGCGTCTGAATGTGACCCTGCCCTTTGCGCTGTGGCTGCCGCTGATCCGCCTGCTGAAACCGCTAAGCGCCCGATTGCCGGGGCTGTTCCGCGAGCCGATACTGCGCGCGCGGATCATGCCGCTGCGCTTTCCCAACACACGGATGCGCATGGCCTTTCGCCATGAGGATCTGGACACGTTCGAGGGCTTGATGGCGCGCTGCGCGGCGGAGGACACCGCATGAGCCTGCCAAAAATTGCCTATCTGACCGGGGAATATCCCCGCGCCTCTGACACATTTATCCAGCGCGAGGTCGCCGCCCTACGCGCGCTTGGGCATGAGGTCGAAACCTGCTCCATCCGCACAACCGGTGCCGAACATCTGGTCGGCCCCGAACAACGCGCCGAACATGCCAGCACGTTCAAAGTGCTGGATGCCTGCAAATCCCCCCTGCGGCTGGCCCGCGCGCATCTGCGCTGGATGCGGCGTCCCGCCCGGTATCTGCGCGCGTTGAAACTGGCCTGGCAAACCGCCCCCAAGGGGATCAAGGGCCGCGCCTATAATCTGATCTACTTCCTTGAGGCCGGGGTGCTGGCCGATCAGCTGGCCAATGCCGGTGTGCAACACCTACACAACCACATTGCCAAGGCATCCTGCACCGTGGCGATGCTGACCTCGGAACTCTCGGACATTCCCTACAGTTTCACCATTCACGGCCCGGATATCTTTTTTGAACCGCATCACTGGCGGATCGACGAAAAGGCGACGCGGGCCAGCTTTGTCGCCTGTATCAGCGATTTCTGCCGTTCGCAGTTGATGAGCTTTGCCGCGCAGGATCACTGGGATCGCTTTCATATCGTGCATTGCGGCGTGGCCCCCGCGCGCTATGCCCCCGCCCCGCATCACGGCAAGGAATTGCTGTTTGTCGGGCGTCTGGCGGCGGTCAAAGGGATGCCCGTGCTGCTAGAGGCGCTGCGCGATCTGTCGGCTGGCTGGCACCTGACTGTGATCGGCGACGGCCCGGATCGCAGCGCACTGGAGGCGCAGGCCAAGGACCTGCCGGTCGATTTTGTCGGCTACAAATCGCAGGCCGAGGTGGCCGAGGCCCTCGCCAAAACCGATCTCTTCGTGCTGCCCAGCTTTGCCGAAGGCGTGCCGGTCGTGTTGATGGAGGCCATGGCATCAGGCGTGCCCGTCATTGCCACTCAGATCGCAGGCATTCCCGAACTGGTGCGCGTGGGCAGCGGTGTCCTTGTGCCGCCGGGGGACAGCACCGCCCTGCGGCACGCCATCGACACAGCACTGGCCGACCCGGACGCGCGCCGCGCCATGGGCCAACAGGGCCGCGCCATTGTCGATGCGGATTTCAACATCGCACACGAGGCCGCGCGGCTGTCAGCCCTGTTCACCGGCTATCACACCGGCACACCGCCAAAGGGGAAACGGCCATGAGCGCGGTCGACCTTGTCCTGATTGGCCGGAATGAAGGCGCGCGGCTGATTGCCTGCCTCGAGTCCGCGCAAGGGCAGGCGCGGCACGTGGTCTATGTGGATTCCGGGTCCACCGATACTTCTGTGGCCGAGGCCCGCGCGCGCGGAGCCAAGATTGTGGAACTGGACATGTCGATCCCCTTCACCGCCGCCCGTGCGCGCAACGCGGGGTTTGACGCGCTGGAGGACCCCGATCTGGTGCTGTTCATCGACGGCGATTGCGCGCTGGCCCCCGGCTTCATCGACGCCGCCCGCACCCATCTGGAACACCACCCGGAAATCGGCATGGTCACAGGCTGGCGCAGCGAAATCCATCCTGATGCCAGCCCCTATAACCTGCTGTGCGATTGGGAATGGCACCGCCCTGCGGGCGAGATCCTGGCGTGTGGAGGCGACATGATGGTGCGCGCCAGCCTCTGGCAGCAGGTTGGCGGTATGAACCCGCAGGTCATCGCCGCCGAGGATGATGAAATCTGTTGCCGCTTTCGTAAATCCGGCGCGGTCCTGTGGCGGCTGCCCGTGGACATGACGCGGCACGACGCGGATATGCTGCGCTTTGGCCAATGGTGGCGGCGCGCGGAACGCACGGGCCATGGCTTTGCCCAGGTCAATCACCTGCATCCCGACTATTTCACCACCGAATGCAAACGGGTTTATGTCTATGGCGCTGCGCTGCCACTGATCACGCTGATCGCACTGTGCATGTGGTGGCCGCTGGCCCTGTTTCCGCTGGCGCTGTACGCGCTGAACTGGCAGCGCAGCGCCAAGGGGCTGACCCGCGATGGCATTTCACAGGCCGATAGCCGCTATCTTGGCCTGTTGCTGACCCTGTCCAAATTTCCCAACCTGATCGGCATGGCGCGGTTTCATCTCCGCCGCCTGACCGGGCGCGACATGCGCATTATCGAGTATAAGTGAGGCCCCAATGACATCCCCAACCCGCATCGGCCTGATTGGCGCTGGCTATATCGCGACCTGGCACGCAGAGGCGCTGGCCGCGACGCCGGGGGTGCAGGTCGCCGCCGTCTGCGACCTGTCTGAAAATGCCGCCAAAGCCCTGGCGATCGGCTATGGCGCGCGGGTCTTTTCCACTGTGGATGAACTGATCGCGGCCAAGTGCTGTGATGCGGTGCACATCCTGACGCCACCCCATTTACATAAGGAAATCGCGCTAAACTGTATCAACCACGGGCTGCATGTGCTTGTGGAAAAACCTGTGGCCGAATCTGCGAGCGAAACACAGGAAATCCAATCCGCAGCCGAGGCCGCCGGGGTGCATTTCAACGCCGGGCACAACTTTTTGGGGCTGCCGTCGTATGAGCGGCTGAAATCAGACATGCAGGCGGGCGCGTATGGTCGGATCTCGACGCTAGAGGTCAACTGGGCGCTGCCGCTGGCCCCGCTTCGTTCTGGCCCGTTCAACCTGTGGCTTTTGCGTGAGCCCAAAAACCTGCTGCTAGAGCTGGGGCCACATCTGATGGCTTTTGTTGTCGATCTGCTGGGCGCGCCTTTGATCAAGCAGGTCAAGCTGTCCAAACCCACCGACCTGCCCGGCGCTGACACGCGCTATCAATCCTGGCGCATCATTGCCGCCGTTGGGGATGTGGATGTGACACTGAACATCTCGCTGGTGGAAACGATGGATGACCGGTCGGTCACGTTGCGCGGGTCGTCGGCGCGGGCGCGGCTGGACTATGCGCAGGATGTGCTGATTGTCGAACGCGAGAACACCTCGGATCTGATCGTGAACCCGCTGCGCCGCCAGCTGGATCTGTCGCGCCAACATCTGTGGCAGGGGCTGAAAAATGCCGGGATACAACTCGCCTCGCTGAACACGAAAAACCCCTATGGGCGCAGCTTTCGCGGTATGGATGCGGCGCTGTATTCCGGCGGGGCGCAGGATCCGCGGTTCAGCGGCGCCAGCGCCGTCACCGTGATGCAGGCGATTGATGATGCGCTGGCCCTTGTGCCAGATTTCAAACTGCAGGTCGCCACGCCCCCGGTGCAGACCCGCAAACCCAAGCCCACGGCGCTGGTGATTGGCGGCACCGGGTTCATCGGGCGCGCCCTGACACGCCGTCTGGTGGCCGACGGGCGCGATGTGCGTGTGCTGTCGCGCGGGCGCTCTGGCCCCTTCCCGGACCTGCCCGATCAGGTCGAAACCGTTGGGGCCTCGCTCCACGATCTGGACCAGCTGACCGCTGCGATGCAGGGGGTGGATGTGGTATTCAACCTTGCCAAGGCGCTGGAAACCACATGGGAGGCCTGCCTGCAAAACGACGTCGGCGTGGCCACCCGCATTGGCGAAGCCTGCGAAAAAGCCGGGGTCAAGCGGCTGATCTATACCGGTACCATCGCCAGCTATGACATGTCCGATCCCAAGGTGCAGATCACAGAGGACACGGGCTTCCCCGAGGATATGACGGATCGCAACCTGTATGCCCGCTCCAAGGCCGAATGCGAACGCCAGTTGATGCAGATGCACCGCGAGCGCGGGCTGCCGGTTGTCATCGCCCGCCCCGGCATCGTGGTCGGCGAAGGCGGGCCGCTGCAGCATTGGGGCATTGGCCGCTGGCATGGCGCGGGGGCCGTGCGTATCTGGGGCCATGGCCGCAACATCCTGCCCTTTGTGCTGAATGACGACATTGCCGACGGGCTGGTGCGGATGATTGATGCCGATGTGGAAGGGCAGAGCTTTAACCTCATTGGCGAACCAATGCTGTCCGGGCGCGCCTATTTTGATGCGATCAACCAGGCGCTTGGCGCGCGGTTGCGGGTCAGCCCCGGCAACCTGTACGCGTTCTACGCCTCTGACGCGGTGAAATACGGGCTAAAGAAATACGCCCTGCGCAAAAAGGGTGTGATCCGCCCGTCGCTGGCCGATTGGAAAAGCCGCGCGCATTTCTCTCCCTTCGTGAACACCCGCCCCAAAGAGGTGCTGGGCTGGCAGCCCGAATCTGATCCCGCGCGCTTTGTCGAACGGGCGATTACGCGGGCCAATCTGTTCGGGTTTTGACGCGCTCGTGTGGCGTTTGAGGGGGATTTCGTGAACAATCCCCTCAAATCTGTCTTATTCCAGCCAGATTCCTTTGGTGAAACCAAGGGAAGGCAACGCGCGGGTCCGAATCTGACCCACGCAGCGGAGTAACGTAAAGATGACAGCCAGGCGGACCCGAACAGCAGCGATTTGCGCCCCGCGCAAGGCGACGGTGTCTTTGCCCAGCGGGGTTGGGGCATGAACATGGCTGATCGACGCAAATTCCGCCGCAGATTTTCACGGGTTGAGACCGCCGAGGCGGCTCAGGCAGAAGAACAGCGCCTGCGCGAGGAAGCCCGCCGTAGGGCAGAAGCCGAAGCCGCGCGCATCGCTGCCGAGGAACAGGCCGCCCGCGAGGCAGAAGAACAACGCCAGCGCGAGGAAGCACGCCTCAGAGCAGAAGCAGACGCCGCCCGCAAAGCTGCCGAAGAACAGGCCGCCCGCGAGGCAGAAGAACAGCGTCAGCGCGAAGAAGCCCGCCGCAGAGCAGAAGCAGACGCCGCTCGCAAAGCCGCCGAGGAACAGGCCGCCCGCGAGGCAGAAGAACAACGCCAGCGCGAGGAAGCCCGCCGCAGGGCAGAAGCAGACGCCGCTCGCAAAGCTGCCGAAGAACAGGCCGCCCGCGAGGCGGAAGAACAACGCCAGCGCGAGGAAGCCCGCCGCAGGGCAGAAGCCGACGCCGCTCGCAAAGCCGCCGAGGAACAGGCCGCCCGCGAGGCAGAAGAACAGCGCCTGCGCGAGGAAGCTCGCCGCAGGGCAGAAGCAGACGCTGCTCGCAAAGCTGCCGAAGAACAGGCCGCCCGCGAGGCGGAAGAACAGCGCCAGCGCGAGGAAGCCGAAGCAGCGAAAGACCCCTGGTCTCGACTGCCCACATTTGCCCCGGACAACGCGCATCTGTCACGCAATCGGATCATCACAGCCACGCGCGAAGACCCCGCCCATATCAGCTTTGACGTGCTGCGCACCCGGCTGCTGCAGGCCCTGTCTGAAAATGGCTGGCGCCGCGTGGCGATCACCTCTCCGACCAAGGATTGTGGCAAAACCTTTACCGCTGCGAACCTGGCTATCAGCCTGTCACGCCAGGAAAATTGCCGCACCCTGCTGCTGGATTGTGACATGCGCCGCCCCAGTCTGCACAAGGTTTTGGGCGTTTCTGATCCCGGATCAATGGGCGATATGCTGCGCGGGACGCTGTCACCGCAGGATCATCTGCGCCGTATGGGCGACAACCAGATGAATGCCGGGCGCAACATCGCGTTTGGCTTTAACGGGCTGGTCGAACCCTATGCTTCGGAACTGCTGCAAGACCCGATGACAGAGGATTGTCTGAACCGACTGGATGCCGAGTTGGACCCCGATGTGGTGCTGTTCGACCTGCCCCCGGCGCTGTATTACGACGATGTCATCGCGTTCCGGCCGCTGTTTGATGGGGTGCTTTTGGTGGTTGGCGGCGGCATCACCACCGAAAAAGAAATCAAAGAAGTCGAGCGCCGTCTTGGCGACAGCACCCCCCTTCTGGGGATGGTCCTGAACAAAGCCGAGAACACGGAAACCAGTCGCTACCGCTATTAAGCGGCTTAGAAACAGCGCGATAAAAAGCCCCCCGATCCAACGATCAGGGGGCTTTTTCGTGAGCGAGAGAGAGAAGAAAAATCAGCTTCGGGCAAGGCTGGGCAGGATGCGCCCCAGGAACGCCCCCCAATCCACCGCATCCCCAAGATAGCGGTAGGTGGCGTAAAGCATCGCCATCAAACCACCGACCCAGCCCAGAATAGACAACCCACGACGGGTGCGATCACGCGGGCCACGCACCTCGGGAATTGCAACCACCGGGCGAATACCTAAGGCGCGTTCCATCTGGGCTGCATTGCGAATGGCCGGGTTCATCAGTTCCAGAATGAACCCCGCAATGATGCCTAGGATCACACTGGCCACGCCGCCCATGATCGCGGTTTTCTTGCGGCTGCGCGACACGGGATATTCCGGCACCAGCGCGGTTTCCAGCACTTCGAACCGGTCGGTCTGCTGGCGATCTTCCAGAGCCTGCCCCAGCCCGGCCTCGGCCTTGCGGCGGGTGATCACGCTGTATTGTTCCTGCAATTGGGTGTGCTGACGCTCTAGCGCGGTCAGTTCGCGCTCGATTTCGGGTGCACCTGCGATCTGGGCCTGCAACTGCGCAGCACGTTCAGAAATCAGCAGTTTCTGCTCGCGCAGCAAGGCAACACGGCGGTCTTTGACCTCTTCGCGCTGGCGATCGGATGTGGTTTCCAATGTCAGGATCTGCTGATCCAGATCCAGATCGCTGTCACGCAGACTGGACAGTTGATCACGCAGCGCCGACACCCCGGCGGGCAGTTGTTCGGCATTGGCCGATTTAAACGCCGCAATGCGCTGTTCCAATGCGTTAATATCAGCCAGCACCTGTGCTTCTTCAGCGATGAAAAAGTTCAATGTGTCACGCGCGCGACTGACCGAACGATCGCGGGATTGATCAATCACAGATTGCATCAATTCATTCGCAAGATCAGCAGCCTTTTGCGGATCATCCAGACGAACGGTGATCAACAGCCCGGAAGGCGCATTCCCGCCCGGTGCAAAAGATTGCGTCGCATCGACAATCTGTTCGATCCGCGCGGCCTGGCGCATAGCAAAGATACGTTCGTTGATCGTTGCTGCGGGATCCGTCGTAAACAACTGGTGTTTTTCCATGATACGGACCAGATTGTCGCGCGCCATCAGCCGCTGTTCAATCAGGCGCACACGGCGCGCGGCATCCTCTGCGGCGGCGGTCGCACCGGCCAGCTGATCCGGCACACGCGCGTCTTCGATCTGCACAACGGCGGTGGCTTCGTAAATCTTGGACTGGCCCAGCGCATAGCTGAGCGACAGAAGGCAACCGGCAAAGGTCACAAACAAAATCAGCCATGCGCGGCGTTTCAAGCCCGACAGGACTTCGCCAAAAGACTGGAACTGGTTCATCTCACTGCTCCCGCAAAGTGGCCCCCAATGCGTTCGGAAGAACACGGCATGGCCGCCCTCTTCACGTCACAATTTAGCCGAATTGCCTGAATTTCGCCATGAATTAACCAAGCCACACTGGAAACAATGCGTTTATGAATTGTGGATCACGGCCACATTTTTGACTTATTTTCAATTTGATACATGACATTCAGAAGATCCCCCAGCAATCCCAGACAAACCCGCACAGAAAACGGCCCTGGCTAAGGTATATTCAGCGATTTTATTTAAAATTGCCCTAACCCGCTGAAACGCGCCCCCACCAATCCAAAGCGATTCGTGGGGCCGCGCCCAGATCATGCGCTGCGACGGGCCCGCATTTCGCGCCGTTTTGCCATGGCAGCCACCCGTGATTTGGCACGATCATTGGCAGGCACCGCTGGCACCCTGTCGGGTTTGATCGCGCTGATCGTCGGGGCCACGCGCGTCCGCACAGGTACGGATGGTTTCGCGGCATCGGTCGGCGACAGCATCTGCGACACCCGCCCTGCAAGATCCGCCAAAACCGGAAAGCGGAAGATGTCGGTGATCGACAATTTCGTTGCGCCCAGCTCTTCGCGGATGGCGCGATGTGCCTGCACGGCCAGCAGAGAATGCCCGCCCAGATCAAAGAAATTGTCCCGTGGTCCGGCACCCTCGACGCCCAGAATACGGGCCCAGATTTGGGAAATACCGGTTTCGACCTCGGCGCTGTTGCTGGCAATGGGCTGGGCCGCTGCAGGCTGAGGCGTGACCACAGGGGCCGCCAGCTTTGCAGCCGGAGCGGGCAGCGCCTTGCGATCCACCTTTTTGTTCGGGGTTAACGGAAAGCTCTCGAGCCTCACAAAGCGCCCCGGCACCATAAAGCCCGGCAGATCACTGGACATGACGGATTTCAGCGTCGCGTCCTCTTGCAAGGTACCGGTGTAATAGCCGACCAGACGCAGATCGCCCGGCGTGTCCTCGCGCGCCATGACAACCGCCTGGGTGACACCCGGCTGCGCCTCCAGCACCGCTTCGATTTCGCCCAGCTCAATGCGGAAGCCGCGCAGTTTGACCTGATGATCCACGCGGCCGACAAAGTCGATCCGCCCGTCGACGCGCCGCCGCACCAGATCGCCGGTGCGATACATCCGTCCGGGATGGAAGGGGTTGGTGATGAACCGCTCGGTGGTCAGGTCTGGGCGGTTCCAATAGCCGCGTGTCACGCCCTCGCCGCCGATCCACAGTTCGCCCTCTTGGCCGATACCGACGGGCTGCTGATCCTCATCCAGAACATATAGCTGCTGATTGGCCAGCGGCGTACCGATATTCACCACCTGATCGCCGGGCGCGGCACGTTCGGTCGAAGACCAGATCGTCGTTTCAGTCGGGCCATACATATTTGTGATTGGTGCATCGGTGATGCGGGCAAAATCGCGCACCAGCGCACCGGGCAGCGGTTCGCCCCCAAGATAAAGATGCTGCACCCCGCTCAGCGCCATGCGCGCCTCGTCATTCATGGCAATCATGCGCGCCATGGACGGGGTGCATTGCAGATGCGTCACCCCATGGCGCAGGATCTGCGCGGCAATGGAAAAGTCATCCGCAGCCGGTTCGGGCGCGGCCTTGGTCGCCTGCACAACCTTGGCCAAGGGTTTCAACCCCTCAAGAACCTGTTCGCGATCAATGCCATAGTCGATCAGACAGGCGATTTCATCGACACCGATTTTCTTTAGCTCTTCGGCACGGGCCAGCGCGTCATCAACCGTGCCAAACAGCCCGCTGTCGTTGAAATAGCGTTCAAAGGCAAAGTCGAGGATTGCGTCCAGCTCATCAGCGTCCAGCACATCCAGCTGCAGGTCAAAGGCGTTTTTCACCCCTTCAGGCCGTTTGAAGGCGGGGAAGGCCCAGGCATATTGTTTGATCAGCCCGGCAGCAGCGTTGAGGTAATCCTTCATCGGCTGGCGCGCGACCTCGCGCGCGGCTTCGCGCGTGTCGGCCAGGTAGGAATGCAGCATCAGCGTGACGGTGAAATCCTTGGGGTCATGCCCGGCCTCGCGCAGCGCGGCGTGATAGATCTCGATCTTGCCTGCGACCTCTTCGATCGACTGGCCCAGAAGGTGGGTCAGCACGTTGCACCCCAGCTGCCCTGCCTCTTTCCACGTCGCAGGGTTGCCGGCGGTCGTGACCCAGACGGGCAGTTCGCGCGACACCGGGCGCGGCTGAGTCACCACCTCGTGCAAGGTGCCATCCTTGCGCGGGACCCCCACCGCTTCGCCACGCCACAGGCGGCGGATCTGGTCGATATTCTCGATCATGGCGGGTTTGTTGTCGGGCGGCGTGTTTTCCGGGCGCAGCACAAAATCATCCGGCTGCCAGCCGCTGGCGATGGCCAGACCGGCGCGCCCATTGGTGAGGTTGTCGATCACCGACCATTCCTCGGCAATACGAGCGGGATGGTGCAGCGGCGCCACCACGGAGCCCGAGCGCACACCAATATTGCTGGTCACAGCTGCAACCGCAGCGCCCGTCACTGACGGGTTCGGGTACGGCCCGCCAAAGGCGTGGAAGTGCCGCTCCGGCGTCCAGACCGCGACAAAACCGTTTTCATCGGCGAACCTCGCCCCATCCAGCAGCAATTTGTATTTGTCCCGGCCCACGCCGTCATCATTGCCCCAGTAATAGAGGCTGAACTGCATCCCAGAGCCGCCAACCCCCAGCGGCCCGTTCGAAATCAGCCCGCGATCTTCGTCCGAGGTCAGCACAACGCGGAATCCCCGCGCCATGGTGTAGAACAGCTCCAGAACCGAAATGTCGAAGGACAGCGAGGTGACCGCCAGCCAGGTGCCGCCATCCTGATGCGCGACGGTGTCATCCATCCCGGCGTAAAAGTTCAGAACATTGCGGTGCTCGACCATCACACCTTTGGGTTTGCCCGTGCTGCCTGAAGTGTAGATGAGGTAGGCCAGATCTTCTGGCGCGGCAGTGTCGGGAAGGTTTTCGGCGCTGGCGCTGTCCAGCTTGGGTTCTGCATCCAACAGCAGGATCTGCGCATTCTGCGGTGGCAGATTGGGTTCCAGCGCAGTTTGGGTCACGATGACCTGCGCGGCGCTGTCCTGCACAAAATGCTGCAGCCGGTCGGCGGGATAGGACGGGTCCATGGGCAGATAGGCTCCGCCTGCCTTGAGGATCGCCAGCGCGCCCACCATCAGATCAACGGACCGCCGGGTGCACAGCCCAACAACCTGCCCCGGCCCCACGCCCATTTCGCGCAGCACATGCGCGGCGCGATTGGCACGGGCGTTCAGCTCTGCATAGCTGAGGCTCTGGTCCTCAAAAATCAGCGCGGTGGCGTCGGGGGTTTTGGCGACCTGCGCCTCGAATGCGCGGTGCATGGTCAGGGTGCGATCATGCGATTTGTCGGTCGCGTTGAACCGGTTCAACACCAGTTCGCGCTCGCCCTCGGGCAGGGTTGTGCCGCCCAGTTCCAGCCGCGCAGCCAGCAATTCGGCAAAACCGGGGGCGATGCGTCCGGCATCGAAATGCAGCGTGGCATCTGACAGCGAAAGGGTCAGCGCGGCACCGGGCAAGGCACCGGTTTGCGTCAAGGCGATCTGCGGCGTCGCGGGCCAGGTCAGCTCAGGCGCGCGGGCGATCAGGTCCAGCGCATAGCTGCGCTTGTTGCGCGCCTGTTCCAGTGCTTGGTCAAAACCATCGGCCATCACGCGCAGAGGCACCCAGCTGGACAGGCTGTCATGCCCGTCAAAGCCCAGCGCAATGTCAAACCCATCCCGGCCCACCAAAGAGATCGCGAAGGCGGCAAAGCGAGCAGTCAGATCCTCGGACACAGTCAATTTGCGGGTCTGGATGTCGCCGGTTTCTTCGCCAAGGCCGGGGATGTCCGGCAGGGACAGCGCGGCCAGCACCTTGCGCCAAGCGCCCTCATGCCGCGCGACAGATGTGATCGCCTGATCAATCGCGTCCAGTTCAGCCGCATCGGGCAGCGGCAGCACATCGCCCTGCGTCGCAATCTGCATCGGCGCGGCCTCGGCCCCGCAGATCCGGGACAGCCCGCTCAGCACCAGCGCATGTTCGCCGCAGGCGATGGTCAGATGATCTTCACCCTGTTCCAGCACGGTGCCGGGCAGATCCTCGCCCCCCGTGACCCGCGCCTCGCGCGCGATCCACAGCGCCCCGTTTGCGCGGAACTTGGGCAGGCTCAGCGGGTTCCAATACGCGCCGTGATCCAGGCTGCGCACCATGCGCTCCAACTCGGTCGCGGGGCGGGAGAAATCCAGCAACGCGCCACCGCGGGGCCGGTCGGACAGCGCGTGATAGCTGCGCTGGGTCAGATCCTGTCGGCTGCGCTGCAGATCGCCGCTTTCCAGCTGGTCCAGAAGGGCCGGGAAACTGTCAATCGCGGCCTCATAGGCCTTGGTGTTCAGGGTCAGCGCCGTGTCGCGCGCGGTGATGTCAAAGCTGCGCTGCACCAGCACATCGCCCTCGTCCACACCGCCCTGAATCAGGTGCCAGGAAATGCCGTGACGCGCCTCGCCCTCCAGCATCGCCCAGACCGGCGCATTCAGCCCGGCATGGCGCGGCAGCGGGCCGTCATGGAAATTGATCGCCCCTTTGCGCGGCGCGGCCAGCACGTCGTCGGGGATGATCCGCAGATTGGCGATGGAAAGCAGCCAGTCAAACTCCAGCCCCAGCACGTCACGTGGCGCGGCGCTGACCATCAGCCCCCGGCCCTGCGCCCAATCGGCAACCCCCTGGTTCTGCGTGATCACCGCGCGGATCTGATTGCCGCGCTCCAACAGCCGCTCGGCGCATTGCACCAACAGCGATTCATTGCCCATCACAACGCAGGAAAAACCAGCCATATCCCTCACTCCACTTCGATTTCGCGGGCCGACGGCGGCACCGGGGCCGCGCAGCGCGCACCCGGCAGCGGGCGCAACGCGGCCTTTAGGTCATGCTTAATCAGGTCGCACAGAAAGCCGGGCGGATCGGCGCGCTCCTTGCCCTGCAGCACGCGACGCAACCGCCACAGAACACCGCCCAGCACATGCAGCGCGGTGGCCGCGATCGCCCCGGCGCGGCCCTTGGTCTTGCTGAAATAATGCCACCGGCTGTCCAGCCAAAAACCCGGAATGCGGTCCCATTTCTTCATGCCTGTGGACACCGACCCAATATGCGCCACGGCGCTGTCGCGCACATAATGGGTCTGATGGCCCGCCTGTGCCGCACGCAAACAAAGCTCGGTTTCTTCGAAATACAGAAAGAAGGTTTCGTCAAACAGGCCGATCTGGTCCAGCACACTTTGCCGCATCATCATCGAAGCCCCGGCCAGCCAATCGACGCGCTGCGTCTGCTCCGGCACTTCCAGCGGCACGATATGGCGTTTCAGCAGGCGCGAGATCGGGCCGAACCGCGCCGCGCCCTCAAGTTCAGACAAAAGCGAGGGAAAGCGGAAGGCGGTCACATGGGGATCGCCCTCGGGGCCGTGAATATAGCTGCCGGCAAACCCCGCCTCGGGCGTGGTTTCCAGATGCTCATACAGCCGCCGGATCGCGTCCGGCGCAGGAAAGGCGTCAGAGTTCAGGATATAGACATAGTCAGGTTTGGACCCGTCAGACATCCCCGCCCGGATCCCCACATTATTGCCCGCGCCAAAGCCACCATTTCGCCCGGACTGGATCAGCCGGATCGGAGCACCCTGCGCCCAGTCAGCACTGGCCAGCGCCGCGCGCATCTGGCCCTCGGACCCATCGCCGCTATCATTGTCGACAATGACCAGTTCGGCATCCAGCCCTTGCATCGCGATCAACGCAGAATGCACCGATTTCAGGGTCATTTCCGGCGTGCGGAAGTTCAACGATATGACAAGCAGACGCGCCATGGATCACTCCGCCGCATGGCCGGGAAACGGCACAACCTGCCCCGGATCACAATGTTCGGCCTGTTCAATCGCGCGGCGCATTTCTGCGGCCAGCACGCGGACATTGGGTTCCAGAACCATGCTGTCATGATCGCCGGGCACCTCGTGGACCTCGACCTGCGGGGCCATGCCGCCCCAATCATTGTCATGCAGCACATAGGCCCGTTCGTCATTCACCAGCTTGCCCTGGCCCAGCGTCCATTTCCCCACCAGCGGCGGGCGGTATAGCACCAGACGCCCGCCCCAGGGGCGCGGGTGATAGGCCCCAATGGCGCGGTAAAACGCGGCCTCGATTTCGGCATTGTGGAACGCGCCTTCGCTTTCGGTTTCATCCGAGGGGCGGCGCTTGGCGATTTCCCAGGCGATGCGGTTTTTGGCCCAGATAAACGGGTACAGCACACCCTTTTCGCGGGCCTGCAACCACTGGATCCGCATCCGGTCACCACGCGACAACGGGCGGCGTTGCGGCAGGGGCGTGTCCAGCATCACGACCAAGGACACCTCTTCGCCCAAGGCCTCCAGCTGATGCGCGATCTCATAGGCGGTGATCCCGCCGCCAGAAAACCCGCCCAGCATATAGGGGCCCTGCGGCTGCACCTGACGGATTTCCGCGATGTAGTCGCGCGCGGCCTCTTCGATGGTTTCATGGGGCGCTTCGCCGCCAAACAGCCCGCGCGCCTGCAGCCCATAAAATGGCCGATCCGCCCCCAGAAGATGGGCCAGATGGCGCAGGTTCAGCACATTGCCGAACATGCCCGCAATCAGGAAGAAGGGCTGACGCGGGCCGCCATCCCCATCATGCATCGCCACCAGATGTTTGAAACGCCGCTCTGGCGCGGGTTGTTTCGGCGCGTCTTCGGACTCCGTGTCGACATAGCCAGTCTGCTCGGCAATCAGCGCGGCGCAGGCGCGGATGGTCGGGGCCTCGAACAGGACCGAAATCGGGAAATCCACGCGGAACGCTTTCTTGACCTTTGCGAACAGGCGCACGGCGATCAGGCTGTGGCCACCAAGGTCAAAGAAACTATCCTGCGCACCGACATTCTGCACGCCCAGCAATTCCTCCCAGAACGCGGCCAGCTGGGTTTCGATTGTGCCTTCGGGGGCGACGTAATCGCCCTCCAGCTGGGGGCGTTCGAATGTCTGGCCGCTGCTGGCCTCGGCGCTGCTGGCCGCGGTCTGGCGGGTCAGCGCGTCCAGATTCATCGAGGACACAACAACCTGCGGCTGGCCCAGCGCCAGCGCCGCGTGAAAGGCGCGCACACCCTCGTTCGGCAGGATGCCCTGCGACAGGTTATGGGCCAGACGTTCCTCTGCCGGGGACAGGGGCTGGGCGCTGCCGGTCTCGTCAAACTCCACCTCAGCGGCGGTCAGGCGGGGGGCGCTGCGCAGGATGTCGAGGCTGTCGAGCTTGCGAATGGTAAACCCGGTGATTTCCATCAGGACCGCGCCCTCGGGATCGCAGAGCGTCACATCAAACACGGCGGTTTCCGCATCGGCGTGGTTCTCGGCAGCGTTGCGCACCCAGGAGGTCACGCGCGCGCCCAGAGGCGCATGAACCCGCACCCGGCCATAGCGCACCGGGGCCCAAAGATGGGTTGGCTGCCAGCCCTCGATCAGGCCCATGGCCCAGCCGGTCGCAATGTCCAAAAGCGCGGGATGCAGCAGGCAATCATCGCCTTGCGCCTGCGGCGGCAGGCTAAGGTCCGCAATCCCCTCACCCTGGCCAAGCGCCTGAGTGTCCAGCACTTTCCAGCGCGGGCCGAAATTCAGCATGACCTCTTGCGCGGCGGCCAGCTTGCGCCCCGGCTCGGCCTGTATTGGCGCGGCACAGCGCGCGCGGATCGCGTTCAGATCCAGCGGCGCGGGGCGGTTCATCGGCATCAGCGACAGCGCCCCCTGCGCGGTCAGCGCAAAGCCCTGCCGCCCGTTCAGCGTCGCATCCGCCAGCACATCAAACCCGTATCCACGGTCATCGCGGCGCAGGCGCACCCGCACATCGCGCGCCGCCCCATCGGCAACCCGCAGCGGGCGCAGGAAATCAAGATCGCGGATTTCAAACGCGCCCTCTTCGTGATGGGCCTCCAGAGCATGGGCCGCCAGCGTCAGGTATCCGGTGCCGGGCAGCAGCGCATCGCCCGCGCGTGTGCGGTGTTCGTCAATCACCCAATCCGCGCCGCTATAGCGCGCCCGAAACAGCCGGTTCCCCGCCGCATCAAAGCTGGCACTGTCGAGCAAGGGCAAATCGACCGGGGTTTGCGCCGCCTCGGGCAGATCACCGCTGCGCGCGGCCACGGCTTCGGCGGCCATGCCGACCTCGGCCCAGATGCCCCAGTTGATCGCGACCACTTTGGTCTGGCCGCTGCGGGCGCGGGCAAAGGCGTTCAGGAACTCATTCGCCGCGACGTAATCCACCTGCCCCGCAGGTGCCGTCACGGTCGAGGACGAACTGAACAGCGCGATCCAATCCACCGCCCCGTCGGGAAAGACCTGTCCCAGCACTTCGGTACCGTGGATCTTGGGGGTAAAAACATCTTCGATGCTGGCGGGGGTCTTGGCCAGCAGCGGGCCGTCATCAATCACGCCCGCACCATGGATCACGCCGGTGATCCGGCCAAAGCGCGCCTCGACCTGCGCGCGGATCTCGCGCATCTGGCCCAGATTGCAGACATCGCCCGACAGGGTCATGACTTCGGCCCCGGCCTCTTCCAGCGAGAGCACAGCGCGAATGCGGAGGGAAACCCGGTCATTCGGCGCATGGCGATGCAGGTAATCCTGCCAATCGGCACGATCAGGCAGGGTGCCGCGCGCCAGCAGCGCCAGCTTGGCCCCTTTTGCCGCAAAATCCTGCGCGAGGGTCAGGCCAATGCCACCAAACCCACCCGTGATCAGATAGGTGCCACCCGTCTGCGGCGCGGGGGAACCGTCCAGCGCAACAGGGCGCATGGCGCATTCATAGCGTCGACCACCGCGCAGCGCGGCGCTCAAATCGGCGGGTTCGGCCAGCAGTTCCTCAAGAACCGAGGCGACCAGCGCCTCTTGCGCCGCCGCATAGGCCGCGCGCAGCTTGGCCTGCGCCCAGAACGGGCCATCCTCGGCCACGGGCAATTGCAGATCCAGCGTGCTGACCGTGACGCCCGGCAGCTCGCGCGGGATCACCCTGGCAGGTCCGGCAATGGTGGCTTTTTCGGGGTAAGGCAGCGCCTCGTCGCGCAGTTTGGCCGCGCCATTGGTAAAGACCGTCAGATGCGGTTTGACCGTGCCCTCATCCCCCAGCGCCTGCGCGAGGAACAGCAGGGAATAAAACCCCTGCTCCTGTACACGATGGAAAAAGCTAGAGCCCGGACGATGGGTTTCATCCGCCGTAACCAACCAGAAATGCCCGATACGGGTCGGCATCTGCCCACGCGCGGCCAGATCCTGCAGCAACAGGTCATAGCCCTCGCGCCCGCGTTCCGGCGACAGCTGGTACCGTCCCTCGCCAAGCCGCGCAAAGCTATCACCGGTGCTGACCGTGACAACGTCATGGCCCGCCGCGCGCAGCCGCGTCGCTGCCTGCGCGCCAATTCCAGCACTGTCGGTAAAGATCAGCCAGCTCTGCGGCGTGGCCTCGGCCAGATCCTGCGGGTCGATTTCCAGCGCCGCGGCACGGGGCCGCCAGACCGGCTTCCACCCCCATTCTGCCAGATCATCATTGCGCATCAGATATTGCGGCGCGGTCTCGGTCACCGCCTTGCCCGGCGCGATGAAATAAGGCGCGTGTTGAAAGGCATAGGTCGGCAGCGGTACGCGGTAGCGCGTGGCCTCGGCCCAGATCTGATCCCAATCGACCTCGGCCCCCAGCGCCCACAGCCGCCCAAGCACCTCGAACATATGTTTGTCATCGGCGATCTGATCGTCGCGATGGCGCAGCGAGGACAGAACCTGATTGGCGCTGACATCGCTGTGCTGGCGGGCCAGCGCAGACAGGGCTTTGCCCGGACCAACCTCAAGGAAAATACGGTTGTCTGCGGCCAGCGCCCCGACGCAATCGGCAAAATGCACTGTGCCGCGCAGGTGCTGCACCCAATACTCCGGGTCCGTCGCTTGCTCCGCGCTCATCAGTGCACCGCTGCGGTTGGAGGTCAGCGGGATCTGCGGCGCGTGCAGCGGGATCGACTGCAGATAGCGGCGGAACCGGTCCAGGATCGGCTCCAGCATCCGGCTATGGGCGGCGATGTCGATCTGAATGCGCTGACAGTCGATGTCTTCGGATTTCAGACGCTGTTCCAGCGCGTCCAGCGCGTCTTGAGGGCCGGAGGCCACGGACAGCTCCGGCGCATTGACCGCGCCCAGATCCAGATCCTCATCCAAATAGCCGCGCAGCGTGTCGGCAGGTAGTGCAACCGACAGCATCCCGCCCGCAGGCACCGTATCAAACAGCGTGCCGCGCAGATGGACCAGCCCGATGCAATCCTCGAACCCCATCACGCCTGCCAGACAGGCAGCGGTGTTTTCCCCCATAGAATGGCCGGTCAGCGCGGTTGGGGTCAGACCCCAGCCAATCCACATCTGCGCCAGCGCATATTCGGTGATCATGATCAGCGGCAATTGCAGGCTGGGTTGTTGCAGCGCCTTGTCCGCGGCCTCAAGATCGCCGGGTTCGGGCAGCCAGAGCGCCCGCATATCCACATCTGTCAGTGTCGCCAGATGGGCCAGCCCGCGATCCATCCATTCGGCAAAGACCGGCTCTGTCTCATAGAGATCACGCGCCATGCCCGCATATTGCGCGCCGCCGCCGGGGAACATGAAAACCAGCTCGGGCCGGTCCAGCGCGCTGTGGCTGTGCAGACGACGGGTGCTGCCGCCCTCCAGAAGCTGCGCGGCCTCTTCATGGCTGTCGGCCACCACGATCATGCGGCGTTCAAACCCGTGCCGCCCCTCTTTCAGCGTATAGGACACATCGGCCAGATCCTGTTCGGGATGGGCGCGCAGATGGCCCGCCAGATTGGCGGCGCTGTCCGCCAATGCCTGTTTGGAGCGCGCAGACAAGGTCAGGATCTGAAAGGGCCAGTCGCTTTTGCCGGACAGGCCGCGTTCGGGCGCTTCCTCCAACAAAACATGGGCGTTGGTGCCGCCGACGCCCAGCGAATTGACCCCGGCGCGGCGCGGATGACCCTGACGGGGCCAGTCGCTCAGCCGGTCATTCACGCGGAACGGCGAGTTTTCGAAATCAATCGCGGGGTTGGGTGCCTCGAACCCAAGCGAGGGCGGCATCTGCCGGTGATGCAGCGCCAGCCCGGCCTTGATCAGGCTGGCCACGCCTGCAGCGGTGTCGAGATGGCCGATATTGGTTTTCACGCTGCCAATGCGGCAATGGCCGATGCTGTCGCTGGTTTCGCCAAAGGCCTGGGTCAGCGCGGCGACCTCGATCGGGTCGCCCAGATAGGTGCCGGTGCCGTGGCATTCGACATAATCCACGGTGTCCGAGGTGATTCCCGCCATGGCCTGCGCCTCGGCCACAGCGATGGCCTGCCCCTCGACCGAAGGGGCCAGATAGCCGGCCTTTTGCGCCCCGTCATTATTGACTGCCGATCCCTTGATCACGGCCCAGATATGATCGCCATCGGCCTGCGCATCAGCCAGCCGCCGCAACACAACAACCCCAGCGCCCGAGCCAAACACCGTGCCCTGCGCGCGGTGATCAAACGCATGGCAGGCGCCGTCCGGCGACAGGATCTCGTTTTCCTTGTACAGATAGCCGCGCCCCTGCGGCAGCTCGATCGTCACACCCCCGGCAATCGCCATATCGCATTCGCCGTTCAGCAGCGCCTGCGTGGCATAATGGGTCGCGACCAGCGAGGTCGAACACGCGGTCTGCAGATTGATCGACGGGCCTTTCAGATCCAGCACATGGGACAGGCGCGTGGTCATGAAATCCTTGTCATTGCCCGTGTGGCGCAGCAGGAACATGCCTGTATTTTCAACAAGGTCCGGGTTGGAACAGACGTTGAAATAGAAATAGCTGCCCATGCCGCAACCGGCAAAAACCCCGACCTGACCGGGGAAGTTCGAAGGCACATGGCCCGCGTTCTCCAGCGCCTCCCAGGCGATTTCCAGAAAGCGGCGGTGCTGGGGATCCATGATCGCCGCTTCTTTCGGGGAGAGGCCGAAAAACTCGGCGTCGAACATCTCAAACCCGTCCAGCGGCGCACCAAATGGCACGTAATCGCGGTGGCGCAGCAGGCCCGGATCCTCACCTGCGTCGTGCAGGGATTCCTCGCTCAGACGGCGGATCGAGGACACCCCGTCGCGCAGGTTGTTCCAATAGGTCGCAATATCCGCAGCGCCCGGCAAATGAGCGGCCATGCCAACAATGGCGATGTCATTTTCGCCCGGCTTGATCTGCGTATTGTCCGTCATGTCCTTACCCCGCACCAGTCCGTACACCGCCACCTAACTGTCAGTGGCTTACGCGGGGAATGCGGCGATTTTTAGGATTCAGGCCAGATTCCACCGTGCCATTGCGGCATTATCGGGAAATCGTTTCGATCACCGCAACAAAGCAAAAGCATATCAAGATTGTCTTAGGCTCAGGCCCCACTAATTTGCATCACTCAGTTCGTCAGATTTTGTTCCAGACCAGGCATACGCCCGTAGGAATAGCTCTCTATTTCAAGGGTGTATAACGCAGGCAGGGTCAAAATCCGGCGAACCCGTACGGGCATGGAGAAATGCACGCTCTCAGCGGCGCGGATCCCTTGCAAAGGCAACCAGCCTTTTCTGCGGAACCCAAACCACTGATACCGCGCATTTTTCCATGCTGAGCGTTGCAAATTAGTGGGGCCTGAGCCTAGCGCAGAACCGCCAGCACCGGGGCGGGCAAGGTCGAGATGGCAGAAATTTCTGTCCAATTGACAGAAATTGCCAGCGTCGCGATGGCAAAACCCAACAGTGCGAACGCAGCGTCATGCAGCCCGTCCCATGCCCCCATACGTCGCGCCAGCCAGACCACAACCGGATAGGCCAGCAGGTGTGACGCGCCATAGCCGATCAGCGCGCCCAGCAATCCCGCCGCCTGCAATCCCAGCAAAAGGCAGGCAATCATCAGCCCCGCTCGGGTGGCCGCGAGGATGAAAAACCGCCGCGAATCCCCCGCTGCCAGCGCCGCCTGATCATAGGTCATGACAATCAGCAGCGGCATCTGCGCCACCGCCAGCACCACCGCCACAGCGCCCCCATCGACATAGCGGCTGTCATACAGAAGCTGCACAATCCACACGCCCAGCAGGGCAAACACTGCGACACACCCCATCAGCAAGCCGCTGACCGCCAGCCGCATCTTGCGCAGCTTGGCGAAATTGGCGGGGCTCTCTGACGGGGGGGCTTCGCGGTAGATCGGGATCAGGATCTTTTGCGTGACCATGCCGCCCAGCATCATCGGAAAAGACGCCCAGAAAAACCCGATATTATAGACCCCGAACACATCCAGCGGCACAAATTTCCCGATCAGGATCTTGTCCGCCTGCGTGAACAGGAACCCGGCGCAGGTGGCCAGAAACACCCATTTGCCAAAGCCGATCAGCTCGCGCATCGCCGCGCGCTCCATCCTGAACCGGTTACCGGGGCCGGGCAGAAAGCGCCAGTTGAGGAACAGTTCGACCAGCGCGCCAACCACGCCGGAAATCACCAGCGCCCAGACCGAATGCCACATAAAGGCCAGCACGATGCCGACCCCCACGCCAATCAGCTGTGTGCCCATATCCAGCAGGGTCACGCGGCCCAGCATCAGATGGCGGTTGGCGGTGACCATCTTGGTCGGCCTGAACCCGGTAATCAGCAGGGTCAGCGCCGAAACCGGCAACATTTGCAGCAGCAGATCCTGCCCATAAACCCAGGCCATTGGGAAAGCACACAGGCAGGCCACAATCCACAGCCCAATGCCGCGCACAACCTGAATGCTAAAGGCGGTGTCCAGGAAATCGCGGTCATCGCCGCGCTTGCTTTGCAGGATGGCAGGGGTCACGCCGACATCGGAAAACTGCCCCAGCCCCATCAGGAACACGGTGACCAGCGCCATAAGGCCAAAGGCTTCGGGGAACAGAAGCCGGGTCAGGATCAGGTTCGACCCCAGTCGGATCATCTGGCTGAACCCAAAGCCACCGATGGTCAGGAGCGAGGACCGCATGACCCGCGCGCCCAGCGATCCGCCACGCAATTTGCTGAGGATGCTCATCGGCCCCGGCTCCAGCCCTCGGCGCGGTGGCGGGTCAGTTTGACCGCCACGGCCACCCCGGCATAGACCGCGAATCCCAACGGGTCGCGCAGCGCGTGGCGCAGTTTGCGATGCCAGGGATAGGGCGCCTTGTCGTCATTTTGCAGCAGGTCGGGATAGAGCTGCGCGATCTCATCAACGCCGGCATCCTGACGGCGGCGCACCCGCACCAGCGCATCAAACCCTTCGGCAATCGGCCAGTCATAGCTGGCGGCAACGCCCACCCGTTCATGCGGCGCAAAGCTGAGCCGTACAAAGGTGTCGTCGCTGATGATGTCAGGAAACTCCTGCCAGCGCGCGCGGCCCGCGCCATTCACGGCAAACAGCCCGCAGCCCGGAACGCCAGCGGACATAAAGGGCACCCGCGCCCACATGCGCGCATAGGCGCGGCTGATCCAGCCGCTGGCGCAGATCCGCACCTGCCCGCTGGCATAGACCGGCCTGTCAGACAGCAGCGCATAGGCCAGCTGGGCCAGTAGCGGCGGGGACAGGGTGACATCCGCATCCAGATAGGCACGCAGCGGCGCGATGGCCGCGCCATCCCCTGCATTCAGCGCCGCCAGCTTGCCGCCCTCTGCGCGCTCGATCACCTCCAGCGACCAGCCGCGCGCGGCAAATCCCTGTGCAAAACTGCGCGCGACCTCGGCCGTGTCATCCTGACAGCCATTGGCCACAACAATCGCCTGCACCGCTTCGGGCCGCGCCCAATCTGACGCCAGCAACGCCGAAAGGCAGCCGCCGATCAGCGCTGCCTCGTTGCTAGCCGGAAGGATGACAGAGATCAGCGGCACCCGCGCGCCGCCCCCTGCCCTGTTGGCGTGTGTCATGTCCGTACCTTTGGAGCCACACCTGCAAAAAATACAAGCCCCGTCCCTAAGGGAAATGCCAGTTAACTATGGCCAAACAGTGAACGCCACTGGAATAGTTCGTGGCAGCCGCCCAAGGGTGAGTTTCGGATCACATCCGGGGCTTCCCATGACATTTCGCCAACAGAGAACAGGATCGTCAGGTCACGTCCGCCATGCGCATCGGGTATCTGGTGCCCCAGTTTCCGGGGCAGACGCATATTTTCTTCTGGCGCGAAATTCTGGCGCTCGAAGCCATGGGCCATGAGGTGCATGTCCTGTCGACGCGCAAACCGCCTTCGGGGCTGATTGCGCATGACTGGTCCGATGACGCGATGCGGCGCACCACCTATCTGGGCAAACCCGATCCGGTCTGCGCCGCGCTGGCGCTGGGTCGCCTGCTGCCAAAGGGGCTGGCTGGCTGGATGCTGCGCGAAGGATCGGGTTTTGCCAAAGATGCCGCGCTGTCCCTGTCAGCGGCGCAGCAACTGGCGCGCTATGCCCGCGCGCATCAGCTGGATCACATCCATGCCCATTCCTGTGGCCGTGCCGCGCTGATTGCCGCGCTGGCGCGCAAAATGGGCGCGCCCTCTTATTCCCTGACCCTGCATGGCCCGCTTTCGGATTATGGCCCCGGCCAGCGGTTCAAATGGGACGGTGCGGGCTTTGCCACGATCATCACCCACCGCCTGCTGCACGAGGTCGAGACCTCGCTGGCCGGATCCCTGCCGCCCCGGCTGCCGGTGCGCCCCATGGGAGTCGATACCAATATGCTGCGGCGCGACACGCCCTATGCTCCGCCGGAAAAGGGGCGCCCGCTGCGCCTGTTTGCCTGCGGACGGCTGAACATCGTCAAAGGCCATCAGGATCTGATGAGCGCAGTGCGGCAATTACTGGATCAGGGGGTTGATGTCCGGCTGGAAATCGCGGGCGAAGATGACGCGGGCGGCACCGGCTATCGGCTTGAACTCGAAGCGCATCTGAAAAAGCTGCGCCTGCAGGATCACGTCAAACTGCTGGGTGCGATTGATGCGGGCGCGGTGCGCGAGAAACTGAAAGAGGCCCATGTCTTTGTGCTGGCCTCCTGGCACGAACCGCTGGGCGTCGCCTATATGGAGGCCATGTCCATGGGGGTCCCGACCATCGGCACCGATGCGGGCGGTGTGCGCGAATTGATCCAGGACGGGCGCAACGGCATTCTGGTCGAACCCAAAAACCCCAGCCAGCTGGCGCGCAGCATTCGCAGCCTGTCACAGGATCCCGAAGCGCTGCTGCGCCTGTCAGAAGAAGGCCGCGCCCATGTGGAGGCGCATTTCCGCGCCTCGCTGGGGGCCGAAACCCTGATCGAAGAGATCGAATTCCTTCAGAACTGATCGGCGGGGATCGCCTGATCGGGGGCTGTTTCGAACACGATGACCTCAATCCCGGCCATGCTAATGCGCCCTGAGGGGCCAGTCGCGATCAGCCGCGCACCATCACGGGCAAAGGCATAATCTGCGCGCGCGCCCGGCAATACCGCCCGGTCCTGCCCCGGCCCGCCATGCAGATGATCGGACCCGCCTGCGCTGATCAGGCTGTCATTGCCGGGACCTGCGATCAGGATGTCCTCTTGCGCGGTGCCCTGCAGGCGCTGATTGCCCTCACCCGCGATCCGGGTGATGCCATTGGCAAAGCCCGCCGCATCGCGCTGCGCCCATCCATTTGTGCCGCTGGCATTATAGGCCATCAGCATATCCCAGCGCGGGTTGTCATCCTGCAGATGGCGCAGCGCCCCCCAGCTGCCCCATTGCGTCGCCGGAGCCACATCAACAAAGGCATTGAACAGCGTGCCGCCCGCCTGCACCCAGCCACCCAGCAGCGTTTCATACAGCTTGGCCATTTCCGGCGTGTAGTTGAACGCGGTAAAGAAATCGGTCATCCGCGCATCATTGACCTGCGCACCATGGGCGGTGACATGGCTGCCGCCCTCATACATGACCAGACGCAGTCCGGCGCGGCGGGAAACGGCGGCGTGATAGGGAAAGACCTCTTCGGTCAGTTGTTTTAACGACCCATCGGCCAGCGACTGGGCGACCGGGGCGATGGCTGCCTCGAACCGGGCCTGTTTGACAAATTCGCGCAGGGCAACGCGGCGCAGCCCCTGCGCCTCACCCGCCTGTTTGGCGATGGATTCAGAGCGATCCAGCCAGTCATTCACAACCTGCGCCATTTCCGGCCCGCCCAGCTCATATCCGAAATAACCGGTCACGGCATAGGCGTCGAAACTGTCCTGCGGCGGGCGGCCCAGCTGCAGATATCCCAGCGGCGCCAGAAGGATGCTTTCCTCCAGCCCCGGCCAGCCGGTATGCGTTGCGACCACGCGGGTCAGGCGATCCTCTTGCCCCGCAAAGACATCGGTAAAGATGTCCATGACCTGCGCAGCGCGCATCCCATAAAACTGCATCCAGCCGGTTTCAGACGCGCCCCACAGCTGTTCGGATTGCTGACGCGCCCATTGCGCCTGTGGGAAAATCTGGTTCCAGACCTCGTTGGAATATTCCACATGGGCGCGCAGCCGCGGGTCCAGCCCGTCGCGCACGACCTCGGCAAAGGCCCGCACATAGGCATCATCGGCCATATGCGGCAGGGTGAACCATGGGTCGGCGCCAATCTGGTTGGCCAGCGCGATCATCACCGGCAGGGGCACACCGCGCACGGCCCAGCTGGCATCCTGCAAGCGCGGGCGGTCCTCCCAAGTGGTGATTTCCGACCCGTTGGTCATCATCCAATCCATGAAACGGACCGAACGCAGATCCTCGACCCGCGCGATCCAATCGGGGTTGAACAGCACGCCCGCCTGATACAGCGGCAGGTGATCGCGGCGCAGGATGCGGATGTTGCGGATCGGGTCCGCGTCGTCCAGCGCGGTGACGGAAATGCCCACCAGACCCTCGCCCGGTTCATAGAAAAACCCAGCCTCGCCGTCGCCATAACGCACCCGCTTGGCGCGCCCGGTCAGGCGGATTTCGCCTTGGCCCTCATAAAACATCACATATTCGCCGCGCAGATGCCGCGCACCCTCGGGCTGATCGGTCAGCAGCACTTTTTCCAGCGACTCGATGCCACCCGGCAGGCTGCGCAGCCAACCGTCGCGCCCGATGTGACCCGCCGCACGCAGATCGTCCGAGGACAGCGCGCCCCATTGCCCATCCTTGTGCCCCACCCAATCGCGCGAGGTTTTCACAAGGTCGATAAACGGGTGTTGCGTGGACCAATCCGCGATGCCGTTCAACCCCATGCCCAGCGCGGGCAGCCCATCGGGGCGCAGGCCCTTGGGCGGCAGTTGCACGGCGCTGCGCGCAGGCAGATTGGCCTGTTCGGCCTCGGCTGCGATGACTTCGGGCAGGGTTTCTTCGGCGGCAACACGGGCGCGGGCTTGCGGCAGGCGTTTGGCAATCTCCGCGGCGATGGCGTCGTATTTCTCGACCACCTCGGGATGCAGCGTGACGGGCGGACGCCAGCCCTGCGGCGGCGGCGCATCATACAGCCAGCCATAGCTGACCATCGCCGCCAGCAGATACAGCGTCTCTGTCCCATGCGGCGCATCATCGGTATAAAGATCGCGGGCGCGCAGACCTTCCAGCACACCGCCCTCGGCCAGCAATTCCCCCAGAACAGAGGCGACCGGGATCAGCGTGACCTCGCGCCCCGGTCGGGCCTCTTCAAGCGCGCTGAACAGATCAAGATACCATTGATGATAGGCCCCCGCGTTAAAGGCATGATAGCGGGCCAGCCCTTCGGCATCCGGGGGGAAAGCCCCGGTGACACCGGCCATCTCGGCCCAACCCTCATAGACAAACAGGCGGGAATTCGGGCTTTCCTTGGCGACCCAGTCAAACAGGCGCAGCACCGCGCCAAGCGGGGTCTCACCGGTCGGGTTGTCGCCCTCATAGGGGGCATCGGGCAGCTGGTACTGGATGAAATTCGCGGGCGTCACGATCACCCCGTCAAACCGCCCAGCAGAAAAGGGCGCGCCCGGCGACCAGGCCCCACTGACACCAGGAAAAGACCAGTTCGCACTGGGCGGCAACCCATAGGCAAAATTGCGCAAAAAGCCCCATTGCCCATCAATGGCAAAGCTCTGCCCGCCGGCCTGCGCCATCTGATTCAGCCAATGGGGGACATTGGTGTGATCGGCGTCCTCGCTCAAATGGTTGACCAGCGAATTTCCAAAGACATAGACCCGCGCCCCGTCGCGCGTATCCTGCGCCAGCGCGGCCCCCGCCGCCAGAACCATCGCACATGCCCAAACCGTCAGCTGCCTGATCATGACACACCCTACTCGCCCGTGATTTTGCGCAACTATGCCCCAAGGCGCGGCGCGCTTGTACCCCGGATGACGGGGAAAGATCACCAGGGGATCGCTTTGCCCGCCCAATCATAGAACTGACCGCTGTTTTCCGGGCTTAGCCCCTCCAGTACGGCCAACAGGTTCTGCGCGGCCTCTGGTGGCGTGACCGAGGGGTGGCGCCCCAAATAGCGCCGGGTCAGATCGGTCTGCACCGTGCCGGGATGCAGCGCCACACAAAGCGCCTGCTTGTGGCTGCGCGCCAGTTCGATCGCAGCACAACGGATCACCTGATTCAGCGCCGCTTTGGACGCGCGGTAGCTGGTCCAGCCGCCCAAACGGTTATCCCCGATAGAGCCAACCCGCGCAGATAGCGCCGCCACCACGGCGCGACGGTCCTTTGGCAGCAACCGCGCTGCATGGCGCAGCACCAAGGCCGGGCCAATTGTGTTTACCGCAAACTGATCTACCATGGCCTGCGCCGACAGTGCCGACAAGGATTTTTCCGGGCCGTGTCCGTCGATCTCAAGCGCGCCGCTGGCGATCAGGATCATATCGAACGGCCCCGGCAGCGCGCTCAGCTGTGCGTCCACCCCGGCCGCATCGGTCAAATCAAACCCGGTGCTGCGTGACAGCCCGGTGACCTGCCAGCCTTGCCCCACCAGATGCTGCGAAAGCGCCGCGCCGATCCCACCGCTGGCCCCGATGATCAATGCCTGTTTCATGCCGTGCAATTTAGGGCCGCCCCCGCCCATGGCAAAAAGTGTCTTTCCCCACTTTTCATTCACAAAAGGAGGAGTATAGTCCGACCCCATGATGATCAGCGCCCATATCCCTGTTGCAGCGTCCCTTTGGGCGCCGCTGGCGCTGGGCTTTCGTCTTCTTCTAAAGCGCCTCTGAGCGTGCCGTGACGGCGCGACCGCTCAGGGGATATTCGCTTCGCGCCGACGGCAACTTCAGAAGACTTCAAGAGACAAGAACATGACCAACACAGACAAAGACGTTTCGCCAGAGGCGAACAAGGACCGAGTCGTTATTTTCGACACCACCCTGCGCGACGGCGAACAAAGCCCCGGCGCCACGATGACCCATGACGAAAAGCTCGAGATTGCCGAGCTGCTCGACGATATGGGCGTGGACATCATCGAAGCGGGCTTTCCCATCGCGTCCGAGGGCGACTTCCGCGCCGTGTCCGAAATTGCACAACGCTCCAAACAATCGGTGATCTGTGGCCTTGCCCGCGCGCAGCTGCCCGATATTGACCGCTGCGCCGAGGCCGTGCGCAAATCGGAACGCCCGCGGATCCACACCTTTATCGGCACCTCGCCGCTGCACCGCGCCATTCCGAACCTGTCGCAGGATGAAATGGCACAGCGCATCCACGACACCGTGACCCATGCCCGCAATCTGGTGGATGATGTGCAATGGTCGCCCATGGATGCCACGCGCACCGAATGGGATTACCTGTGCCGCGTGATCGAAATCGCGATCAAGGCCGGGGCCACCACGATCAACATCCCCGACACGGTGGGCTATACCGCCCCGCTGGAAAGCGCCGACCTGATCAAGCGCCTGATCGAAACCGTGCCAGGCGCGGATGATGTGGTCTTTGCCACCCATTGTCACAATGACCTTGGCATGGCGACAGCCAACGCGCTGGCCGCCGTGATCGGTGGTGCCCGCCAGATCGAATGCACCATCAACGGTCTGGGCGAACGCGCAGGCAACACCGCGCTCGAAGAGGTGGTGATGGCGCTGAAGGTGCGGGGCGATATCATGCCCTATTACACCGGCATCGACACCAAAAAGATCATGCATATCTCGCGCCGCGTTTCGACGGTCGCCGGGTTCCCGGTGCAATTCAACAAGGCGATTGTCGGCAAGAACGCCTTTGCCCATGAAAGCGGCATCCACCAGGATGGGATGCTGAAAAACGCCGAGACCTTTGAAATCATGCGCCCCGAGGATGTGGGCATCGCCGGTACTTCGCTGCCGCTGGGCAAGCATTCGGGCCGTGCCGCCCTGCGCGCCAAGCTCAAGGATCTGGGCATCGAAGTGGGGGACAACCAGCTCAAGGACATCTTTGTCCGGTTCAAGGACCTGGCCGACCGCAAGAAAGAGGTGTTCGACGACGATATCCTCGCGCTGGTCACTGCCACCGCCGAGACCGAGGAACATCTGCAACTGGTCAATCTGCGCATTGTCTGCGGCACCGGCGGTCAGGCCGAGGCCGAGCTGGAAATGGAAATCGACGGCAAGGATGTCACCGCGACCTGCAAGGGCGATGGCCCGGTCGACGCGACCTTTAAGGCCGTGCGCGAACTGCATCCCAACACCGCGCGTCTGCAGCTGTATCAGGTCCATGCGGTGACTGAGGGCACCGATGCGCAGGCCACTGTCTCTGTGCGGCTGGAAGAGGATGGCAATATCGCAACCGGTCAGTCCGCTGACACGGATACGGTCGTTGCCTCGGCCCGCGCCTATATTCAGGCGCTGAACCGCCTGATCGTGCGCCGTTCCAAGGTTGGGCCGGGCGCGGATGCCAAGGAAATCGACTATCGCGATCACTGAACCCATCAGGCCGTCAGAATGATTTTGGCGGCCTGTTGACGCTGCTGCGCGGTTGATCCGCGCAGGGCAACCCAGTAATTTCGTTTTCCCAATCTGTGTTATGGGAATCGCCGCGTGCCCATCCGCTCAACTGTCGTGCCTGAAAAACGTCTGCTGTATACGGACTATACCGGTTCCGTAAGCGCGCTGGATATTGCCAACGCCTATCAGGAATTTCTGGTCACGCCCGGCGCGGATAAGGTCAAATTCTGCATCAACGATCTGAGTCGGCTGGAGACTCTCAAGGTCTTTTTTGATGCCAGCGCAGCGATGGCCAGCATGATTGCGTCTGACGGGGATCACATGGCGGATCCCTGGGAAATCGCCATTATTTCGGACAATCTGGGGCATTATGCCCTGCTGCTGGAATATGCGGCACGGGTCAATGACACCAGCTCTGTCCGCTGTGCGGTGCACAAATCCATCCCTCTGGCGATTGACTGGTTTGGCCTGCGCCCCGCAGACCTGCGCGACGCGCTGCCCCACCAGGCCCGCACAGCCATTGATGGTGCAGGCCGCTAAAGCGCGCAGCGGATGGGCAGCACATTTTGCGGCCCCTTACACAGAAACCGACGCACCGGCCCCTCGTTTCCCAATAACAAAGTGTTTACCTAAAGAAACATCGCGGATTTGTCGCTAACGGGTGGATCACAGATCGGTAAATCGAAAGAAATATTTCAACATTTCCGACAGCATTCACAATTATAGTCAATAGCTTACACTTTATTGCCGACTATCCTTTTACGCCGCTCACAAAGCGTCCGCGTCAAATCACCATGGGCTCCAATTTGCGCGAGACTTTTGTCATTTCAAAAAGAAAAAGCTCTGCAGCAGGGTGCGGCCACCAGATCAATTCCGACCTGGCCCAACACCGAGAGGAACGACCCATGAAACGCACCCTGACCGCCGCTGCCCTTGTTATGGCCACCATTGCACCCGCTGCACATGCAATGGAAAACGAAGCCACCATGCTGACCGGCGCCCTGTATAACGGTCTGACCCGTATGCAAATCGACACCGCAAACATGTCGAACCTGACACTTGGCGAAGTCAACATCATCGCGTCGATCCTGCACAGCGGTGATTCCGAAGGTGAAAAACGCCGCTTGATTGACACAATCATTCGCAAGGCTGGCGAACGCTAAGCCTTTGCGCGCGGGGCGCATTTGGTCGCCCCGCATATTTGCCTCAGATCACAACATCGACGGCAGAACCTGGTCCGGTGGGCGGTGGCCATCGGCAAAGGTTTTCACATTGATGATCACCTTTTCCCCCATCTCGATCCGGCCTTCTTCGGTGGCGGATCCCATATGCGGCAGCATCACCACATTGGGCATGTTGCGCAGCTCGGGGTTGCCTTCGGGGCCGTGCTCATAGACATCCAGCCCCGCCCCGGCGACATCCCCCGATTTCAGCATCCGGGTCAGCGCGTTTTCGTCGATCACCTCCCCGCGTGAGGTGTTCACGATCACCGCGCTGGGTTTCAACAATTTCAGCCGACGGGCGTTCAGCAAATGGAAACTGCTGGGGGTATGCGGGCAATTCACGCTGATCGCATCCATGCGCGCAATCATCTGATCCAGGCTTTCCCAATAGGTTGCGCCCAGCGCCTCTTCGGTTTCGGGGCGCAGACGGCGGCGATTGTGGTAATGGATCTGCATCCCAAAGGCCTGGGCGCGGCGTGCAACCGCCTGGCCCACACGCCCCATGCCCAGAATACCCAGACGTTTCCCGCCCAGCCGGGTGCCCAGAAACGCCGTCGGAGACCAGCCCTGCCAGTCGCCGCCCTGCATCTCCGCCAGCCCCTCTTGAATGCGACGCGTGACCCCCAAAAGCAGCGCCATCACCATGTCTGCCGTGTCATCTGTCACCACATCCGGCGTGTTCGAGACCAAAATCCCATTCTGCCGGGCCGTGGCCACGTCGATATTGTCAAACCCCGCGCCGTAATTCGCGATCAGCTTCAGCTGCGGACCGGCCTGGCCGATCATCCCTGCATCAATGCGGTCGGTGATGGTGGGCACCAGCACATCGGCCTCTTGCATCGCGGCAATCAGCGCGGCGCGACTCATCGGGTTGTCATCATCGCGCAGACGAACATCGAACAACTCGCTCAGGCGTGTTTCGACCACTTCGGGCAAGCGTCGCGTGACGACAACACTCAGACGTTTTGACGGCATGGCCGGGATCCCTCGCTTTTGCATGTCTCTGCCTTGTGGCAAAGTGGAACAAGACACAGAGGGGTGCAAGAACCCCCGAACAATTTCATCGGGCAGGATGAAGACAATGCTGAACAGGATTTTCGCGGGGCTTCTGGCCATTGCCGTGACGCTGGGCGCAGGGCTGACGCATAGCGCCCAGGCGCAGGAACGTGGTCCGGTGACCAACCTGCCCCTGCCCCGCTATGTGTCGATGAAAGCAAACGAAGGCAATGTGCGCCGCGGTCCCTCGCTGACCCACCGCATCGACTGGGTCTACACCCGCCGGGACATGCCGCTGGAAATCACTGCCGAGCATGGCCATTGGCGCCGTGTGCGCGACCGCGATGGGATTGGCGGCTGGGTGCATTATTCATTGCTGTCCGGGGTGCGCACTGTCCTGATCGAACGCGATCTGCTGACGTTGCAGACGCGACCACAGCCTGACAGCCCGGCCAATGCCATGCTGGAACTGGGCGTGATCGCGCGGCTGGGCGAATGTGGCCCCGACTGGTGCAAACTCAGCGCCGGAGGCCACAAGGGCTGGGCCCGCAAAGACGCTCTGTGGGGTGTGCGCCAGGACGAACTGCGCGACTAAGCCACTGTTTCACAATGCCGCTTAGGCAACCTCATGCATCAGGATCGCGGCCTCTGAGCCCGAGAGGTTGCGCCGCGCATCGGCCCCAAAGCCATGCGGATCCTGCGCAACCCCCGGCATCAGACGCAGCAATCGCGCCCGATCCGCGTCAGAGATCGTCGACAAAGCGGTGTTGGCCGGATGGAAGCTTTCGGTTTCGACCCCGTTGGCGAACACGATTTCATGCCGGGGCAACAGCATGTGGACATAAGTCACTTCGCGCATCGCCGCATCGACTGTCACAGTGTCACCATTGATCAGATCACGTGCGGCGACCAAAACCTCGGGCGTGTTGAACAAGGCGCGCGCCACAGCGCCCTTGACCACCATCCGATGCTGCGGTGACACCAACAACTCCTCTTCGGGGCGATCAATCCCAAAGGCACCGGGGCGAATACGCACGGGCCGTAACGCGGGCATAGCAAACAACCGTGCACCAGTCATGCGGCGACTGCCGATCCACTGGATTTCCTGCGCACCACTGTCCTTGGTCTGAACCAGATCACCTTCGCGCAGCTCTTCGATGCGCATCCGGCCATAGGGCGTTTCGATCCAGGTGCCGGGGGTAAAGCAGATCACCCCGCCTGCCTGTTCGCCCTGCGCTGCCGCATGGCCCGGCTCCAGACGGTGATGCACCACCCATAGATCCCGCCCCTGAGGCGGCATTTCATCCAGGAACATCAACAGCGGCGCGGTGTTCGCACCGGTTTCAATCAGCGTCACGGTATAGCTGCGCAGCCCGTCCGTGACGACAAAGCTGCTGTCGCTCAGCGGATGATCCAGCGCAACAGGGGCCGTATCCGGCGCAGATTTCACCGCCGCGCCCACAAGACGCCGCACAGCCCGCGCCGCGCGCCTGCGCATATCGCTTTCGCCTTCGGCCTGGTCCAGCTGAAGGATCGACGAAGGCCCGTCGACCCGCACATTTTCGCCCCGCCAGGACCATGTGACCCCAACGCTCAGCGCGGACGGAGGCGCGGCCTTCAGGCCGTCTATTTCCGTCTGTGACCAGGAGATGACGAACGTGCCCCGATAGCCCGTTCCCATGCCTGTATGCCTGCTCTTGTTTTTGTTTATTAGGAAAACCTTAACGGAGGCTCTTCACGTGATGAACCTCTCCTTTCAGGTAGTCCCAGGGGCAACTGGCAGATTTGTCAGGGGGGCGTTGCAATGCGGCAACAAAATCCCGCAATGCAACGCGAAATGACGTGATCAGGCGTCAGAAAAGCCCACACGCCCGATGCTGTCGAACCCGGTGAACCCGGCGCGTTCTGCATCCGATGGCGCATAGATGTTGCGCAGATCGACCATCTTGCGACTGCGCATCAGCTGCGCCATGCGGGTCAGATCCAGCGCGCGGAATTCGTTCCACTCGGTCAGGATAACCAGCAGATCGGCCTCAGCAGCGGCGCTGTAGGGGTCGTCATGCCAGGACACGCCGGGCAGCAGTTCTTCGCCCTCGCGGCGGCCCTGCGGATCGCAGACCGCAACCTCGGCCCCGCCACCAACCAGCGCGGGCACGATGGTCAGCGCAGGCGCATCGCGCATGTCGTCGGTATTGGGTTTGAAGGTCACACCAAGCACCGCCACGCGCTTGCCGTTAAAGCTGCCATCGGCCATGTCCTGCAGCTTGTCGATCATGCGGCGCTTGATGTCTTCATTGACCTTGATCACGGTTTCAACGATGGAAACCGGGCTGGCATGTTCCTGACCGATCCGGGCCAGTGCCTTGGTATCCTTGGGGAAACAACTGCCGCCATAGCCCGGCCCTGCGTGCAGGAACTTGTTGCCGATCCGGCCATCCAGCCCCATGCCCTTGCTGACCTGTTTGACATCCGCGCCGACCTTTTCGCACAGCGCGGCAATCTCGTTGATAAAGGTGATCTTGGTCGCCAGGAACGCATTGGCGGCGTATTTGATCATCTCGGCGCTTTCCAGATCCGTGGTGATGATCGGAAACTCACGCAGGTAAAGCGGGCGGTAAATGTCAGACATGACCTGCGCGGCGTGATCGCTTTCGACACCAACAACCACGCGGTCGGGCTTCATGAAATCCTCGATCGCTGCGCCTTCGCGCAGAAATTCCGGGTTAGAGGCCACGTCGAATTTCAGGTTCGGATTGGCCTCCGCCACCACTTCGGCGACCTTGCGGTTGGTGCCCACGGGCACGGTGGATTTGGTGACGATGACGATGCCATCCGCCGCCTCCTGGGCAATTTCACGCGCCGCGGCCATCACATAGGTCAGATCCGCATGGCCATCGCCGCGCCGGGTCGGCGTGCCCACGGCGATGAACACCGCGTCAGCCCCGTCCATGGCCGATTTCAGATCCAGCGTGAAGGACAGGCGCCCGGCCTCGACATTGCGGGCCATCAGACTGTCCAGACCGGGTTCAAAGATCGGCACTTCGCCGGCTTCCAGCAGGTCGATCTTGCGCGAATCCTTATCGACGCAGACGACCTCGTGCCCGAAATCCGAGAAACAGACCCCCGAAACAAGGCCCACATAGCCCGTACCGATCATTGCGATCTTCATGTTCTGCCCTTTCTTCGGTGCATTTTTCCCCAGAAAGACCCTGCGCGCGCGGATGTCAACGCAACCGCCGGTCCGGGTGGGGAAAGCCTATCGACAATAAGCGCCGTTGCCGTGCTTTGCCGTGTCAAAATGAAAATGATCGCGGTGAAAACGATCGGATTCAGGGCCCAGCACCGTGCCAAACGGGCCGCAGGCCGCGCCATGCATCTGGCGCAGCGCCTTGCCATTGCGGCCTTTGCCCCAATCATCAATCAGGGTGATCACGCTGCCATCCGCCAAATAAAAGGCCGAAATGTCGATGGCCTTCCCCTTGCCATGTTCGCTGATCCGCGCGCCTTTTTGATGATTGCGGGTGCGGCAGGCGTAATGCGCCGCGACGCGCATCTTGACCAAACCGCCACCGCGCTTGCCAAAGGCCGGCTTGGCCGATGTCTCAACCCAATGGCGCAGGGTTTTCGCAGTGTTGCAGTTCATCAGCGCGCCTTGTGACAGCTGCACACCCGAAACCGAGGTCACGCGCACCGCATTGTCGATGCCGCAGGCCCCTGCGCCGGGCACAGCGCCCACGACCTCGCCCACAAGGGCCGGATCACCGCAAAGCCCGCCGCCGGGCACCGCATCCCCGCGTTCGGAAAAAGCGCGCTTCAGGAAACCGCGCACCCCGTCCAGATCGCTTTGTTTGGGTTTGGGGTCCGATCCCCCGCAGGCGGCCAGCATCAACAGGCTGGCCAAAACCGTCACAACTGCGTTTTTGCTCACCGTTCCACCTTTGCGCGACCAAAATCCGGTGCATCCGTATCCTGTCCGGCCTCCAGAATGCCACGACGAATCGCACGGGTATGGGTGAAATAGGCGTGAAGCTGCTCACCATCGCCGGTGCGGATTGCCCGCTGCAGCGCCATCAGTTCCTCGGTGAAACGGCCAAGGATCTCGATCGTGGCGTCCTTGTTGGTCAGGAACACATCGCGCCACATGGTCGGGTCGCTGGCAGCAATCCGGGTGAAATCACGGAAACCTGCGGCCGAGAATTTGATGACCTCCTGATCCGTCACGCGGCGCATGTCATCGGCCACCCCAACCATCGTGTAGGCGATGAGGTGCGGGATATGGCTGACCACGGCGCAGACGATGTCGTGATGCTCCGGGTCCATGCGTTCAATATCGGCACCCAGCGCGCGCCAGTAGTCTTCCTGCCGAGCGATGGGGTCTTCGGGCGTGTCTTCGGGCGGGACAATCAGGCACCAGCGGTTGTCAAACAGCGTGGCAAAGCCCGCCTCCGGGCCGGAATGTTCGGTCCCAGCCATGGGATGCGCGCCGACAAAATGCACATTTTCAGGGATATGCGGCAGCACATCGGCGATCACCGTGCGTTTGACCGAACCCACGTCAATCACCGTGGCCCCAGGTTTCAGATGCGGCGCGATGGATTTTGCAACCGCTCCCATGGCGCCGACGGGCACGGCCAGCACCACCAGGTCCGCATCCTGCACCGCCTCTTCGGCGCTGTCGCATACCGTGTCGCACAGGCCGATCCGGCGCGCCGTGTCGCGCGTGGCCTCGGACCGGGCATAACCCGACACGGTGCCCGCGACGCCGCCGCGCTTCATCGCCCAAAACATCGAACTGGCGATCAGACCCAGCCCGATCAGCGCGACCTTGTTGTAGATCACGCTCATCTCTCGCCCGCCTTGAACAGGCCGACGCAATGCGCCACGCGGCGGCAGCTGGGTTCGTCGCCCACCGTGATCCGCAGACAGTTGGGCAGGTTGTACCCGGCAACGCGCCGCACGATAAGACCCTGCTTTTGCAGAAATATATCGCAGTCCTCCGCCTCTTGCTGGCTGCCAAACCGGGCCAGCACAAAATTCGCGGTCGAGGTGTCACAGGGCACGCCATGTTCGGCCAGCGCCTCGGACAAGATCGCGCGCAGACGGGTGTTTTCTTCCCGGCATTTTTCCACATAGGCGGTGTCGCGGATGGCGGCTTCGGCAGCGGCCAGCGCAGTCGAAGACAGGTTGAACGGGCCGCGAAGCCGGTTCAGAACGTCGATCACATCAATCGGGCCATAGCCCCATCCCACACGCAATCCACCCAAACCGTAGAGTTTGGAAAAGGTGCGGGTCATGACCACATTATCGCGCGCCTCGACCAGCTTGGCACCGCCATCATAACCCTCGACATATTCTGCATAGGCACCGTCCAGCACCAGCAGCGCCTGAGGCGGGATGCCCTCGGCCAGACGTTCAATCTCGGCCAGGCCGATCATGGTCCCGGTCGGATTGTTGGGGTTGGCGATGAACACCAGCCGCGTGTTGTCAGTACAGCCCGCCAGCAGCGCATCCACATCGGTCACACGTTCGCGTTCAGGCACGGACACCGGGGTCGCACCGGCGGCCAGCGCACTGATGCGATACATGGAAAACCCATGTTCGGTGAACAGAACTTCGTCCCCCGGACCAGCATAGGCCTGACACAGAAAGGAAATGATCTCGTCGCTGCCGACACCGCAAATGATGCGGTCCGCGTTCAGGCCGTGGGTCTCAGCAATCGCGGCGCGCAGGTCGGCATGGTCGGTCGAAGGATAACGATGCAGCTCATGCGCGCTCCGCTTCACAGCCTCCTGCGCGGCGGGGCTGGGGCCGAACGGGTTTTCGTTCGAGCTGAGTTTCGTGACATTCGATACGCCATCGACACGGGATTTCCCGCCCACATAGGGCGCGATTTCCATGATGCCGGGCTGGGGTCGGATCTGCGACATGAGGAGCCTCCTTACGCAGACGTGCTTACCCAAGGGCGCGGGGCGTGAAAAGCGCCAAAGCAGCGCGGGTCAGACGATCACATCCTGTGCGGCTTGTTGGCCAACATCGAACACCCGTTTGTAGCGCGCAATCTGATCCGTCGGCCCCATCGCCTTATTCGGATTGTCCGACAATTTCACCGTCGGATTACCATCCGCTGAAATCGCCTTGCACACCAAACTGAACGGTGCCAGCGCATCATCCGGCGCCAGTCCGCGAAAATCATTGGTCAGCAGGGTTCCCCACCCAAAAGACACGCGTACCCGCCCCGCAAATTGTTGGTACAGCTCAAGGATTTTTTCCTCGTCCAGACCGTCAGAGAAAATCACCAGTTTCTTGCTGGGCTCCTCGCCACGTTCTTGCCACCAGCGAATCGCGGTTTCAGCGCCTGTGGCCGGATCGCCGCTATCGACGCGGATCCCGGTCCAGCTGGCCAACCAATCGGGCGCGCGCGCCAAAAAGCGTTCGGTCCCATAGGTGTCGGGCAGAATGATACGCAGGTTCCCGTCATGCTCTTCGTGCCAATCCGCCAGAACATCATACGGCGCATTGGCCAAAGCGGCATCATCCTGGGCCAGCGCCGCATAAACCATGGGCAGTTCATGCGCATTTGTCCCGATCGCTTCCAGATCGCGATTTTTGGCGATCAGGCAATTGGACGTGCCGACAAAACTATCGCCCAGCCCCTCCAGCATCGCCTGCACACACCAATCCTGCCACAAAAAGCTGTGCCGGCGACGGGTGCCAAAATCTGCGATCCGCGCACCCGGCTGGCTGCGCAGGCGTTCGACCTTTTGCCACAGCTTTGTCATGGCGCGCGCATACAAAACCTGCAGCTCGAACTTGCCCATGCTGTTCAACACCGCGCGGCTGCGCAGTTCCATCAAAACCGACAGCGCGGGAATTTCCCACAGCATAACCTCGGGCCAGCTGCCTTCAAATGTCAGCTCGTACTGATCCCCGATCTTTTCCAGATGGTAGGCAGGCAAACGCAGGTTTTCGAACCACTCCATAAAATCCGGTCGAAACATCTGGCGTTTGCCGTAAAAGGTATTGCCGCGCAGCCATGTGCTTTCACCCCGTGACAGGCTGAGCGACCGAATATGGTCCAGCTGTTCCCGCAGCTCACCTTCGTCGATCAGCTGCGCCAACGGGACATGCTTTGACCTATTGATAAGGCTGAACGTCACCGAGGTGTCGGGTTTGTTGCGAAACACCGACTGGCACATCAGCAATTTGTAGAAATCTGTGTCAATCAGCGAGCGGACGATCGGGTCGATTTTCCACTTATGGTTCCAGACTCGGGTAGCGATGTCCAATTTTGGCCCTCTTCAGCAGCGCCATGCTGTTCTAAGCCATCCCCTTGCGGCATGGAAAGCGGTTTTTGCCCGGTTTCGGCGCGCTTCAATGCCTCCAAAAGCGCGCCTCGGCGCAACGGTTTTGACAGAAAATCATCCATTCCGGCCTGCGCACATGCCACCCTGTCCGTGTCAAACGCATTGGCGGTCAAAGCAATGATATGGGGTTGCGGCACGTCCATTCCACGAATGCGCCGAGCCGTTTCCAGACCATCAAGGCGCGGCATACACATATCCATCAAGACCACATCCGGTTTCAGCGCCACAATATGATCCAACAATTCCTGACCATCGCGAAATTCGTTGATGGTACAGGACACACCATCCAGAAACCGCTTTACCAAAAGCCGATTTGTGGCGTTGTCTTCGGTCAGTGCGATCTGCAGCTCTCCGGCAGGGCTTACCTCAGGCGCAGCCGGGCGGGCGACACAGGGGCCTGGCACCTGCCGTGCAGCCCTCAATTTGCCTGCGCCGGTGTTTTGCTCAGACGGGTTCAACTCAGCTTCGGGCTCAGCTGGCGCCAGATCCACACTCATTCTGAATGAGGCACCTTCCTCTCCATCTGAAGGCAACAGAACAAGATCCCCGCCCATCGCCCGCGCAAGACGTCGGGAAATCGGCAATCCCAACCCGGTGCCGCCAAACCGGCGATTGATCTCTGAATCAGCCTGCTGGAACTCACCGAAAATATGTTCCGCCTTCTGCTCCGGCACACCAATGCCGCTGTCCCGAACAGTCACCTGCAAAGACCAGCCCTGATCCGCCCGTGCCTGAATATCGCAAAAAATGCGCACCCCGCCTGCTTCAGTAAATTTCACAGCGTTTCCGATCAGGTTGATCAGGATTTGACGCATTTTACTGGCATCCGCATAGACCCTGTCCGGCACGGTTCCGGTTTGAACAAAATCCAGATACAACCCTTTGGAAACACACAAAGGTCGCATCAGGCGCAGCGTGTCCTGCAGACATTTTCCAGGAGAGAACACAACCGGGTTCAGGTTGATTTCACCGGCCTCCATGCGCGACAATTCAAGCACATCATTGATAATCGAAAGCAAAGAAATCGACGCGCTTTGTATCGTTTCCACATAGGCGCGCTGCGACTCGTCCATTTTGCCGTCCAACAGCAGATCAGACATACCAATGACCGCGTTCAAAGGTGTCCTGATTTCGTGACTCATCGTTGCCAGAAAAAGGGATTTGGCATGAGCCGCCTCTTCGGCATCATTTTTGGCGATTTGCAGATCATGATTCGCCGCATCTAAATGCGCAGCACCACGCATCAGCGCGTTTTCCTTGGCCAGCCGGCGATGCCAGGCCTTGACCGCAAACGAGATAAAGGTGAACGCCATATATCCCAGCAATGTCGCGGCCAAGATCAATAAGGGTGCTTCCCCAATCGGGTCAGACGTTGTGCTGATATAAACGGCCAGATAGGTCAGGAAAAAGGCGCCATGCACGCTGAGCTTTAGCTTGGACGCCAGCGCATGATGCGTCAGCCCAAACCCCGCATTCACAAAAGCGGACATCGTCATGCACATGGCAAACATGACACCAGATATGGTATTCGATGCGACAGCCAGCCCATAAATACCGCCGGAAACGCAGGCAGAATGAAAGGCCCCAGCGCAGGCCGTTCGCCACAATATTGACCGCATCTCCATGCCGCGCTTGCGCCAGCGGACCGCAACATGCAGCACACCCAATTCGACAGACTCGCCAATGACAACCAGCGCCAAACAGAACACGGCCAAATCAAAGGACACCAACACCCACATTGCAAGGATGCCAATCATCAACGCAATCTGGCGCGACCAAAACTGTCGATAGCGCGCTTTTGCATAGCGTTCGAGCAACGCCGCATCGCCATATAGCGTGGCAAATTCTGCATCGACCGTATCGGTCGGATCCTGGGCAAACTGGGCGCTCATCGAAACGGCTTTCAAAACGATGCCGCGAGGTTACGCCAACACAATTTACAAAATGAAAACGCGCAAGATTACTTTGTATCGGGCAGCCTCAGCGCAAGATCACTCCGGCATCGGACATGGCCTGCCGGGCCTGCGCCAGGCTGCCATCCATGTCGATGGCACGACACAGATCTTCGCGCAGCGTGGTATTAAACCCCAGCGTCGCAGCATCAACCGCTGAATAATGCACACAAAAATCCGTCGCCAGACCGACAAGGGTCACATCTGTGATCCCTCTGCTGCGCAGATACCCCTCTAGCCCGGTCGGCGTTTTGCGATCATTTTCAAAAAATGCCGAATAGCTGTCTATCTCTGAACGAAAGCCCTTGCGCAGAATCAAATCGGCACGGTCCACACGCAAATCCGCATGAAATGCCGCCCCCAGAGAGCCCTGCACACAGTGATCTGGCCACAAAATTTGCGGCCCATATGGCATTTGCGTCATCGAAAACGGCTCTAGGCCGCCATGCTGACTGGCAAAAGACCGATGCCCCGTAGGATGCCAATCCTGCGTCAGAACCACCGCATCAAACCCATCCATCAGCGCGTTGACGCCCGGCACAATCGCATCGCCATCCGCCACAGCCAGTGCGCCTCCGGGGCAGAAATCGTTCTGAATGTCGATCACAAGAAGAGCCTGCATGGTGCACTCCAAATACCAGATTTTTCCCAGTTTAAGCCCGTGAAACAGGAATTGCCATGACGCGATGCCAGGGCTATGCCCTGTTCCCTTGTGAAACGGGGAATCGCGGTGATGGCACGGCTTGGACTGGATTTTGGCACTTCGAACACCGCAGCCGGGGTCATGGCGGCGGGGCAGCCCTATGTGATTCCGCTGGAGCCGGGCGCGCACACCCTGCCCACGGCGGTTTTTGCCGATTTCGACCGGCGCGGGTATGTCTATGGCTCTGCCGCCGCACGCGCGATGCGCGACGGGCAAGAAGGCCGATTCATGCGCGCGCTCAAAAGCATCCTGGGCACAGCGCTCGCACAGGAACCCCGCAGCCTGCTGAATGAACGCATCACGCTGATCGAAATCATTGCCCGGTTCCTGACCGAAATCCGCACCCGCGCCGAAACCCATACCGGGCTGAAATTCGACGCGGTTCTATCCGGTCGCCCGGTGCGCTTTCATTCCGACTCTGACAGCCGCGATGCTCAGGCGCTACAAGACCTGACCACCGCGTATCACATGGCCGGGTTCACGCAGGTCGATTTCCTGCCCGAACCCGAAGCCGCCGCACAAGCCGTTGCCGGACAGGGGCGGATGCTGATTGTCGATATTGGCGGCGGCACCTCGGATTTTACAATCTGCGACCGCAATGGCGACACAACCCATGTGCTGGCCAGCCGGGGGCTGCGCCTAGGCGGCACAGATTTTGACAGGCTGCTCAGCCTGGCTCATGCCATGCCGTTGCTGGGATATGGCGCACAGATCGGAGCCGAGCTGGGGAACAAAACCCACACTGCCCCCCGTGCTTTGTTTCATGACCTGGCCAGTTGGGAAAAAATCCCGTTTGTCTACGACCCGGCCCTGCTGCGCGAGGTGGGTCGCTGGGTGCGCCTTGCCCCGGATCCGGCACCGTTCGAACGCCTGTTCGACGTGCTGGAATCCCATCTGGGGCATGATGTGGCCTACGCGGTCGAAGCAGGCAAAATCGCCGCCAATGACGAAGGCGCGGGACTGATCAGACTGACAGAAGTGGAAAAGGGGCTGGAGGCCAGCCTCAGCACAAAGGCTCTGAATGCCGTTTTGCAAGGCAGTGCCGATCAGATCGCCGCCTGCGCCCTTGATCTGCTGCGGGATGCAGACCTGTCCACGGACAGCGTGGATCAGGTTGTCTTTGTTGGCGGCTCCAGCCTGCTGAAGGCCGTGCGCAGCACCATGGCCCACGCCCTGCCCGATGCCCGGCAAGAGGTCAGCGCAGTCTTTACGGCAGTGGTCGATGGTCTGGCGATTGCGGCAGAATAGAGACTTGCCCAAACCGGTGCGCAGGCGTATCGCACCCACATGTTTACAGTCTGCGCTCTCTACCACTTCACCCGTTTTGACGCCCCTGATGCGCTGCGCGCGCCTCTTCTGGATCTGTGCCGCGCCCAGAAAATCACCGGCACATTGCTGCTGGCGCAAGAAGGGATCAACGGCACGGTGGCGGGCCCGCGCGCCGGGATCGACGCCCTGCTGACACATATCCGCGCCCTGCCCGGCTGCGACACGATCGAATGGAAACTCTCTACCGCGGCAGAGCGTCCTTTTGCCCGCATGAAAGTGCGCCTGAAAAAAGAGATCGTCACCATGGGGCAGCCCGATGTCGATCCGCGTGCCTCTGTCGGACATTATGTCGATCCTGCCGATTGGAACGCCCTGATCACCAGCCCAGATGTGGCCGTGATCGACACGCGAAACGATTATGAAATCGCGATTGGCACGTTTGAGGGGGCCGTGGACCCACAGACCGAAAGTTTCCGTGAATTTCCCGCCTGGTGGGAGGCAAACAAAGACCGGTTCCACAACAAACGTATCGCCATGTTCTGCACCGGTGGAATCAGATGTGAGAAATCCACAAACTACCTTTTGTCTCAAGGGGTTGAAGATGTCTTTCACCTGAAAGGCGGGATCCTGAAATATCTCGAAGAGATCCCAGCCAAAGACAGCACATGGGAAGGGGAGTGTTTCGTTTTTGACGGACGCGTTTCCGTGGGTCACGGTCTGGTAGAGGGCCCTCATCATCTATGCCACGCCTGCCGCAGTCCGATCCTGCCCGAAGATCGGCAGCGCCCGGAATATGAACACGGTGTTTCCTGCCATCTGTGCCTGAACGAAACCTCTGACGCAGACAAAACCCGGTTCCGCGAGCGCCAGAAACAGATCGCCCTGGCAAAAGCCCGCGGCGAACGCCATCTGCACGCAGATGTTCCCGAGGACAGCTGACGCACAGCTCTGCTGACGAACGGACCAACACTAGAAATATCCGCGCACCAGGCTGCCCGCGAGCAGCGCCCAGCCATCTGCGATGACAAAAAATGCCAGTTTAAATGGCAGCGATACAATCGCTGGCGGCACCATCATCATGCCCATGGACATCAAAACGGCCGCCACGACCAGGTCAATGATCAGAAAGGGCAGGAAAATCAGGAACCCGACCTGAAACGCCCGCGCGACTTCGGATAACATGAAACTTGGTACCAGAACCGACAGCGGCGCTTGCGGGTCTAGCGTGGTTTGTGCCGCATCAGGGCGCAAATCAGCCATCGCCCGATACGTGTCCGGGTCTGTGCGCCCCGCCATAAACACACGAAACGGGTCCAGGCTGCGGTTGACGGCCTCGTCGACTTCGATCTGTTCTTCCAGCAGTGGCTGCACACCTGTTTCCCAAGCATCGGTAAAAACCGGCTCCATCACAAAATAGGTCAGGAACAACGCCAGACTGACAATCAACATATTTGGGGGGGATTGCTGCAACCCCACGGCCTGACGCAGGATGCCAAGAACGGTCACCATAAATGGGAAACATGTGACCATGATGGCGATGCCCGGCGCGATGCTGAGCAACGTGATCAGTGCAATCAACTGCAGGCTGGTCGCCGTCACCGACCCACCCGCCCCAAGATCAATCGCCACGGATTGGGCCTGCGCTGTTGCGGGCAGGCCGAGCATCACGGCAAAAAGGATCAGGCGAAACATGGTCAGGACGGCGATTGGAGGTCAACAACCTCGGTCAGACGCACAGCCAGCTGGCTGGGCCCGTCGCTATCCACCACCTCCAGTACGCCAACACCGATCAATTTTTCGCCCACATACAGCTCGACCGGATCCTCCAACCTTTTATCAAGCGCCAGAACGGAACCCTCGGCCAATTGCAGCAGATCCCGGACAAGAGGTCGGGCGCGCCCCACCGAAACGGTGATCTCAATCGGAACCGATGTAAACGGCGTTGCTTTTTCCGGGGCGGTTGCGGTGGCATTATCCATTTGCGATTTTTCTCCGGTTTTCATGGGCAAATCCGTCCACCGCCTCTTTCAGGGAGGACAGCAGATCACCCAGATCAATCTGTTTTTCAGTCTGGCCAAATCGAATATCTGCCTGCTCTGCAGCCAGATCAGGGTCTTCCAACAGCTGGATCGGAAAGCCAAAATCCTGATCCATCAATGGCTCGAGCGCCTCAGAATTGGCCGGTGACACTGCAATGACCACATCCATCCCGCCCACTTCTTTGGCAATCGCCTGAAGTTGTTCAACAATATGCGCCTGCAAAGAGGCCTGGGACATGCTGGGCAAAACGACCTGCACCATTTCGTTCAACAAAGGCGTCAGTGCATTGATCACATGGCTGCACGCTTCGTGATAGGTAAAGGACAGATCCTGCAGATGCTGGCCCAGCTCATTTGAAATCCGGTCCCGGTCTTCACTTTGCGCTTTGATCGCATCGTCCCAACCGGCGCGATACCCTTTTTCAAACGCATCAAGGCGCACCCCTTCGAGATCGACCTCGTCGATCACCGCAGCGTTTTCAGCGACGGTTCGGGTAGGCTTGGCCTCGCCAAAATCCTCAAAAACCTGACTGAGTTCCGTCACTTCACTTCCTCCGCGTCATCTTCGAGCCAGCTGCGCAGGATCTCCACGGTTTCAGTCTTACGCTCTTCAATCAGCCCTCGAAGACGCTCGACCGGGTCTTCTTCTGCTGGAGCATCAAAATCGACCATCCCCATGCCACCAAAATCTGGTGCCTCTTGCATCACGGGAAGATCAACAAAGCCGCCATCGGGTTCGATTTCACCAGCAATCGCTGGGGCAGCATTCTCGGCTGCGGTCTCAAACGGGGCTGGCAACGCCGCCGTTGGCTGGTCAATCTCGGTGGGACGCGCAAGAACGGGGCGCACCACAAACAGGCCCAAAATTGTCGCAACCAACGCCAGTACACCGATCTGAATCAAACGCATCATATCCAGAGATCCGCTGATCAGACCCGGTTCAATCGGCCCGGTCCCAAGCCCCTCAGGCCGCTCAAACGGCAAAGAGCGAATCGTGATCTCGTCCCCGCGCTCCGCGTCAAATCCAACAGCCGAAGCCACCAAAGCCTGGAGCGCCTGCTGCTCATCATCCGGGAGCGGTACGAAACTCTGCCCACCCTCAGCATTGGTTGTGTAGCTGCCATTCACCAAAACTGCGACGGTCAGTCGTTTGACCGCACCAGGTGCACGGGTGATTTCCCGCATGGTCTCGGAGACTTCGTAGTTAATGCGCTCGCGGGTTTCAGCAGAACGCGCCGACGAATTTTCGCCGCCATTGGCATTTCCGTCAGGCAAATTGGACGCAACCGTGACCGCACCGCCCCCAGAATTTTCGGAGTTGTCAGAGCGTTCTTCGGTATCGGTCGAAATCACAACCCGCCCTTCAGGGTCAAACCGGCGCTCGCGGATGGATTCGGCCTCTGTCACCGTATCAACGCTGACTTCGACAACAGCGTTTCCGGTGCCGACACGCGCCTCCACCAGGCGCTGAACCCGATCGCGCAGCTGATTCGCCTTATCATCAGCGGACGGCCCGGACGCACTATCGGCCTCTGCTCCGATCAGCCCGCCCTTACCGTCAATCACTGCCACATTTTCCGCGTCCAGGCCGGGCACGGCCGAAGCCACAAGAAACTTTAATGCGCGCGCCTGGGCAGGAGAGAGAACCCCACCCGAACCGGTAACAGAAATCGACGCCGAGGGCGTAACATCACGCTGAAAAGGATTCGCGCTGCTGTTGGCAATGTGTACACGCGCCGTTGCAATATGCGGATTCGCAACGATGGTGCGCGCCAGCTCCCCTTCTTTTGCCCGCCAATAGGCCGCATCGAACATCTGGGATGTGGTGCCAAAACCGGACAGCCCGTCCAGCAATTCATATCCCTGCGCACTATTGGCCGGGAGCCCCTCGCTGGCCAGCGTCAAACGCAACGTATCGCGTTCGCCATCTGGCACAAAAATCGCCCCCCCTCGCACATTATATTGCACACCGCGCGCCTCAAGCGCCTGCACAACCTCGCCTGCGGCACCATTTTCAAGCCCCGCATATAAAAGGGACATTTTTGGTGCTGATGCCATGCGCGCCAGGCCCAGGACCGCCGCCATCATAAAAAGAGTTGCACCGATGACGATAATTCTCTGGCGACCGCCCAATGCGTTCCAGACTGACATGACCTGTTGCAAGACCAACCTCCGCTCCAAACATTCTGTTCGGTTGTGACTCAGATTGAACCAATCGCCTTAACAATCGGTTAGCCCATTTACGCCTATAAGGATGTAGGAACGGAATGAGGTTAAGAATGACTGACGCCACCGTCGATGAACCTGAGGCAGAAGAGAAGAAGTCATCTAAATTGCCTTTGATTATTGGGCTTGTGCTTGCTGTAGCAGGGGGCGGCGGCGGTTTTTTTGCCGTGTCTTCCGGCTTGCTTGGTGGTGCAAAGCCCACAGCAACATCAGTCAGCGAATCACACGCGGAAAACACAGTGCCGGCGGTGGAAATAGACAACGCTGCATTGTCGGATATTTCTTTTGTCGAGGTTCCACCCCTGGTGATTTCCCTTGGTCCAGGGACGCAAGCGGACCACCTGCGGTTTCGCGCCAGCCTTGAGGTCAACAAGGGCTATGAATCTGAAATAGAGGGCATTCTGCCCAGAATTCAGGATGTCATGAACAGCTATTTGCGCGCATTGGAGCCAGCCACTCTAGAAGAGCCCGGCGCGCTGCTGAAACTACGGTCACAAATGTTGCGCCGTGTCTCCATGGTCGCGGGCGAAGGCCGCGTGCGCGACCTGCTCGTACTTGAATTCGTGCTTAACTGAGAGGGCATGATATGGATCTGATTGCAGATATTCTGCTGGCTGCCGGGGCTTTGGGTGCCGGGTTTTACTGCTTTATCCTCGCACGGCGTTTGACCCGGTTTACTGATCTGGAAAACGGTGTCGGCGGGGCTGTCGCTGTTTTGTCCGCGCAGGTCGACGATCTGACGCGCACCCTAGGGACTGCCCAGAAAACAGCCGGCGAATCGGCCAAATCCCTGGAAGAATTGACCGAACGCGCCGAGGATGTCGCCCGAAGGCTCGAACTGCTTGTCGCTTCGATGCATGACCTCCCGCAACAACCGGAAGAAACGCCCCCGCGCGAGGCACCAGATATGGTGTTTTTCAGGCATCCCGGAAACTAAGAGGCGATCATGGCACAAGCAAAATCGACTCCGCCTTCAGGCAAAGCGCCGGTCAAAGGCAAAACCGCCCCAAAGGCCAAGCGCAAAATGCGGGGCGCCTTAACCGCAATTGGCGGCCTATTGGTTGCCTCCGCGCTTTTGCGCACGGCGATTGGCGCCAGCGAAGCGTTGGCAAGAGAAGATCCAAACCCAACGGCACCGGCCCCAACGACCCAGGCTTCGGCACCGATCACAGAAGCCCCCGCTGGTCGTATGATCGGAAAAGAAGAGATCATGCCGCTGATTGAGGCGCTGAATGTTCGAGAAGACCGCGTCAACCGACGAGAGCGCCAGATTGCCATGCGCATGCAAGCCCTTGATGTTGCAGAACAAGAAATCAATCGCAAGCTAGACGAACTGGCCCGCGCCGAAGAGAAACTGCGGGGGACTCTTGCGCTTGCACAAACCGCAGCCGAAGACGACATCGACCGCCTGACCAATGTTTACGCCAATATGAAACCCAAACAGGCTGCTGCGCTCTTTGAGGAAATGGCCCCTGAATTTGCCGCTGGTTTTCTTGCACGTATGCGCCCGGAGGCCGCAGCTGCCGTTATGGCAGGGCTGACACCGCAAGCCGCCTATACCATCAGCGTCGTTCTGGCCGGGCGCAACGCTGACGTTCCAAAGGAATAACGCAAATAAAGACGACTTAACCTATTTATGCTGACTTCGAACTGAGGTGGAAAGAACACCTGCACAGCGCATGTCCTGTTGACCCGGCGGATATGGGCATAGCGCCCCTGTGCCCTCTCTCAGATGAGATTTGCACAGGATCGTGACACGCCTCACCAGGGAACTGGATTGATTTTTACCCCTCGTTCAGGACAGTATGCACCAACCAATTTTTGAATGAGTACAGCCATGATCACCCGTCGCTCTTTTGTTGCCGCTGCTGCAGCCACTGCCGCACTGCCCGCCCATGCTTTTGAAGTAGATCCCGTCTTTCGCCCGCAACGCGTGGCGATCAAAAAGGATCTCGAACCTGGACAGCTGCTGATTATGCCACGCGCGCATTTCCTGTACTTCATTGAAGAGCCGGGGCAGGCCATGCGCTACGGAGTTGGGGTTGGCAAAGCAGGCCTGGAATTTACCGGCACCGCAAAGATCGGTGCGAAAAAAGAATGGCCGACCTGGCGTCCGACGAATGAAATGATCGCGCGCGAACCCCGGACATATTCTAAATTCGTCGATAACGATTATGTGCAGCCCGGTGGTCCTGGCAACCCGCTGGGTGCTCGGGCGCTATATTTGTTCCAGAATGGGCGCGACACCTATTTCCGCATCCACGGCACCACAGCACCGCGTTCCATCGGACGGTCGGTTTCGAATGGCTGTATCCGCATGATCAATGACCATGTGATCGACCTGTATAAACGGGTTCCCATCGGCGCGACTGTCACTGTCCTGTGACAGCTACCGCCGCCCGAGCCGAGCGGCAGTTTGATCTGATCGTCATAGGCGCAGGGCCTGCTGGCGCGGCAGCCGCGCATGTGGCTGCGTCGCAAGGTTTGCGCACCGCCCTCGTGGACAAGCGCCGCTTCCCGCGCCCCAAACTGTGCGGTGGCGGCATAACCGGTCGCGCAATGTCCCATTACCGGGATATTTTTGAACAAAACCAGCCTAATGTTCCGCTTGTAACCTGCCGCGACCTGTCGTTCTTTGCTTTTGGGCAGGATCTCGGGACGGACCATAATGCGCCGCCGCTCCACCTGGGGATGCGCATTACATTTGACGCACATCTGGTTGCTCTGGCCTTGCGCGCGGGAGCTGAGGATTTCACCGGGCAGACTGGCGCATTAGACACCAGCGCGACGGCGCTGGACATTGCGGGTATGCGCCTGACCGCCCCTGTGATCATTGCAGCCGATGGGGTGAACAGCCCCACCGCGCGGCAGCTGTTTGGCAGCGCCTTTGATCGCACCAAGATCGGCTTTGCGCTAGAGGTTGAAACACCCGAAATCGCCCCAGATAAACCCCTGCGCATTGATTTTGGAGCCGCGGAATGGGGCTATGGCTGGCGCTTTCCCAAAACCGGATCGACGACCATCGGATTGGGGGGCGTCATGTCCCGCAATACCGATATGAAGGCTGCACTGGCGCAGTATCTGGACCGGTTAGGGGCGGATCCAACACAGCCGCCAAAGGGGCAGTTTCTGCCATTCGGAGCGTTCCGCAAAACACCTGGTCGCGGGCAGATCCTATTGGCCGGGGACGCGGCCGGGCTTGTCGATCCGATCACAGGTGAGGGCATCGCCCATGCGTTGCATAGTGGCAGCCTGGCGGCACAGGCCACAATCGCCGCGCTGAAAGCCGGGCGGCCCGAGACTGCGCTGGCGCTCTACCAACAGAAAATTCGCCCGATACATCGCGGCCTGCAGCACGCTGGCATGTTGCGTCAGATTATCTTTCGCCCCCAATTTCGCAGGACATTTATCAAAAGTTTTCAAAACTCTCGGACGTTGCGCGGGGAATATCTGCGGCTTTTGGCAGGACAAACCGAATACGCACCGATCATGCGACACATGGCGCTGCGCCTGCCCGGTTTTGGTCTAAAGGTTTTGCGAGAAATCTGAATGAAACCGCCAGGGGCGGGCATCTTTTCGACACAAACGCGCCACATTTCGCCGGCCTTAATCCTTTCTAAGGAATTGAGCCGCACTCTGCGATGAGGGAGGAATGACATGGCCATCTTTGGTTTTCTTTTGGGCAGCATTCTGGGCTTTGTCGTTGGGTTTGTCGGCTGGGCCTTCTTTGGTATCAGCCTGTTTGCCGCGCTTAGCATTTACCTGTCTTTGGGGATCGGAACCGGTCTGACATTGGCAATCCTGAGGGCAGAGGATGACACATTGTACCCGCCAAGCCCAATGGCGGCAGCCAGCCTGTGATCCCCACAGGCAGCACCTGTTTTATGGCTGGCCTTGGCTGCGCGCGATCAGCTCTTCTACTTTGGGGCCAATATGGCCCACGATCTTTTCCACCCCATCGGCATTGGGGTGAATACCGTCAGGTTGCATAAACGCCGAAAGCGTTGCGGGATCGGTTCCAATCTCGGTCAACCCGGCAAAAAAACTGTTCAGATGCAGCGCGCCGTACTGCGATGCCAAATCTGGGTAAATCGCGTCAAACGCGCTTTTGTATTCTGCGCCGTAATTGCCCGGTGCCTGCATTCCGATCAACAGCACCTGCAGGTCCTGTGCGGCGGCGACCTGTAGGATACCGTCCAGATTTGCCCGCACGGTTTCGGGTGCAATCCCCCGCAACAGATCATTGCCGCCAAGGGCGACAATCATTGCATCAATTTCAGGTGTCAGCGACCAGGCCACGCGCGCCAACCCGCCAGCCGTCGTATCCCCGGACACGCCTCCATTCACCACTCGAACATCATGCCCACGCTGAGACAGCCAATCGCGCAATTGCGGAACAAAACCGTCCTGTTCAATCAGCCCGTATCCCTGGGTCAGACTGTCTCCAAGCGCCAGAATATGAACATCCGCCGCCTCAACCGGCGCGGCAAATAGCGCAACAGCCGCAATCAGCGCCTTGTTGCCCAGCGCCCAGGGCCCATATGAAAGAAATTGAGTCAAAGGATGCCTCCGCGATGCCCGATCCGATTTTGTCCCTTAAAGATGTGCGTTTGTCCCTGCAGGGCAATGCCGGGTTGGTAAATATCCTGCACGGGATCTCGTTGGAGGTGCAAGCAGGTGAGACATTGGGCCTGATTGGCCCCTCTGGCTCCGGCAAATCCTCCGCCCTGATGGTGATGGGCGGGCTAGAGCGCGCGACCGGCGGCCAGGTGCAGGCCATGGGCCACGATCTGACCGCAATGGACGAGGACGCGCTGGCCCGGTTTCGCCGCAAACATATGGGTGTGGTGTTCCAAAGCTTTCACCTGATCCCAACCATGACCGCATTGGAAAATGTCGCCACCCCGCTGGAGTTGGCCGGGCGGCGCGACGCGTTTGACGCAGCAAAAGCGCAGCTGGAGGCCGTGGGCCTCGCGGATCGCGCCGATCATTATCCCAACCAGATGTCCGGGGGCGAACAGCAGCGCGTCGCGCTGGCCCGCGCGCTGGCACCGCAGCCGGAAATCCTGCTGGCGGATGAACCGACCGGCAATCTGGATGGTGCTAACGGCCAAGCCATCATGGAATTGCTGTTCGGCCTGTCGGAACGCACGGGTGCGACACTGGTTCTGGTCACCCATGATCCTGGGTTGGCCGCGCGCTGCAGCCGGGTGATCCGTCTTGAGGATGGGCGCGTGTCGAGCGCACAGAAAGAGGCCGCAGAATGAGCCTGCGCATCGCAGGGCGTTTTGCGCGGCGCGAATTGCGCGGCGGTCTGCGCGGTTTTCGCATTTTTCTGGCCTGTCTGGCGCTAGGTGTCGCCGCGATTGCCGGGGTTGGATCGGTGCGCACAGCCATCCAGACCGGGCTGAGCGAACAGGGCGCGGTGCTTTTGGGCGGTGATGCGCTGGCCGAGTTCACCTATCGCTTTGCCACCGAAGACGAGCTGGCATGGATGGGCACGGTGTCCGAAGAGCTGTCCGAGGTCACTGATTTCCGGTCTATGGCGACACTGACTCGGGATGGGCAAACAGAACGCGCGCTCACACAGGTGAAATCGGTGGATGGTGCCTATCCTCTGATGGGTCAGGTCGTTCTGCAACCGGACATGCCGCTGGAGGACGCGCTGGCCGATCGTGGTGCTGTCATGGCCCCGATCCTTGCAGATCGGCTGGGGTTGGAACCCGGCGATGCATTCCGCCTTGGCAGCAGCGACTTCACCCTGCGCGCCACGCTGTTGACCGAACCCGATGATGCCGGGGACGGGTTTGGGCTGGGCCCGCGCACCATCCTGCGCACCGAAGATCTGGAGGGTTCGGGCCTGCTGTCCCCTGGATCGCTGTTTGAAACCCAATATCGGATGCGCCTGCCCGCCGGGACCGATCTGGCCGCCCTGCAAGACGAGGCGCTGGAGCAGTTCGAGGACAAAGGCCTCAGCTGGCGGGATGCGCGCAATGGCGCCCCCGGCATCGCCACATTTGTTGAACGGCTCGGCAGTTTTCTGGTGCTGGTTGGCCTGTCCGGACTGGCGGTTGGCGGGATTGGTGTGTCAGCAGCTGTGCGCGCCTATCTGGCAGGCAAGACCGGCGTGATCGCCACGCTGCGCACATTGGGCGCAACGCGGCAGGTGATTTTCCTGACCTATTTCCTGCAGATCGGCGCGCTGTCGCTGCTGGGTATTGCGCTGGGGCTGGCGCTGGGGGCGCTGGTCCCGATCCTGTTTGGCCCGCTGATCAACGCCGCCCTGCCCGTGCCTGCCGTGTTCACCCTGCACCTTGCCCCGCTTGGCGAAGCCGCCCTGTACGGGGTTCTGACCGCGCTGATCTTTACCCTGTGGCCGCTGGCCCGAGCCGAGGAAATCCGCGCCGCGACCCTGTTTCGCGACGCGCTTCAATCGGCCCGCATCCTGCCAGCGCCGCGCTACCTTTTGCTGACTGCGGTTTTGCTGGCACTGTTGCTGGGCACGGCGATGCTGTTTTCCGGCAACCCGATGCTGACGCTCTGGACCGCTTTGGGGATCTTTGGCGCGCTGCTGTTGTTGACCCTCGCCGCCTCGGCGATCCGGGTGCTGGCGCGCAAGACCACGGGCCGCGCACGGGGCCGCCCGGCCCTGCGTTGGGCGCTAAGCGCAATTGGCGGACCGGGGGAAAGTTCCGGCGCGGTGGTGCTTTCGCTGGGCCTTGGCCTGTCGGTGTTGGCCGCTGTTGGCCAGATTGACGGCAACCTGCGCGGCGCCATCGCCCGCGACCTGCCCAGCGTCGCGCCCTCTTACTTCTTTGTCGACATCCAAAAGGACCAGATGCCCGGCTATCTGGAGCGGCTGGAAAGCGATCCCGCCGTGTCCCGCATCGACAGCGCCCCGATGCTGCGCGGCATTATCACCCGCATCAATGACCGCCCCGCCACCGAGGTGGTCGGCAATCACTGGGTGATCGAGGGCGACCGCGGCGTGACCTATGCCGACGCTCCCGACAGCCGCACCCGCGTCACCGCCGGCGAATGGTGGCCTGCGGATTACAACGGCGCGCCCCAAATCAGCTTTGCCGATGAAGAGGCCGAGGAAATGGGCCTGTCGCTGGGCGATACGATCACGGTCAACATTCTGGGCCGTGACATCACCGCGACGATCACCTCTTTCCGCGAAGTCGACTTTTCCACCGCCGGGATCGGCTTTGTCATGACGATGAATCCCAGCGCCCTGCAGGGCGCGCCGCATACATTTATCTCGACCGTCTATGCCGAAGAACAGGCCGAAGCGCAGATCCTGCGCGACCTTGCCGATGCCTATCCCAACATCACCGCAATCCGCGTACGCGATGCGATCGACCGAGTCAGCACCCTGCTGGAAGGCATCGCAGGCGCAATCCGCTGGGGCGCTGGCGCGACGCTGCTGACCGGGTTCCTTGTGCTGATCGGAGCCGCCGCCGCAGGCGAGCGCGCGCGCACCTATGAGGCCGCTGTGCTGAAAACGCTGGGTGCCGCGCGGTCGCGCATCCTGACCAGCTTTGCCCTGCGCGCCATGTTGCTGGGCGCCGGAGCCGGGGCTGTGGCCCTTCTGGCCGGGATCGCGGGCGGCTGGGCTGTCACCACCCAGGTAATGGAGGCGGAATTTGCCGTGATCTGGCCCTCCGCCCTTGGAGTGATTTTCGGCGGCATCCTCGCAACCCTCGTCGCCAGCATCGGGTTCTCATGGCGCGCACTACAGGCCCGCCCGGCCCGCGTGCTGCGCGCGCGCGAATAACCGCCCACCACCAGACCAAAAGGGAAATGTGGCGGAAAGGTCACCTTGCGCGGCACAGCCCGCGCTGGCACTTCATAACAGACCCGCAGATTTATCCCGGAGCCGAGCGATGACACATGCCCTGCCGATGCCCGTCACCACACTGACCAACGCGCAACGCAGCCAGTTGATGAACCTGGTGCGCCGCGCCGCCAAAGCGGAAATTATGCCGCGCTTTCGCCAGCTCAGCCCAGACCAGATCGACACCAAATCCGGGCCGCAGGATCTGGTGACCGAGGCCGACCGCGCCGCCGAGGCAATGATCACCCGAGGCCTGCTGTCCAGCTTTCCCACCGCCCTGATCGTCGGCGAAGAATACGCCTCTCAGAACCCCGAAATCCTTGATAAAATCGCCGAGGCCGAACTCTGCTTTACCATCGACCCGGTGGACGGCACCTGGAATTTTGCCAATGGCCTGGCCTGTTTCGGCGTGCTGATCGCTGTGCTGCGCTTTGGCCAGCCGGTCTTTGGCCTGCTCTATGATCCGGTGCTGAACGATTTCATCGTGGCAGACAGTGATGGCCCGGCCGAACTGGTCCTGCCCCGCCGCATCCGCCGTCCGATTTCCGTGTCAAAAGGTGGCGACATCCCGCAGCTTAGCGGGTTTATCCCCTTCTACCTGCTGCCCGAAGACAAACGCGCCAAGATGGGCACCGCGATGACCAGCTTCACGCGCACGAATTCCTATCGCTGCGCCTGCCACGAAATGCGCCTGCTGGCACAGGGCGCGGTGGATTTTGCGCTTTTCGCCAAACTCACCCCATGGGATCAGCCGGCAGGCGTCGTCGCCGTGCGGGCCGCCGGGGGCCATGTAGCCATGCTGGACGGATCTGAATACAATGCCGCGCAGCGCGATGGCTATCTGCTGGCGGCCGCCAACGAACCCACATGGAACCGCCTGCGCGATACGTTTTCCTTTCTGATCGACGCGCCCGAAAAAACCGACGCAACGGACCAAGACGAAAAGAAACCCGAACCTGCGTAACAGATCGGGTTTCTTTGCTTTGAAAATACCACGGGGTCCGGGGCAGGGCCCCGGCCTGCCCTTCAGGATCAGCCGCCGATAAACGCTTTATAGGCGGTTTCGTCCATGTAGTCCTCCATCGGGGACATATCGCTGACTCGCATCTTAAAGAACCAGGCATTGCCCTCGGCATCGTCATTGACCTTGCCGGGCTCATCAACCAGCGACTCGTTCACTTCGACGATTTCACCATCCAGCGGGGCCAGAATATCCGACGCGGCCTTGACCGATTCAATCACCACGATTTCTTCGTCCTTGGCCACTTCGGTCCCGGCCTCGGGCAGTTCGATAAAAACCACATCCCCCAGCTGCTCTGCCGCATGTTCAGAGATCCCAACCGTGACCAGATCGCCCTCGACCAGCAGCCACTCATGTTCTTCGGTATATTTCATCTGCGCTTTCTCCTGTTGCGGAGCAGCTTTGCCAACCGCCCACAGCCTTGCCGCACAGCATAACCCGCAGCGCATAATCCTGACCAGAGCGAAGCGCAGGATTAGCGGACAGGACCACCCCCAACAGCCAGCCGATTAGAGGGCCGGTTGATCGCGCAGCCTGCCACGGGCTGTAAAATATCCAACAGCGGGGCGTTGTCGCAGATCAGCGCGTCCAGCGTGATCGGATCAAGGGTCGCATAAAACGCATTCGCCGCGTCGGTCAGCGCCGTGCGCAGCCGGCAGGCATCAGTCAGCGGGCACGTGTTGTCCACATCGGCAAAACATTCTGCCAGCGGGACGGGGGCCTCAAGCGCGCGAAAAATATCCCCGATGCGAATATCAGTCGCCGGGCGGCCCAGTTCCAGCCCGCCATTGCGCCCACGCTGCGTGTGCAGGAACCCCATCTGCGCCAGCTGATTGATGATCTGCGCCAGATGGTTTTCGCTGGCGTTACAGGCTTTGGCGATCTCGGCTTTTGTGACCAGACGTCCGGTATTGGCCGCGCAGAACATCAGCACACGCATTGCAATATTGGTTCGTTTTGTAACGCGCATGGGGCAAACCTTTGCTTAGCTGGAATGCCCAGTCTTCTACCCCAACACGAAAAAAACCGGTTTGACTTACATCAATCCACAGGTGCCTATGGCGTATGCAGGACATATATTTCTTTGGTTACGGGTCTTTGGTGAACGCGCAGACCCATGAATATGCACCGGTTCACCGCGCCACAGCCCGCGGATGGCGCCGCGCCTGGCGCTATACGGCGGACCGGCAGGTGGCCTATCTGACAGCGATTCGCGATGACAGCAGCGAAATTGACGGGCTGATCGCCCCCGTGCCATCCCACAGCTGGGCCGAGCTGGATTTTCGCGAACGCGCCTATGAACGCCTGCCCGCCGCGCATGATGTCACCCATGACGCGCCCCGCGCCGATGACATCGCCATCTATGCCATCGCGCCCGAGCGCCTGAACCTGCCCGATGACGACCACCCGGTTCTGCTCAGCTATGTGGATGTGGTGTTGCAGGGCTATCTGCAGGTCTACGGGGTCGAAGGCGCGCAGCGTTTCCTGCACAGCACGACCGGCTGGGAAGCCCCGATCCTGAATGATCGCACCGCCCCGCGCTATCCCCGCCAGCAGGTGCTGACGGATGCAGAGCGCAGCTTTGTCGACAGCGCCCTGCAGGGTCTGAACTGCCGGATTATCCCCAGCTAAGCAATCAAAGCCGCGCCTGATCCCCAAAAGGACAGGCGCGGCCCAAAGGGGTTACTGCGCCAGCGCCTTGGCCGGGATTTTATCCAGCAGCTGCATGACGTCACCCATATCCGGGCCGCGTTCCTGACCGGTCAGCGCCTTGCGCAGCGGCATGAACAGGCCCTTGCCCTTGCGACCGGTCGCCTCTTTCACCGCAGCGGTGAACTTGCCCCAGCTCTCGGCGTCATAAGGGCCGTCGGGCAGCAGACCCATGGCCTGCGCAATGAAATCGCGGTCTTCATCGGCGATCAGCGGTTCTGCCCCATCGCGGAACAGCGCCCACCAGCCAGCCAGATCCCCACGCACGGTGATGTTTTCACGGCAGACCTTCCAGAACAGCTCGGCCTTGTCGACGGGCACACCCAGCGCGGCGATTTCGTCCTGCATGTCGGCGAAAGGCAGCGCGTGCAGTTTGCGCGCGGTCAGCGGGAACAGATCCTGCACGTCGAACTTGGTCGGGGCCGAGCCGAACTGCGACAGGTCAAACCCTTCGGCCACTTCGTCCAGCGACATGCGCAGCTCGACCGGCTGGCTGGAGCCAAGACGCGCCATCAGGCTCAGCAGGGCTTCGGGTTCGACCCCCTGCTCGCGCAGATCGCGCAGCGCCAGCGTGCCCAGACGTTTGGACAGCGCCTCGCCCTGCGGGCCGGTCAGCAGCGAGTGATGCGCAAAGCTGGGCGGGGTGGCGCCCAGCGCGGTGATCATCTGGATCTGGGTCGCGGTGTTGGTCACGTGATCGCTGCCGCGCACCACATGGGTCACGCCCATTTCCGTGTCATCCACAACCGACGCAATGGTGTACAGAACCTGCCCATCCGCACGGATCAACACCGGATCCGACACCGAAGCCGCGTCGATGGAAATATTCCCAAGGATGCCATCTGCCCATTCGATCCGGGTCTGGTCCAGCTTGAACCGCCAGACGCCATTGCCGCGCTCGCTACGCAGGGCGGTTTTTTCATCCTCGGACAGGGCCAGCGCGGCGCGGTCATAGACCGGCGGCTTGCCCATGTTTAGCTGTTTCTTGCGCTTCAGATCCAGTTCGGTCGGGGTTTCCCACGCCTCGTAAAACCGGCCCATGTCGCGCAGGCGATCGGCGGCCTCGGCATAGCGATCCAGCCGCGCGCTCTGGCGCTCGATACGGTCCCAGGTCAGGCCCAGCCATTCCAGATCCTGCTTGATCGCATCGACATATTCCTCTTTCGACCGCTCTGGGTCGGTGTCGTCGATACGCAGAATGAACTGGCCGCCGGTCTTGCGGGCAATCAGATAGTTGAACAGCGCGGTACGCAGGTTTCCGACATGGATATAGCCGGTGGGCGAGGGCGCGAAACGGGTGACGGTCATGTGCAGGGCCTCCTGATCGGGCGCGTGTTTTCACACCTGCCGCGGTTTGTCCAGTTTCAGCTTGCCGCAAAGGGCAGATCCGCCATTCTAGCGACAAAGGAAAGGATGCGCATGACCCGGTTTATCACACTTAGACAGGCATGGCTGTGATGCGGCTGTTTGTGGCGCTTTGCCTGCCCGATGCGCTAAAGGCGGATCTAAGCGATCTGCAATCTCGGCTACCCCAAACCGGCCGCCCGGTGGCAGAGGACAACCTGCACCTGACCTTGTCTTTTCTAGGGGATATGGATGAATCAGGTGCCGAGGCCAGCCTGGACGCGCTAGAGACACTGACCACCGCGCCGATCACGCTGACCCTTGCAGGGGCAGAAAATTTCGGCGGGCATTACGGCGGCGCGCTGGGGTTGAATGCCGATGGCGGCGTGGCGCTTAGGGATTTGCAGGCGCGGTGCCTGTCGCGGCTGCACGGGGCCGGTATCACGCCCGAGCGTCGGCGCTTTCGCCCTCATGTCACGCTGTTTCGGATACGGGGCAAACAGGATGCCCGCCGCACCATCGCAGCCCTGAACGCCACCAGGCTGGGCCCGGCAACCTGTCATGGCTTTGGTCTGTTTCAGTCCACCCTACGGCCTGACGGCGCAGTGTACGAACCGCTGGGTCTGTTCCCGCTGCGTGGTTGAACCGCGCAGACGGGAACAGACCGCAGATGTCTTATTTCACCGTGATGGTGATGGCCTCGCTCAGCACCGGAGGGTTGTGCGGCACGTGACCGTGATCCCCCAGCAAAAGCTGCAATTTATGCGTCCCGGCAGGCAGGTCGGTGGTGATCTGCGTCTGGCCACCACCAAAATGCACCACCTGATCGGTGGCAGGCAGACCATATTCCATTTCGATTTCCGCCAGATCCTGATTGATCAACAGATGGTGGTGGCCGGTATTTTCCTGCTCAACACCGGCGGGTGCGACACCCATACCTTCTAGACCGAACACAATGGTGACCGGGCTGCTGACCTCAGCCCCATTGGCAGGGGATACAATGTAGGCCCGCGCGCCTTCGGGCGATGCATTGCGATGTCCTTCGGCAAAAGCCGCCCCAGCCAGGGCAAGTCCGGTCGCAAAAGTCAAAATGGCTGTCTTCATGATGTCCTCCAAGTCGCGCGGCAGAATGCTCGCGGGGCTCAAAATAAATCAAATCAGACTGCACGCAAAAAACGTTTCATAAACTAACCGTTATCGCGCCAGCGGCTGGCAATCGGATAGCGCCGATCCAGCCAAAAGGCACGCCGGGTCAGACGTGCACCGGGTGCGGACTGAAACCGTTTATATTCGCTGATATAAAGCAGGTGTTCGACCCGTTTCACATCCTCGCGCGCATAGCCTGCGGCGACACAGTCCGCGACGCTGGCATCGTCATCGACCAGCATGGTCAGGATCCCATCCAGCACCGGATAATCGGGCAGCGAGTCGCTGTCCTTCTGATCGTCGCGTAGCTCTGCCGAGGGCGGTTTGGTGATGATGCGATCCGGGATCACCTCGTCTGCATTGCCCATCATCCAGTCGCGGTGATTGGAATTACGCCAGCGGCACGTTTCGAACACGCGGGTTTTGTACAGATCCTTGATCGGGTTATAGCCGCCCGCCATATCGCCATAAATCGTGGCATAGCCCACCGCGACCTCGGATTTGTTGCCGGTGGTTAGCAGCATCTCGCCAAACTTGTTGGACAGGGCCATCAACAGCAGGCCGCGCAGGCGGGACTGGATGTTTTCCTCGGTGATGTCGGGTTGGGTGCCCGCAAACAAAGGCGCCAGCGTATTGGTGATGGCCGCGCGCCCCTCGGCGATCGGCACAAAATCATAGCGCACGCCCAGCGCGTTGGCGCAGGCCTTGGCGTCCTCCAGAGAATGTTCCGAAGTGTATTCCGAAGGCAGCATCACGCAGCGCACATTCTCTGCGCCCAGCGCATCGGTGGCAATGGTTGCGACCAGCGCGGAATCCACCCCGCCCGACATGCCCAGCAGCACTTTGCCAAACCCGGTTTTGCGGCAGTAATCGCGCAGCGACTCTACCATCGTGCGGTAATCCTGCTCCCATTCATCGGGATGCGCGGTGAAATCGCCCTCTTCCGCGCACCAGTCGCCGTCGTCATTGCGCAGGAAAGTCACATGGCTGATCACCTCGTCAAAGACGGGCAGTTGCAGCGCCGGGTGCCCATGCGGGTTCAGCACAAAGCTGCCGCCGTCAAACACCTGATCATCCTGACCGCCCACCATATTCAGATAGACCAGCGGCAGACCGGTTTCGACCACACGCCCGACCATGTGGTTCAGGCGGGTTTCGAATTTGTTGCGGAAATAGGGCGAGCCATTGGGCACCACGAGGATCTCGGCCCCACTTTCGGCCATGGCTTCGCAGACATCGGGATACCAGGCATCCTCGCAGATCGGCATCCCGATCCGCACCCCGTTGATCGCCACCGGCCCCTGCATCCGATCGCGCGAGAACAGGCGCACCTCGTCGAACACGTTGAAATTGGGTAGGAAAAACTTGTGCGTCGTGGCGGTGATCTTGCCGCCCTGCAGGATGTGATAGCTGTTGTGCAGCTTGCCACCTTCGCCGCGCGCCGGGCCACCAATGGCCAGCGCGGGACCATCGGCGCAGTCCTGGGCCAGTTGCTCCAGCACCTGCAGCGCAGTGTCGACAAAGATGGGTTTCAGGATCAGATCCTGGGTCTGGTACCCGGTCAGGAACATTTCGGGCAGGGCAACAAGGTCGGCCCCGGCGGCGCGCGCCTCTTCCCAGGCGGCGCGGGCCTTGGCGGCGTTGCCTTCCAGATCCCCGACCGTGGGGTTCAGCTGCGCCAATGTCAGGCGGAAACGATCAGCCATGGGCCTGTGGTCCTTCCAAACTGTGCAATCCTTGGATCCTGTCAGACCAAATAGCAGAAGTAGAGGCAGGGGAAAGCCCCGCCTGCCCGCCCACTGGCCCCTTCCTGCCGCCTCAGCCCATGATCCGGCAAAAGACATTGCCCCGGCCCGCCCCCTCCATTACCTTCCCATCAAGATTGGGGAGACCCTGACGCCGGGGGCAGGAAACGCATGACACGACTGGCAGAAAAACGGATCTTTGGCTTTGGTCCTATTCTGACGCTGGCCCTGATGCCCGCGCTGATGCTGACACCGGGCATGGCCCCGGCACAGGACGGCGGCATCCAGACCAAACAATATGATGATGGTGGTGTCTATGAGGGCACCTTTCAGGACGGGTTGCAGCACGGCACCGGCACCTATCGCCTGCCCAATGGGTATGAATATGCCGGCGACTGGGTGGCCGGAGAAATCAAGGGCAAGGGCGTCGCGCGCTTTCCCAACGGATCCGTCTATGAGGGCGAATTTGTCAAAGGCAAACCCGAAGGCATCGGCCGCATCGTCTTTGCCGATGGCGGCACCTACGAAGGTTCCTGGCTGGATGGCAAGATCACCGGACAGGGCGTCATGATCTATGCCAATGGCGTGCGCTATGAGGGCGCATTCCGCAATGCGCTGCATCACGGGCGCGGCGTGATGACCGCCCCCAGCGGCTATGTCTATGATGGCGACTGGGTGAACGGCATCAACGAAGGCTATGCCAAGATCGCGTATCCCGACAGCTCGGTCTATGAGGGCCGCGTGGCTGATGGCGCGCGCGAAGGTGTCGGCAAACTGACCATGCCAGACGGGCTGATCTATGAAGGCACCTGGCGCGATGGCCAGATCGACGGGCGCGGCAAGCTGATCCAACCCAATGGCGATATCTACGAGGGCGAACTGGTCGATGGCCGCCGCGAAGGCGCAGGCAAAGTGACCTACGCCAATGGCGACATCTATGAGGGCGCCTTTGACAATGACCTGCGCCACGGTCAGGGCAGCTTTGTCGGCAAGGATGGCTATCGCTATACCGGCCAATGGGCCACCGGCCAGATCGAAGGCCAGGGCAGCGTCACCTATCCCGATGGGTCCGTCTATGCCGGGGCCTTCACCGGCGACCTCGCCAATGGCATCGGCAAAATCACCTACCCCGATGGCTCGACCTATGAGGGCCAGTGGAGCGATGGCGTGATCGAGGGCACCGGCAAAGCCGTCTACGCCAATGGCCTGATCTACGAGGGCAATTTCCACAACGCCCGCAACGAAGGCTTCGGCGTCATGACCTACCCCGATGGCTATCGCTATGAAGGCCAGTGGAAAGAGGGTCTGCGCCACGGCAAAGGCACGGCCACCTTCCCCGATGGATCGGTCTATGAGGGCCAGTTCCGCGATGGCCAGCGCCACGGTGATGGCAAGATCTCCATGCCCTCTGGTTTTGTCTATGAGGGCGAATGGGCCCGTGGCGAAATCTCCGGCCAAGGCGTGGCCACCTATGCCAATGGCGATGTCTACACAGGCACCTTCCAAAAGGGCAAACGTCAGGGCCAGGGCACTATGGCCTATGCCACAGGCGAAGAGGCCAGCGGCAAATGGATCAGCGGCGCATTGGCTGCGGATGAAACCGCTCCGGCCCCATCTGAAGTCAGCGACAACTGAACCGCCGCGCCGTTTGAGTATTTATAAAAGAGAAGAAGCAGGCCCGCCCCCTTCTTCTCTTGGAAAAATACCTCCGGGGGAGTCCCGCAGGGACGGGGGCAGCGCCCCCTTCCAACAGACGCACCAAGACCTGAGTTCAACCAATATCCGAGGGCGCGATGGCCACGGATTTGACCATGACGTGACAGGGCATCCCCTCATGCAACCCCATTGCCTTGGCTGAACGCCGAGTGATCCGGGCCAGCACACGACCTGCGGGGGTGTCCAGCGTGACAATCGCGCCGGGGCCGCCGCCCTGACGGATCGCGCTGACCGTCCCGCTAAGGATATTCAGTGCCGAAACGCCCTCGGGCCTTGTACGCGACAGGATCACCTCCTGCGCGGCGATGCGCACACGGATGTCGCTGCCAGGGGCGCGCGCAATGCGCGGCAGGAACAGCGGCGTGCCTGCGGCGTCCAGTTCGGTCAGCCCATCCTCGTGATGCGCTTTGACCCGCGCGGTCAGGATCGCCCCCGCGCCGCGCACACCGGTGGGCAGGACCGCAGGATCGCTCAGCACTTCGGTCGCAGGGCCTTGACGAGCAACCTTACCGCCCTGCAGCGCCACAACCGTGGTGGCCAGCCGCGCGACCTCGGCCGGGCTGTGACTGACATAGAGGATTGGCACGTCGGATTCATCGCGCAGGCGTTCAAAATAGGGCAGGATCTCGGCTTTGCGGGCCTCATCCAGCGCGGCCAGTGGCTCATCTGCCAGGATCAGGCGCGGCGCGGCGAGAAGCGCACGGCCAATGGCCACCCGCTGCTTTTCGCCACCGGACAGATCACGCGGATTGCGCGCCAGCAACGCGCCAAGCCCCAGCATATCCACCACATGATCAAAACCCGGCCCCGCGCGCCCCTGCGCGAACCAGCGCCCGTAACGCAGGTTCTGGCGCACGTTCAGATGCGGGAAAAGCCGGGCTTCCTGAAACACATAGCCCAGCTGGCGGCGATGCGGTGGCAGGGCCACGCGCTGCGCTGTGTCCAGCAACAGGCGGTCTCCGGCATGCACACGCCCCTGATCGGGTACCAGCAACCCGGCCACCGCGTTGATGATCGTCGTCTTGCCTGACCCCGAGCGCCCGAACAGCACGGTGATCCCGCTGGGCGCTTCAAACGCCACATCCAACGCCAGCCCGTCAAAGCGGTGCTGCATGGTGACAGAGAGGCTCATGCGCTGCCCACCCGTTTTGCCGCGCGTCGTGCCAGCCATTCCGACACCAGAAGCGCGCCCATAGCGATCACTACCGACACCAGTACCAGGCGCAGCGCGGCGCCCTCCTGCCCCGGCTGTTGCAGAAAGGCATAGATCGCCGAGGGCAGCGTCCGGGTTTGCCCCGGTATGTTGGACACAAAGGTGATGGTCGCGCCGAACTCGCCCATTGCCTTGGCAAAGCCCAGAACCAGCCCGGCGATGATCCCAGGCAGGGTCAGCGGCAGGGTCACGGTCAGAAACACCCAAAGGCGCGAGGCCCCCAGTGTCGCCGCCGCCTGTTCCAGTTTCGGGTCCACCGCCTCCAGCGACAGGCGCATGGCGCGCACCATCAGCGGAAAGGCCATGACCCCCGCCGCCAGCGCCGCGCCCGCCCAGCTAAAGGCAAAGCGGATTCCGATCGCCTCCAGCGCGCTGCCCACCGCCGCGCGGGGGCTGAAGATATTCAGTAGGATGTAGCCAGTGACCACGGGTGGCAGGATCAGGGGCAGATGCACCAGACCGTTCAGGATCTGCTTGCCCGGAAAGCGCCAGCGGGCCAGCGCATAGGCTGCCAGTAGCGCCAGCGGCGTCGCGGCCAGCACCGCCCAGAAGGCCACGCGCAGCGACAACATCACCGCCTGCCATTCCTGTGGCCCCAGCCAGTCGCTCATGATCCGCCCTCGCCGCGCAGGGTGAAGCCATGGGCGGCAAACACCGCCGCGGCCTCGGCCCCTTGCAGCCAGTCAAACAGGGCCAGCGTCGCGGCACGCGAATTCAAACGGGCCATCGGATAGGTGATTTCAGGATGCGTATCCGGCGGGATCTGCGCCAACACCTGCACACGCGGTTCGACCTGCGCATCGCTGGCATAAACAATGCCAAAGGGCACCTGCCCCAGCGCCACCAGCGCCAGCGCCGCGCGCACATTGTCGGTCTGCACCACATCGGGGCGCAGCCTGTCCCACAGGTCCAGATTTTCCAGCGCCGCCTTGCCATAGATCCCGGCAGGCACCGCATCGACCAGCGCCATCGCAAGGCGCTGCCCCATCACCGCCTGCCAGACATCCCCGTCAATCGACGCGCCCTCTGACGTCTGACCGATCAAAACCAGATCATTGCCCAGCAGATCCAGCCGTGCCTCGGGCTGCACCAGCCCCTCATTCTGCAGCGCATCCATCCAGTCGCGATTGGCGGAGATGAACAGATCCGCCGGCGCGCCAAAACTGATCTGCCGCGCCAGAACCGAAGACCCCGCCAGCGACACAACCATCTGATGCCCGCTGGCCTGTTCGAATTGCGGTGCCAGCTCCTCTAGCGCGCTGCCCAGACTGGCGGCGGCAAAGACCGTGACCTGCTCGGCCCGCAGCGGCGCGGCGAGGCTTATCAGGACAAGGATCAGGCGGATCAGGGGCACGGGGTGGCTCCGGTACAGGTTTGTCCGAGATAACGACGCCGCCCCGCCCGGCGCAAGCCTTTCCAATGGTTTGCCCTAGGACACAGGCGCGCGGGGTGGCCATTTGCGACCAATTGGCGATAGGTTGCCCCCAGTTTCAGGAGGTTCAAATGGAATACTCGATCACCCCGCCCGCGACGCCCTCTCTTGCTGTGATGGGCAGCGATGCGCGATTTCCCGTGCGCCGCATCTATTGCGTCGGGCGCAACTATGCCGCCCATGCGCGTGAGATGGGGCAGGACCCGGATCGCGAACCGCCCTTCTTTTTCTCCAAACCCGGCAATGCGGTGATTGGCGCCGGTCAGGATGTGCCCTATCCGCCGCTGACCCAGAACCTGCATCACGAGGCCGAACTGGTCGTGGCCATCGGCACAGGCGGCGCGGATATCTCCGAGGCCGATGCGGAAAACCACATCTGGGGTTATGCGATCGGCAATGACCTGACCCGCCGCGATCTGCAATCTGCCGCCAAGGAAAAGGGCCGCCCCTGGGACATGGCCAAGGGGTTTGACCACTCTGCCGTGATCGGCCCGCTGCATCCGGCCGCGCAGATCGGTCACCCGAACACAGGCGCGATCACGCTGCAGGTGAATGGCGCCACAAAGCAAAGCGGCGATCTGAGCGACATGATCTGGTCCATCCCCGAAGTGATCGCCCATCTGTCGCGCGCCGTGACCCTTGCCCCCGGCGATCTGATCATGACCGGCACCCCCGCCGGGGTCAGCGCGCTGAAACCCGGCGACCTTTGCACCATCGCCATTGATGGGCTAGGCAGCATCAAAACCCGCATTACCGAAAGATCCGCGCGATGATCCTGCACAATTATTTCCGCTCTTCGACCTCGACCCGGCTGCGCGCGGCGCTGAACCTGAAAGGGCTGGACTATGACTATGCGGCCTATCCTCTGAAAGAGGGCGCGCATAAATCGCCCGAGTTTCTGGCCCGCAACCCCGCCGGTCTGGTCCCGGTGCTGGAAATCGAGGACGGCACGCATATCCCCCAATCGCTCGCCATCATCGAATATCTCGAAGAGGTGCATCCCGAAACGCCCCTCCTGCCCGCCGATCCGGTGGGTCGTGCGCGGGTGCGGGCGCTGGCCTATATGATTGCCTGCGAAATCCATCCGCTGAACAATCTGCGCGTGCTGAAACATCTGAGCGCCGAATTTGGTGCCGATGCAGAGGGGCAAAAGGCCTGGTTTACCAAATGGGTGCGCGAAACCTTTGACGCGCTGGAAACCACGCTGGCCGGGTCGGCAGAGACCGGCATCTATTGCCATGGCGACACGCCCGGTCTGGCGGATGTGTGTCTGTATGCGCAGGTCTGGAACAACCAGCGGTTCGGCATCGCGACAGGGGACTGGCCGACCATTGCGCGGATCTTTAACGCGCTGGACGCGCTGGAGCCCTTTGCCAAGGCCGCCCCGCCAAACCAGCCCGATTCTGAATAAACCGCCGCGGGTGTCTTAGCCCTCGCGCGCCGCGCGGATCCATCTGACGATGGCCGCGCGCTGCTCGGGGTCCATTTCAAAGGCGTTGGGCGGGGGCATGGCGTGGCTGACCCCGGCCTGCAGATAGATCTGCCCCGCATGGCGCAGCACATCGGCCTCTGTTTCCAGCGTGACACCTTTGGGGGGCCAATACATGCCGTCCCAGGACGGTTCGCGCGCATGGCACATGGAACAATTCCCGGTCACTGCATAAAACGCATCTTCGAACCCGTCGGCCTCGGCATAGCGTTGCTCGGCCTGCGTCAGGGCGCGCGCCTCTGAATCCTCATAGCTGTCCATCCCCGGCACGCTGGACAGCCACGCAATCACCACCAGCAGCATCGCCGTCACCGCCCAGGTCCACCAGGTCGTGCCTTTGCGCGCGTGCATGGAATTAAAGAAATGCCGGATCGTCACCCCCATCAGGAACACCAGACAGGCGATGATCCACGCATACTGCGTGCCAAAGGCCAGCGGGTAATGGTTGGACAACATCAGAAAGACCACGGGCAGGGTCAGATAGTTGTTATGGGTCGAGCGCAGCTTGGCGATCTTGCCATATTTCGGATCAGGTGTGCGCCCGGCCTGCAGATCGGCCACGACGATGCGCTGGTTGGGCATGATGATGAAAAACACATTCGCCGTCATGATCGTGGCAGTGAACGCCCCCAGATGCAGCAGCGCCGCGCGGCCGGTGAACACCTGGTTCAGCCCCCAGCTCATGACAACGATGATGGCGAACAGCACCAGCATCATGGCGGTCGGGAAATCGCCCAGCCGGGATTTGCACAGCTGGTCATACAGCACCCAGCCAACACCGATGCTGGCGGCGGAAATCAGGATGCCCTGAAACAGGGTCAGATCGGCCTTGGTCGGGTCCAGCAGGAACAGCTCTCCGCCGACCCAATAAACGATCATCAGCAGCGCCGCGCCCGAGAGCCAGGTCGAATAGCTTTCCCATTTGAACCAGGTCAGGTGGTCGGGCATCTGTTCCGGCGCGACCAGGAATTTGCGGATGTGATAGAACCCACCGCCATGCACCTGCCATTCTTCGCCATGGGCACCCACCGGCAGGTTCGGCGTTTTGCGCAGCCCCAGATCCAGCGCGATGAAATAGAACGAAGACCCGATCCACGCGATCGCAGTGATCACATGCAGCCAACGCACCGCAAACGCCACCCAATCCCACAGGATCGCCAAATCATACATCTGCTTGCCCTTTCGCTTGCGCCCTTGGCTTACCCTAGGATGCGCGCCATTCTTCTGCTACTCAGTCAAAAAGCCAAGCAGTATCAAATAATCTCGAAGAATGTCCTATCTCGACAATATCCGCACCTTTGTCCGTGTCTATGAACTGGGCAGCATGTCCGCCGCCGGGCGCGATTTGCGGATTTCTCCGGCTGTGACCTCTTCGCGGATTTCCCAGCTAGAGGAGCATCTGGGCGTGCGCCTGTTCCAGCGCACCACCCGCAGCCTGACCCCCACCGAACAGGGCAAAACATTTTACCGCGGGGCCACGGGCATTCTGGAATCTGTCCAAAGCGCCGAAGCCGAGCTGGCCGAGATCACCGATAATCCGCGCGGCGCGCTGTCCGTCGCGGCCCCTTTGGGCGTGGGGCGGCGGCTGATCGCGCCCCTCGTACCCGAATTTCTGGAACACTACCCCGAAGTCAGCCTGCGCCTGCGCCTGACAGACCGCAATGTGGACCTGACCGGCGAAGGCCTGGATCTGGCGTTTTTCCTGGGCCAGCCTGCGGATAGCACACTGCGCATCCGCAAAATCGCAGATATTGAACGGGTGCTCTGCGCCGCGCCCAATTATATCCTGCGACGTGGCCATCCCAAAAATGGTGCAGCCCTGCTGAAAGACGGGCATGATTGCCTGAACCTGCGCTTTCCCGGTGCGACAGAATTTCAATGGCCGCTCAGCACCCCGGACGGCCCACAACGATTTGCCGTCCAGGGCCGGTTCGAAAGCGACGACGGAGATGTGCTGACCAATTGGGCGCTGGATGGCCATGGCATCGTGATGAAGCCGGTTTTTGAAGTGGCGGATTATCTGGCCCGCGGCGCGCTGCTGCCCGTCGCACAGGAAAACCCACCCGTGCCGATCCAGATGGCCTGCCTGTTCACCCACCGCAAACGGCAGGATCCCAAGGCCCGCCTGTTCATGGATTTTGTCATTTCCCGCATCGCAGACAAAGTGCGCCTGAGCGACCCCATGCCGTAGGGTGGGTTTTCAACCCACCGTCAGGATCCCCGATAGGTCGAATAGCCAAAGGGCGACAGCAGCAGCGGCACGTGGTAATGCGACTCTTCGTTCATGCCAAAGCGGATCGGAACCTGATCCAGAAACAGGATGTCGTCCCCCGCCTGCCCCGTACGGCGCAGGTAGTCCCCCGCGAAAAAGATCAGCTCGTACTGGCCGGGCTTGAATTTGCCCTCTGGCAGGATTGGGCTGTCGGTGCGCCCGTCCGCATTGGTTTCCATTTCCACCAGCTTGCGATGGGAATTTCCCGAAACGCGATACAGCGCGATCTTGATCCCATCAGCAGGGCAGCCACGTGCCGTGTCCAGAACATGAGTTGTGAGAAATCCGCTCATCTTTGCCTCCTGCGTCAGGTTTCAGTTAGCCATAGCCGGGAAAGCGCCGCAAACTAAGGCTGCTTTCTGGATTTTTTGAAAAACCCCTGCGATTTTACGGATTAATCAGGGTGTGTAGAAAAGAAAGGCTCCACGTGAAACGCTATCCGCGCGACATGACAGGCTATGGCCCCACGCCGCCTGCCGCCAATTGGCCGAACGGGGCCCGCATCGCCGTTCAGATCGTCCTGAATTACGAAGAGGGCGGTGAAAACAATATCCTGCATGGCGATGCCGCGTCTGAGGCGTTTCTGTCCGAAATCACCGGGGCCGCGCCCTGGCCCGGACAGCGCCATTGGAACATGGAATCGATCTATGAATATGGCGCGCGCGCCGGGTTCTGGCGGCTGCATCGGATGCTGCGCGATCTGCCGATCACGGTCTATGGCGTGGCACAGGCGCTGGCCCGCAGCCCCGAACAGGTCGCGGCGATGCGTGATGCGGATTGGGAAATCGCCAGCCACGGGCTGAAATGGGTCGAACACAAAGACATGCCGCCCGAGGAAGAGCGCGCTCAGATCCGCGAAGCCCTGCGCCTGCATACCGAAGTCACCGGCAGCGCGCCGCGCGGCTGGTACACAGGCCGCTGTTCCATGAACACCGTCGATCTGGCCGCGCAAGAGGGCGATCTGGCCTATATCGCGGACAGCTACGCCGACGACCTGCCTTATTGGGTGCAGGCCGGGGGCAAGGACCAGCTGATCGTGCCCTACACGATGGATTGCAACGATATGCGCTTTGCGATTCAGGCGGGGTTCACTGCGGGCGATCAGTTTGAAACCTATCTGCGCGACACGTTCGACACGCTGCTGGCCGAAGGCAATGCCGGACGGCCCGCGATGATGTCGATCGGGCTGCATTGCCGTCTGGCCGGGCGCCCCGGTCGCGCCGCCGCGCTGGCCCGCGTGCTAAACCACATGCGCGCGCAAGAGGGCGTCTGGTTCGCCACTCGCCTGCAGATTGCGAAACATTGGGCGCGCGAACATCCCGCCCCGCGCGCCCAGCGCCCCTCGCAAATGGATCGCGCGGGTTTTGTCGCAGCCTTTGGGGGCATTTTCGAACATTCCGCTTGGATCGCCGAGGGCGCGTTTGATCTGGAACTTGGCCCTGCCCATGACAGCGCGCGCGGATTGCACAACGCGCTGGCCCGGATCTTTCGCAGTGCGAATGAGACCGCCCGGCTGGGCGTGCTGACCGCCCATCCCGATCTGGCAGGCAAGCTGGCCGCGGCCAAGCGGCTGACCGAAGAGTCCACCGCCGAACAGGCCTCCGCCGGGCTGGACGCGCTGACCGATGCCGAGCGCACGGGTTTTACCCGGCTGAATGCCGAATACACCGAGAAATTCGGCTTTCCCTTCATCATCGCGGTGCGCGACCATGACAAATCCGGGATCCTTGCCGCCTTTGAACGCCGCATCGCCAATGACCGCGCCACCGAATTTGCCGAGGCCTGCAAACAGGTGGAGCGCATCGCGGAACTGCGCCTGATCGAAAAGCTGGGCGGATGAGCGAAACCCTCTATACACAGCCGCTCAGCGCCACCGGTTTCGCGCCCTTTGGCGAGGTTCTGGAACCCACGGGCGCGCCGGACAAGATCATCAATCAGGGGCTTTGCGGCCGCTTTCACGATCGCGCCGCGCTGGATTTCGACGATGGCCGCGCCGGGATCAGCCTGTTTCAGGCCCAGCTGCGCAGCTTGCCCTATCGCCTTGAAATGATGGAGCGCCACCCGCAGGGCAGTCAGGCTTTTGTCCCGATGGATAGCGGCGCGTTTCTGATTGTTGTCGCCCCTGATGCAGACCGCCAGCCCGGCCAGCCGCAGGCCTTTCTGACCGCCCCCGGACAGGCCATCAACATCCGCCGCAACACATGGCACGGTGTGCTGTGCCCGCTGGCAGGGTCCGGCCTGTTTGCGGTGATCGACCGGATCGGTGCGGGCGCGAACCTGCAGGAACACTGGTTCGAAACGCCCTATATCGTGCAGGAAAACCCCTGAGCTGTCTTCATAACGGCATGTGCCGGTTCACATCCTTATACAACAGGTAACGGAACCGGCCCGGCCCACCCGCATAACAGGCCTGCGGACAAAAGGCGCGCAGCCACATGAAATCCCCGGCTTCGACCTCGACCCAATCATCATTCAGGCGATAGACGGCCTTGCCTTCCAGCACGAACAGCCCGTGTTCCATCACATGGGTTTCCGCAAAGGGGATCACGCCACCCGGTTCAAATGCCACAATATTCACATGCATGTCGTGGCGCAGATCCGATGGATCGACAAAGCGTTTGGTGGACCAGCGCCCGTCCGTATCGGGCATGGAGATGGGGGCAATATCGTCTTCGTGGGTGACAAAGGCGGTTGGCGCTTCGAGCCCCTCAACCGGCTGGTACGCCTTGCGCAGCCAGTGGAATTTCAGCGGAGCCGCACCAGTGACGCGCAGGGACCAGTCACAGCCCGCAGGCAGATAGGCATAGCTGCCCGGACGCAGATCATGCCCCTGACCCGCAAGAACCAGATGGCCTGTGCCTTCGGTCACAAAAATCACCCCCTGCGCGCGGGGATCGCTTTCCGGCTGATCAGATCCCCCCCCCGGCATGACCTCCATCAGATATTGCGAAAAGGTCTCTGCGAAACCGGACAGAGGCCGCGCCAGAACCCACAGCCGTGTGTCCTGCCAATGGGGTAGAAAACTAGTGGTGATGTCCCGCATCGTGCCGCGCGGGATCACCGCATAGGCGGTCTTGAACACGGCACGGTCTGTCAAAAGCTGGGTCTGAGGCGGCAATCCCCCCGGTGCCCCGATATAGGTGTTGGACATGTGACCTCCGGCATGAATGGCTGCGCAACACATGCAGGATGCGCCGCGCAACCAGAACGCGCCAGCACAATCGCACAACAGCAGCTTTTGGGGCTGTTTGAAAATAAAGGCACGATCCCCATGGCCGGTCGCTAGGCTCAGGACTTAAACTGGTTTTCGACAGCCCCCTAGAAGTTGGGCGAAAAACAGTCATTCAAACCGCGAAAACCACCTTACCCTTCAAGGTCTTAAATTTTTAGAAGGGAGTAAGTTGGAAATGGTGCCTCAAGAGGGACTCGAACCCCCGACCTTGTCCTTACGAAGGACCTGCTCTACCAGCTGAGCTATTGAGGCGGAATACCGCTGCGTTTAAACGCAGATTTGGTCCCGTTCAAGAAGAATTCGGACAGAGCAACCTTATCAGCGTTTCCGACAGTGACAGCATAGCCGGGCGCCAGACGGCAGCAGTGTGGCGCGTTTCCGGCACAGGTTTGCACAGAGATTAATCCAAACCCGCACGCAGACGGCCAAGCTCCTCCAGGCGCTCTGCCTCCAGGATAAGACGCTTGTTGCGCCGCTCTGTTTGCGCCACCTCCTCCATGGATTTCACCGCTTCGGCACGCGCCATTGCCGTGCGGGCTGTCAGAAACGACTCGCGTTCGCGCGCCTGTGCAATCGCCTGGTTTCGCATCAAAGCGGCACGTTGCTGCATCAGCCAAGATTGCCAAAGTGTATCCGCCCCGCTCATGCGCCGAGCCCCCAAAGAGGTGGCTTCGGCCTGCGCTGCGGCCCGCAGCCCGTCAATTTGCTGCACTTCTTCTTTGACGGCCTGAATCGCCGCCAGATTATTGCGATGCTGGTTCAGCGCGCGCTCTTCCAAAAGCTCGACGACCTGCAGCAGATCTTTGTACTCTTCCATCATTTCCACCTGGTTTTTCGCGCTTTGGCCCGCATTTCATCCGCAAACCGAATGGCCGCAGCGACAGGCGCATAATGGTCTGGGGAAATTTCATCCCCAATTTCAGTCGCTGCAAACAAAGCACGTGCTGTGGGCGGATCAGACTGAATCGGGATCTCGTTTTCCTGGGCAAGCTCACGAATTTTAAGGGCAATTTCATCAACGCCTTTGGCGACACATACCGGCGCGGACCCCGGCATACGGCTCCACTTCAGCGCGACCGCATAATGGGTTGGGTTCACGATGATCACATCGGCGGTGGGCACCTCACCCATCATTTGGTTCAGGGCGATTTCTTGTGCCCGGCTGCGGCGCTGGTTCTTAAAGTGCGGATCGCCCTCGGATTCTTTGAACTCATCGCGCATTTCTTTCAAAGTCATCCGATTTCGACGCATAAATTCAGCGCGCTGCCAAAAAAAGTCGAGCAAACCAATCGCACCAGCGATCACCACAACCAGCGTTAAAAACTGCATCATTTTGCTGACCATCATCTGAACAGCTTCGGCTGGCGAGGCCCGCACAACCCCAAGGATGTCGCTGGATTGGCTGCGCAAAAAAAGGGCCAGACAGATGGAGTACACTGAAAGTTTCACAAAACTTTTCAGAAATTCGAACAGCCCCCGGCGGCCATATTTATTCTTTGCATTTTCCAAAACCGACAGTCTTTGCAGCTTTGGCACCAGCTTGCTGGGGGCAAAGACAATCCCACGCGTGGCAAGAAGGATTAACAAAACGAGCAGGCCAGGCACCACCAGCAGCGCAATCACCGCCTTCATGCTGAGGGTCATCAACTGGCCGACCGGTGCAGGCGCTCCATCGTTGAAAAACACATCAACCAATCGGTCAGGCTGCGAAATCAAGGGCATCAATACGGATGCAAAGGCCGTTAAACTTTCCGCTCCGATGGTAACCCCACACAACAACAGACCCAGATAGCCGGCCGCCGTCAAAAGATCTGGGGTGCGCGGTATGTCCCCTTTCTTTCGGGCCTGCTCTAGCTTTCGCGGCGTGGCCTCATGACTTTTCTCGGCGCTTTCATCCTGTTCTGCCATGGATCACCTGAACGGGTTTGCCAAAAAGGTTTCCACTGCATTTAACCAAACCACCAAAATAAAAGGCGCGCATAGCAGCAGCAAAGCAATCGATCCAAATGTGATCACTGGAGCGCCCACAAAAGCAACCATAAGTTGTGGCATAGCCTTATTGATCACACCAAGCGTGAGATTGTACAAAACAGATAAAATCACGAAAGGCGCTGCAAGGCTGAAAGCAAGAGCGAAACTTTGGCCGACACGCGCGCGACCCGCATCGGCGATCGCGGCAGCATCCGGAAACTGCAAAGCCGGCAAGATTTCATAGGACAGAATCAGAAATCCGGCCGCTTTGACATGGAACCCCGTCGTCACCATCAACGCCAGAGCCGACATCGTTAAAATGTGCCCGACTGCGGGCAGCGGATCCATCCCTTGAGCCCCCATCAATTGCGACAAAGATGTTGATTGGGCTGCAATGGATCCAGCCGTTTGGATCGCAAAAATGAAGAGCCGCAGGATCACCCCAAGGAAAAGCCCCGCGATTGTTTCAGTGACCAATGCGTGAATAAATGTCCCGAATGTTATGAGCGGCATCTCAAAAAGCGGTGTCGCACCGGGGGCCACCACCAAAGTGAGCATCACCGCAATCACCAGCCTGACCCGGACTGAAATCACCTGCTCGCCCAATGCTGGCAGCGCCATCAGCGCGGCACTGACTCGCAGAAATACAATAAATCCCCCCCACAAGACCTGCGCACTCAACTCGATCGCCTGGGCTAACCCCTCGATCATGCCGCGACAACGCCGATCAATGCCGGCTGTGCCTCTAGGCCGATTTCCTCGAAAGACATCACGGGGTTACTGATTCCTTTCGCAGCCATAACCGTGCGCAGGAAACGACGCCGTCGTGAAGACGTAACGACGGCAGCAGAAACGCCACGGTTTGCCGCTTCGCCAATTTGTTCGGCCAACCCAGTTGTCAGTGCCTCAAAGCGATCCGGGGGCAACGCGACATCTAGCGCCCCCTGCCCACCTTCGATTTGATAGGCAATGAATGTTTCTTCCCATTCTGGGGCCAGTTGAATCAGCGGGATTGTCCCGTCGTCGCGGCGCAGATTTGCAACCAGTTGGAAACCAAGACGCTGACGTACATGTTCGCAAATCGCCTCTGGTTGCGACTGGTGTCCGCGCATTTCTGCAATGGCCTCGAGGATCAACGGCAGGTTTCTGATCGACACCTGCTCATCCAGAAGAAGGCGCAACACCTGGTGCAATGTGTCGATCTGAACCTTATCCGGGATCAATTCATCCAGCAGTTTGCGATTTGCCTCGGCTCTGGAATCATTGGTGAGTGTCACCATTTCGTCCAGCAATCTGCGCAACGATTTGAGGGTCAACAAGCGCCCAAAATTGCGCCTGACAACCTCTAGAAGATGTGTCGCCAGCACCTCCGTGGGGTTCACAATCGTCGCGCCTGTGATTGAAGCACGCTCCTGGTCCTCAGGGCGAATCCAGCGGGCAGGCGCGCCATAAACCGGTTCATTTACATCCTGCCCTTGAGGCAAGGCATCGGTCTTATCCGGGAGCAACGCAAGCACAAGATCAGGATGAAGAACACCCCGCGCCATTTCGACACCCTGAATGCGCACAACATAGGTTCCGGCCTGAAGTTCGGGTGCATCGGTCAGCCTGATCTCAGGCAGAATCAAGCCAAAATGGGAGGCAACATGGTTGCGCATGTTAGAAATGCGCACATCCAGCCCCGTACCAGGATCCAGAACCATATTCACCAAATCGGGAGCAAATTCGACATGAATATCGTCCAAATCCAATACATCCCCCATGGGACGTTGTAGCGGCACATCCGGTTCATCCTGATCGCCGGCCTCTTCGGTGGGCTCAGGTTTGCGATTTGACAACCGTATCGCCGTGCCTCCCAAGACAAGCGCGCCCAACATGAATGGGACGAAGGGCAGACCAGGCACCAGCGCAAACAAGGCCATCAATACCGCCACGGTAATCAACGCCGAAGGATGACGCCCAAGCTGCGTCAAAATCGCCATATCCGTGGCACCGACAGCCCCACCTCGTGCCAACAAAAGGCCCGATGCAATCGAAATGATGACCGCTGGAATCTGCGAAACCAACCCATCGCCAACAGTGAGAATCGCGTAAGTTTCAATCGCGTTCCCAAAGGCCATACCCTGACCGAAAACACCCATCGCGGTGCCCATAACCAAATTGAGCGCAGTAATGAGTAGGCCGGCGACCGCATCACCTTTGACAAACTTCGAAGCGCCGTCCAGAGAGCCGAAAAATGTAGTCTCTTGCTGCTCTTTTTCCCTGCGGGCCTTGGCCTCTGCATGGTCGATCGCACCGGCGGACATGTCCGCATCAATGGCAAGCTGTTTACCCGGCATCGCGTCAAGCGCAAATCGCGCGGAAACCTCGGCCATGCGCGCCGCACCTTTGGTGATCACCGCAAAATTCACGATCATCAAAACGCCGAAAACCACAAGCCCTAAGAAGACACTGCCGCCCATCACAAAACTTGCAAACCCTTCGATGACCTCCCCTGCCGCGTGGGTGCCGCTATGGCCCTGACCAATAATCAGTTTGGTCGAGCTGACATTCAAAGACAGCCTCAGCATTAGAGAGGTCAGAAGAATGGTGGGGAAAGCGGAGAAATCTAACGGACGCTCAATGAATAGTGTGACGGTGAAAATCAAAATCGCCAGCCCAAAAGACGCTGCAAGACCGACATCCAAAACCCAAGCGGGCATAGGCAAAATCATCATGACAATCACAGCCATCAATGCCAGCGCAAGGAGGACCGTAGGTTGAAAAATCGCGTTACGGCTTAGGGTCATGTGGCGCTCCCCGCTTGGATCGCGCCACATGCAAAATAGCACATGACTCCTGCTAGGAGCTCTGCCTTGAGGTCAGGGAAAGGTATTGCCATTTCTTGGCCTATCTTGTCACAAATTTTGAGCCTTTGCTCAAATGTAACTTAAATTGCTAAGTGTTAAACTCCCGTTATCTGGCGTCAATATTTTCAGGAATGCGTGTTGCCTCAAGCATCCCCTGGATTGCAGCTCGAGTGTCGAAACTACTGTCAGAGAGGCTCGCTGCATAAGCGAGACTCTCCACGTTGGAATCCTGCGGGGGACGCTGCATCAATTCAGCCATACGAGATAAATTTTGGTCATTCGACGCAGCAACACGAGACCAATCTCCAGCCATAAACGCAGCCTCCTGTGCATTTACATATTCTTCGGCATTTTCAAAAACTACGCTGGCGAAGTCATGATCGCCCATCTCATTCCTAGCTAAAGCGCGAAGTTCCATCACTTCATCTCCCTGCAGCCCAACCAATGCAATTTCAGCCTCTTCCGGGCGTGACAGTTCCAAAAGTGCACGCGCTTTTATCAAACGAAAGCTTCTCTCAAGCATCTTCCCCTCTGCAGCTTCTAGGTGCGACAAGACAACCTCAGCCATGCCCAAATCAAGCAGGCGAGCAAGTAGTCTGTGCCTGTCTTCAGGCCGGATTCCATGCAATATGGAACTGTTAATATTAACCGCATACATCAAAAAATTCAGATCTTCCGCTTTATTAATTATTGAACCCCATATCTCGCCCTCAATATCGCCCATCAACTCGGAAGGAAGTTCAGATCTATCACTCTCAGAAAAAGCTGATTGATATTCGCCTTGCGACACCAAAGCTCGGATATGTGCCACTTGCAATTCAATCCCCTCTGGCTGACCACGATATTCTGACGCATAGGCAGCGGCCAGCTCCCCCAAATCATCTCCCACAATCTGATCCGTTTCAAACGCAAGCTCCACTGATGCGGCTACTGCACTGGCAGCATCCTCAGAATTCAAACCATCAATGGAATCCAGTGTCTCTTGAGCTTGTTCAAAATCACCAATCTGTAGCTCTACACGTGCTTTCGCCAGGATAAGATCCGAAGATTGCCCCCCCCTGGCCCGCTCCAATCGACGCAAGACATCGCGTGCAACATTAGGCAACCCGGCCGCTGTCAAACGTTCAACCAATGTATTACCCAACGCGTCACGAAGGTGATATGGTAACTCCTCAAAGGTTCTGAGAATAGCGTCGCCATCAGGCGGCGCATCGGCGCTTGACACATGCCCAGAAATAAGCGCCCAAAACAAAGAATGGCCATTACAAGCCATTTGCCCTGCGAAAACTCCGTTTGGATCCACGTGATCATCAATAATATGTGACATTGCGGAAAGAATTTCACTTTGGTTTTCACCGAGCATAGACAGGGCAGCCCGCGCTTCCGCCCCAAAACCAAAATAAAGGAGCGATTTCACATGCTGACGTAGCGCACCCTCGTCGATTGCATCAAATTCTCCAAATATTTTCGCCCTTTGATGAAACACACGAGCTACGCTTCCCTCTGCCCCCCACAGCGCTATCTTCAAATCATCATCTAAATAGCAACTGTTCGATCCAATAGACATGTGCCCATCGCCGCGCTCAGCGTTTATGCGAATATTATCTGAGAAATCCCCAAATCGCACATCACGGTTTTCGGGTGCACCTGCAGTTTCGGCATTCTTTGCATTTACATCCAGGAGGCCATTGGTTGCAGCACGCGCGAGATCTTTCGCAAGCTCGCCTCCGACTGAAAAACTAGGCTGGTCCTTTGACGCAGGCCCATTCTCTTGGGCCAACTCCACCTCTTCTCCAGCTACGCTGTCCTTTGGCGGTAGGCCAGCGGGCAACATAAAACCCTCACTCACAACAGGACCGATCCCAGGGGATGATCCCAGCCTAAGTTCAAAAATACCTTGCGCTCTTGGATCGTTCGACAGCACCGAAACTTCGGCTGCTGAATCAGAAGACCCAGACAAAATTGGAAGCGGAGGTCCATCTTTAATGTCGATAACCAACATTCGCTCACCCAGCAAAAACGAATTGTACTCACAAAGGCAATTCATACTCACTTCAAGGATAGCCTCCTGGGGGGATGCGAGCAAAGACAATACACGATCCCGACCAATACGATCAAACACCTCCCGCGCATTAAACCGCAACGTGTTATCGTCCAGCTCAACCAAAAAGGTACCCAGATTCTCAGAATCACTGATAGACCAATTCACGCCTTGCGGCAGGTCAAATACCAGGCGAGTAAAACTGTCATGCTCCCCGCTCCGCACCAAGACCTGCTGCGCATGAAGCGCAGCAGGAAAGAGAGCCAACAGAAAAAACAGGATCCTCATGCCGCCTCCTGCTTTACGGTTTTTAACGCTTCTTCTAGATCTTCAAAACTTGGCCGGTAATGCGATGGTGTGTTCTGCCGACCCACTTCGATACAGATATTCGTGGCGTGGTTATGCAAATTGGCGACCAAGACTTCTCGGATCAGTTGATAAAAATGCATATCCTCTTCAACAACCGCTTTGACCTTGGACGCAAAAGGCGCAGCCAAACCGTAGGCCAAGAAAACCCCTAGGAAAGTGCCGACCAGCGCCCCCCCGATCAATTTGCCCAGAACCTCTGGCGGCTGATCAATAGAGCCCATCGTTTTGATAACCCCAAGAACCGCCGCAACAATGCCAAGTGCAGGCAGGGCATCCGCCGTAGATTGCAACGCATGACTGGAATGCAGACGATGATGCTGCATCCCTTCGATCCGTTTATCGAGAACCTCCTCAACCTGATGGGGGTCATCGTAGTTCATAGACACCGAACGCATGGTATCGCAGATCAGCTCAAGCGCATATTTATCCCCAGTTATCTTCGGATATTTCTGAAAGATAGAAGACTCTGACGGGGTTTCGATATGCTCTTCGATCGCAACCGGACTAGAACGAGCAAGCCTGATCAGCTCGAACAGAAGGCACAACAAGTCACGGTAATCTTCTGGCTTCCATTTGACACCTTTGAACACCTTACCCACATCTTTCAGGGTGTGTTTTACGACCCCGCTGTCGTTACTGATAAGAAATGCGCCAGCAGCAGCACCCCCGATCATCATGAACTCGAAAGGCAGGGCTTTAATGATGATCCCGAGCTTACCTCCTGCAAGCAGGTAACCCCCAAAAACCATAACGAAGATGACAGCAATGCCGATGATTCCGAGCATGTGCGGGCGCTCCCTTTGTTGCTGATTCTGACGATGCCAGCCGTGTCTTAAGAAACTCTCATCGAATGAGATCTTTGCTCACATCACGACAAATTCTGCGTGCAGCGCACCCGCCGCCTTGATGCTTTTGAGAATGTCGATCATGTCGCGCGGACTGACCCCAAGCGCGTTCAAACCAGAGATCACTTCTGACAAAGATGTCCCGCCAGGCACTTCTGCCAAGCCTATTCCCGGCTCTTCGATAATGCCGGCTGCAGTGCGCGGCACCACCACTGTTTCGCCCTCGGCAAAGGGGTTTGGCTGCACTGCCAGGGGGGCTTCCTCGATTTGAAGCGTCAAATTACCCTGTGAAACCGCAACGCGCGATATCCGCACATCCGACCCCATCACAATCGTACCCGAGCGTTGATCAACAACCACCCGCGCGCGCCGCTCTGGCTCAATCGCAAGATTTTCAATCGCTACGACAGCACGCGCCGGCGAATTCGCTCCGGTCTTGGCAAGATCAACAGTCACCGTACCCGCATCCAGCATGGTCGCAGCACGGCGACCAATGCGGCGATTGATGACATCTTCAATCCTGGCGGCCGTTGTGAAATCCGGCTCACGCAAGGCCAGTCGCAAATTTGACAGCTGAGTAAAGTCAAATTCGACTTCGCGCTCGACGCGCGCACCTGCAGGGATAACCCCAGCCGTGGGCACCCCTTGAACAACGGACGCGGCATCACCTTCGGCAGCCACCCCCCCCGCGATCACTGTCCCCTGAGCGACCGCATAGATTTGACCATCTGCGGCGTTCAATGGCGTCATGATCAGAGTCCCTCCCAGCAGGCTTTTCGCATCACCAATGGCTGAGACGGTCACATCAATCTGTCCGCCCACCCGCGCAAATGGTGGCAAGTCACCGGTCACCAAAACCGCAGCCACATTCCGCGGACGAAACTGTTCGCCCGCCACATTCACACCCAACCTTTCGAGAATGTTCGACATGATTTCTTCGGTGAATGGGGAATTGCGCAGCCCATCGCCTGTGCCGTTCAAACCAACAACCAGACCATACCCAACCAGGTCGTTAGAGCGCACACCATCGACCTCGACCAAATCCTTGATGCGAACATTTTGCGCTAGGGCAACCTCGGCCAACCCAAAACTAAGCATCAGACATAAAATGAAAAAACGCATCAGAGATACTCCGCCAAAGACAGGCGCTGCGATCGTGCGGTGATCGCATACAGGCTTTCCAGCTGGCCGCGAATATTTTCATAGCGTGATGCGGAATCATATTGATCCGCACCAACCAGTTCCAGGCGGGCCATGCTTGTGGCGGTGATTTCAGCCGCATTTCTGGTCGAGGTTTCTTCGATCCGCGCCTCAAGAGACCCCAAACCCGCACGCAATTCCACGATGGATTTCTGCACCCCCAGCAAGTCATTCCCCGAGCGCGCAAGCAGCTCTGCCTGGACATCCTGCGTAAGGCCCATCGTATCATCCGCAGCGATCGCAGCCATTGCCAATGGCTTGAGAAGCTCTCTGAATACGGGGTCCGTCGCGCGAATATCCACGCTTGCTGTCTCGTTCTCGCTCAACCGCATTGGGGACAAACCATCATTTGACCCTTGGTAAACGGTGCTTTCATAGCCGCCGCCCGCGCCAAAGAACGTGTCCAATGCAGCATCAATCCCGGCCAGGTCCGTCTGCCCGGCCAATGCCGTGGTCACCTCGGTCATAAAACTGTCCAGTGTCATGACTGACGCACGATCCGTCGCAGTACCTGAAAACAGAAACCGCCCTGCAACAGAACGGTTCAACGCATTCAAAGTCTGTGACAGACCATCACGCGCATCATTGGACATAGAATTCAGCAGCGCCCCGGACGGGGTCAGTTCTGCTGCAATCAAAGTTTGCGACAAGGTCTGTGACCGGCTTTGCATTTCATCCAGCGTGGTTTGCATGGTGCCGGTGATATATTTCGCCTCAGTCGTGTTGATGCGAAAAGCCTCAAGCCGCGCCAGGCTGCGATCTACGCCCATCAGACTGGAGAGGTCGCCGTTCAGATGCTGACCACTGTCTTTGACAAATCCCGTCGCGATTTCCACCGCGAGCGTGTCCATTTCCTCTCTCAGCCGGACCTGATTGGTCCGCAGCACCAATGACCGTGCAAGATCACCTACAGAATCCATAGCGTCCTCCTTAGATGGCCATCAGGCGTTCGAGCAGTTCATCAACCGTCGACATCACCTTGGCATTTGCCGTGTAAAGTTGTTCAATCTGCATCAGGTTTTGCAGTTCCTGATCCGTATCCACCCCTTTGGAAAATTCGAGCTCCTTCAGAGCCGTGTTCTGGGAGGTGTAAAAACTGAATTCATTTTCCGCGCGCACCCGGTCGCCCACCACTGCAGAAGAGAAATCCGCAACCAGGTTGGAAAAGCTGGTCCCTGAGGGTGTCAACGCCGAAGATGTCGGGACCACAGTTTGAGAGAGCGCAGCACTCAGACCCTGCAGAAGTGTCGCATCGCCGACTGCCCCCTGTGTGACCGCGCCCAACCCGTCACGCAACCTCCACGCGCCGCCGCTTCCTGGGGCGACCAGTGCATTCAGAGCAATGCGTCCCGCCAACCCCTCTTCGTTCAGGGGATCGAATGGAATGCCCGCATCCGTAAACAAACCCGGATCAGTGGCAGCCAGCGTCGCATCAGGTCCGCCGGGGCCAAGACGCTCAATCAAATCGCGGGCAATCCCATCCAATTCCGCCTGATGGGCGACGGTGGTCACATCACGAATTTCAAACTGCGCAGCAAGACTGCCGCCAGAGAACATACCGCCTGAGGTCGAGTCCACTGGGCGACCGTCCAGCGTCAGTCCTGAAAGCACCCCGCCCGCAAGGCTGTCGCCGACATCAATCGCATGGCTGCGTTCAAACCCAACCTCGACCGGCGACCCATCCAGCAGGATCGCACCGCCACTGGTAAAAACAGCGATGTCCCCTTTTTCACGCTCGACCACCGTGAGGGAGACCATATCCGAAATCCCATCAAGCAGCTTTTGCCGTTCGTCTAGCAATGTAGAGACATCGGAATTGGTGATATTCCCCTTCACCACATCGTCGTTGATTTCGTCCAACCGCGTCAAAGCCTCGTTCAGCGATTTGACCTGACTGTCGATAGACCGGTCCGCCGCAACACGAGAGCTTTGAATTTCCGATGAAAGTGTATTCAGATCGCGCGCCAGCGCATCCGCCGTTGTCGCCACATTTTCCAGCCGCTGCGTAGAGGCGGGGTTGGAGGCCGCGTTCAAAAGAGCGTTCTCAAATGCGGTCACACGACTGGTCAGTGCGCCCGGTTCACCCGTCGCACCAACCAAATTTTCTATGCGCTGCGCATAGGCAAATTTCTCTTTGCCATATCCAAGTTCGGCATCAGAAACACGCCGATCCGCCACCAGGACCGGGTCAGAATGCCGGATCACACCCGCAATCTGTACCCCGCCCGTTGTGCCTTGGGCGCCGGGGGTCAGCGCCAGTTCACGCCGACCATAGCTTTCGGTGGTTGCATTCGAAATATTGGTCGACACCAACCCTGCCGCACGGGCCGTGGCGGTGAGACCGCTGAACGCATTATATAGAGCACCCGAAAGAGACATTTAACGCCCTCCGCTAGGCGCTGACCAAAAGGTCAGCGTTTGATGTTGGTGGTTTCCTGCAGCATTTCGTCGACGGTCTGGATGACCTTTGCATTCGACGAATACGCCCGCTGGGTCTGGATCATGGCGGTCAGTTCATTTGCCACATCCGTGGCGCTTTCTTCGCGTGCGAAGGGCACCATGTCACCCACAGGTCCATCGCCGGCATCCCAGAGAAAGTAACTGCCGCTTTCCGGTGAGGGCATGTAGATCTGCTTATCCAACGCCACCAAACCGTTTGGATTGGGCACATCAACCAGAGGCACCTGATAAATCGTTCGGGTGATCCCTGTGTCAAAATACGCATGGACAAAACCGCTTTCGTCAACTTCGACAGAGGTCATTTTGCCCACCGGCGATCCATCTTTGGAGATGTTCAGCGGCTGGAACTTATCCCCGACCTGGGTCAGACCCGCACTGGTCGTCGGTTCGCCAATCGTGATCTCGATCGGACCACCATCGACATTGACGATCATCGTGCCCGAAGCGACATCATAAGCCCCGCCAGAGACCGTCGCGACAGAGGCAATAGCCCCACCAGCGCCACGTGTGGCATCGAATGTGACCGTGTATTCCCCAATCGGGTTGCTGGCCGCATCGGTTGCCGAATCACTGATCGTCATAGTCCATTCATTGGACGACCCCGATGCCGGTATGGTTGGCGTAAAGGTCACGGTCAGCTGTTCCGACCGGCCAAGATTGTCGAAATATTCTACCGACAGATCCACAGGCGTCCCGACCGCATCGGAATAGGTCGCGGTCGCAGGCAGGTTCACACCCAGCGTGATTGCTGTGGTCGGCTCGCTGGAAAACTGGTTAAGGTTAATCCGCACCGGTTCCAGGCTGGCCGACGTATCGCGCGGATATGTCGGGAATGTTCCATCCGCATTGGCGGGCCAACCCAAGAGCATCAGCCCCGATTCGGTTCGCAGATACCCGTCCGCATCTGTACGGAAAGACCCGGTTGTGGTCAGGAACATCTGTGGATTGCCATTGCCCGCCGCAACTTCGGTGGCTTCGGCAACTGGCAGGAACCCATTGCCCCGCACCGCGAGGTCCGTGGCATTTGTGGTGCCGACAAGCGCCCCGCTTTCATCAACCAAACGAGTGGTCGTGGTACGCACGCCGCCTGCGGTATAGGTACCGCCATTGGACGACATGACCATAGAGGAAAAATCGGTTTCAACGCGCTTATAGCCGCTGGTCGAGGAATTCGCGATGTTATCGGAAATGGTTCCCAGCCGGGTTGCATTCGCCGCGAGGCCCGCCACCCCGGCATTAAGGGAGGATGAGATCGTCATGACACGCCTTTCTGCTGTCTCGGTGATAATCCGGGAACAACAGATACGCGCGTTGGTTTAACGCGAAGCTAATAGATAAAATCCGAACGATCCTGCCTCGGGATTTCTATGACCCCGAGGCCCGCAAAGCTGGCGCTATTCCGTATTGGTGCGCAGGAACACAACCTCGATCCGGTTGTTGCGGCGATCCATCAGATTGGCCTGCGACGGTTCCCGATCCGCATGAGAGGTCACACGGTTCACCCGATTGGCATCCAACCCAACCCCAGTCAGCAATTCACGGAAACGCGTCGCCCGATCCGCAGAAACATCCCAGGATGGATTGCTTTCCAAAACAACGGGATAGGCGGCGGTATGCCCTTCGATTGCAATCGGATTTGTCACCACTCTGGACGCGCGTTCCAGGATAATTGCCAGATCCCGCAGCAAGGCAGTGGGCGCACCAGATGCATCAAAAAGCGGCGCTTCATCGGTTTCGAAAAACTCAACCACCAGCCCCTCATCCGTGACCTCGGTAAAAATATGCCGCAGCAATTCATCCGCGACCATGCTTTCACCGCCACGCCCCAACAGCATGTCCCGCGCTTCGTTCAGTTCCGCACTGTCCGCCTGCGCCTTGGCCACTTCGCCATCAACAAAACTGCCTTTTTCGCGATTGTCAGCGGTGGCCCGCAAACTGCTGGACCCGGTGCCCATGCGTGGCAGGACATTTTCGGCAAAGACCGAATCCCCGCCAAGGGGCCCGTGCCCGCCGCCCGACACCCGCGCCATGGCCACAGTTGGACTGAAATAGTCCGCAATGCCTTTTCGTTGTTTTTCCGTCGTTGCATTCAACAGCCACATCAGCATGAAGAAAGCCATCATCGCAGTGACGAAGTCGGCATATGCCACCTTCCAGGCACCCCCATGATGCCCGTCGCCTGCGACAACTTTCTTACGCTTGATGATGACTGGAGCAACATTCCTGTCGCCACTCATCTCCACCACCTTTTTAGTCCCACGTGAAAAGGTGTAGCCGCTGAGGGCTTACCAGCCGCTTAATAATTCAAAATGTCAGGTTAAAGGCCCAGCCCATGGGATCCGCTTGCCGCATGGGCAACTCCGTGCTGAATTTCCCACAGATCGCCTGGCACACCCGCAAGAGAAATGGACAGCGGACGTCAAAGCAACTAGCACCTAACAAAAGCGATTTCATGGAAAGAGGCAGATCATGGCACAAAAAGCAACGCCGTTGGTACGCTGTGCCACTGTCCGCGCAGGTGCCTGCATCGCCCCGTTTGTGACAGCTGTTGTGCTGGGGGCGACGGCCGCAGCCGCGGACCAGGCCAGCCATGACCGCCCCCATGGTGTCCCTGCCCATAACCTGTTTGGCACACCCGGTCTGATTGAAATGCCCAGCGCAGACACATCGCCGGACGCCACTCTGTCGACAACAATTGCCGTGATTGGTGACAGCCAACGCAGTACGCTCAGCTTTCAGATCCTGCCGCGCCTGTCCGGCAGCTTTCGCTACAGTTCGATCAACAATTTCGACCACCCCAGTTCGCGCGATGGCATCTATTACGACCGCAGCTTCGACCTGCGCTATCAGTTGCTGACCGAAGGCAAGATCCGCCCCTCTGTTGTGATTGGCCTGCAGGATTTCATCGGCACCGGGCTTTATGGCGGTGAATATATTGTTGCAACCAAAACCCTGGCCCCTGGGCTGAAGGTGACCGGCGGGCTGGGCTGGGGGCGCCTGGGCAGCCATGGCTCTTTTGCGGAAACCGGCAGCCGCCCGACCGAAGTCCTGGGCGAAGGCGGGATCCCAACCTATGACCGCTGGTTCCGCGGCCCCGTGGCCGGGTTTGGCGGGGTCAGCTATGCGCCGAATGACCGCTGGAATTTCAAACTTGAATATTCCTCGGATGATGCACCGCTGGAAACCGCACGGGGGGAACTGGAAAAAACCAGCCCGTGGAACTTTGGCATTGATTATCGGTTTGGCAGTGGCTCCCATCTGAGTCTGTACCACGCCTATGGCACGGAAATCGGGGCACAGCTGACTCTGGTCACCAACCCCAAACGGCTGGGCCTGTCCGGCGGGAACGAAGCCGCATCTTATCCGATAAAAGCCCGCCCTGCCGGGGCGGCCAAAGATCTGGGTTGGGCAGACCAGCCCAGCGCGATCCAACAGGCCGAATCCACGCTGCGTACGCTGATGGAGCAGGACAAGCTCAAAGCCGAAGCCATCCAGATCACGGCCACCCGCGCCACGGTACGCCTGCGCAACAAAACCTATGGTGTCTCAGCACAGGCCATCGGGCGCACAGCGCGCGCCATGAGCCAGGCCATGCCCGCGTCGGTCGAGGAATTTGTGATCATTCCCGTGGCCAATGGGCTGCCTGTCTCTGCCATCACCCTGCGTCGCAGCGATCTGGAGCGGCTGGAACATGCCCCTGCAACGCAGATGCTGGACCGCACCGTGTTCCGCGATGCCCATGGGACCGGCCTGGCCCCCGATCCGGGCCTCTACCCGGAATTTGACTGGTCGATCGCGCCCTATTCCTCACTGTCTTTCTTTGATCCCGGCAATCCGGTCGGCGGTGATTTCGGCATTCGGGCCTCGGCCGACTGGCGGGTCACGCCCAGCCTGTCCTTTTCCGGCGCCATCACCAAAAAGATCGGCGGCAATCTGGATGAACGCGGGCGCGGCGGAGAATCCAGCCTGCCGCGCGTGCGCACAGATCAAAGCCTGTATTCCGCCGAAGGCGATCCCGCGATCGAATATCTGTATCTGGCCCATTACGGCCGTCCGGGACCAAACCTGTATAGCCGCCTGACTCTGGGCTATCTGGAAAGCATGTATGCCGGGGCCTCTGGCGAAGTGTTGTGGAAACCGGTCGGTCAGCGCCTGGCCCTGGGCGCAGAACTGAATTACGTGCAGCGCCGCGATTTTGACCAGCTGTTCGGCCTGCAAGACATGACAACCACCGACCCTGTCACCGGGATCAAACGCGACATTCCCCATGTGAATGGCCATGTGTCCGCCTATTACAGCTTTGGCAATGGCTTTCATGGCCAGCTGGACATGGGCCGTTATCTGGCCGGGGATTATGGGGCGACCCTGTCTGTGAACCGCGAATTTGCGAATGGCTGGAAAGTGGGGGCCTATGCAACCGTCACAGACACATCGTTCGAGGATTTCGGCGAAGGATCTTTTGACAAAGGTCTGCGCCTGAGCATCCCGCTGTCATCCTTCATCGGCACCCCATCCCGTCGGAATACCGGCGTCACGCTGCAATCCCTGTCGCGCGACGGCGGGTCGCGCCTGCGGGTGCGCGGACGCCTGTATGATCAGGTCCGTGAATATCATCAGCCCGATGTGGCAAATAGCTGGGGGAAGTTCTGGAGATGAGCATCCGCAAGACCACCTTTGCCCGGCTGGGCCTCGCCTGCGCCACGCTTGCCGCACTGACCGCCTGCGGGCCGCGCAATACGGACGTTGTGGATGCGCTGAACAATCTGCGCGCCACGCATAAAGCGCAGTCCCAGCCACCAGCGACTTTGACCCAGGCGCAGATCTCGCAGCTTCTCTCGGCGTCAGCTTTGCCGGCACAGCTGTTTCAGTCGGAAACGCGCGGCCAGTTTGTCATGGTCGACATCCAGCGCAATGGGCCCTTCCAAAGCTACGCCAATTCAAGCCGCCAGATCGTCGCCATGCGCAATGGCATGATCACCGGCACCCGCGGTCTGGGTGGCGATCTGATGAGCACCGACCATGCCGACCTACACAGGCTGATCACCAATCGCAGCACAGGGCAGGCGCGCTATGTGCAAAACCTGCTGACGCCAGAAGACGTAACAGAGCCGCTGGAATATCGCTGCACCGTCACGCGGGGCGGGTCTCAGACCGTCACCTCTGGTGTGGTCAAGGCACATGGTATTGCCATGACGGCAAAATGCACCGGTCCGGCCGGTCATTTCACCGATCACTATGTCGTTTCCAATTCAGGCCGGGTGCTCAGCGCGCGGCAGTGGCTGGGCAAAGATCTGGGCTATCTGGCAACTCAGGCCCTGCGTCTGTGATCCAAGGGTAGGGTGGGTTTTCAACCCACCACCCATCTGACCAACGACAGGCAGCCGCTTAATGCGGCTCCCAATTCTTGAAGACAGTGGCAAACATCACCCGGAAATCGGTGCAGATGTTGCGCCGGGGTTGATATAGCAGATCCAGCCGAGCCTTGCGCGGGATGCACCTCCGGCAATAGACCTCTTCGGTTTCTTCGGCTGTGCTGCATTCGGCCAGCAGGCGCTCTTCGGTCTTGTGAAACACGACAGAGGCCAACCCGGTGATGCCTGGACGCGCCTGCAGAACCGGTCCGTAGATTTCGGGATACATTTCAACATAGCGACGCAGCGGCGGGCGTGGGCCGACCAGGCTGACATCCCCACGCAGCAGGTTGAACAGCTGGGGCAGCTCGTCCAGACGCTTGCGGCGTAGCATTTCGCCGGTCTTGGTGATGCGGCTGGCTTTGTCGCCGCCAGACACCCCACGATCCGCATCATCATGGCGCATGGTGCGGAATTTCCACAGCAAAAACCCCTGATCCGGGGTTTTCATGCGCTCGGCTTTGTACAGAATCGGGCGGCCTTCGCGGATCAGCAGGATCAGCGTGACCCAGATAATCAGCGGCATCAGGACTGCGCCCAACACAAAAGCCGACAGGATGTCGATCAGGCGGCGAAATGGAGTCATGGCCACACCCCCGTCGCCCGCGCAGAGGCGACAAGATGCGCAGGATCAGCTGCGCGATCGGGCAATGCAATCACCTTGGACAGCCGCGTTGTATCAAGCCCGACCAGCGGCAGCGCGCTGTCAGGGGCATCCACCCAGTCAATGCCAACCCCAACCTCCAAGGCAATCGCCCCCATTTGCGTGGCGCAGGGTGCACCGACATTGACTGGCCCGGTCATGTCGCTACGGGCCAGAGCGGCGATCACATCGGCCAGATCATGCGGCGCAATATAGCTGCGCGCGGGGCTGGCCCCATCAGGGAAACGATCCAGCCGGATCCGTCCACCGGGGCGCATATTGCCAAACAGGCTTTCCGCCCCGGCGACATTGCCGATGCGCATCCACACCGCACCGGGGGTTCCCTCCAGCGCCCGCTCCATCGCCAGCTTGGCAGCGCCATAAGGCGAAGGCGGCGCACAGGTTGCATCCTCAGATAGCAAGCCCGCGCCGGGCTGATACACCGCTGCGCTGGAACAATGGATCACACGCGACGCACCCACAGCCTCGGCCAAAGCCTGCGCGTGTAAGGCCAGCGTTTCATTCGCCTCAAGTGCCGGCAAATTTCCGCCAGTCACCCCCCAAAGCGCAACAACCACATCCGCCGGCCCAATACCGTCAGGATCCTGTCCAGGCTGCCAGATCACCCCCTTGGCATCCACGGCCTTAGACCGATAAACAGGTTTCATTTCAAACTGTTGCAGATCCGTCTGGCCAGCAATCGCCAGCATCATTCGCCCCAGTTTCCCACTGGCCCCCAAAAGGATCATGCGCCCAGATTGCGGCATCATTCCCACGCCTTCTCGCAAATTTCTTTCCATCTGCCCTTTGACTGTCTATCAGCAAGGGGAAAGTGTAAAAACACCAAAACATTAGGCTGAACTGTCGGGGGACATTGTGAAGTCGAAAGTCAAATTACTGGCACTCATCGCGGCAACCTTTGCCGTTACCGCATGTAGCCTGCCGCGGGGCGCTGCCCTGCAATCAGAAATCCTGAAAGAACAGGACGCGCAGACACCCACATTCCAGGTGGTCGAAGTCACGCGCGCCAATATGCCTGCGCTAAAAGCCTGGCCTGCAACGGGCTGGCACGGGCATTACCACTGGCCTAACACCAGCCGGGGGTCGGAATCCGCAATGATCCGCACCGGGGATCGGATCAATGTGACGATCTGGGACAGCCAGGAAAATTCTCTGATCACAAATCCCGGTCAGCGGTTCACGGAAATCCGTGATGTCGAAGTGGATCACAACGGGTCGATCTTTCTGCCCTATGTGAACAAGGTCGGCATTCGCGGCCTGACACCGTCGGGCGCACGGGCCAAGATCCAGCAGCGGCTAGAGCCGATCGTGCCTTCGGCTCAGGTCCAGCTGTCGCTGCAACAGGGGCGTAACCATTCGGTCGACGTGGTGGGTGGCGTTGGCGCACCCGGTGCCTATCCGATGCCATCGCGCAATTACAAAATCCTGAATGTTCTGGCAGATGCAGGCGGCATTCCCGCCACGCTGCGCAACCCTCAGGTGCGGCTGCTGCGCGGTGCAACGACCTATGAAATCTCTGCGGATGACCTGTTCGCAAACGGCACCAAAAACGCGCTGCTGCATCCGCGTGATACTGTGATCGTCGAAGAAGATGACCGCGCCTTTACCGCCCTTGGGGCCAGTGGCGAAGAAAACATCATCTATTTCCCCAAGGATGAGGTCACCGCGCTGGGGGCCATGTCGCTGATGGGCGGGATAAGCGACACCCGCGCCGATCCCAAAGGTGTGCTGGTGCTGCGTGAATTTCAGGCCAAACAGCTGCGCAGCGATGAAAGCGGCCCGAACCTGCAGCAGGTGGTCTTTACCTTTGATCTGACCAGCGCCGACGGCCTGTTTGCCGCACGCCAGTTCACGATCAATCCCGACGACACCGTTCTGGCAACAGAATCGCCGGTCAACGCCGCGCGTACCATTGTCGGGCTGGTCGGGTCTGCCCTTGGCCTGGGAACACAGATCAACGCGATTTCGCGCTGATCCCCATCCCCCCAAACACATAAAAAGGCGCGCCAGACCCGGCGCGCCTTTTCTATTTTCAGGGTCACGTGTGACCAGCCCGGTGGTTTACTCCGCAGGAGCGGGGCCAACAGAGGCGAGATAGGCGTAAACATCTTCCATGCCTTTTTTCAGGCGGAAGGACATTTTCGATTTGGCCGAGCCGCCCAGCGTATCGGACAGGAAGCCTTTGGGGTTTTGGACATAGCCGACAAAGCTGGCCTCATCCCAGACCAGACCGGCCTCGCCTGCCTTGACCAGGTCTTTGCCATATTTGAAACCCTCGACGGTGCCCGCAGTTGCGCCTGCGATACCGTACAGGTTGGGGCCAGTGCGGCCGCCTTTGACGATGGTGTTGCCATCACCATCCTGAATCATGTGGCACGACTTGCATTTCTTGAACACTGTCTCACCTGCAGCCGCGTCGCCGCTGGCGCCATGGCCATCGGCAAGTGCTTGGGTGGACAATGTCGCTACGGCCAGCGCCGCAAAAAGTTTGAGCTTCATGATGCCTCTCCTGATGCACGTTTCTTTCAACACATGTAGAGCAGAGTACTTATTTCTCACATGCGACAAAGGCACTAGCAGCAAAATCCTGCCAGTTTCGTAACGGCACAGAGGTCAGTCCTCTTCGAGGCGCAGACGCAGCTCGCGCAGCACAGGCAACGCGCCCCGTATCCGGTCTTCGCCAAGGTCGCTGACCATTTCCGTCACAACCGGAGTGATCGCAGCCAGCGCCGCCTCGCGCGCGGCCTTTCCCGCGGTCGAAATCGACACCAGCTTGCGCCGGGCGTCGTCCCAGTCGGGGCGAATATGGACATAGCCAGCGACTTCGAGCTTGCCCAATGTGTTGGTCATCGCGCCACGTGTCACGTGAAACGACCGCGCCAGCTGGGCCGGGGTGCGTTCCCCGCCGCGCGCCAGATGGTTCAGCACCGAGAAATGCGAAATTTCCATCCGGTTGGGCAGCACTTTGGTCAGCCGCGCCCGCACCAGTTGATCCGCCGTCAGCAGTTCAGAAAACAGGGAAATGGCCAGCGCGCTCGAATCGCTCATTCCGGGCCCTCGAAACTGCGGTCATGGGTCAGCGCGGGCAATTTACGCCGCGCCGCCGCGACCTGAGACATATCCAGATCAACGATGCTTATACCTGTCTCTGTGCCCGCATCCAGCAGAACCTCGCCCCAGGGAGAGATCACCATGCTATGCCCATAGGTACGACGCTGTTTGCCCGCCTGCGCAGCATGTGTGCCCGTCTGGGCCGGTGCCAGCACGTAACAGCCGGTTTCGATAGCACGCGCCTGCAACAGGGGCTGCCAATGCGCTGGCCCGGTGCCAGGGGAAAAGGCCGCAGGCACACACAGAACCTCGGCCCCGGCCTGCGCCAGCGCGCGATACAAATAGGCAAAGCGCAGATCGTAGCAGATGCTCAGCCCAAGTTTCGCCCAGGGCGTCTGCGCCAGAACGGCCCGTTCGCCGGGCGCAAACCCGGCGGATTCCCGATAGGTTTCTTCGGCGCTGACCTGCACATCAAACATGTGCATCTTGTCATATCGGGCGGCAACCGCGCCCTGATCGTCAACCAACAGCGACCGATTGGCAAAACGGGTTTCCGGCGGGTCGGATTTCAGCGCAAGCGAGCCCGCCAGAACCCAAAGGCCCAGCCCCCGCGCGCGGTCCTGCAAACCAGCGAGAAAAAGATCCTCGGCCTCGCGGCGCAGAACATCAGTCTGGTGTGCGCGATCCATGGACACGCAATTCGCCACCTCTGGCAGCAGCGCCAGCTGCGCGCCCTGCTCTGCGGCCTTAGTCAACAGGCCCGACACCATGTCCAGATTGCCCCTCGGGTCATCCGAGGCACAGATCTGTAGCAGCGCGACCCGCATCACCCCTGCAGCAGGGCATCCAGCTTGCCCGCGCGCTCCAGCTCGTACAGATCATCGCAGCCGCCCACATGGGCCCCACCGATGAAAATCTGAGGCACCGTGTGCCGCCCCCCGGCCCGATCCATCATTTCCGACCGGCGATTGGGTTCGGCCAGAACATTCACCTCGGAAAATTCAACGCCCTTCTGGGTCAGCAGGCGCTTGGCCGCATGGCAAAAACCGCAAAGCGGAGAGGAATAGATTTCAACAGCTTGCATGATATGGCCCCTATCGTTTGCCCATATCTAAGTGTCTTTGACCACGCGCGCCAGTACGCTGATGGAAACAGTGCTAGCACCCCCCGCCAGACAGGCATCTGTTGCCGCGCTTAATGTCGCGCCCGAGGTCATGACATCATCGACAATCAGCACCGCCCGCCCACGGATCAGATCCGCATGGGCGGGCGTGACCTGCAGACTGTCAGAGAGAATGGCAAAGCGTTCTTCGCGGGTTTTGCCCTCCAGTGACTCGGTCGGCAGAGCACGCTGCAACGCATCCGGGCACCAGTCACAGTTCAGTTCCTGCGCCAGACCCTCTGCCAGCAGAGCGGCCTGATTGAACCGCCTGCGCAAATGACGGTGCAGATGCAACGGAACAGGCATGATCAACGTATCCGGCTGCAGAATAGGCCGCGTCACGCGCGCCATCCAACGCGCGGCTGGCCGGGCAATGTCATGCCGGTCCCCATGTTTCAGCGCCAAGACCAAGCGCCGCCCTTTGCCCCGATAGGCCAAAGCCGCACGGCCCTGCGACCAGGGGCGCGGGGTCTCAAGACAGTCATCGCACAGTTCGATGTGATCAGACTGACCAGGCAAAGCTGTGCCACAGGCCTCGCAGGTCAGCCCCGCAATAAACGGTGTATCGGGCCAGCAGGCGCTGCACAGGCCAAAATCAGACTCCACCAAGCCACCACAGGACAGGCAGCGCGGCGGGTAAACCAACTGGACAAGGGTTTGCATCCGCTGCGCCCAAGTCATATCTGAACCCCCATGCCCATGCCGTCGACCCCACCCGTGCTGACCGACACCGCCGCCCTGAACAGGAACCGGCACCGTGCCATGAATGATTCCGCAATGTTCCTGCAGGACATCGCGCGGGACGAGGCGCAGGATCGGCTGGCAATGGTTAACAAGTCGTTTAACAGCCCAGCCATCGTGACAGGTTTCCCGCATGTCTGGGCCTCCTTGCTGCCAGACGCCAAAATCATCCCCGACGCAGACACGCTGGACCTGTCCGAAGCCGCGCATGACCTGGTCATCCACGCGCTGTGCCTGCATTGGGCCAATGATCCGATCGGACAGATCATCCAATGCCGCCGCGCACTTCGCCCCGACGGGCTGTTCCTGTGCCTGACCTTCGGCGGGCAAACCCTGCACCAACTGCGCGCTGCCCTGGCCGAAGCCGAAGCGCAGGTGACAGGCGGGCTATCCCCCCGCGTGCTCCCCATGGGCGAAATCCGCGACCTCGGGGCGTTGCTGCAACGCGCCGGGCTGGCCCTGCCCGTGGCCGATGCCCTCCCCCTTACCGCCAGCTATCAAAGCGCGCTGCACCTGATGCGCGACCTGCGCGCCATGGGTGAAAACAACGCGCTGGCCGCCCGCCTGCGCAGGCCGACCCGCCGCGATGTCCTGTTGCGCGCCACACAGATCTATGCCGATGCCCATGCGGATGCGGACGGGCGTATTCCAGCGACCTTTGAAATGATCGCGCTGACGGGCTGGGCCCCCGATGACACACAACCACAACCCTTGCGGCCAGGATCTGCGGCACAGCGACTGGCTGACGCATTGGGAACACAAGAAAATCAGCTCTAAGATTGACCTGACGCCGCTTTGACTTAGCTCACTTTCGAATGAACTCGCCGCAGGAAGCATAAAATGACGGATGCCACCAAAATCACCGCCGCCCGACCGGCCCACGCGCCTGCGGATCACCCGACAATCAAACCGGGCAAGGTCGGCATTCTACTGGCCAATCTGGGCACGCCGGACGCCTATTCCTATTGGCCCATGCGCCGTTATCTGAACGAATTTCTGTCCGACAAGCGCGTCATCGACTACCCGTCCTGGAAATGGCAGCCCCTGCTGCAGGGGATCATCCTGACCAAGCGCCCGTTTTCATCGGGCGCGGCCTATAAATCCATCTGGAACGAAGAGCTGGATGAAAGCCCGCTGATGACCATCACCAAGGACCAAACCAAGGCCATTGCCGAGGCGATGAAGGCCCGCTATGGCGATCAGGTCATGGTCGATTTCTGTATGCGCTACGGCAACCCGTCAACCAAATCCAAGGTCCGCGAAATGGTCGAGGCCGGCTGCCGCAAGATCCTCTTCGTGCCGCTGTACCCGCACTATGCCGGGGCGACCTCGGGCACCGCAAATGACCAGTTCTTTCGCGCTTTGATGGAAGAAACCTGGCAGCCCAGCGCCCGCACCATCGACCCTTATTTCGATCATCCCGAATATGTCGAGGCCCTGGCCCAATCGGTCGAACGCGGCTATGCCAACATCACAAAGCGCCCCGACATTCTGGTTGTGTCCTATCACGGGATGCCGAAACGCTATCTGATGCAGGGCGACCCGTATCACTGCCAATGCCAGAAAACCACGCGCCTGCTGCGCGAACGGCTGGGCTGGGATCAAACCGAAATCGTCACCACCTTCCAATCGGTGTTTGGCCCCGAAGAATGGCTGCGCCCCTACACCGTTGAACATGTGGCCGAACTGGCCAAACAGGGCAAAAAGAATATCGCCGTGATTGCCCCGGCCTTTTCCGCCGACTGCATCGAAACGCTGGAAGAGATCAACGAAGAGATCAAGGAAAGTTTCGAAGAGGCAGGCGGCGAGGAATTTACCTATATCCCCTGCCTCAACGACGATCCGCTGCATGTTGCGGCGCTGAGTTCCGTGATTGAACAGAACCTGAAAGGCTGGCTGGATTAACCCCAGCCAGCCCAATCAATGCACCGTTGCCGGGCGCGCCATCACCCGCGCGCGGCAGTCTTCGCACAGCAAAGGCAGGCCGGTGCGCATCGCCGCATTCAACATCGGCAACAGGGCCTGCGGCGACACCAGAAAGCTGGCCTCTTGCAGGGCCACATCGCGCCGCTGTTCAGTGGCCGCCATAACAAAGCGCGCAATGGCCAGCTCATCCTCTGAATAGCCACGCGCCGTCACAGGCAGGATCGTTGGCATGTGCCAGCCATGCCTGCGCAGCAGACCCATCATATCGGAAAACCCGTCCAGACAGGAATTGGCCCGCGCCGACCCCAGATGCCGGCGCAGGCCACGCCACAACCCTTCGCGCGCATCGGGACCATTGTCCCAATACCGCAGCAATTCAATCAGACGCAGTTCTGGCCCGCGCAACCCCTGCTCTGTTTTGGAAAATGTCACATGCTGCATAACGTGCTCCTGCTCACATACCTTTATCTGACTATTTTTATCAGATAAGTCAACAACGCGGAGCCCAAACAAAAAAGCCCCCGCCACGACAGACGCAGCGGGGGCTTTTCGACGAAATATAACGCGGGATCAGCCGCGCATCCCGGCCTCTGCCTCGATCTGGCGGCGCGATTTGCGCGCGCGTTCCGTCGCGGATTTCAGCTGACCGCAGGCGGCCATAATGTCATCACCGCGCGTCTTGCGAATCGGCGACGCATAGCCCGCCTGATAAATGATATTGGCAAAGGCCCGAATCCGGTTGTTCGAGCTGCGCTTATAAGGCGATCCGGGCCATTCGTTGAACGGGATCAGGTTGATCTTAGCCGGGATATTGTGCCGCTTGATGTGCTCGATCAGGCGATGCGCATCCTCGTCACTGTCATTCACACCGTCCAGCATCACATATTCAAAGGTGATCCGCTCAGAATTCGACGCCTTGGGATAGGCCGACAGCGCGCCCAGCAACTCTTCGATATTCCAACGCTTGTTGATCGGCACCAGAACATCGCGGGTTTCATCCGTGGTCGCGTGGAACGAAATCGCCAGCAAACAGCCGATTTCCTGCGCGGTGCGCGCAATCTCAGGCACCACACCGCTGGTGGACAAGGTGATACGACGGCGCGACAGGGAAATCCCCTCGGGATCCATGGCGATCTTCATCGCATCACGCACATTGTCGAAATTATACAAAGGCTCGCCCATGCCCATCAGCACGATATTGGACAGCAGCCGGGTTTCATCCTTAGGTGCACCGGGCACCGGCCATTCTTCCAAATCGTCGCGCGCCATCATGATCTGACCGACAATTTCCGCCGCTGTCAGATTGCGCACCAGCTTCTGCGTGCCCGTATGACAGAAGGAACAGGTCAGCGTGCACCCAACCTGAGAGGACACACACAACGTGCCGCGATCCTCTTCGGGAATATACACAACCTCAACCTCGTGACCGCCCGCGATGCGCACCAGATATTTGCGGGTGCCATCCTCGGACACCAGCTTGGACACCACTTCAGGAATCTCGATGACAAAATTCTCTTCCAGCATGGCGCGATAGGCCTTGGCCAGATTGGTCATCTCGGCAAAATCGCGCACGCCCCACTGATAGATCCATTGCCAGACCTGGTTCACACGCATCTTGACCTGCTTTTCCGCCGTGCCAGCCGCCAGCAACGCGTCACGCATCTGCGCGCGCGTCAAACCGACAAGGTTCACACGATCCGTTTCCGGCATCTTGCGAGGAATGGTCATTACATCCTGAGTGATCGGAGCATCCGAAGCCATGGCATCCATCCTGAAAAACAAGACCGTCCCATACAGCATTTAACAGAAAACACAAAGGGCCAGTAAAACCGGCCCCTGTTTCTCTGCTTTACAAATACACCCGGGGGTCTGGGGGCAGCGCCCCCCGCCGGATCTTACTGTGCGCAGCGCTTTTCTGCGTCTTCCACCGCGGCGGTAAAGCCGAGCAGGGAAAAGGTATCTTTGGTCGTGGTGCCGCGCGTCGACACAGCGGTCAGAATCGCATTCGCTCCGCGCTTCATGGCGGTGATCAGCTTGGCATCATCCTGCGGCGTCGCTGGCCAGGCCCATTCGCCCTCGGTATACAGCTCGAACTCGGTGCCGCTGATATTCACATTCACGGTCGAGCCATTGGCAAAAGGATACCCACCGGTAAAGGCCACCTGACCCTTTACCCCCGCTTCGGGACGATAGAACACCATCAGCAGGATTTCATCGCGGGTTACGGCAACCACACGGCCATCCTTCGTGTTCACGCTTTCCTTAAAGGTGCTGACCGCCCAGCATTCCTTGGGGCTGGTCTCTTCGAATACAGACCAGTCGGTCATCGCATCGACGCGCGCCGTGCTGCTTTGATCCTGCGCCTGCACCATTCCGGCCGCAAGGACCAGACCACCTGTCAACGCTCCGCGCACAAAGCCTGAAATCATTTTCCGCAGCCTCCAGCTGTCCTTGCCTCAATCGTCACAACGCAGATCCGGGCCTGTCCCACCCGCTCAAAAGATGCCGCGCTTTTCTTCTCGACGGCAAGACATTAGCCTGAAATACCTATCTAACAAAAGCCCTCTTGGCAGATATTCGCCGAACAGGAGATCCCATGGCACATGCGGCCCCACTCGCCGAAATCCACCGTGGCCCCTTTGCCGAAAGCGTGCATCTGGGACATGCGGTGATCAGCGACATGAATGGTGTGGTCGAGGCCTGGGGCGACCCGGATTATGTCACCCTGCCCCGCAGTTCCGCCAAGATGATTCAGGCACTGCCCCTGATCACCTCCGGCGCGGCAAAATCCTATGGGCTGACCCAGCGCCAGCTGGGCTTTGCCTGCGCATCGCATCAAGGCGCGCCGATCCATGTCGAGGCAGCCGCCGCATGGCTGAACGATCTGGGATTGTCCGAAAGCGACCTGCGCTGTGGCCCCCAGCCCTCGCGCGATAAACATCTGAAATTACAAATGATCCGGGACGGCGAACGCCCCTGCCAGCTGCACAATAACTGCTCTGGCAAACATGCCGGCTTCCTGACCCTGTCTCAGCATCTGGGCGCTGGAACGGAGTATACAGACCCGGATCACCCGGTACAGATCGCCGGGAAAGAGGCCTTTGAAACCGTCACCGACCGGGACAGCCCTGGCTTTGGCATCGACGGGTGTTCGGCCCCGAATTACGCCACATCCATGCGGGCCATGGCCCGGTCCATGGCGTTTTTCGCCAGCGCCACCCAGCGCGAGGACAGCCTGTCACAAGCCGCCGCAACACTGACCGAAGCCATGTACTGCCACCCTGAAATGGTGGCGGGCGAAGGCCGGGCCTGCACCCTGCTGATGCGCGCGGCCAAAGAACCCGTTGCATTGAAAACCGGAGCCGAAGGGTATTTTGTCGGGATCCTGCCGAAACGCGGACTGGGCATCGCCCTCAAAGCCGCGGATGGGGCAACACGGGCGGCAGAATGCGCCATCGCCGCGCTTTTGGTGCGGCTGGGCGTGGCGGATCGGGCCCACCCGGATGTGCAACGCTTTCTGGAACCGCAGATTCGCAACTGGCGGGGTATCGTGACTGGGCAAATCAAACCCGCACCGGGGCTATTGGCTCAGTGACACAGCCCTCAATGGCGCAAAAGAAAAAGGCAGGACCGTCGCCCTGCCTTTTCCGAATAGAATCGTACCCGCGCCAAACGCTGCGGATGCGTTCAAATTAGTCAGCAGCAACTGCCGCGATAACTGCAACCAGCAGCAGCGGGATCAGAATGCCAGCAGCCGAGGAGGAAGCAGCAGCTTCTTCAACAACCACAACGGGCTCCATCATGACGTCATCTTTGGCGTAGGAACCGGCCATTGCGGTCGAAGCTGCACCAGCGAACACGGCGGCGAGAGCGAGTTTTTTCATAATATTCTCCAGATTTTCGCCTGAAGTGGTTTTCAACCCTACCACAGGCACCCAAGACTTACCTCGTAAGTCTGAATAAGCAGCTTTTTCGAGCGATTGCAAATGCATCTTGACGCCTATCAACCGCGCTCGAATGGCCTGTCGTCAAATTAGCAACACCTGCGTCCCGACCTTGGTCATCTCAAAAAGCTGAGCAATATGTTCATTGTACAGGCCAATGCACCCGTTCGAAGACCGGCGACCGATCTTGCGTGTATCATGGGTGCCGTGGATACGGTAATATTGCCAGCTGAGATACAACGCGTGGGTGCCCAGCGGGTTGTCCGGGCCAGGACCAACAAAATCCGGCCATTCGGGGTTGCGAATCTTCATCGACGGGGTCGGGCGCCAGGACGGGCCTTCGACCTTGCGGGTGACTTTGGTGCGGCCACGGCGGGTCAGATCCTCGGTCAGAGGCACCGACGAGGGGAACAGGTGATAATTGCCGGTTTCTTCCCAGAAATGCAGCGCGCGGCTGCTGATATCGACCAGAATCGCGCCTTTGCTCAGCGAATCGAAATAGGGCTGCCAGTCCAGGGTGCGAAAGCTGGACACATTGCGGCGCACCACATTTGTGATGTCGCGCTCGATCTCGGTGGTGCCTTCATTGACATCCTGCGCCAGCGCCGGTGTGCCGATCAGCGCAGCACTGCCCGCCAGAAACGCGCGGCGGTTCAGCTGTTTGCCTGCCTGTTTCGCCATTGTCCAAGCTCCTCTCAGACCAGATTACGGTGTACATATTTCGCGCGATAATATGGCCCGAATGCCTCAGTCGCAATTCAAACGCCCGTTATTTGGCAGGCTCACGCCGATGTGGGTTTGATTGGCAACGCCCCAACAGGTAAGGCCGGTGCACAGCCCAAGTTTTCAATGAGCAGCGTGATGAACCGTCGATCCTTTATCCTTTTGTCCTCGGCTGCGGCCCTGGCCGCCTGTGCCGAGACCACCGGAACCCCCAGCCAACTGGGTCCAGATGGTAAACCGCTGCCCAAACTGTATCGCATCGGCCCCGGTCAGGCCGGGCGCATCCAGTTCCGTGTGCTTGATTCGGTCAATGCGCTGCGTCAGGCGTCGGGCGCGCCTGCCCTGAAAATGAATGCCAAACTGAACGCCGCCGCAGCCACCCATGCCCGCGACATGGCTGTGCAGAACCGCCCCTGGCATTTCGGATCCGACGGATCGTCGCCAATCGACCGTGTGGCGCGGGTTGGATATAACGGTCGCCTTGTTGGCGAAACCATTTCGGAAACCTATGAAACCGAGCTGGAGACTCTGGCTGCCTGGATGGAAGGCGACGCCACCCGCACCGTGATTCTGGACCCCACTGCGCGCGATCTGGGCTTTTCCTGGCATCAGGAAAGCAATGGCAAAATCTGGTGGAACATGGTTCTGGGCGCGCCCGGCGTGGCCGCCATCCCCGGCAGCGAAGTCATTGCCGAAGCGATTGACAGCTGATCCAATCCGCCACAGGGCCGGGCCTACGCCCGGCCTTTGTCATTCTTATGGATTGATGCGAATCGGGGTGCCATTGGGCACCATCGCATAGATCTGGCGCATTTCCGCATTGGTCACAGCGATACATCCCCAGGTCCAATCCCGATCCCCTTTGCGGAATTTTTCGGGACGCCCGTGAATGAAAATATCACCCCCCGGCGATTTGCCCAGCGCCTCTGCCTCGGCAATATCGGCGGCATTGGGGTAGGAAATCCCGATGCTCAGATAGAACTGGCTGTTGGGGTTGCGGCGGTCGATGACATAATCACCTTCGGGTGTCTTGCCATCCCCTTCGACTTGCTTGTCGCCCACCGGCGCAAACCCAAGGTCAAAATCATAGCGTTTCAGAACCTTGTCGTGATGCAGCAGATACATCCGGCGCGCGCCCTTGTTGACCACAATCTGCGTGACCTCGGGCCCGTTATACCGCTGGAATTTACTGCTGCAGGCGGACAGGCCAAAAGCCAGCGCCACAACCACGATCATCAGTCGAAAAAATTGTTTCACTGCTCGTCCCTTTTGTCGGGCTTTACTGGTTACATTATCCCATGCCGGGCGACGGCAAGGTCACTTTTTCGGCAGCTCGCGTTCTGACAGGCGGGCCTCGATCGCCTCGAGCCGTGCCAGAACCTCGTCCCGATAGGCATCGGTGCGTTCGGTATCGTCCTTTTCATGCGCGTCCTGCATCGAGTTCACGATCAGACCCACCAGCAGGTTTACCACGGCAAAGGTTGTGATCATGATAAAGGGCACAAAGAAGGCCCAGGCCCAAGGAAAGACCTCCATCACCGGGCGCACGATCCCCATCGACCAGCTTTCCAGCGTCATGATCTGGAACAGCGTGTAGGCCGATTGCCCCAGATCGCCGAACCAGATCGGAAACGCATCGCGGAACAGTTTGGTCGCCATCACCGCGCCGATGTAAAAGATCAGCGCCATCAACAGGAACACACTGCCCATGCCGGGCAAGGCGGTGATAAACCCTTCGACCACGCGGCGCAGGCGCGGTGCCACCGACACGACGCGCAGAACCCGCAGGATGCGCAGCGCCCGCAGAACGGAAAAGCCCTGCGCCGCCGGGACAATCGCAACCCCCACGATCAGGAAATCAAAGATATTCCAGCCATCGCGGAAAAACCGGCCGCCGCGGGCGATCAGTTTGGCGATGATCTCGGTGATAAAGATCGCAAGGCACAGCCGGTCGATCAGATGGATCACTCCGCCAACCCGGTCCATCACACCGGTCGAGGTCTCAAGCCCCAGAACAACCGCGTTCAGGACAATCACGGCAATGATCCCGTTGCGGATCAGAGGGGTGTCCAGAACCGCATCCAGCTTTTGGCGAAATCCCATCAATCAATCCTTTTTGCGCAGCGCAGCAACAAGCTCCACATGGGTGGACCAGCGGAACTGGTCAACCACCCGCACCCAGTCCAGCACATAGCCGGCAGAAACCAGCCGCGCGGCGTCGCGGGCAAAGGTCACAGGGTTGCAGGACACAAAGGCGATGCGCGGGATATTGGCACGGGCCAGCTCGGCCACCTGCGCTTCGGCCCCGGCGCGGGGCGGGTCGATCACCACACCGTCAAACTTGTCCAGTTCGTCCGGCAACAGCGGATTGCGGAACAGGTCGCGGGTTTCGCAGGTGACTTTCTTCAGCCCCGTGGCATTGCGCCAACCATGATCCAGCGCCTGCATCATGCTGCGTTCGCCCTCGACCGCGTGGACCTGCGCTTGCGAAGCCATCGGCAAGGCAAAGGTGCCGCATCCGGCAAACAGATCGGCAATATTGCTGACATCGCCCAGCGCCTCTTTGACACCGGCCAGCAGCGCGGCTTCGCCCTGTGGGGTGGCCTGCAAGAAGGCACCGGGGGGCGGGGTGACATCCGCCGCGCCAAAGCGTTGGACCGGCGGGCGTTCAGTCAGGACTTCGTCCTCCCAAGCGAGGCGCGCAAGATTGTGGCGCTGCATCAACTGCGCAAGTTCCAACCGCAGATTGGCATCGGCCGGTTTGCCGCCAGTGGCGACCACGTCCAGCCCCGACAGGCTAGCGGTGACAAGCACAGAGAGCTCACCCTTGCGGCTGCCACCGATGCGGGCCAGTTCTTCGACCATGGGCAGGGCGGCGGCCAGTTCTGGCATGACCAGCTGGCAATCGGGCACCGCAACAACCGTGTCCGATCCTTTCTGGTGAAACCCCGCCAAGGCCCCCTTTTTCGTGCGGCGCGCGGAAAAGCTGGCCCGGCGGCGCGACCTTGAGGGCGAGGTCAGCACAGGAAGCAGATCCACCTGCAGCCCCTGCGCCTCCAGCGCGCGCTGTACGACGTCCAGTTTCCAGCCCTCGACAAAACCGTCGCTGGCATGTTGCAGCTGACAACCGCCACAGCCCTTGGCATGGCGACACGGGGCTTTGACCCGATCCTCGACAGGTTCCACGATGCGCGGTGCGATCATTGCACCATTCACGACCTCGCCGGCGACCAATTCGCCAGGCAAAGCGCCGGGTATAAACACGGGGCCTGCCGCGATGCCGTCACCGCGATGCCCCAGCCGTTCGATCCTAAGCGTTTCCATGGCCGGGGTATTGCCCGGTTTTGGCCTCGCTTTCCAGCCCTGTCAGGAAATTGCGCACCTCGCTGGCAGATTGCAGCACATGGACGGCCTTGCCCATGCCGCGCGCCTGCTCTGCCAGTTGCAGGATACTTATGCGGTTCTTGTGGCGCGTGTCCCAGATCCATTTCCAGAACTCCCAGCTGAACCGTTCAGGGCAGCCATCGGGCAAATCAGGGCGGGTGCGACCGTAATATTTCAGCGTGCGCAAAAACACCCTCCACATGCGCAGGCCCGTGGGTAGGTTCAGCACGATCAAGGTGTCCGCCCGGTTCAGCCGGTTGTCATAGGTGCGCGAAAGGCCCCCCTCGAACACCCAGGCATCACCTGCCTCGGCCTGATGGGCGAGGGCGAGTTTTTCGCTCATACCACGTTCTTCCCAACCGGATTTCCAATGGATCAGATCCACGTGAATCACCGGCAGCCCCACGACATCGCCAATTTGCCGGGCAAGGGTAGATTTCCCTGCACCCGGTTGGCCAACAATCATCACACGTTTCATTCTGCGGCCTGCGCGCCTTCGACCGCATCTTCGTCAGAGCCAAGGAACCCGCCGGACTGGCGCTGCCAATAGCGCGCATAAAGCCCGCCTTTGGCCAGCAATTCCGCATGGCTGCCCTGTTCGACAATCTGCCCAGCGCCCATCACGATGATCCGGTCCATGCGCGAAATCGTCGACAGGCGGTGCGCGATGGCCAGCACGGTCTTGCCCTCCATCACCCGTTCCAGCGCGGATTGAATGGCGGCCTCGACCTCGCTGTCCAGCGCGCTGGTGGCTTCGTCCAGCACAAGGATGGGCGCGTCTTTCAGGATCGCGCGAGCCAGAGCGATCCGCTGCCGCTGCCCGCCGGACAGTTTGACACCGCGCTCGCCCAAATGGGCGTCATAGCCTTCGCGCCCGGCATGATCAGCCAGCCCCATGATAAACTCATGCGCTTCGGCCTTGCGCGCGGCCTCGTGTACTTCTTCATCCGTGGCGTCAGGGCGACCATAGCGGATATTGTCCATGGCCGAGCGATTGAACATCGCGGTTTCCTGCGTGACCATGCCGATCTGACGCCGCAGGCTTTCCTGTGTCACCGTGGAAATATCCTGATCGTCGATCTCGATCCGGCCCTTTTCGGTATCGTAGAGCCGCATCAGCAGCGAGACGAGGGTCGATTTCCCTGCCCCCGACGCCCCAACAACCGCAATCTTTTCCCCCGGCGCAATCTGCAAAGACACCGCATTCACCCCGCCGGTTGCGCGTCCATAGGCAAAGCTGACCTGATCGAAATGGATCCCCGCCTTTCGCAGCTGCAACGACCCGGCACCTGGTGCATCCACCAGATCATGCGCCGGAGTCAGGGTGCGAATGCCGTCTTCGACCTCGCCAATATTGGCATACATGGCCATCAGCGTGAAACTGACCCAACCCGTCATCTGTGCCAGTCGCAGGCTGACCGCCCCAGTGGCCGCAATGTCGCCTGCGGAAATCAGGCCACGGCTCCAGTACCACAGCGCCCCGCCAACCAGCAGAACCGGCAACAACCCGGCCAACGACATCAGCCAAAAACGGAACGCAACAGACACGCGACCAAATTCCAGAAACCGCGTCCGATAATCGGACATGGCGTCCAGCGCCGCGCGATCTTCGTGATCGTCATGGGCGAACAGCTTGACCGTTTTGATATTGGTGACAGTGTCCACAACCTGCCCGGTGATCATCGCGCGCGCCGCGGCCCGTGCCTTTGATCGCTGGCGAATACGCGGCATGAAATAGCGGATCAAGAACCCATAGGCGACGATCCAGACAACCAGCCCCGCAGCGATGCGATAATCCACCGTGCCCAGCAGCAGCACAGCCCCCACCACCGATGCCAGCGCAAACAGCACCGTATGCACAACCTCGGTCACGACATCATTCACCGCGCGGGCCGTCTGCATTTCCTTTTGGGCAATGCGCCCAGCGAAATCATCGTCAAAAAACTGCACCGACTGGCCCAGGGTGAACCGATGCACCCGACTAAGCGCGAGATTCATCACATTGGGTTGCAGCATGATGGTCTGCGAAAAGGCCGACGCGCCCAGGGTCAGCGGGCGCAGCAGCAGGAAAAACGCCATCGCGCCCAGCAACACGCCGCTTTGCTGGCTGAACACCTGCGCCGGGGTCGATTCCAGCGCCGCATCAATCACCTGCCCCAGCAACAAGGCCGCGGCGACCTCGGCCACACCGGCAAGGATCGAGATCCCCGCCGCCAATGCCAGAACCGGCCCCGTGCCGTATAACGCCCAACGGAAAAACGCCAAAAGCGTTTTTGGCGGCGCGCCCGGAGCAGGCGCAAAAGGATCAATTTTGAACGGGTTCATTCTGCTGCCTCGTGATCAGGATCCATGAAACCGCCGCTTTGGCGGGCCCAGAAACTTGCATATAGGCCGCCCTGCGCCAAAAGCGCGTCATGGCTGCCTTGCTCGACAATACGGCCGGCCTCCATCACCAGAATGCGGTCCATCTGCGCGATGGTAGACAGCCTGTGCGCGATGGCAATCACCGTCTTGCCCTGCATCATGCCATAAAGCGTATCCTGAATCGCGGCCTCGACCTCGCTGTCCAATGCGCTGGTGGCTTCGTCCAGCAGCAAGATCGGCGCGTCTTTTAGCATGACACGGGCCAGCGTGACCCGCTGGCGCTGACCGCCAGACAGTTTCACACCGCGCTCGCCCACATGGGCGTCATAGCCCCTGCGCCCCTGTGGATCCTCAAGATCGAGGATAAAGTCATGCGCCTGCGCCTGTTTGGCCGCCTCGATGATCTGAGCCTCCTCCGCATCGGGACGCCCGTATAACAGGTTGTCCCGGACCGAGCGGTGCAACAGCGCGCTGTCCTGCTGCACCATCCCGATGCGCGAACGCAGACTGTCCTGCGTCACCGCAGACACATCCTGACCATCAATCAGGATTCGACCCGATTCCGCATCGTAGAACCGCAAAAGCAGCTTGAGCAGGGTCGATTTCCCGCCGCCAGAGCGCCCAACCAGCCCGATCTTTTCACCCGGTTCGATGGTCAGGGTAATGTCATCCAGCCCGCCGCTACCGCGCCCATAGTGATGCGACAAAGCCTGCAATTCGATCCGACCGGGGCCGGGCAGCAAGGGCTGCGCGCCCGTATCATCCACAAGGGTCACGGGTTGGGCGATGGTTTCCATCCCCTCGGCCACAACGCCCAGATTTTGCACCAGATTGGTCATGGCCCACATGATCCAGTAGGTCATGTTATTCAACCGCAGCGCCATGGTCAGCGCGGCGGCCACCATGCCTTCGGTCATCATGCCATTGATCCAAAGACCCACGGCCAGCGCCGCCACCGCAACGATCATCACCCCGTTCAGAAAGGTCAGCGACAGATCCATGATCGTGACGATCCGCATCTCGCGCATAAAGGTCTGGCGGGCGGTTTCGATGGCCTCTTGTGCATAGGCTTCTTCGCGGTCGTGATGAGCGAACATCTTGACCGAATGGATGTTGGAATAGCTGTCCACCACCCGCCCGGTGATCGCACTGCGCGCGTCCGAGCTGGCCTTGGAGGCAGGCCCGGCACGCTTGATCGTCCAAAGCATCAACAAAAGATAGGCCAAGATCCACAGCACCAGCGGGATCACCAGCCGCAGGTCGAAATTCGACATCAAAACCAGCGCGCCGATCAGCGTGGTGATGAAAAATGCCGCCGCATCCAGCACCTGAAATACCGCCTCGCCCGCGGCGGGCGGGGTCTGCATGATCCGGTTGGCGATACGCCCGGCAAAGTCGTTTTCGAACCAACCCACCGACTGACGCAGCACATGGCGATGCGACCGCCAGCGGATCAGCGACCCAAGGTTCGGCAAGATCGTGTTGTGCAGCAACGCCATGTCGGTTGCGCCCACAATCGTGCGCAACACCAGAACCCAAAGCGCGGCCAGGGTGAACTCCACACCATGCTCGGGCAGGATCTGTTCCGGCGCACCGCTGGCCAGCAGATCGACAATGCGCGCGACATACCAGATCAGCAGCACCTCGCCAAAGGCGACGCCCATCTTCAGCACCCCGGCGATCAACATCACCTTGCGGAAGGGTTTCAGATAATCGCGCAGAAACGGCCAGAGTTTGCGCGGCGGCGTGTCGGTCTGTTCATAGCCGACATAGGGATCAACAAGGTTTTCAAAGTAGCGGAACATGGGAATACACCACGGAAAAGGTCAAACGGCGCGGATCGCCGGATTGAGACTGGAGAAAACTGTGAAAAACAGCGGAGGGACAAAGGCGGGGCGGCAAATACGGCCCACAGATTTCAGGCCGGATCAGACGTTGCTGAAGCGAATCCTGTAAATCACCATGTCAAACCCTCGCGTATGTTCGCGTTCTGGTTTAGCGCGAACAATCGGATTTGTCACCCCTGCGTGACCCGTGTCAGCAAAACTTCACGATCAAGGGTGAAATCAGAGGCGATCCAGTCGCGTTCCAGCCGCTTCAGCGCCGCGCCCAACGCGGGGCCCTGCAGGTCGGGCATCAGGTCGCGGGGCTTGACCGGGAAATGCGCGTTTGCGCCCTTTTTGATCTGGTCCGCGCTGTCCGGCATCAGGGGCATCTCCAGCATCGCGGCGCGCAGAACAGCCGTGTTCTGCGCCACGGTTTTTCCATCACGCCAGGCGGTCTCTGCCAGCGATTGCGGGTTGGAAATCAGGCTCTGATACAGGGCGATCCGCTTTTGATCGGCCTTGGACAGGCGCAGCGCGGCACCATCGGCAAAGCCCAAACTGACAAGGCGGCGCAACGCGTCAGGTTGCAGGTTCAGCGCGGCCTCATGCAGCAAAAGCGGGCCCAGCGCCCTCGGGCTCGCCCCAGGCAGAACCCGCGCCAGAACCCCGGTCTGATCCATCACGGCCACCGCCATAACAGGGTCCGGTGCTGCCAAAAGCCGGGTGATTTCGGCCCCGACCCGTTCACGCGACAGGCTATCCAGCCCATCCAGATTCGCGGCAATGGCGGCCAGCGCCTCTGCATCCATGCCCAGCGCCGGGTCACCATACCACGCGCTGAACCGAAAGAATCGCAGGGTGCGCAGGTAATCCTCGCGGATTCTGCGATCCGCATCCTCAATGAACCGCACCCGGCGCGCCTGCAGATCGGGCAACCCGTTGAGCGGATCAATCACCCGCCCGGTGCGATCCGCGTATAGCGCATTCATGGTGAAGTCGCGCCGCACCGCATCCTGTGCAATATCATCGGCAAAACGCACAACGGCCCGACGCCCATCGGTTTCCACATCGGCGCGAAATGTCGTGACCTCGAACCCTGTGCCATGGGCAACCACGGTGATTGTGCCGTGATCAATTCCCGTTGGGACGGGTTTTAGACCAGCCTTCTTGGCCAGTGCGATCACCTGTTCCGGGCGGGCGCTGGTGGACATATCCACATCCGCCACCGGTGCACCCAACAGCGCGTTGCGCACACAGCCTCCAACGGCAAAGGCCTGATGCCCGGCCTCTTCCAGCATAGTCAAAACGGCCTGCGCGCCGGGATCGGTCAGCCAGTCTCCGGCAACGTGAGTCACGCCTGCACCCGATCCGCCAAACCGCGCAGGATTCGCGCCGTCGCGCCCCAAATGTAATAAGGGCCAATGGGGGCGGTGAAATAGTGCCGCCGCTGTCCCCGCCACCGCCGGTATTGCACCGCAAACCGCGCCGGGTCGGTCACATGAGTAAAGGGGGCGGCAAAAACTTCGGCCACTTCGCCAGGCTCGGGTCTGGGGTCAAAGCGGCCATGGATCAGCGCGACAACAGGGGTGACGGTAAAGCTGGTCACGGTTTCATGCGGCGGCAGTGCGCCGATCACTTCGACCTGCGCGCGCGGCAAGCCGACCTCTTCCAGGGCTTCGCGCAGCGCGGCGTCCACCGGATCGCTATCCGCAGGATCCACCTTGCCGCCGGGAAACGCGATCTGTCCGGGATGGTGTTTAAGGCGCGAAGACCGCTTGGTCAGCACGACTTCCAGCCCCTCGGGCCCCTCCTGAAAGGCACAAAGCACCCCGGCCGGGCGCAGTTTGCGCCCCTCGGGCAGCACCACATCAGGGTTCAGATCAAAATCCGAGGATGGGTCAGACTCCCGCGCCACGGCACGGCGCAGGAGCTGTGTTTGCGTTGCGATCAGCTCACTGAGCGCCATCCGCCTCGAACCCCACGGTTTTCGGGTCCAGGTCGTAATGCGCGCCGCAGAACTGGCAATCCGCCGTCACGCGCCCGTCCTCGGTGGTCATCTTTTCGATGTCCTTGGCCGAGTAGATCGACAGGCTTTGGCGCACGCGGTCCTCGGAACATGTGCAGCCGAACTTGATCAACTGCGGGTCAAAAACGCGCGGCTCTTCTTCGTGGAACAGGCGTACCAGCAGGTCGGTCGGCGGAACGCTGGGGCCGACCAGCTCCAGTTCCTCGACGGTTTGCAGATGCATGTTCACGCGGTTCCAGTTCTCATCGGCCATGTCATCCTTGTCCTTGCGGGCGATGGACAGGCCATCCGAGTCCACCTCGCCAGTGACAAAGGGCGACGCCGTGGGGATATGCTGCAGCATGATGCCACCCGCGCGCCAATGTTCGCCCACACCCGGTTCGATAGAGCGCCCATAAGACAGCGCAAACGTGGTCGGCAGCTGCTCCGACTGGGCGAAATAAGCGGCGGCGCAATCGGACAGGCTGCCCCCCGCGATCGGAGTGATGCCCTGATAGGGTTGCATCCCTTCGCCCTGGTCGATCAGGATTGCAAAATAGCCCTCGCCCAGCTGCGAAAACGGATCGGCATCGGTGATGCGATCCGCGTCAAAGCTGGCATAGGCGCGGATGCGGGCGGGCTGCCCTTCTTCCTCGGGGCCATAATAATCGGTCGCGATCATGCGCACGGCGCCCTTGGTCTGCACCTGAAGGGACAGTTTCCAACGCAGTTTCACGGTCTGCCCGATCAGCGCGGTCAGCAGGGCCATTTCTGCCACCAGCGCCTCGACCGGAGCGGGGTAATTGTGCTGTTTCAGAACACCCGATAACACGCCATCCAGCCGCGCAACGCGGCCGCGCATGTCGGAGCGATCAAGCTGAAAGGGCAGGACAGTGTCGTCCCAGGCGATTTTGGTACCGGTGGTCATGGGGTTTCCTTATCTGCCACATATTGGCATATCGCAGCCATATAGGGACGATCAAGCCAGACGCAAAGGGGCAATCGCAGGATGATCCGCAGATATGGTAAGCCCCCGCACCCAGATCGCCAGTACAAAATGCGGCCAGGCGTTTATGCGATCCTCCCCCAGGGGGATAAGTTGCTGGTCACGTTTCAGCAGGCCCCGCACCCAGAATACCAATTGCCCGGAGGCGGCATAGATCCGGGTGAAAACCCGATTCCCGCCCTACACCGAGAAGTCATGGAAGAGACAGGTTGGACGATAACGCGTCCCATCCGGCTAGGAGCGTTTCGTCGCTTTACCTACATGCCTGAATACGACCTATGGGCCGAAAAAATCTGTACAATTTTTTGCGCACGCCCGACCAGACGCATTGGACCGCCTTTGGACCCCGGCCACAGCGCATATTGGGTGCCTCTGGACAGCGCGTCAGGGCTTTTGGGAAATCCAGGCGATGTGGGACTTCTGCGCAGACATCTGAGTGTGATCAAACGTCTATCCTAAGCCCTAGGAACGGGGTGACTGTCCCCTTGTAGTAAATCTGTCTGATCCTAGTCCTGTCTGATCACATCAAATTCAAACAATGCCGCTGAGACATCGTCGCCCAGGCTCTCTGCGTCTTGCATATTCGCGGTCAGCCGCCAGAACATATCCTCAAGCATTTCAGGGCCGTCACCTCCGCCCTTCATCACTTCAGAGAAAATGTCAGCCAGCCCCTCTTCGCCCAGCATTTCGCCGTTTTTCATCACCGCTTCGGTAAACCCATCAGAGTATAGCAGGAGGCGGTCACCGGTTTTCATAACAAATTCAACCTGATCATAGCTGACCTCATCAACCAGGCCGATTGGAAGGCCGCCATCCCCGACATATTCGACACGCCCATCCTGCCGCATCAAAATGGGGGGCGGATGGCCAGCCTGTACCAGGCGCACCTTTCCGCTTTGGGTGTCGACGGCGACATAGCCCATGGTCAGATATTCCTCGACCCCAGGATCCGCAGCCAGCCGTTGGTTCAGCAGGCGTGCGGTTTCAGCCGGCTGGCGCATTGCATAATATTTCTCGAACCGCTTTTCCAAAGCAACGTTCTGATCCAGAAACACGCTGGACATGTAGCCCGCGACACGGGCTGTCACCATTGCCGAGGTGATACCGTGGCCGGATACGTCAATGCTATATAGTCCCAGACGGTCGAATCCTGGGGTGAACATCCCCACCAGATCCCCGCCCACATGGCCACAGGGATGCAACAACAGGCTCACACGAGAGGTTCCAATCTCGCGCACCCGCTCGGGCACAAGAGATTGCTGAATTGTACGCGCCTGGCGCAGATCATTGTCGATCGCGGTGTGGATGACCTGAAGCTGTTCCAGCGCCTCAGAAACCTCACGATTTTTTTCGGACAGCTGCCGCTCCATCGAAACGACCCGCGCGCCGGCATTGATTCGCGCGCGCAATTCGTTGAAATCGACCGGCTTGGACAGGAAGTCATCAGCGCCCGCATCCAGCCCCTGCGCCACCTCGCCCTTTTCACTTTTGGAGGTCAGGAGGATGAAATAGCCATAGCCACTATTGGGCAATTCGCGGAAGCGACGGCAAAATTCCAACCCGTCCATACCGGGCATCATCCAGTCCGATACAACCAGATCTGGCGGAAATTCCTCACATATTTCAAGAGCTTCTGGACCAGATAGGGCCTGCATCACCTCAAAACCCCAGCGCGCCAGTTTGGCGCTCACCATTTTTACAAGTGCGCGGCTATCATCAACGACAAGAACCCGGCGCACAGAACTCAGGTCCCCTTGTCCATCAGTATGTTCAATTTCCAGTCGTTGTGGTTGCACGGTTTTTTCCAAACTCGTCACGATGAGGCAGCAAACTTGGCACTGTTTAAGCGCACCAACCCTTAATGACCCCTGAAACCTAAAAATCTATCTTTCGCGCCACCAAGGCCGCACAGGCGGAAAGCTCCTGTTCATCAATTCCGTCTAACTTTGCTGAAAATGCGGAGTAGGATCATGATTGATTGGGAACGTGTCACTGAACTGCGCGAGGAAATCGGCGCTGAGGATTTTGATGAGGTTGCCGAACTTTTCCTTGCCGAAGTGGCAGAGGCCATCGACCGGCTTGAGGCCGGGGCCGGCAACGCCAAAATTGTCGAAGAGGAAATGCATTTCCTGAAAGGCGCTGCGCTGAATCTGGGATTTCAGGCGGTCTCTGCCCTATGCCAAACCGGCGAAAAAGCCGCCGCGCAGGGCGATCCCCACGCCGTGCCAGATGGTGAAGTCCGCAAGGTTTTCGACGCAAGCCAGACAGAATTTGTTGGCGAACTGCCAAAGCGTTTTGCCGCGTGAGCCCAACAAGGCACGAACAACATGCTGCGCCAACATGGATTAGCGCAGCATCGTAGAAAAACCACAAACAGATGCGACGCCGTCAGATCACAAAATTGGACAGGATTTCGTCATCCGTTATGTCCTGATAGGCAAATCCCCCCTGATCCAGACGCGCAAAAAGACGTGGAAAATTGGCTGGGTCAGGGGTTTCGATACCAATCAGGACAGACCCGAAATTGCGCGCGGATTTCTTTAGATATTCAAACCGGGCCACATCATCATCGGGGCCAAGCAGATCCAAAAAACCACGCAATGCACCGGGGCGCTGCGGCAGACGCAGAATGAAATATTTCTTTAGCCCCGCATAAGTCTGGGCGCGCTCTTTGACTTCTGGCAAGCGCTCAAAATCGAAATTACCGCCCGAAGTGACGCAAACCACCTGCCGACCGCGAATCGCCTGGCCCATATCCTTTAGCGCATCCAACGCAAGCGCCCCGGCCGGTTCCAAAACCACACCTTCGACATTCAGCATTTCCAGCATGGTTGTGCATAGCCGATCTTCGTTGATGGTCAGCGTGCTGGCCAAACCAACATCTTTCAGACGATCAAAAGTGACATCCCCGATTCGCGCCACCGCCGCGCCATCTGCAAATGTATTCACATGATCCAGCGCCACCGGGCGACCGGCCTCAAGCGCAGCGCGAAGACAGGCCCCCCCTGCAGGTTCGACAAAACTGTAATGGGTACGCGTGCTAAAATAGCCAAGCAGACCAGAGGCAAGCCCACCGCCCCCAACAGGCACAACCAGCGCATCGGGAACTCCGCCCAGCTGTTCTTCGATCTCGACACCAACGCTGGCCTGCCCCTCGATCACGTCAGGGTCATCAAAAGGTGACAGGAAATGCCCGCCTTCCTCGGCGCAGAAACTCTGCGCGGCGTGCAGGCAATCGTCAAAATAATCGCCCACCAGGCGGATTTCGATCGCATCGCCGCCAAACATCCGGGTTTTCTGGATCTTTTGCTGTGGCGTGGTCACAGGCATAAAGATCACACCGCGCACCCCCATATGCTGACACATATAGGCCACGCCCTGCGCGTGATTGCCCGCACTGGCAGCCACAACCAGCGACAGATCGGCCTGTTTACGCATGGCGTTAAAGGCCCCGCGCAGCTTGTAACTGCGCACCGGGCCCAGATCTTCGCGTTTCAACCAAATGTCAGCGTCAAACCGCTGAGAGAGATGTGCATTTCGCTGCAAGGGCGTGGCCGCAAAGACCTCCCTCATGGCCTGCGCCGCATCGCGCGCCTTATCCTGAAAAGTGCTCATGCATGTTTGGTGACGCAAAGGGCGCAGTCAGTCAATCGGGCGCCCTTCGATATAGTGACCATACAGGGTTGTCAGCAGGCTGACATTGAACATGGCGACCATCGCCGACACCAGCAGCGAAAAAATGCTGATACTGTAGTAGGCAACGCTCCCCGACGCCAATCCAATCAGCCAGTTAACGGCGTGGTCAGCCACAAACTGAACTACGGCAGCGCAAACTGTCGCGGACAGAAACACCCAGAAACTGCCGCGCGTGTCTTCCATGGCCTCGGCAATCGAAATTGGTTTTCCGACAGCCGCTGCGGGCAGGATAAAAGACATCCTCAAAAACACCGATGCAAGCAGGATGTATACAAGCGGCCACAAAAGAAAAACCACCGCAAACACTCCAGCGATTTGCAACGCCCGCTGCGACAGGAATAGCAAAGGAAGGGAAACAAGCATGGCAATAATCACGAGCAAAATCAGCCGTCCGATATATGCCAAAATCGCTCGCTGAGGCAGAGACGATATATGTCCGTCAGATTCATCCTCGAGCAAAACAAATCGGTGCCACCAGACCACGACGACAACCATAAGGAAGCCCAACACAATGAAAACAAAGAAAAACAGCACGAAGTTGATGCCGGTTTGCTCGCCCTCTTTGAAAAATTTCGGCAATAGGTAGTAGAGAACAAAGATCGCTGCAGCGATCGGCGCGATCGATACTTTCGAAATTGCTAGCCAATTGCGCAGCACCATGCGCACCGCGTACACATACAGTTTAAATCCTTTGATCATGAAACGCTCCCTTACAAATCAGACTTGGGATAGCATGCCGCTATTCAACGTCAATGATTTGATCAGACAGAAAGCGCGCGGTCAGTCAATCGGGCGACCTTCGACATAATGGCCATAAAGCGTGGTCAGGGTGGATACCCCGAACATCATCAGGAACCAGCCAGTGACCTGTCCGTAGATCAGCGAAATCAGAGATCCGGGGTTGGCACTGACCATCGACGGGATCTGCACGATAACGGCACCCAGTGCGAGGATCAGAGCCAGCACAACAATCGCGCCATCCTTGTCCTTGGTCGCTTTCCACGCCTCCGACAGCGGCATGTTCTGATCAATCGTCCCGGCGGGCAGGATGACCCCAAGCCGGAAAAAGAAATACGACCCGGCCAGCACAAGCCCCGGCAGCATGAGAAGGTTCAGCCCCGGAATAACCGCGATGATCACGCTGCTAATCCCCAGCCCCAAACCAATCAGAATACCAATCAGCAAAGACCGCCCCAGATACCCCATCATGCGGCTACCTTGCCAACCGGGCAACCAGCCGCCGGGGGTTTCACCCAGCAGAACAAACCGGTGCCAGCTGACCGCGATCCAAAGCGTCCCAATAAAGGACATCAGCCCCAATGCCAAAATCCCCGTGACGGGGGACGTATCCCCGGCCAACATCCGATCTGCGCTATTCATGATAAAATACTGGTTCAGCACCTGCGGCAGGTACAGCAACAGCGACACCCGCAGCGCCACGTCCAGATTGTTCAGCACCAACTGCACCGAATGTTTGAAAATCGTCCAGCCCTTCATGGCGATACCTTCCTACTACTTGCCCGCAACAGAAACCGGTCATGCGGTATCGTCAATCCCAGATCCTTGCCCATGGCGCGAAAACCAGCTAAGGCCCACGCGATTATCAGAGATAGGAATCCCAGCATGTCCGCGCCCAAGAAAGTCGTATTGGCCTATTCCGGTGGCCTCGACACCTCGATCATCCTGAAATGGTTGCAGACCGAATATGGTTGCGAGGTTGTGACCTTTACCGCCGATCTTGGCCAGGGCGAAGAGCTAGAGCCCGCGCGCGCCAAGGCCGAGATGCTGGGGATCAAACCCGAGAACATCTATATCGAAGACATCCGCGAAGAATTTGTGCGCGACTATGTTTTCCCCATGTTCCGCGGCAATGCTGTCTATGAGGGCCTGTATCTGCTGGGCACTTCGATCGCCCGCCCGCTGATTTCCAAGCGTCTGGTGGAAATCGCCCATGCCACCGGCGCCGATGCTGTGGCGCATGGCGCAACCGGCAAGGGCAACGATCAGGTGCGGTTCGAACTGTCCGTGGCCGCGCTGGACCCCGACATCAAATGCATCGCGCCCTGGCGTGAATGGGATCTGAACTCGCGCACCTCGCTGCTGGACTTTGCCGAAAAGAACCAGATCCCGATTGCCAAGGACAAGCGCGGCGAAGCGCCCTTCTCGGTGGATGCGAACCTGCTGCACACCTCGTCCGAGGGCAAGGTTCTGGAAGACCCGGCCGAAAACGCGCCCGATTATGTCTATCAGCGCACCAACCACCCCGAAGACGCGCCCGATCAGGCAGAGATCATCGAAATCACCTTTGAAAAAGGTGATGCGGTGGCGATCAATGGCGAAGCGATGAGCGCCGCCACCATCCTGACCAAGCTGAACGAATATGGCCGCGTGCATGGCATTGGCCGTCTGGATTTCGTCGAAAACCGCTTTGTCGGCATGAAGTCCCGCGGCATCTATGAAACCCCCGGCGGCACCATCCTGCTGGAGGCCCATCGCGGCATCGAACAGATCACTCTGGACAGCGGCGCAGGCCACCTGAAGGATTCGATCATGCCGCGCTATGCGGAACTGATCTATAATGGTTTCTGGTTCTCGCCCGAGCGTGACATGATCCAGGCCCTGATCGACAAGAGCCAGGAACATGTGACCGGCACCGTGCGCCTGAAACTATACAAAGGGTCGGTGCGCACCATTGGCCGCTGGTCCGATTATTCGCTGTATTCCGAGGCCCACGTGACCTTTGAAGACGACGCCGGTGCCTATGATCAGAAAGATGCCGAGGGCTTCATCACCCTGAACGCCCTGCGTCTGCGCTTGCTGGCCGCGCGCGACCGCCGCCTGGGCTAATCTGACCTGACGTGACGACAAGGGCCAGACCGCCCCGGCGTCACCATTGCCGAACCTTCCAAACCCGCCCTAGCTACTGGGCGGGTTTTCTTTTGCATAAGGGGGGAGAAATGCAGGACCTGTTGAACCAAATCCGTGACAATATGAACGGGCGCAGCGTCGATGGATCGCTGAAATTCGATTGCGGCGATGACGGTGTGATCGTGCTTGAGAACGGCAGTGCAGATGATCAGGATCGCGACACAGATTGCACCCTGCGTCTGTCGCGTAAAAATCTGGAAAAGCTGCTGGCCGGCGATCTGAACCCGATGACCGCAACCATGATGGGAAAGCTGAAGGTGTCCGGCGACATTGGCCTGGCCATGAAGTTCGCGCAGCTTTTGAAATAGGTTCACAGCCCTTCACCATGCGGTGAGACAGCGACTCTGGGCTTGCTCAAATCGCGGACAACACGCAGCTTGCCGGAAAACCGGAGGATTCTGATGCGTAACCTGTCTCGCCTTTTGCCTGCCCTGCTGATCCTGATCGGCGTGTCTGCCACCGCGCCCCGCGCCCACGCCGATGAAATCATCGTCGCCGGGGGCTGTTTCTGGTGTGTGGAATCCGATTTTGAATCCGTGCGTGGTGTGCGCGAAGCCGTGTCCGGCTATACCGGCGGTGGCAAAGCCAACCCAACCTATAAGGACGTGACCAAAGGCGGGTCCGGCCATTACGAGGCGGTCAAAATCGACTTTGACCCGAACAAAGTCAGCACCCGCCAGCTATACGATATGTTTTTCCGCAGCGTGGACCCGACCGACGCAGGCGGTCAGTTCTGTGATCGGGGCAACAGCTATCGCACTGCAATCTTTGTGAAAAACGCAGAGCAAAAGAAAGCCGCCGAGGCCGCCAAAGCAGATGCGCAGGCTGCACTGGGGCGCAAGATCGTGACGCCAATCCTGCAGGCCAAACCTTTCTACGATGCCGAAGCCTATCACCAGGATTATTACAAAGGCAAAAAACTGGTCGTGACCCGGTTCGGCCCGCTGCGCCAAAGCAAAGCCTATAAACGCTATCGCGATGCCTGTGGCCGCGACCAGCGCGTTAAACAGCTGTGGGGCGCTCAGGCCGCCTTTGCGCATTAAGCGTGAAAATCCCGGACCTCTTTCAGGTCGGGAATGACATCGGCAGTACCGGGGCGCGTGACCATCAGCGCCCCGGCCTTTGACGCCAAGCCGATCGCCTGCGCCATCGGCATCCCCTGATCCAGCCCCGCCAAAAGATAGCCGGTAAACGTATCGCCAGCGCCGGTGGTATCCACCGGGGTCACAGGCACAGCGGGGTAGCTCTGAACACCCTCAGGGCCATGCCAGCGACAGCCAGCCCCGCCCAGCGTCACCACAACATCGCGTACCGGCAGATCGTCCAGCGACTGGCCGGTGGCCTGCGTCAGCTGCGCGGCCTCGACCGCGTTCAGGACCAGCAGATCCAGATAGGGCAGCACCGCCCGCACAGCCTGTGCTTCAAACGGAGCGGCGGCATAGGTGACGCGCAGCCCCTTGCTGCGGGCCATGCGCGCGGCCTCGGCCTGTAGGTTTGTTTCGTTCTGACAGAGAAAAGTATCGCCGGGCGTGGCTTCGGCCAGTGCAGCCATCACCGCGCTGATCGGGATGTCCTGATTGGCCCCGCCATGCAGCACAATGGCATTTTCACCCGCATCATCCACCAGGATCACCGCATGACCCGTAGCGCCCACCCTCTGGATATGTCGTGTGTCAACGCCGTATTCGGTCAAACGGGACACGGTCCAACCGCCATCCTCGCCCACCGCGCCAATATGCACCGCGCGCGATGCTGCCCGCGCCATGGCCACCGACATATTCGCACCCTTGCCGCCAAGACCACGGTCAAACCCGCCAGAGGCCAGCGTTTCACCCGGCTGCGGCAGATGCGCGACCCGATAAAACAAATCAATATTGATGGACCCGAGATTGAATATGGTCATGCACCCCGGATCCTTCTTCTTGGTCGAAATACTCAGAAACGGCCCGCACCGGGCCGCCCCTGGGACATCAGATCTTGCACGCGGCCAGTGCGGCCATGTTCAGAATGTCATTCGCCGTCGCATTGGTCGAGCAGATCTGGATCGATTCATCCACACCGGCAAGGATCGGGCCAATCACCGTCGCCCCGGCCATTTCCTGCAGCAGCTTGACCGAGATGCTGGCCGAGTGGCGCGCCGGCACGACAAGAATGTTGGCCGGACCGGTCAGGCGGGTGAAAGGATAGGCCTCTGCCGCCTTGGTGTTCAGCGCCACATCGACGGTCATTTCGCCCTCATACTCGAACGAAACACCGCGCTGATCCAGCACACGCGGGGCGATATGCATCTTTTCCGCGCGCTCCGACACCGGATAGCCAAAAGTCGAGAAGCTGACAAAGGCGACGCGCGGCTCCAGACCCAGATGGCGGGCCACATCGGCGGCGCGTTCGGCAATATCGGCCAGATCATTCTCATCCGGCCATTCATGCACCAACGTATCGGCGATCAGCACGATCCGGCCTTTGTGCAACAGCGCGGTCACACCCGCCGTGCCGCTGCCCGCATCCGCATCAAACACCTTGTTGATCAGCTCCATCACATGGGCCGATTTGCGAGTCGCGCCAGTGATCAGACCATCGCCATGCCCATGCGCCAGCATCAGCGCCGCAAAGACGTGACGATCCCGCGCCGCAAGGCGATGCACATCATGCCGGTCAAAGCCGCGACGCTGCAGGCGCTTGTACAGAAAATCTTTGTAAGTGCGCAGATGGCGCGAATTGGCAGCATTGACCACTTCGATTTCGCGCACAGCATCGCCCAGACCCGCGGCCTCCAGCTTTTCTTTAACATCCGCTTCGCGCCCAATGACCAAAGCCTTGCCCAGACCATTGCGCTGATACATCACCGCAGCGCGCAGCACGCGCGGGTCGTCCCCTTCGGCAAAGATCATCCGCGCCTGCGCCGCACGGGCACGGGCGTTGATGCCGCGCAGAATGCTGGCGGTCGGATCCATGCGCGAGCGCAGGTTGTCCTCGTAAGATTGCATATCCACGATCGGACGCCGCGCCGCGCCGGTTGCCATCCCGGCACGGGCCACGGCGGGCGGGATGCGGTGGATCAGACGCGGGTCAAACGGGGTCGGGATGATGTAGTCGCGGCCAAAGGTCAGCGCCTTGCCATAGGCCAGCGCGACCTCATCCGGCACGTCTTCGCGCGCCAGTTCGGCCAGCGCATTGGCGCAGGCGATCTTCATCTCGTCATTGATGGCGCGGGCGTGGACATCCAGCGCGCCACGGAACAGGTAGGGAAAGCCCAGCACGTTGTTCACCTGGTTCGGGTAATCCGACCGGCCTGTGGCGACGATCGCGTCCGGGCGGACTTCATGCGCTTCTTCGGGGGTGATTTCGGGATCAGGGTTGGCCATGGCAAAGATCACCGGATCTTCGGCCATATCCATCACCATCTGCTGAGTCACCGCGCCTTTGGCCGAAACGCCCAGGAACACATCGGCCCCTTTCATTGCGTCCTCAAGCGTGCGCAGCTCGGTGTTCACCGCATGGGCCGATTTCCACTGGTTCATGCCCTCGGTGCGGCCCTGATAGATCACACCCTTGGTGTCACAGACGATGCAGTTTTCATGCCGCGCGCCCATGCTTTTCAGAAGTTCGATACAGGCAATGCCCGCAGCACCCGCGCCGTTCAGCACGATTTTCACATCTTCGATCTTTTTGCCCGACAGGTGCAGCGCGTTGATCAGACCGGCGGCGCAGATCACGGCGGTGCCGTGCTGGTCGTCGTGAAAGACCGGAATGTCCATTTCCTCTTTCAGGCGCTGCTCGATGATAAAGCATTCGGGCGCCTTGATGTCTTCGAGGTTGATGCCGCCAAAGGTCGGCCCCATCAGGCGCACGGCCTTGCAGAATTCATCCGGGTCTTCGGTGTCCAGTTCGATGTCGATGGAATTCACATCGGCAAAGCGTTTGAACAGGACGGATTTGCCCTCCATCACCGGTTTGGACCCCAGCGCGCCCAGATTGCCCAGCCCCAGAACCGCTGTCCCGTTCGAGATGACCGCAACAAGGTTGCCCTTGTTGGTATAGTCATAGGCCAGCTCCGGGTTTTCGGCGATATCCTCGCAGGGAACCGCCACGCCGGGGCTGTAGGCCAGCGACAGGTCGCGCTGAGTGGTCATCGGAACGGTGGCCTGAACCTCCCACTTGCCGGGGGTCGGTTCGAGGTGAAAGGCAAGGGCCTCTTCGCGGGTAAACTTAGGTTTGGGCATGACTTCCTGCATTTCGTCGGATTGCGGGTTTTTCACCGGGATCAGCCGCCTTAATGTCACGCGAAATCCACGGGGGAAAGTGCAGTGATCGCTAACAAGGGAAATAAAAGTACCGTGACACCCATGATGGCGCAATATTTGGAAATCAAAGCCGGCTATCCCGATGCTTTGCTCTTTTATCGTATGGGGGACTTCTACGAGCTGTTCTTTGACGACGCCGTGGCCGCGTCCGAGGCGTTGGATATCTCGCTGACCAAGCGCGGAAAACATCTGGGCGAAGACATACCCATGTGCGGTGTACCCGTCCATGCGGCCGAAGGCTACCTGCTGACACTGATTCGCAAAGGGTTCCGCGTCGCTGTAGGCGAGCAGATGGAAAGCCCGGAAGAGGCGAAAAAGCGCGGCTCAAAATCGGTGGTCAAACGGGATGTGGTGCGGCTGGTCACCCCCGGCACCCTGACCGAAGAAAGCCTGCTGGAGGCGCGCCGCCACAACTACCTCGCCGTGCTGGCCAATGTGCGCGACGATTTTGCGCTGGGTTGGGCGGATATTTCCACCGGCGCGTTTCACGTGATGCCCCTGGCACAAGCGCGGATCGGCGCGGAACTCGCCCGGCTGGCGCCCTCGGAACTGCTGCTGTCGGAGAAGCTGGAGGAAACCCTGCGCGAGATGCTGCAGGAACTGGGGCTGGAGGCCACGGTTCTGGGCGCGGCGTCCTTTGACAGCACCGCTGCGGAAAACCGGCTGTGCACCCTGTTTGGTGTGCAGACCCTTGCGGGGTTTGGATCCTTTGACCGGGCGGAACTGTCGGCCATGGGCGCTGTGGTCGATTATCTGGAAATCACGCAAAAAGGCCGCCTGCCCCTGCTGCGCCCGCCCCGGCAGGAAACCGTGTCGCGGCTGATGCAGATCGACACGGCAACGCGGCGCAATCTGGAACTGACCCACGCCATGAGCGGCGGGCGCGCCGGGTCGCTGCTGGCCTCGATGGATATGACCGTGACCGCTGCTGGCGCGCGCCTGCTGGAGCGGCGCATTTCTTCGCCCTCCCGCGATCTTGAGGTGATCCACGAACGGCTGGACGCGGTGGAGTGGGCGCAAAACCATCGGGGCTCTGACGCGCTGCGCGACGCCCTGCGCCGGGTGCCGGATCTGGACCGCGCGCTGTCGCGGCTGGGGCTGGATCGGGGCGGGCCGCGCGATCTGGCCGCGGTGCGCAATGCACTGGCGCAGGCGGAAACTCTGCATGTGCATCTGCAACCCGATGCGGTGCCCGACCTGCTGGACCGCGCCCGCATGACCCTGTCCGGCCAGGATCAGTTGCTGGACCTGCTGGAACAGGGGCTGATCGCCGAGCCCCCGCTGCTGGCACGCGATGGCGGCTATATCGCGCCCGGCTATGACGAGGCGCTGGATGAGGCCCGCAAGCTGCGCGACGAAGGGCGCAGCGTGATCGCCGGGATGCAGGCGCAATATGCCGAACAGACCGGCGTCGGCGCGCTGAAGATCAAGCACAACAATGTGCTGGGCTATTTCATCGAAACCACCGCGCTGCACGCCGACAAGATGATGTCGCCGCCGCTGTCCGAAACCTTCATTCACCGGCAGACCACCGCCAACCAGGTGCGGTTCACGACGGTCGAACTCTCCGAGCTGGAGACCCGGATTCTGAATGCCGGCAACGAGGCGCTGGAGATCGAAAAGCGGCTCTATACAAGTCTAAAAGACTCTATTCTGGCCGTAGCCCCTGCCCTGTCGGACATGGCGCTGGCACTGGCGGAATTTGATCTGTCCATTGCCTTGGCGGAACTGGCGCGCAGTCGTGACTGGTGCCGCCCATTGGTCGATGACAGCCGCGCCTTTGACATTCAGGCCGGGCGTCACCCAGTTGTGGAGCAGGCTCTGACAAAGGCGGGCGCGCCCTTTGTGGCCAATGATTGCCAGCTGAATGGCGCGGGCGAAGAGGCCGCGCTGAACCTGCTGACCGGCCCCAACATGGCCGGTAAATCGACCTATCTGCGCCAGAACGCCCTGATCGCACTACTGGCACAGACCGGGTCTTTTGTTCCTGCAGACAGCGCGCATATCGGGGTGGTCAGCCAGATCTTCAGCCGCGTCGGGGCCAGTGATGATCTGGCGCGCGGGCGCTCGACCTTCATGGTGGAAATGGTCGAAACCGCCGCGATCCTCAATCAGGCGGATAGCCGCGCGCTGGTGATCCTGGACGAGATCGGGCGTGGCACGGCGACCTATGACGGGCTGTCCATAGCCTGGGCCACGCTGGAACATCTGCACGAGGTGAACCACGTGCGCGGGCTGTTCGCGACCCATTATCACGAGATGACCTCGCTGGCGGCCAAGCTGCCCGGTGTGCGCAACGCGACCGTGGCCGTGAAGGAATGGGAAGGCGAGGTGATCTTTCTGCACGAGGTGCGCGAAGGCGCGGCGGACCGGTCTTATGGCGTGCAGGTCGCGCAGCTGGCCGGACTGCCCCCTGCCGTGATCACCCGCGCGCGGGACGTGCTGGACGCGCTGGAAAAAGGCGAGCGCGAGAACACCGCGCCCAAGGCGCATATCGACGATCTGCCGCTGTTCTCGGCCGCCGCAACCGCGCCGCCGCAACCTGTTGCCGCGCAGGGCCCGTCGGAACTGGAAGAAAAGCTGGATGCGCTGTCGCCAGATGAAATGACCCCACGCGAGGCGCTGCAGGCCCTTTATGATCTGAAGGCGTTAAAAGCCGACAGCTGATCCACAAAAGAAAAGGGCGGGGATTTCCCCGCCCTGACCGTCCGACAAATCGTCAAACGTGATGTCTTAGCCAGCCATAGAGCTGACACCCACCTGCGCCGGACGCAGCAGGCGGTCATGCAGTTTGAAACCTTCGGCGCTGACCTGAATGATGTCACCGGCCTTGGTGCCGGGCACGGGCGCCTCGAACATGGCTTCGTGTTCCTGCGGGTCGAACCGGTCGCCGACCTCGGGTGTGATGCGGGTCACACCGTGTTTGTCGAACACCGACAGCAGTTCCTTGAGCGTCAGTTCAACACCCTCGCGCAGCGCATTTGCGCCTTCGCCTTCGGCATCCTTGGCCGCGTGCAGGGCGCGGTTCAGGTTGTCATAGACATTGACCAGATCGCGCGCGATGCGGGTGCCGCCATAGGCCTGCGCCTCGCGGCGATCCTTGTCGGCGCGCTTGCGGGCGTTTTCAGCATCTGCCAGCGCACGCATAAAGCGGTCTTTATACTCGTCGCGCTCTGCCTCAAGCGAGGAAATCACCTCGGCATCGGTGGGCTCTGCCTCTTCTGCGGCGAGTTCCTCGGCCTCGATGGCCTCGATATCATCCAGAAATTCGGTTTCCTTGGGCTCTGCCATTCTTCACCTCTAACTCCGATCAGAGATCATTTTGCCGACCAGCTGGGCGGTGTAATCCACAATCGGAACGATACGTCCGTAGTTCAGACGAGTCGGGCCAATCACCCCGACCGCGCCAATAATCTTTCGATCCGCGTTCATATATGGAGAGACCACCAAAGAGGAACCCGAAAGCGAAAAAAGTTTATTCTCTGAGCCGATAAAAATGCGCACACCGTCGCCCTGATCCGCCAGCTCGAGGAAGTCAGCGATATCGCGCTTTCGCTCAAGATCGTCAAACAGTTGGCGGATGCGTTCCAGCTCTTCCTCGGCGGAATCATCACCCAGCAGATTGGCGCGCCCCCGCACGATCAACCGTTCTGACGCATCGCTGCCCTCGCCCCAAACCGCGACACCGGCGGCGATCAGCTGGGTCGCCAGCGAATCAAGCTCTTGCCGGTGCAGGTCAATCTGCTGTTTCATCACGCTCTGCAGTTCGGACAGGGTCCGGCCCTCGGCCATGGCATTCACAAAATTCGCCGCCTCGCGCAGGGCGCTGGGGGTGATGCCCGGCGGCGGCGTGAACAGGCGGTTTTCCACATGCCCATCAGCGAACACAATCACGACCAGCGCGCGGTCATGGCCAAGACTGACAAATTCCACATGTTTCAGCGGCGCTTCGTGTTTTGGGGTCAGCACCAGCGACGCGCCCTGCGTCACACCAGATAGGGCCGACCCGACCTTGTCCAGCAAGCCGCCCACATCGGACCCTTCGGGGCGGCCCATTGTTGCGTCGATCATCTCGCGGTCTGTGTCGTTCAGATCGCGGACCTCTAGCAGCCCATCCACAAACATGCGCAGCCCCAACTGCGTCGGGATCCGCCCCGCGCTGACATGGGGGCTGTCCAACAGCCCAAGAAATTCGAGATCCTGCATCACATTGCGGATCGTCGCGGCAGAGACTTTTTCAGTCAGCGCGCGGGTCAGGGTGCGCGACCCAACCGGATCTCCGGTTTCCAGATAGCTTTCGACCACCCGGCGAAACACCTCGCGCGAGCGGTCATTCATCTGGGACAGAACTTCCTGTGTTTCGGTCATCATTTTCCTCGGACCCGGCAGAGATCATTAAAGACCTCTGCGCCATGGCGTCAATCGCACTTGCGCCTTGGGGTCAGCTGTGTATGCCGGGGCCAACCACGCTGGAAAGGAATGACATGCGACCGTCGGGAAGAGAACTAGACCAAATGCGCCAGGTTTCGATTGAGACCGGTGTGACCAAACATGCCGAGGGCTCTTGCCTGATCAAAATGGGCGACACCCATGTCCTGTGCACCGCGTCGCTGGAGGCCCGCGTGCCGCCCTTTATCAAAGGGTCAGGCCTGGGTTGGGTGACAGCGGAATACGGGATGCTGCCGCGCTCAACCTCGTCGCGGATGCGGCGCGAGGCAACCTCGGGCAAGCAAGGCGGGCGCACAGTTGAAATCCAGCGTCTGATCGGCCGCAGCCTGCGCGCCGGTGTGGACCGTGTTGCCCTGGGTGAACGCCAGATCACCGTGGACTGCGACGTGATCCAGGCCGATGGCGGCACGCGCTGCGCCTCAATCACCGGCGGTTGGGTTGCGCTGCGTCTGGCGGTGAACAAGCTGATGAAATCGGGTGAGATCAAAACCGATCCGCTGATTTCCCCGGTCGCTGCGATCTCCTGCGGCATCTATGCCGGTCAGCCGGTGCTGGATCTGGATTACCCCGAAGACAGCGAAGCCGGCGTGGACGGGAATTTTATCCTGCGTGGCGACGGCCAGCTGATCGAAGTCCAGATGAGCGCAGAGGGTGCGACCTTCTCTCGCGACCAAATGAGCCAGCTGATGGATCTGGCGGAAAAAGGCGTGGGCGAACTGGTCGCGCTGCAGCAGGCCGCGGTCGCATGACCCGCAAATTCGAAGGCGACCGCCTGCTGGTGGCGACCCATAACAAAGGTAAGTTGGAAGAGATGTCTCATCTCCTCCAGCCCTTTGGCATCTCGGTGGTTGGCGCCGCCGAGATGAAGCTGGACGAACCGGAAGAAACCGAAGACACCTTTGTCGGCAACGCCCGGATCAAGGCCCATGCGGCCGCCGAGGCCACCGGCCTGCCCGCCCTGTCCGATGACAGCGGCATCACCATCGACGCGCTGGATGGCGCGCCCGGTGTCTACACTGCCGATTGGGCCGAAACCGGATCGGGCCGTGATTTCCTGATCGCCATGACCCGCGCCCACGAAGAACTGGAAGCCAAAAACGCCCCGCATCCGCGTCTGGCGCAATTCCGCTGCACGCTGGTTCTGGCCTGGCCCGATGGCCATGACGAGGTGTTCGAAGGCATCGCCCCCGGACATCTGATCTGGCCCCTGCGCGGTCTGGACGGGTTCGGCTATGACCCCATGTTTGTACCCGATGGCCATGATGTGACTTTTGCCGAAATGGATCGCTGGGAAAAGAACAAGATCAGCCACCGCGCCAATGCCGTGGCCAAATTGCTGAGCGGCTGCTTTGAGTGAAGACTGGCAAAATGCCGGTTTTGGGCTGTATGTCCATTGGCCCTTTTGCGAGGCCAAGTGCCCCTATTGTGATTTTAACAGTCACGTCACCAGCGGGATTGATCAGACCCGCTGGGCCAATGCCTTGGCCGACGAAGTCCGACGCATCGCAGAAAAGACCCAAACCCGCAGTTTAGGGTCTATTTTCTTTGGCGGCGGCACGCCCTCTTTGATGCATCCTGAAACCGTGGACACGATTTTGCGCGCCACGCGCGAAACCTGGCACTGGGCCAATGACATCGAAATCACGCTAGAGGCAAACCCAAGATCGGTCGAGGCCGGGCGGTTTTCCGGCTATGCTGATGCGGGTGTGAACAGGGTCTCTTTGGGCGTTCAGGCCCTGAATCCTGACGATTTGAAACGGCTGGGCCGCCTACACGATGTCGACGAGGCCAAACAAGCCCTGGCCACAGCACGGCAGGTTTTTGATCGGGTCAGCTTTGATTTGATCTATGCCCGTCAAGATCAAACTCTGGACATGTGGGACGCAGAACTGCGCGAGGCGCTGACCTTTAACCCCGATCATATGTCCCTATACCAACTGACCATCGAGCAAGGCACCGCCTTTTGGAAGCGTGCTGAAAATGGTGGATTAAAGGGCCTGCCAGACGAGGATCTGGGCGCCGATCTTTATGACCTGACCCAAGAGATCTGCAACACAGCTGGCCTGCCTGCCTACGAAGTGTCGAACCATGCGCGGCCCGGTGCCGAATCCCGACACAATATGATCTATTGGACCTATGGCGATTATGCCGGGGTTGGTCCCGGTGCGCATGGGCGCGTCACGTTGAATGGACAGAAATTCGCAACCAGCACAGAGCTGCAGCCCGGCAAATGGCTAAAACAGGCCGAAGCCGGAGATGGCGTTCAGGAATGGCGTACCCTTGATCTGCCAGATCAAGCTGGCGAATACCTTATGATGGGGCTTCGTATCTCTGATGGTCTAGATAAAGGTCGGTTACTCAACATGCTGGGGATGGATACCCTCCCCTCGCAATTTGAGGAATTTACCGAGTTTGGGCTTTTGTGGCAAAATGAAACCGCGCTGGGGGTCACCCAACGCGGTCGTCTGGTTCTGAATGCGCTTGTGGCCGAACTGTTGCCCGACCCGGATCACTGACCGCCCTTCAGCGCCCTGCGCTGAGGATGCCGCACAGCGTATCCAGTTCTTCCAATGTTTCGTATGAGATTGTGATGGCCCCGGCCTCTTGGCCTGGGCGATGCTGAATGTCCACTTTCATGCGCAACGCCGCGGCCAGATCAGATTCCAAAGCGCGGGTGTCCGCATCTTTGTCATAGCTCGCCTCGGCCTTTTTGCGGCTACGCGGCGCCGGGGGATTTGCGGCGGTTTTCACCATCTGCTCGACAGCGCGAACCGACATGCCTTTGGCAACAGCTTTGCGCGCCAGGGTTTCAGGATCCTCTGCAGTAATCAACGCGCGGGCGTGGCCCGCACTCAGATCACCTGCCACAACAAGATCCCGAACGGGCTCTGGCAGGTTCAACAAACGCAGAAGATTGGCAATGTGACTGCGGCTTTTGCCAAGCGCCTCTGCCATTTTTTCCTGGGTATGACCAAATTTATCCATCAGCTGACGGTAGCTGGCCGCCTCTTCGATGGCGTTCAGATCAGCACGCTGAATGTTTTCGATAATGGCAACTTCGAGAACTTCGATATCATCAAAGTCCCGCACCAACACGGGCAATTCATGCAGCTGCGCCATCTGCGACGCACGCCAGCGACGTTCACCCGCGACGATTTCAAACTGGTCACTGTTACGCGGATCGGGGCGCACGATCAGCGGCTGAATCACACCTTTGACACGGATCGAATCCGCCAGTTCCTGTAGCTGTTCAGGCGTAAAAGTACGACGGGGCTGATCTGGGTTAGGGACGATCTTTTCGATCGGGATAAGACGGTCGGGACGCACTTCTTCGGTCTCTCCGGTTTTGATGATTTGCGGCTCTACATCCGCCATCAGAGCCGAAAGACCCCGGCCTAACCCGCGTCTTTGTTCTTTTTTATTGGACATGGTCTGCCTCGATTTTCGTTATACAATCCAGCTGTCAGGCAGCCAGAACAGTGTTCTTGTTCACAATTTCAATTGCGAGGTTGCGATAGGCCGCCGCGCCTTTGGAATTGGTGTCATAGTTGATCACAGGCATCGCGTAGGACGGTGCCTCGCTTAGGCGTACGTTTCGGGGGATCACAGTCCGAAACACCAGATCACCCAGATTGTCGCGCGCGTCGGCCTCGACCTGCTGCGCAAGGTTGTTGCGCGCGTCGTACATGGTCAAAACCACACCTTCGATCCGAAGATTAGGATTGGCCGTTTGCCGAACCTCGCGGATTGTCAGCATCAACTGCGACAGCCCTTCCAATGCAAAAAATTCGCTTTGCAGCGGGACCAGCACAGAATGCGCCGCGACCATGGCATTCACGGTCAAAAGGTTCAGCGAGGGCGGGCAGTCAATCAAGATGAAATCAAATCCGAAGTCATCCATCGCTGGCTGGCGCAACGCATCGTGCAAAAGAAAGCTGCGTTTTTCATTCGAGATCAGCTCCATATCGGCGGAACTCAGATCAATCGTGGCTGGAACCAGCGACAGGCCCTCTTGGCTTGTATTAGCAATCACCTGACTTAGTGCGATTTCTTCCAGCAGCAGTTCATAGGTTGTGAACTCCCGGTCATCTGGCTCAATCCCCAGACCGGTAGATGCATTCCCTTGCGGATCCAAATCCACCACAAGAACCCGGTGCCCGCGTTCCACCAGCGCAGCACCAAGGTTGATTGTGGTCGTCGTTTTACCAACGCCCCCTTTTTGATTGGCAACCGCAATAATTTTAGGCTGAGCAGACCGCGTCGGATCAGACATGTTTGAGGGCTCCGATTTCAAGAATGACAGCGTTTGATTGAGTCACGCTTTGATGCGTTTTCGAGGAAAAATCCCACGTCTTTCGCGCCTCTTCAAGCTCAGATTTCCAGTTTTCACCTTTCGGAAGCAAGGCAACACCATCAGAGGCCATATGATGCGCAACAAAACCAAGGAGTTTGGGTAGCGCAGCCAAGGCCCGCGCTGAAACCACCTGCCCGTCAAGGCTCGCGGTGGATTCGATCCTGTCTGCGACGACTTTGGTGGTGATATTTGTCTCGCGTATCACGGTTCGAAGAAAGGATGCCTTTCTCAGGTCGCTTTCAACCAAAGTGAAGCTCAAATCTGGCATGGTCTCAGAGGCAATAATCGCGAGAACAAGCCCAGGGAAGCCGCCACCACTGCCCAGATCAACCCATTTCCCTGCCCGGACAGGGCTATGTTTGAGTATCTGTGCAGAATCCAGAAAATGTCGTTCCGCGCTGCCTTTCAAGGTAGACGGCGCAACAAGGTTGATCTTGGGATTCCACTTTTTAAGAAGCTCAAGATAAAGATCGAGCTTGAGCAATGTTTCACGTGAAACATCCAAACCAGATTTTGACAGGTCGATCATGCTTGTTTAACCCGCTTCGCGCCTTTTCTGAGCGACATAATCAACAATGTCAGCGCAGCAGGTGTCATACCTTCAATGCGGCTTGCTTGGGCAATGCTTTCTGGACGCACTTTCAGCAGTTTGGTCTTCAATTCGTTTGAAAGACTGGACAGGTTTTCGAAGTCGAAATCCTTGGGGATCCGCAGATCTTCGTCCTTGCGCAGATTTTGAACGTCTTTTTCCTGCCGCGCAGTGTAATTCGCATACAGGGCTTCTTTACGAATTTGCTCTGCAATGTTCGGGGCTACGGTATCGAACCGATCATCCAGAGGCGCGAGCGTCTGAATCGTGACATCCTTAAAAGACAAGAGCTGATACGCATTGCGTTTGGTCCCGTCATTGTTCACGCCGATCCCCACCGACTGAACCTCAACCGGAGTGAAAAGGCGATCTTTAAAAAGCGTCCTGCCCTGCTCTAGCTGTTCGCATTTTTCATCAAAGGCCTGCTTGCGCGTGTCTGAAATCGCACCAAGATCAATCGCGATCGGAGTCAGACGTTGATCTGCATTATCCGCCCGCAAAGAAAGCCGGAACTCGGCACGAGATGTAAACATCCGATAGGGTTCTGATACGCCGCGCGTTGTAAGATCGTCAATCATCACGCCAATATAGCTATTCGTGCGCGAAAACTGGATCTCCTCACGGCCTAGTGCGTGGGCAGCAGCGTTCAAGCCTGCAACAAGTCCCTGTGCCCCGGCCTCCTCGTAGCCCGTCGTTCCGTTGATTTGCCCAGCGAGATACAAACCGGGGACATCCCGAAGCGCCAAATGCGCATCCAAACTGCGCGGGTCAACATAATCATATTCAATGGCATAACCGGGCTGCAGAATTTTGACAGATTCAAGACCCGCAATAGACCGTACATAATCAAGCTGGACGTCTTCGGGCAGAGATGTCGAGATCCCGTTAGGGTACACGGTCGGATCGTCCAGGCCCTCGGGCTCTAGGAAAATCTGATGTGACTCTTTTTCCGCAAAACGAACAACCTTATCCTCAATAGACGGGCAGTATCGCGGACCAACCCCGTCAATATGGCCCCCATACATGGCAGAACGGTCCAGGTTTTGACGAATAATGTCATGTGTCTGACTATTTGTATGGGTGATCCCACAAGAGATTTGACGCGCTTTGGGCTTGTCGGACAAGAATGAAAACAGAGTGGGGATGTCATCTCCGGGTTGTTCGTCCAGGCTGTCCCAATCAATTGTACGTCCATCCAGGCGCGGCGGTGTCCCGGTTTTCAGGCGTCCCAATGGGAGCCCAAAACTATCCATGCGTTCAGCCAATTTCTGAGACGGCCCAGCCCCCATCCGGCCACCTGCATAACTGACATCGCCAATATGAATGAGGCCACGCAGAAATGTACCGCTGGTCAGCACAACTGATTTGGCGGATATTTGGCTTTCATCAGACAGCGTAACGCCAGCCACCTGTGCACCGGACATCAGAAAATCCGTAACTTCGCCCTCAATCACGGTCAGATTGTCGATAGCACTGACCAAGTCCTGAATCGCAGAACGGTACAGTTTGCGATCCGCCTGGGTGCGCGGGCCTTGAACTGCAGGGCCTTTGCGCCGGTTCAAAAGGCGGAATTGGATACCTGCAGCATCCGCAGCCAGCCCCATCAAACCGTCAAGCGCGTCTATTTCGCGGACAAGATGCCCTTTTCCTAACCCACCAATCGCAGGATTGCATGACATGACGCCAAGGTCGTCCTTACGCATTGTCACAAGGGCCGTGCGCGCATTCATACGCGCCGCAGCAGCGGCTGCTTCGGTACCTGCATGACCGCCACCCACGACGATTACGTCAAAATCCAAATGTTTCACGTGAAACACTCCTTACTTTCCGACGCAGAAGGAAGAGAAGATCTCATCCAGAAGATGCTCAACATCTACGAATCCTAACAGCGATTCGAGCGCATAAATCGCGATCCGAATTTCCTCAGCTGCGATATCATAAAGATCAGGGCCAGACTGCAAAAGTGACAAAGCCTGATCAATATGGCCCCGCCCCTTCTCAAAGGCAATTTTATGCCGCTCGCGGCTGGCCAATCCAGAAGAAACCACCCGACCCTGCAGAACATGATTGATGTGATCCAACAGATTGGCCACACCCTGCCCCGTCTGACCAGACACGCCGCCGGCCGCACCTGTATCGTCTTTTCCCAGCAGAACCAAATCATCAGGACCAGCGGCGACCAAAAGCGGATCTTCGGCGTTTGCCCTTAGATGGATTCGCAAATCAGCGCGCTCGGCACGATCACGGGCGCGCGCGACACCTATGGCTTCGATCCGATCATCAGTATCGCGCAGACCAGCGGTATCCAAAAAAGTCACCGCAAGCCCATGAACATTCATGCGCAGTTCGATAACATCGCGGGTCGTGCCTGCAATATCCGACGTGATCGCTGCCTCGCGCCCTGCAAGATAATTCAAAAGCGTGGATTTCCCGGCATTAGGCGGGCCGACAATCGCAACCTCAAATCCAATGCGCACTCTTTCCGCGGCACCAAAACCTGAAATTTGTTGATCAATGCCCTGTCGTACTTGGGTGATCAGATCTTGGACCTCACCTGTGACATCAACGGGCACCTCTTCATCGGCGAAATCAATCGTCGCCTCCAACAAGGCTGCAGCGCGAATAATCTGTTTTCGCCAATCCTGGACCAGCTGACCGAGAGCCCCAGAAAACACATCTTGCGCAAGGCGGCGCTGCGATTCTGTTTCCGCTTCGATGAGATCCGCGAGCGCCTCGACCTGCGTCAGGTCAAGTTTGCCATTTTCCATGGCTCGCCGGGTAAATTCCCCAGCCTCAGCCCCGCGCAGTCCAGGCATATCGCCAAGAAGAGACAGCACAGCAGACATAACCGCAATGCTGCCATGTATTTGAAATTCAACAACCTTTTCGCCGGTAAAACTGTGACCTTCTTCAAAGACAAGCACCAGCGCCTGATCCAGAATCTTCCCCGACCGATCGCGCAAGTTCCGCAAACCGGATTGCCGAGGCGCAGGTAGGTCGCCAGCAATTTTCTGTGCGGCATCCAAGGCCTGCGCCCCAGAAATACGAATGACCGCCACGCCAGATTTCCCCGGCGACGTGGCCTGGGCAAAGATCGTGTCCATGGCAGTCTCGCCTTTTTAGCTGTTCATCGAGTCGAAGAATTCGGAGTTTGTTTTGGTCTGCTTCAGCTTCGACAGCAGGAATTCGATCGCATCGGTCGTCCCCATCGGGTTCAGAATCCGGCGCAAAACAAATGTTTTTTGCAGGTCGATCTTGTCGGTCAGCAGATCCTCTTTCCGCGTACCGGATTTCAGGATGTCGATCGCCGGGAAGACGCGCTTATCCGCAACTTTCCGATCCAGAACGATTTCAGAGTTACCGGTACCTTTGAATTCTTCAAAGATCACTTCGTCCATCCGCGACCCAGTGTCGATCAGCGCGGTTGCGATGATGGTCAGCGAACCACCCTCTTCGATATTCCGCGCCGCACCAAAGAATCGTTTGGGACGTTGAAGCGCATTCGCATCCACACCACCGGTCAGAACCTTACCCGAAGATGGCACAACAGTGTTGAACGCCCTACCAAGTCTTGTGATCGAATCCAAAAGAATCACAACATCTCGTTTATGTTCAACCAGACGCTTGGCTTTTTCAATGACCATTTCAGACACGGCCACGTGACGCTGCGCTGGTTCGTCAAAGGTGGAGGACACGACCTCACCCTTCACAGATCGCTGCATATCGGTGACTTCTTCTGGGCGTTCGTCGATCAGAAGCACGATCAGATAGCATTCCGGGTGGTTCTTTTCGATGCTGGTCGCAATATTCTGCAGCAGCACGGTTTTACCAGTGCGCGGCGGCGCGACGATCAGGCTCCGCTGACCTTTACCAATCGGAGAAACCAGGTCGATGATCCGGGCCGAGCGATCCTTGATCGTCGGATCCTCGATTTCCATCTTCAGTCGCTCATCCGGGTAAAGCGGCGTCAGGTTGTCGAACGCAATCTTGTGACGGGCCTTTTCAGGCTCTTCAAAGTTGATCTTGGTGACAGAGACCAGAGCGAAATACCGCTCTTCCCCGTCAGGTGCTTTGATTTCACCGTCAATCGTGTCCCCGGTCCGCAGCGAATATTTGCGGATCATGTCGGGCGACACGTAAATATCATCAGGACCGGGCAGATAGTTTGCCTCGGGCGAGCGCAGGAACCCAAAACCGTCCTGCAGCACCTCCAGCACACCGTCGCCGAAAATGTCCCATCCGTCATCTGCGCGTTCACGCAGAATTTGGAACATCATCTCCCCTTTACGCATGGTCGAGGCGTTCTCGATCTCAAGCTCTTCTGCCATTGCCAGCAGAACCTTGGGGCTTTGGGCCTTTAGGTCAGCAAGGTTCAGTCTTTCTTGGGTCATACCAAAGCCCCTCGGGCCCGGTGGCCCGCCTCATGTCTTTTCTAGGGAAAGTGCTCCAGAACAGGAACGAGGGTTTCCTACCCGGTTTAAGCCCGATCCGTCAATGCCCCGGATTTCTCTTATAAAATTAAGAAAAAAGAAAAGGATTTTGATTTATTAGGGAGGCACCCGTTCTGTGGATTATTGCCTTGTTCCCATGCTCATGCACCGCTGGACAAGTTATGCACCGGTATCGGGATAAGTCAGCGCATCACTCTGCATATCACCCATTAACTAGCTGTAAATAATATAAAAATCTGCAAATCTTTGGTGAATTTTGGCTGTAGGTAGTCTGCTGATATCTTGCAGATAGGTGGTTTCCTCCACAGGTGCTGTGTTTTCCCTTTCACAGGGTTGGGGAATCTTTTGAGCGATTGAACAAGCGATGAGTTTTCCCCCGGCTTGCAGAAATGCGGGTTTTTCCTCAAAAACATGCCTAGCCATGACCACAGCCTTCTCCACGTCGTTATCCACATGAATCATGACCTTACCCTGGCCTCAGGGTCCAGAATCCGCGCCCAGCTGCTGCAAAACGCTGGCCTGTCCGTTCGAATCGAGTCGCCCAAAGTCGACGAAGAATCGATTCGAGCGGCACTAGAGGCCGAAGAAGCCCGTCCCCGAGACGTGGCCGACGTGCTTGCCGAATCCAAAGCGCGGAAAATTGCGCTGAAACATCCGGGCGAACGCGTTCTTGGCTGCGATCAGGTTCTCGAATTTGACGGCATTATCCTTAACAAACCCCCAACAGCCGAGGACGCACGGGCACAATTGTCCATGTTGCGGGGGAAAACGCACCGTTTGATGTCTGCTGCAGTGCTGTATGAGGACGCCGCGCCGGTCTGGCGTCATGTAAGCACCGCGCGTCTGAGCATGCGCGATTTCTCTGACGCCTATCTGGATGACTACATCGCCCGGAACTGGCCCGGCATCGGCGAAAGCGTGGGTGGTTACAAACTGGAAGAAGAAGGTGTGCGCCTGTTTTCCGTGATCCAGGGTGACCATTTCACCATTCTTGGCCTGCCGCTGCTTGAACTTCTGAACAACCTCTCTTTGCGCAAGGTGATCCCCGCATGACGCTCCCCCGCATTCCCCTCGCCGCCGTGATTGGCGCTCCTGTCGCGCATTCGCGCTCGCCGCGCCTGTTTCACCACTGGCTGGGCAAATATGGTCTTAAGGGCCATTACATCCCGATGGAGATCGCGCCGGACAGGTTGGAAAGCGCGCTGCGGATGCTGCCCGACCTTGGTTTTGTCGGCGCCAATGTCACCATTCCTTATAAAGAGGATGTGATGCGCATCGCCGATCTGGTTTCTGACCGTGCCACGGTGATTGGCGCGGCCAACACGCTGATCTTTCGTGAGGATGGCAAGATCCATGCCGACAACACCGATGGCTATGGGTTTATGGAGAACCTGCGCCGGGGTGCGCCGGATTGGGATCCCAGCACAAAACCGGTTGTTGTTCTGGGGGCGGGCGGCGCGGCGCGGGCGGTTATTGCCTCGCTGCTGGATGTGGGCGTCACGGAACTGCGCCTGACCAACCGTACTCGCGACCGGGCTGAGCAGCTGTGCGAAGAGTTCGGCAACCGCGTACAGGTGTATGATTGGGTGCAAGCCGGCAATATCCTTGAGGATGCGGGCGCGGTGATCAACACGACCTCGCTGGGTATGGCGGGCAAGCCCGAACTGCGCGTGCCGCTGGGGGGCTTGCAGCCCGGCACCGTGGTCAATGACATTGTCTACACGCCGCTCAAAACCCCGCTTCTGGCAGAGGCTGAGCACCGTGGCTGCACTGTGGTCGATGGTCTGGGCATGTTGCTGTATCAGGCCGTGCCGGGGTTCGAGAGATGGTTCGGTCAGCGCCCCGAGGTCGACGAAGCCACCCGCCAGGCTGTCCTGGCATGAGGTATCGTCTGGGGCTGACCGGGTCGATCGGCATGGGCAAATCGACCACGGCGGCGATGTTTGCCGATCTTGGATGTGCGCTTTGGGATGCCGATGCCGCGGTGCATCGTTTATATGCGCCTGGTGGTGCCGCGACTGCGCAGATTGGTGCCGCCTTTCCCGATGCTATCCGCGATGGGGCCGTGTCGCGTGACGCGCTGCGCAGCATCATTGCCAAGGACAAAACCGCCCTGCCCCGGATCGAGGCCATTGTTCATCCGTTGGTGCAACAGGATCGCGCTGATTTCGCCGCTGCGCATCCCGATGCGATTGGCGTGTTCGACATCCCGCTGTTGTTTGAAACCGGCGGGGATGCGGAAATGGACGGCACCGCCTGCGTGTCGATCCCGGTCGACATCCAGCGCGCCCGTGTTCTGGCCCGCGGCACCATGAGCGCCGAAGATCTGGACCGTATCCTTGCGCGGCAGATGCCAAATGAGGAAAAATGCGCCCGCGCGACCTGGGTGATCCAGACCGATACGCTGGATCATGCCCGCGCGCAGGTGCGAACCATTCTTGAGCAGATCAAAGGACAGCTACCCCATGCGTGAGATCGTTCTGGATACGGAAACCACCGGGTTCGAACCGGAAAGCGGCGACCGCATTGTCGAAATCGGGGCGCTTGAGCTGTTCAACCACGTGCCCACCGGACGCACCTATCACCAGTATATCTTTCCTGAACGGGACATGCCGGACGAGGCATTCGGCGTGCATGGCATCGGCCCCGATCTGCTTAGCGTGCCGCGCCCTGCCCAGCCGGGCGAAGTCACACTGAAAGACAAACCTGTCTTTGCCAAGGTCGGGCAGGCGTTTCTGGATTTTATCGAGGATTCCAAACTGGTCATTCACAATGCCAGCTTTGACATGAAATTCCTCAATGCCGAGCTGCGCTGGATGGGACTGCCCCAGATCGCGAATGACCGCGCGGTCGACACGCTGCGCATCGCGCGGCAGAAATTTCCCGGCTCGCCCGCCTCGCTGGACGCGCTGTGCCGGCGCTTTGGCATTGATAACTCGTCCCGGACGCTGCACGGCGCGCTGTTGGACAGTGAGATCCTGGCCGAAGTCTATCTGGAATTGATCGGCGGCAAGCAGCCCGATTTTGCGCTGGCCCCGGTGGCCAAACGCAATGCTGCGGGTGGGAATGATGCAGACTGGCGCCCTGGCCCGCGCCCAAATCCTTTGCCCGACCGGGTGTCGGAAAAAGAAAAGGCGGCCCACGCCGCCTTTGTCGAGAAACTGGGAGAAGACGCGATCTGGTTGAAAAACTGATCGCGCCTTGCACCAAATAAATCAGGCGTTTGCCGGAGCCGGACCCTCTGCCACAGCGGCTTGCTGCTGGCGGCGGGCGATTTCGTTGCGATACAGCGCCAGGAAATCAATCGTGTCCAGGTTCAGCGGCATGAAACCACCGTCACGGGTCACATCCGACACGATGCGGCGCACAAACGGGAACAGCATCCGCGGGCATTCGATCAGCAGGAAGGGGTGCAGCTGGTCTTCGGGGATGTTTTCGATGTGGAACACGCCGACATAATCCAGTTCCAGCAGGAACAGGTGATCATCGGGGTTTGCCTTGGATTTGGCATCCACTTTCAGCTTCAGCAGCACTTCGAACTGGTGGTCGGCTGTGCGTTTCTTTGCGTCCAGATTGACCTGCACCTGCACATCGGGCTGAACTTCGCCGGATACACCTTTTTGCGCCAGGATGTTTTCAAAGGACAGGTCGCGCACGAACTGCGCCAGGACATTCATTTTCGGGGGCTGGGGGGCCGCGTCAGCCGCACCGTTTTCCGTGTCAGTCATAAACCGAACTCCGCTGGATCAAATATGTTCTGGCACGGCATAGCAGGGGCTGCGCCTTTGCTCAATGCTTGGTCCAGCCAGAGCCGGGATGATTGGGGGACTTCCCCTGCGGCAGTTCGGTGAATTCGCCTTCGATCACGTCATCTGGGGCTGGTTCGGTATTGGCTGGACGGTCAGGGGAAAACGGATCACCACCGGGAAAGCCCGCGCCCGGCTGTGGCCCCATCTGGAACTGCGCCACGGTCACGCGTTTTTTGGCATAGGCCAGAACTGCCGCGCGCACGGGCGGCAGCAGCAGCGAAAAGCCAACCGCATCGGTGAAAAAACCGGGTGTCAGCAGCAGCGCACCGGCCAGCAGGATCATCGCCCCATGGGCCAGCGGCTCGCTGGGATCGTCCAGACGTTCGAAACTGTTACGCAGATTTCCCAGCGCCATACGCCCCTGGGCCCGCATCATCGAGGTGCCGATAATCGCCGTCAGGATCACGATTGCGAGGGTCGGCCAAAGCCCGATCAACCCGCCAACCTGGATAAACAGGGCGATTTCGATGATCGGAACCGCAATAAAGGCCACAAAGAGCCACATGGGGAAACTCCTATTCCTGTCCGGCAGGTGGACTTGCCTGCGCACCTCACCTACATAGGAAGCCAAGAACAAAATTGCCATCCACCCCCAGAAAGAGGTGCAGATGAACACCCCTCTCATTGAAATCCTGGTCCTTGCCGGTATTGCCGTTTTCCTCGTTCTGCGTCTGCGCAACGTGTTGGGCACGCGCGAAGGGTTCGAGAAACCGCCAATGCCCGCCGCCGCGCCTGCGCGTGAACGCCGGGATTTCGAGGTCATCGAAGGTGGCCCCGATCTGGACATCACCGATCACGTCCCCGAGGACAGCGCCGCCGCCAAGGCCCTGAGCGCGATGAAACGCGCCGAGCCCAGCTTTGGCGTTTCTGATTTTCTGTCCGGTGCGCGGGGCGCTTATGAAATGATCCTGATGGGGTTTGAGCGTGGTGAAATCGCGGATCTGCGCCCCTTTCTTGATGATGATGTGTATGAGACCTTCGAAACCGTGGTGCAGCAGCGTCAGGAACAGGGTCTGGTGATCGAGGCCGAATTTATCGGCGTGCGCGAACTGACCCTAAGCGATGCGACCTTTGACGACACCACCGGCCGCGCCGAAGTGACCGTCAAATATGTGGCCGAGCTGACCTCGGTCGTCAAAGACGCCGAAGGCCAGGTTCTGGAGGGCTCTGCCACCGCGGTGAAGCGCCAGAAAGACACCTGGACCTTTGCCCGCAACATGGGCAGCGATGACCCGAACTGGCAGTTGGTCGCAACGGACGAATGAAAAGACTGATCGTTGCCGCGCTTTGTCTCATATCTGCCATGACTGGCCCGGCATTGGCACAGCATGAGCCCCGCTATCAGATCCTCTCTTTTGAGGATCTTGAGGGCTGGGCTGATGACAGCCACGATCACGCGCTTTCCGTTTTTCTGAACACCTGTCGGGACTTTGACGGCCCCGACTGGAGCGCCCTGTGCAAGGTTGCGCGCGATACCAAGGACGCCCGACAGTTCTTTGAGCTGTTCTTTCGTCCGATCCAGATCACGGAACCGGGCAAAGAGGCGCTGTTCACCGGCTATTTCGAGCCCGAGCTGAACGGATCGCCCTTTCCCACCACGCGCTATCGCTTTCCGGTCTACAAAATGCCGCCCGAGGCGCGCAAAAACCGGCCCTGGCTGTCGCGCCGCCAGATCCTGACCAGCGGTGTGATGGATGGGCGCGGGCTGGAAATCGCCTGGGTCGATGACCCGGTCGAACTGTTCTTTCTGCAGGTACAGGGGTCGGGCCGCATCCGTTTCGAAGATGGCCGGATGATCCGTGTTGGTTATCGTGGTGCGAACGGGCATCCCTATCGTTCCATCGGGCAGGAACTGATCCGCCGGGGCGTTTATAAATCCCATCAGGTGTCGGCGCAGGTGATCCAGAACTGGGTGCGCCGCAATCCGATTGATGGGCAGGAATTGCTGTATCACAATGATTCCTACGTGTTTTTCCGCGAAGTGAGCGAGGTTCCTTCGGACAAGGGGCCGCTGGGGGCGATGAACCGGTCGATTACGGCGATGCGGTCAATCGCGGTGGACCCGGCCTTTACCCCGCTGGGCGCGCCGGTCTGGGTGGAAAAGGATGGCAAAGCGCCGCTGCGTCGGTTGATGATCGCGCAGGACACTGGATCAGCGATCAAAGGTGCGCAGCGTGCGGATGTGTTCATTGGTACCGGTGACGCCGCAGGCCGCGAAGCCGGCCGCATGAAAGACCCCGGCCGCATGGTCGTGTTGATGCCGATCCAGCGCGCCTATGCGTTGTTGCCGGAAGCGGTGAAATGACCCGACGGCGCGTTCGCCCGGAGGAAATGGAGCTATGGCAACAGGTGGCGCAAAGCGCGGATCCTTTGCCGGGCCGCCCCATGCCCAAAGAGCGCCCCGAGGCCCGCATCGCGCAACCCAAAGAGCCCGCGCAGGAACCGCCCACCCCCTCTGCGCTGCGGGAGTTCCGCATGGGCGAGCGCGCCGCGCCGAAAACCCAGACCCATTTCTTTCCAAAAACCACGTCGGAGCGGATCAAATCCGATCCTCTCAACATGGATGCCAAGGCGTTTTCCCGCCTGAAACGCGGCAAGCTGGTGCCCGAGGCACGGATCGACCTGCATGGTATGACGCTGGATCAGGCGCATCCTGCCCTGTCTCGCTTTGTCATGATGTCCCATGCGCGGGGGATACGGCTGGTTCTGGTGATCACCGGTAAGGGATCGCGCGAAGACCCCTATGACCCGATGCCCCATCGCCGAGGCGTTCTGAAACGCCAGGTGCCGATGTGGCTACGTCAGCCGCCTTTGGCGCAGGTTGTGCTGCAAACTGCCGAGGCGCATATCCGCCATGGCGGCAGCGGCGCCTATTACGTCTATCTGCGCCGCGACCGGTAAGTTGTGACGGTTGATCAGGCGGCAGGCGCCAGCGCCGCGGTCACATAATTCACCGACAGATCTCGGTCCGAGATCGACCAGCGCCAGCTGACCGGGTTGAACACGTAGCCCTTGCGGTCCACTGGCTCCAGACCCGCATTGCGCATCAGATCATACAGCTCATCCGGGGTGATGAACTTGTTCCATTCATGGGTGCCTTTGGGCAGCCAGCGCATGACGTATTCTGCCCCGACAATCGCCACTGCGAAACTCTTGGGATTGCGGTTGATGGTGGAACACAGATGCAGGCCGCCGGGTTTCAGCAATTGGCGGCAGGCGGTCAGATAGGCCAGCGGGTCGGCCACATGCTCGACCACTTCCATATTCAGCACCACATCGAACCGCTCGCCCGAGGCGGCGACATCTTCGGCGGTGGTGTGGCGGTAGTCGATATTCAGGCCGGACTGTTCCGCATGGGTTTGCGCCACGGGGATATTGCCGCCTGCGGCATCCACCCCGACAATCTCGGCCCCCAGCCGCGCCATGGGTTCGCAAAGCAACCCGCCGCCGCAGCCAATGTCGATGATTTTCAGCCCGGCAAAAGGCAGCGGGCTGGTCAGGTCGCGGTCATATTCAGCGGCGATCTGTTCGGTGATATAATCCAGCCGCACAGGATTCATCATGTGCAGGGGCTTGAACTTGCCGTTCGGATCCCACCACTCTGCCGCCATCGCCTCGAATTTGGCGACTTCGGACGGATCGACTGTAACGCTCATGACTTTCCCCATGGTCTTTGCGGTGCATCACACAATATAGAGGGGTCATGGACAAATTCCCGGCCCAAAAGCGCGCAGTGCATTATCTTTATCCTATGATCGACCCCTACGATCAGCGCCGTCTGCCGGTGGGCGACGGGCATGTGCTTTATGTCGAACAATGCGGCAATCCGAAAGGTATCCCAGTCATTGTTTTGCATGGCGGTCCAGGCGGGGGCTGCAGCCCGACCATGCGGCGCTATTTTGACCCCGATATTTATCGCATCATCCTGTTTGATCAGCGCGGCTGTGGTCTGTCGCGCCCTCATGCGGCGGTCAGCAACAACACGACCTGGCATCTGGTGGCGGATATCGAGAAAATCCGCGAAACGCTGGGCATTGATCAGTTTATCGTGTTTGGCGGCAGCTGGGGGGCCACCCTGTCGCTGATCTACGCGCTCAGCCACCCTGACCGTGTGCGCCATCTGGTGCTGCGTGGTGTGTTCCTGATGACCCAGTCCGAACTGGACTGGTTCTATGGCGGCGGTGCCGGGGAATTTTGGCCCGAAACATGGGCGCGTTTCCGGGATATGATCCCGGTCGAGGAACAGGGTGACCTGATCACCGCCTATCATCAGCGTTTGTTTAGCGGGCAGCATATGGTCGAAACCCGGTATGGGCAGGCCTGGTCTGCCTGGGAAAATGCCCTTGCCTCGGTCGAATCCACCGGTTTTGGTGGCGAGGCCCCCGGCGATTACGCCCGCGCCTTTGCCCGGCTTGAAAACCACTATTTCATCAATGGCGGTTTCCTGGAGCAGGATGGCTGGATCCTAAAGAATATCGACCGCATTGCGCATATTCCCGGCGACATTGTGCAGGGACGGTACGATATGATCTGCCCGCCGCGCTCGGCCTGGGAACTGGCGCGCGCCTGGCCTGCCAGCCAGCTGCACATGGTGCGCAATGCCGGTCATGCTCTGTCTGAACCGGGCATCACCAGCGAATTGGTGCGGATCATGAATCGTATCGGTCTGCGGGCCAGGTCGGCCTAAATCGGCGATAGGTCCACAAATCCCGCATTTGTATAGCCAGTTTACAGAGTCTTGTATCTGACCTCTGTCAAGGCTTTACAGGTCGTTTTCTGCCGTTAACCTGTTCCATAAGCGACAACAAAAAACGACAGGGTACGTGAACTCAGTTCTCTCTATCATATTGCAACGCCTCGCTTTGGGCGTTCTGACGCTTTTCATCGTGTCCATCGTGATCTTCACCGCAGTGAATATGCTGCCCGGAGACTTTGCCCAGGCCATCCTTGGTCAGGGCGCGACACCAGAAGCCGTCGAAGCCATCCGCAAAGACCTGGGATTGGATCAGCCGCCGTTGACGCGCTATCTGTCCTGGCTTGCCGGTGCCGTACAAGGGGATCTGGGCAACAGCTTTGCCCAGGCCAATTTCGCAAGTTTCGTGGGTGAAAGCAGCGGGGTGCGCACCACGGTCGCGCAGCAGATCGCGCCGCGTTTCGCCAATACCATGTTCCTCGCCGGGGTGACGGCCGCCATTGCAGTGCCTTTTGCGGTGCTTTTGGGGGTTCTGGCTGCGCTGTACCGAAATTCGGTCTTTGACAAGGCGGCAAATATTTCGACGCTGACGTCGATCTCCAGCCCGGAATTCTTTCTGGCCTATGTGCTGATCCTGTTCCTGGCTGTGCTGAACCCGCTGCTGCCATCCCTGTCCAATATCTATGAGGGCATGGGCCTGTCCGAGCGTCTGGCCAAGACCCTGCTGCCCGCGTTGACCCTGACGCTGGTGGTGACCGCCCATATGATGCGCATGACACGCGCGGCGATCATCAACCTGCTGGCCTCGCCCTATATCGAGATGGCCCGGCTGAAAGGCGTCAAACCCATGCGGGTGATCGTCAAACACGCGCTGCCCAACGCGCTGGCGCCGATCATCAACGTGATCGCGCTGAACCTTGCCTATCTGATCACCGGTGTGGTCGTGGTCGAGGTGGTGTTTGTCTATCCCGGCATCGGCCAGCTGTTCGTCGACAGCGTGAAGATCCGCGATATTCCGGTTGTTCAGGCCTGCTGCCTGATCTTTGCCGGGGCCTATATCCTGTTGAACCTGACGGCTGACATCCTGTCCATCGTCTCCAACCCGCGTCTGAGGCATCCGAAATGAGTGGTACGCTGACTTTTGCGCTCGCTCTGGCGGGCATCATTGGGCTGGGCTGGGTGTTCCGCTTTGCCGGGCAACAGATCACCGGGAACAAACCATTTTTCCGCGATATGCCCTTTGCCGTGGCCTTTGGCTATGTGCTGGGCGTGGCTGTGGTGCTGTTCGCGGTCTGGTATTACTTTCAGCCGACCCTGACCGAGGCAGGTATCGCAAATGCCGGGGTCATGTTCTTTCGCTGGGCGGTTCAGGGTTTCCTGATCGCGGCGATTGCGGCCTGGGTCTTTCGCCTTTTGGGGCGGACTGTCGGCACCGCCGGATCGCGCAAGCTGTTCCGCAAAATGCCGCTGACCGCAGCCTTTGGCATCATGGTGATCGGGTTCTATACGATTATCGCGGTGTTTGCCGGCGTGATCGCGCCCTATGGCCAGGAAGAAGTGTTCAACCAGGTGAACGCGCTGCCCGGCGGCAACCCCGCAACCGGAGGCAACCCGGATCACATCCTTGGTACCGATCAGATCGGGCGCGACCTGCTGTCCCGCCTGATCTATGGCGCGCAGAACACCGTCGGCATTGCCTTTGCCACGACACTTCTGGCGTTTTTCCTGGGTGGGACGCTGGGCTTTTTGGCGGCCACCCTGCGCGGCTGGCTCGATCAGGTTCTGTCGCGCGGCGTTGACGTGTTGATGGCGATCCCCTCGCTGATCTTTGCCCTGCTGCTGATGACCATCGCCAGCGCCTGGGCGGGCTCAGAAAAATGGCTGCTGACCGTTTACATGGTGCTGATCATCGCGGTGATCGACAGCACGCGGGTGTTTCGACTGGCCCGCGCGGTTGGTATGAACATCGTGGTCATGGACTATATCGAAGCCGCAAAACTGCGCGGCGAAGGCCTGTCCTACCTGATTTTCCGCGAAATCCTGCCCAATGCCACCGCGCCGCTCCTGGCCGAGTTCGGGCTGCGTTTCTGCTTTGTGTTCCTGACCATCGCTTCGCTCAGCTTCCTTGGGGTGGGCATCCAGCCGCCGCTGGCGGATTGGGGCACGATGGTGCGCGACCTGTCGCAATTCATCAACTTTGCCGCCTTCAGCCCGTTGACCGCGGCGCTGCCTCTGATGGCCGCTGGCGCGATCGCGCTGCTGACCGTCGCGGTGAACTTTGTGGTCGACTGGATCCTGCATCAAAGCTCGGGGTTGAAAGAATGAGTAGTTTGGAAAACACGAGCAACCCGGACAGTGACCTGCTGGTCGAGATGCGCGGCATCTATATGGATGGCCGCACCGACGAAACCTGGAACCCGATCATCAAAGGCGTGGACCTGACCCTGAACAAGGGCGAGGTGCTGGGCCTGATCGGGGAAAGCGGGGCCGGGAAATCCACCCTTGGCCTTGCCGCCATGGGCTTCACCCGCGACGGCGTGCGGATTTCTCAGGGCTCGGTCATGTTTGACGGCATCGACCTGCTCTCTGCCAGCGCCGAGCAAAAGCGCCAGCTGCTGGGCAAGCGCATCGCCTATGTGGCGCAATCCGCCGCGGCCAGCTTTAACCCGGCGCATCGCCTGATCGACCAGCATAGCGAGGCGCCGATCACCCATGGCGTGATGTCCAAGGCCGACAGTGAACAGGACGGGATGGAGCTGTATCGCAAGCTGCGCCTGCCCAATCCCGATGAGATCGGGTTCCGCTATCCGCATCAGGTGTCAGGCGGGCAGCTGCAGCGCGCGATGACCGCCATGGCTATGGCCTGTCGCCCGGATCTGATCATCTTTGACGAACCGACCACGGCGTTGGACGTGACCACGCAGATCGAAGTGCTCGCCTCGATCCGCGAGATTGTCGAGGAGTTCAACACCGCCGCGATCTACATCACCCATGACCTTGCGGTTGTGGCGCAGATGGCCGACCGGATCAAAGTGCTGCTGAAAGGGGACGAGGTCGAAGAGGCCGAGACCCGCGAAATGCTGTCCAATCCACAGCAGGATTACACCAAAAGCCTGTGGGCCGTGCGCGAATTTCAGCGCCCGCAACAGCCTGCTGTTGCGGTGGACGCGGTACCGGTTGTCTCGGTCCAGAATGTCACTGCCGCCTATGGCAAGGTTGATGTGCTGAAAGACGTGACCTTTGACATGCACGAAGGGCGCACGGTCGCCGTGGTGGGCGAATCCGGGTCGGGCAAATCGACCACGGCGCGCTGTATCACCGGGCTTTTGCCGCCCCGCATCGGCCAGATCGAGTTCGACGGCCAACCGATGCCGCTGGATTACCGCAAGCGCAACAAAGAACAGCTGCGCCAGGTTCAGATGATCTATCAGATGGCCGATACCGCGTTGAATCCACGCAAGAAAATCGGCGAAATCATTGGTCGTCCGGTGGAATTCTACATGGGGCTGAAGGGGCGCGAAAAACGCCGCCGCGTCGAAGAGCTGATGGACCAGATCGAACTGCCCGCAGCGCAGTATTTCGACAGGCTGCCCTCGGAACTCTCCGGCGGTCAGAAACAGCGGATCGGCATTGCGCGGGCGCTGGCGGCCGAACCCCGGTTCATCATCTGTGACGAGGTCACAAGCGCGCTGGACCAGCTGGTCGCCGAGGGCATTCTGCGCCTGCTGGCGCGGCTGCAGGACGATCTTAAGCTGACATACATGTTTATCACCCACGATCTGGCCACGGTGAAATCCATCGCGGATGAGGTTGTGGTGATGAAAGACGGGCGCGTGGTCGAACAAGGGCCCAAGACCGACATGTTCCAGCCGCCACATCACCCCTATACCGATCTGTTGCTGTCCTCGGTGCCTGAGATGGACCCGGACTGGCTTAGCAACCTGTTGGAACAGCGCGGCGTGGACAATATCGGCGACGCCGCCGTGGGCAAGATGACTTAGCGATAACTTAGATTTGCGCAGGCCGATCACAGGTTTGCGCGTATCATTCAAAACGAATCGCTCGACACAGGGCGAGACATGATCAGGGAGAAGAAGATGACAAAAATCAGCAGACGCGGATTGCTTAAGACCGGCGCAGCCGCCGGTGTTCTTGCCGCAACCGGCCTGCCGGTGCGGGCACAGCAACGCGGCGGGACGCTGCGGCTGGGCCTGAACGGGGCGAATACCTCTGACACTTGGGATTCTCGCACCCATTCTGATGCGTTCATGATCAACGCCTGCCATGGCGCCGTGTTCGACACGCTGACCGAGGTCGCGGCCAGCGGCGAACTGGTTGGTGAACTGGCCGAAAGCTGGGAAGCGTCGGCAGATGCCAAGACCTGGACGTTCAACCTGCGCAAGGGCGTGACCTTCCACAATGGTAAGGCCTTTGGCGCGGATGACGTGATTGCGTCGCTGCAGATGCATACCGCCGAGGGCGCGAAATCGGCGGCCAAGCCGATTGTCGAACCGATCGTCGAAATGAAAAAGATGGGCGACCATCAGATCCAGCTGGTTCTGGCGGCGGGCAATGCGGATTTCCCCTTCCTGCTGTCCGATTATCACCTCTGCATGTATCCTGAGGGCCAGATCGACGAAGCCATCGCCAAAGGCATCGGCACCGGCATGTATAAGGTCGAGGCCTTTGATCCCGGCGTGCGCGCGCTGCTTAGCCGTGTCGACAGCCACTACAAGGATGGTCGCGCCGGGTGGTTTGACTCGGTGGAAATCATCGCGATCAACGATGCCTCTGCCCGGATGAACGCGCTGATGACCGGTCAGGTCGACGCCGTGAACCGCGTTGATTTCAAGACCGAGCCGCTGATGCGCGCCAACCCGATGGTCAAGATCTTTGAGGTCACCGGCAACCAGCACTTTACCTTCCCGATGCTGACCAACCTGTCGCCCTTTGACAATCTGAAGGTCCGTCAGGCGCTGAAACATTCGGTCAAGCGTCAGGAAATGGTCGACAAGATCCTGCTGGGTCACGGTGCTGTGGCAAATGACATCCCGATTGGCCCCGCGAACCAGTATTTCGCGTCGGATCTGCCGATGAATGACTATGATCCTGAAAAGGCCAAGTTCCTGCTGAAAGAGGCGGGGATGGACGGTCTGTCTGTCGATCTGTCGGCGTCCAATGCGGCGTTCAACGGCGCTGTGGATGCGGCGCAGCTGCTGCAGGCTTCTGCCAAGGATGCAGGTGTGAACATCAACGTCGTACAGGAACCGGCGGATGGCTATTGGTCAAATGTCTGGCTGAAAAAAGCCTGGTGCGCCTGCTACTGGTCCGGCCGCGCGACCGAGGATTGGATGTTCTCGACCGCCTATGAAAGCGGTGTGCCGTGGAACGACACCCAGTGGGAAAACGCTCGCTTCCAGGAACTGCTGATCACTGCACGCGCTGAATTGGACACAACCAAGCGCCGCGATATGTACACCGAAATGCAGATGATCATGTCGGCTGAGGGCGGCACGCTGATCCCGATGTATGCCAACTATGTCGATGCACATTCGACCAAGCTGACCAATTCCGGCACCATTGGTAATGCCTTCCAGATGGACAGCTCGCGTATCATCGAACGCTGGTGGTTCGCCTAAGTCTCGGCGACTTGGCTCAGAAACAGGAAACGCCCCGCAGTGATGCGGGGCGTTTTTCTTTGGCCGTATCTGGCGTGGCTTACAAAACGTAGCGGCTTAGGTCGCTGGATTTGGTCAGCTCGCCCAGATGCTTTTCGACAAATCCCGCATCCACGGTGACGCTGCTGCCCGCCTGATCCGGCGCGTCAAAGCTCAGCTCTTCGAACACCCGTTCCATCACTGTGTACAGACGCCGCGCGCCGATATTTTCTACGGTGCCGTTCACTTCGGCCGCGATGCGGGCGAGGGCGGCGATGCCATCTTCGGTAAAGGAAACCGTGACCTCTTCGGTGGCCATCAGGGCCTTGTATTGCAGGGTCAGGGCGTTGTCGGTTTCGGTCAGGATGCGGACAAAATCCGCCTCGGTCAGATCGCGCAGGTTCACGCGGATCGGCAGGCGGCCCTGCAGTTCCGGCAGCAGGTCCGAGGGCTTGGCGATGTGGAACGCGCCCGAGGCGATGAACAGGATATGATCGGTTTTCACCGCGCCATGTTTGGTGCTGACAGTCGTGCCCTCGATCAGCGGCAGCAGGTCGCGCTGCACGCCTTCGCGGGACACGTCGCCGCCGCGGGCCTCTTGCCGAGCGGCGACCTTGTCGATCTCGTCCAGGAAAACGATGCCGTTCTGTTCCACCGCTTCCAGCGCCTCGGTCTTGACCGCCTCGTCATCCAGCAGCTTGTCGGCCTCTTCATTGATCAGGATTTCATAGCTGGCGGCGACGGTCATGCGTTTGCGGGCGGTGCGCCCGGCAAAGGCTTTGCCGAACAGATCGCCCAGATTCATCATGCCAGCGCCGCCGCCCATGCCGGGCTGACCCGGAATGTCCATCATCGGGAAAGGGGAGGCGGTGTCGGCGATCTCCAGCTCGATCTCGGTATCGTCCAGCTCGCCAGTCTTTAGTTTGCGGCGGAACATCTCGCGGGTTGCTTCGCGGGCATCTGTACCGGCGATGGCCTCGATCACACGGTCCTCGGCGGCTTGATGGGCACGGGCTTTTACATCCTCGCGCATATAGTCGCGCACCTGGATGATCGCGGCGTCGACCAGATCGCGAATGATCTGCTCCACATCACGCCCGACATAGCCGACCTCGGTGAACTTGGTGGCTTCGACCTTGATAAAGGGCGCGCGGGCGAGTTTCGCCAGACGGCGGGAAATCTCGGTCTTGCCGACGCCGGTGGGGCCGATCATCAGGATGTTTTTGGGATAGACCTCGTCGCGCAGATCATCGCCCAGCTGCTTGCGGCGCCAGCGATTGCGCAGCGCCACGGCCACGGCACGTTTTGCGTCGCTTTGTCCAATGATAAAGCGATCAAGCTCGCTGACGATTTCGCGCGGTGTCAGATCGGTCATGAAAGCGGGCCTTTCCCTTTATTTTCGCCACATCACGCCAGCGGCGCGCTGTTCAGAGATACCTAAACATGACGGCCCCAAGTGCAAGCGTTCACGGGATATGAGCAGGGCGTGAAGAGCCATTTTTATAGGCATTTCAGTGCTTACCTAGGCTGCAAGATTGACACAGAGGAGTATGCAATCATGAACCGTCGTCATTTTCTGGGCCGTGTCGGCACCGCTGGGGCCGCTGCCCTTGTTGCAACGGTCGGCACACAGGCTGTCGCAGGCAGCATGAAGGCCGAGCAGTCCGGCACCTTTGAAGGGCGTTCAAACCACGTCACCACCGGCAGCGTGTCCATCGTCAAAGAGGGCGATGTGTATTTCGTCGAACTGGGCGAAGACTTCAGCCTGGACAATGGCCCGGACCCGCGTGTCGGTTTTGGCAAGGGTGGCGAATATCTGGGCGAGGCAGGCTATCTGGGCGCGTTGCAAAGCCTGAAAGGCAAGCAGCGTTTCGCCGTACCGCGCGTCTGGAATGCGCTTGGTTATGACGAGGTGTTCATCTGGTGCGACGTGGCCAAGGTGCCGCTGGGCGTTGCCAGCCTGAAATAATTCGCTTTGGTAATGAGTGCAGGGCCGGTCGTGACACCGGCCCTTTTTACGCCCCGTTCAATGGGCCGGTGGCAGTCGATCCAGCGGTAGAAACCCAAAGATCCGCCGCAGCAGAAAGGCCCGGATCTGGGTCCAGAACGCGCCAAGCGCCACAAGGAACAGCCCCAGCAGCAGCACGGTCAGCGCCGCGCCGTCATTTTCAAACACTGTCATGGCCAGCGACACGATATAGCCGATGGCAGCAATCAGGAAAGACCGCCGGTCGATCACGATAGCCACCATGGCAAAGCCGATCATCACCGCCAGCAACAGAAATTGACCGGTGCTGTCACCGCGATCCATCAGGCTTAGCGCGATGGTGTTGATCAGGGCAGGGGCCGCAACCACATGCAGCCAGAACCCCTGCGCTGAACGCCGCGTGACCCGGTGTGGGTCGCTCATGTCGAAATACATCGCCAGGGCAAAGACCAGCGCGCCCACCACCAGTGTGATCCAGGCATAGGCGCCCCCGGCCGACAGCAGGAACATTTCCTCGATACTAAAGGCCTGTCCCGATGTGTTCGCCGCCACCAGCATGGCCAATCCGAACACCCCCAGCGCCATCAGCGCCATGGCAAAGGGCACTTTGAACCGGTACCAGAACACCCCCAGCGCTAGGATCGACAGGCCCAGCGGCAGGGGCAGGCTGGACAGGTCGTCTTGTGCCAGCATGAAGGGCTGGGCGAAATGCGCGTTGAACCCGACAAAGGCATTGGCCGCAAACAGGATCGACAGGGCAATCGCCGGGGCCACCATGCGGCGGCGGCGAATGAAATATTCCGCGATCAGCCAGACAAACACCGCGCCCACGGCAGTCGCGCCTGTCGCCTGGGTTTTGTAATTCACGAACTCGGTCGCCACGGTCAGCCCGTTCACGGCAATCCAGCCAGCGGTCAGAATACCCAGCCCCACAACGATGAAAATCTCGTTGAAGCCTTTGAACAGCTCAAAGGGTTCATCCCCCGGTTCCAGATTTTCGCGCGCGCCAGACCGGCTATGGGCCAACGCCGTCAGGCGGGCGGCCTGGGATTCACTCAACAGGCCAGAGGCCACGGCGGCGCGAAGATCATGATCTGAAATCAAGGGGTTATACTCTCTACTGTCAATTTACCATTGGTGTAGACACAGATGTCGGCGGCGATGGCCATCGCATCCCGCGCCACGGTTTCCGCGTCTTTGTCGCTGTCCATCATGCCACGGGCCGCGGCCAGCGCAAAATTCCCGCCCGATCCGATGGCGGCCACATCATGTTCGGGTTCCAGAACATCCCCCGCGCCGGTCACAACCAACAGGTCCGTGCCGTCGGTGACGATCAGCATCGCTTCCAGCTTTTGCAGATATTTGTCGGTGCGCCAGTCTTTGGCCAGCTCGACACAGGCGCGGGCCAGCTGACCGGGGGTGGCTTCCAGCTTGGCTTCCAGCCGTTCCAGCAGGGTAAAGGCATCGGCGGTGGACCCGGCAAAGCCACAGATCACATCCTGCCCACCGGGCGACAGGCGGCGCACTTTGCGTGCGGTACCTTTGATCACTGTCTGGCCCAGGCTGACCTGCCCGTCCCCGGCTACGACAACTTTGCCACCTTTACGCACACCGATGATGGTTGTGCCGTGCCAACCGGGAAAGTCTTGGCTATCCATAGAGAAGTCTCCGTTTTGGATCTATTTGTGGATCCTGTCAGGCATTGGCAAGGGATTACAGGGATAAGGGGCCAAGGTGAACGTCAATTCGGAAATCGAGGCGCTGGGGCAAGAGGCATTCGCCCATCTTGCGCCGCAGGCTGGGCTGGGCAGCAGTTTTGTGAAAACCCGCAGCTGGGTGAAACGCGACGCGCGGCGGCTGCATATTGTGCAGCGGTTTGATGCAGAGGAGGCTGATCCGGTGATCCTGAAACTGGTGCTGCGCCCAGAGGATCCGACCGAATTTAACGGCATTCTGGACGCGCATCATCTGGCAGTGCAGGCGCTGAAAGGGCAGGGGGATCTGCACGCGCCCGAAATTCTGGCCGAGGATCGCGATCTAAAAGCCTGCCTGATGCGGTTCCAACCCGGCGAAACCCTGCGCGACCTGTGCCAGACCCGGTCGGATCACAGTGATGCGCTGCGTGCCACGGGCCGCTGGTTGTCCGCCTATCACCGCGGCAGTTTTCAGGAAGACCGGGTGTTTCAACCCAAATACATGGCGCGTCACATGTTGCATCTGGTCGATCAGATGCAGCGCGGGGATCGCCGCATTCAGGGGCAGAGACGCTTCATCAAACTGGCGCATCAGGTGCAGGAATTGGTGGCCGATCACAGCGACCGCCCCAGCAAGGTTGCCGCGAAACATGGCGATTTCAATTGCCACAACATCCTGATCGCGCCGGACCGCGTGGCCGGGTTCGATTTCCTGCCGGTCAGTTTTACCCCGGTGGGTTATGACATCGCGCGCATCCTGCTCAGCTATGCGCTGAATGGCGCGGATCTGGGTGCAATCCCCAAAGGCCATGTCCTGCCGCCTGAGGCGATTAGTGCGTTTTTCGAGGGTTATGATCTGGTTGGCCCCGACGATCCCAGCGTCGGGTTCCTGTTGCGCATCCAGATCCTCAGCGACTGGAACCGGATGAGCGACAAAAAAGGCGTCCAAAACCTGATTGGTTTCGAACGCCTTCGTGTGATTGCGCGCAAGGCTTTCGCCTAGGCCCGGATCAGACGCTTTCGTCGATCCAGCTTTGCAGCGCGGCCTTGGGCGCGGCACCGGCACGGTTGGATACAACTTGACCATCCTTAAAGATGAACAGCGCGGGGATGCCACGCACGCCCATGGCGGCGGCGGCGTTGGGGTTGCTGTCCACGTCGACCTTGGCGATCTTCACCTTGCCTTCGTATTCTGCGGCCAGCTCTTCCAGAGCGGGGCCAATCTGCTTACAGGGGCCGCACCATTCGGCCCAGAAATCCACCACAACGGGGATATCGGAATTCTTCACTTCGGCGTCGAAAGTGGCATCGGTGACGGCAACGGTGGCCATGGGACTCTCCTAAAACGGCATATCTGTCAGAGCCGGAACGTATGTAGTGACCGACCCGCCGTCAAGGTGAGGGCAGCGAGGCCAGCGCCCGGCTCACCAGACTGTGTGGCAGGGGCATGTACTGCGTGGTCGCGGTCCAGATCAGCCCGGTCTCGATCTCGCGTCCGGGATAAATTTCCGCAAGCGCGGTCGCATAGGCCCCCATTTGACGCAGCAGGCCCAGCGGCACCTGATCGGCAGTGGCGGGCACGGTGCGGTTGGATTTGAAATCAATCGCGGTGATCTTATCCGGTGTGATGATCAGCCGGTCGATGATCCCATGCATTCGACCCAGTCCAGGTAGATCGGCGGTGACGGGCACCTCGGCCAGCGTGCCGGGGGCGTAAAACGGGACGATGTCCGGGGCGTTCAACACGGCCAGCACCTCGCGCAGCAAGGCGGGCCCGTCCAGAGCGGGGTCCATCTGGGACAGCAGCGCCGCGCCTGCCTGTTCGCGCAGCGTGCCGGGCAGTTCCGCCAGATGTTCCAGCAAATGGTGGATCGCCGTGCCGCGCGCCATGGCAAGTTCGCTTTCGTCGCCATTTGCACCGGGCAGTGCCTTTCCACCCTCAAAACCCGATGGTGACAGCGTTTCTGGGAAGGGGGCGGGCGTTGGCGCAAGCAGGTCGAAATGGGCGGGCAGGTCGGGCTGTGCCTCTTCCTTGATCTCTTCGCGCTGCATCTCCAGCCCGGTCCAGTCGCCATGGGTCAGGTATTGGCCCTCACCGCTGCCCAGCTCGCCAAATTCATAGGGGCGGGGCAGGGCGCCGCTGCGCTCCATCCCGCGGCGCACTTGTTCGTACCAACTGTCGCCCTCCTTCCCCAACTCGCCCGAGGCGGTGACAATCAGCCAACGTTCCGCCCGCGTCATGGCCACATATAGCAGCCTGTCACGCTCCTGCGCATCGGCGCGGCGGGCGGCATCCATGGCGCTGCGCTGGCGGGCGGGCTGATCCTCGGCGCGCAATTTCCACAACGCGCCCTGTTCATCCTCAAGGATCTGATCGCGCACGTCTTTTTTCGTCTTGCCGCAATCGGGGAGGATCACGATGGGTGCCTCCAACCCCTTTGCGCCATGCACGGTCATCACCCGCAACATGCGCCCGGCCCCCTCGGCGGCGCGCTTGATTTCCAGATTGTCGGCCTGCGCCCATTGCAGGAACCCGGTCAGCGATGGAATGTCGGATCGTTCATAAGACAGGGCCTGCGACAGCAGCGCGTTGATGCCTTCTTCGGCCTCGGCGCCCAGCCGCCCGACCAGCAATTGCCGCCCCTTGTGATGGGTCAGAATGCGGTCGATCAGGTCAAAGGGGCGCAGAAAATCGGTCTTGCCGCGCAGATCATCCAGCACAGCCAGCACCTGCGGGAAATCCTCTCGCCGTGCGCGCAGCCCGGCCCAGAGGTATTTTTCCGTGCGCCGATGGGCGAGGTCGAACAGCTGTTGCTCGCTCAGCCCAAACAGCGGAGAGCGCAGCGCCGTAGCCAGCGACAGGTCATCCTCGGGCGTGGCGAGAAAGGACAAAAGCGCCACGATATCGCGCACCGCCAGTTCGGCCATGACCTTCAGCCGGTCGGCCCCGGCGATGGGCAGACCCTCTTGTTTGCAGGCGCGGATGATTTCGGCAAACAGGCGCGAGCGTGATCGTACAAGGATCAGGAAATCCCCGGCATGGACCGGGCGCGCGTGATAGTCGCCGCTATGGCCGATCTCGACGGGCAGGGGCGTTTCATCGTCGATCGCACCCTTGATGAACCGGGCGATGCGCTGGGCCAGAACCACGCTGTGATGGCGGCTGCCGACGCGGTCGACGGGATCGTCCCAATCGCCCTCTTCTTCCTTGTCGCCTGGATCAACCACGGGCCACAGATCGACCCGGCCGGGCATCCCGTCTTTGAACGCTTTGTGTTTCTGTTCGGGCACAAAGCCGCTAGCAATCTCGCCGTCAAAAGTGTTGTCCACCAGCCGCAGGATCGGCGCGGCAGAACGGAAGGAATATTCCAGTTCCAGATTGACCAGCGGCGCATCCGTGTCGCGCAGGCGCTGGCCAAATTCCGCACGCATCCGGTCAAATTCAGACGGGTCCGCGCCCTGAAAGCTATAGATCGACTGTTTCTTGTCCCCGACCACAAAGATCGTGCGGCGGATGTCGGCGCGCGCGCCTTCGCCACTGGTAAATTCCTGCGCCAGCCGCTCGATCACGTCCCATTGCACGGGGCTGGTGTCCTGCGCCTCGTCCACAAGGATGTGGTCGATGCCGCCATCCAGCCGGTACAGCACCCAGGCGGCAACTTGCGGATCGCTCAGCAGGTCGCGCGCGCGGGTGATCAGATCGTCAAAATCCAGCCAGCCGCGGCGTTCCTTTTCTGCGTCATAGGCGGTCAGAAAGGCATGGGCAAAGCGGTGCAGGGTGATGTCGCGCGAAGCGGCGGCAAGGGCCAGCCGCTGGTCGCGGGCGCGCTCTACCCGCCGCATCAGATCCTCTAGCTGGTCCATGACCGGGAGCAGCACGCCCTCGCGCAGTTTCTTGGTCGGGAAACTGCCGATCTTGGCGGAAAACGGTTCTTTGGAACTGGCGCCGGTCAGAAAGACCCCCTCCATGACGCGCAGGGCGGACAGGCCGGGTTCGCGGATCTGTGCCAGTTTGACACCTGCCTTTTGGTCGGTGGTGCCCGAGCCCGCAAGCGCGGCACAAACAGTCTCTAACAAAGGGAGTTCAGAGCCTAAAAAGACCTCGGCCAGCAGATCGGCCTCACCAAAACCGGGGGTCAGATCATAGGCAGACAGAATGGTGTCAGCCTCAGGACCGGGCAGGAAATGCCGCCGCTGTTTGATCAGATCATAAAGCAGCGCGGTGGTGTCATCGCCGGAAATATGCGGCGCAATCGCCCGGAATAGGGTCGAATCCGGCCCCTCGGCCAGTTGTTCCAGAATCTCATTTTGCAACAGCTCTGCGGCGCGGTCTTCCATTTCCTGAAACTGGGGCGGCACCCCGGCCTCTAGCGGAAAGCGCCGCAGCAGCGCCGCACAAAAGGAGTGAATGGTCTGGATGCGCAGCCCGCCCGGTGTTTCGATGGCGCGGGCAAACAGGGTGCGGGCCTCGCGCAGGAAGTCATCGTCCAGACGAGTTTCAACGCCCAGTTCATCCAGCTCGGCGCGCAGGCCGTCACTGTCGAGCATGGCCCATTTGCCCAACCGCTTGAACAGGCGGTTCTGCATCTCGCTGGCGGCGGCCTTGGTGTAGGTCAGGCACAGGATATGTTCCGGCAGCACCCCATCCAGCAACAGTCGCGCCACGCGGTCCGTCAGCACGCGGGTCTTGCCGGATCCGGCATTCGCCGCCAGCCAAGTGGAATTGCCGGGGATCGCGGCCTCGATCTGGCGCTGCGTGGCCTCGTCACGGATCATGTCAGCACCTCGATTTCCGGCAGGTCGGTCACGTCCCATTCGCCCAGTCGCGCCAGATGGTCATACCAGCCTGTGTCCGTCTCTTTCAGCATGGCGCGGCGCGCGGAATAGCCCTGTTCGCGGGTCTGATAGGCGGCAAGCAGCTTGATCAACCCGGCCCAGACCTGATCGGGCGGGGCATCTTCAATTGGGGCGGGGACGGATTTCGGCGCGCTGGCCTGAAGCGAGATATATTCCGCGCCCAGCACATGCATCGGAGCGAGATTGTCGAAACAGCCGTCCTGCAGCATGGCGATTTCCAGCAGCAGCTGTTTGTCGAACAGCAATTGCTGTGGCTTGGTCGGGGCGGCGCCGGTCTTGTAATCATACAGCCATGCGCGGCCATGTTCGTCGATATCCACGCGGTCGGCGCGGCAGGTCAGGGTCATGTCCAGATCGGCGATATGCGCCTTGCCGGGCACCTCGAACTGCGCGGGTCTGGCGCGGGTCTGGCGGCTGTGTTCCTCGTTGATGAACCAGGGGGACACGCCCTCCATCCGGGCCATCCACAGGTCGCGCATCACCGGAAAGGGCAGCTGCGCCGGGTCGCCCAGAATGGCGGCGCTGTGCTGGCGCAGGGCCTCCAGCGTCAGGTTTTCCGGCGCATCAACCGTGGATTTGACAAAGCGTTCCAGCACCTCATGCACCAGCGTCCCGCGCAGCAGCGCATCGGGCGCGCGCATCAGCGGATCCAGCGCCTTCAGCCGCAGCACCCGGCTGGCATAGATCGCATAGGGGTCGCGCACGAGGGTCTTGACCTCGGTCACGCGCAGCTCGCGCGGGCGGGCCTCGACAGGCGGGGCCGGAGAGGGGCGTTTGGCAGAAGGCGCGCTGATCGGGGTTTCGGCCAGCTTGGCCAGTTCCAGCCAATGCCGCCCTTTGCCGCGCATCTGGTCGATCGCCTCACGTCCCTGTTTGTCTGGCAGGCCCTCCATCAGGTTCAGCAAGCGGTTCACCCAGCGTGACGGCACAGTCTCTGCATCGTCGGATTTCACAGATCGGGTCAGCCAGACCTCGCGTGCGCCCGCAGCCTGTTGAAAGTCATGCGCCGACAGGCCGACGCGGCGTTCTGGCAGGCGCAGCCCTGCCTTGGCGCGCATCCGGCGGTTCAACCACGGATCGGCGGCGGGCATTTCCGGCCAGCCGCCTTCGTTCAAACCGGCAAGGATCAGTAGATCGGCGCCCATGACGCGGGCCTCTAGTGTGCCCCAAATGCGGATATTGGGGTGGGGGACATCCGGGTCGCGGACCTCTTCGCGCTGCAGGATACTGCCGAACAGGGCGGTGTAATCGCGGGCGGAAATATCGGGGCCATGGGCGGCTTCGTCGCGCAGATTGCACAGGGTGGCATGGATGCGCCGACCGGTATTCTGTTCCCAAAGCGCGCCGCTGCCGGTGCCTTCGGGCCCCTGGGCAAGGCGTTCTGACAGGGTTTCATGGCGCTGCACCCAATCTGTTAGCGGGGCGATGCCGCTGATCTGTTGATCGCAGAAACAGGAAACCAGCCAGGCGATCCAGTCATCGCAGCCGGATTTTTCTGCAAACAGGCGCAAATCATCGGCACCAGGAAAGGGCAGGCCCTTGCGGCGCAGATACAGTTCCAGATCGCGGGTATGCAGCAAATGCGGCCCGCGATCCGTGCCGCTATGGGTCAGCGGATGCTTCAGCAGGGTCAGCAGCGCCTCAGCCGACAGAGGCGCGCCGAACAGCGCCGCCACATGGCGCAGGAAACGCCCCGGCGCGGTCAGCTGAGCGGGAATGCCCGCGCTGTCATCCGGGGTGATGCTCCAGCGCCCAAGGGCCGAGGTCACCTGGCGCGTCAGCATCCGGTCCGGCGTGATCAGCGCGGCATTGGTGCCATCCTCAGCCGCCTGCCTCAGACGCAGCGCGATGGCCATGGCTTCGTCCCGCGGGGTTGTGGCCTCGACCAATGTGACATCCTGCATGGCAGGCAACAGATCGGGCAGATCTGGCCCGTCGCTCATCCATTGGTGGGTGACAGGCGCAGGGCGCAGGGCCAGCGACAGAACGCGGTTGCGATCAGGCGCGGGGGCGGGGCGGTCAGACCAGGGGCGTACGGCGCGCGGGTGCAGCTCCATCTCGCGCAGCAGGCGGGCAAAGCGGAACTGCGGGTGGTCCTCGCCGGTTAGCGGATCGTTCAGCATGGTCCAGACGGACCCCGGCAGATCGTGGTCAAAGCCCGGCAGGATCAGCGCGCCCTGCGGCAGCCCGGCCACCGCGCGCATAAACCGCGCGGTTGTTCCACGTGAACCAGTGGATCCCGCGACAATCACGGGGTGATCTGGCGGCGCAATCTGCCAGCGCGCCAGCCGCGCCTCCAGCGCCAGCCGCGCATGGGCGGCGCTGTCGGGTGCGTCTTCGTCCTCAAAAATCCCCTGAACCGCGCGGAAAAAGGTCAGTGCGCGCTGCCAATGGCCGGATTCATCGCTGACATCCAGCTGGTCGAGCATATCGGGGGACACGCTCTCTTCGTGCATTTCCTCCATCAGGCTGGCGAGGCTGTCTGCCAGATCGAACATCGCGGGGCGCGGGGCGATGCCCTCGGCGCTTTCGATCAGGCGGGCGACCATGCCGACCAGTTCCAGCCGACGGCGCAGGCCGGGGACAGGCGTGGCCAAGCCAGCCAGATCCAGAGGGTCGGCCAGATCGGTGACCAGACGGATGCGCGGCAGCAGGCAGGCAGGCCCCTGATCAAACAGCGCGCGCAACCGGCGGGCCATGCGTTCCGTTCCAACATAGAGTTCGACCCGCGCCATGGCCTCGGGTGGCTGGCCCTGTAGATGGGCGCGCAGCCCGTGCAACAGGTCCGCTGCGAAATCCGCGCCGGGCTGCAGGGAAAACACCCGTGCGGGCACGCCCTCGGGCAAGGGGTCAAACATCACTCAGCATCCTTTCGGCCATCCCGATCCCTTCGGGGTGGCCCACATCACACCATTTGCCATCATAGACTGCCCCAAACAGGCGTCCCTCGGCTGCCATCTGGTTCCACAACACGTTCAAAGAAAACGTATCCTCCGGGATCTGGGCAAGCCCCCCTGTGTGCAGGATCTGCGCCCCAGTATAGACCAGATCGCCCCCCCGGCGCAGCGTGCCATCGGGCAGGCGCGTGAAATCCCCACCGCCCTTGCGCCCCACCGCATTTTCCAGAGGCACACAAAGCAGCAGCGCGCCCATCTGATCGGGATCCCAGTCCTGTTCCAGCTGCCGCAGCGGGTTCGGCCCGGCCCAGACCGCATCAGTGTTCAGTGTAAATACAGGGTCACTGCCCAGCAGCGGCAGCGCGTGGCGCAGCCCACCGCCGGTATCCAGAATGTCCGGTTGTTCGACAGAGACCTCGACCCCACTCCCCTGCAGATGCGCCTGAACCTGATCGGCGTGGTAATGGGCATTCACCACTTTGCGCGGCAGATGATCGGCCAGCGCCAATGCGTGATCCAGCAGGGCGCGCCCCGCGACCTGGATCAGCGGTTTGGGACGATCGGCGGTCAGCGCGCCCATGCGGGTGCCAAACCCGGCGGCGAACAGCATTATGGCGTTGGGCATTGTGCGCGCAGTCCTTCGATGAAGTCCGGTGTGGGCTCTGGCAGGATCGGGGCCAAAGCGCGGGCCAGATCGGTCAGCGCCGGGTGGCATAGCTCGCGCTGCAATTGCGTCCAGACTTGCGGCAGCAGATCCAGGTAGCGGGGTTTGCTATGTTCGGTCGCAAGTCGGGCAAAGACCCCAAGGATGCGCAGATTGCGCTGGGCGCCAAGCAGGTGAAACGCGGTTTCAAACCCGTTCCGATCCAGCCCCGTGGCGGTGCAATAATGGGTCAGGCAGGTTTCTTGCGTTGCGGGGGACACATTTCGCCGGATGTCATGCAGCAGCGATACCAGATCATAGGCACGATGCCCGATCAGCGCGTCCTGAAAATCCAGCAACCCGGCGCGGGCGGGGCCGGTGCGGTCCGGTAGATCCAGAATGTTTTCCGCGTGATAGTCGCGCAGCACCATCACATCGGCAGGCAGCGCATGGGCCTGCAGCAGCGGCAGGAACAGGGCGGCGATGTCGTCGTGCAACTCGGGACAATTGGCGTAATGGCGAAAGGCGAGGTCAGTCATCTGCGCCAGCCGTTCGGGCGTGGCCAAGGGCAGATCGGAAGGCGGTGCGTGGCCGTGCAGTGCGATCAGCGCATCCGTCGCGGTCAGGTACAGCGCGGTTTCATCCGCCCCTTGATCGCAAAGCCGCGCGATCAGCCCATCGCCCAGATCCTCCAGCAGCAACAGGCCCGGCGCTTCGGCAAGGATCTGAGGCGCGGACAGGCCGATCCCCATCAGATGCCGGGCCAGACGGGCGAACAGCGCGGTGTCGCCATCAGGATCCTGCATCAGGATGGCGCGGTCTTCGCCTTTGATCAGGCGGGTATAGCGGCGGGCGGATGCATCACCGGCAAGCGGCATTTGCGCGGCGTCACCCCATCCGGCTTTGGTCAGAAAATCCTTCATGGCAGCACCGTTTGCAGCATGTCCCAGCGCGCGGTCTGCCATGTCAGGGTCAGTTCCCGTTGGTCCTCTGAATCGGTTGTGGCAAATTCCAAATTCAGCGCGCTGGCGGGGGTCACATCCTGCAGGCGATCGGGCCATTCGATCAGGCAGATCGCGGTTTCAAACGCATCGGTCAGCCCCAGTTCGATGGCCTCATCCGGGCCTGTCAGACGATAGAGGTCGCTGTGCCACAGCTCTCCGACCGCGGTGTCATAGGTCTGAACCAGCGTGAAAGTGGGGGAGGGCACGTCTTCGGGTGTCAGCAGCAGGGATTGGATCAGGCTGCGAGCAAAATGAGTTTTCCCAGCGCCGATCCCCCCGGAAAGCAAAAGCACGTCGCCGGGGAGCAATATGGCCCCCAGCTGCTGTGCCAGATCCGCTGTTTCAGAGGGGCTATCAAGGCGCATACGCCGCGTCTGAGGCGCAGAAATGTCGATGTTGGATGTCATGGGCGAAAGATACTGCCCGCCCACAAAGCTGCAAGCCTCTTTGCGCGGTCGGCGGGCTGTTGATCCTTCTGAATTGCTGCCGCAAATTAATGGGTCATGAGCCTAGCCAAGCGCCAGTTTGGCGGTTTGCTCTGGAACGCTTTGCTGTGCCGGGCTCTGGTTGGTAAATCGGACCAGGGTCGCCCCTGCTGCAACCGGCTCAATCATGCATTGCAGATGCCGCCCGTCGCGCAGTGTCAGCGGGACATCCCAGGGCTGTCGATCCTGCATGGTCAGGACATAATCGCGGAGCTCGCCCCAGACCGGGCTGGGATGGCAGGCAGTGGTCCATTCTGCGGTGGCGTCGACGATGCTGATTTCGGCAAAGCTGGAATCCGGGTCGCATTCCCACAGCTCTCGGTATGCAGAGTTCGAAAAGGTCAGAACCCCCAGCCGCGAGAACACCGCCACCGCGTCTGAAAAGCAGTCGATGACAGATTGGGTCAGCTCCAGTTCGGACCGGAAGCGGCGGGTCAGGGAAATTTCGGCGCTGATGTCTTCTAGCAGAAAGGCAACGGCACCATCAGGATGCGGGCGACCGGTGATTTTGTAGGTCAGGCCGGACGCCAGATTCCATGTTTCGCTATAGCGGTCATCGCGCGCGGCCGAGATCACATCGTTCAGCTGTTCACGCCAATTGGCGTAGTTTTTGGGTTCCGGCATCATGCGGTTGTCGCGCATATGGTCGAAAAAGCTCATCAGATTGGGGCGGGCTGACAGAAAATCCACCGGCAGGCGGGTCAGGTCCACCAGCGCGGGATTGAACAGCACCAGCCGGCGGTCACGATCAAACACCGCAAGCCCGATGGGCAGATGCGCAAAGGTTTTGGTCAGGGTCTGGACAAAATTGCGCTGCGCGACCTCGGCATCAATCAGCGTGTCGATGTCGGATGCAAAATGCACCCATCCGTCATCTGTTTTGCGCGATGTGATTTCGAACCAGCGCGCAGAGCCATGGCGCTGTTCGACGCGTGTGCGGGTGTTATGCGTGCCGGTTTGGTTTGACAGGTCCAGATCAAACGGAGAGGCCCCATCAATGGGGTGCTCTATGGCGCGGCATAGTTTTTCATAGGCGGCGTTCTGCCAGAAATTGCGCCCGCTTTCATCGGTTTCCCACATGGGAATCGGAGACAGATCAAAGGCGCTGGAAATGCGGTCCAGTTCTTTCAGGCTGGATTGAATGCGATGCTGTGCGCCAATCCCCAGAACCGGTCCGTTCAGACACAGGCGGATGAAGTGCCCTTCGACGGTGATGGTCAATTCCGTTTCCGAAAAATCATTGGCCATCAGGGTCAGCGGCGCTGTGGGCAGATCGGCCGGCAGGTCAGGAAAGCGCGGCGACAGGGCCGCGTGCAGATCGTCCCAATTAACGCCATTGACCGACGTGCTGCCAAGGATTTCCAGCGCATCTGTGGTGCTGTCGATCACTGCGCCATCGCGCTGGATCAGAAAGGCGGTGTCGATGTGGCCCGCACCCTTTCCCGGAGCGGGGCGGGTGGATTGGATATAGCGAAACAGCACGATGGTGGCGATGATCATCGCCAGCCCACTGCCGATCCCGATTCCCAAGGCCAGAAAGCTGTTCACCTGTCGTCCTCTTTTATCTGTATTTTAACCCTGATCTTACTCGGTGCTACGATAACATTGGTTAATGGCCCGTTAAAAATCGGTGCAGGCCTTTGAGCGCGCGCGGTTTCATGCCTGGATCGGAGGGTTTTCCCCGACAAAGGCATTGGGATGTGTGCTGTCAGGCAGGATCCGGGTCGTAGGCCAGACAACTTCGACCACGGCGCCGCGTCTGGGGCGCTGCGTGTCATTGGGCCGATAGGGATCCCCGGCATTGGCAAAGCTGAGCGTCGCCCCCGAGCGTTCCAGCAGGGTTTTGGCAATGAACAGGCCCAGCCCCATACCTTCGTATTCGGGGCGCGCCTGCCGGTCGGCTTCGGTGCGGCGTTTACGGACAAACGGATCTCCGATGCGACCGATCATCTGCAGAGGAAAGCCGCGGCCATCGTCAATAATACGCACGGTGATTTCTTCGACGGTCCAGATCGCTTCGACCCAGACCGTGCTGCGGGCGAAATCCACCGCATTCTGGATCAGATTGCGCAGCCCGTGGATGACTTCGGGATGGCGCATGATTTGGGGCTGTTGCGGGTTGCCCCCGGCACCGGGGCCTTCTTCGATGATGATGTCTTTGCCACGGTCCATATGGGGTTCTGCAGCTTCGCGGATGACCTCGACCAGCGGCGCTTTGCGGATATGCAGATCTTTTTTGCCAGCGCGCCCCATGCTGCGCAGAATATCGCGGCATCGGTCTGCCTGTTCGCGGATCAGCTGGGCGTCTTCTTTTAGTTCCGGCTGGTTCTGCAGATCTTCGATCAGCTCAGAAGATGTCAGTTTGATCGTCGCCAGAGGTGTGCCCAATTCATGCGCGGCGGCGGCCACAACGCCCCCCAGATCCGACAGCATCTGCGTTCTGGCAAATGCCATCTGCGTTGCTGATAGCGCATCGGACATGGCGTTCATTTCACGTGAAATTCGGCGCGAATACAGGGAAATAAACACCAGAGCGATGGAAATCGCGGTCCATTGCCCAAACACGAACACATCCGGGATGCGCAGCAGGAACCCCTGTTCCGTGCGCAAAGGCAGGTGAAAAAACACCATGCCCGTGATCAGAACAAACGCCGTGCCCCCCAGAATCACGGTCGAGCGCAGCGTCAGCACAGAGGCCGACACCGTCACAGGCCCAAGGATCAGCACCGAAAACGGATTGTGCAGCCCGCCTGTCAGGTACAGCAGAAAACACAGCTGCAAGAGATCAAACATCACCATCAGAAAGTTTTCAGTTTCCGACAGGCGTTTGTTTTCCGGGAACACAAAGATCGCCACCAGGTTGCCTGCGACCGACAAGCCAACCGTCAGGTAACACAGCCCCAGCTCTAGCTGCAGGTTATACATGCGCTGGGCCACGGTGATCGCCACCAGCTGTCCGATGATGGCGACCCAGCGCAGCAGGATCATCGTGCGCAGGCGAATCCAGTTGCTGCGTTGTTCGCCGCCAATCAGGCTGAGATCACTTTGTGTCATGTGCGCGCTTTCGCCCTTTGAAATTCCTGATGCGATTGTTACCTCAAACCCGCAGGCTCACAATGCTTTCCGTTCCGGTCTGTCTGCACTGTCTCATGGCCGGGCTATGTCGGATGAGGACCCCATGTCGAAATCTTTTGCTCTTGTTGCTGCTGGTGCGACCGCGATTTTCCTGTCGGGCAGTTTTGCGGCCTCTGCCGGGTGGCTGGATGGTTTGCTGGGCAAAGGGGATGACGACCCGTTCGCCGCCTGTCGGCAGGGCGCCGTGGCCGGAGATATCGGCGGACCCTTCACCCTGCTGAACAAGGATGGCGAGACCGTGACCGATGCGGATGTCATCACGGAACCCTCGCTGGTCTATTTCGGCTATACATTCTGCCCCGATATTTGCCCGCTGGATACGGTGCGTAATGCCGAAGCCGTGGACGTCCTTGAGGAACAGGGCCATATGGTCACTCCGGTCTTTATCACCGTCGATCCAGCGCGTGACACGCCCGAGGCCGTTGGTGACTTTGCCGCCAATATTCACGAACGGATGATCGGCCTGACGGGCAGCGAGGAACAGGTGCGCGCGGCCTCAAAAGCCTACCGGACCTATTACAAGAAACAGGAGGGTGACGAAGATTATTACCTCGTCGATCACTCCACCTTTACCTATCTTACCCTACCCGAGCATGGATTCGTCGATTTCTTTCGCCGGGATCTGACCCCCGAAGACGTGGCCAAGCGCACCGCCTGTTTCATCAATGCCATGTGATTGCGTCTGATTTAGCCCTAACATCGGTGGTTTAAACGGGGTCAATCGTTTGACCGCTGAAATATACAGGGCTAATAGTTGTTCTACACGGGCATCTTGCCGGGAGGACGGGTATTTGGCGGAACGTAGCATTGAGGAACTGGGCGACGACCGCTCGCTTTTGCTGGTCGATGATGATGAACCCTTCCTGAGGCGTCTTGCCAAAGCCATGGAAAAACGCGGTTTCGATGTCGAGACCGCCGGATCCGTCACCGCGGGCACCGCTGTCGCCACGGCCCGCCCGCCGGCCTATGCTGTGGTCGACCTGCGGCTTGAGGATGGCAATGGGCTGGATGTGGTCGAGGTGCTGCGCGAGAAACGCCCTGACAGTCGGGTTGTGGTTCTGACAGGCTATGGTGCCATCGCCACTGCCGTTGCTGCGGTCAAGATCGGCGCAACCGATTACCTGTCCAAACCCGCCGATGCGACCGACATCACCAACGCGCTGCTGGCCAAGGGTGATGACCTGCCGCCTCCGCCGGAAAACCCCATGAGCGCAGATCGCGTGCGCTGGGAACATATCCAGCGGGTCTATGAGCTATGCGACCGCAATGTCAGCGAAACGGCGCGGCGTCTGAACATGCATCGCCGCACATTGCAGCGCATTCTGGCAAAACGCAGCCCGCGCTGATCTGACCGTCAGGCACGCGTCACTCAGGCAGTCACGACAAAGCGCCGACCTTATGGGGACGGCGCTTTCTTTTTGTTCTGGCAATTAGGCTTACAGCAGGCTGATCTGCGACCGGGCGGACACCGCTTCGGTTTCGATCTTGCGGGTTTGCATCAGGTACCAGTCCAGCCCGTCCTGACCCTGCATTTTAGCGTCCAGCAGGGCAGCATGGGCATCCCGTGCCTGACTGGCACTTAGACTGAAACTTTTGGCCAGATCGGCACGGTAGGCGGCGATTTCTGCACGACGTGCATCCGCCTGCGCAGCGGTCATGCCACCTGTGGCGACACGATCGGGCAGAGCGGTCAGTTCGGCATTCTGGGTATTCAGAACCGCGTTCAGATCGCCATCAACCAGGCCCATCTGATCACGCGCTTTGACCACCGAGGGCTTGAGCCGGGACAGCGAGACCAGCTCGACCCGTTTTTCGGCCTCCTTGCGCCCGGCGGCATGGCCAGTCCACCCGCCAACAGCGCCGCCAACCACCGCTGCCTTGAGGCAGCTGTTCTTACCCGATCCGGTGACGACCGCCAGACCGCAACCCGCAATCGCGCCCCCGGCGGCACCGCGCAGAGTTGCGCGCCGCAGCATGTCGCGGGTCATGACATCCAGCGCCTCAGCCTGGGCGGCCAGCTGCATTTCATCACCGGACCGCAGCGGGGCGGTCATTGCGGGGTCCAGCACGGTGTTGCGTGAGGCGGTTGGCATCTCGGCACAGGCTGCAAGCAGCGGCAGACTGAGGGCGATCAAGGTCAGGCGGGCACGAAACAAGGGGATGGCTCCTGCGGGGAAATGGCTTTGGTTTCGGTTATGAATGAAATTCGGCGTGAGTAAGGCGCTCCGTCGCGTAAACGGAATAAATTAACCTTTATTCTGCGGCAGAGTGTGCATCTGTGCCAGCGTATTCTGCAATTTGGCCAATGTTTGCTCTAGCGCCGTGATCTGCAGGTTGGTGGTCACAGGCGTATCGGCCAGCTGCTGGCGCGCGGCGGCGGCGCGTTTCTGGCACAGATCCAGCATGTCCATCAGCACGGCGCGCTCTTCGTCAGAGACTGTGCTGGGCAGTTGTGCCGCGTTTTGCTGCATGGCGTCCAAAAGGGCAGAGGCGCGGCCCAGCTGTTCGACCGTCCAATTTTCATCCCCGCGGCCAGAAGATGCGCCGATGGTGCGCCCTTTCAGTTGGGCTTCGGAGCAGCTGGCCATTGCGGGGTCGGACAGGCGCAGCCCGTGACAGCCCTGCGCGGAGCCCGGTGCGCGGGTCAGCATGTGCAGGCTGTCTTCTAGCTGGATGGCTTGTTCGCGCAGGGCCAATGGCACATGCGCGGGGTCGATCCGGTCGGGGCGGTCCAGTAGCGCATGAGCGTTCCGCGTTGCGGTAAAGGCACCATTGGGCGCATCAGAACAGGCCGCCAGCACAAGGACAGACAGAAAAAGACCCAAAACCCGAAGACGCCGCATGACACACCTGTTGAAAACATTGCTCTTTCTCAAATGGCTAGGAGGGCAATGAGGCGGAAATGCGGCGAATTGTTTCCAAATTTGAGATAAATGAAGTGAGGCCCTAAAGCGGATAGCGTTTGATCACCCGGTCTACCCAGTGGCCATCGGGCCGTTGGTGGTCGTTTCTGACGATGTCCCAGTCGGCAAATCCGATCCGGCTGTAAAACGCCAGCCCGCCAATATTGTCCGACGTGATCCTGGCCAGAATGGCATCGCCGCCTCTGGCCCGGCAATCCGCCAGGGTTTTCTGAAACAACGCCTTGCCAGCGCCGCGCACAGGCGACACCCGATCGGTAAAGCTGCCGATTGAATACAACCCGTCGCCATAGTCAAACGCGGCTTGAAATCCGACGACACGTTTGTTGTGCAGGACCACATTCACAACCGGAGGGCGGTGCAGATATTCCGCTTCGAAGGTTTTGAGATCAAAGGGCGTTTCATAGGCAGTAGACCCGCCTTGCGCGATGATGTGATTGACGATGTCAACGCAGGCCGGCAGATCCTGCAGCTGCATGGCGCGTGTTTCCAGCATGTCATAAATCCTTTAGCAGGGCGGTATGGCGGGCGGTAAAGTCCCGGCGGACCTCGATCGGGGGGCGCAGGTGAATGCCCAGATCGCCGATGATGTCGGGATCGGGTTTGCCGAAAAAGCGATCTGCCTCTTCTTTGGAAAAACCGGCGATCTGCACGGCCTCCATCCAGGCGCTCAGCTTGTCTGCCTGTTTGATCTTTTTCTTCAGGCGGGGTGGTGTGAGTGCGGGCAGGCCGAACCGAATGTGAATGGCCGCACTCAGCCGCGTGTCCAGATCATCATAGCCGGGTCCGACTGCGGCTTTGACCGGTGAAATCATGTCACCGATGACATATTCCGGTGCGTCATGCAGCAGAGCGGTCAGGCGCTGTGCGGGGGTGGCTTTGGGCATGATCCGGCCAAAGATGTCTTCGACCAGCAGGGAATGTTCGGCCACGGAATAGGCATAGTCGCCGCGTGTCTGGCCATTCCAGCGGGCGACAAAGGCCAGCCCATGCGCGATGTCTTCGATTTCAATATCAACGGGGGTGGGGTCCAGCAAATCCAGACGTCTGCCGGACAGCATTCTTTGCCAGGCTCTGGGTTGTTTCGCCATGTCTGCTCCCTCAGCGAGTCACTGTGTTTTGGTTCATATTAGCGATGCATTGAGCAGATAGGCCAGCGTTCCGCCACATTTGCGCCGCGATCCGGTCACCGCTTGTTCGCTAGGTCAAAGCATCACATGCGCCCAATGACGAGAGCACACATGACACAGACCGATATCACCAAAAGCGATGATTTTCTAAAAGCGATCCTGCCTGAAAAGGTCACGCCTGTTGCGGTGTCTGGCGGGGGTGTCGGGGATCGTATCATCGGATCAAAGGATTCCGACGCGCTGGCCGGCACGGCCGGAGATGATGTTATCATGGCGCGCGATGGTGACGATCTGGTACAGGCCGGTGACGGGAATGATTTCGTGCAGTCAGGGCACGGCGCTGATTACGTGCAGGGCGATGATGGCGATGACCGGCTGCGCACCGCGCAGGGCGATGATTATGCGGATGGCGGCCGCGGGGATGACCATCTGGTGCTTGCCAAAGGCAATGATTACGGCATTGGCGGCGAAGGCAACGATATCGTCAATGGCGGCAAAGGCAATGACACCCTGTTTGGCAATGACGGGGATGATCGCGTCCTGGGCGGTACGGGGGACGATTCCATGCATGGCGGGTCCGGCAATGACCGTCTGTTTGGTGGTAATGGCGATGATTCCATGGACGCTGGCTCTGGCAATGACGTGATGTATGGCGGCTGGGGCGATGACACGGTTTCTGGCGGTGAGGGCAATGATCGCATCGACAGCCGATTTGGCAGCGATGTCATTGACGGAGGTGCCGGGGATGACGTGATCATTTCGCGCTCTGATTGGGGCGAGGTTGAAATCGCTCAGAACCCGGATGCGCCTCGATATTTCCCGGACCAGCCCTATGAAAACGCGCATGATGTGCTGACCGGTGGCGAAGGGGCGGACACGTTCCTGTTCCGCGTCGACATCAACGCAACCGAAGCGGTGGTGCGCGAACACACAATGGCAAACGGTCGGATCCACTGGCATGGCGTGGCCGGTGAAAATGGCAATCTTCATGATCATTGGGTGGATGGTATCGGCAATGATACGATCACCGACTTTGATGCCAGCGAGGGCGACGAGCTGAAACTGATCGGCCACACCGTTGCCATCGGCGAAATCGAACATCAGGACACGAATAATGACGGTGTCATCGACAATACCGTGATCACGGTGATCTCCGATCAGGGCGGCAATGGTGGCGCACATGATCAGGATGTGCTGGGCACGATCACTGTATTGAATGCGGAGCTGACGGCGGATGATATTCTGGTCAATGCCAACCCGGCGTTTGGCGTGACACATACGCTGGATCAATGGCTGGACATGTTCGCCTGACCCGCGCCTGTGGTGAAATTCCTATACAATTGGCAGATCCGGCCCTGCGTCCCATATATCAGATGCATTGCCGGTTCTGCCTAACAGTGCTAGGGCCACGCGAAACCCAAAATGCTTGGAGATTGGCCCATGGCTCAGGACTATATCGTTAAGGACATCGCTCTGGCTGAGTTCGGCCGCAAAGAGCTGAACATCGCGGAAACCGAAATGCCGGGGCTGATGGCCCTGCGCGAGGAATTTGGCGAAGCGCAGCCGCTGAAGGGCGCGCGCATCACCGGGTCGCTGCACATGACGATCCAGACCGCCGTTCTGATCGAAACCCTGACCGCGCTGGGCGCCGATGTGCGCTGGGCGTCGTGCAACATTTTCTCGACCCAGGATCACGCCGCCGCCGCCATTGCCGAGGCCGGGATCCCGGTTTTCGCGATCAAGGGCCAAAGCCTGGAAGAGCATTGGGATTACCTCGACAAATCCTTCATGTTTGACGACGGCGCGAACATGATCCTGGATGATGGCGGTGATGCCACCCTGTACATCCTGCTGGGTGCGCGCGCCGAGGCGGGCGAAGATCTGGGCGTGCCCACGTCGGAAGAAGAAGAGGTGATCCACAAGCAGATCGCCAAGCGCATGGCCGCCAGCCCCGGCTGGTTCACCAAGACCCGCGAAGCGATCAAAGGTGTCTCCGAGGAAACCACCACCGGCGTGCATCGCCTGTATGATCTGCATAAGAATGGCCAGCTGCCCTTCCCCGCGATCAACGTGAATGACAGCGTGACCAAGTCGAAATTCGACAACAAATATGGCTGCAAGGAATCGCTGGTTGATGGCATTCGCCGCGCCACCGATGTGATGATGGCGGGCAAGGTCGCTGTGGTCTGCGGCTATGGCGATGTGGGCAAAGGATCGGCAGCGTCGCTGCGCGGTGCCGGGGCCCGTGTGAAAGTGACCGAGGCCGATCCGATCTGCGCCCTGCAGGCCGCCATGGACGGGTTCGAGGTTGTCCTGCTGGAGGACGAGGTCGCCAGCGCCGACATCTTTATCACCACCACCGGCAACAAGGACGTGATCCGCATCGAGCACATGCGCGAGATGAAGAACATGGCCATCGTCGGCAATATCGGCCATTTCGACAATGAAATTCAGGTCGCCAACCTGAAGAACCACAAATGGACCAACATCAAGGACCAGGTGGACATGATCGAAATGCCCTCGGGCAACAGCATCATCCTGCTGTCCGAAGGCCGCCTGCTGAACCTTGGCAACGCCACCGGCCATCCCTCATTCGTGATGTCGGCCAGCTTCACCAACCAGGTGCTGGCCCAGATCGAGCTGTGGCAGAACGGTGCGAATTACAGCAACGAGGTCTATATCCTGCCCAAGCATCTGGATGAAAAGGTCGCGCGCCTGCATCTGGGCCGCATCGGTGTGAAACTGACCACGCTCAGCAGCGAACAGGCCGCCTATATCGGCGTCACCCCCGAAGGCCCGTTCAAGCCGGAACATTATCGCTACTAAGCGCGGCAATTGCTGCCAAAGACCATCGGGCGTCCCATCGGGGCGCCCTTTTTGGTATGGCCGCGCATGGCGCTGCGTGACAGTCTATGCCAAAAGGAGCGCGCGCCATGAAAACCGTTGATATCGTCAAGTGGACGGCCACCGTGATCCAGCTGTTTGGCTATGGAATGACGGGGCTGAACATGACGCCATGGAATGTCTATGCGTTTTTTGTAGGGATCTTTCTGTGGTTCGCAGTTGGTGTGATGTGGAAAGACAAGGCGATCATGGTTGTCCATGTCGGCGCGTTCATTTCCCTTTTGCTGGGGTATTTGAACGCCTGAGCCCTGACCTATCCTATCTGATACGCCGCACCGGCGAATCCGCCGATGCGATGCCTTGTATCGGCGATTTGATCCTAGCCGCGCCCGCGATATGGCGGGACGCCCTGATCCGGGATCCATACACCTTCTGGTATCGCGCCAGTCTGCCAGAACACATCAATCGGGATGCCGCCGCGCGGGTACCAATAGCCCCCAATTCGCAGCCATTGCGGATCGAGAAACGCGACCAGACGCCGTGCAATCGACACGGTGCAATCTTCGTGAAACGCGCCGTGATTTCGGAACGACCCCAGAAACAGTTTCAGAGATTTGCTTTCCACCAGCCACTCGCCGGGGACATAGTCGATCACCAGATGCGCAAAATCCGGTTGCCCCGTCATCGGGCAAAGCGACGTAAACTCGGGCGCTGTAAAGCGGACATTATAGGCCACATCCTGCGGGTTGCGAACGCGCTCCAGCTCGGCCTCGTCGGGGTGTTGGGGCAATACAGTCGCGCCGCCCAGTTGTTTGAGATTGCTGTAAATATCTTCGGACATGGGTGTCTCCTTGTCAGACGCCGCGCTTGTTGCCCCAGACCAGCACATGCAGCTGGGGCAGGACGCGTGGGGTGAACCAGCCATCGCCGGTGACTTTTTCGATCAGCCATAACAGCCGATCCGTGGCCTGTTGCAGATCAACGGGCATCTCGGGATCGACCTCGGGATTGCCGGGCTGCAGGTAAAGCGGCAGATCGGGATAGTGCTGTGCGGTTTCCTTGGCCCAGCGATAATCCGTATCGTCAAAGACCACGATTTTCAGAGCGATTTGCCCGCAGCCTCTGGCCTGTTCAAGGCAGGCATCAAATTTGGACCAATCGGTGTCCTGCCCGCTAGACGGAGGTTTGGGGCTAAGGACCAGCGTATCCAGCGCGGCAAACCAGGGCTTTGCGACGCTGCCCTGCGTTTCCAGGGCAAAGCGATACCCGTGTTTGTGCCCCAATTCGATCAGTGGCCCAAAATCCTGAATGGCGGGGTTGCCGCCGGAGATCGACACGGTCAAAGGCCGCTTGCCAGACAGCTGTTGGATCTGCGCAAAGATGTCCGCACTGGTCATTTTCGCCCAGTCATGGCGATGGGCGCTGTCGACCGCGTGCAGGCTGTCGCACCAGAGGCAGCGGTAATCGCAGCCGCCCGCCCGGACAAAGACGGTCGGTTCCCCGATCAGTGCGCCTTCGCCCTGGATTGTGGGGCCGAAGATCTCGGAAATAGACAGGGTCATGGGGTGACGACCGGCCGGTATTCGGCCCATGTTTTCGGTGTTTCCGACACTTTGACCGCAGCGGTTTCGGGCCATCTGGCCCGGCACCAGTCATAAAAATGGCGCGCCATGTTTTCTGCGGTTGAGGGGCCCTCCAGAATGTCATTCAGGTGGCGGTGGTCGAATGTGCCGTCAATATAGGCCTTAAGCGGGGCCAGTTCGTGGTAATCACGTACAAACCCATCCGCGTTCAGATCCGGTGCGGCCAGTTCGATCACCACGATATAATTATGCCCATGCAGCCGGGCACATTGATGATCGTCGGGCAGGTGGCACAGTTGATGCGAGGCGGAAAAGTGAAATTCCTTGGTGATGCGAAACATCAGGCTGTGTCCTTTTCCGCGATGGCCTGCTGCCAGAAATCGGGGTCTTCATAGGGGGTCGGATCCGGGATACCGGCCAGATGAAACGCTTCGCGCCGCTCGACGCAGGTGCCACAGCGCCCGCAATGCTGCGCGCCGCCTTTGTAGCAGGACCATGTTTCGGCAAAGGGTGTGTTGGCGGCGGCACCCGCCGTGACGATATCGGCCTTTGAGGCGTGAACAAACGGGGTGACAAGCGTCACATCGGCATAGCCCTCCAGCGCGGCGCGCTGCATTTTGTCAAACGCTTCGGTAAAGCCAGGTCGGCAGTCGGGATAGATAAAGTGATCTCCGCCGTGAACCGCCGTGGCCACCCCGGTGTCGCCATTGGCTGCAGCGATGCCATAGGCGATGGTAAGCATGATGGCGTTGCGGTTGGGCACGACGGTCACTTTCATCGTGTCTTCGGCATAGTGGCCATCAGGGACGTCAATGTCATCGGTCAGGGCCGAGCCGCTCAGCGCGGCCCCAATCGCGCGCATATCAATGATGTGATGCGGCACATCCAGGCGCAGGGCGCAGGCGCGTGCATAGTCCAGTTCTTTGCGGTGGCGCTGGCCATAGTCAAACGACACCAGTCGCGACAATGCGCCCTTGGCTGCAAGGGCATGGGCCAGCGACACGGAATCCAGTCCGCCAGAGCAGACAACGAGTGTTTTCATAATGTCAGTCCTTGTTTTGATCTACCGGGTAGGCTGCGACCGGTGCCGGGCTGTTACCCGAGCCATTGTCTGATTTCCACAAAATTCATCGTGATTGTGCCAAAGGATAGGTCGCTGGCAGACAAGTCGGTTTCGTTTCTGACGGTTTTGGGTGGGGGCCTGTGGTAACCTATTGCCAGAGCATCCGGCGATGGCGTCGCCGGGGGGATCCCCCTTGCTCGAACAATCCTTCCTGAACGCCGGGACTTTCAATCGGGAGATTGGAGGCCCCTGTGACCTCTGCTCCCACAGCTGTTGGAGGTCACCTTGACTCACGTTGATAGCAAACTCTCGCAATCCGGCTCTTTCCTGCGCCCGGAATATTTCCGCTTTGAAAATGGTGAAAAGGCCCCGCTGCCCTTCAGTCGCGCTGAGTATGACCGCCGGCTGGCCGGTCTGCGCAAGATCATGGCCGCGCAGGGCATCGAGGCCGCGATCATCACCTCGATGCATGGCGTCGCCTATTATTCCGGCTTTCTTTATTGTGCCTTTGGGCGCCCCTATGCCTGTGTCGTCACACAGGACCGGTCGACCACCGTGTCCGCGAATATTGATGGCGGTCAGCCCTGGCGGCGCTCGGCTGATGACAACGTGGTCTATACGGACTGGAAGCGCGACAATTACTGGCGTGCGATCCGCGACCTGATCCATGGCGCGGGCAAGGTCGGCATCGAAGGGGATCACCTGACCCTGGCCCAACATGCCAAGCTGCGCGAATTCCTGTCTGCCGAGACCGTGGACATCGCCGGGGCCACCATGCAGCAGCGCATGATCAAATCCGCCGAGGAAATCGTGCTGATCCGCGAAGGGGCGCGCATTGCCGATGTGGGCGGCGAGGCCGTGCGCAACGCGATCAAGGTCGGCGTGCGCGAGATCGACGTGGCCATGGCCGGTCGGGACGCAATGGAGGCCGAAATCGCCCGGTCCCATCCTAACAGCGAACTCCGCGACAGCTGGGTCTGGTTTCAGGCCGGTCTGAACACCGATGGCGCGCATAACCCTGTCACGACCCGGCGGCTTGAGGCGGGGGACATCCTGTCGCTGAATACCTTCCCGATGATTTCCGGCTATTACACCGCGCTGGAGCGCACCCTGTTTGTTGGCGAACCTGATGCGACCTCGCTGAAAATCTGGGAGGCCAATGTCGGCGCGCATGAGCTGGGCCTGTCCCTGATCCGCGAGGGCGCGACCTGCTCGGGTATCTGCGAAGAGATCAACCAGTTCTTTGCCGAACGCGACCTGCTGCAATATCGCAGCTTTGGCTATGGGCATTCTTTCGGCGTGCTGTCGCATTACTATGGCCGCGAAGCGGGTCTGGAACTGCGCGAAGACATCGACACCGTGCTACAGCCCGGCATGGTCGTGTCGATGGAGCCGATGCTGACCCTGCCCGAAGGCACCCCCGGCGCTGGTGGCTATCGCGAGCATGACATCGTGGTGCTGGAGGAAAGCGGCCCGGAAAACATCACCGGCTTTCCCTACGGTCCCGAACACAACATCGTTGCCGTGTAATTGCCTGTCGCCCAGCCTATTCAGGTTGGGCGCCCCCAGACATAAAAAAGCCGCGCATCGGGATCCCGGTGCGCGGCTTTCGTTTAAGTTCAGCGGGACGTGATCACAGATCTTCGCCCAGACCAAAGGTTTCGGTCACATAGTCGATGTCTTTGTCACCGCGACCCGACAGGTTGATCAGGATCGACTTTCCCGGATGGTTGGGCGCTTCGCGCATGGCAAAGGCCACCGCGTGGGCGCTTTCCAGCGCGGGGATGATGCCCTCGTGACGGGACAGATCGTAAAAGGCGCGCAGGGCTTCTTTGTCGCCACAGGCGGTGTAGTTGGCTTTGCCCGTGCGATACAGATGCGCGTGCTCTGGCCCGACACCGGGATAATCCAGGCCCGAGGCCACGGTATGCACCGGTGCGGGCTCGCCCGCCTCGTCCTTCAGGACCATAGTGCGGAAGCCATGAATATCGCCATCCTCGCCAAAGGTGATGGTCGCGGCATGTTCCCCCAGCTTGGACGAGGTGCCCATGGGTTCGACCCCGTACAGCGCCACGTCTTCGTCATCAATAAAGCCCGAGAACAGGCCCATGGCGTTCGACCCGCCGCCAACGCAGGCGGCGACAATATCCGGCAGCTCGCCGGTCATTTCCAGAAACTGTTCGCGCGCTTCGACGCCAATGATGTGCTGGAAATCCCGCACCATCATGGGGAAGGGGTGCGGCCCCACAACCGAGCCAATGGCAAACAGCGCGGTATCGGCCTGCGACAGATAGCTTTGGAAACAGCTGTCCACCGCCTCTTTCAGAGACCGACCGCCAAAGCCCACGGGCACAACGGTCGCGCCCAGCAGTTTCATGCGGGTGACATTCGGCGCCTCTTTGGCGATGTCGATCTCGCCCATGTGGATTTCGCAATCCATGCCGAAATAGGCCGCTGCGGTGGCCAGCGCTACACCATGCTGACCGGCACCGGTTTCGGCCATCAGCTTGGTCTTGCCCATATGCTTGGCCAGCAGGGCCTCGGCCATGCAGTGATTCAGCTTGTGCGCGCCGGTGTGGTTCAGGTCTTCGCGCTTGGCATAGATCTGGGCACCGCCGGCGCGGTCAGACAGGTTTTTCAGATGCGAAACCGGGGTCGGACGGCCCTGGAAATGCTTGCGGATATAGCGCAGGTCACGGATGTATTCGGCGGATTTCGAGATCTTGTGATAGGCTTCGGAAATCTCTTTGAAATGGGGTTCCAGCGGCGGGGGCAGCTGCGCGCCGCCGTAATCGCCAAAGAACCCGTTCGCGTCCGGTGTATGTTTCAAATATGACGCCATTTTATCCTCCGGTGTAACATTTCAGGCATTTGTGAGGTCTCTCAGGCGGAGGGGCAAGATTAATTGTGTCGTTTGGGGCGTTTTCTGCGCATTTTTCTTGTCTTTCTCTCGCATCGCACTAGGGCGCTGAGGCCCTGAGCCCGCGCAAGGTTGCAAAATGCCTGTGGATGCCGGTTTGACGATTTCAACTGACAGGTTCTGTCAGTTGTGCTGTTCTAGACAGGCTCCGAAGACAAGCAAAGGAGCCCTTCACATGAGCAACCACACCATTGAATTTGTCAGCTTCCGGCTCAAGGAAAATGCCTGCGCCGAGGCGTTTTTGCAGGAAAGCGAAAAGGTCACCGCCTGGTGCAGTGCGCTGCCCGGTTTCGTCAATCGCCGGATGAGCGTGGATGGCAAGGGCGGCTGGATCGACCATGTGGAATGGGAGAGTGCCGAACAGGCGCAGGCCGCCACCGCCGCCTTTGCCAAAACGCCGGAAATCGGCCCGTTCATGGCGATGATTGATCCCGCCAGCGTGGATCTGCGCCATCTCAGCCTGAAGGCGTCCGTGGGGTAAGATGCGCAGCGACCGTCTGACCCATCTGATAGAGATCCTGCAGGACGGTCGCCTGCATCTGGCGCGCGATCTGGCGGAAAGGCTAGAGGTGTCGGTCCGCACGATTTACCGCGATATGGACCGGTTGGTCGCCACCGGTGTCCCAATCGAAGGCGCGCGCGGCGTGGGCTACATGCTGCGCGAGCCGGTGTTTCTGCCGCCTCTGGCCCTGTCCCTGACAGAGCTGGAGGCGCTGCATCTGGGCATGGCGTTGGTATCCGACATCACCGACCCGGAACTGTCCCGCGCCGCGCGCACCCTGTCGGCCAAGATCAGCCGCGTGTCCCGGTCCGAGGCCGGGATGGACCGCGACTGGGGTTTTGGCATCTATCCGATTTCGGTGGATGGGATGAAGGACCGCCCCGAATTTCGGCACATGTCCCGCCTGCGCCACGCGATCCGCGACCGGGAAAAGGTCGAGATCGGGTATGGCTCGCTACAGGGGGCCAGCACGCAGCGGGTTGTGCGCCCGCTGCAGCTGGATTTCTGGGGCAAGGTCTGGACCCTGTGCGCCTGGTGCGAATTGCGGGGGGATTTCCGCTCTTTCCGCGTGGATCTGATCACAACCTGCCAGCCCACCGGGGCCCGGTTCAAGGAAGAACCGGGAAAATCATTGGCGGATTTCCTGGCCAAGATGGCGCAGGAGGACTGTGACAAACAGCGTTAGCTGGTCAGCTGTGACACATGCCCTTCGCGGACCACCTCGGGATCATAGGCTTTGCGGGAAAACACCGCGCGCACCATGGGTTCGAAATGCTCCAGCGGCTGCATGTCGTAATCGGGATCAAAACTGGACTGATCCCAGCGTTCGCAGAACTCGGCGCAGCTGTTGAAACAGGGGTGGTCCTTGAATTGGTCACGGGCGTTTTCGTCCCAGCCATAATGCCGCGCGTAATAGAGCATCTGGAAAATGCCGTGATGTTCGATCACCCAGGCCACATCCCAGCGCACAAAGGGGCGGATCACCTCGGCGCTAAAGCGGTCGTGATTCTGCGGGGCCAGCCCGTCGCCAATGTCATGCAGCAGCGCCCCGACGATCCAGTCGATATCGGCCCCATCCCGTTCGGCGCGGGTGGCGGATTGCAACCCGTGCTGCAGGCGGTTGATCTGATACCCTTCAAGGCTGACCTCGCCCTGACGGCGCAGCTCGTCCATGACGCGGTCGGCGGTCATGGCCAGATAGGGTTTTTCCAGCTCATGCAGCATCAGATATTCGTCTTTGGTGCCGTCCTTCATCTGGGTGAAAGACACGGTTTGGTCGCTCATGCGCTGCCTCCTGCATACAGATCCACATTGCCCATGGCCCCGGCGGCCAGGGTTGCCGATTGATGGGTCAGAACCTCGTTATACAGCGCGAGATCTGCAGCGGTGAAAAGCCCCGACGCCCCGGCCACGTTGATCCAGCCCTGCGCGTCATCCTTGCCGCGCACCAGCATGGCATAATCGCGGCCCATCTCGGCCTGCCGGACTTCGGGTGTGACGTAGCGGATCGCCAGCCCGATGCGGCGGTCATCGGACATGTTTGGCCCCGAGGCATGAAAGCAGCGCCCGTGGTGAAAGGACATCTGGCCGGGCTGCAACGCGCCATGCACGGCCTTGGCCTCATCGACCCCGGCGATTTCCTGTCCGCGCGACAGCAGGTTGTTTTCGTCAAATGTATCGTCATGGTCGACAATGCTGCCCTTATGACTGCCGGGGATGAACCGCATACAGCCTGCCTGCACCGACACGTCGGACAGGGCGACCCAGGCGGTCAGCTCTTCGTCGGTTTCGCCCATGCCCCAATAAGTGATGTCCTGATGCCAGGACACGACAGAGTGCGTGCCGGGTTCCTTGATGAACAGCTCGACCGACCAGACCAGCAGATTGCGGCCCAGGATCTGTTCCACAGCGTCCAGAATGGCGGGGGTGCGGGCCAGTTCAGCCAGCAGCGAGATGACCAATTGACCGTTCACGCGGAAATACTGGCTGATGGGTTGGTCATTGACCTGCGGATGGTCGCGCTCCAACGCTTCGATCTGGTTGCGGATCTGTGCCACCTGATCCGGCGCGAAAGCGGGCAATCCGGTAAGGAACCCGTCACGCGCATAGCTGGCCAATTGCTGTGTGGTTAATGTCATGGCTGTCCTCCCTGATTGCAAAGCGTCGCATCCAGAGCGGCGGAATCTGTCGTGAAACCGACGCACACCGCGTCGATTCCTGTCCACGGGGAAAAGCGCCTGGCCATTTTCCTTGCCTGAACCGGGATAAGGCGTACCCTGACCGCGCGGTGATTTTGGCCGCTTCAGGCCATGCACAGGGAAAAACCCAGGCACGAGGGAGTGACAAATGGGAAAACGTGACGATCTGATCGCCAAATATGCCGACGATCTGAAAAACAAATGCGGGATCGACCCGGATATGGATCTGCTGACCAAGGTGACCATTGGCTGTGGTCCGGCGATCTATAATGATGATGCCTCCACCGTTGCCTCAAGCCAGGAGAGCGAGCTGGAAACCGTCAAAAATAACTTTCTGATCAAGAAGCTGGGCCTGTCCGATGGCCCCGAGCTGATGGAAGCGATCAATTCTGTGGTCGACACTTATGGCCGTTCCGAGCGCAACAAATACCGCGCTGTGGTCTATTACATGCTGACCAAGCATTTTGGCAAAGAGTCCGTCTACGGCTAAGCCACCCCGCTGCGCTGAGCGATACGACCCCCGGCATTGTCCGGGGGTTTTCTGTTTAGCAAGGGCTGCAGGGCGCGATGAGATCGGGGGATAGATGCAATTATAAGGACTTGCCATTTGCCAGCCACAGGCCTGATGCGCTAGGGTCATTTTGTTTCGGCTAGGATGGCCGAACTCCAGTTTGATTTCGCGTGTGGTGAGTAGGGAGCACGTGGGGAAACGGGGGGTTCGGCCATGGCTGTAACCCCCCGTTTTAAATTTTCGCCCTCTGATTCTGGATGCCGGGACTGTGACATTTGTGGCTTTGGGTCGCTGTATCCGTGTCCTGAACCTACAGCGCGCGTGGTCGTTACAGCACTGTCAGCACCAGCCCCATGATCGCGCAGGCTAGCGTGGCATAGCCACCGTCAATCAGGGTCAGGCGTCGGGGTCGCATGGCATAGGCGTTGTTCAGGGCAATCCAGGGTGTGATGAAAAACAGGCCCACGCCCAGACCGGCCACCAGACCAGCCCCGGCTGTGTCAATGCCCGCCAATGAAAACACATGCCGCATCATTCCGGCGACCAGCAGATGCATGACAAAGCCAAAGACCATGACCTTTGGATCCTGCCCGCCTTCGGGTTTGCCATCCGCGCCGAGTGGCATCCTGACATCTTTCATCCAGGGTTTGGCCAGCGACATGTACCAGACCGCCCCTGCGGCAAACGCGGCAATGGCCGCCAGTAAAACACTCAGAAGTCCCATGATGCGATCCTCCAATCCTGCGTAGCAGGATCAGTAGAGCGCGCTGTGTCTGGGTGCGTCAACCGCTCTGTGCAGTGTGAAATCAGTCGGTCAGACCGGCCATGGCGCAGATTTCCTGCCACTGATCTTCGGTCACGGGCTGCACCGACAGGCGGGGGCTTTTGACCAGGGGCATCTCTGCCAGCGCGGCATTTGCCTTGATCTGGTCCAGCGGAACGGCGCGCGGCAGCGGCGCGATAGCGCGGATGTCGACACAATCCCAGCGGTCATCGTCGGTTGTGCTGTCGGGATGGGCCTCGGCGCAGATCTCGACAATGCCGACCACCGCCTTTTCCTTTTGCGAGTGATAGAAAAAGCCGCGATCGCCCAGCTTCATCTGCCGCATGAAGTTACGCGCCTGATAGTTTCGCACCCCATCCCATTCTTCGCCTGCCTCACCTTTGGCGACCTGCTGGTCCCAGGACCAGGTGGAGGGTTCGGATTTGAACAGCCAGTAGTTCATCCGATCACCCGGTTCCACGGGATCAGCTCGACGCTTTCGAACAGGCCCGCGGCGCCATAGGGATCGCCATCGACAAAGGCCTGCGCCTGCGCCAGCGCGTCGACCTCGAGGATCACGAGAGAGCCGCACATTTCGCCAGCCTCGTCCAGCAGCGGACCAGCCTGACGCACGATATCGCTGGCTTTCAGATAGGCGACATGGGCCGGGCGGTTTTCCAGCCGGATCGGCAGGGCGTCTTTTTTGTCGCGGGCAATCAGAGCGATCAGCATGGGTTATTCCTCCTTGAGGGGTCGGGACAAAAGTTGGTCGAGGATGTCGCGCAGGGTCGCGCGGCCTTCGGTCAGGGCGGCAACAGCATCGCAGATCGGCAGGGACAGATCCTGTGCCTGCGCGATACGGGCCATGGCGCGGGCGGTGGCGGCCCCTTCGACAGTGATGTCTGGGTCAAACGCATCGCCACGCCCCAGCGCCATGCCAAAACGATAGTTGCGTGACAGGTCCGAAGTGCAGGTCAGCGCCAGATCCCCCAGCCCGGACAGCCCGGCAAGGGTTTCGGCCCGCGCGCCATGGCTGGTGGCAAAGCGGGTCATTTCGGCAAAGCCACGGGTCATCAGCGCAGCGCGGGCACTGTCGCCCAGACCCGCACCCATGGCAGCACCGCAGGCAATCGCCATGACATTTTTCAGCGCACCACCCAGTTCGGCCCCCGCCACATCGCTTGAGCGGTACAGGCGCAGGGTTGGGGTAGATAGCGCGTGTTGCAGCCGCGTGCCCATAGCGTCGTCTTCGCAGGCGATGGTCAGCGCCGTGGGCAGGCCATGGGCGATGTCAGCAGCAAAGCTGGGGCCGGTCAGAATGGCCGGAATGCCCTGCGGTTTGCCTGCGCGCAGCACCCCGGCGGGGCCGGTCAGCGTGGTCAGGTCGATGCCCTTGCAGCAGGCGACCAGCGCAACGCCCTCCAGCGCAGCGTCGATCCGGGTCAGCAGGGCGGACAGGCTTTGCATCGGGGTGGCGAAAAGAAGGGCATCGGCCTGTGTGGCGGTGGCCAGATCGTCGGTCAGGGTGATGGCGTCGGGCAGCTTGGCACCGGGCAGCCGCGGGCTTTCGCGCCTGTCCTGCAATGCGCTGATGTCGCGCGCCCAGAGCGTGACCGGCCCGTTGGCCGCCAGCGAAATCGCCAGCGCGGTGCCAAAGGCCCCGCCGCCCAGAACCGAGATCCTCATGCCTTGGCCCCTTTTTTGCCGGACCCGACCAGCGGCGCGGCGGTTTGATCCAGCGGCCAGCGCGGGCGCGCGCTGAGCTCGGGGCCATGGGTGATGCCCTGAGCAAACAATTCAGACCCGGCATAGGCGATCATCGCGGCATTGTCGGTGCACAGCGCCAGCGGTGGCGCGGTAAAGCCCAGCCCGGTCGCATCGCAGACCTCTTCCAAACCGGCGCGCAGAGCTTGGTTTGCGGCCACCCCGCCGGCAACGGCCAGCATCGGCTGGGCGGGGGTTTCTTGCAAATACAGGGCAATGGCGCGGCGGGTCTTTTCCTTTAGCACGTCACGCACAGCGGCCTGGAACCCGGCGCATAGATCCGCACGATCCTGCCGCGTCAGCCCACCTTGATCGGCAATCAACGCATCGCGCTGGCGCAGGATCGCAGTTTTCAGACCGGAAAAAGACATGTCGCAGCCGGGCCGATCCAGCAAAGGGCGCGGCAGGCGGAACCGCTTTTCATCGCCCGATTTTGCCTCGGCCTCGACCGAAGGGCCACCGGGCTGGGGCAGGCCCAGAATGCGCGCGGTCTTGTCAAAGGCCTCGCCGGGGGCGTCGTCAATCGTCCCCCCTAGCCGGGTGAAATCCTGCGGCCCGCGCGCGATCAGGAACTGGCAATGCCCGCCCGAGACCAGCAACATCAGGTAAGGATAAGCCAGATCATCGGTCAGGCGCGGGGTCAGCGCGTGCCCCGCCAGATGGTTCACCCCGATCATCGGAATGCCCAGCCCGGCGGCCATGCCTTTGGCCAGCATCACACCGGACAGCACGCCCCCGATCAGACCGGGGCCAGAGGTCACGGCGATGGCGTCGACATCGCGCAGCGCACAGCCGGATTGTTCCAGCGCCTGTTCGACACAGAGATCCAGCCGTTCGGCATGGGCGCGTGCGGCGATCTCGGGCACGACCCCGCCAAAGGCGGCGTGCAGCGTGTTCTGCCCCATCACGACAGAGGCCAGCACCTCGCGCCCGCGCAGCAGGGCGGCGGCCGTGTCGTCACAGCTGCTTTCCAGACCAAGGATAAGGGGGGGAGCTTTCATGCGTCCTTCCCGTTGCGTTACCATTCCTCTGCAGCTACCACCCTGAAAGGCGCCTCACAATCCCGGAGACCATATGCAAGGCCCCGAACCCGTTCTGCTGATGACCCGCCCCAGGGCGCAGGCCGAACGATTCGTGGCGCAGCTGCAGGATTTGGGCACCCGGTGTCAGGTGATTTACAGCCCGCTGATGGAGATCCGATTTATCGGGGCGTTGCCTGATCTGCCTGATCTTCGGGGGGTGCTGTTTACCTCGGCCAATGGGGTTGCGGCCTGGCAGGCTGCGGGTGGCCGATCCGATCTGCCTGCCTATTGCGTTGGGGAAAAGACAGCGCAAGCAGCCCGCGCGGCAGGGCATCCAGCCCAGTCCGCAGGTGGAAACGCAGAGTCGCTGTTGCAGATGTTGCTCGGCACACAGCCGGACGGGCCGCTTTTGCATATTCGTGGCACCCATGGCACCGGCGATCTGGCCCGGCGGCTTTCCGCCCATGGCCTGCTCTGCCACCAGACCATTCTGTATGATCAGCCCGCGCAAGCGTTGAACGCAGCGGCACAACGCGCCCTAAAAGGTTCCGATCCTGTGGTCGCGCCTGTATTCTCGCCCAGAACGGCCCGTTTGCTGGCTCAAAATATGGTCAAAGCGCCGCTTCTTGTCGCGGGGATCAGTCAAGCGGTGGCCAAGGCGCTTGCGCCGCTTCATATATGTGATCTGAGGATTGCACCGCGCCCCGAATCCTGCGCCATGCAGCAGCTGACCTTGGATCTGCTGCGCAGCGCCGCGGGTCAGGGACGCGAAGGGGATTTAGACCGGCGCACCGGAGAGGACCGGGAACCGGATTTGAAAGGGTAAGGAACAGTGGCGACACCGACATCGCAAGACCCCCAGGATAAGACCGAAACCGAACAGGATACGGCGCAGGTCATAACCGAGGCAGATCAGACCGACGATGTGTCCGATCCATCGGATCTCTCAGATTCCCCTGAACCCGAGGGCGTCGACCCCGCAGAGCCTGTCGAAGACAGTGCCACGGATGAGGTTGAAAGCGACACGGCTGAACAGATCGACGCAGAACCCTCTGACACTGAACAGGACGAGGATGACCTCGCGCCCGAAACCGATTCCGAACCGGACGCAGACGACATCGAAGAGATCCTGGCCGATGCCGATGCCTCTGAAGAGCCCTCAGACCTGTCTGACGATGCTCCGTTGACCGAGACCCCCAGCGCCGAGCCTCAGATCGTGCGTGAAACCGTGGTCGAACGTAAGGGCGGCTTTGTGCCCATGCTGCTGGGTGGGGTAATCGCCGCCGGGCTTGGCTTTGGGGCTGCGCAGGTCATGGGGCCGGGCCTTTTGGGTGGCAACGCGTTCGAGGCCGAGGCCCGCGACACCATCGCCGCGCAGGCCGATCAGATCGCCACGCTTGAGGCCGGGCTGGCAGAGGCGCGCGCCGCCCTGGCCGCGCTGGATCTGGCCCCGGTGTCCAACTCGGTCGCCGCAGTGCAGGACAGCCTGGGTGGGATGCAGGACGGGATCGCCGCGCTGCAGGATCAGTCGGCTCAGTTCGACAGCCGCCTGACCGCCGTTGAAAAAGAAGGTCTGGCAGGCGCGGTTGGTCCCGAAGCCATCGCGGCCTATGAGCGCGAGCTTGAAGAGCTGCGCGGCGCAATCGCCGGGCAGCGCGCTGCCATCGAAACTCAGAAAACCGAAATGCTGGCCATGGCCGAACAGGCCCTGGCCGCCGAAAGCAGCGCCGAGGAAAAAGCCCAGCTGGCCGCCGCGCGCAATGCGCTGGGCGCGCTGGTGTCTGCGGTGCAGAATGGCCAGCCTTTTGAGGGTCCGCTGGCGGATCTGCAGGCCAATGGCGTTGCCGTGCCTGCTGAACTGGCGGATTTCGCTGCGGATGGTGTGCCCTCGGCCACGGCGCTTTTGTCGGAGTTCCCGCCGCTGGCGCGCAAAGCCCTGCGTGATGCGCGTGATGCGGTTTCGGCCGAGGAAAGCGGCGGCATCACCGGGTTCCTGACTGCGCGTCTGGGCGCGCGCTCGGTTGCGCCGCGCGAAGGGGATGACGTGGATGCCGTCCTCTCCCGTGCTGAGGCCGCAGCCAAGGCCGGTGATCTGAACAGCGCGCTGACCGAATTGCAGGCGCTGCCCGAAGAGGCAAGTACAGTGCTGGCCGATTGGGTCGCCCGCGCCACTTCCCGTAACCAAGCCCTGTCCGCCGCCGCGGCGCTGGGCCAGGAATTGAATAAATAATCAGGGGTCAACGGACATATGCTTTGGTCTATCATCAAGATTATCATCTTTGTCGCCCTGATTGCCGGGCTGACCTTTGGCGCGGGCTACCTGATTGACAGCGACGGGGCCGGTCTGGCCGAGGCGCAGCTGGTCATTGCGGAACGCGAATATATCCTGGGGCCGATCGAACTGGCGCTGGGCGCGGTGCTGATTGTTGGCCTGTTGTACCTGACCTTTAAGGTCGCGGCGCTGCTGGTGGCGGTTCTGAAATGGATCAATGGCGATGAAACCGCGCTCAGCCGCTATTTTGATCGCAACCGCGAGCGCAAAGGGTTTCAGGCTCTGTCCGAGGGTCTGATGGCGTTGGCCTCGGGCGAGGGGCGTCTGGCCATGGCCAAGGCGCAAAAGGCGGATCGCTATCTGCATCGCCCCGACCTGACCAACCTGATCACCGCTCAGGCGGCGGAAATGGTGGGTGACAGCAAAAAGGCCGAAGAGGTCTATAAACGTCTGCTTAAGGATGACACGACCCGCTTTGTCGGGGTGCGCGGTCTGATGAAACAAAAGCTGGCCAAGGGGGATACAGAAACCGCCCTGAAACTGGCCGAACGCGCCTTTGCCATCAAACCCAAGCACACCGAGGTGCAGGACACGCTGCTGCGCCTGCAGGCCGAAAGCGCCGATTGGGATGGGGCCCGCAAAACTCTGCAGGCCAAGCTGAAGCACGGCGCCCTGCCACGCGATGTGTTCAAGCGCCGCGATGCGGTTCTGGCCCTGTCCGAAGCGCAGGACATCGCAGATGACGACGCCAGCGGCACCGCCGCCGAAACCGCGATCAAGGCCAACAAAGCATCGCCGGATCTGATCCCGGCTGCTGCGGCTGCGGCGCGGGGCTACATTGCCCAGACCCGCAAACGCAACGCCGTGCGTGTGTTGAAAAAGGCCTGGGAGGTCCAGCCGCATCCTGATCTTGCTGCGGCCTTTGCCGAAATCGAACCCGAAGAAAGCGCGGATGCGCGCATCAAACGCTTTGGGGCGTTGACGGCGATCAAACCCAACCATCGCGAAACCCGTCTGCTCAAGGCGGAACTGAATCTTGCGGCGGAAAACTTCCCCGAAGCGCGTCGCGCCCTGGGAGATCTGGTCGAAACCGACCCGGATGCGCGCGTATTGGCCGTGATGGCGGCCATTGAAAAGGGCGAAGGTGCTGCCGATCCGGTGGTGCGTGGCTGGCTGGCCAAGGCGCTGACCGCGCCGCGTGGCCCGCAATGGGTGTGCGACAGCTGTAACTCGATCCATGGGGATTGGGCACCGCTATGTTCGAATTGCGGGGCGTTTGACACGCTCAGCTGGACGACTCCGCCGCAATCTGACGCGGCGCTGGCAAGTGGCGCAGATATGCTGCCCTTGATTGTCGGTGCGATCGAAGACCAGCGCGAGGCGGAGGATGCGCCTGCAGAGGCCGCGCCCGAGGTGATTGATGTCAGCGAGGTTGACCCCTCGGCCAAGCCCGACCAGGATCCGGTGCCCGAGGCCGAGGTTATCAGCGAAAAATCCGGCTAATCGCTTGTCTGATATGACATAATTCACAGACCCCCGCTGGCCTTGCCTGCGGGGGTTTTGATTTATCGGGCTGCTGCGTAAACTGACATTTTTCCGATAAAATTTATCGGGATTGACGCCGCACCCCTGATGCGTCATGCGGTGGGTCAGCACTGTGCCACCTTTGACAAAAGCCATATGCCGATGCGACGCATTTTCTGGACCGCCCTGGCGCTTTTCCAGGTTACCCCGGCCCTGTCCCAAGACCTGTCCGAGCCCCTTTCCAATGTCCTGCCACGCAGCGCCGCAGAACAGGCGCGTGTGGCGAGTATCCTACAAGCGCCCGCGCAGTTCGACCGGCTGCAGCCCTTTGAAACCTTGCCAGCGGGGGCGGCCACGGTGCGCTACCGCGCAGATCGTACAGTGTTTCGCCACCCCTCAGAGACTATCGGCGCGCAGGCGCTGGATTTCACGCTGGGTCAGGCCATGTTCGAAAAGCTCTGGGTGTCGTCGCCTTCGTCGACCAAGGCCTCTGACGGGCTGGGTCCGCTGTTCAATGCGCGGTCTTGCCGGGCCTGTCATCTGGGCAATAGCCGTGGTCACGCGCCGGATGGTCCCGAGGACGACGCGCAAAGCATGGTGCTGCGCCTGATCCGCCCAGATGGCAGCGGTGATCCGGTCTATGGTGGGCAGTTTCAGGATTTCAGCACGTCCGGTGTGGCGGCTGAGGGGCGCGTGCGTGTTGATTGGCTGGACGCCCCTGTGTCCTTGTCCGGCGGGGAAAATGTCATGCTGCGTCAGCCCAGCCTGTCCGTGACCAATCTGGCCTATGGTCCGCTGGACCCCGAAACGGGGCTGAGCGCGCGGGTGGCACAACAAATGATCGGTCTGGGTCTGCTGGAGGCTATTCCAACAGCCGACATTCTGGCGCTAGCGGATCCTGACGACCGTGATGGGGATGGCATTTCCGGGCGCGCCCGGAGGGTCACGCTGCTGGGGACCGAGGACAAGCAACTGGGTCGGTTCGGATACAAAGCCGCGATGCCGACAGTGCGCGCGCAGTCGGCCGCTGCCGCGCATGGGGATATTGGGCTGTCCAGCCCGATTTTTCCCGCCGCTGCCGGGGAGTGCAGCCTGGCGCAAACGGCCTGCCAGGAGGCCCCGCATGGGGATGGCGATGTACGAGAGCATGAGGTGGACGACACCGGGTTGGATCTGATCACGCTGTATAGCCGCAACATCGGCGTCCCCGAGCGCCGCACTCCAGAGGATCCGGCGGTGCTGAATGGCAAGCGCGTCTTTCACCAGATCGGCTGCGCCGCGTGTCACCAGCCGAATTTTGTCACGCACCGCCTGCAAGACCAGCCCGCCCAGAGCTTTCAGCTGATCTGGCCCTATACGGACATGCTGTTGCATGACATGGGGCCGGGATTGGCGGATGCGGGGCCGTTGGGCGCGGAATGGCGCACGCCGCCTTTATGGGGGATTGGCTTGACCGCGCAGGCGGTGGGGCATAGCCAGTTTCTGCATGATGGCCGTGCGCGTTCCCTGACCGAGGCCATCCTGTGGCACGGTGGCGAAGGTCAGGCGGCTCGGGACAGTTTCGCCGCGCAACCGGCACCCGACCGTGCCGATCTGATCCGTTTTCTGGAGTCCCTGTGATGCGATATTTTATGCTGCGTCCTGTGTTGATGGTGCTGATGGTGCTGTGGCCTGGCTTGGGGACGGCGCAGGATGGGGCGCGCGGCGTAGAGTATGCCTCGCGCACGGAAATCATCCTGAGTGGTCATATCATTCCAGGCTTTACGCAGCTGGCAGAGCGCAGCAGCGCGCTGGCACAGGTCGCGCAGGATCAATGTGGCCGGGACAGCGCCCCGTTGCGCGATGCGTTTCATGCGGCGTTTGACGCCTGGGTTGCGGTCAGCCACCTGCGCTTTGGCCCGACTGAAACCGGGGATCGTGCCTTTGCCATGGCCTTCTGGCCGGATACCAAGGGTTTTACCCCCAAGGCGCTGAACCGGCTGATCACTGCAGAATCCGATGTGGTCGCTGATCCCGTGAAATTCGCCCAAAGCTCGGTCGCGGGGCGGGGGTTTTATGCGCTGGAATTTCTTTTGTATGACGACACGCTGCGCATGGCCGGATCGGATGGCTATTATTGTGCGCTGATCCGGGCGATCACGGCGGATCTGGAGGGCAATGCGCAGGCGGTTCTGACGGACTGGCATGAGGGCTATGCCCAACGGTTGCGCGGCGCGCCTGGCGAGGCCATCAAACTGTTTTACAACGCGCTGCTCACCGGGCTGCAATTTACGGCTGATACGCGGCTGGGCCGCCCCATGGGCAGTTTTGAATTTCCCCGCCCGCGTCGGGCCGAAGCCTGGCGGTCAGGTCGCAGCCTGCGTCATGTGCAAATCTCTTTGCGTACTATGGAAGACCTGACCGGGATGTTGGCCCGCGACCTGACAGGGCCGCAACTGTCCTATGCTGCGGCCTACCCGCGGGCGCTGCGTCTGGCGCAGGATCTGGAGGATCCGGTTTTTGCAGGTGTTAGCGAACCGCAGGGTCGGATCCGGGTCGAAGCTCTGCAAGGCGCGGTGCAGCGTCTGCATGACATTGCGCTGGAAGAGCTGGGGCCTGCGCTGAACGTGGTGGCCGGGTTCAACGCGCTGGACGGGGATTAACATGCCCAGCCGCCGTGGCTTCCTTACCGGTCTGGCAGCGGCGGGACTGCACCCGTTGCAGGGCTGGGCCGCAGCGGGTGCGCCTGATTTTCTGTCGGCGGCGCGCTTTCCCGATGACAGCTATCGGTTGGTCGGGCTGACCCGTCTGGGCGAAATGCTGTTTGACCTGCCCTTGCCTGATCGCGGTCACGCGGCGGCGGCCCATCCGACCCGTGCGATTGCGGTGGGGTTTGCCCGCCGCCCTGGCGATTTCGCCGTGGTGATTGATTGCATCACGGGGCAAGAGATCACGCGCCTGTCCGCCCCATCCGGGCGGCATTTCTATGGCCATGGGGTGTTTTCCCGCGATGGTCGCCGCCTGTTCACCACTGAAAACGATTATGAGGCCGCTGAGGGCATGATTGGTGTCTGGGATAGCGACAGCTTTGCCCGGATCGGAGAGTTCCCCTCGGGTGGTGTTGGCCCGCATGACATGGCGCTGCTGCCCGATGGGCAGACGCTGGTGGTGGCCAATGGCGGGATCGAAACCCATCCCGATGCGGGCCGGGCCAAGCTGAACATCCCGGTGATGATGCCCAACCTGACCTATCTGCGCAGCGATGGTCAGGTGCTGGGACAGATCGAACTGGCGCCCGAGCTGCACAAGAATTCGATCCGCCATCTGGCGGTGGCCGCGGATGGGGCTGTGGGCTTTGCCATGCAATGGCAGGGGGCCTCGGATGTGACCGTGCCGCTGCTTGGGCGGCATAGCCGGGCTGATGCGCCTTTGTTGATGATGCCTGAGGCGGCGGATTTGACCGCTATGCAGGGTTATGCGGGCAGCATCGCGATCTGTAATCGCGCAGCGCAGATTGCCATCACTTCCCCCCGTGGCGGGCTGATCCAGATCCACGATCTGAAGAGCGGAGCCCTTGTGCAGCAGATCACCGAACCCGATGTCTGCGGGATCGGCGCGCTTCCCGATGGGTTCCTGTTTACCTCGGGGGCCGGTGTGATCGGTGCGATTGTTGAGGGCAAGCAGCAGGTGCTGGCCCAGCATGACTGCCGTTTTGACAACCACTTGATTGCGCTGACTTAGCCCGCGGCGAGATCATTCCAAAAGATGTTCGTACCGCGCATCTGTCAGGGTTTTCAGAAAGGCAACCAGCGCGTCAATGCGGGCATCATCCAGCGCCGGACCTTCCTGCAATTCGGTCAGGGACAGGGTGCCATCGACCTCGGGCGCACCCCAGCTTTCCCCGGTTTCCGGGTTGATCTGACGCGCGGCGCTGCGAGAATTGTACTTGTCGTAAAACAGCACCACGGTGCGCAGATCCTCGAACACGCCATTATGCATATAGGGACCGGTCACCGCGATATTGCGCAGGGTCGGGACCTTGAACTTGCCCGCCTGCGCAGGATCGTCAATCGCGGGGTTCAGCAACAGACCCGTATCGACAAAATCCGCACCTACCCCGTTGGCCGCGCGAAGGGCAGTGTTCACCGGCACGCCGATATTGTGAAACTCGTAATTGCTGAAGGTTTCAGCGGGATCAATCGCGCTTGGGCTGAGCTGATGGCACAAGGCGCAATTGGTGAATTGCTGAGAAAAGAACAACACGCGGCCCAGCTCTTCCTGCGGGGTCATGGTATAATCGCCGCGCAAGAACCTGTCATATTTGGAATCAAACGGGGCGAATTCGGGGCTGCGCTCATAGGCGGCGATGCTGTCGGTCATGGCGGCGTACCCCGCATCGGGCTGGTCCAGAACGCCGGGGGCGAACAGCGTGTCAAAGGCGCTGACATAGTCCGGGTTGGCACGTAGCCGTGCGACCACGGCAGACTTGCTGGGCATCGCCATTTCGCCAGGGTTCAGAGGCGGCCCGCCCGCCTGCCCGGCCAGATCGTTTTCGCGCCCATCATGGAATTGCCCACCGGTCCAGCGACCCGTCTTTTCGCTAAAGTGAAACCCCGGAGAGAACATCGCATAGCCCGCGCTGGGGGCGTTGCGGTCGCCGATCGACACACCATCATCGCCCAGCGATCCGGCAGAGGCCGCATCAAAGGCGCGCGGATCGACAAAGCCCTTTTCAGGGTCATGGCAGGTGGCACAGGATTGGGTGCGGTTCAGCGACAGGGCGGTGTCAAAAAACAGGGCCTCGCCCAGGGCCTCAAGGCTGTCAGGCGCGTCGGCATGGGCTGGTTGGGCCATCCCGGTTGCAAATAGAAAAAGGGCGGCGCCAGCAAAGGTGGCGAGGGTCGGGTGAGGCATGGGTTTCGTCATCTGGGGTGTCCTGAACCGCGTTATAGCCTTCGCGATCTGGGTTGCCATTGATGCATCTCAACAGAGGCGTGTTTCAGGCACACAGGCCTCACCGTTTTTTGGGCTGTATCCTGCGCGGATCACTTGGTCAGGATCAGCTTGCCGGCTTTGGTGATGCACAGTTTATAGATCTTGTCGTCCAGCTGGATATGCGCCTGACGACCACCTTCGGTCAGCTGGCGGGCATCATGCATCGGGCGGCCCAGAATTTCGATGGCTTCGGTGATCGGGCTGAAATCGTTCATTTGCGTTCCCTCCACGGGTCTCTGTGTGTCCGTTCGTATGTGGATGATTTATTTCTGACTTAAATAGTCGGAAAAAGCAAGTGCGAATCTCAAGACCTTGTTGGAAAACATAAAAAAGGCGCCGGACCCGAAGGTCCGACGCCATAGCCTAGAGGGATCAGAGGCTTATTCGAAAACGGCCTTGGGGTTGTCCAGGCTGTCAGAGCCCTCAACCTCGATGGCGGCCAGGCCAACAACAGCGATGGCTTCTTCGATGGTCTTGGTCTGCGCGACCAGTTTGTCGACAGCGTTCTGCACCAGCGCGCCGCTTGCAGCACCGGCTGCCAGCATCTGGTCATAGGAGGTGCCGGATTCGGCGGCAGTGCGGATGTCACCCAGCGCGATCATGGTTTCGTTCAGATCGCCCAGCAGCTTGCCCGCGACGCCTGCATCCTTGGAGGCCACCAGATCCTGCAGCGAGGGGCCTTCGACAACCGACCCGTCCACGCGCACATAGCGACCGGTATAGACATTGCGGATGCCCAGCCCGTCGAAATAATGCGAGTTGTGGGTGTTGTCGGAGAAGCAGTCATGCTCTTCCTCGGGGTCATTCAGCAGCAGGCCCAGCTTCATGCGCTCGCCGGCCTGTTCGCCATAGGACAGGCTGCCCATGCCGGTAAAGGCCATGATGATGCCCTTGTCGGCATCGGTGGTGACGTCGATGCGGCCCTGACCGCCAGCGGACCAGTTGGCCACGGCGTCTTCCAGATCGGAAATCAGCAGGTCGGTAGCGGCCTGCAGGTACTGGTTGCGGCGATCACAGTTGCCGCCGGTGCAGTTGGCCGCGTCAAAATCGGTGGCCGGGCGTGCGCCTGCGCCGTGTTCGGTGCCGTTCAGATCCTGCCCCCACAGCAGAAATTCGATGGCGTGGTAGCCGGTGGCCACGTTGGCCTCGATGCCTTCGATCTCGTGCAGGCTTTCGATCACGGCGGGGGTGATGGTGGAGGCATCAACCATGGTGCCGCCGACGCTCAGCTTGGGGTTGGCAATGATGTTCGCCACGGCAAAGGGGTTTTCGTCCGAGGACGCGTCGCCCGCAACATAGTCGATCAGACCTTCGTCCAGCGGCCAGGCGTTTACCTTGCCTTCCCAGTCATCAACGGTCGGGTTGCCAAAGCGGAAGGCTTCGGTCTGCTGGTAGGGCACGCGCGACGCCAGCCAGGCGGCTTTGGCGGCGTTCAGCGTCGCGTCGCTGGGTGCGGCGATCAGCGCGTCCACAGCGGTTTTCAATTCTTTGGCCAGGGCCAGGCTGTCTTCGTAACCGGCCTGGGCGATGTTGGCATAGTTTTCAACGATGGCGGCGGGCTCAGATGCCAGCGCGGTGGTGCCCATCAGGAATGGCAGGGCCAAAAGCGATTTATGCAGGGACATTGGAAATCTCCGGTTTGATCTTTGCCCCTCTAATACACGAGTGAAAAAGTCAGACAATGAAAATTTCATAGTTATTTTGTCGGGAAATGAGGGGGTCGCGTCAAGCGCCCCCCTGTTCGTGCATCATCAGGGCCATCACTTCGGTGCCGGAACTGACGTTCAATTTGCGATAAGCGCGGCGGCGCAGGGTGCGCACGCTGCTTTCTGCGATGCCCAGGGCGGCGGCGGTGCCCAGAGCGGTCATGGCGTTGATCAGGCAATCGCAAACCTCGGCCTCGCGCGGGGAGAGCGCGGCAAATGGGCCCAGTCCGCGATCGCGCAGCGCGCTGACCTGCTGGTTGGGCCTGAAATGATAGGCCTCGCTGCCGATGATGCGGTGGCGCAGCGCGATCAGCTGATGGGCCACGGGCAGAACCTGTTCCAGCGCGGCCATTTCCGCATCGGTGATCCAGCCATCTGCGCTGCTGCGCAGGTAAAAGCTTTGATAGCCGCCGCGCCCAAAGCGCGATGAAATGGCGATGCGTTCGATCACCTTCATGCGTTTATAGATCGGCACGCGCGGGTCATCGCCTGTCGGATGCCAGCGCCCCAGTAGAACGCCATTTTCCGGGGCCGCGCGGATGCCATGCAGGATGTGGTCCTGCGCCTTGGGGGCGTTGGTGATCAGCGCGCCGGAATAGCGGAACCAGTAATCGCCAAAGGCACCGGACCACAGCGACAGCTTTGCCTCCAGCCGTTTGAGATCAGGCGAATGAAACGCACCGACATTGTCGATCTTGGCGGCGCTTTGCACGAATTGCAGGATCTGATCTCCGAAATCCGGGCTGGAGACCGAGGCAATCAGCGCAGGCACGCCCTCCAGTGCGATGGGGGTTTCCAGGATTTTATCGGGATGCTCCATATCCGCAGACCTTGGTTTGGGTGGTCGCAGCACAGCCTTTGCGCCGCCGCTGGTCAAGCGGATTTGTCCCCCGTATGGCTGACAGATCATGCCACCTGCGATCTGTATTCTGGGGGCCTCGTCATCAGCCAGAGGATCGCCCGCGCCATGACACGGTTCTTTTCCACCAAGGATCGCCCGCCCCATCTGGGGCCCTATCCGCTGGAACGCCTGCGCCGGATCGACGGGCAGATCGCGGTGGACCAGATCCCGCCCATGCGTGGCCTTAGCTTTCAGCGCCCCGAGCAACCCGAAAGCATCGTCAACGCCATGAGCGAATTTCAGGCGATGATGGATGCGATCCGCGACGGGTTTGTGAACGCGGCCAAGTCCGATATCCCCAGCGACCCGGTGGAACGCGCCAACCATCTGAAAGCATTCGGGTATTACAATGATGCTTCGATGGTGGGGATCGGCCCGCTGCCCGATGCGGCGCGGTTAGATACCCCGCTGCGCAATCCTGATATCGACGCGCTGGCCCATGCGCTGCAGACCCGCCAGACCAAGACGCTGGCCTCGGGCATTGATGTGATCATGGCTGATCTAAAGGACAGTATGCAGGCCGCGCCGCGCGCCATGGACAGCCATCGCCACGCCATCGTGTTCCTGTATGAACATATGCGCGACCCGCGCCCGGACGAACCGGGTAGTGACTGGATCATGGATGCGCAGGACCATCGTGCCTGTCTGCGCGCCACGGAAACCGCGACCGTGATTGCCCATTACATCCGCCTGCTGGGCTTTGATGCGCGCGCCCATAGCGCCACCACCAGCGAGGTCGATCTGAACGCGCTGACCGTGCTGGCGGGGCTGGCCAGTGTCGAGGATGGCACCCTATGCGCCCCCTGGCTGGGGCCGCGGTTTGGCGTTGCGGTGGTCACGACCGAAATGGATCTGGCTCATGACGGGGCGCTGGCCGCGATGGCGGCGCAGCCCTGGTTTCGCACCAAGGGGCCGGCCTGGTGGCTGGGCAAGGGCTTTGCCAAATCGGCGCTAAATCGCGATCCTTTTGCCCGGCGCAACTATGCCGATGGGGCGCACCCGTTCGAGCGGCTCAAGCGGGTCGACACCCCCACAACCTATATCGACGAGGCCAATGTCGCCCGCGTCCCCAAACGCGCCGACATGTTCGCCCGCGCCCAGTTTGGCGACATGGGAAAGCCCCTGCAGGATGCGGCCAAGGGCGGGCATTACGTGCGTAAATCCGCGCCCAGTTTCGCACAGAGGCGCGCGCTGGGGGCCTTTGTTCTGCTGCAGGATGGGGCGTCAAACCCGCAGGGCGCGCGCCCGAGGGATGCAGAACGCAACGCCCAGAACTTGCGCGCCGCCAGCTACTTTCTGGGCGTGGATGCGGTGGGCACCAGCCGCTGCCCGGATTGGACTTGGTACAGCCACGACGCCACGGGCACGCCGATCGACCCGCCTCATGATCAGGCCGCCAGCATGATCATCGACCAGGGCTTTGAAACCATGGAAGGGGCCAGCGGCGATGATTGGATCGCGGTCAGCCAGTCCATGCGCGCCTATCTGCGCTTTTCCCTGCTGGGCGGTGTGATCGCGCAGCAGCTGCGCAATCTGGGATACAAGGCCAAGGCGCATACGGTGATGGATGGCGAAGTGCTGCAGCCTCCGTTACTGTTGCTGGCCGGTCTGGGCGAGGTCAGCCGCATCGGCGAGGTCATTCTGAACCCCTATCTGGGGCCGCGCCTGAAATCCGGGGCGGTGACCACGGATATGCCCTTGGCTCATGACAGGCCGATTGACTTTGGCCTGCAGAATTTCTGCGAGAACTGCAACAAATGCGCCCGCGAATGCCCGTCCGGGGCGATCACCGCTGGCCCAAAGCTGATGTTCAACGGCTATGAGATCTGGAAATCGGACAGCCAGAAATGCACCACCTACCGCGTGACTCAGCCGGGGGGGGCCATGTGTGGGCGTTGCATGAAAACCTGCCCGTGGAACCTTGAAGGGTTGTTCACTCAGGCACCGGTGCGCTGGGCTGCATCGAATATTCCGTCGGCAGCGCCTTTGCTGGCGCGTCTGGATGACAGGCTGGGCAATGGCGGGCTGAACCCGGTCAAGAAATGGTGGTGGGACATCGAGTTGACCGAGAGCGGCGGCTATGGCGCACCAAAACACCCGGTCAACCAGCGCGATTTGCAGACCGATCTGGATCTGAAATACGAGGATCAGACCCTTGCGGTCTATCCCGCCCCCATCGCGCCGCACCCCTATCCCTATCCGTTCCCCATGGATCGCGAGGCCGGGATCGCCGCCTATCAGGACATGATCCCCGCAGACACCTATCGGGCCAGGCTGGCGGAGGGGGATCTAAGCGTGGTGCATCGCTATCAGAACGACACGGATGCGCCGGTGATTCAGGTCCAGTTGTCCAGGGTCGAAAAAATGACCGACGCGGTCAGCAAATATGAATTTAGCCGACTGGATGGTCTGCCCCTGCCGGATTGGAGCGCCGGGGCGCATCTGGATGTGCTGGTCGCGCCGGAATATCTGCGCCAATACTCCATGTCCGGCGATCCGGCAGATACCAGCCGCTATCAGATCGGCGTGCTGCGCGAAGATGACGGGCGCGGAGGGTCCGCCCTGATGCACCGGATTTTCGAGGAAGGGCGCAAGGTCTTTATTTCCAAACCGATCAACCATTTTGGTCTGGTCGAAGAGGCCAGCCACAGTTTTCTGATGGGGGGCGGGATCGGGATCACGCCGATGATTGCCTTTGCCCATCGCCTGCACGCGTTGGGACGGCCCTTTCAGCTGCATTATTCCGCCAGCAGCCGCGTCAGCGCCGGGTTCCTGCAGGATCTGGCCGCGATGCCCTGGACGGATCGGGTGCATTACCATTTCTCGGATGAGGGCACGCGCGCCGATCTGGATCAGATCTTTGGCGGTTATGCGCCCGGCCAGCATGTCTATACCTGCGGCCCGGATCGCTACATGCAGGGCGTGATCGAAGCCGCCGAACGCCAGGGTTTCCCCGACGAGGCACGGCATCTGGAATATTTCTCGGTCCCCGAACAGCCAGAGTATGAAAACCACCCGTTCACCGTGCGCCTTGCGCGCTCGGGCCGGGACATCCGGGTCGCGGCAGATCAGACCGTGTCAGACGTACTGGTGGCTCAGGGCATCCCGGTGGATGTGAAATGCGCGGATGGGATCTGCGGTGTGTGCAAATGCGGGCTGATCGCGGGCGAGGTCGAGCACCGCGATTTTGTTCTGTCCAAGGCGCAGCGCGAAACCAGTTTCGTGACCTGTCAGTCGCGCGCAGCGCGCAAGGATGGGATGATCGAACTGGATCTCTGAAATGTGCAAACCGGAGGATACGCCGTGAAAGCCCGGCATTTCGCGGGCTTGGGAAAGGGGCTAGACATCCTGTCGTGCGATTTCAGTGATCAAGACGTCGCTGACGATTGGTCCCAGGATGGGGGTCGCGGCCTCTAGCAAGGCGCGGCGCAGTTGCTCCATACGTTCGCCATGGGTGAAATTGCCCTGGAAACCGCCGATATTTGCGTGGTCAAACAGTGTCTGCAGAAACACGTCGCGCAGTTTTGGCTCGCGTGAATATACGGTTTCCGAAGAGCCATTCACCACTTCGACGCTTAGAGAAGCGACGACCAGGGACTCAACCTTCTCTGTGCCCACAACGGGAATCACAAACTGATTGTTCAATTTGACATATTCTACATCGGCTGGGTCTTCGACCTTCGGAGCTGCGGTTTCTATATGTGCCGCGTCGCTGGGAGCACACTCAACCGGGTGATCTGCGACCTGTTCAGGTGCTTCGGCTGGCATCAAAAACAACCCGGCGCCGACACCGATCCCGGTGCCGAGCAATGCCAGAATGAGGGGTAAGATCTTTCCCATTTTACCTCCTTCAGAAAGGCAAGATCACATCCAGCACCTGCTGGCCGATCCGGGGTTGTTGCATGTCGCTGATCTGGCCGCGGCCGCCATAGGAAATCCTGGCCGAAGCAATTTTGTCGTAGGTGATTTCATTTTGGCGCGAGATGTCCTCGGGGCGGACATAGCCTGTTACCAGCAGTTCCCGCAGTTCAAAGTTAACGCGGACTTCCTGGCTGCCCTCAATCGCAAGGACACCGTTGGGCAAAACATCGGTGATTGTTGCAGCGACCCTAAGCGTAAGTTTTTCCTTACGCTTTACAGATCCCGTGCCTTTAGAGGCGCTGGAGCTGTCGATGGACACCGCTTCGTCCAGGCTCGCACCATCAGTGATGCCTTGGTTAATGCGTTGTGGGACGCCAAAAAGTTGCGGAATACCCAGAGATTCCGAGCCAGAGCGCGAACGATCTGTGCTGTTTGAAATCTCCGCTTTTTCGTCAATTTCGATGACGACGGTCATGATGTCCCCGCGCTTCATAGCGCGTCGATCCCCCAGCAGCGACCCTTGCCCGCCGCTCCAGAGTGAGGCGCGCGAAATGCTGTTGCGGGGCTCTGGCGTGTTTGGAACGCCAGATGCGATCATGGCCACCCTTTCGGGGCTTTGCTGAGTGGGGGAAAAATCGGGCGTTTTGCCAATATGATCCATCCGACCGCAGGCGGTGAGAGCGATGGCAAGGCAAAGCAGGGTGGGGTTTCGCAGCATAGCTGTCCTCATTTGCTGACCAGGATCGTGCCATTTTCGGTGATGGTGCCGAAAAGCACCGTGCGAGAGGCGGTGTTCATGACCCGCACACGATCGCCCAGGCCACCGCGGCTTAGCGCGCGCCCTTCAGCCATGATCCGTAGTCCTGAATTTGCGTAGATGATTTCGACCAGTTGGTTGCGTTCGATCAAGGCCGGCGCGCCGACTGTGCCGCGCATTACGGGCCGCCCTGGATAGATCGCGTAGCGGGCTTCTTGACCGACAACCAGGTTGGGGTTCTGAAATGCGCCCTCGATCGTGCCGGGGTCAATGCGAATATCAGCCGCGCTGATCAATTCCTGGGGGCGAATCGTTCTGGTCGCCACGACGGTTTCGGCGGCGGCACTGCCAGCAAGCAGACATATCAGGGCGACCAGTCTAAACATCAGCGCACCTGGCTCGTTGCGGCAAGCATCTGGTCGGCGGCGGAGATCACTTTTGAGTTCAGTTCATACCCCCGCTGGGCTTCGATCAGGTCCGTGATTTCCCGGACTGGATCGACAGAGCTGTCCTCGAGGTAGCCTTGCCGCATGGTGCCCAGCCCATCCTGGCCTGGCGTGGACTGCAGCGCGGGGCCGGAGGCTTCGGTTTCCAAAAACAGGTTGGATCCCATAGCTTCCAGGCCTTTGGGGTTGGTAAACCCGGCCATGGTGAATTGCCCCAAAAGCTGTGCTTCTGTTGCTTCGGCGAAATAGGCGTAAACTTCGCCATCTGCGTTGATCGAAACGCTGCGGGCGTCCGATGGAATGACGATTTCCGGCGAAACGGCGAAACCCTCAGAGGTGACGATCACCCCCTCGCCAGAGCGTTTTAGCGCGCCATCCCTGGTATATGCGGTCTGGCCCGAGGGCAGGGTGACTTCCAGATAACCGGCACCTTCGATTGCGATGTCCAGATCTCCGCCTGTCGCAGACAGCGCGCCCTGTTCCAGTTGAACCGTGACGGATGAGGGGCGCACACCCAGGCCCAGTTGAACCCCTGTCGGCAAAACCGTGCCATCCGCAGCATTCACTGTCCCGGCGCGTGTCATTTGTTGATAGTGCAGGTCCGCGAATTCCGCGCGCCGGGCATTATACCCGGTTGTGCTCATGTTCGAGAGGTTGTTCGAAATGACTTCGACCCGCATTTGCTGGGCGCTCATACCCGTTGCGGCGATTTGCAATGCACGCATGGCGTGGTCTCCTATTTCATGAATGCCTTGATGGCGGTTCTGATCCGTTCGTCTTCGCGTTCCATAAAGCTTTGTCCCAGCTCATAGGCGCGCTGCACCTCGACCATGCGGCTGACTTGCAGGATCGGATCAACATTCGAGGATTCGACAAACCCCTGAAGGACGCGCGGTTGTTCCATTGGCTCAAAGCCGTCATCGGCGCGGAACATCACACCGCCTTCGCGCACCATATGTGTAGGTTCCAGCGGTGACACGATGCCGATCTGTCCAATAGGCCGCCCCTGAGTGCTGATTGTGCCATCACGCGCAACCGCAAGATCCGAGGCATCCGCAGGAATGAAAATCGGAGCGCCGCCATTGCCCAGAACCGGGTGGCCGTCCGGTGTGACAAGTGTGCCTTCGGCGCTGGGCGAGAAAGCACCGGCCCGTGTCAACCGTTGCCCATTGGGAGTGTCGATAAGAAAGAAACCGTCACCTTCGATCGCAAGGTCGAATCGTCCGCCCGTCTGTTCCAATGTGCCCTGCGCAAAAGAGGTGTTGCGCACGCGGGCCGCAGACATGGAGAGTGTCGCGCCGCCATCGGCCTCTTGCACATATTCCGAAAACAGAACGCCTTCTTGCCGGAACCCGGTGGTATTCGCATTGGCGATATTGTTCGCGATCATCTGCATTTCCCGCTTTAACCCGGTCAATCGGGAAAGCGCGGCATAGCCTGTGGATTCCATCTCAACCTCCGGTAATGATGGGAATAATCTGGTTCTGGAAAAACGCGACCAGAGTGCGTGTCATGAAGCTCATCGACATCCAGAACACGGCAACAATGGCCAAGAGTTTTGGCACGAATGTCAGGGTCATTTCCTGAATCGACGTCAAAGCCTGGAACAGCCCGACGCCAACACCAGCGACCAGCGCGGCTGATAGGATCGGCACGGATGTGATCGTGGCAATCCATAATCCCTGGCGTAGTGTGTCGAAAAAGATGGCTTCGGTCAGCATGGGTCAGACCGGCATTCTCAGGATTTCCTGATAGGCTTCGACAACCTTGTTGCGCACCGCAACCACGGTTTCCACAGCCAGTTCGGATTGAGCAAGCGCCTCAACCAAAGCATGAGGATCCGCATCCCCAGTCATGCTGGCCTGCGCGGTTGTCTCCGCAGTACGCAAGGTGTTGGCAAAATCTTTTGCCGCGGTGGCAAAACTTTCCTGCATACCGGGTGCCTGGTTGGCATCGGGTTCAGTTGCAGGCCGGGAAGCCGCATATTTCTGCGCGGCATAGAGCGATCGGACGTCCATTCTGGTCTCCTGTCACTTGTGATTGAAATTTAACGTCTGAGAAGTTCCATCAACCCTTTGGACATTTGCCGGGTCTGATCGAACATTTTTAGGTTTGCTTCGTAACTGCGTTGGGCTTCGCGTGCGTCGGCGATTTCGATGATCAGCTCGACATTTGATCCTTGATAATGCCCGGTGGCATCGGCCATCGGGTGAGCCGGATCAAAAATCTGTTCCAGTTCCGAACGATCCAGCCGGACGCGCCCTGCCTCAACCCCGGCAATATCGGCATGTTCCACCGTGTTGAACGGAACGGTTTTGCGGCGATACCCAGGCGTATCGGTGTTGGCGATGTTTTCGGACAGGACACGCAGCCGCGTGGCCTGAGCCTTTAGACCGCTGGCCGTGACAGAGAGGGCGTCTGAAAATGCGCTCATTTCTTACTCCTTAGTTTTTGCCAAGGCTGGCGCGTAACACGCTCATATTGCTGCGATAAATTGCAAGCGCGCGATCATGCTGCCGCTTTGCGTTGACGGCTTCGATCATTTCCAGCTCCAAGGACACTGTGTTGCCGTTGGGATCCTGAGCATCCTGCCGTTCTGCGGTTGCGACCGTGCGATCCGGGTGACCGTTCAGGTGCCCGCCACGCGTGGCACGCTGACCGCCCTGCGCAGCCCGCAGGGTTTCGGTAAATTCCGGCAGCTCACGTGCGCGATAACCCGGTGTATCCGCGTTCGCGATATTCTGAGCACTGACAGCCTGCTGATGACCCGCATGTTGGGCCATGGCCATCGCCGTTCTGAAGATGTCCAAATTCTGGAACATCGGGGCTTCTCCCTCGATTGGCTTCAATCAAGGCTTAACCCTGATTCCTTTAGAAACAGTTTTCAGAAGCTGAATGGAGCGAGCGATGGAAAATACGGCCTTTGGCGGGTTACGGACCCGGATTTCGCATTTACAGCCGGTGCGCCATGTGGGGCGTGTTCAGTCGGTGGATGGGACGACGATATGGGTGCGGGGCCTGGCCCACGCTGCATGTATCGGGGATCGTTTGCGGCTTTTTCATTCAGGAGGGCAGCTTGAGGGCGAGGTGCTGCGCATTCGGGATTCGCTGGTTGCGATGCTGCCCGACGAATCGGCCGAGGGTGTGTCGCAGGGGGATCGCGTTGCGGTTTTGGGCGCGCCTGTTCTCGCGCCATGCGACAGCTGGATCGGTCGGGTGATTGATCCCTACGGGCGCGCGCTTGATGGTGCGCCTTTGGTGCCGGGGTTGCATCGCCGGCCGTTCCGCGCAAGCCCTCCGGCTGCCGCTTCTCGTCGAGGTCTGGGGGAACGTCTGGCCACGGGACTGGCTGTTTTTGATACGCTTTTGCCGATTGTAAAAGGTCAGAGGATTGGGCTTTTTGCAGGGTCTGGTGTCGGTAAATCACGGCTTTTGGCGCAGTTGGCACAGGGAATGCAGGCCGATGTTGTGGTGCTTGCGCTGGTCGGTGAGCGTGGACGAGAGGTGCTGGATTTCGTCAAAAATGTTCTGGGAGAAGAGGGGATGGCGCGCAGCATTGTCGTCGCGGCGACTTCGGACCGCTCTCCGATGGAGCGGCGGCGCTGCCCCTTGGCAGCGATGAGCATTGCCGAACATTTCCGCGATCAGGGCAAACATGTTCTGTATCTGTCTGATTCGATTACCCGGTTTGCCGAGGCACACCGCGAGGTTGCAATCGCGTCCGGTGAATTGCCTGCGCTTCGGGGGCATCCCCCCTCTGTTGCACATCAAATCATGCGTTTGGCTGAACGCGCGGGTCCGGGTCCGCAGGGTGCAGGAGATATCACTGCGGTGTTTAGCGTATTGGTTGCTGGCTCTGATATGGATGAACCAATTGCCGATATTTTGCGGGGTGTTCTGGATGGGCACGTTGTCATGGATCGCGCCATTGCGGAACGTGGGCGATTTCCCGCGATTGATCTGTTGAAATCTGTGTCCAGAAGTCTGCCGGAGGCGGCCAATGATCATGAAAATGGTATCATCGCAAATGTCAGGCAACTTCTTGGCGCGTATACCCGTTCTGAGACCTTGATTCGTGCGGGTTTGTACCGCGAAGGGGAGGATGCGATTCTAGATCAGGCGATCCGGGCATGGGGTGATTTGGATTCCTTTTTGGCCGAGAGTTCCCCGAATGGTCCTGAAGGGGCATTCCAAAAGGCCGAGTTGATCCTACGGCGCAGTGGCGTGAAAACAACAGCTGTGGCCGCCCCAAAGCGTCAAGTGGCCCGCCCAGGCTGATCATGCCCAATTCGGCGCATTTTGATCTATGTTGATGCTCCGGGAGTGTGTGCCGTGAGGGGCTAGTGTTGCAGAACCCTAGCCCAGCAAAGAGCGCGTCGGTATCTGGGACAACAGGCTAAGCGCCACTTGCGAGGCCCCGATAGAGGCGGTTTGCTGCACCTGTGTTTGCAGCAGATATGTCTGGATAACTTTGTTCATGATTTCGGGGTCTTCCGATATTTCCGATATTTCTGAGACCCCAAATCGCGATTGAGATTTGTCACGGAAAACTTCTAGCTGCTTGTCGATATCCAACTGGCCGAACCCGCTTGGAAGACCGAGCGCGGTTTCAAAAACATTTCTGAGTGCGGTTGTTCCCATGACACGAAACCAAGCCACATCTGATTGGTTGCTTGTTGCGGCAACTTCGGGGAGGTTGCGTTCGAAATTCAAAGCGAGGCGTAGGGTTTCATCCTGATTTCCTACGGCAATTTCGAATTCTTGGGATTTGTATTTTTCTAGGATTTCGTTCGGGAACGCACTGAGTTGTGTGCGAGGTGCAACGGGGTTGTCAAATCCAAAGGCACGAGAGAGATCTTTGTAGCGATCATCGGCCATCTTATTCGCAAGGGCGCTGCGTTCCAGGGTGCCTTCTTCGAGCACTTTTTGGATGAAGAATTTGTTAGGGAGGTCGTCCTGTAGGCCAAACGCTGTCAGCGCGACAGATAGCAGGCGACGATCCTCTACCAGCGCCTCGGCAGTTGTGATATTGCCAATATTCTCAGCAAAATAGTCTACGTCGCGCTGGAGTGTGGTACTGGCATTGAACGTGGTTTGCTGGGTTTCTCGGGTGGCTTTGAGAAATTGCCAGCCGACCAGTCCAGTGCCAACAAGAACAGGCTGAAAACTCATCTTTGCGCAGCCGCCAAAAGGCGGTCTTCCCTAGGGATCAAGGCGCGTAAGGCTTTGAGGCACTGATAGAATTGCTCGCTTAGCAATGCGTTTGTTGCTTGCGTGAGAAGGCGGCGGCTGTCTGGATCAACCAGAATATGGCTGAGTTCCTCGATACGCGGTAACAGCTGTTGTTTCGCGTCATCTGCGATAGCGTCACCCGTCAGGATTAACTGTGCTGCATAGCAAAGCCGACGTACCGGTGTATGGGCCTCTTCTGGGTGGATCGCATCACGCAGGCGCAAGACATTTGCGTTTGGTGTCACAATTGAAAGCCGGCTACGGCGGTCACCGTTTTCGATAACAGCGCCGTTGATCAACACCCGCTCGCGCGGGCCGAGTTTAAGAACAAGTCCACTCATTTAGAGGTGCTCCTGCTGCCGAGGCCGCGCAGAATGGCGGCATTAATTTCCAGAAGGGGCGATAGGCGACCTTTTTTCGCCAGGACCTTAGAGGTGTGCTGGTGCACAAATTCAGCAAGGTAAAAGATTCTTGCACGAAGTTCAGGCGGCAGCCCATTTTGATCATCCGCCACATCGACAGCAAGAGTTGTCCATAACTTTTGATTGTCTGATAGAGCTTCGACGAGTTTGGGAAAGGCTTTGGGGCCTGCTTCTGCACTGGCCTTCATGCGGTGTGTGATACGTGCAATCAGCTCGTATTCTGTGCCGCGAGGGGTGCGAGTTGTCGTTGCCGTTTGGGCATAGGCGCGCTTGGCGAGGGTCTGGGCGTTCACGTCAGAACCTTCTGGTTATGATGTCAGAAAACGGTGAGGAAAAGGAGGCCGGTTGACCGGCCCCCTTTAGGATCCGAATTAACGGAAGAGCGACAGCAGCGACTGCGGTGCCTGGTTGGCGATCGACAGGGCCTGAACACCCAGCTGCTGCTGGACCTGCAGGGCCTGAAGACGGGCCGATGCTTCTTCCATGTCTGCATCGACGAGGGTGCCGATGCCGGATTTCAGCGCGTCGGTCAGACCGGACACAAAGTCCTGCTGGGTATCGAGGCGGCCTTGGACCGAACCAAATTCGGCTGCAGCGTCAATCGAGTTCTGGATCATGAATTCGATTGCAACCAGAGCAGCGTCAGCGCCTGCGTCGGAGGTCACGTCGATATTCGCAACTTCACCCAGGCCGCCACCAATTTCGGCACTTGCACCAGCACCGGCGTTGCCGGTGTTGATTTGCACCTGAATGGTGTCAGTACCGTCTGTCACGGTCGACGCGATATCCAGGCTGGAACCGTTTTGAGTGATCGTCAGGACGTCAGAGTCGATGTTGTTGCCTGCAGCATAGATTGCGAAAGCCTGTGCCAGACCTTTTGCAACATCAGCGGCGGTGTCACCTTCTTTGCTGACATACATGATCTCATCCAGTTCACCAGCGTTGGCCGGCAGAATCGCCGCCCCAGTACGCAGGTCGGCCTGAACAAAACTACTGTTGTCAGTGTCGATACCGTTCAGCGAGATCGCAAACACGCTGCCAGCAGCAGACGGTGCGCCCACGGTCAATGTATCGGTTTGTGTTGCGTTCAGTGTACCGTTGTCACCAGCGGTTGCAGTCCAAGTGCCGGTCAGCGATGCGGTTTGCGTGCTGAGATCCTGCTTGCGGACATTGATGTCGCTGGAGGTCACGCCCGAGCCGGAGCGATCCAGCGAGGACAGAACATTCACCGAACCAGAACCAGCAGTGGTTTCCAGGTTGGAAATCAGGTTCAGACCATTGAACTGGGCAGCGCCGGTTACGGAGCCGATCTGATCACGCAGCGCGTTAATGTCCGACTGGATCTTTGCACGATCGACGTTTTCTTCCTGTGCGGCGACGATCTTACCTTTCATTTCGGTCAGCAGATCGGTCACTGTTTCAGAAGCCTGACGGGCCACTGCAACGGTGGATTGACCCAGATTCAGACTGTCCGAAATACCTTTGAAACCTTCGACATCGGCTTCCATGACTTTGGAAATTGCCCAGACAGCGGCGTTATCCTTGGCAGTCGCAACCGATTTACCAGTCGAAATTTCGGACTGGGTGGTTGCCAGGCCGGCATTGATTGATTTCAGGGTCTGCAGCGCCACCATGGCGCCGTTATTCGTCAGGATGCTAGACATGTCCTGTTGTCCTTGCTTTCAAAGGCGCTTTGCGCCGGTTTGCATTTGCCGTTATCGGCATCTCTGACGTCTTTCTGACGAGTGCAGGTCAGATTTTTCGACCTGCGCCACCCTTTCGAGTGCAGCGCCACCATGCGCCCGGAATCCTAACCGAGCCCTAACTGGAGTGGCGCCTTTCGGTGGCATTTGAGATAAATTCGCCTGTCACGCTCGTTTTTCCAGCCGGTTGCGGGCGGGTGTAGTGATTTGAAAACGCTGTCCTTTTTCATTGTATGTGTCCAAAGAGCGGCGCACGCGGCCAAGTTCGCCAAGCCGATTTGCGACATTGCGAATCCCGGCCAGGGCTTGATCAAACAATTCTTGATTGCGGCGGAGCCCGTCTTGTAGCGGTTCCAGCGTGTGCGGTTCAGGCGGGTGGTTGTCCAACGTGGCAACGAGCGCCTGCTTTTCGTCCAGAAGCTCAGCGATTCGGTCGAAATTCCCGGCAAGCAGGGCTTCGCGTTCTTCTGAAATGATCTCGTGCAGGCGGCTGGTTTCCGGGTTGGGGGTGTTCATATTATCCATTGATGCGTTCCTTTAATGCATGAAAAAGCGATTCACTGAGGCCGATTCCGCCCTTTTGGGCCATGGCCTTTGCCTGTTCCTGACGCAAGAAAGAGCCAAACTGGTCCTCGCCTGCGCCGCCACCAAACGAATCGGGCGTTTTACCCACGCCTGCGGCTTCGAGCAGCTGTGCAAGGAAGCTGGCCTCTAGGTCCTGCGCGGCTTTGCGCAGGGTTTGGTCCTGCGAGGGGGGCTGCGGAAGAGGTGGGGTGGTTATTTTCATATGGATCCCTCCAATTCGACTCAGATGCCGTATGATTCTGCGATCTCGGTAAAGAAGCGGTAAGGATGTTGCGCCTAATCTGCGGAGACGGAAGAACTCCTGAGGCACATATGCTTAGTCAATTGACCAGCCTGCTGGGCCTGGCGCCCGAACAGGATACAGCGCGGATGCGCAAGGCCTCTCCCGAGGGGGAGGGGTTTGATCAGATCTTTGCCAAACTGGGGGAGCGCAGCCCTGATGGGGGTGAAACGATGCTCTGGCAGCATCCAACAGATCATGGTGAAGAGGCCGTCGATAGTGGTGATGCTGCCGCCGAAGAAGATCTGGTGGAAGATGCGGATGCCCCGCGTCTCACCGAAAATGCCAGGGCAGAGCCCAAAGAAGAACAGCGGGGGGAAGCGAAATTTGCCGTGCGCGATCCCGAGGGTGCGACACAGAAAAATCCCGCATCATGGTCTGCTTCAGGGCATTCAGACCGTGTACATGAGGCTTCTGAACCGGTTCGGACGGGTGTGCCAGAGGCGCAGAATAACATCGGTGTCCAAGTCGCTGGCGATTTAGAACCGGCTGAACGTCGGATTCGTTCAGATTCGAGTGCCGCAGAGGAGTATCTTTCCCCCGCTGCTGAAGGCCCAAAGAGATCGCTTGAAGCGCAAACGCCTGCGCGGATTTCACCTGTCGAAATGCTGGTGCGTCACGCGTCAACAAAGAGGGTTGCGGCACCAAGCACAGGCGAACAGGTCGCCGGCCCGATACCTGCGGTGGTGTCTCCAAATATGCCGGAGCGTTTGCCAGAGGGGGGTGGCAAGGAGGCAGCTTCTACGCCGATTTCCAGGCCCGTTCATGCGGTGGCCGCTACGCCAAAGTCATCTCAGCAACCTGTGGTGGGGACCGTGGAACCTGCTCAAAAGGCAGAGCTTATGCGGGGTAACGCGCCCAAGGTTGACCATGTGAACCAGGCGGGGGCTGCTGAGATACCCGATATAAATATGCACAATCGTGATGTGCATACGGGGAAGGGTGTGCTTGAGCACAAAAATGTAGAGGTCGGGGGCGAAAGAGGGCAAGTTCCTCAAAATATGCCTCAGCAGCGATCCGTTGAGACTGCAGCACAAATGGGCAGCGGGCGTTTCGCGCTTGCTGAAGCAGGCGTGCAGGGCATCACCCCTCAGCCTCAGCCTCAGCCTCAGCCTCAGCCTCAGCCTCAGCCTCAGCCTCAGCTAAGTGCTGGCTCTCATATGCATACCCCGCTTGAGACGGCGCAACCTGAAAGAGCGGCGCCATCTCGGCCAAAGGACCATGCCAATATTCAGACTGGCAAAGCCGCGCCCGCAGCCCCCGAGTTTTTTGGGGGGATGGCAAAGGACATTGCGACGCCCTTTGTGCCAGAACAACGGGCAGCATCTGGGGGGCGACAAGCCGAGTTTGGCGTTATCACCCGTGACGCCTATGCACCAACCCCTGTCGAAATTCGTGCGATGCCCAAGCGGAGTATCGTCGTGGCGCAGATCAACAACCCGTCGATAGCGGAGCCATTGGCAGTCAAGGACCGGCCTCTTCCACCTGAATTTTCAGAGCTTTTCGGAACACCGGGGATGTCTTTGACGTCATCCCATTCTGTTTCAGGGGCAGGTTTGGGGATGGCGTCAACGCCCCTGCGGGCATCTGCCGTGATGCCTCAGATCGTGGATGCCGTGCCGCGTTTGGCGGATGGTGGCGTTGAGATTCGCTTGGATCCCGAAGAGCTGGGCCGCGTACGGCTTCAATTGGTTCCAGGGGATCAAGGCATGTCCGTTGTGATTCAGGCAGAGCGCCCCGAAACGCTTGATCTGATGCGCCGCAATGCGGCTGATTTGGAACGCGCCCTTGCAGAGGCAGGGTATGACGCCACCGAGTTTTCCTTTGGTCAGGACGGGTTTTCGGATCAGGGAACAGGGCATGGTGGATCCGGGTCTGGCTATCGCGCGGATGATGAAACTACCGAAATGAAAAAGATCACGGTCACGTCCGATGGTCTTGATATCAGGATTTAAGGAAACATCATGGTTGATGCCGTAGCAGCGGGGGCTTCCCGCACGTCCAACGTCAATGCGCAATCGGTGAAGGACAGCAGTGCCGAAGCAAGCGCCATGCTGAGTTCGGATTTTGAGACCTTTTTGCGCATGATGACAGCGCAGGTCCAAAATCAGGATCCTCTTAATCCGGTGGATTCTAGTGATTATGCCACCCAGCTGGCGACTTTTTCCTCGGTCGAACAACAGGTGCTGACCAATGATCTGTTGCGTGGCATGGCGTCTGCGCTGACAGGGAATGTGCTGCAGCAGGCCAGCAGCTGGATCGGGATGGAGGCATTGGCGCGGGCTCCGGTGGTCTATGATGGGGCCACCCCCGTGACGATTCGACCTGATTATGCCGAGGGCGCAGATGCGGCGCAGCTTGTGGTGCGCGATGCCGAGGGCGAAATCGTGCAGAGCTTTGACATTGCGGACACCCCAAAGGAGGTGGTCTGGACTGGCGTGGGTGAGGACGGAACCCCGCTGCCTGCCGGGGTCTACAAACTTGAGGTCAACAGCTATGAGGGGGAAACCCTTTTGGAAGGGATCACGCCGCAGGCCTTTACACGCATCACCGAAATTCGTTCTGAAGGAGAGCAAATTCTTGTGCGGCTTGCGGACGGTACGGAGGTTCCCTCGGGCCTTGTTTCAGGTTTGCGCCAGCCCCGCGCGTGAGTTGAGGGAAGTATGCCCGCCTGACGGACGGGCAAACATGCGCGCAGATGGCCGCACGCATGTCGTGCCGTTTAAAGGGCCTGCAGTATAAAGATGGCAGCCCCGCCCAGGGTCGCGCCAATCATGATCCAGACAGGCGGTGTGTTCCAGCGTGAGGGGGCGGGCCTCTCTTCTGCCACCGCCTGCCGGATCAGCGCCTGTTCAACCAGGCCGGGCAAGCGTGGACCAAAGCGCGCGAGAACCATGGCGGTTTTGCCAAGGTCGCTTAGCATTGCTTTGGGGCCAATTGAATCCTTGATGTAACTCTCGACCACGGGCCGCGCGACCTGCCAGATGTTCATATGGGGATCAAGCGATCGTGCGACGCCTTCGACCACAACCATAGTGCGCTGCAGCAGGATTAGCTCGGTGCGGGTTTCCATTCCAAATCTCTCTGTGACTTCAAAGAGATAGGATAGAAGTTTCCCCATGGAGATATGTGTCGCATCCATGCCGAAAATCGGTTCGCCCACAGCGCGCAAGGCGCGGGCAAATTCATCCACGTCGCGGTCGGCGGGGACATATCCTGCCTCGAAATGGACTTCGGCAACCCGTTTGTAATCGCGTTTGATAAAGCCAAAGAGGATCTCGGCGTAGACCCGGCGGGTATATTCGTCGATATGGCCCATGATGCCAAAATCATAGGCAATGATGTCGCCATTTGCGGCAACCTTCAGGTTGCCCTGATGCATATCCGCATGGAAAAACCCATCGCGCAGCGCGTGGTTTAGGAACAGCTGCAACACCCGTTCCGACAGGGCCACCCGATCCAGCCCCAGAGCGTCAATCGCGTCATTGTCCCCCATGGGCGCGCCATCCGCCCAGCCCATCGTCATCACCCGGCGACCGGATGCGGACCAGATCACCTTGGGCAATTGGAACCCGGCATCCTGTTCGGTGTTGGCGGCAAATTCACTGGCCGAGGCGCTTTCCAGACGCAGATCCAGCTCTCCGTGGACCACGCCTTCGAAATGTTCGATCACGTCCAGCGGGCGCAGGCGGCGCGAGGCGGGGGAAAAGAATTCGATGAAGCGCGCGGCGAAATAAAAAGCGTCGATATCGGTGCGAAACGCGCGTTCGATTCCCGGTCGCAGCACTTTGACAGCGACAGTATCGCCGGTTTCGCGCAGCACCGCTTTGTGGACCTGTGCGATTGAGGCCGCTGCCACGGGTTCAGAAAATTCCGAAAACAGCGTGTCTGCCGGCAGCCCCAGTTCCGATTCGACCTCGGCTTTGGCCTCTTCGATGGAAAAGGGCGGCAGTTGATCCTGCAAAACGCGCAGTTGCATTGCCATTTCTGTGCCGACCACGTCGGGGCGGGTCGACAGGACCTGACCGAATTTGATGTAGGCGGGCCCCAGCGCGGTCAGCGCGCGGGTCACGGGCGGCATGTCGGGATCGCCATCCAGCCCCAGCCATTTGAACGGCCAGCCCAGTACGCGGGCGGCGATGCGCAGGGGGCGGGGGGCCTCCATCGCGTCCAGGATTGCGCCCATGGCGCCGGTCCGTTCAAAAGTCGCGCCGGTGCGGATCAGCCGCCAGATATTGTGAGGCCCCCGCATGATCAGATCTTCCAGCCGGAATGCAGGCAGGCAACGCCCATGGTCAGGTTGCGGTATTTCGCATTGCCGAACCCGGCGGCGCGCACCATGCCAAGAAAGGTTTCCTGATCCGGGAACTTGCGGATCGATTCCACCAGATACTGATAGCTGTCACGGTCCCCGGCGATCACCTGCCCCATGCGCGGAATGATGTGGAAGGAATACAGATCATAGGCCCATTGCATCAGGTCATTGGGGATCTGGTTAAATTCCAGCACCATCAGACGGCCACCGGGTTTCAGCACACGGTAGGCTTCGTTCAGGGCTTCCTGCGGGCGGGTCACGTTCCGAATGCCAAAGGAAATCGTATAAGTGTCAAAGCTGTTATCGGCAAAGGGCAGCTTCATCGCGTCGCCGACCACCCAATCCAGACTGTCAGACATGGAATCCGCTTCGGCGCGTTTGCGCCCTTCGACCAGCATGGATTCGGTCAGGTCCAGCACCGTGGCATGGCCTTCGCCCGCGCGTTTCAGAAAGCGGAAGGAAATATCGCCTGTGCCCCCGGCCACATCCAGCAGGCGTTGGCCCGGACGCGGCGCCAGCCAATCCATCATCGCATCTTTCCAGACGCGGTGAATGCCAAAGGACATGGCATCGTTCATCACATCATATTTATTCGCCACCGAACTGAACACGCCCTGCACGCGCCCGGCCTTTTCTTCCTCGGGGATGTCCTGAAATCCGAAATGCGTGGTTTTGTCTGCGGTCATTTCTCAGCGCCTTGATGCATATGAAAGTGGGATATAGCGTTGCCGCGCGGGCTGCAAACAGCCAAACCGACGCAATGGAGGCACAGGATGCAGGAAACCAACAAAGATCGGCGGTCTGATGCCTGAATTGCCCGAGGTCGAAACCGTGCGCAAGGGGTTGATCCCCGCGATGGAGGGCAGCGTGATCGCGCGCGCGCAGGTCAACCGCCCGGATCTGCGCTGGCCATTTCCCGACCGCATGGCCGAGCGGTTGACCGGGCAAAAGGTGCTGCAGCTGCGGCGGCGGTCCAAATACATCCTGTGTGATCTGGCCAGCGGCGAAAGCCTGCTGATCCATTTGGGCATGTCAGGGCGGATGCTGATTTCCGGTGATCCGCTGGGCAATTTTGTGCATGAACACCCGGCGCCGGAAAAACATGACCATGTGGTGCTGGATATGGAGAATGGTGCGCGCATCACATTCAACGATCCGCGCCGGTTCGGGGCGATGGATCTGCTGCCCACGGCAGAGGGCGATGCGCATCCGTTGCTGTGCAATATCGGGCCGGAACCGCTGGGCAATGATTTCCACGAATCCCATCTGGTCAGGGTGTTGAAAGGGCGCAAAACCGCGATCAAAACCGCGCTTTTGGATCAGAAAAACGTCGCGGGGCTTGGCAATATTTATGTCTGCGAGGCGCTCTTCCGTAGCGGCATCCACCCGACACGCCCCTGCGCACGGCTGTCTGAAACCCGGATTGAATCGCTGGTGCCGATCATCCGCGATGTCCTGAGCGATGCGATTGCTGCGGGGGGATCTTCGCTTAAGGATTTCCGCCAAGCCGATGGAGAGCTTGGATATTTTCAGCACAGCTTTGACGTTTATGGCCGCGAGGACCAGCCCTGCCGCAGCCCCGGCTGTGCGGATAAAATTCGGCGGATCGTACAATCCGGGCGGTCGTCTTTCTACTGTCCGACCTGTCAAAGATAGCTTGATCCGGGCGCAAACGGTGGTAAGGCTTTGCGACTGAAGCAACCGCAGCGGAGCCCGTCCATGGCCTATGAGACGATCATCGTCGAAGTAGAAGACCACGTCGCAACGATCAAACTGAACCGTCCCGACGCCCTCAACGCCCTGAACTCTCAGCTGTTGGGTGAACTTGGCCGGGCTTTGGCCGAGGCCGACAACAACGACAAGGTGCGTTGCATCGTGCTGACCGGTTCGGCCAAGGCCTTTGCCGCCGGGGCCGACATCAAGGAAATGTCGGAAAAATCCTATGTCGACATGATGATGTCCGACTATTTCGGGTCCGAGGCCGCGCAGGTCATTGGCACCCGCAAGCCGATCATCGCTGCTGTGGCTGGCTATGCGCTGGGCGGTGGCTGTGAACTGGCGATGATGTGCGATTTCATCATTGCCGCTGACACCGCGAAATTCGGCCAGCCCGAGGTGAACCTGGGCGTGATGCCCGGTATCGGCGGGTCGCAGCGTCTGACTCGTTTCATCGGCAAATCCAAGTCGATGGATATGAATCTGACGGGTCGTTTCATGGATGCCGAAGAGGCAGAGCGGTCCGGTCTGGTCAGCCGCGTGGTTCCGGCCAAGCAGCTGATGGAAGAGGCGCGCAACGCCGCCGAAAAGATCGCCGAGAAATCCATCATCTCGGTTGTGGCGATCAAAGAAGCGGTCAACCGGTCCTATGAAACCGCGCTGGCCGAAGGCCTGCTGTTTGAGCGCCGCCTGTTCCACAGCCTCTTTGCCACCGAGGATCAGAAAGAGGGCATGGCCGCCTTTATGGAAAAGCGCACGCCGCAATTCCGCGACCGTTAAACTCTAGCGCAGGGGCAAAAGCCCTTGCTCCTTTGCGGGTGTCATAGTAAAGGCACCCGTCATACATGCGCGTGATGCCCGCTAGGCAAGAATCGGTCCGACGGTCAGTTCGGGTCTTGTTGGCATTGCGCACCCGCATGAACACGTAAGACACGAACATACAGACCAGGACAGATCATCATGGCAAATTCGCCCCAGGCCAAAAAGCGCGCACGTCAGAACGAAAAGCGCTTTGCTGTTAACAAAGCCCGCCGTTCGCGCATCCGCACCTACCTGCGTAAGGTCGAAGAAGCGATTGCTTCGGGCGATAAAGATGCCGCAACTGCCGCTCTGCGCGCTGCTCAGCCCGAGCTGATGCGCGGCGTCACCAAAGGCGTTTTCCACAAGAATACCGCATCCCGCAAGATGTCGCGCCTGGCCGCGCGCGTGAAGGCGCTAGGCTAAAGTATAGGCATTCACTTGTGTGAATTTTCAAGGGCACCACTACATGTGGTGCCCTTTGTCATTTCTGCAACTCTTTGAACCGGCTGAGAGATTCTTTTCGCCAATATCCGAGTCAAGACTCTAAGTTCAGTTGCCCGGTCGGTGCCAAGCACGGTAATTTCTTCCTGCGAGTCACATCGCGGGGGGACATGAGGCCGGATAGGCGGTGCCGGAAAATGGGCGCTGCATTTATCATCACGCCAAGCGGGCAGATTGCGATCTGCCCTGTTGCGACGGGTACGCCCGGCCATGTCCATTGACAGATTATGGGTCACAGACCGGAAGGCACAGCTGCAATGTGTCCGGTTTTGTATGCTCTCGGCTTACGGGCTCCCTCATACCACACGGTATGAGAACCCAGCCGCTGTGCCTGATGATGTGAACGCCATCGGTGGGCAGCCGGTGCAGGGGTAATTGAGGCCGGGATGACCCCGGCGTTGCTTGGCTGAAGCGGAACAGGGACAGATGACGAAAGAGCAATGGGGCGCGCTGCAGGAAACACTATGCAAAACGGTGGGAGAGAATAACTATAAAACCTGGATTGCACCGCTGACCTATCGTGGGTCGCAACGCGGTGTGGCTCAGTTCAACGCACCGACGAATTTCTTTGGCACCTATGTGTCGCAGAACTACGGGGATCTGCTGCTGTCGCATATCGCGGGCATGGATCCCAGCGTACGCAAGCTGTCCTTTGAGGTGGCGAATGCGGCTGCAACGCCGGCACAGCCGGGTACGGGTGCGCCCTCTGCGCAGCCTGCCGCGCGCAGTGAAACCGCCGCGCCTGCGGCCAACCGCGAAGACCTGCCGGGCGCCCCGCTGGATTCGCGTTTCACCTTTGACAGCTTTGTGGTCGGCAAGCCGAACGAGCTGGCCCATGCCGCCGCGCGTCGCGTGGCCGAGGGCGGTCCCGTCACCTTCAACCCTCTGTTCCTGTATGGGGGTGTCGGCCTTGGTAAAACTCACCTGATGCACGCCATCGCCTGGGAACTGCGCGCCCGTAATCCCGAGCTGGTCGTGCTGTACCTGTCGGCGGAACAGTTCATGTATCGCTTTGTGCAGTCGCTGCGCGAACGCAAGATGATGGATTTCAAGGAAATGTTCCGCAGCGTCGACGTGCTGATGGTTGATGACGTGCAGTTCATCGCTGGCAAGGACAGCACGCAGGAAGAGTTCTTTCACACCTTCAACGCGCTGGTGGATCAGAACAAACAGATCATCATTTCGGCTGACCGCGCGCCGGATGAAATCAAGGATCTGGAAAACCGCATTCGCTCGCGCCTGCAATCGGGGCTGGTGGTTGATCTGCACCCCACCGATTACGAACTGCGTCTGGGCATTCTGCAGACCAAGGCGGAAATGTACCGCGCCCATTATCCGGGCCTGCATATCGAAGATGGCGTTCTGGAATTTCTCGCCCATCGCATCAGCACCAATGTCCGCGTGCTCGAAGGCGCTCTGACCCGTCTGTTCGCCTTTGCCTCGCTGGTCGGCAAGCCGATCAACATGGATCTGGTACATGACTCGCTGTCTGATGTGCTGCGCGCCTCCGAGCGCAAGATCTCCATCGAGGAGATCCAGCGCAAAGTGGCGGAACATTACAATATCCGTCTGTCGGATATTGTCGGCCCCAAACGTGTGCGCACCTTTGCCCGCCCCCGTCAGGTTGCGATGTATCTGTGCAAACAGCTGACCTCGCGGTCGCTGCCGGAAATTGGCCGCCGCTTTGGCGGGCGCGACCACACCACGGTGATGCACGGCGTGCGCCGCATCGAAGAGCTGCGCCAGCAGGATGGTCAGATCGACGAAGACATCGAAATGCTGCGCCGCGCGCTTGAAGCGTGAGGGCAGACCAAAGATCTGGAAAAGGGCACCCGATGTGGTGCCCTTTCTTGGTTAAAGGTCCAGAAGTCTGATTTCCTGTTTCTCTAGGGGCGCAGTTGCTCCTCAATCCTGGCCAGTGCCTTGACGCCCCACGATTTCCGCATGACTAATGGCCCAAACGGTCTTGGACTGTATGGCGCGCCGGGTTAGGGTGTGCGTCCCGAAAGTGCAACGAGGGTAGGGCAATGAAGATCAGCATCGAACGGGCGGCTCTGCTGCGGGCCGTGGCACAGGCACAATCCGTGGTGGAACGTCGGAACACGATTCCGATCCTGGCCAATGTGTTGATCGAAGCCGAAGGCAGCGACGTGACTTTCCGCGCCACAGATCTGGATATCGAGGTGCTGGACAAAGCCCCCGCTCAGATCGAGCGCGCCGGGGCGACCACTGTCTCCGCCGTGACCCTGCATGAAATCGTGCGCAAACTGCCTGACGGGGCGCTGGTGACACTGGCGGAAGAGGGCGGGTCGGGCCGCCTGACCGTGTCTGCCGGGCGCTCGAACTTTAACCTCGCCACGCTGCCCGCCGGGGATTTTCCGGTGATGGCCAGCAGCGAATACAGCTCGAACTTTTCGGCCAAGGCCGAGGTGCTGCGCCGCCTGTTCGACAAGTCGAAATTCGCGATTTCCACCGAGGAAACCCGCTATTATCTGAACGGCGTCTACATGCATGTGGCGGATGCCGATGGCGGGCGTGTGCTGCGCTGCGTGGCCACCGATGGTCACCGCCTTGCCCGCATTGATGCCGACCTGCCCGGCGGCGCCGAGGATATGCCCGGCGTGATCGTGCCGCGCAAAACCGTGGGCGAGCTGCGCAAGCTGCTGGATGACGATGACATGGACATCGCCGTGTCCGTGTCTGAAACCAAGGTGCGCTTTGCTACCCCCGACATTACCCTGACCTCCAAGGTGATTGACGGCACCTTCCCCGACTATTCGCGCGTGATCCCGCAGGGCAACACCCGCAAGCTGGAGGTTGATGCCAGCGATTTCGCCAAGGCCGTGGACCGTGTGGCGACCGTGTCGTCTGAACGCTCGCGCGCGGTGAAATTGCAGCTGGACGAGGACCGTCTGGTTCTGTCGGTCAATGCGCCCGACAGCGGTGCCGCCGAGGAAGAGCTGGCCGTGGCCTATGGCGACGAGCGTCTGGAAATCGGGTTCAACGCCAAATACCTGTTGGAGATCGCCAGCCAGGTGGATCGCGAAAACGCGGTGTTCCTGTTCAACTCCTCTGGCGATCCGACCCTGATGCGCGAAGGCAATGATACGACGGCGGTCTATGTCGTCATGCCTATGCGCGTGTGAGGTCAGTAAGGTTGGCGTTGAAGTTCCACCCCAAACAGGGGGCTTTTGTGTTGGTTAGGTTTGATCGCGCGTTTCGGCAGCCCGAAATGGTTAAAACTCGACCGTGTTTGGTTCTGTCGAAAAGAATGAAAACACGTCCCAACCTAGTTACGGTCGTGCCATTGAGCACAACGCCGCCTAATCCAATCGCGCCGTATCATTGCGAGATCGATATCAATGTGGAGCTGCCCGATAGGTGGTCTGCAAAGAGATGTTGGGTCAAAGGCGACATGATTTATAGCTTGGGCTTTGACCGGGTAGATTTGTTTTGTTTGGATAAAACACCTGACGGTCGCAGGATTTACCAGACTGAAACGGTTTCACGCGATACTTTGCTTACTGTGCAGCGTTGCGTTATGGCGGGTTTGGGCATTCGTCCTTGACTTTGTGCTTAGCAGGACTCATGTATTAAGCGTTGCGGCTCTGGTAACATCCGCTTTGAGACCTCTTTGAGGCCATTGGGTCCTCCAGCGATAACAAGCTATGATCCAATGAAGTTAGCCCCGCTTTTGTAGCGGGGCTTTTTACTTGCTTGTTTGCGGATGTAAGGAGGTGACTGAATGTATCTGTCATCGCTGAGCCTTTCGCATTTCCGGTCGCACCGTATGGCGCGGTTAAGCGTGGATTCCCGCCCGGTGGCAATCTATGGCCCCAATGGCGCGGGAAAAACCAACCTGATCGAAGCGGTGTCGCTGTTTTCCCCAGGCCGGGGGATGCGGCGCGCTGCAGCGGCAGAAATGGCCCGGCGGCCCGAGGCTCTGGGCTGGAAGATCAGCGGCGAGATTGAGGGCATCGAGGGCGCGCATGAGCTGGCGTTCAGCTGGCAGGGCGGGTCCGGGCGGCAGGTTCAGATCGACGGGAAATTCGCCACTCAGGTTGCGCTGGGGCGCTTGGCGCGGGTGGTCTGGCTGATCCCCTCCATGGATCGACTGTGGATCGAGGGGGCGGATGGGCGGCGGCGTTTCTTGGATCGCACCGCGCTGTCGTTCTTTCCCGATCACGCGCAGGCGGCGCTGGATTATGAAAAGGCCATGCGCGAGCGAAATCGCCTGCTGAAGGATCAGGTGCGCGACGCCCATTGGTACAGCGCGTTAGAGGGGCAGATGGCGCGCGCGGGGGCGGTTCTGCATGCCAATCGTCAGGCCTCGGTCGCGCGATTGGGGCAGGCGCAGGAGGCGGCGGAAACTGCCTTTCCCATCGCCGAGCTGGAGCTAACCGCCACTGATGGAGAGATGCCCGAAGGCGAAGCAGATCTGCGCGAGGCGCTGGCCGAAAGCCGGTTTCGCGACATAGCTGCCGGGCGCTCTCTGGTCGGGCCGCATCGTGCCGATCTGCGGGGCGTGTTCATCGCCAAAGGCGTGCCAGCGGCGGAATGTTCCACAGGCGAGCAAAAGGCGCTGCTGATTTCGCTGATCCTGGCCAATGCGCGGGCCCTGGCGCAGGATCTGGGCGCGCCACCTTTGGTTCTGCTGGACGAGGTGGCTGCGCATCTGGATGCGGGCCGCCGTGCCGCGCTTTATGATGAAATCTGTGCGCTGGGGGCGCAGGCCTGGATGACCGGGACCGGGCCAGAGCTGTTCGCGGAACTCGGCGTGCGGGCGCAGCATCTGGAGGTCATCGACGAAGACGGGCAATCGCAGGTGCGCGTCCTTGATTGAGTATATTGCCGAACCTGACCTGACCGCCTCGGACGAGGGTGCGATCGCGCAGATCCTCGCGGACAGTTTTCCCACGGATTTTGGCGGGCGCAGCTTTTACCAGCAACGTCCGCAGGCGCGGATGGTGTGCCGGGCTGGTGGGATTGTTGCGCATCTGACGATCCACCATAGGGTGATCCGTGTCGGGGCGCATCTGGTCACCGTGCAGGGCATCGGCGATGTGGCCACGCATCCTGACGCGCGCGGGCAGGGCTTTGCGACCCAACTGTTGGAGGCGGTCATTGATCGGGCGACGGCCAGCAGCGCGCAGTTCCTGATGCTGATCGGGCGGCGGGGTCTGTATGATCGCGCGGGGTTTGTGCCAGTGCCGAACCGCTATCGCTATGTCGATATGACAGGCGCGCAGACCAAGGTGATTGATACCGAAACCAGCCCGTTTCTGCATGTGTGCCCGGTTGGCGACATGGTCTGGGACGGGGCTGCCGCGCTGGATCTGCTTGGACACAAATTCTAGGCGCGGCGCAGCACCAAATATTGTGTCTCTTGCGTGACAACACCCCTGCAAACCGCTATAGATGTGGCGAAAATATCAAAGGAAACCTCCATGTCCGAACCCGCAGGCGCACCCCAGGAATACGGCGCGGATTCCATCAAGGTTCTCAAAGGGTTGGAGGCTGTCCGCAAGCGCCCCGGCATGTATATCGGGGACACGGATGACGGCTCTGGCCTGCATCACATGGTCTATGAGGTGGTCGATAACGGCATCGACGAGGCGCTGGCCAAACATGCCGACTATGTCCATGTGAAAATCCATTCGGATTCCAGCGTGTCGGTGCGTGATAATGGGCGCGGTATTCCCGTCGACATCCACCCCGAAGAGGGCGTTAGCGCGGCCGAGGTCATCATGACCCAGCTTCATGCGGGCGGCAAATTCGACAGCAATTCCTACAAGGTCTCCGGCGGTCTGCACGGCGTGGGCGTGTCCGTTGTGAACGCGCTGTCCGTCTGGCTGGAACTGACGATCTGGCGTCAGGGCAAGGTGCATCGGGCACGGTTCGAACATGGCGAAACCGCCAAGCATCTTGAGGTGATCGGCGATGCGGGCGATGAAACCGGGACCGAGGTGCGCTTTCTCGCCTCGGCCAAAACGCAGGACCCGGAGGGCACGTTTTCCAACCTCGAATACAGCTTTGAGACCCTGGAAAAGCGCCTGCGCGAACTGGCCTTCCTCAACTCTGGCGTGCGCATCATTCTTGAGGATGAACGCCCCGCAGAACCCCTGCGCTCGGAACTGTATTTCGAAGGCGGCGTGAATGAATTTGTCAAATTCCTGGATCGGTCCAAGCAGCCGGTCATGGAAAGCCCGGTCTATATCAATGGCGAAAAGGATGGGATCGGCGTGGAAATCGCCATGTGGTGGAATGACAGCTACCACGAAAATGTCCTGCCCTTCACCAACAACATTCCGCAGCGGGATGGCGGCACGCACCTTGCTGGTTTCCGTGGCGCGCTGACCCGTCAGATCCAGAAATACGCACAGGAAAGCGGGATCGCGAAAAAGGAAAAGGTGAACTTTACTGGCGATGATGCGCGTGAGGGCCTGACCGCCGTGCTGTCCGTCAAGGTGCCGGATCCGAAATTCTCCAGCCAGACCAAGGACAAGCTGGTGTCCTCCGAGGTGCGCCCCGCAGTCGAAGGTCTGATGAACGAAAAGCTGGCCGAGTGGTTCGAGGAAAACCCGAACATCGCCAAGCAGGTTGTCGGCAAGATCATCGAGGCCGCTCTGGCCCGCGAAGCGGCCCGCAAAGCGCGCGAGCTGACCCGCCGCAAAACCGCGATGGATGTCAGTTTTAACGCCGCCAAGCTGAAGGATTGTTCGGAAAAGGATGCGTCCAAAACCGAACTCTTCCTGGTGGAGGGTGACTCGGCAGGCGGCTCTGCCCAGACGGGGCGCGACCGGCGCAATCAGGCGATCCTGCCCCTGCGCGGCAAGATTCTGAACGTCGAACGCGCACGGTTTGACCGGATGTTAAATTCGCAGGAAATCGGCAATCTGGTGATGGCGCTTGGCACCGGGATTGGCCGGGACGAGTTCAACATCGAAAAGCTGCGCTACCACAAGATCGTCATCATGACCGACGCGGATGTGGACGGCGCACATATCCGTACCCTGCTTCTGACCTTCTTCTATCGTCAGATGCCGGAACTGATCGAAGGTGGGTATCTGTATATTGCCCAGCCGCCTCTGTTCAAAGTCGCCCGTGGCAAGTCAGAGGTTTACCTGAAAGACCAGACCGCGCTTGAGGATTACCTGATCCAGCAGGGGATCGAAGGCACGCAGCTGCGGCTTGGCTCTGGCGAGGTGATCGTCGGGCAGGATCTGGTGCGTGTGGTCGAAGAGGCACGCCAGCTGCGCCGTGTGCTGGATGCGTTCCCAACGCATTACCCGCGCCACATTCTGGAACAGGCGGCCATCGCCGGGGCCTTTGTGCCCGGCGCGGTGGACGCGGATCTGCAGGGCGTGGCCGACAAGGTTGCCGCCCGTCTGGATCTGGTCGCCGTGGAATATGAACGCGGCTGGACCGGGCGCATCACGCAGGACAAGGGTGTCCGTCTGGCACGGATCCTGCGCGGCGTTGAAGAGGTCCGCACGCTGGATGGCCCGATGCTGCGTTCGGGCGAGGCGCGCAAGACAGGTTCGTTCACGCAGGCGCTGCAAGCGGTCTATGGCGCCCCGGCGGTGCTGGAGCGCAAGGAACAGCGTCAGATCATTCACGGCCCGATCACCCTGCTGGATGCGGTGCTGGAAGATGGCGAAAAGGGTCTGACCCTGCAGCGTTACAAAGGTCTGGGCGAGATGAACTCCGATCAGCTGTGGGAAACCACGCTGGACCCGGATGCGCGTACGCTGCTGCAGGTCACGATCGACGACATGGCCGAGGCCGATGACCTGTTCACCAAGCTGATGGGCGACGTGGTCGAACCGCGCCGCGATTTCATCCAGCAAAACGCGTTGAGCGTCGAAAACCTGGATTTCTAAAGCGGTTGCCAGCCGGGCGGCGCTTTGGAGGGCCTATCAGCGCGGGGCTTGTTTCGTCAGCGACCGGGGCGTAGCCTGTTGTCGCATACTGGGAAAGGCAGGCGGATACCCCTTGCCTTTCCGGGCTCTGAGGAGAGCCGAACAACAAAACACCCATGAGGTCCGCCATGTTGGAGACTCTGCGAAACCGTCGTTATCGGCACCTGTTTTTCGCCCAGATTGTTGCATTGCTGGGCACGGGGTTGATGACCGTCGCGCTGGGGCTGCTGGCCTATGATTTGCAGGGCGAAAACGCGGCGCTGGTTCTGGGCACGATCTTTACGCTGAAAATGGTGGCCTATGTTGGTATCGCTCCGATTGCGGGGGCTTATGCGGGCCGGGTCAATCGGCGCGCCTTGTTGGTGGGGCTGGATCTGGTGAGGGTTATGGTTGCGCTGCTGCTGCCATTGATTGCAGAACCCTGGCAGGCCTATCTGCTGATCTTTGTGCTGTTTTGTGCCTCTGCCGGGTTTACGCCCACATTCCAGGCCACGATTCCTGATGTTTTGCCAGATGAGGCGCAATATAGCCGGGCGCTGTCCTTGTCGCGTCTGGCCTATGATCTGGAAAATATCCTAAGCCCCACGCTGGCTGGGCTGATGCTGTTGTTTCTGTCCTATGATGCGCTGTTTATGGGTACTGGGATCGGGTTCGCGGCGTCTGCGCTTTTGGTTTTGTCCGTGTCGATCCCCAGCCCGAAACCGACCCCGCCACGAGGCATTTACGAGCGCACAACCCGCGGTATGCGCCTGTATCTGGCAACCCCGCGGCTGCGCGGTTTGCTGGCGATCAGTCTGGTCGTGTCATCGGTTGGGGCCATGGTTCTGGTCAACACCGTGGTCCTGGTGCGGGCCGAGCTGGGGCTGGGAGAAAGCGCGCTGGCCGCGACGATGTTTGCGTTTGGGCTTGGCTCGATGGTGGCGGCGCTGGTCTTGCCGCGCATTCTGGACCGGGTCTCGGACCGTCCGGTGATGTTGATCGGTGCGGTGATTGCGATCCTGTCACTGCTGGTGTTGGCGGCGGTGGTGGTGCTGCTGGGGCTGAGCTGGGCCGCGTTGTTGCTCAGCTGGTTTGGCGTTGGCTTTGGCTATTCCGTGATGCTGACGCCGGGCGGGCGGTTGATCACGCGATCCTCACATGCGGGGGATCGACCGGCTTTGTTTGCGGCGCAATTCGCGCTGTCCCATGCCTGCTGGTTGGTGACTTATCCATTGTCCGGCTGGCTGCTGACCCAATTTGGACTGCTGGTGGCGCTGTTTGGGCTGGCCTGTCTGGCGGTGCTGGCTTTGGGTGTGGCGTTGCGGGTCTGGCCTGCAGGCGATCCGATAGAGGTCGAACACAGCCATGATAGCCTTCCGCCCGATCACCCGCATGTGCAAGGGCAGCGCCGCCACAGCCATCCGTTGATCATCGACGAGCTGCACCCCAAATGGGCCACCCGGTTCTGAGGCCGAGGTGGCCCGCATCAGCAGGCCACCCCAGTTCTGGTTTCAATATCAGGCGTTTACATCCACGACGACGCGGCCTTGAACCTGCCCTTTCAGAATGTCTGCGCCCAGCTGGGGCAGATCCGAAAGCGTGGCCGGGCGCACCATGCTGTCCAGTTTGTCCATCGGCAGATCTTTGGCGATGCGAGTCCAGGCGCGCAGGCGGTTGTCATAGGGCTGCATCACGCTGTCGATACCCAGCAGGTTCACGCCGCGCAGCAGGAACGGCACCACGGTTGCGGGCAGAGTGGCCCCTCCGGCCAGACCAACCGCTGCAACGCTGCAGCCATATTGGATCTGTCCCAGAACGCGGGCCAGCATTTCGCCGCCGACCGCATCCACACAGCCGCCCCAGTTTTCGGTTTCCAGCGGGCGTTTGGTGGTTTCGTTGATGTCTTCGCGGGGCACGATTTGGGTCGCGCCAAGGCTGGTCAGGTAATCGGCGCTTTCTGGGCGGCCCGTGACGCCGGCCACCTTGTAACCCAGATTGGCCAGGATTGCGGTCGCAACCGACCCGACGCCGCCCGCAGCACCTGTCACCAGAACCGGTCCATCGCCGATACCGTGGTCTTCCAGCGCCATCACAGCCAGCATCGCGGTAAAGCCCGCGGTGCCTACGGCCATGGCTTGCCGGGTGGACAGGCCTTCGGGCAGCGGGACCAGCATGTCCGCCTTGACCCGTGCCTTTTGCGCATACCCGCCCCAGCGGTTTTCGCCCACGCGCCAGCCGGTCAGCACAACCTTGTCGCCGGGTTTGTAGCGGTCGTCCTCCGATGCCTCGACGGTGCCAGCAAAGTCGATCCCCGGCACATGCGGGTAATTGCGCACCAGACCGCCGCCGGGGCCAATGCACAGACCGTCCTTATAGTTGACGGTCGAATATTCGACCGCCACGGTCACGTCGCCTTCGGGCAGGCGGTCGAGGCCGATTTCCTGCACCGATGCCGAGGTCTTACCCGCGTCGTCCTTTTCCACAACCAATGCGTTGAACATGTCAGTCATCCCTGAATTCCCGTTCGTTTCGATGTCACGCGGGGCGCAACAGCCTGGGCAAATGGGCAGACATTGCCGCGATGCTGTGGCACTGTTCTGCGCAACCCGGACCTTGCGATCCCTGTGAGTCTGCGGTTAAATTGCCTGACAATTAAATGTAAGACAAATGGAAAAACAGAGCACGCGTAAAAAAACCGCCAAGGCCAAGACCGATCTGCCGGCGCAGATTGCCATGGCATTGCGGGATTCCATCCTGTCAGGCGAGCTGACCGCCGATGATCGTCTGCCCTCTGAATCAGATCTGGCCGAGACCTTTGCCGTGTCACGCCCCACTGTGCGCGAGGCGTTGAAACGCCTTGCTGCGCAATCCCTCATTCGAACCGAGCGCGGCGCGTTCGGGGGGGCCTTTGTGCGGCGGTTGTCTTATCAAGAGGCGCAGGCGCAACATGCCACCACATCCACCTTGTTGCTGTCGATCAACGAGATGGATTTTGATGTCGCTTGTGAGGCGCGCTTTGCGTTGGAAAAATCCTGCACCGCTTTGGCTGCGCAGCGTCGCAGCCCCGATGATTTGGCGGCGATGCGCGCCGAAATTCATCGTCAAAGCCAGAAGGGGCTGAGCGACGAGGCGTTTTGCGCCTCAGACGTGGCGCTGCATCGGGCGCTGGTGGATGCGGCGGGCAATCCCATCCTGTCCTATCAGTTGGCTGGCGCGGTCGAAGCCATGCAGCCCCTGATGAACATGATCACGTTTACCGACCGGTCCCGCGAACAGATCGTCACGCTGCACAGCCAGTTGACCGACGCGATCGAGGCCGGTGATGCAGCAGGCGCAGATGCGGCCCTGTCGGCGCTGGAACGCTATACATTGGCGCTTGGTAAGGGGGTGATTGCCGCGCGGGGCAAAGGGAAACCGGCATGAAAGCCAAGATCAGCATGAAACAGCTGCAGGCGCTGGAAGCGGTGGCCCGGCTGGGCAGTTTTACCGTAGCGGCCAAAGAACTGGGCGTGTCGCAGCCCACCGTGTCCAACCTGATTTACGCGCTGGAAAAGCAGTATGAGTGCCGGTTGCTGGATCGTAGCGGTGCCGAGATTCGGCCAACGCCAATCTTTGCGGCGATTCGAGGTCACGCCAAAGCGATCATGGCGCATCAGGATGCGTTGCATCGTCATTTGACCGAGGGGCGCGACCTGAATTCTGGCATGTTGCGGGTGGGGTATACGACCTATCAGCTGGCCATGCCGGTGCTGGCTGATTTTGTCAGGTCACACCCTGGAGTTGAATTAACTGCGCGCTCATTGGCAACAAATGATCTGTTGCCAATCCTGTTCAATGGCGAGTTCGACGCTGGATTTATCACCTCGATAGATGTGCCGTCTGGGTTGGAGGGGGTTGCTATTGCTCCGGCGCAGATCGGCTTGGTGGTGCCGGAAAATCATGCTTTGGCCGGGCGGGACAGTGTGAATTGGTCGGATGTGGCGGGGCTGGAGCTGATTCAGCGCGAGCCAAGCTCCGGTACACGCAGGGTTTTCGAGGCCGCCGCCAATCTGGCGCGCGTGCCGATCCGCACACGTTTGGGGCTGGGCAGCTGGGGGTCAATCCTGGCGCTGGTGCGGTCGGGTGTCGGGGTGGGGGTCTGTTTCGCCACAGAATATGCGCAAGAGCCGGATCTGCGGTTTTTGCCGATCAACGATAGCAATCTAAGCGCGACTCATTTTCTGGTCTGCCTACCCGCTATGCGCCACACAGCGGCGGTGGCCCGTCTGTTTGACCTGGCCATGTCGGCGAAATGTGACAGTTTAGTTTCAGGCGATAGATCATAGCATTTTTCTATGATGATTAATTTGTCATAGAATTGTTAACTGGCGAACTTAGAGCCGTGGCATCCTTTCCGACGAGGTTGCCATGACACTCCGTACTTCTCTTTTGTCCTTCAGCGCGCTGGTTGCTTTGGGCACCCCGGCACTGGCCAACTGCCCCGTAGCCACGGTGGCCGAGCCGATGGGCCTGACGCCCGTCTTTCCGCAGCAGCTGGAACTGGCTGAGCTGCAGACCGCCGCGGGCTGCACGCTTGCGTTTGGTCAGAACCCTGACATCGCGGCGCTGAACGCCCGCATCCTGGGCAATGCTGATCTGGCACCGGTGGCCGATCGTCTGCCCGCCGAACCGCTGGTGGTGATGCCGTATGACCGCATGGGCCAATATGGCGGTGCGCTGACCGGCCTGTCCAAAGCGACCGAATCCGGGACATCTGACCTGTTGTCCGTGCGCCACGTGAACTTTGTGCGCTATTCCGATGACCTGCAGACCGTGGTGCCCAATGTGGCCAAAGGCTGGAGCTGGAATGCTGATTACACCCAGCTGACCATCACTTTGCGCGCGGGCCATAAATGGTCTGATGGGGCAGATTTCACCGCGGATGACGTGGTGTTCTGGATGAATGACATCATCTACAATGCCGATATTTATGAAAAGACCCCGGACCGCTGGTTGTTCGCAGGCCAGCAGGTCAAGGCCGAGGCACTGGACGCCACCACCGTTCTGTTCACCTTTCCTGTGCCGACGCCGGGCATCCTGAACCGCTTTGCCGTGGATTATGGCCAGCCCTTCCAGCCCAAGCATTTCCTGGGCCAGTTCATGCCCAAACATAACCCGGATGCCGACAAGCTGGCGCAGGACTACGGTTTTGCCAACGGTGCCGAGGCGGTGGATTTCTATTATGGCGGTTCGGACTGGAAAGACGTTCCCAGCCCGCTGCTGAAAGACGCTGACAAGGCGGCCAAGATCGGGCGCGCGGTGGTTCCCACGCTGGAAAGCCACATCGTTGTCGAAGAAAGCGCCGAAGGCCGCAAACTGGTGGCGAACCCCTATTTCCACCAGGTCGATACGGCCGGCAATCAGCTGCCTTATATCAATGAGATCGTTGAAACCTATGTCAGCGATAAAGAGGTGCAGAACCTCAAGATCATGAATGGCGAAGTGGTCTGGAAACAGCAGGCGGTCTTTCTGGAAGACTTCCCGCTGCTGAAAGAAAACGAAGCCAAGGGCGGGTATAATATTTCCTTTGCGCCGACCTTTGGTGAAAACGTCTTTTTCTCGTTTAACCGGACGCACCAGGATGACATCCTGCGGGACATCTTTGGCGATCTGCGGTTCAACCGCGCCATGTCGCTGGCGATGAACCGGGATGAGATCAACGAAATCGTCTATCTGGGGCAGGGTACCCCGATGCAGGGCGTTCCGGCAGAACCCAAGACCGTGGCCTTTGTGTCGGATGACGTTCTGAACCGCGACATCGGGTATGATCTGGAGGGCGCCAAGGCTTTGCTGGCGGATATGGGCCTGAAAGACGCGGATAATGACGGCATCGTCGAACGTCCCGATGGCAAGCCGCTGGTCGTGCGCATGGTGTATTCTTCGCAGGGTGTGCCGGTCAAAATGATGGAGCTGGTGCGCGATTACTGGACCGCTGCCGGTGTGCGCGTGGACCTCAAAGAGGTCACGTCAGACGAATATCGCGCCGCAGGCAACAACAACGATCTGGATGTCACCACCTGGAAATATGACGGCAATGCCGGCCCGACCATCAGCCAGGATGTGACCGTGTTCATCCCACCTTTTGGCGATTTCTTTAACCCCGGCACCGGGTTTGGCTGGGCCGCGTGGAAAACTTCGGGCGGGGCCGAAGGTATTGAACCGCCTGCAGATATCAAAAAGCTGTGGGATCTGGGCGAACAGTTCATTCAGGTCGAAATGGGCACTGAGGAAAGCAACAAACTGGGTGCGGAAATCGTTCAGATCCATACCGACAACATGCTGAAAATCGGCACGGTTGGCGATATTGTTGCGCCCTTCCTCTACCGCAGCGATCTGCAAAACGTGAAGCCGATCAAAGCCAAGACCTACGACTTTTACTGGACCTATCCGTACCGCCCCGCGCAGTGGTGGCTGGAACAGTAAGCGCCAGGTTTTGACGATACAGGCCGGGGCGCGACACAGCGTGCGCCCCGGTCACGGCCATTCCCGGCCAGTTGGGGGCTTTCATCATGTTGAGATTCACAGTCGAGCGCCTGATCGGCGTGGCCATTACGATGCTGCTGGTGTCGCTGATGGTCTTTCTGATCATGGAAATCCCGCCTGGGGATTACGCCGACCGCTACGCGTTTCGCAAATATTCCGGCACCGGGGTCAATGTGACCGAAGCCGATATTCAGGCGATCCGCGTGGATCTGGGGTTGGACCGACCGATGATGCTGCGGTATTTCGACTGGATCGGCGGCATCGTGCTGCGCGGAGATTTCGGTCAGGCCTTTGCCTTTGAAACCTCGGTCAACAAGGTGATCGGGGACAAGGTCTGGCTGACGGCGGGCATCCTGTTTGCCACCCTTCTGCTGACGTATATGATTTCGATCCCGGTGGGGATTTTTGCCGCCGTGCGCCGGGGCAGCAGTGCCGATTACGCGCTGACGGTGGTGTCCTATCTTGGTCTTGCGCTGCCCAATTTCCTGCTGGCGCTGGTCCTGCTGTATTTTGCCAACCGCTGGTTTGGGGCCGATATTGGCGGCCTGTTTTCTGCGCCCTTCCGCGATGCGCCCTGGTCGCTGGCCAAATTCTGGGATCTGGTCAAACATCTGTGGCTGCCTGCGGTGGTGCTGGCCTGGTCTGCGGTGGCCTATCAAATTCAGACCGTCCGGGCGACCATGTCCGACGAGCTGAACAAGCTGTCCGTGACGGCAGCACGGGCGCGAGGCGTGCCAGAGCGTAAACTCCTGATCAAATACCCTGCACGCCTCGCAATTAATCCCGTTGTGTCGACCATCGGATTTGATGTGAACCGGATCTTTTCCGAACTGCCTGTGGTGGCGGCGGTGCTGGGCCTGACCGAACTGGGAGAGCTCTTGCTGCGCGCCTATCTTGATCTGGACATGAATGTCGCGGGCGCGATCCTGCTGCTTCTGACCTTTGCCATCGTCTTCATGAACTTTGTTTCGGACCTGCTGCTGGCCTGGCTGGATCCGCGCATCAAGCTGGAGGCCTGAGCCATGGCTGATCTGACGAACACCCCTCTCAGCGCCGCAGAACGCAAAGAGCGCGAGCGCCAGCTGAAATATTACTCTGCCTCGCAATGGACTCTGATCTGGTGGCGGTTCCGTCGTCACCGGGCGGCGATGCTGGCGGCCATGGTGCTGGGTCTGATGGCGCTGTCAGGGCTGATGGCGGAATTTGTGGCCCCCTATGGCCCCGTCACACGCGACACAAAATACATCGAAGGCGCGCCGCAGATCCCGCAATTCTGCGATGACAATGGGTGTTCGGTTGTGCCCTTCATCCACGGCACCACGACCAAGCGCGACCCGATCACGCTGCGCGCGATTTCCGTGCCGGATCCTGAAACACGCCACTATCTGAAAGTCTTTGTCAAAGGCGAACGGGTCAAACTTCTGGGGCTGTTTCCCACGGATCGTCACCTGGTTGGTCTGGACCCGGAGGCCGGACAAAAGATCCATTTCTGGGGCACTGATGATCTGGGGCGCGATGTGTTTTCGCGCACGATCTACGCCACGCGCACATCGCTTTCGATTGGTGTCATGGGGGTGCTGATTTCTTTTGTGCTGGCCTTGGTCATTGGCGGGGTCGCTGGGTATTTCGGCGGTCTTATCGACAGTGTGATCCAGCGCGTGACCGAAGTGATCCGTGTCGTTCCGATCATCCCGCTTTACATGGGACTGGCCGCAGCCATGCCAAAGGAATGGTCCACGACACAGGTCTATTTCGCCATGACGCTGATCCTGGGCCTGTTCGGCTGGCCGACGCTGGCGCGCCGCATCCGGTCGCAGCTGCTGTCGATCCGCAATGAGGATTACGTGGTCGCCGCGCGGCTTGCTGGCGCACGTCCCAAGCGGATCATCACCCAGCACATGCTGCCCAGTTTCACCAGCTTTATCATCGTCGATCTGGTGATTTCCTTTCCCTACATGATCCTGTCGGAAACGGCGCTCAGCTTTGTTGGGCTTGGGTTGCGTCCCCCGTCGGTCAGCTGGGGTGTTCTGCTGCAGCAGGCGCAATCGGTGCGCGCCATCGAACAAACCCCCTGGCTGTTCATTCCTGCGGCCTTTGTGGTGCTGGCCGTGCTGGCCTTTACCGTGATCGGTGACGGTCTGCGCGATGCCGCCGACCCTTATGCGGAGACAAAATGATGGCGCCTCTGCTGTCTGTTCAGAACCTTTCGATTGATTTCCGCACCGACGAAGGCCTTGTCCGCGCCGTGCGCGACGTGTCCTTTCAGGTCGAGGCGGGGCGCACATTGGGCATCGTGGGGGAATCCGGCTCGGGCAAATCCGTGTCGACAAAGGCGGTCATGAGGCTGCTGCCGGGGATTGCTCAGATCGCGCCGGGCGCGCGTATGGAGTACCGCATGAAATCCGGCGCGCAGCTGGATATTGCGGCGCTCAAACCCCGTGACCGGCGGCTGCAAAAGCTGCGCGGGGGCGAGATCGGCATGATCTTTCAGGAACCTATGGCCAGCTTTTCTCCGGTTTATACGATCGGCAATCAGGTGATAGAGGCCATCACCCTGCATCGCGGGCTGACCCGGCGTGAAGCGCGGGGTTTTGCCATCGAGATGCTGGACCGCGTGGGCATCACCGAGCCGGCGCGGCGGGTTGATCAGTTCCCGCATGAACTGTCCGGCGGGATGCGTCAGCGGGCGATGATCGCGCTGGCGCTGTCGGCGGGGCCGGCGGTTTTGATCGCGGATGAACCAACCACGGCGCTGGATGTGACCATTCAGGCGCAGGTTCTGAAACTGATGCGCGATCTGCAGGCTGACATGGGCATGGGGATGATTTTTATCACCCATGACCTGGGGGTCATCGCGCAAATCGCCGATGATGTGGCGGTCATGTATAAAGGCGAGATCGTCGAGCGCGGCACCGTGCGCGAGGTGATCCGCACACCGCAGGATCCCTATACAAAACGCCTGCTGGACGCGATCCCGCGGCTGGATCGGGTGCGGCCTCCGAAGCCCATCTCGGATCCTGATGGCACGAAAACCCTGATTGACGTGCGCAATCTGGCGGTGGATTTCGAGGTCAAAACCAAAAAGCTGTTCAAGACGGACATCGCCCGTGTGCGCGCTGTGGATGATGTCAGCTTTACCATCAAGCGTGGCGAAACCGTGGGGCTGGTGGGCGAAAGCGGTTCGGGCAAAACCACTGTGGGCCGGGCCATTCTGCGTGCCATCGAGCCCAGCGCGGGCGAGGTGATCTTTCACCGCAAAAACAAGGGCGAGATCGACCTGGCCCATGCCACCGGCGAAGAGCTGCGCCGGATGCGGACCAAGATGAACATGGCCTTTCACGAAGGCCCGGTGCAGGTTCACAGCCTGATGGGCGCGCCGCTGCGTGCTTTCCGCCCTGAAATGAGCCTGGTGTTCCAGGATCCGTTTTCGTCGCTGAACCCACGTATGACCGTGCGCGACATCATCGCCGAGCCGCTGGTGGCGTCGGGCCTGCTGACAGATCGCGATGAAATCGACGCCCGTGTGCGCGACATCGCGGCGCGCTGCAAACTGGATCTGGAACATCTGCGCCGCTTTCCTCACGCGTTCTCTGGCGGCCAGCGTCAGCGGATCTGTATTGCCCGTGCGCTGGTCAGCAAGCCGAAATTTGTGGTCTGCGATGAATGTGTGTCGGCGCTGGATGTATCGATTCAGGCGGAAATCGTCGCTTTGCTGCGCGATATTCAGGACGAAATGGGGATCAGTTTCCTGTTCATCGCCCATGATCTGGCCGTGGTGGCACAGATCTCGCATTCGGTTGCGGTGCTGTATCACGGGAAATTCGTGGAATACGGCCCGACCGAAAAGCTGTTTTTCAACCCTCAGCATCCCTATACCCGCGCGCTGCTTAGCGCGGTGCCGCATCCTGATCCCGATGCTGCGTTCGCGCCAATTGCGTTGGGTGATGGGTTGCGTCACCCGGTGGCGCGGCGGGAAGGTGCCGGGTTTCGTTTGCTCGATACCTCGGAGGGAACGCCCGATCCGGGCAGCCTCGCGCTGCGTGAAATCGACCGGGATCATTTTGTCGCCTGCCATCTGACCAGCGCGCCCCAGCCAGCCAGCAGTGCGATGGCACGGCCTGATTTGGCGCTGTTGTAAGATAGAAAAAGAAAATACAAATGAACAAACTATTCGAGGTTCAAATGCCGAATCCCGTGCTCTCTTCTGCTTTTCCTGCGCCGATGCAAGGCGAACCCTATCTGTTGACGCCCGGTCCTTTGACCACCTCGGCAGACGTAAAACAGGCGATGCTGCGTGACTGGGGCAGCTGGGATGGCGATTTTCGCGCCATGACCGCCGAGCTGCGCGCGCGGCTGCTGGACCTGCTGGGGCCGGTAAAGGACAGTTTTGACTGTGTGCCGATTCAGGGCAGCGGCAGCTATGTGGTCGAGGCGATGCTGGGGTCTTTTGTCCCCTGGGATGGCAAGCTGCTGGTTCTGTCTAACGGCGCCTATGGCAAGCGTGCGGCAGAAACTATGCGCTGTATTGGCCGCGCCGTAACCGTGATCGACAAAGGGGATTACCTGCCGCCCCGTGGCATCGAAGTCACCCGCGCGCTGGAGGCCGACCCGGACATCACACATGTTCTGGCGATTCATTGCGAAACCAGTTCGGGCATTCTGAATCCGGTGCAAGAGATTGCCGACGCAACCTATGCCGCCGGGCGCAAATTGCTGATCGACAGCATGTCCGCCTTTGGCGCGGTCGAACTGGATCCGCAGAAAACCCGGTTCGAGGCCGTGGTGAGTTCCGCCAACAAATGTATCGAAGGTGTGCCCGGATTTGGGTTCGTCCTCGCCCGCAAAACGGCTCTTGAGGCGGCCAAGGGCAACAGCCATTCGCTGTCTCTGGATCTGCACGCACAATGGGCTGCGATGGAAAAGACGGGCCAGTGGCGGTTTACCCCGCCCACCCATGTGGTCGCTGCCTTCATCGAGGCACTAAAGGCGCACGCCGCCGAAGGTGGCGTGGCCGGGCGCGGCGCGCGCTATCGCCGCAACCGCGACACGCTGGTCGCGGGGATGCGGGCGCTGGGGTTTGAAACATTGCTGCGTGATGACTGGCTGTCGCCGATCATCGTCACCTTTTTCTGCCCCGCGCATCCCGCGTTTGAGTTTCCGCGCTTCTACAATCTGATGAAACAGCGCGGGTTCATCATCTATCCCGGCAAACTGACCGAAGCGGACAGCTTTCGCATCGGGTGTATCGGGCATCTGGATCATCACGTCATGACCCGCGTTGTACAGGCCGCCGGGGACTGTTTGCGCGACATGGGCGTCGATACTGCAAAACCGCTGGGGGATGTGCTGGATCAGCGCATGGCCCCGGACACTGTCTGACAAGAAAGGACAACAAAATGGCAATGTTCAAAGCCGCCGTGTTCGACTGGGCCGGCACCACTGTGGATTTCGGATCTTTTGCGCCGATGGGCGTGTTCGTAAAGGCCTTTGCCGAATTTGGCATCGAGGCGACGATCGCGCAGGCGCGCGCTCCGATGGGGGCTCCGAAATGGGATCATATCCGTGCCATGATGGACATGCCCGAAATCGCTCAGCAGTGGCAGGCCAAATACGGCACTGCCCCCAGCGATCAGGATGTGGACAAGGTCTATGAAATCTTTGTCCCCATGAATGAAAAAGTAGCGGCGGATTACGCGCAGCTGGTGCCGGGCTGCAAAGAGGCGATCGACACATTGCGCGAGATGGGTCTGAAGATCGGATCCACCACGGGTTACACCCGGTCGATCATGGAAAACGTGCTGCCCGTTGCGGCGGCGCAGGGGTATGAGCCCGACAATCTGATCTGCGCCGATGACCTGCCCGAAGGCCGGCCCGGCCCGCTGGGCATGTATAAATGCATGGTGGATCTGGTGGCCTATCCGCCTGCCGCGATCATCAAGGTCGATGACACCGAACCGGGCATCAAGGAAGGCGTGGCCGCGGGCTGTGTCACCGTGGGCGTGGCGCTGTCCGGCAATGCCGTGGGCAAAACCCCCGAAGAGCTGGCTGCCATGGACCCGTCTGACGTGGATGTTCTGCGCCAGCAGGCGACCGAGATCCTCAAGGCCGCCGGAGCGGATCACGTGATCGACACAGTTGCGGATCTGCCCGCGCTGGTGCGCCGTTTGCAGGGCTGATGAGTCCAGTGTGACGATGGGGAGGGCCTGCGCCAGCGGGCTCTCTCCCTTGCCTGATATTTTGCCGGAGGGCGACCATGACTGCGCCACGCAATGTTCTGATGATTGTCGCGGATCAGTTTCGCGCGGATGTGCTGCAGGGGGCGTTGGCGGCGCATGTGCCCACGCCCAATCTGGATGCGCTGGCGGCCGAATCCCTGCGGTATGAAAACCACCACACGGTTGTTGTGCCCTGTGGACCGTCGCGGGCCAGCCTGCTGACGGGTCTGTATGCCATGACCCATGGGTCGGTGCATAACGGGGCCCCTTTGCCGCGCCACTTTCCCACCCTTGCGACCGAATTGCGCAAGCTGGGGCACGAACCGTTGTTGTTTGGCTATACCGATACGCAGCCGGATCCGACCGGTCTGGCACCGCGTGATCCGGCGCGGATGTCTTATACCGGTGCTGCGCCGGGCTTTGTCGAGGTGCAGGAAATGCGCGAAGAGGCCTGGGCCTGGCTCGCGCATCTGCGTGGCAAAGGCTATGATGTGCCTGATGCCGGTGCCCCGGATTTTGACCGGTTGTATCGCCCCACGGGCGGCATACCGGGCGCGCCTGCGCTGTACCGCGCCGAAGACAGCGACACGGCGTTTCTGACCGACCGGACTTTGGCAGAGCTGGATGTCCGCAAAGCCCGCCCCTGGGCGGCCCTGATCACCTATATTCGCCCGCATCCGCCATATGTCGCCCCTGCTCCGTATCATGACATGATCGACCCAGAGGGGCTGCCAGCGGCGGCCAAAGCGTTTGACCATCCGTTCTTTGATGCGTTTCACAGCGCACCCAGCCAAGCAGGCATGTTCTGGGGGTTCGATGGCGATCAAACGGCGCTGCACAAAGCCGAGATCGCCCGGACCCGCGCCACCTATCTGGGATTGGTGGCAGAGCTGGATCACCATATCGGGCGCCTGCTGTCCTGGTTGGACAACACGGGGCAGCGAGAAAATACCCTGGTCGTCTTTACGGCGGATCATGGGGAGATGCTGGGGGATCTGGGACTGTGGGGGAAGCAAACTCCGTTCCGTCAGGTCAGCCATATCCCATTGATGATCCGCGCACCGGGGCAGGCACCGGGTCTGATCCGCCGCCCCACCCGCAGCATTGATCTGGTGCCGACGCTGCTGGCGCGGCTGGGCGGTGCCAGCAGGATGATGGATGGTGGCGATCTGGCGGTGGCTCCGCGCCGCCCTGCTGCGATGGTGGAATTGGAATTGGGGGATCTGTCGGGGCGCGGGCGGTTCGAGACCTTCACCAATCGCCCGGCACAAGAGTGTCGCGCGGTCGTCTATGAGCAGGACCAATGGCGCTATGTCCATTTTACCTGCGGTTTTGCGCCGATGTTGTTTGATGTGGCAAATGACCCGGCCTGCGCGGTGAACCTGATTGCGGATCACCCCGAGCGGGCGCGCAGCATGATGCAGGCCCTGTTAGAGCACCGCATCACACAGGCCTCCCCCGCGCCGTATCGTCTGGCAGGGCAATAAGCGCATCCTGCCGCGCAGATTCGCGCCTGGGGAGAATCGCTTTGGTCAGAGGTTTGAGCCGTGGGCGGGCAAATTTTTTGCCAGTTCCAAAAAATTTGCGTCAACCTGCGCGCAGTTGTCTAAGGTCTTGCCGCCCTGTGAGCGGCACAGTTGTTAAAAAAACCTTTCGATCACATGATTTTGCGCCAGTTTCAGGGGCGATCCTTCATGTTTTAAGGGGTATGGGCCGTAAACTGCGCCCTTGGGTGGCTGCCCCTTTCTGGCCACAATTTTTAACAGGGGCTGACATGATCGCGTTCACTTTTTGACCTTTTGTACAGGTACTCAATTGCTCAAGCGGGCAAGAATCCGGGGACATGCCGGATGCCTGCCCGACATAGATATGAGCTTGAAAGGGACATAGGATGCCTGTTTTTGACGACACGATTAACGGAACCGTGGCCGGGGAAGTCCTGAACGGAACGGCCCTGAATGAACAGATTTTTGGCGATGCTGGTGCAGACACCATTGATGGTGGCGCAGGCGAGGATGAAATCCACGGTGGCGAAGGCAACGATTCGCTCTCTGGTGGTGCTGATTCCGATACGCTGTTTGGCGATGCAGGCAACGATACGCTTGATGCCCATGTCGGTGACGCTGGCACTCTGGATGGTGGCGAAGATGACGACGTTCTGATCGTGTCTGACAACCAGGGCGTTCTGACCATCACCGGTGGTGCCGACGCAGGCGAAGACGATATTGACCTGCTGTATTTCCAGAATGTGGATGGCACGTCTGGTCTGGTGATCGACCCCTCGGGTGATGGCGGCGGCAGCTTTACCTTTGGCACGGCGTCGGGCACCTTTACCGAGATCGAAGACATCAGCGCCACAGGCTATGCTGACGATGTGGATATGCGTCAGGACAGCACTGGCATGGAAATCACCACATATGCGGGTGACGACATCGTGCGCAGCGGCACCGGTGATGACACCGTTGACGCGGGCGACGACAATGACACCGTCAAAGCAGGCGCAGGCCATGACGTCGTGACCGGCGGCGCAGGCAATGACAGCCTGGAAGGCAGCACCGGCCATGACGATATGTCGGGCGGTGAAGGCAACGACATCCTGCGTGGTGGCGGTGGCCAGGACAGCCTGGACGGTGATGCAGGCATGGACAGCATTTATTCCGGCGGCGGCGATGACGACGTGACCGGTGGCGCAGGCGATGACCTCATCAATGCCGGGAGTGGCGATGATGATGTGGACGCGGGCGACGACAACGACACCGTGAATGCTGGTAAGGGCAATGACACTGTGACCGCCGGGGCTGGCAATGACAGCGTCGTGGGCGACAGTGGTCAGGACTATCTTGATGGCGGCGCAGGCAGCGATACCCTGTCCGCTGGCGCAAGCCGCGATACGGTTCTGGGCGGTGACGGCGATGACACCATCTTTGCAGGTGGCGCGGACGACAGCGTTGACGGCGGTGGCGACAATGACCTGATCTATGGGTCGGGTGGCGAAGACACCATTGACGGTGGCGCGGGCGACGACCAGGTCTTTGCAGGTTCGGACAACGACCAGATCGACGGCGAAGCAGGCAACGACACGCTGTATGGTGACAGCGGCTCTGACCTTGTTGTCGGCGGTGCCGATGACGATGATGTGCGCGGCGGATCGGGCAATGACGTCCTGTATCTGGACGATATTGCAGGCGCTGAAACCGGGAATGACCTTGGCAAAGGCGGCAATGGCGACGACACCGTTCTGGGTGGTCAGGGCAGCGACACCATTGAAGGTGGCTATGGCGATGACAGCCTGGATGGCGAAAGCGGTGCTGACAGCATCATGGGCGACCATGGTCAGGACACGCTGCTGGGTGGCGGCGGTGCCGACACGCTGGATGGCGGCCGTGACTCGGATGCTCTGTATGGCGAAGCTGGCGATGACAGCCTGTATGGCAACCGTGAAAACGATCTGCTGGAAGGCGATGCAGGCAACGACACGCTGGATGGCGGTGACGATCACGACTATGTCGACGGTGGCGCAGATGACGACCATGTGTCGGGTGGCGACGGTTCCGACGCGGTCTATGGCGGCACCGGTAATGACACGCTGTATGGCGGTCTGGGTGACGACGATGGTGTGGCACTGAACCCGTTCGCCACAGCGGGCGTTTATGGCCAGGCTGGCGATGACGAGGCCTATGGCGGCGAAGGCGACGACTATGTGTCGGGCGGTGACGACAACGACACGGTCTATGGCGATGCTGGCAACGATACCGTTCTGGGCAATGACGGCGACGACGAAGTCCATGGCGGTGCGGGCAACGACCTGATCAACACCGACGATGGCGGTGCTGGTGACGGCAACGACCTGGGCTATGGCGATGCCGGTAATGACACGCTGGACGGTATGGGCGGCGACGATACGCTGGATGGCGGTGCCGATGATGACGTTGTCAATGGCGGGTCCGGCAATGACAGCCTGCTGGGCGGCGATGGCAATGACACGCTGGACGGTGAAGGCAATGACGACACGGTCGAAGGCGGTCTGGGCGACGACAATCTCAGCGGTGGTGCCGGATCGGACATGCTGGATGGTGGCGACGGTGCCGACACTCTGGATGGCGGCGACAGCAGCGACACGCTGGCTGGCGGCGAAGGGACCGACAATCTGGCCGGCGGCGCAGGTGCCGACGATCTGGACGGCGGAACCGAGGCCGACACACTGACCGGTGGCGGCGGTGCAGATACGCTGGATGGTGGCGCGGATAATGACGTGCTGACCGGCGATGCGGGCGCAGACCACTTTGTCATCGCGCTTGGCACCGGCGAAGACACCGTGACCGATTTCGAAGACGGCACCGACCTGATCGACGTGACCGGTGTGGGTGTGACCGACGTGTCGCAACTGACCCTGACCGAAGTGGGTGTGGATCTGCATATCGACACGCCCGAGGGCAGCACGCTGGTTCTGGAGAACACGGCAGCGGCTGACATCACCAATGCGGATTTTGTCTTTGCCGCGTCGCAGATCATCTTTGGCACCACCGGCGATGACAGCCTGACAGGCACCGCATCTGCAGATCGCTTTGAGCTGCGTGAAGGTGATGACTGGGCCTCCGGCGCTGCGGGTGACGACACCATGATTGGTGGCGAAGGCCGTGACAGCCTGGGTGGCGGTGATGACAATGACTCGCTGGAAGGTGGCGCAGGCAATGACTACCTGCACGGCCAGGCGGGCAATGACACGCTGCATGGCGGGGATTTCAACGACAGCCTGCTGGGCGGGTCCGAGGATGACCTGATCTATGGCGATGCTGGCAAAGACACCATCGACGGCGGCACCGGCAACGACACCATTTATGGTGGCGGCGGTCGGGACCGAATGACCGGTGGCGACGGTGCCGATGTCTTTGTCTTTGAGCTGAGCCCAAGTGACGACACGATCACCGATTTCGAAGAGGACGTGGATACGATCGACCTGCAGGCGCTGGGCACGACCTATGCGGATCTGACCTTTACCCAGATCGGTGGCCTGGCCCAGGTGGATCTGGATGGTCATGGCACACTGACCCTGATCGGTGTGACCGCAGCCAACCTGGATGCAGACGACTTCCTGTTCTGATTTCCTCTGATCTGACATTTGGCCGGGCCTCGCATTGCGGGGCCCGGTTGCGTTTTGATGCCTAAGGTCTTGGTCCCGAGGAATTGACCCCGCAGGCGTCGCGCCCTACTGCGGCAGAAACCCAAACCCAAAGGTGCCTTTGACAGATCTCTGGTCCATATTGCCGCTGGCCCTGTTGGGGGCGTTTCTGGTCGGCCTGGCCAAAGGCGGCCTGCCCGTGATTGGCATGTTGGCGGTGCCTTTGCTGGCTTTGTATATCGAGCCGATGATTGCTGCGGCGCTGCTGCTGCCGATCTATCTGATCAGCGATGCGTTTGGCGTCTGGATTTACCGCCGAGAATTTTCCCGCCGCAATCTGGTGATCCTGATTCCATCCGGGGTGGCTGGCGTTGGTGCGGGTTATCTGGCAGCGCCTTACCTGTCGGTCACAATGTTGAACCTGATGATTGGCCTGATCGGCATCGGGTTTGTGGTCTATGGGTGGATCCTGCAGCCCGTACAGGGACAGCCCCGTCCGGCGCGCCTTTTGCCGGGGCTGTTCTGGGGCGCAATGACAGGCATCACCAGTTTTGTGTCCCATGCCGGTGCCCCGCCTTTTCAGGTCTATGCCCTGCCACAGCGCCTGCCCAAGATGGTGTTTGCGGGCACCTCCACCATTTTGTTCGCTGCGGTGAATTTTGCCAAACTGCCGCCTTATCTGGCGCTGGGCTACTTTCCCCGGCTGGATTGGGGGGCGATGTCGCTGATGGCGGTGGCGGCGATCTGCGGAGTCTGGGTGGGCAAAAGGCTGACGCATATCCTTCCTGAGAGGGTGTACTACACCACTATACGTTTGGCTCTGCTGGTCATTTCCCTGAAACTCATCACAGATACGTTCTGGTAAAGGCATTGGTTAAGGAGGCCCCATCATGGCACCGAAATTTGGCACAAGCGGATTGCGCGGTCTGGTGGTCGAGCTGACCGAGGATCTGGTCAAGGACTACACCCGCGCTTTTCTGGCCGCCTGCCCGCAGGGATCGGCAGTGATGGTCGGGCAGGATTTGCGCCCATCCTCGCCCGAAATTGCCGGATGGGTCATGCAGGCGGTGGTAGAGCGCGGCCTGACACCGATTGACGCGGGCGTCTTGCCTACCCCGGCGCTGGCGCTGGCGGCGATGGGGCAGGGGATCTCGGCGGTGATGATCACCGGCAGCCACATCCCGGCGGACCGCAATGGTTTGAAATTCTATGTGCCGTTGGGCGAAATCAGTAAGGACGATGAACAGGCGATCCTGTCTCATCTGGGCATGGCTCAGGGCGACGCTGCGGCCACCCCGTTGACCTGCGATGCGCTGGGTGCCTATGCCCGCCGCTATATCGAGGCGTTTGGCCCTGCGCTGAAAGGATTGCGGATCGGCGTGTATCAGCACAGCTCGGTCGCGCGCGACGTCATGGTCGAGGTGCTGGAGGCGCTGGGTGCAACCCCCGTGCCTCTGAACCGCACCGATCACTTTGTCCCCGTGGATACAGAGGCGCTGGACCCGCAGACCACTGCCATGCTGGCGGGCTGGGCCGCCGCGCATGATCTGGACGCCGTGGTCTCCACCGATGGGGATGCGGATCGCCCAATGCTGGCCGACGCGACAGGCCGGGTGATTCCCGGCGATGTGCTGGGCGCGCTGACTGCCCGCTGGCTTGGGGCCGCGCATCTGGTCACACCGGTCAATTCCAACACGATGATCGACGCGATGTCCGGCTTTGCCCGGATCACCCGCACGCGCATCGGATCGCCCTATGTGATTGCCGGGATGGAGGCCGCGCTGCGGGCAGACCCGGATGCGCAGGTTGTCGGCTACGAGGCCAATGGCGGCTTTCTTCTGGGGTACGCCGCCCGTGGCCTTGCTCCGCTGATGACCCGCGATTGCCTGCTGCCCATCCTTGCACCGCTGGCCGAGGCCCGCGCGCGGGGGCAAAGCGTGGCCGATCTGGCCGCCTCCCTGCCGCCGCGCTTTACCGCTGCGGATCGCCTGCAAGGGGTCGAACCCGAGGCCGCCCGCGGCTTTATCGCCACACTGGCCGATCCGGCGGCGCGCGCGGAATTTTTCGACGGGATGGGCCGGGAAGAGGGCAAGGACGAGACAGACGGGCTGCGCCTGCGCTTTGAGGCCGGTGAAATCCTGCACCTGCGCCCCTCTGGCAATGCGCCAGAGTTCCGCTGCTACAGCGAGGCCGACAGCGCCGCGCGCGCGCAGGATCTGGTCACGCTCTATCTGAAAAAGCTGGGTGCTGCGCTGCTGTGACGGGGTAGGGTGGGTTTTTAACCCACCTTTCCCTTAGGCAAACAGATGTGCCAGGGCTTCGGTCCGGCCCTTGGTCAGATCATCAATCGCGCGCAGCCCGTGCAGCACGTGATCCAGCGCATCCACCGGCACCATGTTCGGCCCGTCACAGGGCGCGTTGTCGGGGTCTTCGTGGGTTTCCATGAACACCGCCGCCGCGCCCACAGCCAGGGCCGCCCGCGCCAGAGGTTCGACAAATTCGCGCTGCCCGCCGGTCGAACTGCCGCGCCCACCGGGCTGCTGCACCGAATGGGTCGCATCAAACACCACCGGGCGCCCCGTGCTGGCCATTTGTGGCAAGCCACGAAAATCGCTGACCAAAGTGTTGTAGCCAAAGGAGGTGCCGCGCTCGCACAGCATGATCTGATCATTGCCGGTGCTGGCGATCTTGTCCGCTACATTGCCCATGTCCCAGGGTGCCAGGAACTGGCCCTTTTTCACATTGATCGCCTTGCCGGTCTTGCCCGCTGCCAGCAGCAGGTCGGTTTGACGGCACAGGAAGGCCGGGATCTGCAGCACATCGACCACCTCGCCGACGCGGGCGCATTGTTCAGCAGAATGCACATCGGTCAGCACCGGCACGTCAAATTCGCGGCGGATGGTGGCCAGCACCTCCAGCCCTTCCTCCATGCCGATCCCGCGCGAGGCATCCACCGAAGACCGGTTCGCCTTGTCAAAGCTGGATTTGTAGATCCATTGCGTGTTGTTGGCCTCGGCCGCCTTGGCGATGCGTTCGGCCATCATGCGGGCATGGTCCAGACCTTCGATCTGGCACGGGCCAGCGATCAGGACAAAGGGGCGGTCATTGGCGATAACGATGTCGCGTACGGTGACGGTGCTCATGCGATACCTTCCTTTTTCAGAACCTTTTCAATGCGTTCCACATCAATCGGGTTATTCAGTTCCCAGAAAACGCGGCCTTTGCCATCGACAGGGACACAAGTGACGGGAATGCCGTTTTCCAGGAAGCGCAGCTGTTCCAGCCCCTCGGCCTTTTCCAGCGCGCCCTCGTCAAACCGCATATAGGCGCTCAACGCGTCGGGGCGATAGCCATAGACACCCACGTGATGCCAAACCTCGGGCGGGTTGTTCAGATCCCCCACATAGGGCAGCACTTCTTTGGAAAAATACAGCGCGGTGCCATCGGTGCGGGTGACGGCAGTGGTGCCGCCAACGCGGTCATTGCGCCGGTCGGTGACAAAGTTTTCCAGTGTTTCAGTATCACAGCGCAGGATGGGGGTGGCCATCTGCACCTGCGGGTCTGCCATCTTTTCAATCAGCGCCTCGACAAACCAGGTCGGGGTCAGGGGGGCGTCGCCCTGCAGGTTGATCACGGTTTTGGGCTGGGTGTCCAGCTGCGCCACGGCCTCGGCACAGCGTTCGGTACCGTTGCGCGCCTCAGACGAGGTCATCAGCACCTGCGCGCCAAAGCCGCGCGCGGCCTCGGCAATCCGGTCATCATCGGTCAGCACATAGACCGCATCCGCGCCTTTGCAGGCTTTCGCGGCCTCCCATGCGCGCTGGATCAGACTCTTGCGTTCGCCGGTCGCACCGGTGAGTTCAACGAGCGGCTTGCCGGGATAGCGGGTCGAGGCATAGCGGGCAGGGATAAAAATGACGGTATTCATGCCGGTCCTTTCTCAGACATCTGCAGCGTGCGCGCGCTATGAACAGGCCCCCTGCGGGACGCAAAGCGTTCCGCCGCGCCGATCCGCCCCCACGGGGCGGCGCGTTCCGCACCTCCCCTCGGATCGGCGCTATCGCGGTTCGTCTGCGTCATTCAGGCCACGCCCGCGCGCAGGGCGTCGTGGATATGCAGCAGCCCGACAAGGCGGTGATCGTCTTCGACCACCATCAAAACGGTGCGTTTGGACATGTTCATCAGGCCCAGCGCCTCGGTCAGCAGCGTGTCGGGATGCGTGACCATGGGCGTGCGCGTGGCGACTTCGCCAGCGTTGCGGTCCATCAGCCCATCCATATTGCGGCGCAGGTCGCCATCGGTGATGATGCCCAGCAGCGTGCCATCCTGTTCCAGCGCCGCCACGCCGAAACCCTTTTGGCTCATGATCAGCAGGGCGTCGGACATAGGCGTATCGGCCTGCACCAGCGGCAGTTCCTCGCCCTTATGCATCACGGCGCTGACATGCAGCAGTTGCGCGCCCAAAGACCCGCCGGGATGGAACATGCCATAGGCGTCGCGGCCAAATCCGCGCGCTTTCATCAGCGCCACGGCCAGCGCATCGCCCAGCGCCATGCAAAGCGTGGTTGAGGTGGTCGGCGCCATGCCGATCGCGCAGGCTTCGGGTGCGTTGGGAATGGTCAGCACATGGCGGGCGGCGCGGCCCAGCGTGCTGTCGGCGCGCTTGGTGATGGCGATCATGGGGATGGCAAAGCGGGCGCAATGGGCGATCATATCGGCCAATTCGCGGGTTTCGCCGGAATTGGAAATCAGGATCACCGCGTCGGCGCGGGTGATCATGCCCAGATCGCCATGGCTTGCCTCGCCCGGATGCACCGATTGGGCCGGTGTGCCGGTGGATGCCAGCGTGGCTGCGATCTTGTTGGCGACATGGCCGGATTTGCCCATGCCGGACACGATCACCCGCCCCTGCACCGCCAGCAGCAGATCGACCACGTCGTCAAAGCAGGCCGGTAGTTCGGCCTGAAGGCGCGCCAGCGCGTCCTGTTCGATCTGCAGGACGTCGCGCGCGTTTTGTGAATGGGATTGGCTCATGTGTTTTGCCTCTGATGCCTTGGCCGCGTGTTATCTGGCTTGGGCCTGTTTGTCCAATGGCGCTGTGTTCGGGATGTGCCTGCGCTAAAAGGAAGGGCAGGCCGCGCGGGCCTGCCCCTGAGTTCATTTTGCCGGGTGGATCACGCCGCGGGGGCGGGGTCTTCGGCGTCGGTTTCGGGCTTGGGCGTGCTGGGGGTGGTCGGGCCGCCCAGCGCGTCATTGATCAGCCCCTCGACGCTGCCATCCATCGACACGCCCAGATCCTCGCCCAGCTTTTTCAGCGCGGGCATCTGCACGGCCATGCCCATGATCGAATCCAGCGCCTGATTGATCGGAGCCTTGTCGCCCCCGCTGCTATCAGCACCGCCGCCAGTGCCGCCACCAAGGCCTGAGACCTGGTGAATGCGGATCGAGTCGATCTTTTCAGCCGGTTTCATTGCCTCGGACAGGATCGCGGGCATCGCCTCCAGACGGGCCAGCGCAACCTTCATCGCGATAATGCCTTCGCTCAGGGCGTTTTCCGCATCGGTGATCGCGCGCTTACCTTCGGCTTCGGCCAGCATGTCCTTTTTCTTGGCCTCGGCGCGGATTGTGATCGCATCGGCATCAGCCTGAGCCTCTTCGCGGCGGGCATCGGCGCGGTCCTGCGCGGCGTCCTTTTCAGCCTGTGCCGACAGGCGCACACGGGTTGCCTCGCGTTCGGCTTCACGTGCTGCTTCGATCAGGGCGATCTGTTTCAGACGCTCGGCCTCGGCCACCTCTTTGGCGGTGACAACCGCTTCCATGGCTTTGGTCGCTTCGGCGCGGGCCAGATCGGCGGAGGCACGCGCGCGGCTTTCTTCCTCGGATTTCTGCGCGATGATGATCTGGCGGTCCTGATCGGCGACTTCCAGCTCGCGCTCCTTGGTGATTTCCGCCTCGCGCAGCTTGCGCTCGCGTTCGATTTCAGCGGCGCGCACGGCCTCTTCGCGGGCGATCCGGGCGCGTTCGGTTTCGCGCACGGAATCCTCAGAGCGGGCGGCGATCTCGGCCTCTTGTGCGGCCTTCATGGTTTCGATCTGCTGCTGCTGTTCGATGCGGGCCTGTTCCTCGTCCTGACGGATCAGCAGGCTTTGACGCTCGGCCTCCATTTCGGCGCGGCGCACGGCGACCTGCGCTTCGGCCTCGATATTGGCGCGCTCTTTCTTAGAGGTTGCGATCACCTCAGCCAATCTGCGCATCCCCACGGCGTTAAACGCGTTGTTTTCGTCCAGTGCCTCAAACGGAGTCTGGTCCAGCGCCGTCAGCGAAACCGATTCCAGCGACAGACCGTTTTTGGTCAGGTCTTCGGACACGGTATTCTGCACCTCCTGCACAAAATCGGCGCGGTTTTCGTGCAGGTTGTCCATGGTCATTTTTGCGGCCACGGCGCGCAGACCGTCGATCAGCTTGCCTTCGATCATTTCGCGCAGCTGGTCCACGTGGAAGGTGCGGTTGCCCAGGGTCTGCGCCGCGCGGGCCACGCCTTCGTCCGTCGGGCTGACGGAAACGTAAAATTCCACGCCCACATCCACGCGCATCCGGTCCTGCGTGATCAGCGCGGCATCGCCATCGCGTTTCACCTCAAGGCGCAGGGTCTTCATATTGACCGGGCTGACCTCGTGCAGCAGCGGAATGATGATCGCGCCGCCATCCATGATAACCTTTTTCCCACCGGCCCCGGTTTTCACCAGGCTGACTTCGCGCGTGGCGCGGCGGTAAAGGCGCGTGACAACAAGGCCAACAATGACCAGCAGGATCAGAATGCCCACAACGGGCACAAGAATGATGTCAATTCCCATGACGTCTCCTATTCAGTTTCAAATGTTCAGGTGAGCGGCACGATGAAATAGCCGCCCTCGATACGGTGACGGAGAACGATGACCTCGCTCCCCTGAGGGATCTGCGCATCGTCGCGTAGCGGTTCGGCGCGCAGATAATGGGTGTTGCCGTAACGATCCGTGACGCGGATCTCGGCCGGGCGACCGCGGGCGGCGGTACCCTGTGTGACAATCCCCGCGCGGCGGCCCAGATGGCGCTCTGACAGGGATTGGGTTTCGGTTTTCGGCAGCAGCCGGGCAAAGATTGCCCCAAAGCGCCGGGTAAAACCCACCGCAATGATCGCAGCGGGGATGGCGGCCAGCCCGGCAGGCAGGGTGAAACCCAGCACGCCGTTCAGCACCGATTGCAGCACATAGCCCGTCACACCGAACCCCATCAGCATGGAGGCCAGCCAGATCATGAAGGGCATCTTGCCAAAGCCCAGCCATGCGGCGGGCGCGGCATCTGTGATTTCGGGCGCATCGGGGTCGTCGACGCCCAGTGTGGCGTCGCCCAGCTCCAGATCCGCAGGGTCGATATTCAGCCCATCCAGATCAATATCGAGATCCAGATCGCCCAGGTCAGGGGCGTCGATGTCCAGGTCAAAGTCGCTGTCGCCTGTCATCAGCGAACCGCCGATCAGGCCAAGGATCAGTTCCAGGATCAAAAGCCCAGTCAGTAGGGCCAGGGCAAAGGTAAAGGGCACGAACGGCCCGGTCAAAAGAGGGTCGAACATGGTCTGTCCATCGCTTTGGTATTCATTTGTATACAATGAATATGGGTGCTCACGAAGCTGTTACAAGGGGCAAGCCCCGAAAAACATGTGCATATCACTTCATAGTTGCGACGATTCTGTAAAGTCGGGAATTTCGGAAATCGAAAATCAGCGTGGCTGGTGCATCCCAGCCACGCAAATGCACCAGGTCAAAATCCGGGACTTCCGCGATCCTCGGGATGTTGGGTCAGGTGGCTTTGTTTGATACCTTCTGATGTCAGCCGCGACCCGTCATGGCTCCACCCCGGCGGGGCGATACAATACAGCAGCCGCTGGCGCAGGGTCAGGCCCGGCTGGGTTGCGTCTTTCCAGATGCCGACCCATTCGTGAAACGCCACCCGGATCGGGTTGAACGTGCCGATATTATGCACCAGCCCGTAATCGACCTTTTCATCATCCTGCTCGGGCACAAAGGTGCCGAACATCTTGTCCCAGATGATAAAGACCCCGGCGTAATTGGCATCCAGATAGCGTGGATTGCGTCCGTGATGCACGCGGTGGTGGCTGGGCGTGTTCATGATGGCTTCGAACCAGCGGGGCAGTTTGTTGATCGCCTCGGTGTGGATCCAGAACTGATAGATCAGGTTCAGCCCGCCGCAGAACAGCACCATGGCCGGGTGAAACCCCAGAAGGATCAGCGGCGCACGCACCACCATCATAAAGGTAAAGGTGTAGGTCCAGGTCTGTCGCAGCGCCGTGGTCAGGTTGTAATGCTGGCTCGAGTGATGGTTCACATGGCTGGCCCAGACCCAGCGGATCCGGTGGCCAAAGCGATGCACCCAATAATACCGCATATCATCCAGCACAAAGCACAGCAGCACGACCCACCAACCGGTGCCCAAATCCAGCGGAGTCACGCTCCACAGTGCCATGAAAAACGCCCAGGCGATAAAGCCCAGCGCGATGCCCGAGGCCACATTCCCCGCGCCCATCACCAGCGATGTCACCGCATCGCGGGTTTCATAGCGCCCACCGCGCCCGGTCAGACGGATCCAGAACAGCTCGATCAGGATGGCGGCGATGAAAAACGGCACGGCCAGCTGCACGACATCGGGATAGGTCAGGGTCTCAGTCATCATGCTCTCCGATGCGGCGCGTCCACAGCGCGCTTTCCTCTGGTGTCAGGGGCAGGGTGATGCGTGGGGCGGCATAGTCGGACAGGCGCAGGGTCAATCCTGTGCTGCGTGATGTGACTTCGACCCCGGTCAAAAGCCGCGCCGTGCGGTCATCGCCCATGGCCCAGACCAGGCCCGGCCCGTTGGCGGTGTCGATCAATGCGCCTTTGCCGGATTGGCACAGGGTCACGCGGATCGGTTGGTGATCGGGAAATTCGCGCAGCCATGCCGCACGTGCGTCGGCCTTGTCCCGCAGGGGCCGGACACGGGAAAATCCCATGAAATGGATCAGGGCGGCGATTCCGGCAATGCCCAGAACCACCAATGCGATCAGGATCGGCAACGGCATCATGTCTCCTCCGCCGCTTATTTTGGCAAAGGATTCGCGGCTGTCAAAACCGCCGTGGCGTCAGCTGTGGCGCAATTTGGGCGGCACTCCCGCCTGATTGATCACGTATCAACAACAACGGCAGTCAAGGCGCGGCATTGATTTTTCGCCATCGCGAAATGTGGCGAAATGTGGCGCGACCCTGTTGCATTGCGCCACATTTCCGCCCCAATCTGCACGGGCTGGGTGGGGGCCCAGAAAAAGAACCGGAGCAGTCCATGCGCAGCATCGCCATTGTGGTTTTCCTGACGACACCTTTCCTGCTGGGCACAGCGCAGATTGCACCGACACCGGGCTGCAGCCTGGAAGCCAGCGCAAGCCCGATCACTGCCGAACTGCCCAAGCTGAAAAAGCGCAAGATCGACCGCCGTTTCTACAAACGCATCATCACGGTCTGATCGCCGCTAACCGTCAATCAACGCCCGCATCACGGCCTTGGCCGAATCCGATGCCCAATCCGCATCGCCTTGCAGTCGCGCGATTTCCTGGCCCTCAGGGTTCAGGATCACGGTGACGGGCAGACCCAGAACCCCCATGCTGCGCGCCAGCGCCGATTTCGGGTCGCGGTGCAGCGGCAGGTTCTCGACCGCAATTTCTGCAAAGAAATTCTTCATCGCAGGCGGCGGGTTGCGCGAGGTTGCGATTGTCACGACCTCAAAATCATCGCCGCCCAGTTCGGCCTGCAATTGCGACAGGGCGGGCATTTCCTTGCGGCAGGGCGCGCACCAGGTCGCCCAGAAATTCACCAGCACCCATTTGCCGGCATAGTCGGACAGGGCCAGCGGATCGCCGTCAAAGGTGATGAACCCCGCCGCGCCTGCGGGTTTGGCCTCTGCATGAAAGGTCAGTTTCTTCATGTCGCCGTCGCGCGCGGCCTCGGCAGCGGCGATCTGCGTGGGCGTTTCGGCCCAGCCCGGATTTGCAAGCGCCAGCGCCGCAGTATACAGCATCGCCTGAACCAGATTTTTCATCATGCCTCCGAAAGGTGCTTCATGTCGGACAAGACCTCGAACCAGATGTGGGGCGGCCGTTTCGCCGCCGGACCGGACGCGATCATGGAGGCGATCAACGCCTCGATCAGCTACGACCAACGGCTTGCGGCCCAGGATATTGCCGGCTCAAGGGCCCATGCCGCGATGCTCGCCGCACAAGGCATCATTACAGATAGCGACGCCGAAGCAATCCGCAACGGTCTTCTCACGGTCTTGTCAGAGATCGAGGCCGGAGAGTTCCAGTTTTCCACCGCTCTGGAAGACATCCACATGAACGTAGAGGCCCGCCTGAAAGAGGTGATCGGCGAACCGGCAGGCCGTCTGCACACGGGCCGGTCGCGCAACGATCAGGTGGCCACCGATTTCCGCCTGTGGGTGCGTGATCAGCTGGATGCGGCCGAAAGCGGCCTTCTGGCGCTGATCAACGCGCTGCTGGCCCAGGCCGAAGCAGGTGCCGATTGGGTTATGCCCGGCTTTACCCATCTGCAGACCGCGCAGCCCGTGACCTGGGGCCATCACATGATGGCCTATGTGGAAATGTTTGGCCGCGACCTGTCGCGGGTGCGCGATGCGCGCAAACGTATGAACGAATCGCCGCTGGGCGCCGCCGCGCTGGCGGGCACCGGCTTTCCGATCGACCGCCACATGACGGCGCAGGCGCTGGGTTTTGACCGCCCCATGGCGAACTCGCTGGATGCGGTGTCGGCGCGGGATTTCGCCATCGAATTCCTCTCGGTCGCGTCGATCAGCGCCATGCACCTCAGCCGTTTTGCCGAAGAACTGGTGATCTGGTCCTCCGCCCAGTTCCGCTTTGTCACCCTGTCGGATCGCTTCTCAACCGGTTCGTCGATCATGCCGCAAAAGAAAAACCCCGACGCCGCAGAGCTGATCCGTGCCAAGATCGGCCGGATTTTCGGTGCCAATGTTGCGCTGATGATGGTGATGAAGGGGCTGCCGCTGGCCTATTCCAAGGACATGCAGGAAGACAAAGAACAGGTGTTCGACGCCGCCGACAACTGGATGCTGGCGCTTGCCGCGATGGAAGGCATGGTCAAAGACATGACCGGCAATCGCGACGCGCTGGAAGGCGCGGCATCGGCGGGCTTCTCCACCGCGACCGATCTGGCCGATTGGCTTGTGCGCGAAACCGGGCTCCCTTTCCGGGACGCACATCACACCACCGGGGCGTTGGTCGCGCTGGCGGAACAAAAGGGCTGTGACCTGCCGGATCTGAGCCTGGAGGAAATGCAGGCCGAAAACCCGGCCATCACCGCAGGGATCTTTGACGTGCTGGGCGTGCATAATTCGGTCGCCAGCCGCCTGTCTTATGGCGGCACCGCCCCCAAACGGGTGCGCGAACAGGTGGCCCGCTGGAAAGAGGCGTTGAGCGCATGATCCGATCCACTCTTCTGGCCCTGATGCTGGCGCTGCCCCTGATCGGGTGCGGCGCAGACGGCGAACCCATCACACCGGGCACCGAGGAAAGCGCAGGATGAGCCTGCGCCATCTTTGGCTGGGGCTCGCGTTGTGGGGTGCCATCCACCCGATGGCCTATTTCCTGCCCTTCCTCGCGGCGAATGGCTGGTCCCTGCAAATCCTGATCGACGCCTGGTTTGTCGATCAGGCCACCACCGGCCTGACCTGGGATCTTACCATCGCAGCGATCACCCTGACCCTGTGGATCCTCGCCGAAACCGTGACCCGCAGGAACTGGACCGCCCTGCTGGCGATTCCGGCCACCTTCTGTATCGGCGTCAGCTGCGGCTTGCCGCTGTACCTCTACTTCCGATCTAAACCGATCTAGGGCTTCTTCTTGGTCCAAATACCTCTGGGGGTGAAGGCCGTAAGGCCGAGGGGGTGAAACCCCCTTTCCCCGGCACCCTGCCTCGGCTACACCCGCTCCGACTGGAACAGGAGGACGCCGTGGACCATTTCATCTATCGCGATGGCGCTTTGTTTGCCGAAGACGTGGCCGTGGCCGATATTGCCGCCGCTGTCGGCAGCCCGTTTTACGTGTACTCCACCGCCACGCTGACCCGCCATTTCCAGCTGTTTGACGAAGCGCTGGACTGGGGCCCGCATCTGGTCTGCTACGCGATGAAAGCGGCCTCCAATCAGGCGATCCTGAAAACTCTGGCCGATCTGGGCGCGGGCATGGATGTGGTGTCGGGCGGTGAATATGCCCGTGCCAAGGCCGCTGGCGTTCCGGGTGACCGCATCGTTTTCTCCGGTGTCGGCAAAACCCATGACGAAATCCGCGCGGCGCTAAGCGGTGGCATCCGCCAGTTCAATGTTGAAAGCGAACCGGAAATGCGGGTGATCAGCCAGGTCGCCTCCGAGCTGGGCACCGAGGCCCCGATCACCATCCGCGTCAATCCCGATGTCGACGCCAAGACCCACGCCAAGATCGCCACCGGCAAATCCGAAAACAAATTCGGCATCCCGATCTCCAAGGCCCGCGAGGTCTATGCCGAAGCCGCCAGCCTGCCCGGCCTGCGCGTGGTCGGCATCGATGTGCATATCGGCAGCCAGCTGACCGATCTTGCCCCGTTCGAGGCCGCCTATCAAAAGGTCGCTGAACTGACGGAAACCCTGCGCGCCGATGGCCATGACATCACCCGGCTTGATCTGGGCGGCGGTCTGGGCATTCCCTATACCCGCAGCAACGAAGCCCCGCCGCTGCCCACCGATTACGGCGCCATGGTGCAGCGCACGCTGGGGCATCTGGGCTGTGAAATCGAAATCGAACCGGGCCGGTTGATCGCGGGCAATGCGGGGTTGCTGGTCAGTTCTGTGATCTATCTGAAAAATGGCGATGGCCGTGATTTCCTGATCCTTGACGCCGCGATGAACGACCTGATCCGCCCCGCCATGTACGAGGCACATCACGAAATCATCCCGGTGCAAGAGGCCGCGCCGGGTGTCGACCTGGCCCCTTATGACATTGTCGGCCCGGTCTGCGAATCCGGTGACACCTTTGCCAAGGGTCGGCTGATGCCGCCGCTGGCCTCGGGCGATCTGGTCGCATTCCGCAGCGCAGGTGCCTATGGCGCGGTGATGTCCAGCGAATATAACACCCGCCCCCTCATCCCCGAGGTGCTGGTGCATGGCGATCAATTCGCTGTCATTCGCGCGCGTCCGACCTTTGACGAAATCATAAATCGCGATACCATTCCTGAATGGTTGTAAGGTAGCCTCCTTGCAACCCAGCAAGGAGCGCCGCATGTCCCAGGCCTCAAAGCCTGCCGATCCGATCCTGAAACGCATTGCCTGGCCGTTGCGTCTGACCCGGCTTGGCATCGTGGCAGAGCGTGGATTGCGCGCGTTCTGGCCTTTGCTCAGCGTTCTGTCCGCCGTTTTGGCGCTGCTGATGCTGGGTGTGCAGGATTACGTGGCTTTGGAATGGGTCTGGGGCGCGGGGGCTGTGTTTGCGGCGCTGCTGCTCTGGACCGGGCTGCGCGGCGCGCGCGCGTTTTGCTGGCCCTCACGGGACGAGGCGCTGCTGCGGCTGGATGGCACCCTGCGGGGCAACCCAATTCAGGCGGTGCTGGATGAACAGGCGATTGGCGCTGGCGATGCGGGCTCTGCCGCTGTGTGGCAGGCGCATCAGGACCGGATGCGCGCCCGTGCCGCGACAGCCAAGGCCCCTAAACCGGATCTGCGCACACGCCATCTGGACCGCTACGCGCTGCGCCTGATTGCGGTCAGCATGTTGGCAGTTGCCCTGCTGTTTGGCTCTTTTGTGCGGGTGCAATCGGTGACGGGCATGGGGGCTGGCGGCCCCGATCTGGCGCAGGGCCCCAGCTGGGAGGGGTGGATGGCCCCGCCTGCCTATACCGGCCTGCCGACCCTATACCTGAATGACATCACCGACCCGGATCTACAGGCCCCGGAAGGCGCGCGGATCACCCTGCGCATGTATGGCGCGGTCGGCGCGCTGAGCGTGGTCGAAAGCGTTTCGGACGCGCCAGCCAGCACCGCCGAGGCGCAGGCCGAAACCGCGCAGGATTTCGACGTTGCCCAATCGGGTCAGCTGGAAATCGCTGGGCAGGGTGGGCGGATCTGGCAGATTGCCATGATCCCCGACGCGCTGCCACAGGTGTTTCAGGAAGGCGAGGTTGAAACCAGTTTCGACGGCGTCAGCCAGATCCCGTTTCGGGTTGTGGATGATCATGGCGTTGTTGCCGGTCAGGCAGTGTTCTCCCTTGATCTGGAGGCGGTGGATCGTCGCTTTGGCCGGGCCATTGCCCCCGAACCGGTGAGCGCGCTGCAGGTGCCGCTGCCCATGCCTGTCACCGGCGACCGTGCTGCCTTTGAGCAAGTGCTGACCGAGGATTTCAGCGAACATCCTTGGGCCAATCTGCCCGTCCGCCTTGAGCTGAGCGTCGAGGACGCGCGCGGCCAGATCGGACGGGGCGAGCTCATCGCGCTGACGCTGCCCGGACGGCGCTTCTTTGACCCGGTGGCGGCGGCGGTGATCGAACAGCGCCAGTCCCTGCTGTGGAACCGGGCCAATGCTGCAATGATCGCCCAGCAATTGCGCACTGTGACCCATCGCCCGACCGGGTTGTTCCGCCGGGAGGTCGATTACCTGCGCCTGCGCCGCCTGCTGGTGCGGCTGGAAAAGCTGGCCCCCTATGGTCTGTCCGATGACAGCCGCGATGATATTGCCCAGACGCTGTGGGATCTGGCCCTCGCGTTGGAAGAGGGCGATCTGCAAAACGCGCTGGAACGGTTGCAGCGCGCGCAGGACCGGCTGGAAGAGGCCATGCGCAACGGCGCGTCGGATCAGGAAATCGCCGAGCTGATGCAGGAATTGCGCGAGGCCACGCAGGATTATCTGCGCCAGCTGGCACAGGAACAGCGCCGTCAGGCCGAGGAAAACGGCACCGATCAACCGGATCGCGGCGATCCGGGCGAAATGATGGAACTGTCGCAGGATGACCTGCAGCGCATGATGGACCGCATTCAGGAACTGATGGAACAGGGCCGCATGGCCGAAGCCATGGAAGCCATGCGCCAGCTGCAGGAAATGCTGGAAAACATGCAGGTGACCGAGGGCCAAGGCCAGGGTGGCCAGACCCCCGGCGAACAGGCGATGGAGGGCCTGTCCGAAACCCTACGCGATCAGCAGGGCCTGTCGGATGAGGCCTTCCGCGAATTGCAGGATCAGTTCAACGGCCGCCCCGGCCAGCAGCAGGGGCAACAACAAGGTCAGCGTCCGGGGCAGCAAGGTCAACAGGGCCAGCAACCCGGACAGGGCGAAGGCAGCGCAGAGGGCGACGGCCAAAACCAAAGCCTGCAAGAGCGCCTTGCCGATCGACAGCGCGCCTTGCGCGATGCTTTGAACCGTCAGCGCCGCAACCTGCCCGGTCAGGGAACCGAAGGCGGCGAGGCCGCGAATGACGCGCTAGAACGGGCCGAAGGCGCGATGGACCGGGCCGAAGATGCCCTGCGCAACGATGATCTGGCCGAGGCCATCGACCAGCAATCCAACGCCATGCAGGCGCTGCGCGATGGCATTCGCGGTCTGGGCGAGGCTCTGAATGAACAACGCCAGCAGGCGCAGGGTCAGCAGGGGCAACAAGGCGGCCCCAGTGGCGACCCGCAGCAGGATCCGCTGGGCCGCAACGGGCAAAGCGACAGCGCACAATCGCAGGGCAGCATTGGGCTGGACGATCTGGCCCGCAACCGCGAATTGGAAGATCTGCTGCGTGACCGATCCAGCGAGCGCGAGCGCGAGGAATTCGAACGCGACTATTTTGGTCGCCTGCTGGAACGATTCGCACAGTGAACGCGGCGGCAGGGCCTGAACGGGGCCTTACTCTGTCGGATCGACCTTGCCGCGCAGGTTCTTGACCGCGCCGCGCTCTTTCTTGGCCTTTAGCCGCCGGTTTTTGGACCCAAGGGTCGGGCGCGTGGCGATACGGCGTTTCGGACGCTCCAGTGCCTTGCGGATCAACTCGGCCAGGCGTTCGCGCGCGATTTCGCGGTTTCGCGCCTGACTGCGGGTTTCATCGACCTGCAACACCAGCGCGCCTTCCTTGGTCCAGCGCCGCCCGGCCAGCCGCCGCAGCCGCGCCTTGACCGGGTCTGTCAGGCTGGGCGAGCGCGCGGCCTCGAACCGCAGTTCGACCGCGGTGGACACTTTGTTCACATTCTGCCCGCCGGGGCCCGAGGCCCGGATGAACTGTTCCGTCAGCTCCCAGTCGGCGATGGTGATTTGATCATTGATGCGCATGAACACACCCATAACTGAAAAGGGCTGCCCTTGTCAGGCAGCCCTTCGAGAATACGGAGGCGGGTCGGTTAGACTGTGTCTAAGGACAGCGCCAATTCAGGGGAAATTTCACCCCAGGGGTTGCCCTAGAGTGCCTTTCCTCGAACTGTTCCGACACCTTTCTCCAATGTTTCTCTAGACACTGGATCACCTCCTTTCAGCTGTTGAAAACGCAAGATGATGTTGCCACGCGGGTGGTGATCCACAAAGTCTTTTTTTGACTTACATGAAAATTTCACGTTTGCCCGCCCGCGAAACCAGCAGACGGAACGGCACCAGCGCGATCATGGCAAGGCTGAGTTTGACCAGCCAGTCCGCAAAACCCAGCGTCACCCATAGCGGCAGAGCAGGGCCACTATTCATAAAGGGCACGGCCTCCCACGCCCAGTTGACCGCGGCATCTGCATCCGGCCCGAACAGGGTGATCGACGCAGCAAAGGCGATGGTAAAGAACAGTGCGGTATCAAGCGCCGATCCTACAAAGCTGGACACCAGCGGCGCGCGCCACCAGCTGCCCGCGCGCAGGCGGTTGAACACCGCCACATCGGTCAGCTGTGCGGTCAGGAAGGCAATGCCCGACGCCACGGCGATGCGCAGCGGCACAGCGGCATATTCATAGCCGTCGCCCTGCAGCATGATCTGGCTGCCGATCAGCGAACAGATGATGCCGGTGACAAACCCCGCAAACACCACACGACGCGCGGCCTGCGCGCCATAGATGCGGTTCATCACATCGGTAACAAGGAAGGCGAGCGGATAGGTAAAGGCACCCCATGTCAGCAGCCCGTCAAGGATCAGGAACTGGACCAGGATGTTAGAGGCCACAACAATGGCGGCCATGGCAAGAATACCGGGAATATGCGTGCGTGTCATTGGTTGACCCGTTTTTTCAAGGTAGCGGGGACTTGGCCCAGCCTCATGCTGGACGGACGGGCTTTACCGATTTGCCTGCGCTGATGCAAGCGGCGCGGGCGGCAGGCGATATTCGACGATTTCCGTGCGCTGCAGGAAGGGCCGGAAATTGTCGTCGGAAATCATGGTCAGGCGGATGGAACCGGTTTCGTCCTGCCAGACGCTGATGCCTTCTAGGTTGTCATGCCGGCCTGTGGGTGTGGTCAGCAGGGTCACTTCTTCGGTGGCGGCGGTTTCGGTCAGGCGGAAACGGCGCACGCGGCTGCGAAAGCCAAAACCGGTGAAGTGCCGCTCTAGCAGATAAAACAGCCCATCAGGGCCGAAATCCGCGCCCACGGGCAGAAATGGCCCGTCGCGGCGTAGCCCATAGGGTTGTTCCCATGTGCCCTGGCTCAGCCGCCAGATTGGGAAAGGCCGGGTCAGCTGGCCAGAGCGTTCAGGCAGGGTGATCAGCCGCCCGCGCGGATCCATCGCCAGCGCCTCGAACCCGGAATTGCCCTGCATATCCGCGAAATCCCAGGGGCGGGGCAGGGCGTCGGCGGCGCGCAATGTGGGGTAGGACCAGACGCGGTGGTAGCCTTCAAAGCTGACAAACAACCGGCCATCTGCCGTCATGGTCAGACCTTCGCTATCGGCAAATTCGTTGAACATGCCCTTGCCGTCGGTGTTGCGCAGGCGCTCCCACGGGGCGGTGTCGACCCCCGTGATCTTTCCGTTTTCGCGCGTAATCTGCCCGTGCACGATCTTGGCCCGGTCGGAAATCGCGGTAAAGCTGCGCCCATCTGCAGACAGTTCGATCCCGGAAAAGCCCCCCAGCCGGTCATCTTCCAGTTGCCAGGTGTAGCTGCTCAGATGCTGCGCGTGTTGCGGATCGGCCAGCCCCCCGCCGGGCAGCAGCAGGCACAGCAGCGCAGCAAAGAGACGCGGGACCAGACCCGCCAGTGGTTTCAGCATGGGAGGATCCGGTTATTCGGTCAGCACCGCCGCGCATTGAGCGGGCAGGTCGGCCATGGTCAGTTCACGCCGTGGTTTGGGCGGCGGTGCATTGGGATCCGGCGGCGGAGGGTTCAGGATATTGTTGACCCAGCTCTGCGCATCGTCACAGCCATCCCCCTTGGGCACGGCGGCCTGTTCGACACAGCCTTTGGCGCCCTTGGGGCAGCTGAGCCGCACGTGGAAATGATAGTGATGCCCCCACCAGGGGCGGATCTTGCGCAGATAGGCGCGGTCGCCTTTTTCGTCATTGCACATACGGACCTTGGCACCGGGAAAGACAAAGATCCGCGCAACACGCGGGTCGCTGGCGGCGGCCTTTAGGATCTCATGATGGGCCTTGGTCCAATTGTCATTGGTAAAGGCACCCGATGCGCGGCGCAGCGAGATGGACGAGATATTCTCGCGGTCCTTAACCGACAGGGCCAGATTGTCCGCAGGCAGCATCCAGAAATCCGCATCCAGCCCGGTCTGGTGGCTGCGATGTCCGGTTAGCATCGGCCCACCGCGCGGCTGGCTCATATCGCCGACATAAAGCCCGCTCCATCCCGGTTGCTGAGCCGCTTTGCGCGATAGTTTCTCAATATAGTCAATTAGTTCAGGGTGGCCCCAGTTCCGATTGCGCGACAGGCGCATGGCTTGCCAGGTTGGGCCGGTTTCGGCCAATTGCACTCCGCCCGCCAGACAGCCTTTGGAATAGCTGCCATAGGCGGCGGCGCGTTGATCGGATCCTTCGCCCTTGGCACCAAACAGATGTTTGGCCTGTTTCGAGGCAATCACCGGGTCCAGTTTCACATTGGGCGCGGCCTCGCGCGCGCCAGAAATGTCGCGTCCACCGCGATCACAGGCGGCAAGGGCGGTCAGAACCACAATACTCATCAAAATAGGACGGATCATCGGTCAAGCTCTCCTTCCGGGTGCACAAAGCGTAGCAGAAACAGCCCGATCAGGAAAAGAAAGATCACCGGCAGGAATGCCAGCTGGTTCGAATTGGTCAGGCTGAGGAACAACGTGATCAAAGCCGGGGCAAGAAAGGCCGTGGCCTTGCCCGCAAAGGCGAACAGACCAAAGGATTCTGCCGGGTGGTCGGGATCGGCGTGACGCACCATCATCGAGCGTGACGCGGAATACAGCGCCCCGCCCGCGCCGCCAATCGCCGCGCCGCAGATGTAGAACAGGATGTCCGGGACAGTGGAGCCTTCGGCCAGCGGCACGCCAAACAGCGCCTCACGCGACATGCCGACAATGATCGACCCGACCACGACCAGGGTGATGATGCAAAAGCGGATGACCGCTTTTGGCCCGTGGCGCTGGTCCATGATGCCGCCAACCCAGGACAGGGCTGCGGCGGCGATTGCGGCAATGATGCCAAAGATCGCCACGTCGATGGTTTCCCAATCCAGCACCAGCCGCGCATAGATCCCGCCATAGGCATAAAGCGCGGTCAGCGCGTCGCGGTAAAACAGCGAGGACAGCAGGAAGCTGCGGGTCGATTTCAGATGCGAGATCTTGCGAATGCTGCCGCGCAGTTCTGCCAGCACAGCGCCAAAGCTGGGCCGCTTGCGTTTGATGCTGAGATCATCACGGGACCACAGAACAAAGGGCACAAGAAACACGGCAAACCAGATTGCGATCAGCGGACCGACCGCGCGGGTGCCCTGCAGGCTGCTGCCATCCAACAGGCCAAAACCTGGTTGAAAGCCCAGACGCGTCAGCCCGGTATTGGGATCTTCGGCAAAAAAGACCAGCATCAGGATCAGCGAAAGCACACCGCCCCAATAGCCAAAAGCCGTGGCCATGCCGGATATGCGTCCGACCTCCTGCTCATTGCCAAGCTCTGGTAGGGAGGCGTTGTTCAGGTTGAATGCGGCTTCGGATGCGACGAAACCCAGCCAGAACAGCACGAGCGCCAGCATCAGGTTGCCGCCATCCGGGGTCAGGATCCAGGTTGTCGCGATGCACAGGATGGAAAACAGTGCAAACAGCAGGATCCAGGGCTTTTTCCGCCCCGCCGCATCGGCCCAGGCCCCCAGGAACGGCGCGCTGATCGCGATGGCCAGCCCTGCCACCGTCTGCGCCGAAGACCACAGCCCCTGCGCCCGCACATCCGCATCATTTTCGGACAATCCGCTGGCCAAAAACATGTCTGCAGCCACTGCGCCAAAATAAGGCGCAAAGATAAAGGTCAGGCCCAGCGTGGCATAGGGTTGCTGCGCCCAGTCGAAAAAGGCCCAGCCCCAGATGCGCTTTTTGAGTGAAATCTCTGCCATGTCCCGCCTGTTTTATCACTTTTTGATCTGGCGCGATTGAACGCGCTGGGGCGGGCTATGGCAAGGGGGCTTAACCTGACTTTTCAGGGGGCCAGGGGCGCATATCTTCGGCCTGGATCCAGTGCAAAACCCATTCTGGCATGGTTGGGGACTGGGCCGTTACTCCCAGCGCCTCTAGCACCGTTTCGGGCGGCACAATGCCGTTTTTATCCGTAACCGCTGTGCGCAGCACAATCTGGCTGGAACAGTCACCATTGGTTTTCCACATGCTTTGTTCAATATAAACAAAGCGATGATCCCAGCCCAGCAGCCGGGAATGGGTTTCAACCCGATCAAACATCCGCACACGGCGGCGATACCGCACCACCGAGCCCGCCACGGTCAAGCCCCAGCGTTTCTGTTTCAGCACAGTGGCCAGCCCACTGCGTATGGCCAGTGGAATGCGCCCCAGATCGTAAATTGTCAGGGTGCGCCCGTTGTTCAACTCCATCCACAGATCCAGATCCCAGGGCCAGCAGATGTGATGCGACACATGGGATTGATCAATCGTCAGGGGCGGTTGCCGACGCGACAGCCAGACCTCTTTGGTCATGCGCAGAAAGGGGTACATGGCGCTTCTCCTTTGCGGCAGAGTTGCTGCGCCGCAGCAGGAAAGGCAACTGCGACGTAGGGTCCGTTTCGATGGGATTGCCCATGCGCCTATACTTGCTCTTTACGCCTGTCATGCTTACCTCTGGGCGCAAGCCGCTGAAATAAAGGAGCCCCGGAATGCAGTCTTTGTTCATGATCCTGATGCTGATCCTCGACATCGTCTGGTTCATCATCATCGCCCATGTGATCATGAGCTGGCTGATCAATTTCCAGGTGCTGAACCTGCGTCAGCCGCTGGTTGCCCAGATCTGGGAAGGGCTGCATCGCCTGCTGGAACCGATCTATGGCCGCATCCGTCAGGTTCTGCCGGCTATGGGCGGGCTTGATCTGGCACCGCTGGTTGCGCTGGTCGGCGTTTACGCGCTGCGGATCATCCTTTCCAACAATATCGGTGCCTTCTACTGATCCTGTGACGCTGTCACGTTAGGCGGTGTTTCTGCCCTGTCAGGGCTTGATTCACCGATTCCTAGTATGTGATTGTCGGAATAAGAGCAGATTTAGTAAAAATCCGGCAGGACAGCTATGCCTCGCGATATTGCGTCCCCTGAGGCGCTGCTGAAGGACATCTTCGGTTTTGATGGATTCCGCCCCGGTCAGGCGGAGATCGTCGATGCGGTGGCATCGGGTCAGAATGTATTGGCCATCATGCCAACCGGGGGCGGGAAATCCCTGTGTTTTCAACTTCCTGCGCTGATGCGTGATGGCGTGACCGTGGTGATTTCGCCGCTGATCGCTCTGATGCGCGATCAGGTGCGCGGGCTACGCGAAGCAGGAGTCGCCGCAGGTGCCCTGACCAGTGGCAACACGCAGGAAGAAAACGACGAAGTCTGGGATATGCTGCATTCCGGTGCGCTGCGCCTGCTGTATCTCGCGCCCGAACGGCTGGCGAGCGTGGGCACCCAGCGGATGTTGTCTCAGGCCGGAATCAGTCTGATCGCCGTGGACGAGGCCCACTGCGTCAGCCAGTGGGGCCATGATTTCCGCCCGGATTACCTGCGGATTGGCGCGCTGCGTCAGGCGCTGGACGTGCCGCTGGCCGCCTTTACCGCCACCGCCGACATGGAAACCCGGCAGGAAATCGTAAACCGCCTGTTTGACGGCGTGCCGCCGCAGACCTTTCTGCACGGGTTTGATCGGCCCAACATCCATCTTGCCTTTCAACCCAAAGACGGACCGCGCGCGCAGATCCTGAATTTTGCCGCCGCCCGCCGCGGGCAATCTGGTATCGTCTATTGCGGCACCCGCGCCAAAACCGAAACCCTTGCCAAGGCGCTGCGCGACGAGGGCCACAGCGCCTGCAGCTACCACGGCGGCATGGACCCACCCGACCGTCGCGCCGTCGAAGAGCGGTTCGCCAGCGAAGACGGACTGATCGTTGTTGCCACCGTCGCCTTTGGCATGGGGGTCGACAAACCCGATATTCGCTGGGTCGCCCATGCGGATCTGCCCAAATCAATCGAGGCCTATTACCAGGAAATCGGCCGCGCCGGGCGGGATGGTGGCCCTGCGGAAACGCTGACTTTGTATGGCCCGGATGATGTGCGGCTGCGGCGTGCACAGATTGACGAAGGCATGGCCCCGCCAGAACGCCGCGACGCGGATCATGGGCGTCTGAACGCGCTTCTGGGTCTGGCCGAGGCGCAGGCGTGCCGCCGTCAGGTCTTGCTCGCCTATTTTGGCGAAGACCCAGAGCCCTGCGGTCATTGCGATCTGTGCGACACCCCGCCTGACCTGTTCGATGGGACTGAGGCCGTGCGCAAGGCTCTGTCCGCCGCGCTGCGCACCGAAGAAAGTTTCGGTGCCGGGCATCTGATCGACATTCTGCTGGGCAAGATGACGGATAAGATCGCGGCGCGCGGGCATGACAATCTGCCTACATTTGGTGTCGGTAAAGATCTGAACCGCAATCAGTGGCAGGCGGTGTTTCGGCAAATGATGGGGCATGACCTGCTGCGCCCAGATGCGGATCGCCACGGGGCGCTGGTCATGACCGACCGCGCGCTGCCGATTCTGAAGGGGCAGGAGCAGATCACGCTGCGCAAGGATCTGGTCTCTAAGGCCGCAGAGCGCCGCCCGGCTGTGCGCGCCATGGTCAGCGACGAAGACGCGCCGCTGATGTCTGCGCTGAAAGCCAAACGTAACGCGCTGGCGAAGGCGGCGCAGGTGCCGGCCTATGTGATTTTCCCGGATCGGACGCTGGTGGAAATGGCGACCAAACGCCCTGGAAACCTGGACCAGATGGCGCAAATCAACGGTGTGGGCGCAAAGAAACTGGAACGCTACGGCGCCGAATTTCTTGAGGTCATCAACGGCGAAACCGCCCCGGTGCATCCGCAACGCCGCCGTCTGGCAGGGCGCGAATCCGGTGCCTGTTACGATGCCTTGCTAGAGGCCCAGTCGCAATTGCTGCGTGGGCAGGATGGGACAGAAAAACCATTAAGCTGTTCGGCAGCGCAGCTGGCCAAACTGGCCGAGCAGCGCCCAAGCGACCTGTCGGGAGTGGAACGCCTGTTGGACAGTCGCCGCGCCGAACGGTTTGGCCCTGCTTTTCTTGAGGTATTGCAGCAACAGGGCTAAGCGCCGGCGCGTCTGGCCCTTGCCAGCGGGGGCGTTTACCCCAATTTCAGACGTGCTGAAAGAAAACATGGGGGACGCAGATGCTGGTGGTGGTGTCTCCGGCCAAAAGGCTGGATTGGTCAGAACGGCAGGTCGAAATGACCCAGCCAGATTTCCTTGCAGATGCGGGGCGTCTGGTGAAAACGGCACGCAACCTGACGCTGCAGGATCTGCGCGCGCTGATGTCATTGTCCGAAGATCTGGCCAAATTGAACCGGGATCGGTTTCGCAGTTTTACGGATACGCCGGATGCTGATGATCTTCGGCCTGCGGCGCTGGCCTTTGCCGGAGATACATATCAGGGGCTGGAGGCCGCGTCGCTGGATGCGGATGAAATGATCTGGGCGCAGGGGCATTTGCGGATTTTGTCTGGCCTTTATGGTCTGTTGCGCCCGCTGGATGGCATTCAACCCTATCGGCTGGAAATGGGGACGCGGCTGAAAACGCGCCGTGGCACCAACCTGTATCAATATTGGCGGGACCAGCTGTCCAAGGCGCTGAATGCCCAGGGGGCTGAGATCGGCAGCGATGTTCTGATCAACTGCGCCAGCCAGGAATATTTTAGCGCCATTGATGAAAAAGCTCTGAAATTGCGGGTGATCACACCGCAATTTATGGAAGAAAAACCAGGCGGGCCAAAGATCGTCAGTTTTTTCGCCAAACGTGCGCGCGGTGCGATGGCGCGCTATATCGTGCAACATCGCCTGACAGATCCCGAGACCCTGCTGGCGTTTGACACGGGCGGGTATGCGTATCGGCCGGATTTGTCATCGCCGGATTTCCCGGTTTTTGTGCGCCCAGCCGAGGCGTCAGCCAGCACCTAGGCGCTGGCCTGGTCGGCAGGGGGCGCGCGCAATATTGTGCGGGCCTCTTCTATTTTTTCCGAAAGGGCGGCTTTGCGCAGGGGTTTGGTTAGGTAATCGTCTAGCCCGGCTTCCAGAATGGCTTCGCGATCGCCACTCATGGCGTGGGCGGTGACGGCGATAATGGTGACGTTTGGCCCATCCCCTTCGATCGCGCGAATTTCCCGCGTTGCCTGTTTGCCATCCATTTGCGGCATGGAAATGTCCATGAAGATCAATTCGGGTTTCTGGGCGCGGTAGGCTTCGACGGCTTCGATGCCATTATTGGCGAAACGCAGATTGACGTTAAAGCCAGAGGCCATTTTCTTGAACACCAACTGGTTGGTTTTGTTGTCTTCTGCGACCAGCACATCCAATGGGGTATCGGGATCAATAGAGGGGGGAGCAATATGGGGTGATGCCTGCTGCGGCGCGGGGGCGTCGGTTGTCGGTTCCTCTGCGGGGGTGTCGCTGGTTTCCGTGGTGGTTTCGTCATCTGGGACGGGCGGGGCAGGTTCCACGGCTGGGGCCGGTGTTGGCTGGGATGGTGCGGCCGGTTCTGGGGCAGGCAGAACGGCGACGTCCGGCAGCGTGACGGGCTGTGCATTTTCCAGCGCCTGGAACAGCAAACGCCGAGGGGCCGGTTTTTGCAGGACAGTCTGAACCTCGCCACCTTCCATTGGATCAAGCGCGCCGGGATTGTTGCTGAGCAGGATCGCAGGAATATCCCATCCCTTAGAGCGGAAATGAGCGACTAATTCCTGCCCCAGCATATCCGGCAGATCCTGTTCGACGATCAGGATGTCGGGCCGCTCGTCCATTCGGTCGATTGCTTCGGTGCCGGTTTTGCAGAACACCGATTTCAGGCCCAGAATATCCAGCTGTTTTGACAGGATATTGTTGTTGGCATTGTGGTCGTCTACGACCATGACCCGTTTCAGATGGGTGGGGATCGCCGCGCGTTCATATGTGCAGGGCTCGTCCGTTGGCATCAGAATGCGGAAGCCGAAACAGCTGCCTTTGCCCAGCTCAGATTCCACCCAGACCTCGCCATCCATCAGCTCGACCAGTCGACGGGAAATTGCCAGCCCTAGGCCGGTGCCCTCGAAATTGCGGTTTCGCTCGTCTTCGACCTGATTAAATTCGCCAAAGACGTGGTTGACCTTGTCCGCGGGGATGCCGATTCCGGTGTCCTCGATGGTGACGTGGATCGCCGAAGGGCCCTCATCAGCAATCATGCCAACCACGCGCACCAGCACGTGGCCTTCGATGGTGAATTTCACCGCATTGCCCAGAAGGTTTGTCAGGATCTGCCGCACACGGCCCGGATCCCCGACAAATCGGGTGGGCAGGAACATGTCGTAATCCACCAGCAATGTGATGTCTTTGTCCCGCGCAGTGGGCTGCAACAGCATGACCACTTCGTGAATTGCGCGTTCCAGATCAAACGGTTCGGGATGAATTTCGAGCTTCTCTGCCTCGATCTTCGAATAATCGAGAATGTCGTTGATGATGACAAGTAGTGCCTCGCCCGAGCTGCGAATCGTATCCAGATAGAGCCGCTGATCATCGGTCAGCTCGGTTTCCATCATCAGGTCAGCCATGCCCACAACCCCGTTCATCGGGGTGCGAATTTCGTGGGACATATTGGCAAGGAATGCAGATTTGGCGCGGTTTGCGCCCTCTGCCCGTGTCATGGCATCCTTTAGCCGCTGCTGGTTTTCCTTGATATGGGTGATGTCGACGCGCAGGCCCACGCGACCGCCATCGCGTAATTTGCGTTCATAGACTCGCAGCCAGCGCCCATCGCTGAGCTGTTGTTCCAATTCCTGATCGGCCTGTAGGTGGCGTTCCAGCCGCTCTTCCAGCCAGTCTTCTTCACGGCCGACTGCGGCGCTGTATTGTCCGCGTTCCAGGCCATAGCGCAGAATATCCTCAAAGCTGGCCCCAGGTTGCATGGATGGGGCGCTGGCGGAATAGAAATCTTTGTAAGGACCGTTGCACATCAACAGCTTATCGTCGGAATCATACAGGACAAACCCGTCGGGCAACTGATCGACAGCGGACCACATGCGGGCAAGATTGGTGATGTCACCACACAGCGAAACGACGCCGCCCTCGGGCGTGCGCCGGTCCTGAATTTTGACGAAACGGCCATTCCAAAGCCGCACAGTTTCATGGGGAATGGGATCGTAATCCCATCGGGCATACATGCGTTCCTGCCAGGCTTTGCCGCCTTCGCCTTGTAGGTCGACAATGCCTTCTTCGACAAGGTATTTCAGGATTTCAGCATAGCTGGTGCCGGTATTCACCCCGGCGAGCCCATCGAAAACCGACATATAGGCAGGGTTCGCGATTTCCAGCCGGTTTTGCGAATCGAACATGGCAAACCCGTCGCGAATCGTCTGCAGGGCTTTCCACAGCTGATCCTCGACCAGTTCGATTTTTTGTGTCGCTTCGCCCAGCTGGCTGACCACACGCCTGTTTTCATCCCGAACCTCGGCCACTTCGGCGCGGGTTTCGGTGATTTCATGGGACAATTGGCGTGCATGTTGCCCCAGCTTTTTATTGGCAGTCACCAGTTCCGCCTGCTTGAGTTCAAGCAGGCGTTCGGCGGCCAATCGCGCACGTCTTTCTTCGGCCAGTTTTTCGGCCATTTCCATTCGCAAACCCTCCTGTACGCATCGAATCTTTTGCCCGCTGAGGGTGAATATTCGTTTAAAAGCGGCCAAATCAGCTGGCTGTTTGGGTAGGGAATACCGGGCCTGTGCCTGGCTTGCTTCGAATCTGGGCCGCGTGGCACGATATGGCGGTTGAGCGAAAGGAATTTCCATGCGCCGCCTCGCCTTTGCCGCCCTGCTGATCGCCCTGGGTTTCCCTGCCACAGCCGAGCCCCCCGTGCCCGAGCGCCGGGCGATTGTCAGCCGCGATATGGATTTCTACGGGGCTGATCTGCAGACGATTTTTGACACCACGCTGGAGGCCTGCGAACGCCAATGCCTGAATGACAGCGCCTGCAGGGCCTATACGTTCAACAGCCAGGCCAATGTCTGTTTTCCGAAATCCGGCATTGCCGAGCGCACGCCCTTTGAAGGTGCGATTTCCGGGCAGGTGGTCGAGGTCGCAACATCCCCGGAACAGGCCGAGGCGCGCGCCCACGATCTGGCTTTTCTGAAACCGCAGGATCTGGGTCGCGCCTTGGACGAGGCGCGCGCGCTGGGGCGGCGTCACGGCGGTGGGCAATGGACGGTTGATGCGCTGCTGGGGGCGGCGCAGAACAGTCTGGATCGGGGCAATATGCCGGATGCGATCCACTGGACCGGCGCGGCGCTGGCGCAATCGGATGCGGCGCATCTGTGGCAGCAATATTCCGACTGGTCCCACGAATATGCGGAAACGCAAAAAGGGTCAGAGCGGCGCAAATACCGCAATCGCGCGCTTTTGGCCGCGATCAACGCCTATCTGCGCGCAGGCCCTGACCCCGCGCGGGCTGATGCGCTGGCCAGCCTTGCCCGCGCGCTGGAGCCGCTCAACCGTGGGCGCGACATGATCCCCGCGCTGCGTCTGGCTGATCAGATTGCGCGGAATGCCGAAATGACCGCCGCGCTGGACGCGGCCATTGGCAAATACGGCTTTCGCATTCGTGACCATCAGGTCGAGGCCGACAGCGCCGCGCCGCGTCTTTGCGCTAATTTTTCCGAACCTCTGATCCGCGCAGGGCAGGATTACGCGCCCTATGTGCGCCTGCCCGATCCCCGTCTCGCAGTAGAGAACGATGACAGCCGGATCTGCATTTCCGGCCTGACCCATGGGCAACGGTATCGTGTGACCTTTCGCTCGGGCCTGCCTGCGGCGGATGGGGAAAAGCTGATCAAAGATGTGACGATCACCGCCTATATGCGTGACCGCAGCCCTTCGGTTGCCTTTCCGGGGCGGGCCTATGTGCTGCCCCGCGCGGCGGATGCAGGCCTGCCGATCCAGAGCGTCAATCTGAACGAGGTCGATCTGGTGCTGCGCCGCATTTCGGATCGCAACCTGATCCGCGCCTTTCAGGACAGCTATTTTGGCCGTCCGCTGCGCGCCTATGAAGAAAGCTATTTCAGCGAACAGATCGCCGAGGAGATCTGGCGCGGCACAGGAGAGGTGGAAAACCGTCTGAATGCCGATGTGCTGACGCGCCTGCCTATGGGTGAGGTTGTCGGAGATCTGCCTGCGGGGATCTATGCGCTGACGGCCTCGGTGCCCGGCAGTGATCCGAATGCGGATGGACGGGCGACGCAGTGGTTTATCCTGTCCGATATTGGCCTGACCACCCTGCAGGGCAGTGATGGGCTGGCCGTCTTTGCCCGTGGTCTGGGGGATGCCGCGCCGCTGGAAGGGTTGCGTCTGACGCTGCTGTCCCGCGCCAATCGCGCGCTGGGCGAGGTCGTGACCGATGCGCAGGGCATGGCGCGCTTTGCGCCGGGATTGCTGCGTGGGCAGGACGGGGCCTCTGCCGCGCTGGTGATGGCGCAGCGGGGCGAAGAGGATCTGGCCTTTTTGTCCCTGACCGAACCCGCCTTTGACCTGTCGGATCGCGGTGTGGCCGGGCGCGCGCCCTCTGGCCCGATTGACGCCTATCTGACCACGGATCGCGGCGCCTACCGCGCCGGAGAGGTGATCCACGCAACCGTATTGATGCGCGATGCGCAGGCGCGTGCGCTGCCCGATCTGCCGGTGACGGCGGTGCTGACCCGCCCCGATGGCGTGGAATATTCCCGGCACCTGTCGCAGCGCGGTGTGGATGGCGGCCATGTCTTTGCATTGCCTGTGGCGGCCGCCGCTCCACGTGGAACATGGCGGCTGGCAATCTTTGCGGATCCCAAAGCCGAGGCGCTGGCCGATACCACCCTGCTGGTCGAGGATTTCACCCCCGAGCGCATTGATTTTGACCTGAGCCTGCCGGACGGGCCGATCAACCCGCTTGCGCCGCCCAGACTGGGGGTCGATGCGCGCTATCTGTTTGGCGCACCCGGTGCGGATCTGACAATCGAGGGCGAACTGACCCTGACCGCCCGCCGGACCTTGCCAGACCTGCCCGGCTATCGCTTTGGCCGCCATGACGACGGCGTGGCCAGCCGCACGGGCAGCTTTGCCGGGGCGCTTGCCACCGATGCGGCGGGCAAGGCCCAGCTGGATTTGCCCCTGCCGGAGCTGGAGGCCGCTGGTCGCCCGATGCAGGCCCGCGCGACACTGCGCCTGTCCGAGGCCTCAGGCCGTCCGGTGGAGCGTGACATCACCCGCCCCGTCGCCCCGCCTGCGCCGATGATCGGCATCCGACCGGGCTTTGGCGGCACTTTGCCCGAAGGCGGCACCGCGACATTTGATGTGATCGCGCTGGGCCCGGATCTGACGCGGCAGGACATGCAGGTCAGCTGGCAGATCAACCGTGTCACGACCCGCTATCAATGGTATCAGCTATACGGCAATTGGAACTGGGAACCGGTCACAACCCGCACAACGATTGCGCGCGGTACGGGTGCGCTGGGGGCCGAGGCCCTGTCCGTGCAGGCCGATGTGGATTGGGGCCAGTACGAGTTGGTGGTCGAGCGCATCAACGGCGCCTATGTCGCCGCGTCTGTCGGGTTCGAGGCCGGATGGTTCGCCCCGGCCAGCGCCGCAGACACGCCGGATATGCTGGAAATGTCGCTGGATGCACAACGCTATCGCGCGGGGGATACTGCGACCCTGCGCATGGTTCCGCGCCATGCGGGCAAGGCCTTGATCACCGTTCTGGCGGATCGCGTTGTGCATATGCAGGCAGTCGAGGTGGCAAAGGGCGAAAACACCCTGACCCTGCCTGTGACCGAGGAGTGGGGCGCAGGCGTTTATGTCACCGCCCAGGTGCTGCGCCCGATGGATGTGACCGCTGGCCAGATGCCCGCCCGCGCTCTGGGGCTGGCCCATGCGGGGGTGGATCCCGGCGATCGGCACTTGCAGGTTGCGCTGGATCTCCCGCCGCAGGCCATGCCGCGCGAAACACTCACCGCCACGGTGCAGATCGACAATCTGCCTGCGGGGCAGCGCGCCCATGTCACCCTTGCCGCGGTGGATCTGGGGATCCTGAACCTGACCGGATTTGACGCCCCGAACCCCGCAGATCACTATTTTGGCCAGCGCCGGTTGGGGATCGAGATCCGCGATATCTATGGTCGCCTGATCAATGGGTTGGATGGCAGCATGGGGCGTGTGCGATCAGGCGGGGATGCTGGTGCGTCGATGCGGATGCAAAGCCCACCCCCGACAGAAGAGCTCGTCGCTTATTTCACCGGCCCTGTGACGCTGGACGAAACGGGCCGCGCTGTGGTGCGCTTTGACATGTCTGATTTCAACGGCACCGTGCGCCTGATGGCCGTCGCCTGGAGCGAAACCGGCGTTGGGCAGGCTCATGGCGATGTGCTGGTGCGCGATCCGGTGGTGATCTCTGCCGCGATGCCGCGCTTCCTTGCGCCGGGTGATGAAAGCCGCCTGTTGCTGGAACTGACCCATACCACGGGCGCGGCAGGAGAGATGCCAATCGACATCACCGCCCCCGGCCTGTCTCTGACCGGCATTCCCGCCTCTGTCACCGTGCAGGAGGGCCAGAAAACCGCCCTGACCCTGCCGCTGACCGCGCTGTACGAGGGCGATCACACGATCCGTATCGCCCTGACCACACCCGATGGGCAACGCCTGAGCAAAAAGCTGGTGCTGGGCGTGCGGGCGAATGATCCACCCATTGGCGCGACCCGCCGCCTGAGCCTCGCTCCGGGGCAGAGCTTTGCCTTGGATGATCAGATCTATGCTGGGCTGCGTGAGGGCAGTGCCAGTGCGCTGGTTTCGGCTGGGCCCTTGGCGCGGTTTGATGTGCCGGGCCTGCTGACGCAGCTGGATCGCTATCCTTATGGCTGCACCGAGCAAGTGACCAGCCAGGCGCTGCCGCTGCTGTATATGTCCAGCCTGGCAGGGCCGCTGGGGCTGGGCGACCGCCCCCAAATCGACCTGCGCATCGCGCAATCCGTGACCAAGGTGCTGACCCGTCAGGCACCCAATGGGGGCTTTGGCCTGTGGCGGGCAGAGGCCGTGGATTTCTGGCTGGATGCCTATGTGACCGATTTCCTCAGCCGCGCGCGCGCCTTAGGGTATGATGTGCCATCCCGTGCCTTTGACACGGCGTTGGACAATCTGGGCAATCGCATCGCCTATGCCCCCGATTTCGATCAGGGCGGCGAAGACATCGCCTATGCGCTGCATGTTCTGGCGCGTGAGGGCCGGGCGAATATGGGCGATCTGCGCTATTACGCCGATGAAAAAGCCGATGCGCTGGGCAGTCCGCTGGCAGTGGCGCAACTGGGTGCGGCACTGGCCAGCTATGGCGATCAACCGCGCGCCGATGCGCTGTTTGCCAAGGCGGCGGCGCGGTTGCGTGGGGCGTCGAACGAACGGGTTTACCGTGCTGACTATGGCAGCGCCCTTCGTGACAGCGCCGGTTTGCTGTCGCTTGCGGTTGCCTCTCGCAGCACGGCGGTGAACACCTCGGCCCTTGTTGCGCGGATCAGCGGATCGCAGGCGCGCATGTCCACTCAGGAACAGGCCTGGGCGCTGATGGCGGCCTATGCGATGGTACAGGATCCCGCGATTTCGGGGTTGGAGGTCGACGGAGCGCCCCATGCAGGGCCGTTCCTGCGCACACTTCCCGGCACCGGCCTGCAGCCCATGGTGCTGAAAAACGCAGGCAGCCAGCCGATGGATGTCACCCTGACCACTTTGGGCGTGCCAGAAGGGCGAATTGAGGCCAGCGGCTATGGCTATACCCTGACTCGTGAATATTTCGACCTGCAAGGCAACCCGTTGGTTGATCATCCGCAGGCCGGAGACCGTCTGGTCGCAGTGCTGACCCTGCGCCCCTCAGATCCAACACAGGCGCGGCTGATGATCGACGACCCGCTGCCCGCAGGGGTCGAGATCGACAACCCCAACCTGCTGCGCGCCGGCGATCTGCGCGCACTGGACTGGCTGAAACTGGATGAGGCCGATCATGCCGAGTTCCGCGCCGACAGGTTTCTGGCTGCCGTGACCCATTCCGGCACCAAACCGCTGCGGCTGGCCTATATCCTGCGCGCCGTGTCGCCGGGTGTGTTTCATCACCCTGCTGCGCTGGCCGAGGACATGTATCGCCCGGATTTCCGCGCCAACACCGCCTCGGGCCAGATCACGATCCGGCCATGACCGGCGCGCGGCTGCTTTTTGCGCTGGTTGCCCTGCTGTGGGGGGCTGCCTTTACGCGCGATTCCGTGGATCGCTGGGTTGACCGCACCGTATTGCCGGTGCTGGTCCATGCCAGCTCTCCCGAGATACGCGACCGTAATGGCGATCTGCTGCGCGCCTATATGATTGATGACGGTCTGTGGCGCATGGCCCTCTCTGCCGATCAGGTGGATCCGCTGTTTTACAACATGTTGATCGCCTATGAGGACAAGCGATTCTGGCAGCATCGCGGGGTGGATCTGCGCGCCGCATTGCGCGCCACCGGGCAGGCGCTGCGCAATGGGCGGGTGATTTCTGGCGCCTCGACCCTGACCATGCAGGTCGCTCGATTGCTTGAGGATGGGCCGACCGGCACCTGGCATGGCAAGCTGCGCCAAATGCGTCTGGCCCTGGCGCTGGAACGGCGGTTGAGCAAGGATCAGATCCTGTCGATCTATCTGCAGCTGGCACCTTATGGCGGTAATGTCGAAGGGCTGCGCGCCGCCTCGCTGGTTTGGCTGGGCAAGGAACCCGCCCGCCTGACCCCGGCCGAAGCGGCCCTGTTGGTGTCGCTTCCCCAGGCGCCCGAAAGCCGTCGCCCGGACCGTCATGGCCCCGCAGCCCGGATCGCCCGTGACCGGGTTCTGATGCGCATGGCCCGCGCCGGGGTGATCAACCATGACAGCGCATTGGCCGGGCAGCGCGATGCGGCCCCAATGGGGCGTCATCCCATGCCCCGGTTTGCGCCGCATATGTCGGACCGCGCCCGCGCGCTTGGCCCCGGTCGGCACGATTTGACACTGGACCGGCAGCTGCAGATCAGTCTGGAACAGCTGACCCGCGATCATATGCGGGGCCGTGACCCGCGCCTGTCCATGGCGATTGTGCTGGCCGATATTCAAACCGGGGAAATCCGCGCCTCGGTCGGTGCGCCGGATTATACCGCGCGCGCGGGGCAGGGCTTTGTCGATATGACACAGGCGCTGCGCTCTCCCGGATCGACACTGAAACCACTGGTTTATGGGTTGGGGTTTGATCGCGGGCTGGTGCACCCGGAAACGCTGATCATGGATAGCCCGGTGCATTTTTCTGGCTACGCACCACAGAATTTCGACGGCCAGTTTCGGGGTGAGCTGCCGGTGCGGCGCGCCCTGCAATTGTCGCTGAACATCCCCGTGGTGCGCCTGACCCACGCGCTGGGCCCTGCGCAGATCATGGCCGCGCTGCGCCGCGCTGGGGTTGATCCCGCGCTGCAGGGCAATGTGCCGGGATTGGCCCTGTCGCTGGGCGGTGTGGGGGTGACGCTGGAACAGATGGTGCAGCTGTATGCGGGGTTGGCCAATGGCGGGCAGGCGGTCCCGCTGCACTGGCGTAAAGGGCAGGGCGCAGAGCCCGCTGGCCAGATCCTCAACCGCGCCGCAGCCTGGCAGGTGGGCAAGATCCTGTCCGACCTCGCCCCGCCGCCGCAATCCGGCCCGCCGGGGCGCGTGGCCTATAAAACCGGCACCAGCTTTGGCCACCGTGATGCCTGGGCGCTGGGCTGGGATGGGCGGCATGTGGCCGGTGTCTGGATTGGCCGCCCCGATGGCACCCCGGTCCCCGGTGCCTTTGGCGGAGACCTCGCCGCGCCTGCGCTGTTTCAGGCGTTAGAGCGCGCGCGTCAGGGCAAAGCCGCGCCGCTGCCGCCCCCGCCACCCGAAACCCTGCTGGTCGCCCGCAGCAATCTGCCTGCGCATCTGCACCGCTTTGGCCCGCGCGGGGAAACAGCGCCGCTGCAACTGACCTTTCCGCCAGAGGGCGCAACCCTGCAGGCGGGTGGCAGCATCCCCGTCAAACTGCGCGGAGGCACGCCACCCTACACTTTGCTTGCGGATGGGGCTGTGCTGGCAACTGGCCTGCGCCGCCCGGAATTTATCGCTGATCTCAACGGGCCGGGTTTTGCGGTCCTGTCAGTGATCGACGCGCTGGGCCAGTCGGGCCGGGTGTCTGTCGAGCTGCGTTAACCTTTGTCGCCGCCCTTGGGGGCTTTGGCGACCTTCACCCCCAGAAACCAGGTCAGCGCCGCGATCACCGCTGCGATGCCAATGCCCAGCCCCATCAGATCGGTCTGCCCATCCCAGGTCACCGCCTGCCCCAGAAACAGCACCGCCAACACAACCACAACCACCGCGATCAGCTTGCTTTTCAGATCGTCCAGCGTGCGGATTTCCAACCATTTCGGCAATTGCACGTCACTGTCGATAAACAGCTCATACAGTCCCAGCGCGATGATGTAGAATACCGTGGCCATCAGGAAAAGATCAATGATCTCAATGAACTCGATGGCCATGGCTTTGGCGCCCTTGCGGCTGACTTCGCCGCTTTGGATGGCGTATTTCACCACCGATACAGCCTCGGCAAAGCCATAGACCAGCAGGGCGGTCGCCGCCAGCAATGCGCCTAGAACGGCGATCAGGATCAGATAACGGCTGAGGCCAAGAACAGAACGGATCATGCGCGCATTCCCATGTGAAACAGCGCCTTTCTAACCGCGGCTCAGGCGCAAAAAGAAGGGGCGGATGGTCGCGCCCGCCCCTTCTTCTCTTTGAAAATACTCAATTGCGACGCTGCCAGCAGCGCCACGCCTGTGTCAGAGGTGCTCGATCGCCAGAGCAATGCCCTGACCGCCGCCGATGCACATGGTGATCAGCGCCTTGGAGCCGCCGATGCGCTCTAGCTCGTACAGCGCCTTGACCGTGATGATCGCGCCGGTCGCGCCCACCGGATGGCCCAGCGCAATCGCACCGCCATTCGGGTTCACCTTGTCCGTATCCAGCCCCAGGGCGCGGTTGACGGCAATGGCCTGCGAGGCAAAGGCTTCGTTGCTTTCGATCACATCGAAATCCGACACCGACAGCCCGGTGCGCTCTAGCAGGGATTCCACCGCAGGGATCGGGCCGATGCCCATCACATCGGGGCGCACGCCGGCATGAGCATAGCCCAGCACACGGGCGCGGGGCTTTAGGCCGGCGGCCTCCGCAGCACCGGCACGAGCCAGAACCAGCGCCGCAGCACCATCATTCAACCCGCTGGCATTGCCAGCTGTCACGCTGCCGCCCTTGCGAAAGGCTGGGCGCAGTCCGGCCAGGGTTTCCATGGTTGTCGGTTTGGGATGTTCGTCGGTGGCGAACGCAACCATTTCGCGCTTGCGCTTGACCTCGACAGGGACGATCTGGCTGTCGAAATGTCCGGCTTCGATGGCCGCTGCGGCGCGGCGCTGGCTTTCGACGGCAAAGGCATCCTGATCTTCACGGGTGACTGTGTGCTCATCCGACACGTTCTCGGCGGTGACGCCCATATGCCCGGTGCCAAACGGACAGTTCAGCGCGCCCAGCATCATATCCAGCGTGCGGATGTCGCCCATTTTGGCCCCCCACCGCTGATCCTGAATGATATAGGGCGAGCGCGACATGTTTTCAGCGCCGCCCACCAGGGCGAAATCCGCATCCCCCAGCATCAGGTTCTGCACACCGGAAATCACCGCCTGCACGCCAGAACCGCACAGCCGGTTCACATTCATCGCCGGGGTTGTGTCAGGCACACCGGCATCCATTGCCGCCACCCGGCTCAGATACATGTCACGGGGTTCGGTGTTGATGATATGGCCAAAGACCACATGCCCGATCTGGCCGCCTTCGACGCCGGCCTGTTCCAGCGCGGCCTTGGACACGATGCTGCCCAGCTGCGTCGGCGGTGTGCCCGCCAGGCTGCCGCCAAATGTGCCGATTGCGGTGCGCGCGCCGCTGAGGATTACGATATCGTCGCTCATTGTCTTCTCCCTGATCCGGTTGCGCAGAGTATGCATTCCCTTTCCCCGGTGTCAGCAGCGACGTGCCGTCGCGATTGCCCGGATCATTGGCAAATGTGTGACTTTCGCGTCAAACTGTGAACACCACAGAGGAAAGGAACAGAGTTATGACCGCATCGGTCCAGGTAATTTATCCGGTTGGGGAGGGGACGACTTTTGATATTGGGTATTATGCGGACACGCATATGGCGATGGTCAAAGACCTTTGGGGGGATCTGGTCACAGGCCAGATTGTAACGCGCGGGGATGCGGGCGGACCGAATGTACCGCCGCCGTTTCACGCCATTGCGACCTTTACCTTTGCGGATCAAAGCGCCATGCGCACTGCCCTGTCCAAAGCGGGGCCGCTGATGGCGGATGTGCCGAATTTTACCAATGTACAGCCTCAGATGCTGATCGGTGAGCAGGTCGCCTGATTAGCGTTTGTTATGCGGCGTGGGCGCATCGGGTGTGCCGCGCCGATAGGTCGGTGCGGGTTTTGAGTCCAGTTTGGAGCCCAGCCCGCGCCAGCCCGACCAGAGCGTTTTCCACCGTTGCCCCAAACCAGCGCGTTGATTGGACGGGGCTGCCCTTGTCGGTGCGCTTGGCATGGCCCGACCAAAGGCCGGGTTTGGCCGGGTCGTGTTGCCCATATCGTTGTGCTCTGGATCAGACGTCATGTGGCTCAGGCTGGGCAAGGAAGGTTTCCAAAAGGTTAACCTTGCCGGACAATCCTGCCGGGCAACCCGGTCGCAGGTGCCTGAATCGCTTGCTTTGACGGCATAACGGGACTAAATCCACTCCCATGTTGCCGCTTTTTGACTTCGGTGATCGCGCCCGGCTGCGCGAACGCTTTTTCGGCGCCACACACACTGTGCTGGCCCGGCTATAAGTGCGCGGCGTCCCAACGCCACCTGACACAGCCAAATCAATTCGCCAATCAGTATGGGAGAGGACCACATGTCCCCCAAAACGCTCTATGATAAAATCTGGGATGCGCATGTCGCGCATCAGGACGAAGACGGCACCTGCCTTCTTTATATCGACCGCCACCTCGTGCACGAAGTGACCAGCCCCCAGGCCTTTGAAGGCCTGCGCATGGCGGGCCGCAAAGTGCGCGCGCCGGAAAAAACCATCGCTGTGCCGGATCACAACGTGCCCACCACCGCGGGCCGCGAAGATCCCAGCCAGATGACCGAAGAATCGCGCATTCAGGTCGAAGCACTGGACAAGAACGCCAAGGAATTTGGCGTGCATTACTATCCGGTGTCTGACATCCGTCAGGGCATCGTGCATATTGTCGGCCCGGAGAACGGCTGGACCCTGCCCGGCATGACCGTGGTTTGCGGCGACAGCCACACCGCGACCCATGGCGCGTTCGGCGCGCTGGCCCATGGCATCGGCACCTCTGAGGTCGAGCACGTGCTGGCCACCCAGACGCTGATCCAGAAGAAATCCAAAAACATGAAGGTCGAGATCACCGGCAAGCTGCGCCCCGGTGTGACGCCCAAGGACGTGACCCTTGCCGTGATCGGTGAAACCGGCACCGGTGGCGGCACCGGCTATGTCATCGAATATTGCGGCGAAGCGATCCGCGACATGTCGATGGAAGGCCGCATGACCGTTTGCAACATGGCCATCGAAGGCGGCGCGCGCGCGGGTCTGATCGCTCCCGACCAGACCACCTATGACTATGTCAACGGCCGCCCCCACGCCCCCAAAGGCGCCCAGTGGGAAGCCGCGATGGACTGGTGGAAGACCCTGTTCACCGATGAAGGTGCGCATTTCGACAAGGTCGTGACCCTGCGCGGCGAAGACATCGAACCGGTTGTGACCTGGGGCACCTCGCCCGAGGACGTGCTGCCGATCACCGGCGTTGTGCCCGCCCCCGAAGATTTCGAAGGCGGCAAGGTCGAAGCGGCCCGCCGTTCGATCGAATATATGGGCCTGACTCCGGGCCAGAAGCTGAACGAGATCGAAATCGACACGGTCTTTATCGGCTCCTGCACCAATGGCCGGATCGAAGATCTGCGCGCCGTGGCCGATGTGGTCAAAGGCAAAAAGATCAAGGACGGGATGCGCGCCATGATCGTGCCCGGTTCGGGCCTTGTCCGTGCGCAGGCCGAAGAAGAAGGCCTGGCCGAGATCTTCAAAGAGGCCGGTTTCGAATGGCGTCTGGCGGGCTGCTCCATGTGCCTGGCCATGAACCCCGACCAGCTGGCTGAAAACGAGCGGTGCGCCTCGACCTCCAACCGCAACTTTGAGGGGCGTCAGGGCTATAAAGGCCGCACGCACCTCGTGTCGCCCGCCATGGCCGCAGCCGCCGCGCTGACCGGCAAACTGACCGACGTTCGGGAGATGATGTAATGGAAAAATATACCAAACTCACCGGGATCGCGGCGCCCATGCCGCTGGTCAATATCGACACCGATATGATCATCCCCAAAGTGTTCCTGAAGTCGATCAAGCGCACCGGTTTCGGCGCGCATCTGTTTGACGAGATGCGGTTCAACCGCGACGGCACCGAGATCGCAGATTTTGTGCTGAACAAGCCGCAATATCGCAGCGCCGAGATCCTGATCGCGGGCGATAACTTTGGCTGTGGCTCGTCGCGCGAACACGCGCCGTGGGCGATTGCCGATTTCGGCATCAAATGCATCGTGTCGACCTCTTTTGCGGACATCTTTTTCAACAACAGCTTCAAGAACGGCATCCTGCCGATCGTGATGCCTCAGGATGTTGTGGATGTGCTGATGGCGGATGCGGAAAAGGGCGAAAACGCCCGTATGACCGTGGATCTGGAAACCCAGACCATCACCACCTCTGACGGCGAAGAGTTCAAGTTCGACGTGGACCCGTTCAAAAAGCACTGCCTGCTGAACGGTCTGGACGATATTGGCCTGTCGATGGAGAAAGTGTCGTCGATCGACGCGTTCGAAGCGCAGGCCGAACAGGCGCGCCCCTGGGTGTGATCTGTCGGATCAGATGACATAGCAGCGGGGCCTTTGGGCCCCGTTTTGCGTTTCTGGATCAGGCGGTGGGTTGAAAACCCACCTTACCCCGCGGGTGACGGCAGCGTGAGAACAATGCAGGTTGTGGATCCGGTGGCGTATAGGCGGCCATCCTCTTTGCCGCGCAGCTCGGCGGTTGCCACACCCGTGGATCGGCCCGTGTGCTGTACGGTGCCAACGGCTGTGACGGTCATGCCCAGGGGGATGGAACGCAGGATATTCACTTTGAATTCCAGGGTGGTATAGCCTTTGCCCTTGGGCAGTGTGCTTTGCACGGCGCAGCCCATGCAGCTGTCCAGGATCGCGCCATACCATCCACCATGCACGGTGCGCAGCGGGTTCACGCTGTCAAATTGCGGTGCGCCTTCAAAGGTGACGCGTCCGTTTTCAACGGCGATGGGCCAGAAATTCAGAGTGTCTCCGATCGGGGCCTGTGCGAGCGTCCCGTTCAGGACATCCTGCAGAAATTCCAACCCGCTGCGTGCGGCCAGCGCGTTCAGATCGGGCAGTTCGGCCATGCTTTTGGCGTGAAAAGGCTGTGTCATGTTTGGCTCCTTATGGGCAGGCAAACAGGTTCTGTGTCGGTTCCCAACCCCTGACGTGGCGTCGCCATAGCCCGGCAGAGTGTGACGGGGGGATAGTGGTGCGCGCGCCTGTGGCTACATGATGTTGTGGCTATGCGCGCATCTGGGTCGAGACCTGTCAAAAATGATGCATTCGGGCATCAACTGATTGGGCAATTTTATCCGTGGCCTGTGGCGGTGTATTGTCCTGCATCGCGAAAAGAGGCAAAATCAGGGCAATAATGAGGCATACCGCCACAAAGGCGGTTTCAGGCTGGAACAAGGGCGCGGCATCGTATCGTACCCGGCGGCACTGAAAGGGCAGGTCAGTGATCAAACGTGTGATGGGCGCAAGCGTCCGGGCATTCCTGGTGGCATTGCTGATCGTGATGCCGGCGCTGCTATTGGGCCATGCGGGTCAGGGCGGTGCCGAAATCGCGGCAATGCTGGCCGTCGCTGCGGCGGCGCTGACTTTTGTGGAATATTATAGCGAATACCCGTCGCTGTTGGAATTTCGCAATGCGCCGCCTTTCAATCGGATGCGCTTTGTCGCGCTGTTCGCGACTGTTTTCCTGATGACTGTGATCAGCCGAGATGGCGCGACCGGGCCGCTGGCTGCGTTGGAACAGATCGGAGCCGCAATTGGCCATGCCATGGATTTCCCGTTTTCACCGGTGCGTCTGATGGTGCTTGTCGCGCCTGACAACACCACGCCGGGGCAGCTGGATCTGTTGCGCAGTTTTGCCGGGCTGGCCTATCTGGTGTCGCTGATCACCCTGCTGGTGTTTGTCGTGCTGGTGCGTCTGTTCAATTGGCCGATCCGCAAGGGTCCGTTCAATTTTTGGGTCAACCTGCCGCTGTTTGACCCGACGGCCGGGGGCGATGTGCTGAACCGGCTGAAACGGGACAGTCAGTTCAATGTGGCGCTGGGCTTCTTGCTGCCGTTTCTTATCCCCGCTACGCTTCAGGCGGCATCGGCCTATGCTTATCAGGTCGATCTGAGCGATCCGCAAACCCTGATCTGGACCTTGAGCGCATGGGCCTTTCTTCCTGCAAGCCTGATCATGCGGGGCGTCGCGCTGATGCGCATCGCCGATCTGATCGAGCAAAAGCGCCGTCGCGCCTATGCGCAGGCGGATTTGCACGCTGCGGCCTGATCCTTTCGCTGCTGTTGCTGCTGGCCGCACCGCTCGGGGCGGATCCTGTGCGCATGGCAACCTATGCGGGCGATTTTAGTCGCAAAGGCCCCGGCCTGCTGCTGCGCGAGCTTCTGAAAGAGGCCCCGCTGCCGGGTACGGCCCTGATTGCACAGGCCAAGCCCGATGTGATCCTGTTGACCGATTTTGATTATGACGCGGGGCTGGTGGCGCTGGGCGCATTGCGCGACCGGCTGCGGGCGCAGGGGCTGGATCTGCCGCATCTGTTTGCGACGCGGCCCAATACAGGCATGGCCACGGGGCGCGATCTGGATGGTGACGGGCGGCTGGGCGGGCCGCGCGATGCGCAGGGATTTGGGTATTTCTCGGGGCAGGGTGGTCAGGCGGTGCTGTCGCGCTGGCCCCTGACCCTGATCGCGGATCACTCTGCCCTGTTGTGGCAAGACCTGCCGGGCAGCGCCATTGCCGGGGACGATCCGGGGCATGACATCCAGCGCCTGTCCTCCAGCGCCCATTGGGTGCTGCGGGTCGATCACCCGAATGGCCCGTTGGATCTGTTGACCATCGCCGCCACGCCGCCTGTGTTCGACGGGCCAGAGGATCGCAACGGGCGGCGCAACGGCGATGAAATCCGGTTCTGGCAGTTGGCGCTGCAGGACGGTTTGACAGAGGTGCCGGTGATCCTGCTGGGCAATCTCAACCTGGATCCAGAGCGCGGCGAGGGGCTGCGCCACATTGCCCGCGATCTGCTGGCCGACCCGCGTCTGCAGGATCCGCTGCCCCAGCGTGCCACGGTCAAATGGGACGGCCCTGGCGAAATGCGTATCAGCTATGTGTTGCCGGATGCGGCGTTGCGCGTTGAGGCCGCCGGGATCACACAGCCCGCGTCGGGCGCTGGCCCGCATCGGCTGGTCTGGGTCGATCTGGCCCATCCGGGTGAATAAGCGTGGCCAGGGGTCTGACCCGATCCGGGAGCAGGGGGTGTATTGCGCTAGGCCCTGTGGCCGCGTCACGGCAAAAATGAGTGGCGCAGAGCAGTCGCGCGCCGCTTTCGTAGCAGGCCGTAATGATCTGATCTGTCAGCGGGCGCAGATGCGCAGTTCGGCCGCAATAGCCATTCACGATCACATCCATGCCCTGCGCGGCCTGCGCCAGATCATCAACCTTGCGATCAAACAGCGAGACATGCCAACCGGCATTCCAAAACGCCTCGGCCATGGTGCCGCCAAAACGCCCCGACGCGCCAAGGACCAGAACTTTACCCGTCATACCATCACCTATCTGCCATGTTCACTGGCACGATGTGCTATTCTATTGTGATTGAGAATTGCCACAAATCGCACATTGTGTATTCATGAGTGAATGGATGCCGCGCTTGCACAGCTTGACTGGTCATTGGTTCAGACCTTCCTCGCCGTTGGTGAAAGCGGGTCGCTGTCGGCGGCCGCGCGGCAATTGGGGCTGTCCCAGCCCACGGTTGGCCGCCAGATCCGCCAGATCGAGGAAATCCTTGAGGTCGAGCTGTTCCACCGCCAGCCGCGCGGTTTGTCCCTGACCGAAACCGGGCGGGCGCTGCTGCCCCATGCGCATGTCATGGCTGACGGGATGCGAGCCCTGTCCCTGACCGCTGCGGGCCGGTCGGACAAGCTGAGCGGGCCAGTGCGCATCACCGCCAGCGTCTTTTCCGCCCATTACCACCTGCCGCCCATCCTTGCGCGGCTGCGGGCCGAAGAGCCCGATATCAGCATCGAGCTGGTCGCCTCGGACCATTCCGAAAACCTGCTGTATCGCGAGGCCGACATCGCCGTGCGCATGTATCGGACCGAACAGCTGGACATTGTCACCAAACATCTGGGCGAGCTGCGCCTGGGGATCTATGCCGCCCGCAGCTATCTGGAGGCCAAAGGCCGCCCGCAAGGCATCCAGGATCTGTTTGCCTATGACATGGTGGGCTATGATACCCATGACACGATCCTTGCCGGGATGCGCGACATGGGGATCGAGGCCCAGCGGGACTGGTTCGCCACGCGCTGCGATCATCACACGACCTACTGGCAGCTGATCCGCGCGGGTTGCGGCGTGGGATTCGGCCAGACCAATATCGGTGATGCGGACCCTCTGGTCGAACAGCTGCTGCCGGAGTTTCCCATGCCGACTCTGCCGCTCTGGCTGGCTGCGCATGAAAGAATGCGCTCCACGCCGCGGATCAAACGGGTCTGGGACGCATTGGAACAGGGCTTATCCCCGTTGGTTTCTTGACCATTCGGGTCGGTTTCTTTACCCGAAAGCGCAAGATATTGCTTGAAGGACAGCCTGACATGACCAACCCCTCGCTTCTTATCCTGCCCGGTGACGGGATCGGCCCCGAAGTCATGGCCGAAGTGCGCAAGATCATCGACTGGTACGGTGCCAAGCGCGACCTGACCTTTGATGTCAGCGAGGATCTGGTCGGCGGTGCCGCCTA